>CAWDQJ010000002.1:0-731606 GCA_963804475.1 Methanotrichaceae archaeon
AAAATATCTCAATTCGCAGAGCCCAAAGTCGCCCCTGTAAGCTTCTGCTTTCTCTTCTCCGCCTTCTTTCTCTCCACCCGGTACTCCTGGAAAAGACTCTCCAGCCGTTCTCCCTGCAGCCTAGCCAGGCGATCTTTCATATCTTCCTCCCACACGGCGCAGGCAGCCATCAAATCCTCCGGCCGCACGAAGGGCATTTTATTGATCCTCTGCAGGGGCACATTTTTACTGGAGAAGACTGGGATGCGAAACTCCAAGAAGTGCTCTCGCACGACAGGAGCCAATTCTCCTTCCACCACCACGCCCGAAATTTCCTTCTCGCGGAGAAGCTCAACTGTGCTCTTCCCGCCGCCGCTGGCATCCTCCAGAAAAACATAGTCCCCCTTTTCCAGCCCATATTGCTCAGCGGCAAGCTGCACTGCCTCGCGGGTAAAGGCAGACAAAGGCTTGAGCTTTTGCAGGCCCCGCGTCTCCTCAATAATCTCTGCCTTCTTCTGGCGTTCTATTGTCTTCTTTAGTTTTTTGATGTACGTTCTCTCAGAGCGCAGCACCGCCCGCAAGCGCGCGATCTCTTTGTCTCGAATCTTGATCTCACGCTGCCGCTTGATATCGCGGGCAGTTTTGTCCCGCATGCGTTCCAGTTTGTCGTCGGTAGCCCTCAGAGCGGCCTCTTTTTTCGCTAGACCTGCCCGCAGCTCATCCAGGTAAGAGCGCAGCGTCCTGACCTGATCAGCGAGCTGCTGATTTTGCTGGTGCAGGGCATATACATCTCCCGATGCATCGAGTGCTGCCACCTCCGGCGGTGCCGTCGGTCTGGCTGGAGGAGAAGAAGGCACGAACTGCACGATGGCATTTTCTATGGAATAGCCACGCACCACCAGCGCTTTGACTTCATCAGGGTCGATCTCAGAGGGGACCTTCTTTTCCACCTGCAAGAACTTGTTTCTGTACTTTTTAAAAGCGCTCATGGCCGCAGCCAGAGAATCGCGCTCATGATCGTTCTTGTAGCCGAAAACCTTGCCCAATGCAATCTTCTCTTCCGTAGGAATGTCCCCGCCGGGTGAATAGAGAACAGCATTAAAAGCGCGCTTGACCTTCTCCACGCTGCCTGGCGTTGGAAAGACATCTGTGGCAATAACAAGCGGCCTACCCTGCGTAGCGATCCATTCTATCACATCCGAGGAAGACAATGCTCGGGAGCTAATCAGGTCCACCAGCTCGCCGCATAGGTTCAGAGCAGCGATGCCTGTAGTCGTCCCCGGATCCAGGCCCACAATGATGTATTCGCGCCTTTGCAGAAGTGGTTTGTACTGCAGCTCAGGCCGCTCCATGCTCTGCACCAACATCTGCGCGTCGCTGTGGTAGCCGGGGTTGATGTGCACCTCCTCACGGGGCGCTTCCACCACAAACTCCGCCCGAGTATAGCCGCCCAGGCCCTCAACTGCCCGAGAGGTGTACTGCAGCCCGGCCTCTCGAAGCTGCTTTTCCACCTCGCGCGCGAGACCCATCACAGCACCATGAATTTTTCGAGTGTAACGGTTCTGGCTCCAGCCACCCCTGCCCAGCGAACGACGTCTGCTCACTTTGATCCATGTCCGCTCCTGAAAGGCATATAGAACTACCCCCACGCCTTTGGCAGCCAGCCGGGCGCAGGCCTCCGCCTCCTGCAGTGGCTTGGTGCGGTCGAAGGTGATGCCGTAGTAGCGGGCCAGCTTGATGAGGGACTCCGGTTTCTCCGCGCCCGTCACCTGCACCATTTTTGTGGTAGGAGGCATCCTGCGTAGTATATTGACCAGATCCCTGCGATCCGAGGCCAGCTCGTGGAGGTTGTCCATGGCCACCATCTCCGGCTGGCGCTCCCTGATGAGCCGGATCAGCTTATGCAGATTGATCATGTGAAAACATGCGACATCCCCCTTATCCAGGATCACCATAGAGTAGCTTGGCGTTCGTCTGCCTGCAGGCGAGCCGCTGGCGATATCCACCCCAAATATGCTCAACTGCCATCCCACTCCCAGACGCGTGAGAGCGCCCTTTCCAATGGCATTTCTATCCTGTATTTTCGCTCGAAAAAACGCAGGATGTTGACCAAGTCCCTCTCCAATAGCTCCTGGGCATGGGGGTGGGTGACCTCTACAGCCTGAGGCCAGTCGATGATCTTGGGGCCCGACTCATCCACCATTACGTTAAACTCGGATAGGTCGGCGTGGATCATGCCCAGGCGCAATGCCGCTCCCACTTCCACTAAGATCATGTTCAGTCCATCCACGGGATCGGAGAGCGTGATCCGATGCAAAGCTGGGCCGCTCACAAATTCCATGGCCAGAGCATGACGACTTACAGCAACTGGCCTCGGAATGGACACCGTTGGGTAGAGCTTCTCCATAATAGCGAACTCGTGCCGAGCTGCCAGAGCTGCGGCATAAAGCCAGGGCACCTTGGGTTTGTCTGTGAGGTGATCGCGCAGGCGGCGCACATGTTTGAAGCTGGTCCTTCCCTGGCGGTGGAGCTTGATGGCGAGAGGCATCTCTCCCATGGCTTCGCATACCACCGACTCTTTGCCTACCCCGATCCTCTCACCAAAAGCTTTCACAGTTCCTCGTTTCACGAAATCAGAGAGTGCCAGAAGATCATAGGCATCAAAACCTATGCGATAGCCGAGGTAGTGCATGCTCTCCCGCTCTACCAGCTTCTTTTCAAAAAGTTGACCCAGCCGAAACTCCACCTTGCGAACCGGCAGGCCGGATAGCTCTGAGATCATGAAGGATGGGACCCACTCATGAGTTTTCATCCCGGTCTCAATAGCACTGAGCAGTGAGCGGTCCTCCTTGCTCAGGCTTAAGAATGCTAGAGCCAGATTTTTCACATATACTAGTACGCAATTATTTTAGCTAAAGCTTTGCATAGCTTCTGGCGCGACTCTACAGGCTGGTGTCCTGGAGGGTCTGCATCACATAATCAGCAAACTGAGCGCCTGTTGCCCCATCGGCTCTCCCGGTAAGGACAACTTTCCGCTCAACCTGGCCGCAGATATTCAGCGCGCCTTCCATTTTGGCAGCCTGATTCACATAGCCGATGTGCCGCAGCAACATGACGCAAGCTCGCATCATGCTGGCCGGGTCGGCATATGCGGCTCTGCCTTCATCTACCATGCGCGGAGCCGAGCCGTGGATGGCCTCGAACATGGCATAACGCTTGCCTATGTTGGCGCTTCCGGCGGTGCCAACGCCACCCTGAAACTCGGCAGCCTCGTCTGTGAGTATGTCGCCATAGAGGTTGGGCAGCACAATGACCTTGAAGTCCTTTCTGCGCTTCTCGTCCACCAGCTTGGCAGCCATGATGTCCACAAACCAGTCATCGAACTGTATGTCCGGATATTCCCTGGACACAATTCTTGCAGTCTCCAGGAATTTGCCATCCGTGGCCTTGATGACGTTGGCCTTGGTGACTGCTGAGACCCTCTTGATGCCGTTCTTCTTGGCATACTCAAATGCCAGGCGCACGATCCTATCTGCGCCGGGTGAAGTTGTGACCTTGAAGTCCACTGCCAGGTCGTCTGTGACATTATAGCCCTTGCTGCCCAGAACGTACTCGCCCTCGGTGTTCTCCCTGTAGAAGATCCAGTCTATGCCCTTCTCGGGCACCTTGACAGGTCGGACGTTGGCGAAGAGGTCCAGCTCGCGACGCATAGAGACATTGGCGCTCTCCAGGTTTGGCCATTTGTCTCCCTTCTTGGGAGTAGTAAGGGGGCCCTTCAATATCACATGGCACTCCTTGAGCGCCGCCAGGACGTCCTCGGGAAGAGCCTTCATGACTTTTACCCGCGACTCAATGTCTAGGCCCAAAATGTCGCGCAGTTCTACCTTTCCTTCAGCAATCTCTTCTGTCAACACGTACCTCAGGACTCGGACTGCCTCGCGGGTAATGTATGGGCCAATGCCATCGCCGCCCACCACGCCAATGATGATTGGCCTGAGTTTGCTGTAATCGGCCCAGTCCTCTCCTGCCTTTATCTGATCGACGCGCAAAAGCTGCGCTTCCAGCAGCTTGGCGAAGTGCTCCTTCGCCTTTTCTATGGCCTCGGCCTGAATCATGAATCACACCTATTCTTCAAGGGCAGGTGCGGTTCTGGGAGATCAATCTTTTTGTGGGAGGAAAAACCAGGGTAAAGTGCTGATGTAGATGCAGTATTTTGAGTATATTTCAAAGGAAGCCGCGGAGTTCCACGTGGCAAGCTATCGGTTTGCAATAAGTAGCGCAAGTATCACCTGAACAAGCAGTCCTCACGAGCGATCTCATGTTACTGCCTAAAGATGATCGTGGCCCTGGTAGAGAACCTGCGGCAGATGGCGGAGATCGACGGAACCATTTCGATCTGGCGATGCTTTCAGTCAAATCTTTAAACCAGAAATGACCAGCATGCACTCATGGACATACTAAACATAGCCTTCTACGTCATCCTATTTGCCCTCGCCTTCATGATCGCCCGCATCGTCATGAGGATCATGCGCGGTTACTAGACGAGGCACAAGGATAGCCTGAAGATTTAGCGACAGGCTTAAGGTTTGTAGTGACATAGCCAGTTGCCATGTTTCCTCAGGTCTTGGCAACAGTTGGTGGCTCAGGAACGCGCTTGTACCCACTTACGCTAGATCAGCCAAAGCCCCTGGTAGAATTGTGCGATACCGCCATCATCGCCAATCTCTTTCGGGTTTTAGCCAGCCAAGGCTGCAGAAGGTTCATCCTGGGCAGCAAGGGCGCCAGCAACACCCTCAACCTCAGCAATTACTTCAAAGCAGGCGAGGGCTTCTTCAAGCGCCTGGACATAACCGACCATCAGGACTTCAGCTACCAGCCACTCTACGACGACAATGGCAGTGCAGATTCCCTGCGCTATTGCATGAACTACTTCGACATCAACGACGACCTGCTGGTGGTCTCTGGCGACAACCTCATCGATATCGACCTGAAAAGCTTTGTCGAGTTTCATAGAAAGCGCAAGCCCATGCTCACCGTGGCCCTGAAAGAGCTTGGGCCGACTGAGAATGTATCTCAGTACGGCGTGGCCCGCGTAGACGATGATATGCGCATAAAGGGATTCGCAGAAAAGCCGAAAGCAGGAAGCGAGCCAAGCCGCATGATAAACACCGCCTTTTACCTCTTCTCACCCCAGATTCGCGAGGTTCTGGCCAGGATGGGTGACAAGGCCCGAGATATCGGCGGCGACCTGATCCCCTATTTGACAGAGAACGACTATCCCGTTTGCGGCTTCCCCATCACAGGCTACTGGATCGATATCGGCACCCCGGAGCGGCTGCACCAGGCAGCCATGGACTGCCTCTCAGGTGCCGTACGCCATTTCGATCGCAAATACCACTATAAGCCCAATCAATGGATTCATCCCAGTACATTAGCCAAAATCGAGCCTCACCTCGCCTCTGGCGAGATACAACTTGTTGGCAATGTCTCCATCGGTAGAAACTGCCACATAGAGAAGGGCGTTATGATCGAGAACACTCACATCGGCCACACGAGTATCATCGAACGCGATGTGGAGATCAAAGAGAGCATGATCATGAGCTTCGCCCATATCCGGCACAGGGCAAGCATTTGCCGCACCATCGTCGGCCGCCACACTACCATAGAGGAGCATAGCGTTTTGGGGGGAAAAGGTGCCGGAGAGAGCCTTATCGCCGTTATCGGCGAGAATGCCATTCTGCCGGCAGAATCCGTGGTTGCCGCAGGCGTAAGGGTAGCTCCGCTCAAGCACAGCCACAGCATTCTGGCCACAGGTAGATCCGTGGAGCTGGGAATTGATGAAAGAAATATCTACTTTGCAGAAAAAGGTTCGATAAAGGCTAGTTTAGGGTAACTAATAATAGCGCTCCCAGGCCGCGTCAATCTTTCTTATTTTATATTTTGCCCCATTATCCAGTAAGTATGTGTTCAGGTCCTGAACATCCTGGAAAAAGCGCTTATCCCTCAAATTACTATAGATCTCTTCTGTGGTAAAGCCCTTCAGCTCACCCTTGCCGTAAACGATCCTCTCAATAGTATAATATATGTCGTCAAACTTCCTCAAGGGATAAGTCCATTCTGCAAACTGCATCTAGTGCCCTCCTCTGGTAGCTACAGGTTTTGAGCAAATAAGAACCTTTCGTTTTCTGGGAAGAAAGATTATCAACGACGAAAAGAAAACACAATCCTCATGGACCAAGTCGATCTCAGTCATCTTGACCTGCAAATCTGTACATGCCACCTTTGCCCTCTATGCGAGGGGAGAAAATGCGCCGTGCCGGGCAGTGGTCCCGCTTCCGCCGAGATCATGATGGTGGGAGAAGCCCCCGGTCGAGAGGAGGACCTCATAGGAAAGCCATTCGTAGGTCGGGCGGGAAGACTGCTGGACGAAGCTTTAGAGCAGGCAGGCATAGAGAGACAAAAGGTATTCATAACCAGCGTCATCAAATGCCGTCCCCCCCAAAACAGAAAGCCGAAGAAAGCAGAAATCGATCAATGTCGCCCCTATTTGCAGGCTCAAATAGAAATTATCCAGCCTAAAATTATCTGCTTGCTGGGAAACACGGCTACACTGGCACTCATAGGTAGGCAGGGCGTTACATCCTTGCGCGGCCAAATCTCGCAGGATCGCTTTCTTGTCACCTATCATCCCGCCGCCGTCTTGAGAAATAGAAATCTCTTTAATGATTTCGTCTCCGATCTCAAAAGGTTGAATACACTTGATGATCACTACATACCCCACTATTAGATCCAATATCTAAAACCAACATTCTGAGGAGCTTTCGACTTGTTTGGCCTTACCTACGATCTCTGGAAGGAGATCATTGATGAAATTGCTGTAGCCCACGATCCACTCTTTGCAGCCATGCACCAGGCGGCGGAAGATCTCCAGCTCTCTGCGGCTCTGATCGATGAGCTAAAGAGCAAACGAGAATTGATGGTCGCAAAAGATCCCTGGGAATTTCTGCTCATGATCGAATTCATCGAGGACAAGATCGACGGTTTCATAATCTACCTGGCCGCGAAAGAGCCGCTGGAAATCTTAGAAAAGATCAAGACGAATGTCTCATCGGATCAGGGATTTTCCTTGGAAGAGATTGACGGCTTTGAGCTTGAACACGGCCTGGATATGCAGGAAGAGATATTTGTTGAGATGGAAGAGAGCTATGGCGTTCGGGCAGAGGTAAGAGAGAACGGAGTAGTCTATGAGCTGGTGATCTTTGACAGCCGAGACATTGACAATAGCCGGTACAGCGATCTGGCATGGCAAGAAGATCTTGAAAATTGAATCCTAAAGGCGAAGCTTCGCGTACTCCTTGGCCCAGTAGGTTATGATCATATCCGCACCCGCCCTCTTGATGCAGATTAAAGCCTCCAGGAAGGCCGCCTTCTCATCCAACCAGCCCTGTTCTGCAGCAGCCGCGATCATGGAATACTCGCCTGAGACCTGATACGCAGCGGTGGGCATGCCGAACATGTCCTTAACGGCGCGCAGAACATCGAGATATGGCATGGCCGGCTTGACCATGATCATGTCTGCACCTTCTTCGATATCCAGTTGCACCTCCCAGAGCGCTTCGGAAAAGTTAGTGGGATTCATCTGGTACCCCTTGCGGTCACCCCAGGTAAAGCCAGACTCGGCAGCCTCGCGAAAGGGCCCGTAGAAGGTAGACGCATACTTGGCGGCATAGGAGAGAATGAGTGTGTCTGTATATCCATCCATATCCAGAGCGGCACGTATGGCCTGCACCATGTGATCCATCATGCCGCTGGGCGCCACTATATCCGCTCCTGCCAAAGCGTGGCTCACTGCAGTCTCTCCTAATATTGGCAGCGTCTCGTCATTAAGGATCTTCTCGCCCCGGACGAGGCCGCAGTGGCCATGGCTGGTGTACTCACACAGACATAGATCGGTTATTACTATCAAGTTGGTGGTCTCCTTGATAGCGGCTACTGCCTTCTGAATTATGCCATGTGGATCGTAGGCACCAGAACCCATCTCATCCTTAAGAGCTGGCAGGCCGAATAAAAGCACAGCAGGCACGCCCAGATCTTCGAGGCTTCCAGCCTCCACCGCCACGCTCTCCAGGCTTTGTCGGAACTGACCGGGCATGGCCTCAATTGCCCTCGGCACGGATATTCTCTCATCCACGAAGATGGGCTGCACTAAATCATTGATAGATAGCCTGGTTTCTGCTACCATCTCTCTGATTTTTGGTGCTCTTAGCCGCCTCATTCGCCGCATTTATTTTCCTCCAGCCGGAATAGCTCGCCCATAACCGTAAGGGCCTCTGTGTCTCCGTGCTCCGCCGCCCGCTTGAGCGCCTTGGTGGGCTCTGAGAAGAGCTTGTTTACAATGGAATGGCTCATGTCCTGCAGTACCTGCTGTTCGATCTCGCCCAAAGTATGCCTGGCAGAGAGCTTGTTCATGGCCCGCTTGACCTCTTGATCCTTGATGACCTCGGCTTTAGAATATAGCCTGGCCAGCAGATCCTCGGCCTGTTTTCGCTTATATTTAGCCGTTAGAAGCTGCATCTCCTCGGCGATGATGGCCTCGACCCGATTGGCCTCCGCCATCCTATGGAGCATGTTCTCACTGCGGATAGTCTTCAGACTGTCAATGTTATGCAACTCTACGCCAGGAACCTCTGCCGCAGCCTCGTCTACGTCTCTGGGATTGGCAATATCTATTATGAGCAGTTTATCACTTCTATTCGCCATGGCCTTCTCGATATCCTCTTTGAGCAAGATATAATGGGGCGCAGAGGTGGCGCTGATAACCACATCAACTGTTTTAAGGCGAATTTTCATCTCCTCAAAGGGCACGGCCTTCGCACCCAAGCACTCGGCCAGACACTGGGCTGAGCTATAGGTCCTGTTGGTGACCGCCAGCGAGCCGATATCCCTAGCCAAAAGCGCTCGTGATATCAGTTCTCCCGTCTCCCCGGCGCCAATCACCAGAACCGACAATCCCTTCAAATCCCCAAGGATTTCTTTGGCCAGGTCAACGGCGGCAGAGCCTACGGATACAGACCTCTCGTTAATGTGGGTCTCTTTCCTTACTCGTTTTCCGACGGCAATGGCTTTTTTAAAGACGGTATCCAGCATCCACCCTGTTGTTCCCGCCTTGGCCGCCACCTGTACCAGCTCCTTCATCTGACCCAATATCTGGTCCTCGCCGAGGATCATGGACTCAAGCCCCGAGGCCAGGCGCAAGAGGTGAAGCAGGGACTCATTATGATCATGAAAATCGATTATGCGAGAAGAGACGCGCGCCTTTTTGGCCAGGTCGAAGAGCACCTTCTCGCCACGCACACTGACTATATAAATCTCGACGCGATTGCAGGTCTTAAGCACGGCGCACTCTTCCACTCTCTCCTGTGAGCCCACCCACTTGAGAATGGTCTGCACATCGCCGTGCCAGGCCTGCTCAATCTCATCAATGGAGGCCTTGCGGTGTGTCACCAACATCGATGCTATCTCGCTCATCAAGGCAAACATGTGAGCGAGCTTTCATATAGGCCTTTTCATAGGAGACTTCGAGAAGCCTCCAAACCTCATCGTCCTTTAATATCTCCCAGATTATGCGGGCGCGATCCTTCTGCATGGGCACAAGCTCTTTGTTCTCCCTCCTTATCTGAGAAAGCAGCCGAGCCATGTCCTGGTAGTTCTCAGTCAGATCCTCCCCTAGGCGAAGGCGAAGGTACTTGGTAAGGCCCGGGCTCTCTGTAGAGATGGCAATGGCAATGTGTCCCCTTCGCAGAATAGATGGAACCACCACATCTCTCACCTCCTCCACATTGTTCACGAGGATGCCGTGGGCTCTCGCCTCCTCTTCTATGGCCCGATTTAATATTGAGTCGCCGGTGGCTGGAATTACAATGAATGCACCCTGAAGATATTTGCAAAAACCAAAGGATAGGTCGCACTCCACCAGCTCAATCTGCATTTGCGGGTCCTTTTCCAGATCCAGGAGCCCTGGAGAGAAATCACGGGACAATACTTTCACAGGCCCATATTGAGAAAACAGCCTGGCTTTGCGCTCGCCAACGTTTCCCCCGCCAAAAATTACCACAAGCCTGGACCCTAGGTCCAGAAAAAGGGGCAAAAGCGGTCTTCTTGAGTTGATATCTCTTTGTTCGGCCATATTGCCTCAATCAAATCCTGGCACTGGTCTTCTTGTACTCAAACTCGCTAAAGAGCACCTTATATTCTTTAATGCCTGACCTTTGCGATAGCTGATCTGCGATCGTTAGGCAGTCATCCCGGCTTTTTGAGTGTACCATGGTGTAAAGATTATAAGGCCAGTCCTCTGCATAAGCTCGCTCGTAGCAGTGGGTAACCTCATCGATTGATGCAAATAGCATACCTACCCGATCCACATCCACAGGAGACACCTTCCAGACGATCATGGCATTGGCCACAATTCCCAGTGCCCTGTGACCAATGGTGGCAGCAAAGCGACGAATTACGCCCTCTTCCTGCAGGGCACGCAGGCGAACTATAACCTCCTGCTCGGATATATCCATCATATCTCCTAAGACCTGAAAGGGCCGCGATGTCATAAGCACTCCGTCCTGGGCGATCTTGAGGAGATCAAGATCCTTTTGATCGATCATTGCCATCCTCGCGAGTCCTGTAAAGGATAGCGATCTACGCCGCCACCGGGAATTTGGCGGAGCGCATCTGCCGAGTTGCCTAAAACCTCGTGGTCGCTCCAGTAGTTACCGCCAAGAGTTGCTCCGGCATCCCACCGGTTTTGCCCGTTATCCGCTGCGTTCTGTATGCCATTTTTCGCGAAGATGTTATGGTAGAGCCTATTCCAAACGCAGTCCCCTAAATTGGCGCCCGCTGTCCGGTTATTGTAGATGTTGTTCCCGGTGATGTTGCGGTCCTTAGAGCTGCTCATGCGCAGACCAAAACGGCTATTCTCACCCAGTATATTTCCCATGACGACCAACTTGCGAGAGGACAGAATGAATATTCCCTGACCGTTTCTTAGGACGATGTTGTTTTGGACATTGGAACCGAATAGCTGTTGCGGTGACATGCCGTCTATCTTGTTCGCGCTGGCGTTATTTGCTTGCAGTAAACAGGAGTTACTGCTCATAAGGAATATGCCTTGATCATTGGAAAACGCTGCATTTTCGATAAGAGAACAATTATGGGATTTGCTGAGAAGAACTCCATTCTCTTGGTTTTTGCCGATGCTGTAGTTTTGAATCCTGCATAGCTGGGATTCATGAAGAGCTATGCTGCGCTGACATGGCATTACTTCGCATTCTAATAGGAGCAAGCCTCGTGCGCTGTCTGCGCGAAAGCCATCGGCTGAGCAATTACGAGCCAGGTCTTGGGCGAAGCGGCAGCGGGATGATCCCTCCGTCGCAAATCCGGTCTTGCAGTCCATAGCCCTACAGCGAGATATGGCAGCCGCCTGGCTATCCAGAAGAATAAATCCCTTTTCCGCCCATGAGATGCTGCTGTTTTTTAGGGCCAAGTTGGCGGCACGAATGTTTTTGCTGGAGACAACCCCCCAGAAGCCGCAGTCCGTCGGCACCATGAGATCGGCTTTCCCTACCAGGCAACAGATATGATTATTGTCTGCCGGATTGCTTTTATCTATGTCCTGTACAAATAAACCATGATTTGAGGACCCTGACCAGTCCTGACCGGGATCAAGGCGCAGGCTGCAAGAGTTTTCCCGGAGTATATTTCCCTGCCGCATATTTTTCGTGCAGCCACGCAAAGAGCTTCCATAGACGTTCCGATATGCATAGTTGGAAGAAAGAGTGTCCTCCGCCGAGCCCTGAAGAAGTATGCCGTTACCGTTCTCGAGAAGATTATTGCTCTCCAGAAGGTTTCGATAGGCACCTTCACCGAATATTCCAGTACGCTCGTTCTTCTCACAGACGTTGCCTGAGACGATGCAGCTATGCGAGCCTCTCAGGCGTATGCCTACTTTACTGCCTGTTATGCAGTTTTTCGTTAGGTTAATACTGCTGGAATCTACAACACCAAGACCGCCCATATAGCCACATGACAGGTTGTTGCGAGAGACTTCATTGCCATGAGATCTGGTGAGCACCACTCCAATTCCGTTCTCAGAAAAGGTGTTATTGACAACAGCATTTCCTCGGGAGTCTCCAATCAAAACCCCACCCTGCAAAACAGATATTTGGCAGCAAGAGATCATGTCATCCCATGTGACATTGATTCTAATGGCCGTGCCACCCGAGATGATGCTGCGAAGTACATCATTTTTCGCTCTGAAGATCTCTACACCCTGAGGCGAATCGATCCGACAATCCAGTATGAAATTATTCGCACCGATCACTTTAAAAGCCATCGCGATACCGACCATAGTGCAGCGTGCGAGTTGATTGTTGCAAGTGTCGAGGCCGACTGCAGCATCTTTTCCACTGGCCTTTATGATGATGTCGAAGACCCTGCAGCTGGGCGTAGTTAAAGCTAATGATCCGTTCACAATTACAGAGCCACTGTCGATGACGTTCACGCATTTATTCACAATAACGCCGGCGTAATTTCCGGGCTGGATTTTAATCATATCTCCATCTCCGGCCAGAAGGATGGCGGCCAAAAGCGTCATCGCATCTCCCGATTCGCCCAGATCGCCTGTCAGGATCTTGGCCCGACAGCAAGATACGAGAAACAAGAGAAAGAGGGCGATGCATAGTTTCATCTTTCCGGTTTTATGCGTTTACAGGCTATTAAATCTATGGCAGTAGGTATAGATTTTTGTTAAAATACTCAATATTCTTCTAAACTGATTACAGTTACTTTCGGGCTAATTTGCAGCTTTTGGTCCAGGACCTGCAGCCACTTCAGCCGCCAATATCTTGTTGAGGATAGTTATATATATTTTGTAGTTTTTAATAGGAAGGCTATTGGTAGAAAGATAAAAATATGCAAATCTATTATTCTTATTTTGAGCAGGGAAAGATTCTCATGGCAGGATTTCGCATTCTTATTATTGAAGATGATCCAGAGCATGCCGAGCTGATTAGAATGGACTTTAGAAAGCATGATGAATTCTTCTTAGACTTTGCTGCCTCGGAAGAGGAGGGGCTGGAGATGATAGCCGCCACCACCTACGACCTGATCTCAGTGGACCTGGTCTTGCCCGGCATTGGAGGCCTGGATGTTCTGGTGAGGATCAGAAAGCTTGATCCGGACATTTCCGTGGTCATGGTTTCCGGCCACGGCACTACAGAGATAGCAGTGGTGACATTTGAGAACAGGGCAACCAAATATGTGGTCAAGAGCTTGGAAAGCTTCAAGAGCCTCCCGTATGTCTTCGAGAATCTTACCCAAGAGGCCAGATTCAAGGCTAACGAAAGAACAATACGTAAGCAGATCGAACGATCGGAGAGAATCCATAGAACTATTGTGGAGAACACCCTGGCAGGCATTTACATTTTACAGGAGGGAGCCTTTCGGCTAGTCAATCCAAAGCTGGAGGAGATATTCGGCTGCTCTGCACAGAGCCTGCTTGGCCTGCCCTTCTGGCAGCTCGTAAAGCCTGATGATATGCAGTGCGTGAGCCGCCTGCAGCGCGACCTGCTGACCAATGTACCAGTTTATGAATCGAAGGTGCAGTGCAAAGACGGAACCTGCCGATGGATTGAGTTTCGAACGGTTCCCATTGAGTATGAAGGCAAGAGAGCAATCCTGGGCAATCTCCTGGACATAACGGCAAGAAAGGAACAGGAGATTGAGATGTTGCAGGCAAACATGGAGCTTGCTGCTATGGACAGCATAATGCAGATCAGTTTGTCTTCATCAGAGGATATGGATAAGAAGCTGGCCGATGCGCTGGCCCATCTAATAGCAGGCAATGGAGGTGCAGAAGTGGACGGAGTATTTCTTAGAGAAGAGAACGGCATGGTGCTGCGGGCGCTGCAGGGATCGGTGGAGGAGCTAATCGAGTTCATTAATGGATTGAAATTAAGCCTTCTTCTAGGCCAGCCTCGTGTCCATAAATGCGAGGAGGGCTCACCGCGGAAATGGATGTCGGCACCCATAATCTGTGCAGGAGACGCAAAGGGTGCGGTGGTCGTTGCCTGTACTGATGCCGACAGCACTCATTGCCTCAACTTTCTGGAAAAGGCAGCAGGACGCACCGGCCATCTCCTGAATGTGTGCGGCCACAATAAAATGATGCTTGCATCGAAGGTGCTGCGCACCCAGATCAAAACCATTTCCGCACCTGGTTAGAGATCACAGCCAAAAAATTCGTCAAACCAATCCACCTGGCCAGGGGCGAGCTTAAGTCTCCCCTGGATTATTTTCACAACCAGCTCTGCCACTTCCGAGAGACTCTTTCCGGTTGTGTCTATCTCATCAACCCGGCTGCAAAGCTCTACCGCCTCGACTAAAATAACATCGAGTACTTCTGCCTCCAGGTTTTCCTGGATTTTTGGGGCAGAGTAGCCTCGAGCCTCCAGGCGCTCTCTAAGTGCAGATGATGATAGCCGCAGGACAATGGACCAGTCTGCAAAGTGATGGGAAAAATGGCCTTCCAGGATGACGGTCTCATCGCAGTCCAGCTTTGCCAGATGATCTGCCAGAGCATCCATATCCGCATCCAGGCAGCCCCTCTGGGGATCTTTGCCGAAATTCATGCCTGCCCTTACCAGAGAATTTATGTCTATACACGGGTAGGGCAAAAGCCCGGCGACTGCTGTCTTTCCCGTGCCTGGTGTGCCGGTTAGCGCTATTCGCATATCTCCCTAAAGGCGAAAAGGAAGCGATCGTTCTCAAGAGGCGTTCCCACAGTCACACGAACGTGATGCTCGCCTGCCCCAAAAAAGGAGCGGCAGTCGCGAATGATTATGCCTCTGGCCAGAAATTTCTCCACAAACTCAGCTGAGGTAGGCTCCGTCCCCAGGTAGAGGAAGTTGGCCTGAGAGGGGTGCGCCTTTATCTCCTTTTGCAGCCGTTGCCGCTCTGCTATTATCTTTTCCGCAGATCTGTGCATGAAAGGCAAATCTTCAAGAGCTGCAACTCCCGCAGCAACCGAGGCACAGCTGATGCCGTAGAAGGGAGGCGCCACCCTTCTGTATTGATCTGCGATCCAACGAGGGGCCACGCCGTAGCCCAAGCGCATGCCTGCGAGACCGAAGGCTTTGGACAACGTGCGACCCACAATCAGGTTGTCATACCGTTCTACAAGTTGTATGAGGCTTCTGTCGGCGAATTCCACATAGGCCTCGTCCAGGAACACAATGCCCTTCGCGCTCTCCAGCAGGGCGCGAACATCATCCTCGCTTGTCACGTTTCCAGTGGGATTGTTGGGCGAGCAGAGAAAGACCATCTTTGCGTCCGACAGCACATCGGTTGTGATCTCGAATTGCGGCCCGCGAGGCGCGAAGTTGGGCGTGGCCCCAGCCGTAATAGTCAGTATCTCATAGTAGCTGAAGGTTGGAGTGGGAATAAAAGTCCGATCTCCCTTTTCCAAAAAAAGCCGGGTCATGGTATCCATAACACCGTCCATGCCCGCTCCGATTATTATCATCTCTTCGGGAAAGCCGGTATATGCGGCTATGCCCGCTATCAGCTCCTCTGGCTCAGGGTATCTTTCCGGGGAGATGGAGGCCAGAGCCTCAGTCACTTTGGGACTGGGGCCATAGGGATTCTCGTTGCTGCCTAGCTTCACAATCGCTTCCTGCGCGATGCCATATTTACGGGAGATCTCACCGAAGCCTTTGCCGGCAACATAGGGCTTGAGCTGACTTAAGACCGGGCGCAGCATGGAGAGCCGCCAGGAATCAGAGTGACTCTCCAATCACGCTCACCACTTTATCGATTTCAGCTTTTCCGACTACCAAAGGCGGGATGAAGCGGAGGGTGTGCTCGCTCGTACTGTTGATCAGCACTCCCTTTTGCAGAGCCTTCTCTACCAGGAACTTGCAGTCCGAGTCGAGATCCAGGCCAACCATCAATCCCAGGCCGCGAATTTCACGAGGCGCGAGCTTTTCAAGCTGGCTCTTAAGGTATGCACCCATCTCCTCGGACCTTTGCACCAGCTTCTCTTCCTTTATGACCTGGATTGTGGCCAACGCGGCTGCGCAGATGAGTGGGCCTCCGGCAAAGGTGGATCCGTGGTCTCCCTTAGAGAAGGCATCTGCTGCCGGGCCCACGGCCAGCATGGCACCTATGGGCAGGCCGCCAGCCAGGGCCTTGGCTAGAGTGATGATGTCCGGCATAACGCCAAAGTGATCTTTGCCAAACCACTTTCCCGTGCGTCCAAAGCCGGTCTGTACCTCATCGAATATGAGCAGAGCCCCCTTATCATCGCATATCTGTCGTGCTGCACGCAGGTAATCGACGTCGGCCACATAGACACCGGCCTCTCCTTGCACCGGCTCTAAGATGACAGCTCCAGTCTCGTTTGTCACAACAGCTTTGAGAGCTTCTGCATCGTTGTAAGGAACAAATGTCGCCTCACTCAAGGGTCTAAAAGGCTCGCGGTAGATGGATTTGTAGGTGACACCTAAAGCGCCTAAGGTGCGACCGTGAAAGGCACGCTCTGCGGCCACGATTTTTGATTTGCCGGTGGCTCGGCGGGTGAGCTTCAAGGCTGCTTCTACACTCTCTGCACCTGAGTTGCAGAAGTAGGCCCGCATCATGCTTGTTAGAGCTGTCAGCTCCTCTGCCAAAAGAACCTGATTTTCCGTGTAGTAGAGATTGGAGGAGTGAATTAGCCTTTTTGCCTGCCGCTTTACGGCCTCGACCACTGCCGGGTGGCAGTGACCCACGTTGTTCACGGCGATGCCGGCCACAAAGTCCAGATACTCCTTCCCATTCGAGTCCCAGACGAGGGCTTTGCTTCCGCGCACAAGGACTACATCCTGGCGGGCGTAGGTATGGAATATGGCTTGCGATTCCCGATCCTTCAGATCATTCTTATATGTCATAGATATTGATTCCGATTTATCTCAATTGCCATGCTTCTTTTCTTGGTCACAGTCTCACAGCACACGATGCCACAGAGTGATTGAATTTTCGGCACTTGACCGCATTTTATTCAATTCTTTAGCTAATCCACTACTTCCGTCATGAAAAGGATTTCGCGGGAAAAAATTGCAGGCCATCCGGATGGATCACCAAAAGCCTGCCGGACCTTTGGAGATAACTTCGCTCAGACCGTTTGTCGAGGGGGTCTACAGGCTATGCAACAAATGCTATCTTATCTCAACATCATCCGGCTTAATGTGACCAGAAACCGGGCCATGAGCACCCATCTCAGCGACGTCTCTATCACAGCCAGGACCTCATAGCCCTCAATGATGCTGAAATTCAGGGGGGGCTTTTCAGAAATCCCATGCTGCTGAAGTAAAAGGCATCGTTAAGGGACACGCTTGCCGATGCGTATCCACTCCGTCCAACTGCAGAACGTCTCCTGTCCAGAAGATGCCCGCGAAGAGAAAGATGATGGTCAGGCTCAGGAGAATGGTATAAGGGGGGCGCACACAGTAGCCGCAGGAGATCCAGGCCGGACGATCGAAAAGCTTGGGGAAGGGCTTATGCGAACACGCCTGCTTTTTCATTCGATACTGTAATAGCAGTCATCCAGATCCTCGAACTGCTCCAGGTTCCCGAAGTTTCTGGTGAGCGTCAGGTACAAAGAGCCATTAAAGAGAATGTGCTCCTTGATGGAATTCCAGCGGACGACTATGCGGTTAAAATCGAAGTCCTTGATGTGAATGCTCGAACCTTCCGAAAAGAATGCATCGGACAGATTCAATGTGTACACCTTGGCATTGGCCAGATAGAAATATTTCTCAAACCTCGACCGGCCAAAGTCGGCATCATTGGACGTGGCCCGCGAAAAATTGGCGTCGATTGCAAAATGAATCCGAGAGAAGTTGGCCTCACCCTGAAGCTTTGCATTGGAAAGCCGGCATCCTCCTGAAAATAAGAGCCTGAGAAGTTGGCAGCCTTTATGAATGTGGTGCCGTCAAAGTCCACCAGCCCAACGAAAGCAGAGTGATCGATGAACACATCCCCTTTGATAACTAAATATTCGATTTTTATTATATATTTTATAATTTTCTACTTATTTTTGTTAAAAGTAAGTCCATACAGTGCAGACCCAGGTCCCCGTAGATGATAACAGTCTCATACTCCAGGGTTTGCCCTTTTCAATTTTTCCCAGGACCTCCTCGGCCTTGATCATTAAGAGGCTATCGACCATAAACGAAAAGAAAATCGATAAAAACAGATATTTTTTGCAGTTCCATTTTCTTTTAAATCTCCACAGATCCCATCCCCAGCAACATCCTCTCCACAAAGTCCCAGTCGTGCTCATAGATGTGCGCTGAGGCGCTGGTGGTCGAGATCGATCCCGGCGATGCACCCACCTGACTGCTGACGTATCGCAGCAACCTGGCCAGGCCGTAGAGATTGGCAGGATAGGCTCCGGCAAAGTCGTGGCTACGAAAGAAGACGGACAGGTGCAAGCGCCCATCGCGCAGCTTGAAGTCGTCCACTATCATGCAGGGAACCTCCTCTTTGGCGGCATCCACAGGCGCGATCCAGGTTACGGCCGTTGCCCGGCGCGTATTGGCCGAGGCCTTGAGTCGCAATATGACCTGTTCGATCTGATCCAGTGCAGGCATGCCCGGTAGGGACCAGGCACGCAGGCGCTCGCCGTATGTGTACTCAAAGCCGGGATTATTGTCGGATAAAAGCTGATGGGCGTATTCCTCCAGACGCTCCTCGTTCCAGGAGTACTCGGCGGGAATCATCTCGTGATAGGGGTCCTCCACCACCACCTGCAAAGATAAGAGCTCGCGTATCCTGGTGCCCCTCTCATCAGTGATCTCAGCGCCCTGCCGCCAGATGAGGTTGAGGCATCTAGCCCAGGCATCAGTGATGGTTCTTGCGCGAATGAATCGCCCCAGTATTGTCATGAAAATGCTCTCAATTTTATTGCTTTTCGCCAGTCAGCTCCGCCAGTGCCCCAGGCGGAAATGCCTTGATGATATCTATTTTCTTGACGCAGCGCGTTCCAATGCCGTATTTCTTGGCAATGGGCTTCAGCTCCTTCATGCAGTACTTTCTGGCGATCTCCTCAATATCCATGGACACTGCTTCTTCTGCAATGTACTTCAAGTTTTTCAGGCATATCAGAGGAAAAGATATTTTTAGAGATCAGTATAAAACGACACGCGATGGGCGACTTCGAGTGGGCGCTGGTCAGTGCCCTCAACTCATTCTTCGAGAAGGATGGCATCGCCGCCATAGCCTACCGGCTCAAGCAATCGCGCTTCTCCGCCCAGTTCATGGACATACTGGTGGATTCAAAGAATCCCGAATACTATCTGGCCATAGAGTGCAAGAGCCTGGATGCACGAAAGACTAGGTCGCTCTACTTCAAGCAACACTTTAGCCTTGCGGCCGGTGCGCACCAGATGACGCGCGAGACGGAATTCATTACCCGCTCGGGAAGGCAGGGCATATTGGCGGTGGAGCTGCGCCATGGGGTTGGCAAAGCGCGGACAGCGCACCTGGTTCCCTGGGGGCAGATCTTCCAGAGCTACAATGCCGGAAAGACAGGCCTCTCCATACTGGATATCGAGATTAACCCTCCTCTGGAGAGAAAGGGCGGCTCCTATAAGATATCCCGGCTGGACATAGTGCGCATCTCCGGATATTTCGATCTGGCTGACGTTGGCGATGGCCTGGAAGAGGAACCAGCTACTGAGGAGTAAAAGAGAGGAGGTGGAGGGAAGGCCAGGAGAAGAGCAAAGAGTGATTTAAGTAGAGTACGATGAAAAATAATAATAATAACAACGCCCAAATAAGGATTAACTTAATTTAACTCCAGAAAAGTTTACTTGGATTAACCTTTTATGCCAGCATGGTTTTCTTTGCAGCCATGAAGCTTTCGGGCACGGCGACGCAGGAGGAGAACATCTACATCGCCATGGGGAAGCTGAACATAAAGCCTGGCCAGGTTTTTTTGGACATCGGTTGTGGCTCAGGTGCCGTATCCCTGACTGCCTCCAACTACACAGACCGAATCTACGGCATCGACCGACGAGGTGAGGCGGTGCAGATATGCAGGACCAGGGTTTCAGGGGAATTTTTCCTGGGCGAGGCAGCCGCAATTTTGCCCGGCCTTCCCAGAGTAGATAAATGTTTTATCGGTGGCACGCGCGGCATAGATGAGTTCTTGCCCCTGCTTCTGGAGAAGGCTGCTTCCGGCTGCGTAATTGTGGCGGACCTGGCGCGCCTGGGCATAGCCGCCCGCATAGCTGAGAAGATGAAAGTTGCAGGGATATTTCAGGAGCTTATCCAGATTCACATCGCAAGAGGCTACGATTTAGGAGGAGACATAGCCCTAAAACCCGTTAACCCCATCTTCATGGTGATTGGCAAATGTTGATCGGCATCAGTCTTGGCCCGGGAGACCCGCAGCTTTTGACGCTAAAAGCAGCAGCAGCACTGAAGAACTGCACAAAGGTCTTTGTGCCGGGTGAAATGGCAGCGCGGCTGGCCCGGCCATATTGCCGGCCTGAGATCTTGGAATTTCCCATGATCGAGGATAAAGAGGAGCTGGAGAGGATATGGAGCAAGAATGCCGAGACGGTAGCAGAGGCGTCCGCGGCAGGTTGTACCGGCTTTGCCTGCATCGGGGATGTAAACACCTTCTCCACCTTCAGCCACCTGGAAAGAGTGATTCAGCAAAACCATCAGGGGATTGAGATCGAGACTATCCCCGGCGTGGGTATCGTACCCGCGCTCGCCTCGCGCTTTGCTGCTCCCCTGGAGAGATCCTTTGAGATCTCAGACGGTTCGCCTATAGAGATGGTCATCAGGATAAAGGCCACTCGGCCCAGGAAGCTGGCAGAGGAACTGAAGAGCCGTGGCTTTGAGGAGTTTGTGCTGGGTTCGATGCTCTACACTGCAGAGGAGAGGATCGTCAAGGATGAGATGCCGGAGAGAAGCGACTATTTTTCCGTTCTCTTAGCCCGGAGGCGGAGATGAAACTGTACCTTGTGGGAGCAGGACCGGGAGATCCAGATCTCATCACAGTCAAAGGCCAAAGGCTTCTTCTGGAGGCTGACCTGGTGATTTATGCCGGCTCTCTGGTAAATCCAGCCCTCCTTGAGGGCCTGAAAGCGGAGACGATGGACAGCAATGGCATCTCTTTGGAAACGACCACGGCCAGGATCGTCTCTGCCCTGCGGGTGGGCAAAAAGGTGGTGCGACTGCACAGCGGAGATCCGTCGCTTTACGGCGCCATACTCGAGCAAATGAAGCCGCTGGAAGAAGCGGGCGTGGAAGTGGAGGTCGTGCCCGGCGTCTCTTCCCTCTTCGCCTCCGCCGCCGCCCTCAAGACCCAGCTCACACTGAAAGGAGTTTCAGAGTCCTTGATTGTGACGAGGCCAGCCGGCATCACACTGGAAAAAGACGAGCTGGCCGCTTTGAGCCGCCACAACACAACTATGGCCATCTTCCTGGGCATAGATAAGATCCGGGACATTGTCGATAACCTGGACCGGCCGAGCAACACTCCCGTAGCCGTGGTCTATCATGCCTCCTGGCCGGATGAGAAGGTTTTGCAAGGAACACTGGCCGATATCGCCGAGAAGGTAGAAGCGGCCGGCATAAACAAGAGCGCCCTCATCCTAGTGGGCGGCGTGATGAAAAGAACGGGATTTCGGAGGTCTCACCTATACAGAGATCGGTAGCACATAGATCCGTAGCCGTTCTGGTCTTTCCCAGAGACAGAGAGAAGGCAGAGATGATAGCAGAGGCTCTGCAGGAACGCTATTCTCCCGACATTGTCCTTTACGAGAAAGAGAAAATGGAGATGATGCTGGAGAGATATGATCTGGTGGTAGCGGTCATGGCTGTGGGAATTATTGCCAGAAGCCTTTGCCGACATCTCAAGGATAAATGGACGGACCGACCTGTGGTAGCCGTAGATTCCTCCATCTCCTGCGCCGTGCCGGTTGTGGGAGGCCACCATGGAGCCAATGAGCTGGCCCGCTTCCTCGCCGCCCGCCTCGGACTTTTTGCAGCCATCACCACAGCGACCGACGCCTCCGGACGACCCTGCCTAGAAGAGGTGGCGGCCCGACTGAGTGCAACGACCGTCAACAAAGAGTCCTCCAGAGCCATCAACCTGGCCTTTCTCAAAGAAGACGTCCCCGTCTTAAGGCTGAAGGGGCCAAAGATTGTAATAATAGATGAGGACGTGGCCGTCTTAAAAGCGAGTGGCCTGGTTGTGGGCATAGGCTCCAGGAAGGGTGTCCACGCCTCGGAAGTGCTGCATGCCATTGATGAGGCACTAAAAGAAATGGGCAGAAGGAGAGAGGATATCGCAATCCTCGCCACCGCCTGGCTGAAGAAGGATGAAGAGGGCATGCTGCAGGCAGCCAGCCTCCTAGGAAAGGATATGATGTACCTCTCCCAGGAGGTCCTCAATTCTCAAGCACCGAGCACTGTCTCCAGGGCCCGTGACTTGGGCCTTGCCGGCGTGGCCGAGCCGGCGGTCCTGGCCCTGGCGACAAGGCTCATTTTTCCCAAGAAAGCATATGGGAGGGTGACAATTGCCATTGGAGAATAAACTCTCGATCGTTGGCATCGGCCCCGGCTCGCCAAAACTTCGCACCGCCGCTGCTACAGAGGCCATACGCCTTGCAGACTTCGTGATCGGCTACAAACCCTATCTGGAGCTGATCAGCGATCTCTTGCCGGGAAAGCAGATCTTCTCCAGCAACATGGGAAAGGAGGTGGATCGAGTCGCAGCAGCAGTTGATCTCCTGGAAAAAGGGTCAGTGGCCCTGGTGAGCAGCGGGGACCCCAATGTCTACGGCATGGCAGGTCTCGGCCTGGAGATGGCGAGAGAGCCGTCGGCAGTCGAGATTGTGCCAGGCGTCACATCTTTTACAGCCGCTGCCGGCAGTGCCGGCCTCGTCTTCCGCGAGTGCGTAGCCGTGATCAGCCTCAGCGATCTGCTCACACCCTGGCCGCAGATAGAAGGCCGCCTGCGCCTGTCTGCGAAGACACAGATGCCCGTGGCTCTCTACAATCCCAAAAGCAAGAGGCGCGATTGGCAGCTTCTGCGCGCGTTAGACATTTGCGGTGCTAGAGACGTCCTGGTGGCAAAAAACATCGGCCGAGAGGCAGAAGAGATATTTTTCACCAACTCGGAAAAGTTGATGGAGGAAGAGAGCCTGCGAGATAGGATCAACATGACGACTCTGGTCATCATCCTTGGCCGGGGCACCTTCCAGGGAAAGGTAAGATCGGAAGCAGCAGTAAACCTGGTGGGCATCGGCCCGGGCGGTCCCGGCAATCTCACCCAGGAAGCTAGAAGCATATTGAGATACTCACAGAAGATCTACGGGGCACAAAGATACCTGAAATTGATTGAGGACCTCACTTCCGCCCAAAAGGTCACTCACAGCGACCCCTGCCCGGAGAGGATGGCTACCCGCTTAAGGGAAGCAAAGCAAGTTGCCGGGGCCGGCGGCACTGCATCCATCCTCACTGGAGGCGACCCGAGCATCTTCAGCTCCGGATGGATGATCCTGGACCAAGCGGAGGACTTCCCGGTGCATATCTCTCCAGGAGTGAGCGCTTTTTCCTCTGTAGCCGCAAGAGCTGGCGCGCCCCTGGTTAGCGACTTCGCCCTTCTCTCCTCGACCCACGATCCAGCAAGCCTCTGCTCATTGGCAGGAGCTGGCTTTGCCGTGGTAGCCTACAATGTTAAAGGGCAGGAAATTGCCCCTCTGCTGGAAGAGGTCGATCCAATGCGGCCCGTTGTTCTGGCCAAAGACGTGTCCCGAGAGGAAGAAAATACTATGATCCTCACTGCAGAAGATCTGTCGGCAGCAAAGCCTGCCGGTTTCCGTTACACCCTGCTTGTTGCCTCTGCCAACTCTCGCATATTGGATGGTAGGATAATTACCAAACGGGGATATGAGAACAAATACTGCTACTAGAACCTTTTCGAGAGAATTGCCCATGATGGAAGATTACACGGATATTGGGGCTACAACCCCTGAAGCCCAGGAGATAAGCAGAAAGAGCCGTCGGCTCATCTCAGAGATGATTGGAGGCGGCACATTCGAGGATAGGATCAAGCAGAGGTGCGTCATTGCCACCGGCGATCCGAGCGTTGCCGAGATTTTAAGGTTTCAGGACCGACCCGGCGAGGCAGGCCTGCAGGCCCTGAAGAAGGGTGCGCCCATTTTCGTGGACATAAAGATGGTGCAAGCCGGGGTTTTAAAGAAGGGACATAATAGCCCCATTGAGGCCTTCATCGGCCAGGGGGATGCTCTGGCTGAGACGCAAGGCATTACCCGTACCTCAGCTGGTGTCATAGCCCTGCAAGAGAAGCTCTCCAGCTCCATAGTAGTGATAGGAAATGCGCCTTCCGCTCTGCTCACTCTATGCGAGCTCATGGAAGAAGGAAAGATCTTGCCGCGACTTGTTATAGGCGCTGCCGTAGGCTTTGTCAATGCGGCTGAAAGCAAAGAGCGACTGAGAGAGATCGATGTGCCGTCAATATCTACGGTAGGTACGCGCGGAGGGACTCCCATCGCCGTCGCTGCCATAAATGAGATCATAAATGCCTATGCCCGAGATACACACTAATCCGATCGTAGATCCCGTCACTGGCTTTACCATTCCTGCCTCCTGGATCCAACTCTGCCCTGATCCTCAGGCTTTGCAAAAGATCCAAAGTGGCAGATGGGTAATTCTCTCCAACGGCCTTCTTTGCAGACGCGGCCTGACCACAGGAACGACAGCAGCAGGAGCTTGCAAGGGTGCCGTTCTCTCCCTGAAAAAATCGGTCCATAACCTGGAGATAGCGACTCCCGCCGGCATCCCAGTCTCCTTGCCAGTTGTTGCCATGGGAGGCTTTTGCCTAGCCGTCAAAGATGGCGGCAACCATCAATTCGATGTCACAGCTGGCCTGGAGATCGTGGCCCAAGCTCGTGCGTCAGAGGAGACGGCTCTTGTTGCAGGAAAAGGAGTAGGCATGATTTTAGCCAGGGGGCTATGCGATGAGGTGGGAAGGCCCGCTATTAGCCCATCCGCCCGAGGGCAGATAATGTCGGCCATCTGGCAGGCGTTGCAGGAGACTGGCCTGACTGGAGCAACTGTGAAACTGTCAATCCCCCGAGGCGTTGAGCTGGCCAATAAGACCCTCAACCCCAGCCTGGGCATAGTGGGAGGCATCTCCATCCTGGGCTCGACAGGCTTTGTGGAACCCTGGAATGATCATTTCACCGGCGATCGGGCCTCTGAGCTGAAAGAGGCCAAGAAGGTGCTCGTCACCACAGGCAGAACCGGCCTTAAGTTCAGCCGCATTCTCTTTCCAAATCATAAAGCAGTGCTTATGGGAAGCCAGCTCGACCGACTGGCATTTGAGAAAGACCAAGAGAGCATTCTCTGCGGACTGCCCGCCCTTATTCTCAAATGGGCCTGGCCTCAGATCCTGGATGAAACGGGCTACGGCACTGTGGCCGAGATGGTAGAGATTGAGCCGCAGCATCAGAACATCGCCAAGGCTTTGCAGATGGCCAAAAAGAAGCTGCCTGAAACACGCATAGTTCTGCTGCGCAAAAACGGAAGCACCCTCACAGATGTGCCATAAGTATTAGGCAGGCAAGATCATGATCATAGTAGGGGTGGGCGCCGGACCACAGATGCTGACTGCACAGGCCGCACAGGTCGTAGCTCAGGCCAGACTCATATACGGATCCGAGAGAGCCATCGACCTGGTCAGAGAACACATAGATCCGGGCTGCACAATCAAAGTCATTGAGGACTACAAGAAGCTGCACGACCTTGCTGAGGACGCAGTGGTATTAAGCACGGGCGACCCCATGCTCTCCGGCCTCGGATATCTCAAAGGCAGAGTAATCCCAGGCATCTCCAGCCTGCAGGTGGCCTGTGCCCGATTAAAAATCAGTCAGCTAAAAGTGGTTCCCATCACGGTACATGGCCGCAGCCTGGACCCTGATGCCGTTGCCTTTGAACTACGTCGGGGAAAATATGTCTTTCTGATTACGGACGACACCACCGACTTGCAGAGCCTCTGCCAAAACCTGGAATCACAGGGCCTGCATAGAGAAGTGGCCTCTCTCACCGATCTCGGCTATCCGGAGGAGAGGATCGACCGGGCCGATACGACCTGTCCACCACAGGCTCCAGGCCTGTCCTGCGTTTTCATAGGCCAATTCTAAGGAACTGCAGCTCTTGCAGGGATGACAACCCTGCTCCTTTGCATCATCTAAGCTCTGGAAGTAGATGCGATTTTCCGGCTTTATCTTGAGAGCATAGCGACAGTTCAGACGATGGTACTTTTTCGAGGTAATGCTGCCCATGAACATGACTTTCGCCTCCTTGGGCGAAGTCGAAGACGCCTGCAGAGAGGCACTAGTGGAAACGTTTTCCTCACGGGTCATCGCGGCAGGGTCCTCTTTTTCCGCCACATCATTTGAGATCTCTTTCGACGGATTGCTCTCTTCTATGAACCGCTCCACTATCATCATTTACCCGGAAATTTTTTTATCCGGTTCCACAGGCCATGGTACTTGCTCGAATGTCGACATTTGTTTAGATTCTGTCAGGCTGATTCTCCTGCTTTCTTCAGCCAATACGCCTTGGAGGCCTTTTGCTTCTATTGTGCAATCGTATCCTCTTGCCAAGATTTTCACATTCTTGGCGATCCCAACGCTGTAATCCTGGTTCGACTCGATCTGCATCAGCAGGTATTTGGTGTTAAACTGCACTCTCTCCCCCGACGGAGAGCGGCGTTGAGCACGAGATAAGTAAGCGAGCTATTGCCTGGAAACATTATATTGCCTCGTACACCAAAAAGGTCGCCTTTCAATTCAGCATCAAAATCCATCTGCAAGCACGGATTTGCCTGTTGATTCTCTGGAATAGCAGAAGACGTCTGAGAGAGCTCAGATGCTTTCTTCAGGCTGCCCGTCATACGAAACAATGCCAGTATTATAAGAAGAAATAAAATTATAGCTATACCACAATTACAAAAAAATTTTGCATTCAACTGATCAACCCCCCTATTTCCAGTGGAAGTCTGGAAATACCAGCATGTGGGGCCAAAATAAAGGGAAAAGATGGATATCACCCCTGTAAGAATCGAAACACTCGCAGCAACCCTTCCAGGCAATTCAGTTGCTTTTTCAGCTTATCTAGGTCATGCTCACCTTCCAGGGCAACGGTGAACTCTCGCAACTTGTGCAAGAGAGAAGCACGCAGATTGCCTATTGCGGCCTTCAGTTCCTCATCATCATGCTCACTATTATGAGCTGGTCTTGCTTCGTTACCTAGGGGTAGATCGTTAATTCCTCCACGCTCCTGCAAATGTGCGCGATCGAAATTTGATTTTTCGTCCAGTTCTACCTCGGATAAGCCAGAAGGCTGCGTTCCTGTCAGCGAATCAGGCTTGTCGGAAAAAGAGCAAACCGGGCAGACGACCTCACCCTGGCAGCGAAAAAGAGGCGCGCCACAATCATGATGCTTGGCCAACATCGTGCAGCCCTGCTCCAGAAGCCTGGTTATCTTGCTAAGAACCTCATCCTCATTCATGTCTTATCACCTACGTGCCACATACGTTTAAATACAACTACCATATCATCACTTCTAAACTGATTAAAACGGATATCGTCATTAACCTTTTTCCCAGAAACATGGGTGGTGATTCTACGACAGCTGAAAATGTCCTTAAGCAATGCGTTGAGGTACTAGAACGTATTATGAGCGATGATGCCGTCCCGAGGAACATCAGGCGCTCCGCAGAGAACGTCAAATCTATCCTCATGAACGAGAACGTAAGCAAAGCTATCAGGGCTGCGTCTGCCATCTCTATACTTGACGAGATAAGCAATGACCCCAATATTCCACTTCACACCAGAACTTTAATCTGGAATGTTGCTAGCCAGCTTGAGACCATACCCGTAGCTTGAAGCTTCCACATACATGCAATCAGGAAATGAAAAAGCAAGGGTCGAGAGGGACCGTATGATTTCCACTGGAACCTCGATCTCTCTGCATGCCAACTTGCTGCCTGAATGCTAACCAGTATTTTCTAATTAATTTCTACTATATGCTGCCAACAAAGATACAAAAATTAGGCCTATTTTATGAGATGTAACTACCAGTTCTTTTCAACGATCTGCCCTTACGGTCTTCAACACAACTTTCCGAACTTAAATTCAATGATGTTTTACAATTAATAACTCTATACATGCCGTTTCTATCTGTAGATATCCCTATCTTTACTTAAGATTGTTGTATTGAGAACTATGATTAAAGATCCAGTTGGATAGCGGACTTCTTTTTCTGATGAAAGCTGAGCACATTATACTTAATACCAATTATAATACGGGGCGCTTCCACGACAATTAAACTTATATACAAATAAATCCAACCATACAACACGCTTTTTATTTTGTTATCTCTTAAGAAACCATATCTTTTATGCGGGTTTTCCACTGGAAATCATGGGGGGAGGGCTGATCCACTGGAAGCCAAGGGGAGTTCACCATAACTCTTAATATCCCTCAAGACCTACAAAAATTGTTCGCGAGGAATTATCTTGGTGTCTATTTCAAAGGGCTTATTTACCGATTTATTAACGCAAGGTGGCATATTTCGGTCCAGAGATGTATTGCGTTCTACCTATACGCCAAGCGAGTTGCCTCATAGAGATGAGCAAATCAACGACCTAGCATCGATTTTAGTTCCTGCATTAAGAGGGGAAACCCCCTCTAATGTTCTCATCTATGGAAAAACCGGCACTGGTAAAACTGCAGTCGCTAAATACGTAGGAAAAGAGCTAGAGGAAGCAAGTTTCGGCGATATAAAGTGTGCTGTAATCTATATCAACTGTGAAGTAGTGGACACCCAATACAGGGTTTTGGCTCATTTGGCGAGGCACTTTGACAAGGAGATCCCAATGACTGGTTGGCCCACGGATCAGGTCTATGCAGAGTTCAGAAACGCTGTAGACGAAGAGAAGCAAGTTGTCGTAATAATGTTAGATGAAGTGGATAAGTTAGTAAGAAAGGGTGACGACGTTCTTTACAACCTCTCTCGAGTAAACTCTGATCTTCTCCGCTCCAAGGTTAGCATTATCGGCATATCTAACGACCTCAGGTTCACAGAGTTTCTAGATCCAAGAGTAAAAAGCTCCCTTGGTGAGGACGAAATCATCTTTCCGCCTTATGACGCCGAACAGATTAGAGATATCCTGGAACAGAGAGCCAAGCTCTCCTTTAGTTCAGGCGTCCTTCAAGAGAGCGTCATACCTTTGTGCGCAGCTTTTGCAGCCCAAGAGCATGGAGACGCCCGCAAAGCGTTGGATCTATTACGCATATCCGGAGAATTAGCCGAAAGAGCTCGCTCTGCTGTGGTAAGCGAGGATCATGTGCGTTCTGCTCGAGAGAAGATTGAACAGGATCGGGTAGAAGAGATTATCAAAACTCTGCCTACTCAGTCCAAGCTGGTGCTCTACAGTATTGTTCTATTAGAAGAACAAGGGACAAGAAACATCACCACCAGCGCCGTCTACAACATGTACAAACAGCTCTGCCCTCTGGTTGAGACCGACTATTTGACTCATCGCAGGATAACGGATCTTATCGCGGAGCTGGACATGCTGGGCATATTGCATACGATTGTTATCAGCAAAGGTCGATACGGCCGAACCAAAGAGATCACGCTTAGTGTTTACTCCGGCAAGCTCAAAGCTACTCTACAGCAGGATTATCGGCTGAAGGTTTTGGGCGACGTCAACGTGCCTCAGCAGGCGCGACTGGGTCTCTGATCGAGAACGTTGTTTTCTTGCTGTTCTTAGTGGGTATGGGACAAGTTTAATAATACTCTATATTAAATTATTATCTCTGACTCAATCTAATGAAGATCCTCTCAAATAAGCCTTTTGAGCAGCCAATGATTCCTGCAAAGGAGATGACCGATTCAATCACCTTTTCTCTCAATCCTCACAATGATCGCAATTCCGGCCAGGTTTATGGCCGGTATGAGAATCACACCCAGGAGCTTTTTCATGCCGTTAGACGTTGTCGCCTTCTCCGCTAGATCCATCGCAGCGTCCCAGTTTACCATATCTCACCATTTTCTCCGCCTGCCTTGAGAGTGTACGCCCTGCGTGGCAGCTTCTGAAAGCGATTATCCCCAATGTCGGCGTTGGCTAGTCGCATCCTACCCTGCCACAGCTCTTGTCCAACGAGCGTGCCACTTACGTGGAGCGTATAGCACTCGCGAATGGGCATGCTCTTGCCTTCCGAGGTTAATTTGGATGAGATATTCAGGATGTTCAGCACCATTGGAGCATTGCCCATTTTCGACCAGCGGCCGGCTAGGTTTAGTTCTTCCACAGCTGGTCCCAGAAAGACGAGGGGGAACGCGCGGGGCCGTCGTCCTTGTTGCATAATTCTCAGCGGAGTGCCGCCTCTGTCCTTGGCGTGCGCCGCGTAGAAGATAGTGGGGCTGAGGCCCTCCAGATCGGTATCCAAAGAGCCAATGATGAGAACGCGATGACTCTTAGTAGTCTCAGGAACAGGCACTCGCACATCCATGGCTCGTGCCTCGTCGCCTGTGAGGTTGAAGAGTACGGCCCCGTGATTAGTGAGCCGTCTAGGGCATAGGTGCGCTGCTCTGGATAGACGTAAGACGTGCCAAGACCGTTCATCACTAGGATGACTGCGCCATCCTGCTCTGTCCCCCCACGTGCGCATCGATGGCGCTGCCGCTGCCCTGTAGTAGCAATGATAATAAATATAAAAAGAGAAAATAACGAAGCTTCCAAGATCTGCGATCTTAGAAGTCCGTCATGACCCGGTACTGGTCGATCTCCGTTTGCTTGAGGCCCGTCAGGAACTGCTCAGCCATGTCGCGAATATCCCTGGAACGGGTGATAGCTCGACCGACGACGAGAATGTTCGCGCCTGCCGCGAGAGCCGCGCCCTCAGTATCCACGCGAATGCCGCCTGCGACGGCTACCAGCAGCCTGCGACCCTCTTTGCCCAATGCCTGGATCGCGTTGATGTTGCTCCAGGCGTGGGCGCTCTTCTCCATGTCTATAGCCCGGTGCAGCTCGACAACGTCTGGCAGAACCTCCAGGATTTTTAAGACGGCCAGCGGATCTGGCACATTGAGCATGTCGATGATGGAGTAGATGCCGGTCTTCCTGGCTTCTCGGATGGACAGTTCCAGCGTTTTCTTGGGGGCAAGGCCGGATATGACCACGGCATCAGCCGCAGAGTCTGCTGCCAGGCGCACCTCTAAGTTACCGGTATCCAGCGTCTTCAGGTCCAGGATGATAAAGGCGCCTGGCCGGATGGCGCGAATTTCCTTGACCACACTTATGCCCAGCATCTTAACTAGAGGCGTTCCCACTTCGATGAGAATGTGATCGCTCTCGGGAAGAGCCGAGAGCACGCGGCGCACTTCGGCCACATCCACCAGATCGAAGGCCACCTGCAGATAGGGTGGATCCCAGAGCCGGGTAACCCGGAAGCCCATGATGGGATGAGTGGAGCGGTCCTTCTCATAGAGCATCAGATCCACGTCCGGGAATCCGGACATTGCTCTTTCCAGAGCCAGCTTGGTGGCTCCGTAATTGTAGCGGTAGATGGCGTCGTAATCTTTTGCTTGCGGATGAATGAATACGGATACTATTATCAGCAGCTCCTCAACCTTGTTCTTGGGAATTATGCCTTCTGCTACTGCATCTGCCACAGCCTTGGACACAGCCATCTGGGCCGGGCCAAAGATCTGGGCGGCTTGATCCATATTTTTCACAGTAACTTTTGGTACGATGAGAGTGGACGGCTTGGGCGGCAGATTGGGTCGGATAACACCTAAAAGTGGCGTGTGCCCAGCCGAAAGCTGCGTGAGGCCTGAGGCAAATGCCGTGGCTACCGGCCCCTCCTTATCTCCGATGATCAGATCGATATGAGCAATTTCAGGCTCCTTTCCTATTAGAGCCTCTCCAACTAAAAACAAAAAGATTCACCTCGAAAAGAAAGTGCGCAATCTCTCTATTTCAATCCTTTTGCCGATCGAGGCTTATATGAGCTGCCAGTAGATGAGCGGCGAGAGCGCCAGCAGGGCTAGGCCCGTGGCAAGCCTCATTCCTACTCTATGATCCATGCGGAAGGCATCTACTTGCGCAGGGCTCATGCCCAGAGCAATCATCCCGCCGATGAAGATGATGGGCAGAATTACACCCAGGTTGAAGAAAAACAGGTAGGTAGCCCCCTCAAAGTAGCTTCTGGCAGAGAGAAGGTCCAGTATCGCGAGGTAGATGGCGCCCACACAGGGGGCCTTGACCAGGGAGAAGAGCGCTCCGATCAAGAAATAGGAGCTGAAGCGGCCCTTGTCAATTCCGGCTTGGAAGTACTTGAGCGCCCAGTCCGTTCGAAAGAGGGAGGGCCTTCCCTGCTTTAGCCGCAGCGCATCCCAGACCTGGGAGAGGCCGGCCAGCAGGAGAAAGGCGGTCAGGATATAGCGGAAAGCGCTGGCTATCGCCTCGGTCTGCAGTAGCTCTTGCATGCCTAGACCAAAGAGAAAGTACATGGTAAAAATGCCAAAGGAAAAGAAAACTACCATCATCACCAGTTCTCGCTTCTTTCCCTTGGTAGAGAGCACTGATGCCGCCAGGAAGACCAAGATGCCTAACAGGCAGGGATTGAATCCGGCCACCAGGCCCGCACCCAGGACGGCGGAGATGGTGCAAAGTGATATCGCCTGCAAATTCAGGCTCTGGTCATTGGCAGTTGTACCTAGACCTTGCTTTGTGCTCTCATTGTCGGGCAGAGTGAATGCCGCAGGGTGATTGGGAGTCTGATTAGTCAGGGCACCTTTGATGAGGCTTTCCAGCAAGGCGTTGTCTCCCTCATAATCCCTGTAGTTTATGACTTTCATGCCGATTATGATGGCAGGAACGTCCTTTGCCCTATACTGCTTGATGATGCGATGCCCCTCCAGAGAATAATAGTAGTGCCCTGTGACATTGATAGGCACATCCTGGCCGATTAGATCTAAAGCTCTCTCCGCAGCCGTGCATTTCGTGCATCCTGGGGACTTGATGAATATGACTTCTGTGACGTCCGTAGCACTTTTCCCAGTAACGGCGGAGCTGCTCGAAAATACCACAGCTATGCTAAAAAGCAGTATGAGTGCGACATTGGGGGCAATGATTGCAATGCGAGGCATGATTAAGTGCATCATCTAACCCAAGGGATATAAGACGTATAAAACCCCCATTGATCGCAAAGCCACGTATTGGCGGGGGAATGAATCAATGTTCCCCTGCCAAATTAAATCCATCTTGTTAGGTTCACTCTTCTGTTACATACTCAAGGGTCGGCTTGTTCTCTTTTGAGGCCTCGCTGGATGTGAATGCCATAGAAGCGTCACCCTCTGCCACTATTACTATGGAGTAGGGACACCCTTCAGTACAGGTCTCAACTGCGTTCTTGATGATCGATGTCACATCCATGGTGTAGCTTCCCGCTTCACCAATATCCACTGGTGAAGAGGAGACGTCGCCATCGTAACTCAATTTGTTATCCCAGGTCGTTGTATCTAAAGTTGCTCCGTGCAGGAAGTACGCCTTAACCTTTCCGGGCTTGTCTACCTGGGTGGCATCAATTGTCAGTGTTGCCGAAGCGATCTGCTCCGGCTTGAAGGCACCCTGGCTGCCGAAGAGATTGATAAAGCTCAAGTAGACCAGGGCTTGAGGCTCGTTGTCCTGAGAAGCGGTCCAGAGTAGATCGCTATCTGCAAAGCTCTGGTTGGCATTGTTTGCATCCACATAGGAATCAACGTCCATCTCTGCTTTGAAGCTCCCGGCGGCGGCGGTGGCGGCCAGCAGCAGGAATATGCCCATAATTGCACACAAATATCTCAAATTTATTTCCTCCACCAGGGTACCTGTGATGAACAAATAAAAAGACTTACTTTCATATGTATCTTATGTAGGCAATCTTTTCTCTACATGATCTGTACATGATCGATGAATCTACGTTAGCTTTATTAACCTCACGACAGCTTTTGATAACGGTGGGTCGCTTGAGAACTATAGCCTTTTGCATCGTGTTCGTCGCCTTGCTGGTCTCTTCCATTGCGGACGGTGCCACGATACAGGTAAGCTCGAATCTACAATCCGCGATTAATGCTGCCTCTTCAGGCGATACTCTGCAGGTAGCTCCCGGAGTCTATGACAAAATAACCATACAAAAAAGCCTGAATCTGGTGGGGAGTGGTGCTGTTATTCAGGCTGGAAATAGGGATGCCTGCGTAAACATAGATGCGGACAATGTGCGCATCAGCGGCTTTATGGTCAGAGACGGTTTTTATGGAATAAAGCTCAACTATGTGACGAGCTGCATAGTTTCCAACAACACAGTACTCCACTGTGCTCAGCCTGGCATTGCCCTGCTCTTTTCCGATGGGAATACGATCACAGGAAACAATGCCAGCTTTAACGGCATAGTGGGAGAGGGCTGGTATGGAATATACCTTTCCAATTCCAACAACAACCTCATCGCGGGCAATGTAGCCTATGGCAATGGCGCTTACGGCATCAATCTCTTTCCCTCCTGCTGCAATAATACCATAAGAAAAAACGTGCTGCAGGGAAATATGTACGGCCTTTACATGTTCACCGATTGCGCAAAAAACTTGATAGAAAAGAATGACCTATCTAGGAACACCAACTCCGGTCTGGATCTGCGCATCAACTGCACGGGCAATCTCATCATCAACAACACCATGGAGGATAATGTGGTGGCCGGACTGACTCTCATGGAAGAGTCAGGTCAAAACACCATTAGCGGAAATGTGATACGAGGCAATGGACGCTATGGACTACAGATACAGAGCCTCTCGCATGGCAATATCATCATTTATAACAACATATCCGACAGCCAGACTGGTATATTCCTGGATTCGAGCAAAAACAGGATCTACGGCAACCGCATAGCTGACAATATCATTCAAGCTGACGATCGAGGAATAAACAACTGGAACGCACAATACCCCAAAGGCGGAAACCTCTGGAGCGATTATCGTGGTCCGGATGAGATGCGAGGGCCCAGACAAGAAGTCTCTGGCAAGGATGGCTTTGGAGATGAGCCCTACATGATAAGCAAGACCGACAAAGATCAGTATCCTATTATGGGCGGCCAGATTGAGCAGATTTCCATTCTAGCCAAGGAGCTTACTCCTGCAGAGCTGAAGGTGGGCGACGCAGTCGCCATTGAGGCGAAGTTGCAGTCCAGGTACTATCTCTCGCAGGTTATCGCTCGCGCTTATCGAGACGGATTGGAGGCACAAGGCTATTGCCGACTGGTTTTGTCCGGGGATTTCTATCAAGGGACATTCTCCACGGCTCTGCTGGAACCGGGACGGTATGATATTGTCCTGAGCGCAAAAGATGTGCGAGGATACGAGCTGCAAGAGACTTTGGGTGAGGTCGCGATAACTACTAGACGCGGCTTTATCCCTTCATGATTCATATTTCTTGGTTAAGATTAGATGTGCTAAAAAGGGGAGATAATGACAACATTTAGATCATGTTCGGGGTCCTATTTAGCAGGAGTGGGCATCTTAACGCTATTGGGATTATTGATGCTGGTAAACGCAGCGTATGGGGGCGAAGCCTATTGCGATGCATGCAAGGGCGATTCGGGTTGGTCGGGCCAAAAGGCGCTAGAGCAGATCGGCAATCCAAATGCGGGAAATGCAGAGGTCTTGCCGGGTCTCAGCACGGCTCAGAAGAATCGAGTGGGTGTCTGGAAACAATCTCTTGCTGGCTTCAATGAATCCAATGTCTCGGAAAGTCCAGTAGCTGAAAAGACTGAGCAGCGCAAACCCTCTGAAGAGAACGCGTCCATTGTGCGTAGCGCGAGAGCCATGAGCATGCTTGCCCCTATTAACGAGGCCACCGACTCCCCGGTATTGCTGGACATTAGCGAGAACGCTACAGAACACATCCCTGGATCGGTTGCCATTTCTTATGCGGATTTTCTTAACGGCACAGATGTGCGATCGATGGCTGAACTGGCCCAGATGCTGGGAGATGCCGGAATTTCCCAGGGCGACTCAGTGGTCATCTACGGCGAATGCATGCCTTGTGGTGGAGGCCCCGCTCCTGCGACCTTTGTCTACTGGATCATGAGATCCTTGGGGCAGGAGAATGTCAGGATGCTGGATGGAACGGTCGGCGATTGGTCTCTGACCGGAAAGTCGACGACCGCAGAGACTGCGAAATTGCCCGTCAAGACCTACATCTCACAGATCAATCCGAATTTTGCAGCCGATTACAATTATGTGAGAAGTGGCTCCGCTCAGATCGTGGATGCGAGAACCCTGCAGGAGTTTGGCATGGGCTCCATTCCCGGTGCAATCAATATTCCTGATGAGAGTGTCATCACCAATAGCAAAATCAGGGGTGAAGCCATGTTAGAGCGAGTCTTCGCCATCCTTGACAAGAACCAGCCGGTGGTTGTTTACACCAATACCGGCCTGAAAGGGTCTGTGGTCTGGTTTGCCCTGACTCTCATGGGATACGATGCCCGGCTTTACTCCTATGAGAATTATCTGTACAACCAGGCGGCCCTAAGCAAGACGAATGCAACTAATGCTGCGACTTGAATTGTATTGAGGCAAAGACATGAATATATTGAGGATTGCCATGGGCATCCTGCTTTTGATGGCGATATTTGCAGGAGCTATATCCGGCGTCAATGGAGAATGCTCCGCCTGCAAAGGCGGATCGTCCACCGCTCAGCAGGACGTGCTGAATAACGAATGGGCGGTGTTCCTCGGCAAGGAGAATGCAACCGCAGAGGGGATGTCCGGCGCCAACGACCTGATCACTTCCCAGTACTCTCGGCAGAACGCTCCTTCCTTGCGGGCAGAAAAAAATCAGGCATCATCCGATAAAAAAAACTTGAATAGAATTTCAGTAGTAGAAGCAAAAAGCTCTTTAGAAGGTAATACCACCGGAGTTTTGCATAGCATCCACGCAGATGCAACGAAAAGCGATAGCTTTGTCTCTGTGATGGTGCCAATGGAGAGAGCCAATAATTCGGGGATAATTCTTGATATCAGCCCAAAACCATCCGAGTACATTCCCGGAGCTATAAGCATCCCTTATATCGAATTTCTTGTTCCTGGGGGAGCTCTCAAGTCGGTTTCCGAGATCGCTGCGATTTTAGGAGAGGCAGGCGTATCAGAGAATGATTCGGTCCTGATTTACGGCGAATGCCAGCCCTGCGGTGGAGGGCCTTCTGCGGCGACCTATGTTTATTGGATAATGAAGTACCTGGGCCATGAGAATGTCACACTGCTGGACGGAGGCATTGACGATTGGGTGACTGCTCAGCAGCCAACAGTAACCAGGCCTGCGGCTCTGTCTTCCCGGAGCTACACTCCTGCTATGAAGGCCGATCTTCTGGCCACTTATGAGTTCGTGCGTAGCGGCACGCCACAGATCATAGATGCCAGAACTACCACGGAATATGAAGCCGGATCGATACCAGGAAGCATTAATATTCCGTATGATCGCGTCCTGGACGGCAAGAGGATCAAGGGCAAAGAGGCCCTTAAAGAGCTATTCTCTCCTCTTGATAAGAATAGGCCTGTTGTAGTCTACACCAATACCGGCATCAAGGCTTCCATGATCTGGATTGCCCTGACTCTGCTGGACTATGATGCCAGAATTTACTCCTGGCAGGATTGGCAGTCCAATTTGCCTCATATTAACATCTCCTTGTGGAAGGCCTATGCAAAGCCCAATCCCGCAGATATTGGGGATGTTGTCCAGATAACTGCGGCTTTCCAAGAGAAGAATATGAGCTTTGCAGAGACCGACAATCAGAGCGAGATGGTTTTGACCATCAAAGGATGCGCTACCTGTGGATTCGGTTCGCCGCAGGGATATGCCGACCTGAGCAGCACCGATGGCGTGGTTAAGATAGGCTCCACAACCCAGGCGCAAAAAAGCGCAGCGGAAAATAGGTTCAATGTATCGGCATTAGTATTGAGCCCTTCCGGAGATACAGTCTCCAGGACTATAATGAAGCGCGTCAAATCTGATGGAGATGAGTTTGTCGGCACTTGGAATGCCAATGTAGCAACTGGCATCTACAGGGTCAATATTGTAGCCACTTTGGGAAAGATCACCGAGACCTTCTCGGATGCCATGCAAATTGAGGTTGTCTCCACCAGTAAATATAAGAATATTGGAAATGAATAGCTGGGGGGTTAAGCGTGAACTCCAGATCATTTGCCTATTTTATTTTATTGGCCTGTCTGCTTAGCTGTGCGGCAGCATTCCCCATGAAAAATGCGCTCGATAACAACAAGGCGAGTATCTGGTTTGAGAAGGAATATGAAAGCTACTTCAAGCCAAATGCGGATGATGGCATGCCTCCTGTCATTTATGGTGTGAGCATAAGCCCTTCTGCGCTGAGGATCGGCGCACCTAGAAGCGAGATCAACGCCTTTGTTCATGATGTGGAAAGCATAGAGATGGTCTATGCCGATATCGGCAATCGCATGAATCTCATGTTGGATTTGGATCAAGACGGCAGATACACAGGATACTGCGGCTCCAACCTGCCGCCTGGGGCCTACAAGGTTGCAATCGTGGCCATTGACAAATCCGGCAATGCGGCAAAGGACGAATCGGCAACTCTTACTATTCGCGACCCCAACGATCTTAACGGCAACGGAATTGAGGACAGTCTGGAAAAGCAAGGCGGAAAAGATCTGAAGGTAATCGTCCTTCATGACGGCAATCTGAGTGGTGTTGCGCCTTCTGAGGATAGGTTCCATATCCTGCCGTGGAGCGCCTTGACGGTATCAAGCGACAAGCTAGAGAAGATTGCCAGGACTGATGGCGTCAAGGGCGTCTACATGGACCAGAAGCTGAAGGTTTTAGCATTACCAGAAGATCGCAGTGGGCGGTCTTATCCGCCTACTTCTATCGATCATCCCTGGAATATTGATGACCCCAGGAAGGATCAAGGCTACACTGGGGAGGGCGTGACCGTAGCCCTCATTGATACCGGGGCGGATAGGGATCACGAGGCCCTGGCCGGCAAAATTGTGGTCTTCAAAGATTTCGTGAACAATCAAACCGATTCCTACGATGATAACGGACACGGCACCCATTGTGCCAGCCTTGTCGCCGGAGGGAAGGGCACGGGCGTGGCACCGGGAGCAGAATTGATTGTGGTAAAGGTCATGGACAGAGACGGGTCCTGCTACCTATCCGATGCCCTCAACGCACTGGACTGGTGCCTGGAGAATAAAGATCGTTATGGAATAAAGGTAATATCTTTTTCCGTGGGCGGTGAGAGCCCTTCGGACGGCACGTCTCTTCTGGATGAAGCCTGTAACAAAATGGTTGAAAAAGGGCTAGTTATGTGTGTGGCTGCAGGAAACTCCGGCCCGGCACCCTCATCTATCGTCATTCCCGGCGATGCCGAGAACGTGATAACTGTTGGAGCCGTGGACAGCACCGGCACTATCTTCGAACTATCTTCGCGCGGGCCGACGGCTAAAGGCGACACCAAGCCCGATCTAGTTACGTTAGGTGTGGATGTGGTCTCTGCCCTTGCCGGATCGAAGAGCAGCAAGAGTTCATTGAGCGGCACCTCTATGGCCGTTCCTCAGGTCTCTGGTGCCGCAGCGTTGCTGCTGGAAGCGAGGCCTGATCTTGAGCCTTATGATGTGAAAAGATTGCTGCTCAAAACCGCGGACGACCTGGGACCGACCGGACAAGACGATGTTTACGGCTATGGGGCACTCAATCTGACCAGTGCCATTGCCAGCATTAGTGCGCCTCGTCCAGGGCTATCGTCTCCTGTTCTGGGGGAGATAAAGCTTAATCAGAACGATTGCCCCGTAGGCGATCCGGTCATGATCGAGGCGCAAGCCCTGGGTGATATCAGGGCCATAAACGCCAACATCATTGGGCCAGACAGAAATCTGGAGATACCTATGGACGATTTCGACGGCAACAGCATCTTCTCTGCTCGTTGGGAGACGAGCTTTTGGACACCGGGCGACTACCAGGTAGAGATCGATTTGCTGGGAAAATTCGGGGAGGTGGACTATAAGGTGATCCCTTTTCGTCTATTGGAGAAGGAGTGAAGTGAGATATTTGATCCAGGGAAAAATTTATATCTTCACCGTCACTTCACTAATTTGAGCGGGTAATCCCAGTTTTTGAAATCCACACTGAACCCCCACTCTCCTACCCGCTCATTTAGAAAATTAATTAAAATATATAAAAATATATATTAACGTTGAAAGTTAAATGCCTCCTATGGACTCTTTTCTCGAGCTAGGAAAGATCGTGGGCGTACCCGTCCGGTTGCACTGGACCTTTCTTTTAGTCATCCTTTATGGTGCCGGGGCTTTTGCCTCTTTCAGCCAGACCGTCTACGTAAATACTTATGAGGATTCCGAAAAGCCCTATTAAGTCGTGATCTATGAATATTGTTCACACAATATAATTTGTCATGAGAATCCTGACCGATTTTGCTATTCGCCATGGGTATGAACAAATCAAAAGAATTTGGCGATAGATTGGTAGAGATCGGGGGAAAAAATAAACTGGGACGATTTCAGACCGAAACTAGACATATTGTTCTGCAATAATATTGAGCGCGATGGACGCCCCTAATATCAATGTTATCGTGGTGCTCTGGTGTTTATTCATTCAGCAGCTTTACAGCCTTTCAGATGAGCAGCTTGAAAGAGAATTGGCTGATCGCATTTCATTCAGGATGTTCTTGGGAACAACAGAAGTCGTTCCTGATTTTACTACGATATGGAAATTCAGAGAGCGCCTAGAAGATAGCGGAGTGGATAAGAAAATTTGGAACGAGCTGCAAAAACAGCTTGATGCCATGAAACTTAAAGTGGTGAAGGGAATAATGCAGGATGCATATTTCATAATTTCGGATCCTGGTCATGCCAAGAGTGGTACACCACACGGAGAGGAAGTCAAGACACAGCGAATTAAGGATGGAACCTGGGCGAAGAAGGGAACGAAATCCTATTTTGGATACAAGTTTCATGACGCCATGGCGGGGGATTTCGGCCTGATTCGCAGAATCGAGGTTACAACTGCTAGAGTCCACGATAGCCAGGTGGATTTGGCTAATGAAGGCGAAGTTCGCTATGCTGATTAGAGATATTTCGGTACGAAGACAAAAGGGTACGATTCTGCCATGAGAAAAGCCACACGGGGCCATCCACTAAGTTATAAGGATGAGATGCGCAACAAGAGAATCTCTAGCAAAAGATCTCCTGTTGAACGGTATTTCGCATTCACAAAGAGAGTCTGCAAAGCAGGGCATGTTGCGGTTAATGCTATCGGCAGGCTTCGAGTAAAGATGACAATCACAGGTATCGTTTTCAATCTCTATCATTTAACTTCTGCCAAAAGTAAAATTCGGGCATAGCATTAGCCGTCTAAAAAATCGAAAAATATCGGGCGAATTAGGAGAAAAAAGGATGCATTAAGGCCTAATCGGATCGTATGTATCGGAATTATGGACAAAGTTATTTATGGGGAACTATTAATTTGAGGTTAATCGGAATCCTCTAATGTAACACTGCCAAATCAATGAATAGATCCAAGTCTTGCGTCTCGGCTTTGATGAGACAGTTTATGAGATCCGATTTTGCTATTATCAGGTCAATCTACTTATTGCCTTTGGACGACATCGGATCGTTAGCTTGGGTAGATATTTTCTCAAAACGACTAAATATTGAAATATCTATCCCAGGCGGAACCATCCTGAACTGCGGTGTCGCACAATTATTATAGTATTATTTATTTTGACTAAAATTCGTTATTTAGTTTAACATAATTGTTTATATGCTAATAAGCATATTATAAAGAATGAATGCTCTTTTAACCTCTGAAATCATTCCCTCGGGCGAAGCTGCCCTAACAGTCTCACCAAAGCTACGTTTGATCGATGAGAAGAGTCTTTCAAATGCGTCATTTGTGTCATATGCGCCATACGCCAACGCGTCCTCAAAATTGACGTCCTTCAACAAAGGGCGTAATATCTCGCTATCCGAGGTATTTTCTTCTACAACTTCAAGAGAGAGCAATCTATTTGATTCAACGTCAACCACCACATGAACCTTAAGCCATCCTTTTCGCTACGTTCCATGTTTCTCGCGCATCCAGGCCCCCTCGATTTGTTACCTTTATACCAGTCGAATCAACTGTAACAACTGCATCGTTCTCTTGTATATCTATCCTAAGATCCTGCTTAGAGACACGCTTAGGAAGTGTAGTGCAATCAGTGGCCAATAATTCTAGTTCATAGGCTGAAATTCGCCCAACGAAGCCTTCGAGCTGACGATATGGCATTCGAAAAAAGAAATATGTTATTGATGCAAATGTCATAAATGTTTTTTGATATTTATAGATGGGCATCTCTTTTCCACGCATTCATTTCTTTTAACTCGCGTCCCCAATTCTTCACGCAACTCAAATCGAGATAAAATTCACCTCTTCGAACGAGTTTGGCATTATATTCTGGCCAATCTCTATTGCCAATTAGATCATGGTAGTAGCTTTATATTTTTACTATATAAGTTTATGCGACACGGCGACACATAAAGCAAAGAGTGTAAAATAAAAAGCGCAAATTAGATACTGTTTTGATTCATCTTCCACCCTATTCGCCGACTTAAATCTAATAAAGTTTCATTAGAAAAGCATAAAGCGAATTTTAGCTATCTCTGAAATTGAAAACCGGGACAAACTCACGGATATCGTGAAGAATGCATTCTTTGGCATGACGGCAAATCTTTTCGTAACAAAAATGTGGATTCCCAGGTTCTTGTATGATAAGTTAAATCTGTTGTGTTAAAAACTATAGTGTCTCCGGCGCTTAAATCCCTTGGCCCGGGTAATTATCCGACCAACGATACAGTGATACATAGACCTTATGGAAATATGGATCATATATTGGTCAGCCATCGCGGGATTTTTGTAATTGAAACAAAAATCGGGGTAGATATGTCTTATGCGAGGGGGGATGAATGGAAGAGGCGCTTTGAAGGCAATTTCAAGTCGATTGATTACTCATTAGAAAGCCTCAGCATAAGAGTCAAAGGAAATGCGGCAAAATTGAGTTCGTCCATTAAATCCAAGTTGTACCGAAATTCAATGAATGTCTGGGTCGAGGGTATAATCAGATTCATTAATCCACGTATTAAATTAAACATAAATAACTCTGCGGCCTCCGTTGTAAATGTGGACAATATGTGCAAGTATATCAAACCCAAGAAGCCTAAGACCAATTTTTCATCCCGTGATCTGCAATCTATAGCTAATTTTCTAGAAAAAGAATTGATTTAACCTAATTGAAACGCACGTGGATGATAGCGTATTTGCGGGCAGGAGCGCTGAACAGAGGATAAAAAGACAAGACGGATTACCAACTGAAACTGCAGACGTGTTCTAAAATTCAAGTGCCGGTTTCCAGGCACTTGATTACTCCTAAGCCGCCCTCTCGCCCTCGGCACTTCCAGCCCAAGAGTCGCCGTTGGCAGAAAGTGCCTGGTAGGTTCCTGTGGCATAGTCCCCGCTCAGATCGAGCTTGAGCTTATAGCTGCTGATGAGGTTCGTGGTAACGACATCCACGTCCAGCGTCGCATCTGCAACGACTCCCGATACCGTCGCATCCAGGGTGTTGTTGCCCTCTTTGATCTTGCCTGCTCCAAAGACATCATTTCCCTTCTGGAAAAGTAGCAGGACCAGATCCCGTGTTACTGTGTCATTCAGGACAAAATACCAGCTTCCGCCTACTGTTGTGACTTCCTGAGGAGAAGGCGGTAACTCTGCATCATTGGTCGCAGCTATGCTCGTGGCAGGTGCAGTCTCTTCGACTGCAGCGCTGGACACGGTCTCTCCGCGGGCCAAGTCGGCTTGATTCCTGGATCCCTTAGCGCTGCTGCCGCTACCGGTGAGAGTGCTTGGCATGGTCCAGTTTTGCGACGTCTTATTTTTATCGAGCTCTCTTTGTGCATGGGGCGTCGGTGCAAAACCATCGTTATTCTTATACACAACACCGGTGTTGCTCTCCTCGATCAGCTTATCGGCAAGAGACTGGCCATGATCAACAGATACCGACCCAGCATCCCGTATTGCCTGCGCATTTGCGGCAAATAATGCCAGCAGAATCAAAGATGATAGTATTTGTCTAACAAATTTCATTTGTACTGAACCTCCATTCTTCCTGGTATTAATTCTCAATAATAAGGTTAATGGAACCATATCTGCAGTTAAGCCTCGATGCTTCCCATGGCGATTACCTTCCAGGGCAAATAGCTGACGCTGTAGCCATGATAGTCGCCGGAGAGGGATTTGTCGTTCATGGTCAGAGAAAGACGCAAGAGCGTCAGGTCGTTGGAGTGTACGTCCAGATTCATATTATTCCCGATGATGATTCCGGTTGCTGTGGCATTTTGAAGGATGCCCCCCATGCGATTGTGCCCTTTCCGAATACTACATCATTAGACTGATGCATCTGCAAAGCGACAACTCGCTCCAGGCTGTCCAGCAGATTCAGACTCCAGGCACTGGTCGGGCTTAGGAACCTCGTCTTAGGCTGGGAGGGCTGACCAGCAACGGCATCGAGCAGATTATTTCCTGTTATCACTGGTGTGGCAGTGCCTTTCTGGTCTTATTGACTGGTGCTGAATATATCATATCCCATAGTCGTTCTTATGTCCGGAATTACATTCGCACACTCAGCAGGATTCAATGTATTCTCCTGGGTCACCGCTAAGGCTGCCAGGAAAGTGAGTATTAAAATTCCGGTCACAAATTTAATATTAATATATTCCACATTAGCCTCCCCGGCGCAAAGAATGCATTTGGAAAAATAAACCACAAAGAGAAGATCTGTAGATCAATGGCAGGCTCACTCCGAGCTTGCCCTTTGTACATCTATCTTCCCTCCCGTCTTCATGCGCATGATGATGCGTTTGGCCATCTCTGAGGATTTGGCGATCCGGATGTCTCCTCTTCGACCCACTGTGGCAGTGAAGACCGGCTCATCGCCTACGATAACCTCCACCGACTCTCCTGCCATGCCCTCCAGCCAGATGATGAGATGCTTGGCCGTCTCCTCCATCTTGGGAGCCGCCAGGACGGGCACATCCTGAGTGCGCACGTCGATATGCAGTCCTAGGTTCTTCTCGATCTGATCGATGTTCTTGCCGGCCTTGCCTATTACTCTCGCCGCCTCATCCTGGGGAACGTGGATGACAGCAGATGAGTCGGTGAGCATCTCCACCTGGAAGGGGCCTCGCACGTGATGCGATATTTCCTTCTCAATCTCGCGACTGGCCAGTTTCCAGGATGGGGATGGCTTGCGGCCCTCCTTGGACACAGGCATGACCACGATCTGCTCGCCATAGGAGTATAGCTCATACTCCGCCTGGCCTGTCTCAAAGTCCTTGACAACGATCACCGGCCGGGCTAGGTCTGCTTCCACCATGCCCGCGGGAACCTTGACAGTGAACTCTACATCCAGGACATGGGTAACCTCGCCCTTCTCGATGAAGACCACCGTGTCCACGACCTGGGGAATCATGCCCATGTCCACACGACCGAGGAGACGCTGCAGGGCATCGATGGGCTTGTTGGCGTGCACTACTCCGATCATGCCAACGCCTGCCAGGCGCATATCTGCGAAGACCTGGAAGTCGCGCGTCTTCCTCACCTCATCGTAGATCGTGTAGTCCGGCCTGACCAGGAGCAAAATATCAGCAGAGGCTTCCATACTGCCTTCCAACGGCCCGTACTGAGTAATCTCAGGGGGAACCTGCAGATCGCGAGGCGACTCCAGGGTCTTGACCACATAGTTGCAGCTCAAGAGATACTCGGCAACTCCGGCGGCAAAGGTGGACTTGCCAGATCCCGGCGGGCCGGCAATGAGAATGCCCCTCTGGCTCTCCTTCAGTCTCTCTTTTAGCATGCCGCTATGCCGGTAAGAGTCAAAGCTAACCTTGGCCACTGGACGCACGGCTGTTATCTCCAGCCCGTCGGAGAACGGGGGCTTGGCTATGGCGATTCTCATGGGCCCGAGCTGAATTACTGCGGCACCAATCTTCTCCATCTCCACATAGCCTTCTGGATCTGCCTTGGTTCTTTCATAGATCTCGCGAGAGAGGTCTCTTAGGTCCCTTTCCGATAGCGGTCTCTCCCCCAAACGAACCAAAGAGAAGTCTCCCACTCGACCGCGTTTTGCCATGGGGATAGCACCTTCTTTGAGATGCACGGAGAGTGTATCCTCTGTGAAGTATTTCTCCAGGGATAAGGGCTTGATAGCCTCGCGCTGCGGCCGGACGTACTCCACGTCCAGGCCCATGGCCTCTGCCACGCGGAACTGAACCTGGTCGCTGGTAAGGAAGGATGCGCCGAGTTCCAGGGCGACATCCCTAATCATGGCGTCTATCTCTCCTCCACCTGCTAGCTTGATCTGGTCTAAATTAGGCCTGATGCCCACGTATTCCAGCTCGATCTTGCCCGTCTTGGCAAGTTCTGAGAGCTTCCGTAGCTCCTCCAATCCTCTAAGGCCGATATCTCGCCCGTGATTGGCCTGGGCTTCCAGCTCGGCTACTACGGCTTCTGGTACAACGACCCTGCGGCCCTGCAGCTCTCCAGCTTTGATCTTGGCTGAGACCCTGCCATCAATTACCACACTGGTATCTGGCACTAACGGTTGCGCCATTGTCTAAAACATCCTTTAATCATTAATTATCATCTAAAGCTTAAATAAAGCTAGAGATATACTATATCCATCTTTCGCTTTTCAGCTATCCAGTCCAGCACGTAGTCTATGTCCAGTTGCCTCCTTGTATGCAGACTTGACTGTATCACCATGATGGGACTGCTCTTCATAGACTCAGATATCTTCTGGGAGGCCACTGCCCCAAACCCGGGATCGAGCCTCCTTAATATATACAGTTTTATGTCGCTGCATGCAAAGCCTTCATTGGTTCTGTGTCCTAGCTCTATGCAGATCTGCCCCGGTGAGGATTGAATCCTGAAGGCCACGCTGTAGCTGGCAAATTTGCTTCGATCATAGAGTTTCCTCTCCAGAAAAGCAGGCCGCAGATCCTCTTCCATTATGGCAGTGCCTAACGCGATCAGATCCTGGGAAGCCTGGCAGGAGTACTGGGAGCAGCCAGCTAGCTTGGACGTAGCGAGGTTTTTTAGAGCCGCATCCTTAGCATGACAGTGTTCGCTGTCATTCACAGCCCAGAAGTCCCGACTCAAAGGAAACAAAGCAGACGCATAATTGTCGCAGCTTTTGCACTTCATTCCGATGACAGCTTCTTTATTCAGGAACGGCGCTATGCCCTCTAAGATGTCCAGAGCATCTGCGACTCGAAAGTCTGCTGCCTCCCCAAGGTTTCTCTTGGCATCTCGGACCGCAAAGAGTATTTCATTCCTGTTATCCATAAGACTATCCTTCATACGCTGGAGCTCTAGCCCGACGGCATGAACACTATTTAAGTGGTAGCATCTTACATAAGAACTTGCCGTGGCTCCGAAAGAGATATATTTACTCACAACTTGTCGCGGAGAAGAGTAGATCAGCCTGCTAATAATAGGAGGTCAGCCCTTGAAAGAAATACGCTTACATGGTCGTGGCGGTCAGGGATCTGTCACTGCGGCCGAAATAATAGCCGTTGCGGCTTTTGAGGACAAGAGGTTCTCTCAGGCGTTTCCGGCCTTTGGAGTAGAGCGAAGAGGCGCGCCGGTAATGGCCTTTGCCAGAATTGCCGACAAACCAATCAGGATAAGAAGTCAGATCTATGAGCCGGATTACGTCATTGTGCAGGATGTAACCTTACTCGATGTAGTGGATGTGGCAGGAGGACTCAAACCAACCGGGAAGATGATAATAAACACTGACCGACCACGGGAGACGCTCAAGCTAAAAACAGATGCAGAGGTAATCACCATCGACGCCACCAAGATCGCCATGGATATCCTGAAGCGGCCTATCGTCAACACCACCATGCTGGGCGCATTTTGCGGAGCCAGCAAAGAGGTGGGACTAGAGAGCCTGAACAAAGCTATTTCTGAACGCTTCAAAGGAGAACTCGGCAAAAAGAACCTGCTCGCCATCAAAACCGCCTTTGAGAGGGTGTCTTAATGGCAATTAAAGCAGGGAGTTTGGTAGATGCATGCAGCACACGCATGACAAAGACCGGCGCCTGGCGGACGTTCGTGCCCGTGGCCGATCATGAGAAATGCATAAAATGCAGCCTTTGCGAGATCTATTGCCCCGAGGGCTGCATCCACCAGGAAGGGGGGCTCTTTGTCCCGGACTTGGATTATTGCAAAGGTTGCAGCGTGTGCGCCAACGAATGCCCACGTATGGCGATTACAATGATCTTGGAGGAGAAGTGATGAGCGAGAAGACTGCTAATATGAAAGTGGTGGAGGGCTCTTATGCGGTGGCCCACGCTGTCATGTGCTGCCGGCCGGATGTGATCTCGGCCTATCCTATAACGCCTCAGACCCACATCGTGGAGAACCTCTCCCAGATGGTAGCTGATGGTGAACTTGATAGCGAATTTCTGACCGTGGATTCTGAGTTCTCAGCCCTGTCTGTTTTAGTCGGCGCCAGCGCTGCCGGTGCCAGAAGCTACTCCTCGACTACGAGCCAGGGCCTGGCCCTGATGTATGAGGTTCTGTACAACGTTTCCGGCATGAGGCTGCCTGTTGTCATGAACGTGGCCAACCGGGCCATAGGTGCGCCTCTCAATATCTGGAACGATCAGCAGGATTCTATAGGCGCTCGCGATGTAGGATGGCTGCAAATCTATGCGGAGAATGTACAGGAAGCAGTGGATGCAACGCTGCAGGCCTACAAGATCGCCGAGGATGCAGATATCCGGACGCCCATCATGGTCTGCATGGACGGATTCGTCTTAACCCACGTCTATGAGCCGGTAGAGCTTTTGGACAAAGAACTGGCGAAGGAGTTTCTGCCTGCATACCAGCCCGCTCAGATCCTGGACCCGGCCAAACCCATAACCTTCGGAGCTTTCGCCGACCCCTCCACCTTCACGGAGTTTCGCTACCAGCAGTTCGAGGCTCAGCTAAAAGCTCTGGACAAGATCGAAAAAGTTGCACGCGAGTTTGAAGAGACCTTTGGAAGATACTACGGTGGGCTCTTAGATAGCTACTTTGTCGAGGACGCCGAGATAGTAATAGTCACATTGGGTTCGGTCATAGGCACTATCAAGGATGCCATCGATGCCATGCGATCCGAGGGCAAGAAGGTAGGCCTGCTCAAGGTGCGAAGCTACCGGCCCTTCCCAGTTCAAGCTCTGCGAAAGGCCATGAAAGATGCCGAGGTAATTGCCGTTATTGAGAAAGACGTTGCCATCGGAGGCGAAGCCGGTCTGGTAACAGACCTGAAGGCTGCCTTTTACAACAGCAATATCAGAACACCCATCATCGGCTTTACTGCTGGTTTGGGAGGTCGCGATATCACTGTCAAGGACATCAGAAAGATTGTGGCCAAGGCAGAAGCCGCACGCAAGGGAATACAATCTGAGTTCGAATTCCTGAATCTGAGGACGGAGATCCTTTAGGAGCTGAGAAAAATGGAAAAATCTTTGCTGGCACCAGGGCACAGGGCCTGCGCAGGATGCGCCATGCCCACTACCATCAGGCTGGTTTTAGACGCCGCGGGACCCAATACCATAGTGGTCTCGCCCACAGGCTGCCTGGAGGTTACGACCACACCCTTCCCGGAGAGCGCCTGGTGTGTTCCATGGCTGCACTCCTTATTCGAGAATGCTTCTGCAGTGGCCTCCGGTGTGGAGGTTATGCTCAAGCGCAAAGGGTTGGACACCAACCTGGTGATTATAGGTGGAGACGGGAGCACCTTTGATATCGGTATGGGCTCCAACTCCGGCATGTTCGAGCGCGGCCATAAGATCCTTTATGTCTGCTACGACAACGAGGCTTACATGAACACTGGCGTGCAAAGAAGCGGCTCCACGCCCTTCTGCGCGCATACCACCACCACGCCCTCAGGCAGCCAGAGCCAGGGCAATCCCCGGCCCAAGAAGGATATGCCTGCCATTGCCTTAGCCCACAAGGTTCCCTACGTGGCAACGGCTTCCGTTGCCTATCCTGTTGACCTGAGACGAAAGGTAAAGAAGGCCTTGCAAGTGAACGGACCGTCCTATATTCAGGTCAATGCGCCCTGCATCACTGGCTGGACCTTTGAAGCCGGCATTATGATCGAGCTGGCGCGCCTGGCCGTGGAGAGCGGGCTATGGCCACTCATGGAATATGAGAACGGAGAACTGACAGGCGTCAAGAAGGTGCGCCGACCCAAGCCGGTACAAGAGTACCTCACGCTGCAAGGCCGCTACAAGCACCTCTTCAAGAAGGCGGAATGTGCAGATATGTTGGGCCAGATCCAGGCCATGGCAGATGCGAATATTGCCAAGTACAAGCTGGTTGACTAGATATGTATGTGGGCCGAATTGTTGTAGTAGGCCATAGTCAGGGAAGGAGCTTTGTCGCCTACAGAGTCTCCTCCCGCTCTTTTTCCAATCGCAGGGCAGAGGTGCGCGGCCAGAACATCATGGTCTCGCCCCTGGACAGCTCCGATCTGGCCCGGAATCCTTACATCGCCTACAACTGCATCCGCGTCCTGGGCGATGTCGCCGTTGTAAGCAATGGCACTCACACCGACATGATCCTGGAGAGAATTCAGGATGGTCAGCGGCCAATGGATGCCATTGCCCTGAGTCTGGTGGCTTATGGCTATGAGAGGGACGAGCTTGACACCCCGCGCATAGCGGGCGCTGTGCGAGGAGATCTGGGGTGGCTTGGCATAGCTAAGAGGGATGAGTTTCGAGTCAGGGAGTTCAAGCTGGAAGAGGGCCAGGCCCTTCTAGTTGCAACTTACGAGAAGACCGACTTTGAGGCCACAGCCTTGGGTGGCAGCAGTGCCGGCGAAATTGCCGGCCAAGGCTATGATCTGCCCTTCGAGAGGCCGATCTGCGCGGCTACGGCCCTTGCCTTGCCGGATGGGCAAGGCAAGGGATTTGATCTGGCGGTTTACAATCCGAAATAGAGTATATAATAGAGGGATGGTATGGATATCAATGGTGTTCAGATAGAAGATACCTTTGCCGAAGGCTTTCCCATAAAGGTGGCAAAGGTGCTTGTTACCGCGATAACGGAGCGTTGGGCTCTGGAGGCGGCGCGTGAAGCCACAGGATTTGGAACGTCCGTAATAGGATGCTCGGCAGAAGCGGGCATCGAATGCACTGTAGGGGGAGACGAGACTCCTGACGGCAGGCCGGGTGCCAATATCTTGATCTGCAACATGGGCTACAAGAACCTGGAAAATTCCCTGCTCTTCCGAATAGGCCAGTGCGTGCTGACGGCGCCGACAGCGGCGGCTTTTTCCGGCATGCCTGAGGCTGAAAAGCAGTTTGATACCGGCAAGAAGCTCAGCTTCTTTGGCGACGGCTACCAAAAGCAGGTAAATATGCATGGGAGAAGCGTCTGGAAGGTTCCTCTCATGTCCGGAGACTTCATAGTAGAGCAGAATTTCGGAGCAATGGACGGAATAGCAGGCGGCAATTTCCTGATTCTCGGCCAAAACCAGGCCGCAGGCTTGCTAGCGGCGGAAGCAGCCGTAAATGCCATCAGTAAAATCAAGGGCACCATAACTCCATTTCCTGGCGGTGTTGTGGCCAGCGGCTCCAAGGTGGGCTCGCAGTACAAGTTCCTGAAGGCCTCCACCAACACAGCGTTCTGCACGTCGCTACGCGAGAACGGAGTCTGCACTCTGGCAGAGGAAGTCTCTGCAGTCTTTGAGATAGTAATAAACGGCGTAAGTAAAGAGGCCATTTCGGCAGCCATGAAGGCGGGCATAAATGCTGCTTGCCATGTGCCAGGCGTCCTAAAGATCTCTGCCGCTAACTACGAAGGGAAGCTCGGCTCTCACCAGTTCCCTCTGCATGTAGTGCTAGAGTAGATGAGATAAACGATGACATGCCAAGAAGTCATTGATACCCAGGAAAAGATAAAGACCTGGCTGGTCCAAGAAGGGCTCTTCAAGGAAGTAGTTCAGATCGAGAACCTTTACTTTCAGCTGGCAGCAGAGTTTCCCGCACAGTCCGGCCGGCATTTATCCATCATTCAGCCCAAGAACCATGAGGATCTGATTGTAGTTTTCAGTCGGATAAGGCTGGCCGACATGCATCAGAAGGCTCTGTCCGTTATGCCTTCCAAGGATAGGGAGCGACTGATCTGGCAGATGCGCTATGATCTGCTCTTCCAGGATTCCAGTTTCGAGATCGAACCTACAAGAAGCAATATGCAGAGCATTCGCTTTACGAGAGAGATCTATTATGATGGCCTGACCAAGAACAAACTGATGGAAGCCATCCGGGATAATTTCAAATGCGAGCTTTATGTGGTCTGGAAGTTTCAGGAGATCTTTGGGGAAGGACAGACAAAAACGACATCGCGCCCACCTGAGCCCATGTACAGCTAAGACGGGGGAAACGCAGCAAGCAAGGTCATGGTCACACTGGCTGTGATTCGAGAAAAATAGTAATTATATATATAGCTCATATGTTACTGTTACATAGGAGGTAACAGCTATAGTACCGGCCTGCGTCGAGCTGCCGTAGTAATCGTTAAGGGCAGGCGGATAGCCATAATCAGAAATTTCCAGCACCTTTCCAAGTCGTGCACCCTCCGCGGCTGCCATCCCAGATGCATCCTTTTTGGCATTGGCCACCGCATTCTGGCGAGCTTGCGCTGTTGCTTTGCTAGAATCGCTTAGGCCATACCCCTCTACATAAGCCTGAGCCCCAGCAGAACGAGCTACATTCAGCACTAGGCTGATCCTGGCCTCATCCGTGCTCTTTAGTCGGATCAACGTCGATCGTTTAAAGGATGTGGCTTGATCTGTGTTATTCTCGCATATCGTGCTATTGTTCACTCGTTTGCAGACGCGGCTGGTGGACTGAAAACTGGAGACTCCGCTAGACTGGCCAGGCAAAATCTCCTCATCTTTGACGCCTGCTGCCTTGAGCGCATCTATTACCTGGCCCATTTTTTCCTGGGCTGCCGCCTGGGCGGCGGTCATATTTTCATTGCCGCTCTCCACATAGACGGATATGGTCGCAGTATCTGCAGAAACGGTCACTATTCCCTCGCCCACAATGGTTATAGTGGGATTCATGCCCATCGCCATAGTAGAGAGGATCACAGTGATCATAATGCCGAATATTATAACTAGCCACTTCATGTAATCCCCACTAAGCAACCGCATCCAAAGATATTAAAGTCTCGCTTGGTGGATGTGGGTCTAACAGTGCAGATGATTGTACCTCCTCTGCCCCAAACTTACTGCTTGGTCACATTGCTATATCTGGACTGTAACGTGGGGGCAATTGAGAAATCCGAAAACTGCCGTGGAGATTATCCTGATAGGCAAGGGATATGGTTGGCAGGGCATTTGCCCATCCTCAACCATCATCTTTAATTTTAGTATTCACATGACGATTAGCCATGGGCAAGATCGGAAAGGCGATCAGACTGAAGCGCATTTTGGATCGCAAAACACACAGAACTGTCATTGTACCCCATGGGTCACGGCATCTCCGTAGGCCCCATCGCAGGCCTCACGAACATGCCCGTCATTGTGGACAAGGTGGCTGAGAGCGGCGCCGATGCGGTTTAAGGATACATAGGGCTGCCGTTGCACGGCCATCGGGGCTATGGGCGCGATATCGGATTGATCATTCATTTCTCTGCATCCAGCTCACTGGGTCCAGATCCCAATCACAAGGTTCTGGTGACTGATGTGGAAGATGCCATCAGAGTGGGAGCTGACGCAGTGAAGGTCAGCGCAGCCGGTGTCGCCTTCGGCAGAAACGTCTTCCAGGCGAAAACCCCCACGTTCCTGATTAAGAGGCTATGCACCGTGGTTCATAATGGCTATACTGCGGAAGAGGCAGAAAAGGTCGTACTCTAAGCGATCTTTATTTTTTTTTATTTGAGTTGAGAATATTAAATTCAACCACAAGCTATATCCACTTCCTTGAATATATTAGGAGGCATGAAGTCCATAGCTTTCCTTCTCCTGGCCTTTTCCCTGGTAACCGTCTCGTCCGCCACGAGCCAGGACGCCAATTATTGGCTTTCAAAGACTCAGAACGATTACAACAACGGATCTTACTCCCTGGCCTTGCAAGATATCGATGAATATCTGGCGATGAATTCCAGCGATATCTGGGCCTGGAGTTTCAAAGCCAATCTTCTCCGCAATATGAAACGATACGATGAAGCCGTTGATAGCTTTGACCATCTCATTCTCCTGGACGGCTCCAATGCCCAGGCCTACAACGATCGGGCCCTAATCCTTTCTGGAGGCATGAGGCAGCATGAGGAGGCCTTGAATTCTCTGGGGACTGCCTTGCAGATCAACCCCAATAATGCAAATTATTGGTTTAATAAAGGCATGGTCTTAGAGGATATGAAAAGATATGCAGAGGCATTGGAGGCCTACAGTAAGGCAGCAGCCTTAAATCCGTCTCTCGATAGAGCCTGGTACCGACAAGGTCTGGTTTTGAAGATACAGGGTAGCTATAGCGAGTCTCTTCTTCTCCTGGACAAGGCAATAGAGCTCAATTCCGAGAACTCTGAAGCCTGGAACACCAAAGGATTGGTCCTAATAGAGCTGAATTCCACAGAGGAGGCGCAAAGCTGCTTCGAGAAGGCAACCGCACTGCAGCCGTCCAACAGGAATTTCCAGAGCAATCTGCAAAAGACACAAGATGGTACTAAAAAGGAGACCAAGAAGACCATAGTGTTTAATAATTCTGGGTGAGGGTTAAATATTTCTTAAAAATGTTTATTAACATATTTCTATAACAAAAACCAAACAGGGTGAAATTGTCTATTCTTTGACTGAGTCTCTGAGACCGGAGATTATCTAAAATGCCAAGCCCCACAAGACCAAGATTGTTAAGGCTATTAGATCCATGATCAGAACCCTAATCTTTAATAGTGAATTATTAGCATAAATCGTTTCCTCTAGGATCTGGGGCAAGTTAATGTGAATGGAAGGGCGGAAAAAGTCGACGATGAAACACTTAGGAGGATTCCGATTAACCTCAAATTAATAGTTCCCCATAAATAACTTTGTCCATAATTCCGATACATACGATCCGATTAGGCCTTAATGCATCCTTTTTTCTCCTAATTCGCCCGATATTTTTCGATTTTTTAGACGGCTAATGCTATGCCCGAATTTTACTTTTGGCAGAAGTTAAATGATAGAGATTGAAAACGATACCTGTGATTGTCATCTTTACTCGAAGCCTGCCGATAGCATTAACCGCAACATGCCCTGCTTTGCAGACTCTCTTTGTGAATGCGAAATACCGTTCAACAGGAGATCTTTTGCTAGAGATTCTCTTGTTGCGCATCTCATCCTTATAACTTAGTGGATGGCCCCGTGTGGCTTTTCTCATGGCAGAATCGTACCCTTTTGTCTTCGTACCGAAATATCTCTAATCAGCATAGCGAACTTCGCCTTCATTAGCCAAATCCACCTGGCTATCGTGGACTCTAGCAGTTGTAACCTCGATTCTGCGAATCAGGCCGAAATCCCCCGCCATGGCGTCATGAAACTTGTATCCAAAATAGGATTTCGTTCCCTTCTTCGCCCAGGTTCCATCCTTAATTCGCTGTGTCTTGACTTCCTCTCCGTGTGGTGTACCACTCTTGGCATGACCAGGATCCGAAATTATGAAATATGCATCCTGCATTATTCCCTTCACCACTTTAAGTTTCATGGCATCAAGCTGTTTTTGCAGCTCGTTCCAAATTTTCTTATCCACTCCGCTATCTTCTAGGCGCTCTCTGAATTTCCATATCGTAGTAAAATCAGGAACGACTTCTGTTGTTCCCAAGAACATCCTGAATGAAATGCGATCAGCCAATTCTCTTTCAAGCTGCTCATCTGAAAGGCTGTAAAGCTGCTGAATGAATAAACACCAGAGCACCACGATAACATTGATATTAGGGGCGTCCATCGCGCTCAATATTATTGCAGAACAATATGTCTAGTTTCGGTCTGAAATCGTCCCAGTTTATTTTTTCCCCCGATCTCTACCAATCTATCGCCAAATTCTTTTGATTTGTTCATACCCATGGCGAATAGCAAAATCGGTCAGGATTCTCATGACAAATTATATTGTGTGAACAATATTCATAGATCACGACTTAATAGGGCTTTCCGGAACACTTTCTTATGAAACTACGTACTTATTTCGCAGCCCGCAGCTCATCCAGTGCTCGATCGACCCGCCCCTTTCGTTCGGCCAGCCGCTCTTCGCCCGCCGCAACCCTGGCCAACCTGTCTCGGATCATGCGTTCTGTCTCCGCGGGCGCTGGCCCGCCCGTGTTGGCCCGTAGGGCTACATTGCTTTTCGGGTCCAGTGCCCTCTCCAGGTCTTCTGCGGAAAAGCCGTACTCGCTTGCTCTAAAGCCTGCCATCTCCAGGGAGATCTCGTCCAGCTCCTCCATGCCCGGCCTACTGCCTGCGGCGGCTATGCGGCCTACGATGCTGTGCGCCGTGCGAAAAGGCATGCCTGTGATGCGCACCAATGAGTCGGCGATCTCAGTGGCCGTAGAAAAGCCGACATCTGAACTTTTCTCCAATCGCTCCAGGTTGAATTTAAGCGAGGAGACGCAGCCGTCCAAAATGCGCACAGTACTTCTCGCCCAATCCAGGCCCCGCCATAGATGGGGCGTGACCTCCTGCAAATCGCGGTTGTAGCTCTGTGGCAGGCCCTTGCAAATAGTTAGTGCAGCGATAAGGCTTCCCAAGACAGAGCCCGTCTTGCCGCGGGCCAACTCTGCTGTGTCAGGGTTCTTCTTCTGGGGCATGATGGAGCTGGTGGAGGCATAGAGATTGTCCAGTTCCAGGTAGCCAAACTCAGAGGTGGACCACAACACCAGCTCCTCGGCCAGACGGCTCAGGTTTACCATCAAAATAGTGAGATCGGCCAAGACCTCCATGATGAAATCACGGGAGGACACGGCATCCATGCTGTTTTCCACCAGGCCCTCAAAGCCCAATAGATGACAGGTCATCTGCCGATCGATCTTAAAGCCGGTGGAGGCAAAGGCAGCTGCGCCCAATGGACTCTGGTTTACTCGGAGGCAGGCATCCTCCAGACGCGCCAGATCTCGAGAGATTGCATCGGCATGGGCCAGAAGGTGGTGGGCCAAGGTAGTAGGCTGAGCGTGCTGGGTGTGAGTAAAGCCGGGAATGATAGTCTCTGTATGCTTTTCCGCCAGCCTGACCAACGTTCCCACCAGCGAGAGCTGCTCTTGCATCAGATCCAGCATTTCACCACGTAGTGCCAGGCGAATGCAGGTGGCCACCTCATCGTTTCGGGAGCGTCCGGTGTGCATCCTGCCGCCCTCTGGGCCGACCTCTCCTAGGACATAAGCCTCGATGGCCTCATGTACATCCTCGCCCGGGCCCAACGACTGCGATCCTACCTCCATCAGCTCGTCGAGAGCAACTATAATCTTCGAGCAGACCTGCCCCGAGATCAGGCCCTGCTCCTTGAGCATAATCAAGTGGGCTCTATCTACCAGCAGATCGGCCAGAAAGATCCTCTCGTCTGCCTTTCGGCTGGAAAGAAAGTCCAGAACATCCTGCCGGCACTCCCCCAGACGTTGATCGCGAAACATGTCAGCTCATCTAAGTTGTGTAGTTGGCGTTTACATTTACATATCCATGGGTCAGATCGCAGCCAAAGCCGCGCGCACAGGCATTGCCTAAGCCGAGGTCAATATTGATGGTAATAGTATCCCCTTTCATTATCTCTTTGGCCTGATCTAGAACTCCGTCCACGATGCTGCCCTTTTCTACCAGAGAGACATTGAGACCGCTCTTCCCTTCCAGGCCCAGCGTGATCTTTGCCGGGTCCATCTCTGCGCCCGAGTACCCCACTGCACAGATTACGCGGCCCCAGTTGGGATCGGCACCGTAAACCGCGGTCTTGACCAGGCTGCTTCTAGCCACTGCCTTGGCAGCTAGGCGGGCGTCCTCCACGCTACGTGCGCCGCAGACCACCGTCTCGAAATACTTGCTTGCGCCCTCCCCATCCCTGGCCATCATGCGCGCCAGCTCCATGCAGACATACCGCAAGGCTTCTAGGAAATCTGCCTCCTTGCCTTTGATTTTCCCAGTAGACGTGAGGAGCACAGTGTCATTGGTACTGGTGTCCCCGTCCACAGTGAGCATATTGAAGCTGTCCTTCACGGCATCGGCCAGGCAATCGTGCAGCGTTTGCGCGGGAAAATCCGCGTCTGTGTAAAGGAAGCAGAGCATGGTGGCCACATTGGGCTCGATCATTCCCGCCCCCTTGACGATGCCGGCCACGCATAAGTCTCTATGCACCACAGCGATCTCTTTTACGCGAGTGTCCGTGGTCATGATGGCCCGCTCTGCCTCTTGGCTTGCCAGAGCATCGCTTCGTAGCCTGCCTTTAGCCTGCTCGAACAGACGAGAGATGAGCGGCAGATCCATGTAGCGGCCTATGACCCCGGTCGAGGCTACTGCGATCTTCTTCTCATCCGTTGCCAGAAAACCGGCTAAGAGTCGGGCCATGGCCCTTGCGTCCTTCAGACCTCGTTGGCCTGTGTAAGCATTGGCGCAGCCGCTGCTGGCGATGACGCCATCCAGATGGCCGCCTGCCAGGTTCTCGGCGGTGACGTCCAGGGGCGCTGCTCTCACTCGGTTGGTGGTGAACATGCCGGCCGCTGCTCCCGAGGCGGCGATCAGTGCCAGGCCGTATTTTCCAATGCGTGCTCCTGCGGCGCGAACGCCAGGAACGGCGCAGATACCACCCTCAATCCTCTGCATGCTGCATCCCCAGACCGGATATGATGTCGCCCCTGGTCACTATGCCTATCAGCCGTCTGTCCTCCACCACAGGCAGTCGGTTGATACGGTGGCGGGTCATAATGCTTGCTGCCTCCTGAATGGAGTCGTCCGGTCCCACCTCATGCAGGTTAAGGCTCATGATATTGCCCACTTTCTTTTTGGGAATATCCTCCAGGCTAGCATGCATCCGTTCCCACTTCACCAGATCACGGAATGGAATCTCGAAGACCTCGAAGGGGCTGGGAAGCCAGAGACCGCCTTCCTTCTCTTCCACAGATAAAAGGCGCAAAAGGTCCGATTCCGATGCAACGCCCACCAGCTTCTCGCCATCCAGTACCGGCACGCCGCTGATCTTATTCTCACGTAGGAGGCGGGCAGCCTCGCTCACAGAAGCCTCTGCCTGGACGGTAACGGGCTTGACGTTCATAACATCTCTGACTTTCATTATTTTCACCTGATATTTACCTATTAATTCAGGGTGCCATGCCCGGGATCCATAGGCCAGTCCTCTCATCGAAGCCTGCCATAAGGTTCAGGTTCTGAATGGCCTGGCCGGATGCTCCCTTCACCAGATTATCTATGGCGGATATGACCACCAGTCGATCGCTTCCTTTCTCAGCCTCAAAGCTTATGTCGCAGAAGTTGGAGCCGCGCACCGAGGACAGTCTGGGAATGCTGTCCGCCATGCGAATGAAGGGAGCATTTTTGTAAAACTTGCGGTAGATCGAAGCCACCTGGGTTTTATCCTGCAACGTCTCCTCGGCACCCTTACGGGCGAATACATGGGCTGTGGTGAGAATGCCCCGCACTGAGGGGATGACGTGAGGAGTGAAGTTCACTTTTATTCCAGGCGAGAGGTGGGAGAGTTCCTGCTTGATCTCCGGAACGTGCCGGTGCGTTGTGAGCTTGTAGGGGGTGACATTTTGCGACATATTGGGATAGTGGGAGGTCTCCGTAGGCTCCACTCCTGCGCCGGAGATGCCTGACTTGGAGTCGTAAACCACATGCTCCACCAGGCCGGCTTTGGCCAGCGGGGCCACTGCCAAGATCGCTCCCGTGGGATAGCAGCCTGGATTGCCCACCAGCTTGGCCTGCGCTACCTCTGGATGAAGCTCAGGCAGGCCGAAGATCGCCTTACGAGGAGCGCGGTGCTTTGTGGCATAGGTCTTCTCGAAGACATCAGTAGGTAGGCGGTAATCGGAAGACAGGTCGATGACCCGCGTGCCGGCATCCAGCAGCTCTGGCACCCAGTCCATGGCTGTGCCATGGGGGACGGCGGTAAAGACTATGTCACAGCGCTCGGCGACCTCTTTGCCGCTCAGCGCCTCAAAGCTCTGAGAATAAATGCTCTTTAAGTGAGGATGAACTGTTGTTACGGTTTTTCCTGTCAGCTTTCTGGAGGTGACTGCAACCACCTTGACCTCGGGATGGTTTGCGAGGAGGCGCAAGAGCTCCCCACCGGTGTAGCCCGAACCACCGACAATTCCTACTTTTATCATAAAAATCCTCACGAGCTAATGATATAAATTCGCCGCGCCCTAGCGGCAAAAGGAGGAGGAAAGCTCTGCCAGGCCCCGCGCGGCTTCCTCAATTCTCTTTTCCCCCTCCAGAGCGGCCAGCCAGCTTTGCGGGATCCAGGAGGGACCCAAGGCGGCGCCGAAGAGGGAGCCGGCTATGGAGGCAATAGTGTCGGTATCGCCCCCGTTGCTGGCGGCCATGATGATAGCCTCTTCTGGCTCGAACTTGAGGAAGCAGTAGAAGGCTGCTGGAACGGTCTCCATGGCGAGGGGCGAGTTTTTGATCAGACCCAGGGCATCTTCTGGCGGCAGGTCCAAGAGCGTACCTGCCCAAAGAAGCCGTTCTGCAAATTCAGCATCCATGCGGCTGGCCTGGGAAGCGGCGTTCCTCAAGATCATCTCCTTAGAAAAGCCATTCAAGGAGAGGGCCACGCCTACGGCTACAGCCACAGCTGCAGCCCTGGCAGCTGCCGAGGTGTGGGTGGGCAGGCACTGCAGATCTGCGTAGCTCTTCACGATGTTCAGATCCGTGTGATAGAGAAGGCCGATGGGCGCGACGCGCATTGCACAGCCGCAGGTGGGAATGGCCAGACCCGACTGCTGCCATGCTGTTCCTGCGATCATGCTCTCCACAGCTGAGCGAGTAGCAAAGCCCACCCCTCGGTTGAGCCGCTCATCCAACTTCCAGGCCGTACCCCATGCAGTGAGCTTCTTGGCGAATCTGTCTGGCGAGAAACCATCGACCTCAATAATCGACTCGGCCAAAATCAGCGTCTCTTCAGTGTCATCGGTGAACTGGCCGGCACACAGGCCGCTGTGAAAGTGGCCTTCGGGCGCAGGCAGCATCACACGAATCATGCCGAATTTAGAGCTGATCTCTCGGGCAGTGTAGCCCTCAGTGGGCATTCCCTGGGCATCGCCCACAGCTACGCCCAAGAGACAGCCGCGGAAGCGGTCCGATAAATCCATGAGCTGGAATGATTATGAAGTGGAACTAATAATCATCGGATTAAAGAGAACGGCCAAAGGATTATTGCGTTTCATGCCCACCAAGACCTTCGTGGAATCTCACCTCAAAGCCTGGGACAAAGAATACGCCAGACGCGGCCGCCTTTGGGGGGGTGGCGTCAAGGATTTGCCCCCACTGACAGAGGGCTCGGCTGTCCTTGAACTGGGCTGCGGTGATGGTAAGACTCTGGCGAGCATGCCCAGCGACTGGAAAATCGTCGCCCTGGACGTCTCACGAGAGGCCCTGCGCCTCGCTCACAGAGTGCGAGGGGATGTCGCCCTTATTTTGGCAGATGCCAGTTGCTTGCCCTTACAGAGCGAGGGATTCGAGGCAGTCTTCGCCTTCCATGTGACCGGTCACCTGCTCGAAAAAGATCGCTGCGCCCTGGCCAGCGAGGCTGCGCGCGCGCTCGTGCCCGGAGGGCGGCTCTTTTTCAGGGATTTTTGCGAGCAGGATATGCGGGCAGGACAGGGCGAAGAGGTGGAAGCGAGATCGTTTCTGCGGGGCGGCGGCATTCTCACTCACTACTTCAGGGAACGCGAGGTCAAAGAGCTTTTCTGCGAGCTACTGCCAGCGTCCATCGGCACGCACTGCTGGAAGCTGCGCGTAAAAGGAGAGACCCTTCTGCGTGCCGAGGTGGTGGCGGTCTTTCTCAAGAGCTTATGTCCGGGAACGGGAACTGGTCGGGCATGAAGTTGGTGGCATCGGCCTTGTAGAGGTCAAGCTCCAGAATGGTGTACTCGATCTCGTCTCCTACGTCCTTTGTCTCGAAGACCATTTGGGTGTTGTAGCGATAATAGCCGTAGACATCCACAAACTTCCCTTCCCCTGCATTCCATCCTTCTCCGATGGTGAAGTAAAGGCCGTATTTGCCATCCTCGATGCCGTCGATCTCCAGCGCATCCTTGGCGCGCAGGTAGACAGCCAGCTTTGGCTTCACATTCTTGTCGGTAAGCACTGCCACTGTGTCCATGGTCCAGTTGTTGTAGATGACGAGCAGGCCATAGCCGTCCCGATGCATGTCGCGGATATAGGTGCCGGTTTCTGGGCGGTCGGAAGGCTGCGATACAGACAGAGTGCATAGTATAAAAATTATGAATGCAATAGCCAGCAAAGGACGCGCGAGGGCAACCGTTTCCGGCCAACTGTGGTCCCAGAATGAAACGCGTCGCGATAGCCGGTAATTGGCCAAAGAAGAACGGCCCAATGGGCCTACAGTCCGCATTGCAAAGACACCCCTACATCTGGGAGATCGCATGTTGGCCACATCGACTATAGAGTCCTATTTAGATAGAGTTAAATTTTTCTTAGAAGGGGCTGGAAAACGATCCCCCACCAGAAACATCGTATTGGCTTAAATCCTGCGGCATAGGCAGAGAGCGAAAAATCCATAGCTATGCTTCGCTCTTTCTATCTTAAAGCCCGCCCGCTCAATCATGCTCTGCATAATCCAATCCATAGTCGAATGTTCATTTCGCACGTGGTCTCAAATTATGCGGGCAAACTGGGGACCCGCTCTCTCTGATACCCTCGCAAGGAATCCACTCAAATATTTCTCGTGGCTCCGGGGATCAAAGGAGTAGACCACATATCGCACGCAGAGCTTATCGCCCTCGGAAAGCATGCTGGCTATTCGCAGCAAGGCGATCTGCTTCCAAAAGTCTGGCAGATGGTGCAGAGCGATCTGGCTCACGGTGCAGCCCAGCGGCGCTCCCCCATGCCAGTAAGTGAGAAAGCCACCCGGCAGGAACTCGATGTCAGCCATACCACGTGCCTGTCCCTTCTTTTCTGCATAGCGCAGCACGCCTGCAGAGATGGCCACTGCGTAAACCCTGTGGCAGTGATGGGCGGCTGCCAGAGCGCGAACTCGCCTGTGCCAGTTCCCATCGCCAGGACGGATTGCTCAGGCGGCCGGTTCAGAAAGTTCAGGATCTCAACGATTTCGCCCTGGATATCCCGATACTTCTGCATATCCCTATCGTAGGATTCAGCCAGGGCGTCGAAGTCGGCTCCGGGATGGTCGGGCTCGTGGTACTGCCTGGATGGTGCGGGTATTTTTCTACCTCTCCAGGCCATTCGCAGGGCCGAAATACATATAGGTTGTCATGCCCAAGTCACAGCCACGTCGTCCGTCCTGTACCCCGGCCGCACCTTGGACTGCGTCAGCGGCGTTGTCGCTCCGCTTTTGAGCATGATCAGCCCTGTGTAAGCGATCATGCTGCCGTTATCGCCCATGAACTTTCGCGACGGCAAAAAGAACTTGGCTCCCCGCTCCTCGCACATGATGCCCAACATCTCTCCAAGGCGCTTGTTGGCTCCTACGCCCCCGACAAGCATAGCCTCTTTCTTCTCGGCATGAGACATTGACCGCTCTGTGACCTCGACCAACATGGCAAAGGCCGTCTCCTGCAGGCTGTAGCAGACATCGGCCAGATCGTACTTCTTGGCCGCCTTCGTGGCTGCTGTGGACAGGCCTGAGAAGGAGAGGTCCATGCCTTTCACTGTGTAGGGCAGGGGGATGTACTGCTTCGCTTCGCGGGCCAGCTCCTCAACCTTAGGCCCGCCTGGGTGGGTGAGACCAACTGAGCGGGCGAACTTGTCTATGGCATTTCCCACGCTGATGTCCAGCGTCTCGCCGAAGATGCGATAGCGTCCCTGGCGTAGCGCCAGAACCTGCGAGTTGGCTCCGCTCACGTAGATCACAGCCGGATCGCGTGCCCCGGATTGCCATTTGCCCACCTCAATGTGCGCTACGCAGTGGTTGACGCCGATGAGAGGAATAGCAAAGTGCAAAGAGAGGGTGCGCGCCGCTGTAGCCACTGTTCTCAGACACGGCCCAAGCCCCGGACCCTGAGAAAAGGCGACTGCGTCGACTTCCAAGCCCTGCTCGCGAGAGTGGGACAGCACATCTCCCACTATCTTAGATAAGTACTCTGCATGATGCTGGGCCGCCTCGCGAGGATGGATGCCTCCTTTGGCCGGGGTGTAGGTGGCGCTCTTCTCGTAGATCACACCATGCTCGTCCACCAGGGCAGCACTCAGGTTCCAGGCCGTCCCTTCCAGGCCGAATATAATCATAGATAGTCCTGGCCGATGTCCTTCCTGTAGCGCATTCCATTGAACCGGATCCTCTTGATATTGTCGTAGGCCTTGATCCTGGCCTCTGCCAGGCTTTTTCCGCGTCCGACAAGGGTCAGCACCCGGCCGCCTGTGGTAAACAGCTTCCTCTTGCCAGTCGCGTCATTGCAAAAGGCCGTGCCGTTGTGGTAGACGACAACCTCTGGGTCTATCTTCTCCAGGCCCGAGATGGGCATATTGGTGTAATGCTCTCCAGGATAGCCGGGCCGCTCCCTGCCTCCGTCCGAGGTTAACGGCTTGATGGCCCGACCTGAGACTGCGCAAATCCCTAAGCAGAAGTCTCTGGACCACTGTAGTGGCACCGAGTCCAGCTTTTTGTCCAAAATGGCCTCAGACAGATGGAAGAAGTCAGTCTCCAGGCGGGGTAGTATGACCTGCGTCTCCGGATCGCCCAAGCGCACATTGATCTCCAGCACTGACGGCCACCTCTCCTCAGAGATCATCAGCCCGAAGTAGATCACGCCCACGTACTCGTGCCCTGTGGCCTCTTTAAAGCCGCGCACAGTCGGCACAGCAATTGTATTCATTATCCTCTCAGTCAGCTCCTCGTCCATCCAGGGGTGGGGCGAGAATCCTCCCATGCCGCCTGTATTTGGATTGTTCTCTATATTAGGATTACTTGAGAGCTTATTGAAGAGCCGGACGGCCACAGTCTCGTCTGCGGAAAAAGCCTGTTTGTAGTCCAGCGCAGATTCCAGCGGCTGAACCGTCCTGCCGTCGCTTAAGGAGAAGAACATCAGCTCGCGCCCTTCTAGTCGCTTTTCTATCTCGATCCTATCTCCTGCCTGGCCAAAGAGCTTTGGGCGGACCATGATGCGTTCGATTGTGGACAGAGCCTCATCTTTTGTGGAGCAGACTACGGAGCCCTTTCCTGCGGCGAGACCGTCTGCTTTGATCACCAGGCCCTGGTCGGGATTTTCCGAGCAGAACTGATTGACGTATTCACGGGCAGCAGCCGGGTCATCGAAATTTTTGCAGCGTGGCACGGGAACATTCAGGCTCTTAAGGAGATCCTTGGCCCTGCACTTGCTGTTCTCCAGGATGGCTGCCTCTTTCGTGGGTCCAAGGATCCTCAGGCCTTCCTCCTGGAAGATATTAACAATCCCATCGGACAAGTAGCTCTCTGGCCCAACAAATGTCATATCTATATTTTCCTGCTTTACAAAAACGAGCATTTCTGAGATGGTCTTGGGAGGCTTGCCTTGCATTGCTGCCAGGCGGCACTTCTTTATCGTCTCGCTGCCTGCATTGCCAGGAGACACGAATACAGTCTCCACGCTGCTACTTCGAGCAAAGGCATGGGCTATGGCATTTCCTCTGCCACCCGCATCCACCACGAAAACTCTTTTGCCGGACATCAAATCCCTTATGAATAGCATAACCCTAGATAAGCATAATTGCGGAGCCAAGCGTATAGAGCATTGAGGAAAGTTGCCGGAATGGCCATTCCCATCGGTTAGATATTTAAAACCCTAGGTTAAGCCAGATCGGTAAATGCGATCACGCCCTGGCATATGGGCTTCAGATATCAACCTCGCGGATCTCGCTTGACGAATGATTCCGCGAGTAGCGCAGGAGATGATAATACAATGTACTCTCAGGAGCAAGTGCTTGAAATCGTCCGGGAGAAGAACGTAGAGTTCCTCCGGTTACAGTTCACGGATATATCGGGAATCGTGAAGAACGTGGCCATTCCCGCCACACAGATAGAAAATGCCTTGAAGAGCGGCATATCTTTTGACGGCTCCTCCATTGAGGGTTTTGCCAGAATCCAGGAGTCGGATATGGTCCTGCAGCCAGACCTGTCCACCTTCAGCCTCCTGCCCTGGCGCGCCAAGGACGGCTCCAACGAGGCCCGGCTGATCTGCGACGTGCACTTGCCCAATGGAAATCCCTTCGAGGGCGATCCCCGTCGTGTCCTGCGCCAACAGCTCGAAAAAGCTCAGGTAATGGGCTTTAGGATGAATGTCGGCCCGGAGCTGGAGTTCTTTCTCTTCGAAAAGCAGAATGGCGGCTCAGCTACCATTCCGCACGACCTTGGAGGCTACTTTGACTTTGGTCCCGTGGATCTGGCAGAGGATGTGCGCCGCGAGATTATCCGGGCGCTGACGCAAATGGGCTTTATCATCGAGGCATCCCATCACGAGGTTGCCAACGGTCAGCACGAGATTGACTTTGTTTATGACGATGCTCTTAAAAACGCAGACAAGGTAGTGACATTTAAGTATGTCACCAAGAACATCGCTACTAGAGAGGGTCTGTGCGCCACTTTCATGCCCAAGCCCATTTACGGTGAATCCGGCACGGGAATGCATGCAAATATCTCGCTATTCAGAGGCCAGAAGAATGCGTTCTTCGACCCTGATACGAATACAGGCATCAGTGATCTGGCCAGGTTCTTTATAGGGGGCTTGATCGAGCACGCCTGCGCCATAACCGCTATTGCCAATCCCCTCATCAACTCATATAAGAGACTGGTCTCGGGCTTTGAGGCACCCGTCTACATCACCTGGTCCGGTCCGAACCGCTCCTCTCTTATTCGCGTTCCTGTCGGACGGGGCCTCTCCACGCGCGTGGAGTTCCGCTCGCCTGATCCGACCTGCAATCCCTACCTGACGTTTGCCGTAATCCTGGCGGCTGGCATCGACGGGATCAAGAGGAGTATCGATCCGGGAGAACCGGTGGATCTGAATGTCTATCATCTCAACCAAGCTGAGCGTAAAGCACTTGACATCAAAACCCTGCCAGCCAATCTCAAGGAGGCCTTGGACTATCTGGAAGCGGACCGTGTCATACGTGATGCTTTGGGTGAGCATGTCTTTGAGAATATCATGCGCCTGGGCCTTTTGGAGTGGGAGGCTTACAACACCTATGTCCATCCCTGGGAGATCGAGAGGTACATCAATGCATTTTAAATGCATGCGCAGGGGCTCTCAGAGAACCTGTCATCCGAAACGTATATATCTAGCATCAACCTTGGAGGTGTCCGGGCCGGTAGCTTAGTCAGGCAGAGCGAAAGGCTCTTAACCTTTAGGTCGGGGGTTCAAATCCCTCTCGGCCCGCTTTAAAACGATCGGGGCTGTGGCCTAGCCAGGTAGGGCGATGGGCTCCAGCGGTATAATTTGATGATGAGCAACGGGTCTACTGAGATCTCTCGACGGGGAGATCGTTGATGATCCGTTGGAGCACTGAAATGAGCTGTTATCAGCCATCGATTTCCGGCTGTATGCACTTCAGTATCGGAGATACCCGTCGATCGTGAGTTCGAATCTCACCAGCCCCACCTTTTTCATTTATGTTCTCTCTTTGCGCTCCACAGAGCTTAAATATCCGGCAACCTATCTCCAGGAGGGTGCCGAAATGTATAGGGATATCCTCATAACATGTTGGTCCATCAAGGAGGTCAATAAGAACCTCGCCGACAGGAAGGCTACATCAGACTTCTCCATAAGATATCTAAAAAATGCCTGCTCTGTTCTGGCAGGACAGATGCGAGAGATGGGCAAATCCATGCCCAAAGAGGTAATCGAGGTTGTCGATAAGAAGGGAACGAAGAAGAGTCTCACAGTGCATGAGGTAGCAGAGATGCTTTATGATACTCGAAAGATCATAGAGCTGAATCTGATAGACAATATTAGGCGATGGGCAAAAGCTCGTATGCATTCCTAAGGGCTTGGAAAAGATCTGAAAAACCAAAGCGCGTTTTTTCCTTACTTATTTTGTATTATTGCGTGTCTCAGAACTCATAGGGCTCATCATGACATCAGAGCATGCTGTATCATCATCGGCGTCGTCGCTTTGGCTCCAGCCCTAACAACGATATCCGCTATAATCAATTTATCCATGGGCCAGGTCTCAGGACAAGTTTGATTAGAGAAGCATTCCTATGTTTTGAACATGGTGCGGTTGGGCGTGCATGTCTCAGTTGCCGGCGGCCTGGACAGGGCCGTTTTTCGTGCTCGCGAAAAAGGCTGCGATGCATTTCAGATCTTCTCTTCCAATCCACGCAGCTGGAGATCAAATCCCATCTCAAGCGAATCTAGGGCGCGCTTTCGTGACCTGCAAAGGCAGTCCTGCCTCTCACCGGTCGTGGACCACATGCCCTATCTGTCCAACCTTGCCTCAGCAAAGGAAGAGGTTTATGCCAAATCGTTGCAGGCTCTCGCGAGGGAGCTGGAACGCTGCCAGACTTTAAGCATATCGTATCTTGTAACACATCTGGGGAGTCATCTGGGCGCGGGGCAGGAAAAGGGGCTCGCGAGGATTGTAGCTGCTTTGCAGGCCGTCTTTTCCAAGTCTGATAGCGATACAGTTTTGCTTCTGGAGAACAGTTCAGGCACAAAGAACAGCATGGGTAGCACTTTTTCCGATATTGCTGCAGTCTTACAATCCCTGCCGACTGAGCGTCATCGTTTGGGCGTATGCCTGGACACCTGCCATCTTTATGCCGCAGGATACGACCTACGAACCCCCCAGGCATTGCAGGCAACGTTGGATCAGTTTCAGGATTGCATCAGACTAGAGATGCTTATGCTCATGCACCTCAACGATTGTCGCGGCTCTCTGGGATCACATCTGGACAGGCATGAGCATATTGGTCTCGGGCAGATCGGCACGGAGGGATTTCGCGCAATTCTTGTTCATCCCGCTCTTGCCGACATGACCATGATCCTGGAGACACCTGTTGATGCACGCAGGGATGATAGAGGGAATCTTGAAGCGGCGAGGCGTCTTTCTTCAGGGATAAAATAGCATTTCGATGATCAGCATCAAGGCGTCATTGGAGATGGGTTTGACCAGGTAGCTGCTGGCACCCAGATCGTAGCTCTTCTGAATATCCTGATCCTCATTGGACCCTGTAAGAATGACCACGGGAATATTGCGAAGATTATTATCGTTCTTTATGAAGGTAAGAATATCTATGCCACTTATATCGGGCAGGTTGATGTCCAGCAAGATGAGCTGGGGCAGATCGGCCTTAGTTTTTTTTTGCAGAGCGGCAAGGGCCTCCTTGCCGCTGGCGGCAATAACCAGACGCTTATTGAGCTTATTGTGTAATAACACGCGCTTTGTAACGGCTGCGTCCTCAAAATTGTCCTCCACCAGCAGGATTTTTATTTCTGAGTCCATAGCTTCACCTGGAACATTGCGCTCGACTTTGCCCATCAATCATTAAGGCTAACGGAGCTGTTGCAGCTGCCCACAAAAATAGTTTTCCCACTGAGCGGCGCATATCATCAGTCGAGGATTCCGATTAACCTCAAATTAACGGTTCCCATAAAGAACGCGTCCATAATTCCGATACATAAGATCTGATTAGGCCTCAAAGCATCCTCTTTTTCCCGAATTCGCCCGATATTTTTCGATTTTTTAGACGGCTAACGCTATGCCTGAATTTTACTTTTGGCAGAAGTTAAATGATAGAGATTGAAAACGATATCTGTGATTGTCATCTTTACTCGAACCCTACCGGTAGTAGTAATCGCAATGTGTCCTGCCTTGCAGATTCTCTTTGTGAATGCGAAACACAGTTCAACAGAAGATCTTTTGCTAGATATCCTCTTGTTGCGCATCTCATCCTCATAACTTAGAGGATGGCCCTTGGTGGCTTTTCTCATGGCGGCATCGTACCATTTTGTCTTCGTACAGAAATATCCTTTATCAGCATAACGAACTTCGCCTTCATTAGCCAAATCCACCTGGCTATCGTGGACTTTAGCAGTTGTAGCCCATATTCTGTGAATCCGGCCAAAATCCTCATCCATGGCACCATGAAGCTTGTATCCGAAATAGGGTTTCGTTCCCTTCTTCGCCAAGGTTTATCTTGGCTTCCTCTCCATGTGGTGTACCACTCTTGGCATGACCAGGATACGAAGTTATGAAAGATGCATCCTGCATTATTCCCTTCACCACTACGCTATCAGCAAGGCGCTCTCTGAATTTCCATATCGTAGTGAAATCGGGAACGATTTCTGTTGTTCCCAAGAACATCCTGAATGAAATGCGATCAGCCAATTCTCTTTCAAACTGCTCATTTGAAAAGTTGTAAAGCTGCTGAATGAATAAACAACTGAGCATCACGATAACATCGATATTAGGGCGTATACCTCGATCAGTATTATTGCAGAACAATATGTTTAGTTTCGGTCTGAAATCGTCCCAGTTTATTCCATTTCCGATCTCTACTAATCTATTGCCCAATTCTTTGATTCGTTCATACTCATGGCGAATAGCAAAGTCGGTCAGGTTTCTCATGACAAATTATATTGTATGAACAATATTCATAGATTACAATTTAATATGGGTTTTCAGAATCCTCTTTAATGATTTGAGATCTCCGAAATATGTGATTAATATCACATTGAATGTGATGGTCGTACGAAATTTTTATAACTGATGTGAACATGATAAAATGCTAACCAAGGATGGAGTATCTATCTGGAGAATGATGATGAACGATTTTTCAACTCTTGTGGGCGGAATTGCCGGCGACGGCATAAATGAGGCAGGCATCACTGTGGCTCGCCTCTTCAGCCGCCTTGGTTATCACATTTACATGTACTACGACTACCCCTCTCTCATCAGAGGAGGGCATAACTTTTCTTTAGTCAGAGCTTCCAGACAAAAGATTGCCGCTCACATGGACCAGATAGATGTCCTCATAGCTCTCAACCAGGAGACTGTCGAGAAGCATGCAGACCGTCTTAAGGATAGCTCCTTTGTGATTTACGATGCAGATAAGGTAAAACTTGACGGCTTAGCGCAGAGGGGCTTTGGCCTTCCAATTACTTCCATCCTGAAGGAAGCAAATGCTCCTGTTGTCATGAAGAATACCTGCATAATAGGTGGATACTGCAAGGTTGTGGGCATCGATTGGTCCGTACTGGAAGATGTCTTGAAAAAGCATATGCCAAAGAAGCTGGAGCTGAATATGCTTCTGGCACGCCGGGCTTACGACCAGGCAGCGAGGTTCTGTCGCATAGGTAGTAGCATAGATGAGAAAGATAAAAAATATCAGATGCATCTTCCTGTCATAACCGGCAACCAAGCCGTCAGCCTGGGACTGATCAAAGCAGGCCTTGAGGCATACGTTGCCTATCCCATGACGCCTTCTTCCAGTGTGCTCGATTTCATGGCCCACTATGCCCAGGATTTCGGCCTCAAGGTGATACATCCGGAAAGCGAGATCGCAGTGATGCTCATGGCGCAAGGCTTCGCCTATGCTGGGGTCAAAGCAGCAGTGGGAACCTCAGGCGGCGGATTTTGCCTCATGACGGAAGGCATAAGCCTGGCCGGCATGGCAGAGATGCCGGTAGTGGTGGTCATGGCCCAGAGAACGGGACCCTCCACAAGCCTGCCCACCTACACAGCCCAGGGTGATCTACATTTCGTCCTCAACGCCGGTCAGGGCGAGTTTCCAAGGTTTATAGTCGCACCAGGAGACGCGGAGGAGGCGTACTACTGGGCGGGCGTGGCCCTGAATTTAGCCTGGAAGTTTCAAGTGCCCTCGATTGTTCTCACAGATAAGATCGTCAGCGATAGCCAGTACAGCTTTGACATAGACAATGCAGGCGAGCTGAAAGAAGAAGAAGCAAAACAGTCCCCCCTGCTATGGGATGGACAGGGAATTTACAATCGCTACCGCTACACGGATACGGGCGTCTCGCCTTTGGCCTTCCCCCCCCAAAAAGGGCAGGTGATCAAGACAAACAGCTACACTCACGATGAAGTCGGTATAACCTCAGAGGAACCCCAAATAACTAAAGAGATCAGCGACAAACGTCAGAGAAAAGGCCAATCTCTGGCAGAGGATGTCGAAAGATACGAGACCGTGAAGGTCTTTGGAGATGAAAAGAGCAAAATCGCCCTGCTCTGCTGGAGTTCGAATAAAGGAGTATGCCTGGAGGCGGCTGGCAAATTGGGCCTCAGAACGATTCAGGTGCTGGTTCTCTCACCCTTCCCAGCAGAGAAGCTGAAAAGTGCCCTACAGGGGGTAGAGCGGCTCTTATCCGTAGAGTGCAACTCGACCGGTCAACTGGCCAGACTGGCCGGCTTTTATGGCATTGAGACACAGGACAGGATTTTGAAGTATGACGGCAGACCTTTTTCCGTGGAAGACCTTCTTAGGGAGCTAGGGAGGGTTCTGGCATGAATCCTAAAGATCTCGCAACCACTGCCAAAAATACCTGGTGTCCCGGCTGCGGTAACTTCTCTATAATGAGTGCAATGAGATCGGTATTGGCAGAGCTTGACAGCGAAGGCTACCCAATAGAAAACGTCGTCTTAGTCTCCGGCATCGGTTGCCACGCAAAGATCGTGGACTACATGAATGTAAACAGCTTCTATTCCATCCACGGCCGAACGCTGCCCGTTGCCACAGCCATTAAGCTTGCCAATAATGATTTAAAGGTGATCTGCTTTTCAGGAGATGGGGATAGCCTGGCTGAGGGGCTTGGTCATCTTATCTTCGCAGCCAAGAGAAACATCGATCTCACGCTGATTTTGCACAACAACCGCGTCTACGGCCTGACCACAGGCCAGTACACACCAACATCGCCCCGGGGCTTCAAGGGCAAGTCCACGCCCTCAGGTGCAGCTGAGCAGCCTTTGAATCCGCTCGAGCTGATGCTGGTCAGCGGAGCGTCTTACATTGCCCGGGGCTACACGCATGGCATACAACAACTTCAGACGCTCTTTAAGGAAGCGATACTGCACAAGGGATTTTCCTTTGTGGATGTTCTTCAGGTCTGCGTCACTTACAACAATCTGTACGAGAGCTACAATAAGTGGACCTACACCGTACAGGGCAACGATGCAACAAGCTTCGATGAGGCGCAAAAGATCATTCGCTCCTGGAACTATGATCGCTCCGAGGCTGCAATTCCCCTGGGCAAATTCTACCAGATTGGTACGCTGCGCTTTGATCAGGCATTTGCGCAATATTTGCCGGATTTACAGGAAAGAGAGAGTAAAATATTGACACTGCTGGAAAATTTCATTTAGAAGGTGAGTGAAAAATGGACAAATATGTCTGTATGATCTGTGGATACATCTACGATCCGGAAAAAGGGGATTCCACCTCAGGCATCGCTCCAGGGACGGCATTCGAAAACCTTCCCAAGGATTGGGTCTGTCCGGAATGCGGTGTTGGCAAAGAGCAATTTAAAAAGCTGGAGTCATAAGGAGCCTTTGTTGGAATCTAAAGGTGTATTGTAATGCACAATGAGAAGATGAATGAAGCTCTAAACGTTCAGGCGAATAGGGAATTGTATTCCGCCTATCTCTATCTGTCCATGTCATATTATTTTGAATCTATAAATATGAAGGGCTTTGCCAATTGGATGAGACTGCAGGCAGGCGAAGAGCTGGTTCATACCATGAAGATGCTTGACTATGTGGCAGGCAAAGGCGGCAGAGCCAAGATGCTGGCAGTGGAGGCACCTAAGTTCACCTGGACCTCGCCTCTGCAGGCATTCCAGCATGTCTGGGATCATGAGCGCATGGTGACCGGGCTTATTCATTCCCTGATAAAAGTAGCTGCTGCTGAGAAGGACGAAGCGACGGAGAAGTTCTTGCAGTGGTATGTCAAGGAGCAGGTGGAGGAGGAGGAGTCCTCGGACAATTCTCTGAATAAGATTAAGGCGGCTGGAGACAGCAAGGCAGCCTTAGAGGCCGCGGACAGGGAGCTTGGGCAGAGGCGATTCAAGTTTCCCAGGGGATTTGAGATATTTCCCTATGCTGGCACTCAGTAAATAACTAGATGATTGCAAGAGTCGCTGTGTCGCATAAACTTATATGGTGATGTATAAAGTTACTATCATGATCTATATTGATAATGAGATTGGCCAGAACATAGCGCCAAACTCGTTCGAAGAGGTGAATTCTATCTCGATTTGAGTTGCGTGGAGAATTGGATGCGCGAGAAACATGGAACGCCGCGAGGAGGATGGCTTAAGGTTCATTTGGCGGTTGATGTTGGATCAAGGAGATCACTCTCTTGAAATTACAGAAGAAAATACCTCTGATAGCTAGGTATTACGCTCTTTGTTGAAAGACGTCAATTTTGAGGATGCGTTGACGGGTGACGCATATGACACAAATGACGCATTTGAAGTTATGAAATTGAACAGTGCAGATCGTCATGGCATTAAGATAAGAGAGAACGCAGTTGTAGGCAAAGAAGAATCCGTCAGGCCAATGGCGGTTCTGGAATACCAAAAAAAGGGATACAAAGGTTGGAGGCAAATGCATCAGTATGGGAGATGATGGGCAGTTGAAGGACACTTCGCATCGATCAAGCGTATCTTTGGCTAGACTGTTGGGGCAGCTTCATACGAGGGAATGATTTCAGAGGTTAAAAGAGCATTTATCATGTTTAATTATATATAATTATACTAAATTAAATAATGAATTTTAGCTCAAATAAATAATATTATAATAACTATGCGGTACAGTCGCAGAATTGGGCTATTGGCTGGCAGAGCCCTTCGGGGGAAAGGAGATAATGACGCAGGCCGTAAAAGCATTGGGCGAATATGCACTCAATGAACTTAGTTTTTGCCGCATCTATGCAGAGCTCTACATTATGAATCTGGCTTCTGCCAAGGTACTTGAAAAATCAGGTTTTGCTCTGGAAGGGATCATGTGCTCAAACGTCGTCAAGAACGATCGAGTTCTGGACCAATTTTTGCATGCCAAAGTAAAACAAGATTCTGACCATTGAATGGCAGGGCTCTCCTCAAAACATTTCCCAGGGCAGACTACATGCCCTTACAAATAAGAAAGACACACTATGGCTTTGCAATGACCGTCGATTAGATTCCCATCAGTGGGTTTTCCATAATTACGAGGATCTCTCCCAAGGCCCTGCGCTATTACGACCAGTTGGACCTGCTCGTTCCGAAGGCCAAGGACTCGTTAACAGGCTACCGTTACTACACTACGGACCAACTTGAACGGGGGTGTTTGCATCAAAACTCTTTGCGCTCTGGGGCTTCAGCCAGGTGGAGATCGCCAACTTCTTGGATGCTGAGGCCAGAGGTGACAATATTAAGGTCAAAGTCATGATGGATGAGAAGCTCTCAGGAACGCAAAAGGGGATCGTTAGGCTTCAGAGGATCGAGGAATTGCTTAAGAATAAAAACATGGAGTTGATGAAGATGGCATTAAGCGAGCTTGTTATCAAAGACGTCCCCGCCCTACGGGTAGTAAGCAAACGGGAGAAGGGAAGCTATGCTGAGACCGTAGGTCGCTTGATCGGAGTGCTCAGCAGTGCGATTTTCAGTCTGGATAACCAAAGACGTCTTGTGAAGATGAGCGGACTGTGCATGGCGATCCATCACGACCAGTAATACAAGGAGAATGATGCAGATATCGAGGAGGCCGTACTTATAACCGGAAAGATAGAAGTGGATGTGGGAGTAGAGGTCAGGGATCTTCCACCTTTCCGGGTTCTGGCAATTGTGCACAAAGGAAGCTGCGATACGCTCCGCCTGACCTACAAGAAACTTTACGACTATATGATGAAAAGAGGGATGGCGTTTCCCGGTCCGAGCAGAGAGCTTCACCTCAACGATCCATGCAAGACTGCTCCGGAAGAGCTTTTGACTGAGATACAGGTGTCGATCAAAGAGAGCTTAGAAAAAGCATAAAAACGCAATTGCTGCTGAATATGCACTTTTCTCACTATGCCCATATAAACCGGTCGGCATCTGCGGCGTCTACTTTGGAGACTGGGGAAGTAGCGCGCATGGTCGAGCATCTCCGCCAGGTCTTCCTGGCATTTCATATTTCGCATGGTTCCCACCGGCGAAGCCGTGCACTTTTCAATTGTTCAGGAGCTGTTTGATGAGACAGGCCTTCTGAAAGGATTCTTGAGCTTTCCTTGAATCTTCGCAAGAAAAGCTAAATAGAATGCGTTAGATTGGTTTTTGCCAAAGGAGATAGATTATGTCTGATAAAAAATTATATTCCCTGCCGGAGCTGCCCTATGCCTACAATGCCCTTGAGCCATTTATCTCCGAGGCACAGCTCCGTCTACATCATGACAAGCACCATGCAGCCTACGTCGATGGAGCCAATGCCATCCTGAAGAGGCTGGAAAAGGCCCGTCAGGCTGGGATCGATGCGGACATGAAGTCTACCTTAAAGGAGCTGTCCTTCCAAGCAGGTGGCCATGTTCTGCACGGCCTCTTCTGGCGAAACCTGGTCCCCATCGCGAAGGCAGGCAAGGAGCCCAGCGGTGCTCTGGCAGATGTGCTGAAGAAGGAGTTCGGATCCTTCGAGCGCTTCAAGAAGGAGTTTTCCGCAGCTGCAGCCAGTACGGAAGGATCAGGCTGGGCGGCTCTTGCCTGGTGCGGCATGACCTACAGGCCCCTAATCATGCAGATCGAGAAACATAATGTGAATGTCTACCCCATGTTTCGCATCCTCATGGTACTGGATGTCTGGGAGCATGCCTACTATCTGGACTACAAGAACGAGAGGCTTAAGTTCGTTGAGGCCTTCTGGAACATCGTGAACTGGGATGAGGTTAACAAGAGATTAGAAGCGATAATCAAATAAAAATCTATTTTTTTGAAAAACGAAACCCAGGCCACTGCAAGGGAGATGATTATCTTGCGGACATCTGTTGCAAACTCAGCGTAGCATTACTTTCGCCCTGCATTAGATGAGTTTAATATTTTTTGCCCAGGTGCTGGCCGATCAACTTATTGCCCCGCAGGGCAATACATATAGAAGAATTTTGGGGAAGTTTGGAGCGAAACGCGAATAAACTCAGGACAAAATACTAGTATAATAAGTTGATTGCTGAGATGATGAGTTATGTTGTTTTATGGTAAGAGGGGAATGGCGTTGAACACCAGAATTGTGCAGCAGACCCTGGAAGGTCTGGCAGTTTCTGTGATGCCCAGGGTTAGGACCACGGACGGTCATCTGCTGGAATGGGATCGAGAGGCCATAGCCAAGCAGCTCCTCAAGGAGACAAAGTTATCAGAACAATTTTATAAAGTTCCGGGAATCACCGTAGAAGAGGCCCAGGACATCGCCAAAGAGGTAGAGCGCCGGGTGCGGTGGATGAACGTCCAGTACCTGAGCGGTCCCCTGGTACGAGAGATCATTAATGTGGTCCTCTTAGAGAAACATCACACAGAATGGCGCAACATCTGCACTCGCGTTGGAACTCCTGTCTTCGATGCTCACCTCATCGACATCGGCACAGGCTTTGAGGCCAAAGAGAATGCCAATCTTCAGGAAAATGCCGAGACCAGCCACAAGAAAAAAGCAGACAAGATCAGCAAGGAGCAGTACCTCCTGCTGATGCCGCCTTACCTCGCAGACCGCCACCTGACCGGAGACCTGCACATCCATGACCTGGAGTATTTTGGAACCAGGCCGTTTTGTCAGGATTGGGATCTGCGCTATTTCTTGTACTACGGACTGATGACAGATGGCCTCGGCGTCAAAGCCAGCGTTGCCGGTCCTGCCAAGAGACCGGAGGTGGCCATGCTACATGCCGTAAAAGCCCTAGGCAGCGCCCAGACCAACTTCGCGGGAGGACAGGGCTTCTACAACTTTCTCACCTTCATCGCCCCCTACTTTGAGAGCAAGAGTTACGCTGAGATCGTGCAGCTCATGCAAATGTTCGTCTACGAGATGACACAGATGATGGTCGCTCGCGGCGGTCAGCTCGTCTTCTCTTCAGTGCAGCTCACGCCGGGAGTTCCCAAACTATGGCGCGACAAGCCTGCCGTTTACGCGGGAAGGGTCTGGAATGGCTCCTCACCTGATACGCCTCTGAAGACCTACGGCCAATTCGAGCGTGAGGTGCGCCTGGCCTTCAAAGCCCTCATGGAGGTCATGCTGGCAGGAGACTACTGGGGCAAGCCCTTCAACTTCCCCAAGCCCGAGATCAGCATCGAGCCGGACTTTATGAAGGAGGACGAGGCATTCAATGTTGCCCACCCGGATCTGCCCACCTACCAACAGCTCTACCTCCTGACTTTCAAGCTGGCTGCCGAATACGGCACACCATACTTTGACAACCAGCTTCCCGCTTATCGCGGTGCCGGCGATGGAATATCATGCTACCAATGCTGTGCGTATCAATTTGCTGCTACATTTGACTCCGATGACCAATTTATGGAAAAATTATACTTTAAAGATGGCAAGCATTTCTCCATGGGCTCCTGGCAGGTGGTATCCCTCAACTGTCCTCGCGCCGCATATCTCGCCCGAGGGGACGATGAGCTGCTCTTCGAGTACCTGCGAGAGCTGATGGACACGTCTGTGGAGATCTTCAAAGTTAAGCGCGAGTGGATGAACCAGATCGTCAAGAATCACCGCATGCCCTTCGCCACCCAGCAACCGCGCGACCCTATCACGGGTAAGAAGGGCACCGTTGCCGTGGGACTGGATGGACTGGTTTATACCATCGGCGTGGTTGGCGTCAATGAGATGGTTCAGTTCCACATGGGAAAGCAGATGCATGAATCCAGAGAGGTCTGGAAGCTGGCCGTGCGGGCCATGACGGAGATGGAGATCTACGCCAAAAAACTCTCTCAGCAGCACGGCATGACTATTGCACTGGCACGTACACCTGCGGAGACCACAGCCCAGCGTTTCGCAGTATCTGACCTCATCCATGAAGAATTCCGGGACTATGCAGAGAAGGTCGTGAAGGGCGACCTCGATGCCGTGAAGAAGAATGTGCGGAAGACGCGCGATCTGCCCGTCTATTACACCAACGGCACTCACCTGCCGCCCGGCGCGGACGTGACCATCTTCGAGAGAGCAAAGCTCGAGCATGTCTTCTTCCCCATAGTCGATGGCGGCAACATCTTCCACATCTTCATGGGCGAGGCCACTCCTGACCCCCAGGGCCTGATGAACTTTGGAATGCGCCTGGCCAAAGAGACCCAGATAGGCTACTTCACCTTCAGCAGGGATATGACAGTATGCCTGGGCTGCTCACAGGTCTCAGGTGGGCTGAAAGATAAGTGCCCTAAATGCGGATCGGAAGATGTGGACCATATCAGCAGAATCACTGGATACCTCCAGGCTGTGAGCGGATGGAACAGCGCCAAACGCCAGGAACTGAAAGATCGAAAGAGGTACAACGAACTGGCATAAGTTGGAGAGGCTAACGAAAGGTATATATCGGATATACTTACAGGAGGATTGCCGATTGAGGCAAATTAGGAGGAGTTACTAATGCCCGCAGTTGTTAACCGAGAGGAATGCGTAAGCTGTGGAACTTGCGTCGAGGAGTGCCCAGAGGAAGCCATAGCCTTGGATGACGAAGAAATAGCAGTCGTAAATAAGGAAAAATGCACTGAGTGCAAGACATGCGTTGAGGCTTGCCCATCAGAAGCCATCAGCATGGAATAAACTTCAGTACATTTTTTTAGGCATTTTTTTCTTTTTCTGTTATGGCCTCGTAGAACTGCTCCCAGTCCAATGTAGTAGCCACACAACCAGCTTTTGAGAGCTGCACACCTCGTGCCGGTATGCCGTGACTATGACAGAGATCCAGGCCCTCTTTTATCTCCATATGGCAGCCGACGCCTACAATAGCTTGCGGTCGGTATTTCTTGATTATCCTCTTTATGAAGCTCGAACCTGGCACGATGAAGAACCGATAGCCTAAGCCCTCAGCGTGTTTCTTGGCCTCGCCGACACGGCAACGCCCGCAGTTCACGCACTTAATGCCCTCTGGCGTAAGCTTGGCAGGACACTCTGTGCTGCGAACACATTGGGGCATGAAGATGAATCGCTCAACACATGGTGTCTTTAAAAACTCCTTGTTGTTTATGTAATTGCGCAGCCGCACCCCCACGTCATCTACTATGGAATCATCAGCACGGATAATCCTGAAAAGAGTCGTTATTACATTCTCGAGAAGAACGATGCCTAAAAGCATATACCTAGCAGCGAAGAAATTGCCTGTCTTAAAGGAGTAAATAATGAGAAGAGATGCGATTATCGACAGAATCAATATCAATGCGGCGAAAAGCACTACCGCCTCGCCCACCAGATAAAATAGCTGGTTTATATACTCGGAAAACATGACAAAGTCTCGAAAAGACCCCTGCCTATAAATCAGTTACCTACAGAGCGGCGCAAGTTTTTTATCCCACCCGACAGTGGGCATCATACCTTCGCCTTTATGAAATTTAATGAGGACTAAAAAGATGGCTAAAATGCACAGTAGAAAAAAGGGCTCCTCCCGATCCAGACCACCAGCGGTTGCCAAGATACCTGTGTGGTCAGATGTATCCAAGGAAGAGCTGGAAAAGACGATCATGAAGCTGCACGAGAGCGGGATGCCCCCCAGCCGCATCGGCCTCACCCTGCGAGATCAGTACGGAGTGCCCAGCACCAAGCTGACCTTGGGCAAGAATATAACCAGCTTCCTGAAGGAGAACAAAGCTCAGCCAGATATACCTGAGGATCTCACCAATCTGATGAGAAAAGCTCTGCACGTACGCAAACATATCAAGGCCAACAAGAAGGACGTTCACAACAAGAGATCCCTGCACCTCACCGAGAACAAGGTCCGAAGATTGGTAAAATACTATCATGACTCCGGGCGATTAGCACCGGATTGGACTTACTCGCCTGAGACGGCAGAGATTCTCATCTCATGAAGCGGCTGGACAAAGCTGCAGAGGCTATTGCCAAGTCGATAATGCAATGCGACCGCATGCGTGTGATCTCGCATAACGACGCGGACGGGATCACATCAGCAGGTCTGATCTGTAATGCTCTCCTGCGTGCGGAGATACCTTTTCAGGCGACTCTGCTAAATCGGCTGGATGAGTCAGTGCTTGCCGAGCTAGAGGGGCCGGTGGTATTCTGCGATATGGGCAGTGGCAAGCCCGAGATTATCTCCCACGTCAAAGATGACTGCTTCGTTCTGGACCACCACCGGCCTGTGGGCACGCTGGGATGCGTGCACCTCAACCCACATCTCTTCGGCATAGATGGGGCCTTTGAGCTATCTGCGGCAGGCACAGTATATTCCGTGGTGCGCCACATGGGTGAGAACGCGGATCTATCCGGCCTGGCGCTGGTAGGTGCCATGGGAGACCGACAGGGCATGATCGGCGCGAACAGAGCCATTCTGGACGAGGCCATCGCCTGCGGAGCCGTAGAGGTGAAAGCGGGCTTGAAGATGCCCGAGGACGGACCGGTCGAGGAAGTTTTCCAGAGCAGCATAGAGCCACTCTTGGACTTTACCGGCGACATGGAAAAGACGCGCCAATTTTTGGATGATTTGAAGATAAAAGGCAATGTAGAGAGCCTGGCAAGAGATGACCTGGCAAAATTATGCACCGCCATAACTCTTAAATTACTTATGCAGGGAAGCTTTGCCGCAGATTCGGTTTTAGGTGAGGCCATCCGCCTCAAGCACGAGGTAGTAGAAAACTCCCTGGAGATGGTGCACCTGCTCAACGCCTGCGGCAATCGAGACGTTCCGGGCTTGGGCTTGACACTGTGCCTGCGCGATGCAGGTGCGCTTGAGCAGGCTAGAAGCCTGGGCCAGGAATACAAAGACAATATCCTGCGGGAAATCGGCATTCTGCGAGAGCAAAATAAAGTGCTCAAGAACGTCCGCTACCTCAGAATGGTGAATATGGAAGCGGGAGCTATTGTGTCGGGGCTAGGAATCCGGTATTTATACGCAGATCTGCCGCTCATCACCCTGAACCTCAAAGATAATATGGTCAAGATATCAGCACGCGGAAACAAGCCGCTCATATCCAGGGGCCTTGACCTATCCATTGCTCTGCGAAAAGCAGCAGAGGCCGTAGGCGGAATGGGCGGGGGCCATACCATCGCCAGTGGCGCTTCCATTCCACCGGGCACAGAGGACAAGTTCCTGGCCCTTCTGGACGAGATTGTAGGAGAGCAACTGCATAAAAATGCAGAGGATGCTGCATGATCCAGGCCAGCCTGATTTTTTGTGGTAGTATGGCTGAGCCTGTGGCGAGGGCGATTGAGCCAGACAACCTGCCTAATATGAGTACGCAGATAGATGCCGACCGCCTCTGCCTGCAATTTTCCACGAAGAAGATAGGCACTCTGCTCTCCACAGTTGACGATCTACTGATGAACATTAAAATAGCGGAAGAGATACTATCTTGCGCGGGGGAGAGATGAAATTCCATTTGGAGGCAAGCTTCCGGCTAAGTGCGGACGCGGAAAAGGCCGAAGCTGCCGTTTCGGACTTATTTGAAAAAGCTTTGCCCGTATTACAGAAGGGCGCTCCTGAAGGTCAAGGTGCCAAGATAACTGAGTGGTGCCTGACCGGTAGCAAGATCGACCTGGTCATTGACAGCGACAGGTTTGTGCGAGCCCATGATGCACTGCTCAGGCTGCGCCGACCGCTGTCCGAGCTTTTGGGAAAACAATTTCGAATTGGCGTGCGCGGCCTGGATGTAAGCAAGTTTGAGATCGAGGTCGAGTCGGATAGGGCAATCGAGCACAAGATACCCTATGTTCGAGAAATAAAATTTGAGGATGGCCGGTTACATCTATCCTTGGATGTGGGCCCCGACGGAACTTTAGGCCAGTCAGAGATTGAAAACCGCATACCCGATAGGATAATCAGCCTTCTAGAAGAGAAAAAACAAAGCAGTTATGGAGGCAAGACAGAGCACTGGGAGATGCTCTGGGAAAGCCCGCCACGCCAGTCCAAGTTCACTCGCGATCCCACTGAGGAAATGCAAAATTCGGGTTGGATCAAGCACGGCTCAAGCCGCGGCCAGTGGATCTATGGACCGGAGGCGACGCACGTCTTTCGCACCTTCGAGAAAATTGTGCTGGAAGAGATCGTGGGGCCTTTGGGCTACCGCGAGATGATCTTTCCAAAGCTAGACACCTGGGATGTCTGGAAGAAGAGCGGCCACGCGCAAGGCGTTTACCCGGAGATCTACTTCGTCTGCCCGCCCAAGACCCGTGACCCAGCCTTCTGGGAAGAGGTCACGGACTACTACAAGATCACCCATGAGGTGCCACTGGAGCTGGTCAAAGAGAAGATCGACTTGCCCATCGGAGGCATGTGCTACGCCCAGTGCCCCACCTTCTGGGGATTTCTGCAGGGAATGACGCTCCCCAGTAATGAGATGCCAATCACAGTCTTCGACCGTTCCGGCACCTCTCACCGCTACGAGTCAGGGGGCATCCACGGCATTGAGCGTGTGGACGAGTTCCACAGGATAGAGATCGTGTGGCTGGGAACACGCGATCAGGTCCTAGCAGAAGCGGAGAAGCTGAAAGCCTGCTACAAACACATCTTCGAGGACATCCTGGAGCTGCACTGGAGGACGGCCTGGGTTACGCCCTGGTTCATGGCCCAAGAAGGAAAGGCTGGCCTCTCCGATATGTCAGGAGCCGGCACAGTGGACTACGAGGCAGTGCTGCCCTACAACGGCAACTGGATTGAGTTTCAAAATCTATCAGTGAACGGAGAGAAGTATCCCAAGGGCTTCACGGTAAAGTCTCAGTCGGGGGAGTCTCTCTGGTCGGGATGTAGCGGAGTGGGGCTCGAGCGCTGGGCCTCGGCCTTCCTGGGTCAGAAGGGTCTGGACAGCGCCAACTGGCCTGCGGAATTCCAAAAGCGCATTGGTGAGATGCCCAAAGGGATCAGGTTCCTTTAGGATACCATTTTTTGAGCAGGCAAAAAGAAATGCTCATTAGCAGGGTACAAATCCCTGCTCCTACCTCACTACGAAGTCCTCCCTTGCCTGGTTGGGAAGATCGCGAATTTTTGACGCCTCGTCATTCTTGAGGTCGCGAAGCACCAAAGACAAGGCAAATATCATAGCGACATCCAGTTGCATTAGGTCGATTGGATTGCAATTATAGAGCGCCATTTGGGCTTTTTTCCGAACAGCTGCGATGCAGCTAAGTATTGTATTTATATCTTCTTTGCCTTCCTCAATCGTCTCACCATTGCAGTTCGTCTCCCAGTCACTCACTACTGAGGAGATCAAATTGGCCTTTAAGTCCTCGGCGATATATGCCATTTTCAATATCTCCGAAATCATGCACATTTTGAGGGATCTATATTTCTCCTATCATGGCCACCAGCCCCTTTCTCTCTGAAATCGCCTCATAGTATCCCAGAATGCCAAGCAGACTCTCGCCTTTTCGAGAATCCTCACATTCGATAGCTTCAAACATTCATTTTCCCTTGTTTCTGCTGTGTCGCATAATTATTATAGTATTATTTATTTGAGCTTAAATTCATTATTTAGTTCAACATAATTATTTATATGCTAATAAATATATTACACAAAATGAACGTTCTTTTAATCTCGAAATCATTCCCTTGAGTGAAGCTGCCCTAACAGTCTCACCAAAGCTATGTTTGATCGATGCGAAGTGTCCTTCAACTGCCTATCATCTCCCATACTGATGCATTTGCCTCCAACCTTTGTATCCCTTTTTTTGGTATTCCAGAACCGCCATTGGCCTGACGGATTCTTCTTTGCCTACAACTGCGTTCCCTCTTATCTTAATGCCATGACGATCTGCACTGTTCAATTTCATAACTTCAAATGCGTCATTTGTGTCATATGCGTCACCCGTCAACGCATCCTCAAAATTGACGTCTTTCAACAAAGAGCGTAATACCTAGCTATCAGAGGTATTTTCTTCTGTAATTTCAAGAGAGTGATCTCTTTGATCCAACATCAACCGCCAAATGAACCTTAAGCCATCCTCCTCGCGGCGTTCCATGTTTCTCGCGCATCCAATTCTCCACGCAACTCAAATCGAGATAGAATTCACCTCTTCGAACGAGTTTGGCATTATATTCTGGCCGATATCCACTGTCAATATAGATCATGATAAAACTTTATATTTTACTATACAAGTTTATGCAACACAGCGTAGAATTCAAGATTATCGACAGCGAAGATCATGTTGTTGGATAGGTTTGTCCCCTTTTCTCGTACTGGATTGATGAAGAGGCTAAGAAAATCAGGGTCTAACGGACAATTCAAAGGATAGAAACATCGTTGACTCTTTTTTTCACCATCCCTCGTCTAAAAAGTCTTTAAATTTTCCACTACTGCCCTTGTCACATCCGCTGTCTTAGATCTTCCGCCCAGATCCGGCGTTCGCGCACCGCCCTCAAGCGCCTTTTGCACAGCCGCCTCTATTCGGCGTGCCTTTTCCGGCTCACCCAGCCATTCTATCATCATGGCAGCGCTTCTTATTGCGCCTGCCGGATTGGCGATGCCTTTTCCCACGATGTCCGGCGCGCTGCCGTGAATTGGCTCGAACAGCGCGCGGGCGTCGCCCAGGTTGGCGCTGGCGCATAGACCGAGGCTGCCTATCACTCCTGCCGCCTCATCGCTCAAAATATCTCCGAAGAGATTGGTGGTGACCAGCACGTCGAACCTTTTGGGATTTACCACCAGATTGTAGGCGGCGGTGTCCACCAGCATGTCCTCGGCAAGCACGCCGCGTCGCGCTGCTACGGCCCAACAGGTCTTCAGAAAGAGGCGGTCGCTCCTCAGCACATTGGACTTGTGGATGACAGTCAGCTTTCGCCTGGCGATCGCGAGGTCGCAGGCAATCTCTGCAATCCTCTCAGAGCCGGCCCTCGTTATCACCCGCATGGTATGCGACTCCTCCGCTCCCACCACCTCCAGGCCGGAATAGAGCCCCTCCGTGTTCTCCCGCACAATGATAAAATCGAGATCATGGGAGTGGAAAGGGCGAATATTGGCGTAAAGGTCCAGCTCCTTTCGTATTCGTAGGAGCACACTTTTATAATTGGGATCTGGCGGGGTGCTGATCGCCCCCAAGAGAACGCAGTCGCACTCTTTGAGGTCCTCTAAATCCGCCTCGCTCATAGCCAGGCCCGTCTTCTTCCAGCGGGCGAGGCCTATCTCCACTGGGACGCGCTCAAACTGCGCGTCAACGGCATCCAGCACAGCCATAGCGCTCTTTATTACCTCGGGACCGATGCCATCGCCTGCGACGACCGCTATTTTCTTAGATCCTGCACCAGACATCTCACAGCCTCCGCTATCTTCCAGGGCCCGTCTCCCCAGTGCACCACCATGCCAAGCTGTCCGTTCTTGCGGGTCAGGCCCCTCAGCTCGGAACGGCAACAGCGAGTGATAAAAGGCCCACTGGGCTCAAAGACCGGCTCAGAACTGTGCAAGGGGCAAATATTTACAAACTCGAAATCTTTGCTTGGATTATTGGCCAGAAAGATTTCGCGCGAGACGACGCAGCCAACAATCCTGGGGTGCTCATGCACCACAGGGTCCGTGTCCAAAGAGTGCCCCAGGCCCGAGGCCTGGCAAGGGTAATAAACACAGTCACAATCAAACCGGCGCAGATCCAGGATATGAGGCACAAAACGGACCGTCAGGTCCCCCAGGATGCCGCAGGCCTCCAGGCAAGTGAGAACGTGAAACATCCAGGGTGGGTGAGGTGGCGAGACATCCAAGACCTCAATGGTCAAAATCTGGGCAGGGTCAGGGTCTTTGACAAAGGTGATGTGCTCATCTAGCCCACGAAAGACAACCGTGTTCACCTTTCCGCTCCGGCAGACGTTTTCTGCCAGCTCGATAAGTTTAGCCCGGTTCCGGGTGTCCGTAATGTCAGGATAGAACATGATCTCCTGGCCGAAGGAGATCGGCTCCAGCTCTATTACCTCTCTCATGAAGCCCGTGCCACGACTTGTGACGTGGTATAGACCGGGCCCATCCCGGCTTATGAGATACTCCGTGGCAAAGTAGACGGGCTCGCCCCGCCTCTCCCTGTCCTTAACGCCTACGAACTTGTACTCTTCAGGAAAGATCATGCCAGTCCTTTCTGCCGTCTTCGGTGAGCCACTAGGCCCCCGTCCTCCAGTATCTCCATGAGAAAATCAGGCATCTTGGTGCCTGGATAGACCTTATCCCCCACACGCACAGATCCTTGCGCCAGATTCACCTCTACAACGTCGCCCCTCTGGCAAGGCACATCAGCCTCAATCAGAGCCAGCCCTACATTGATGGCATTTCTGTAGAAGATACGGGCAAAGGACCGGGCCACCACCACTGCCACGCCCGCCCCCTTCAGGGCGCGGGGCGCCTGCTCGCGAGAGGAGCCGCAGCCGAAATTTCTGCCGGCTACAATCACATCGCCCTTCTGCATTTGAGAGGCAAATTGCGGGTCTAAGCCCTCCATGACATGCTCCGCCCAGAGCCTTGCATCCTTTGTGCGCAGGTACTTGCCGGGGATGATCACATCCGTATCCACATCGTCTCCAAAGACCCAAGCCTTGCCCCTGATCATAATTATTACATTGTTAATTCCCGCATAATACTCTTTGCATCACTTTCGTTCCGCGCGGCCATCCTTATTCATCTCAATAGGATCGTCTTCACTATGAGAGGCAATTTATAGGGGCATTATTAGCAGATTATTTATATCTTATACATACTTTTATTAGTCGATAAAATGATTCACTGTTGTCATTTAATTTGGAAAAGTATTTATCATTACACGTACTACGTAGCTTACAATGGCAGGAATTTTCGCACAGCTAGGATGGCCCTTGCAGAGGAGGCCGAGAATAGAGAGACAGGTCTTTCCCAGCTACAGGTTGGACAGGAAGGCCATGGAGCTACAAACAGCCATTGAGATCCTGCAGGAGGTCTTCGGCACCACTTCTGCCGAGATTGAGGAGATGATCAGGTTGCGCCTGGCAGAAGAAGAGGCATTTTAGGTTTTTTTTTGAGGAGTTTATTTTTTATGGCACATCCTCGTCTGGCAAATCTGAAATATCTTTAGATCCAATAGACAATCATGATACTCGGCATATCCGGTAGTCCCAGGAAGATGGCCACTGAACATATCCTGGGCGAGGCCCTCAAGATGCTGGAAGAGAAGGGGCTGGAGACTGAGCAATTCACGATACAAGGTAAGCAAATCAGCCCGTGCCGACACTGCGACTATTGCCTTAAAAACAAGGAATGCATAGTCAAAGACGATATGTATCAGCTTTATCCTCTCATCCGAAAGGCAAACGGGTTTGTTATCGCAACGCCCGTCTATAACGGCAGCATGAGTGCTCAGACAAAAATAATAATAGACCGAACGCGGGCGACACTTGCATCCGACCCCATTGCTCTGCGACTCAAGCCTGGCATGGCCATCGCTGTAGGCGGCGATCGCATGGGCGGCCAGGAGCTGGCCGTGCAGCAGATCCATACATTTTACATTCTCAACGGCATGATCCCCGTGAGCGGGGGCTTCTTTGGCGCCAACTTGGGGGCAACCTTTTGGTCTCGCGATACACTGGAAGGGGCAATGAAGGATGAAGAGGGCTTCCGTACGCTCCGAAAGACGACAAAGAGGTTCGCAGAGACAGTAGCGCGTCTGGAGAAAATGAAGGGACAGGAAAAATAATTATCCTAAAAAAAGAAAAATAAAGTGATTACTATGGAAAAAGATTGTATCAAGAGAAAGATCGCCTGGGGGATCACGGGCAGCGGCGACCGCATTGAAGAGACGGTTGAGGCCATGATAAAATTGCAGAAGCAGTACGACGATGTGGTGGATGTGCGCGTCTTCGTATCCAAGGCCGGCGAGCAGGTCATCAAGTACTACAAGCTCTTTAACACATTAGAGAAGCACTTCGACAAGGTCTGGGTGGAGATTAACGCCAACTCACCATTCCTGGCAGGCCAGTTGCAGTTGAAGCGCTACGAGTTTTTGCTGCTTGCACCCGCGACATCAAATACAGTGGCCAAGATCGCATTGGGCCTGGCAGACTCGCTGCTCTCCAACGCAGCCATCATGTCCCAGAAGGCATTCGTTCCCTCATATATCATGCCTTGCGACTATAAACCAGGAATTATAACCACCATCCTCCCAGACGGCAGCGAGATGCGACTGCGCATCAGAAAAGAGGATGCAGAGCATGCAGAGAGGCTGCGCCAGATGGAGGATGTCTTCGTCATCGAGAGACCAACTGATATCACAGGCATCTTCGAAAAGCATTTCTAAGCATCTTGCTTTGTGCTATTGATCATTAGGTAGACAAGATCATTGCTCTTGCCTGCGTAAAATTTCTTCGCGATCAGCTTTCGCTTGCAGCAACTTAATGTATCATTTATGCCCAGGAACATTGATAAAGACGGCCCCCTCCCGCCGTTGATTAACACCCAGACCTTTGCCGCCTGTAAATCTACATCTTCGACCTGCAATGTGCAATTGTCCATGGTGTAATTCTCATGCGTAGTGAGACCAACCTCCTGAGAAAAAACAGGATAAATCAGGATCGTAAGGAACAGGATGCAAGCAGAGAATATAAAGAGACCATTCGCCCACTTTATGCAGATGCTTATCATATCCTTGGCCTTGCCCGTCCGGGTCGCCTTCTCTTGCCATGAGCATTAATCCGACCTTGTGCCCTGGCAAGTAGCCCAGCCTCGAAAGGATTTAGTACTTATGAATCTATCGCCCATTAATACGAGATCCGTGAAAAGTAATACTGGTGTTTCCATGAAAGATGTAGGCATACTTGTGCTTGGGCATGGTTCCAGCCTGCCTTACAATAAAGAGCTGGTGGAATCGCTCGCCCATATGATCAGCAAAAGCCACACCGGACCAGTCCGGACTGCTTATCTCAATATGAATCTACCCAACATCCCAGAGGGTTTGAATAGCTTCGCAGGAACAAATGTATCTAAGATCGTGGCTCTGCCGCTCTTTCTAGCCCATGGGGTCCATACCCGTCAGGACATTCCCCAGGAGATGGGCATAGATCCGCAAAAACGCAGAGGTACTTTGAAGATAGGGGGCAAAGAGGTTGAGGTTATCTGTGCTGAGCCCCTGGGCGTGGACGAATGCATTGCGACACTGGCATGCAAGCGGGCAAAAGAGGCTCTAAGGTAGCCGTACTTGACACCATCCACGGCGCAGCCATAATCGCTCGCAGGATGGTCGAATCTGGTCTGCAGGCAGAGGCAATAGAAGTGTATCACCACACTCCAACCCTGGCAGGCTTCGACCTGGTGGCAGCCCCAGTACACCTCGCCCCCAACAATCCGGCCCTAGCTCAGGCTAGAAAAGAGAAAAAGAAGATAATAAGCCACCATCAGGCTGTGGGCGAACTACTCCGGGGGAGAGCTGACTCTGCCATGGAGGTCTTCGAAGTTACTGGCACGCACAGCAAGACCTCTACTGCCCTCTTGTTGGCCCTGATGCTCTCCCAGCAAAAAAAGGTCTTATCTCATACCACCAGAAGCCTGGAGATCTGGCAGGATGGCAAAGCCCACCTTCTGGAAAAAGGACTTTCCATCACGCCTGGAAATGTTATCCATGCCGCGCAAGTCGCAAAGGCTCACGGAGTAGAGGCCCTGATCTGTGAGATCTCTTTGGGTGGCACCGGCCTGGCCGACTATGGGATCATAACCGACCTTTCCGGAGACTATCTCATCGCCAATGCCACTAAGTGGGCCAGTACTGCCAAGCTGCAGATGCTCTCCTTGGCCAAGAGTGGAGCGAAGCTTTTGGCTAACATCGACGCCGGGCTATCCCCGGATGTTTCTTTTGCCAGAGGCGGAAGGGTTTATGTCAGGCAGGATAGTTTGGTCTTTGCAAAAGAAGAGGTGCATCTGGATTTAGGCCCAGATCTGGACTTTATGGGCTACGAGACAGCAATAGCAGGAGCAGCAGCTGCTGCAGATCTAGCAGGCATAGCGAAAAGCGAGATCGCTCGGGCCCTCTGCGGCTTTGACGGCTTTTCCGGGCGCATGAAGATCAAGCGGCTGCCCGGTCAGACTTTCTTTGACAGCTCCAACTCAGGGCTCAAAGTCCGGGATGTGGCGCGAGCTCTTGACCGGGCCTCAGGCCAGGGGCTGGTCGTGGTGGTTGGAGAAGACAGTGAAACTGTATGTGAAGGTATGAACATCCCAGATCTCTCAGAGCTGCTTCGGCAAAGGAAAAATGTGATCGAAAGGCTGATAATAGTAGGAGAAAGACTTGCCCCCCTGGCAGAAGAGCTGGGAGCAGCTACCGCCAAAAATCTGCTACACGGGCTGGAAAAAGCTCAGAAAGACAGCCCGAAAAGGTTGCTTTCATGCGTAAAATGCTTTAGGTGATATGAATGGCAAGCGATAACTTAACGATACTTCATCCCAGGCCAAGCTCCATAGTGGCCGCTCTCTACACTCTGCGCGACCTTGGTGCCGAGGTGATCATACTGCACGGCCCAAGTGGATGCTGCTTCAAGCATGCCCGTCTCTTAGAGGAGGATGGAGTGAGGGTACTTACTACCGCACTGGACGAAGCGGGGTTCGTCTTCGGAGGTCAGCAGCCGCTCACCACCCTCCTCAAAAAGGCCAAGGAATTGTTCCACCCGAGGCTCATGGCCATCTCAGGAACCTGTAGCAGCATGATCATCGGCGACGATCTGCATCAGGCTGTACTTAATGCCGATCTGGACATACCAGTATTGGAGGTAGAAGTTCACGCCGGCTACAGAGATAATACTAAAGGCGTGATCCTCGCTTTAGAGGCGGCAAGAGACAAGGGAATAATAGACGAGGCCGAACTTCTCAGGCAGAAGGACCTGCTCGAGAAAGCCACCCTTGTAGAGAAGCTCTATGGAGCCGCGAGCCGTGAGTACCTGGCTCCAGAGCGAGGAGATCTTAAATATGTGGCTGCCGCCAGACTTCTAGAGCTCATCCGGCAAGGCAAGAAGGGCCTGAATATCCTCAATGCAAAGAAAGAGACCGCCTACATGTTTGCCGACGTTACCGCAGCTGTGGCCCAGATTGCCGGAGATCAGGTCAATACCCTGGTCAACTTGGACGACCATGTGGGCCTGCCCAAGGTTAGAAGAGATGCAGCCAATGTTGCCCGCGATCTAACGAAACGAAATTTGAATTTCAAGCTCATCGGTGGACTGGACGAGTACCCAGTGACAGGTGATGCGGTAAAAAAGCTGGCAGCCGAAAAGCACTACGACTTTGCAGTGATCTCAGGTGTGCCCCATGCCCTGCCTATATCCGCTCTGGAAGGCATGGAGATATTCTCCATCACCAACGGCCCACGCCAGGTCAAGCCTTTGCGCGACGCAGGCCACCAGCATGTCGTAGTAGAGCTGGATCTTCATCCCAAGACCATGGGCGTGACAACTCTTGTGGAATCGGAGTTCGGAGCCACATTGCGGGCACTAAATAAGGACAACGCGAAAGAGAACTAAAAGAGATATGCATTGTATGCTTCAAAAGAGCTAAAATTTTTTAGAAAGATTTGGGCAGTTCAGTGAGCAGCGCATATACGACAAAACCCAAGGTGCCGATAAGACCTATACCGGCCATGGAGATCTTGGCGATCATATTGAACTCCTCACGACTGGGCTTTCGGGCTAGCCTCAAAACTCGCATGTACTCGTCTACATTTGTGGAGGGCATGGTGACGCCCAGATCCACGTCATTCAGATTCAGCTTGCTCTTAAGATCCAATTTATTATTGAGATCGAGCTTCTGTTTAAGAGATTCCTTCTTCTCAGTATCGCTAGTTTCCTCGCTCATTCCCTAAGAAGGATGAACTAGAGAATAAAAAACCTTTCGATCAGGAGAAGTCCTAAGAGAACTTCCAGGGACTTTTTGGGGGCTAGAAGCGCATGGCCCTTGCCTGCGCAAGTGCATTAACCAACTAGTGCTCTAGAACAAAGATTTTAAATTTTATTACATACGTTACCATAAAAGCTGCGTCAAGTGAAAAATTATACTCGGTTAGCCTTAAGGAAGAAGATCGAGAGGAACTAAGTCAATATCTTCGTCGAGGAAAGGCTTCTGCAAGAAATCTGACTCTGGCCAGATGGGAGACCAAAATGGACTCTCAGGCTTCTGGCAGATAAGATTGTTGAGATGGAGGTCGTAGATTCCATCTCCCACATGAGTGTGCAAAGGCTATTGAAAAGAATAAAATTCATTGGTTAAAGACCCGCTGGCGTATAAGAAAGATGACGTGTGATTTCATTTGGCACATGAAAGATGTGCGGGATATTTATGAGCAGCCTTACGATCCGAAACGCCCGGTTATCTGTTTTGATTAGAGATCATGCTGGTTGATCGGCGATGCGATTAACTCGATTCCAATCGAATCTTGAAGTCTCAAGAAAGAACATTATGAATATATCTAAAATGGCGCTTGCTGCATCTTTTTGGCTTTTGAGCTTCGCGCAGGCAAGAGGATCGTCTGCGTTAAGAAACGCCGGATGAAAGTCGATTATGCAGATTTTATGAAGATGCTTGTTGACCATTATCCAGATGTTGAGACCATTCTTTTGGTTCAGGATAACCTAAATACACATGCATCTGGTTCATTTTATGAAGCCTTATCAGTTGAGGAGGTTTTCGAGCTCGCAAAGAGGTTTGATCTCCACTGTGGAGGATTCCTAGTAACCTCTAATTTTGGCCGCTCGCTTATAAATGATATATATAGCTCTGGCTGGATTTAGTGGGTTTATAGGAATCCTCTATCCTCCTAAGAAATAAAGTTGGCTTAATATGGCTGAGATCGAATTCTTAGCACTTTCAAGGCAATGCTTGGATCGCAGGATTGAAGGTATGAAGAAGCTAGACGATGCCAGAGTTAAACTCCAACGGCATTATCTCAATCTGCAAAATTAATGTTCCGGTGCACTAGTAGTATTCAGCGGTGCCCTGTTGGCGGGGTGTCTGCGTAGGACTGAGAGCTTAGATCGAATCGTTGCCTACCTGGGGCGACTGGTCTACAAAAGTCAGCTCGTCCGCGGAGCGGCCAAGTACCTCATTTCGCTACCTGTGATGTGCAGCATCATCGTCTACATGATTTTAGAGCCTGTGGTATGTGGCCTGGCCGGAAAAGGAAGTCAAGGGCCCTTTTTATGACTGCTGTCTGCCCCCTTAGCTCTTTCAATCTCATTCATCCTTCTCCGGTCATGATCGCTCTCTCCACCGGCCTAGGTGCGACACCCAGCGATCCGTTCATGCGCGACATCTCCTTCTCTCTGGTGTTATTCGCCCTGGCCTACATCCTGATGCAACATATTTTCTCAGAGAGAGCTGGATCGAGAAGATCCGGCGTGATCTTGCTAGGGATCTATGCGGAGCGAGAGCTTTCGGCCATGTGGTGGCACAAAACAGCCTTGGCATGGAGATCTATCGACTGGGCCAGTTTCTTCCTGCTCGGTTCCTGCCCTTCCTGGCATCCGTCGCCGATCCCTACTTCTGGCGGATCAAAGGCTCTACAGGAGCCAGCATGAAGCAGATGTCACTGGGCTACCCTATTGTCCCTGCAGCCTGTTGGGCCTGGCTGCCTTCGCGTTGGCGGCGATATCGTCTACATTATAAATGGATATTATGGGCGGAGTGTCTGAGATGAAAATAATACAATTAGGAGGGGGGCAAAAGTCATAGGAGGGAAAGAAATGAGTTGTCGACCTTTGCCAATATAACTATACGCCAATCAACGTATTTAAGGATTCCTATGCATTCAAAGTTTAGCCAGATCAAAGACCCAGCGGCTGACGCAGGGGGCAACATTTCCGCAGCGGCGGACTTGCATAACCCCCAGGCCCAGGTCTTCGTAGCTCTTTTTGAGCGGCTCGATCTGATGAAGTCTCTTGAATGTGTATAAGTGCAAACATCCATTGGATTTCACCAGGGGCAATACCGTTTTCAAAATCGCGTCTGCGCCGTAGGGCGCAGGAATGACTGCCCTATGGAAACTCTTTCGCAGAAGCTTTGCCACATGAAATGCATCTGCGTTTATTATCGCGATCATCTCATCCACGTGATTCAGCCGGGCATTCTCAGCCATGTAATGGCACGCTTCGCGATTTCCCTCCAGGGCTACAACATGAGCACCACGGGCGGCCAGGGGAACTGCAAACGGTCCCACGCCAGAGAACGGAAGCAGCACATCCTCACCTGCCACAACCTTTGCCGCAACTCTCATTCTCTCGTAGCCGAGATGGCTGCTAAAGAAGACCTTTGCCACATCCAGATGATAGAGAAAGCCGAATTCTCTATGAGTGGTGGCGGTATTGCTACGGCCAGCTAAAAGCTCGAAGCCTGCCACCCTTTTCTTGCCTTGTAGCTTGGTGGTTTTATTCAGCACTGTATGAATGCCCTTGCAAGAGGTGAGCACAGTCCAAGCGATCTCTTTCTTGTAAGAATCTAGATCCGGGGCAATGGAGAGTATGGCGATATCTCCAATGACATGAAAGCCACCTGAGAGCCTATCCAGGCAATCTTGTGGCATTACTCCTTGTAGCTTCTCTTTCAGGTGCATTGTGTTTCGTTGGGCCTTGTTTCTTGCATTATTCCTACGCTCCATCATCTATTTAAAAATCTGTATCAATGTATTCGATGTTGATGGAAATGAGTTATCTAGAAAGAATCCGCCAGCGAGGAAGGGATTCCAACCCCGTCTTCCAGTTGATGGAAATTGAGATTGGCACTTACGGCAACGGCGAAGCAGAACTCTTCATGCAGGTTAGACCAGATATGCATAACGGCGTGGGTTGGCTGCAGGGCGGCCTTTTCACGGCTCTTTGCGACGAGGCCATGGCTTTAGCCCTTTTTACAGTTCTGGAGGAGGGAGAAGGCATTGCCACCATATCAGAGAGCACCTCTTTTCTGCAAGGCATTCGAAGCGGCAGTGTCAGGGCCATGGGAAAGGTTGTCAAGAGAGACAGAAGCGTAGCTTTTATGGAGGGGCAGATCGAGTTCGAGGGCGGCACAACCCTCTCAGAGACAAAGGCCTCCTTTGCGGTCATGCCCAAAAGGCAGAAAAATTGATCACAAATGACTAACAGGCGACTGGGCTATAGCCTAGCCGGTTTGAACCCAGTCATGCCATGCCCATCAAGCTGCAGCGTTCTCACTATATCTCCAGCTTCATAAGCGTCCTCCGCCTGGGCTAAAATCCTTGCTTTGCTGAGAATAATTCTCTTTCCGCAGGGGCATGCCCTGGTCTTGGCGTCCTTCGGGGCGTAGAGGTGGCGACCACAACTACACCTGAAGACGACGAACATCAAAAGAGAAGGAGATTTTACGCGGCTGACAGCAGTATGGCATTGACAACGCCATCCTGGCCGGGCCGGCTGGTTATCCTGGCATCTCCCATTTCCGTCTTGATGATCGCACCCTTGGTCAGAATGTTCCTTCTCATGTAGTGCAGATTGGCTTTGTTATCCTTTACAGTTTCAATCTTGACCGTCTTGGACTTGCCTGTCACCGGATCAGCAATTGTGGCCATATCACCACGCAGCATGCGCATCTTAATGTTTCCGCCTTTTGTCTCGATCTTCTTAACTCTGACCGCAGCAATGGTGGCGTCGCTCTGCTCTCTGCCTATCTCACACTTTCTCTTGCCCCTGGCTGGAATTAATTTTCCTCCGGTGGGCTTCCTTCCAATTTTGCCTTGCCAACGCATATTATGATTCCTCAGAACCGCGAATTCTCTTTGGTGCACGGTATTTAATGGTTGTGGTGATTTGATCTCATTCCTATTTCGATTCTATTTCAAACCTATTTTAAACCTATCTGAATCGCTTGGCCATGTAAGGCCCACATAGCTCATAGCCCAGCCGCCGGTAGTAGCCTCTGGCTCCAATGCCGCTGGTAATTTCCAAAGAGCTGTAGCCCGCATCTTCTGCCATGTTCTCTGCCGTTTGCACCAGTCTTGCCCCAAAGCCACGGTGTTGCCACCCTTCTACTCTGCTGCCAATGGGAAGCATAGGCCCGTAGACATGCAGCTCCCTTACGCGGGCTCGGGCAGAAAGTCGTAGGCGCAGGAAGCCAACTACTGTCTCATCCTCTCCCTCAAAGGACAAAAAGTGCTCGACGCCGCCACATGCATCATAAGTCTCATGCTTTGGCGCCACTTTTCCGTCTAAGAACCGGCGCAGCCCAGCTTCCCGACAGCGGATGCAACGGCATTGGCCGCCTCGCGCCGACAATCGCAGCTTAGAAAGCTGACGTAGATTGGATTTCTGAACTCCTGCCACGATGAGTTGCGCAGGAATGTCTCGCTGTACACGCTGCAGTCGAACGTATGCGGGCAAAATCTCCTTAATGCGAGATACCAGCTCTATCGCAGCGGCATCCCCCAGGGGGGTGTACTCGCCCAACAGGTATTGCCGGTAAAGTTCGGTTCCCTCTACCACTAAAGTGGGATATATTTTGAGGTAGTCCGGTCGAAAGCGGCTATCCGAGAAAAGCTCGCGGAAGACCTCCAGATCCACCCGAGGAGTAGAATCAGGAAGTCCCGGCATCATGTGAAAGCCCACCTTCAGGCCCGCCTCTCGCAGAGCGTGATTGGCAGAGACTGCATCCTCTACCGTATGGCCGCGCTTCATTGACTGTAAGAGATCATCGCGAGTGCTCTGCACACCCAGCTCCACCTTGGTGACTCCGAGAAGCAACATGTTCATTGTCTCCTTGGGACCGCAATAGTCCGGCCGAGTCTCGAAGGTGGTGCCGATGTTTCTAACCGATGCAGTCTCATTGGCAGCGGCCACATCTGCAAAGGACTGCCATGGCGTGGAAGGCGCTTTTGCAGCGGGATAATCATTCATGGCCAGCAGACAGCGCTTGACAAACCAGTGCTGATAGCCTAAAGGACGTGCTGTGATCGTTCCGCCCATAATGATTAGTTCTGACTTGTCCAGGGGATGGCCAATCTCATCCAGTTGGGCCAGCCGGGCCATCACCTGGCGGTAGGGGTCGTACTCGTGCTGCGCAGCCCGAAGCGCCGCAGGCTCGCGACCGGTGTAGCTTTGCGCCGAGGCGCAGTGAATGCCTCCCGGACAGGGAACGCAGGTGCCGTGCGGGCAGCGGGCAGGAGAGGTCATGGCAGCGATGACGGCCACGCCTGAGAGGGTTCGCGTGGGCTTGCGCACTAGCATTTTGAGCCGCGCGCGCTCCTGGGGCGAAGCATTGCTGAGTATCTCGGCATTGCTGGGCAGAGATGAGAGAGCGAGGCGCGATGAGGCGTCTTTCTTATGTGATTCCAGATCCGTCTGTGTCTTGATTTCGCCAGCCAGTATGGCCTCGACTATGCGCCGCAGCTCCCGGCCAAGGGGCTTGTCATTTTGGCATGCACAAAGCGCCTCATTCATAGTGAGATGGATGCAAAGGGATCATCAATCACAACCACAATCCGGCTCGATTTTTTCTTCGGCCTTCGCTTGCATATACTGCTGCCCAACCTGCTGAGCAAGGTTGCAGCGAAGCAAGCCCGAGATGAACAAGCCTGCCATCAAGACATGCTCTTTAGGCATCTCTTTTAGCGCCTCCTTGAGCTTTGCCACCGCGTCCTGCTCGCTGCCGATTTGGGGATCGAAGAGCAGCATTTTGAATCGATCGCCGATCTTCATCATCTCCTCAGATGGAATGTCAAAGAAGCTGCGAACTATTTCCAGGACCAAGGATTCCTCTTTTGGTTCGAACATGAACCTGTCTAGAGGATACATGATGAAATAGGTTTGGCATCTAGAAAAGCTCGCACAAAAAAAGTGGCTTTTTCCGGCCCAGTTGCCTTATGGCCAGCCCACCATCATCCAGGAGCAGATAGGTATCGGGCGTCTCGAGGCAGGATCTATTTCCCTGCTCGCGCATAAAACAGCCAGTGTTCACTGCCAAAGGCCCACCTTTTTGTTGAAATATGTCCGCACGGTGCGTATCCCCATAAATGAAGCAGTCTATTTTGCCAAGGCTTCTATCGCGAATGAACTTCAATATGGCCTCATATTGACCTTCCACGCAGGCCTGGCGCTGGTAGGGGAAAACGCCAGCGTTGAACCTCTGCAGCAGACCGGAGGCCTTCCATATGGAGTTCTCGAAAGAGATCATCTCTCCGATGCAGGCGGAGCGGTAGATGCCCTCATAGGCGTAAGTCATCATCATCTCCATGTCTGCCGGAAGAAACTCCATCCCTGAGAGTTTGCGCAGTTTCACCACCATCTGCAAAGTGAAGTTTTGAATGCCATCCAGGTGATGGCCGTGCGTGAAGAGAAAGGTTCTGTGGCAACAGCGGACCCTGTAAGCGGGATAGAGCATCTCGATATCAAGGCCGCTAAAAGTCCGGTGCCAACGAAGTGAGGGATAATAAGTGGGATATAGATCGCCGCGACTTGTTCTCTCCATGAACTCGGCCTCCTGCTTTTGTACCACCAGGTGATGATCGTGATTTCCCACAACGTAGCGTATCCTCAGATTCTTCTGGGAAAGTCGTTTTAAAAAAGGGATTGAGCTTCGCACAGCATTCTCAGGCCGCACCCTCCAGAAATCGAAGATATCGCCTAAGAGCACGACCTCGTCGCAATCGCTCTCAAATTCCGATATCTCTTGCATCAACTGATCTACCTTTGCCGGGTTACTTAATGTCGATGAATCCAGGCCGAAATGCGTATCAGAGATAATCAGCGATGCCATTTATCACCCCCACCCTACAATGTCTATTACTGTTGTTATTTATAAATATTGTGCGTCGTGAATGCTGAAAACGGGCAAACAAATATCGAGCAAAAGACAAAAATATGTTCTAAAAAAGCAAAACATCAGAATGATAGACATCGCCATTCCCAAGGGCAGCCTGCAAAATCAGACGCTGCAGCTCTTCGAGCAAGCTGGACTGGAGGTCAAGAGAACTGAGCGGGAGTACAACGCCCGCATAGAAGATCCTCGCATAGGCACGGTGAAAATCCTCCGCCCTCAGGAGATACCGGAATATGTAGCCAAAGGATACTTCGACCTGGGCATATCCGGAACAGACTGGATAATGGAGTCAGGAGCCGTAGTGACCCGCGTCGGAGAACTCAACTACGGCAAACAGGGACCGGGCATTGTGAAGCTGGTTGTCGCCGTTCCCGAGAGCCTGGATATCCACTCAGCTCGTGAGATAAAACCGGGCAGCCGCGTATCCACAGAATATCCTAGCCTAACTCGGGTCTTCTTCCGGAATCTAGGAATACCTGTGGACGTAGAGTATTCCTTTGGAGCCACCGAAGCCAAGGTTCCGGAGCTGACCGATGTTGTCGTTGACCTGACCGAGACCGGCTCCACACTGGTGAAGAACAATCTGAAGATCATTGATGTCATGCTCAGGTCCACCTCAGAGCTGATTGCCAACAAAAAGAGCTGGGCGGATCCGGAGAAGTACGAGGAGATAATCGCTGTACAGACGCTTCTTTCCGCTGTCATAAAGGCGAGGGAAAAGGTTCTTCTCAAGATGAATGTGCCAGAAGATGTCATCAAGGATGTCATCTCCATGCTGCCCAGCATGAAGAATCCCACTATCTCCAAGCTCTACAACTCCAGCTACTACGCAGTGGAGACTGTGGTGGACCGATCCACTGTCAACCTGCTCATTCCCCAGTTGAAAAAATCTGGGGCAGAAGATATCCTGGAGCTGGCCATCTCCAAGATCGTGCCCTGAATTCATCTGTCGTTTTTCAAAAAAGCAAGCGGGCGCGGGGGGATTCGAACCCCCGATCTACAGCTTAGGAGGCTGCCGCCTTATCCTGACTAGGCCACGCGCCCTTTTCAGGCTTTCCCGTATAACCAACACGTATATCAACCTTTCCGGATTGGCCGCGCTCTTTAGCGAATGAGCACAGCGCTCAGAACAACCACGAAGAGGCCCAGGAAGAACCATCCAACGATTCCTTCCGCCATGGCCAGATACTTGTAAAAGCCTACTGGATAGGTATTGACTGGTGCCTGTGATGTGGTGAACATGGCAATGCTGAAATAGAGGGCATCGGTGAAAGAGACGCGCATGCTTGGCAGCCGCAGCTGGTCTCCAGGAAGCTCCATGCCTACGATTTCGAACTTGTCCATGCCCTTTCCTGCCCAATATATCATTCCAAAGGTGAGAATGGTAAATAAGCACCAAAAGGCAGTGTAGCTTACCCGAACTCCATAGCCGCAGGTGAGCCAGGAGATGATGTCCGAGAGTTTGCCCCAGCCCCAGGGCGCAATGTCCTGACCGATCCTGCGGTATTGATAGTAACAATCATCTGCTTCGTCAAACCACTCCAGGCTCTTGTAGTTCTTTACCAGTGCCAGGTAGGCTGCCCCATTGTACACCATGCGCTCCCGTAAGATGCTCCAGTGTACAACGAGCTTGGAAAAGTCCGTGCTGTTGAGGTTAATTTTAGAACTCTCATTGAATGTGACATTATCCAGTTGCATGCTGTATAGCCTGGCTCCCTCAAGAATGAAATCCCGATCAAACCTGGCATTAACGAAATAAGCCAGGTCTGCTAACTTCACTCCTCCAAAGAAGGCCGTCTTTTTAAAGTCAACATTGCCAAAGTCCGCAAGACCTGCAAAACTGGAGAGGCCAAAAGTGCTTCCTCTCTGAAAGCGCGCCTCACGAAAGAGCACATCGCTCTCGAAGCGGGTGGCGGCAAATGTGGCATTGCCTCGAAATTTTGCAGTTCGAAATGTGACCTGCCCGACAAACTTCGTTTCAAAGAAGCTCACATCTTCGAAGGTGGCATTCCAGAAAGATCCTGAACGTAGGAACTTGGCATAATTAAAGTCGACATCACTGGCAAAACTGGAATCGAGAAAGACTGCATCACCATTGAACTGGGCGTTGCCAAAGCTGCTATCGTTTAGAAAACGCGTGCTGATAAAGGAGGCTAAGGCCCCGAAATAGGTGTCGGAAAAGTCGGCCTGCCTCAGGAATTTTGCGCCGGAAAACTTGGCATCTCCCATAAATTTAGATTTGATAAAGCTGACATTATCTTGAAATGTGCACCCCCGCAGATCCAGGACCCCATTGAAGATCATGGCCTCCATTCTTACGGCTCCCTGGAAGTGGGAGTTGGTAATTCGTATCGATTGCTTGACAGGTCCTTCGCTCAGCCCAAGATCCAGCGTACCTGAGATGGTTACATTGTCATAGTCCAAAGGCTCGCTTGATCTTATTTGGGCCAGGAGATCTTGGGCATTTATAGCCGGAGTAGCCAGGCCCTGGGAAGCCGAGCCCTGCGACAAAGGTGCAGCAAGCCCTGGACCTTCTGCCATGGCCTCGCTAAGCAGGAGGAACAAGGCCAAAAGCAGCATGTGCCATCTGGAAACTGTAATCACTGACCCAATTTGAAGATGGCCCAGGATTTATCTCCTTTGGGTACAGATTGCCGCGAATACTCCCGACTTCAGGTTAAATGCTCGATGGCCTTCGACCAAACCTACTGCTTTTAGCCCTGATTGAGGCTCCTGTATCGACCGTAGAAGTCGTCCTCGTCAGCCGATCTTCCCGGACGGTGATAATTGTTCACAAATTCGGTTTCGTTCAGGATAATGCGGAACTCTTGTCGAATGCGGTCTTATTCTAAAGAATAGTGGAGATCGAGCGGTCCTCGAAGTTGAGACAATCATCAAACCGGGCCGTCTGACTTCTCGACCATATATATAATATTATACTAATACGATTAATCCTACAAGATACAAATTCACTATATTGGATGACACCACGCGTAGCTATATATCTACGGATATTCTTTCAGCTTTTGGCATGGAACCTGAAACACAAGCTATTCAGACCCTCACCCGCCAGGGCTACCACCTCGTCGGGGGTGGCGCAGTCAAGCCCTGCCTGTGGCTGAGTCGCGCCATGCGAGGCGGCGATCAGTGCTACAAACACCACTTCTACGGCATCTCCAGCCACCGCTGCGTGCAGATGACGCCCACACTGGAGTGCAACCACCTCTGTCTGCACTGCTGGAGGCCGGTAGACGATCCCGTTCCAGGAATCGCACCCCTGGAACCGGTGGAGCTATTGAACGGCATCCTCTGCGGCCAGCAGAAGTTTCTCTCAGGCTACGGCGGAGCCAAGACCACGGATCTGGAGAGGCTGGCCGAGGCACGCGAGCCAAAGCATGTGGCTCTCTCTCTCATGGGCGAGTCCACCCTTTATCCATATTTAAACGAGCTTATCGAACTGATCCGCAAAAGAGGCATGACAACATTTGTGGTGAGCAACGCCACCAATCCAGAGGTTCTGGTCGAGCTGCAGCCGACACAGCTCTACATCAGCATCAATGCTCCAGACGAGGAGCTGTACCAGCGCGTCTGCCGTCCCTCTGCAGACTTCTGGCCTAAAATCATCGATAGCCTGGAGATCATCAAGCAGCACCGCTGCCGGAGCGTGATCCGTCTGACTCTGGTCCGCGGCCTGAACATGGAACGTACGGAGGACTACGCCCGCCTCATTGCGAGGGCCGAGCCGGATTTCGTCGAGGTCAAGGCTTACATGCATCTGGGCCGTTCCCGAGATCGCCTGACAAGGGAAGCTATGCCGCAGCACTCCGATATCATGGAATTCGCTCGCTCCTTGGGCAGGGCCTTGGGTTATGAGCTTGAAGCAGACGTTCCCTTGAGCCGGGTTGCCCTTCTCTCCAGCCGGCGTGTGGAGAAACACATTCATAAAATATAAAATTTTTGAGCCGAGAATGGTTGAACGCTCCTGCTTAAGGTACAAGGTTATGTTATGAGAGAGCATTTAACTGAGAAAACCGAAAAACCTTATTAAATCGTAATATATAAATACTATTTATGTAATCCAATTTGTCCTGAGAAACTTGGCCGACTTTGCTATTCGCCATGAGTATGGGCGAATCAAAGAATTGGGATACAGATAGGTGGAGATCGGAAATGGAATAAACTGGGACGATTTCAGACCGAAACTAAACATATTGTTCTGCAATAATACTGATCGAGGTATACGCCCTAATATCGATGTTATCGTGATGCTCAGTTGTTTATTCATTCAGCAGCTTTACAACTTTTCAAATGAGCAGTTTGAAAGAGAATTGGCTGATCGCATTTCATTCAGGATGTTCTTGGGAACAACAGAATTCGTTCACGATTCCATTACGATATGGAAATTCAGAGAGCGCCTAGACGATAGTGGAGTGGATAAGGAAATTTGGAACGAGCTGCAAAAGCAGCTTGATGCCATGAAACTTAAAGTGGTGAAGGGAATAATGCAGGATGCATCTTTCATAACTTCGGATCCTGGTCATGCCAAGAGCGATACACTACGCGGAGAGAAAGCCAAGATTCGGCGGCGCGAGGATGGAGGAACCTGGGCGAAGAAGGGAACGAAATCCTACTTTGGATACAAGCTTCATGGTGCCATGGATGAGGATTTTGGCCGGATTCGCAGAATCGAGGTTACAACTGCTAAAGTCCACGATAGCCAGGTGGATCTGGCTAATGAATGCGAAGTTCGTTATGCTGATAAGGGATATTTCGGTACGAAGACAAAAGGGCACGATGCTGCCGTGAGAAACGTCACAAGGGGCCATCCTCTAAGTTATGAGGATGATATGCGCGACAAGAGAATCTCTAGCAAAAGATCTCCTGTTGAACGGTATTTTGCGTTCACAAAAAAGTCTGCAAAGCCGGGCATGTTGCGGTTACTACTATCGATAGGGGCCGAGTAAAGATGACAATCACAGGTATCATTTTCAATCTCCATCATTTGACCTCTGCCAAAAATAAAATTTAGGCATAGCGTTAGCTGTCTAAAAAATCGAGAAATGTCGGGCGAATTAGAGGAAAAGAGGATGCGTTAAAACCTAATCAGATCTTATGTATCGGAATTATGGACAACGTTCTTTATGGGAACCATTAATTTGAGGTTAATCTGAATCCTCTTTGATTCGTTCATACTCGTGGCAAATAGCAAAGTCGGTCAGGTTTCTCATGACAAATTATATTATTTAAATAATATCTATAGATTATGATTTAATATGGGGGTTCGGAATCCTCTTAGGTGAAGATTGTGCGAAGACGTATGATCTATTTTTGCACGCAATAGGAAACCTTGCATTAATTGCATATGTTTGAAGATATTCTGAAACATTTTCCACATTTTGTGGGCCGAGATAGCAATAATTCTAAAGTGCCCAGGCCGCTTAATAATGGCGCATTTGTAGAAGTAGATCATTCGTTCGCCAGAAACACACAAAAATTGTGTTATCAGGTTTTGGAGACAATCGGGTTAACTTTCGAAGGTTGGGTGATGGGAACCGCAGAATAGGTGTGCTGGGTATTATTCCGTTGCGGTGGTCATCTACCTGAATTAGTAGTACTACATTATGTTACACAATTACGTTACACAATCTCGATTATGTAGTACTATTCAGCCAGCCATGTTATCTTTTGCCCATCAGCCAGGCCATGACCGCCTTGCTTGTATGCAGCCGATTCTCAGCCTCGTCGAAGACGGCAGACTGCGGTCCATCCATCACCTCGTCAGTGATCTCTTGTCCCCGGTGGGCAGGCAGACAGTGCAGGGCCACTGCCCCGCCTGCGGCCAGGCGCATCAGATCCGTGTTCACCTGGTACTTTCCAAATACCCGCAGGCGTTCCGCCTCTTCACCCTCATCTCCCATTGAGACCCAGGTGTCCGTTATCAGCACATCTGCGTCTCTGGCAGCTTCCGTCGGCTTTTCTACAATTCTTGGCCTGCCTTCTAGCCTCTTCGCCTCTTCTAATATTTGGGCCTTAGGCTGGTAGCCTTGAGGCGCAGCCACTGTGATCTCCATTCCCAAAATGGCCGAGGCCAGGATGAGTGAGTTGCAGATATTGTTTCCATCGCCGATCCATGCCAGATGCAGCCCCTCCAACTTTCCGAAGCGCTGGCGCATGGTCTGCAAGTCTGCCAGAATCTGCAGCGGATGCTCCCAGTCGGAGAGGGCATTGACCACAGGCACAGAGGAGTGTTGGGCAAGCAGTACCACAGTGTTATGAGAGTAGACGCGGGCGGTGATGCCTTGCACATAGCGGGAGAGCACGCGCGCAGTGTCTGCCACAGTTTCACCTCGCCCAAGCTGTAGCTCGCTTGCCGACAGGTAAAGCGGATGAGCGCCCAGCTCCGCAGCCGCGACCTCCAGAGAGACGCGCGTACGCGTGGAGGGCTTTTCAAAGATCATGGCCAGGTTTTTTCCCCGCAGCGGATGGCCATGCCCGCCCCGCCTGACCCGGAAGGCCTCTGCGCTCTCCAGCAGCCGCAAAATGTCCTCTTTGGAGAGATCGGAGATAGAGATGAGATTCATGTTATCATCCTTGAAAAGAGTTCGGATATCTGGGTTACGTTTTCCTCGACAACGGAGAGCGTAGCCTTGATGTTCTTGAAGCCAGGGATGCTGCTATCGCATACGAAATCTGAGACGAGCTGATTGGACCAGGGGCTGTTGTGCATGAAGGCCAGGCCCGGATGCGCATCGTCCTCCGAGGTCTTGGCCGCTACAACCACGCTTCCCACATCATTTTTCACCAGCAGCTTCTGGCCGTCTTTGGCTCCAAGCCTGGACATGTCCTGTTTGTCCAGAATGATCAGTGCGCTAAGGTTCCTGTACTCATCGGAAAACCGGCTCTTCTTTCCAGCTTCGTCCTGGAAGATGTCCCGCACGGTAACCACTGTGGCCGCCACTTCTGATGCCATTTAAATTGCCTCCATAATCCGGGTCAAGATCTGCTCGTCCGAGGGTAGCAGCGACTTGAGGATGGGCTCGAACTTGATCTTCACCCCATCCATACGTACCGCCGTGCCTTCTGCCTCCAGGCCGGATAGAGCTGATGGGATGACGACCTTCGCTGCATCCGTGGTCAACGACCGTCGCGGATCTATGGTGATAAGCGGAACGTGCGCCAGGGCGCGAGCTGTGCCGAAAGGAAGAGTCGAGAGTGCATCAGAGCCTATGACCAGAGCCGCATCGCATGTTCTGGCTGCGGTCACCACGCTGTTCTCCGGTCCATGCCCCGCAGCGTCGCCTTTAAATGAGACACGATTAATAAAGCCGGTCTTCTCTCGCAAGAGCTCGTTAAAGCCGCGCATGTTGTAGTGCTCTATCATGGGGACGACCTTGAATGTGGTGATATCATTTAATTTGGCTACAAACCGCTCGAAGAGCTCCATTTTCTCCTGCAAGGAATAGATCATGCCCAGTCCCGGAAAGATCACTCCCCACTCGGTCTTCTTGAGAATACTTCCTAGCTCGATCATCTTCTTCTTATCCCCATTCTTTGGAATCTTTCCATCCAGCACCGTCATGATGGCCTCCAGGAACTGCGCGTCCCCGCCAGGCGCCAGTCGGAAGTAATGGTTGCTGCATAAATCTGCTGTTGCGGACTTTCTCACGTCCACGGCAACGCAGGTCCTCTCCTCCTCATAGCTCTTCTGCCTCTTCTCTCCCCTGGGGTAATAGGAGAAGCGCGAAAGATGCCGGGGATGGCTGCTGGAGGGGTCTGACCCCCAAAATATGATGGTGTCTGCATAGTTTCGCACGTCGTCCAAAGTGCAAGTGGGAATCTTTCCCGATAAAATGCGCTCTATCAGGATTCCCTGGCAAAAAGAGGAGGTATCGTCTATGGTCGCCCCGATTTTCTCAGCCAATTTTATGCCTGACGCCTGCGCTTCTATTGTGGTGTTGGACCAGCCATACAAGAGCGGTCTCTTGGCACTTCCCAAAATTTTCGCTGCCTTTGCGATCGCCGCTTCCAGAGCAACTTGTTGTCCATCGATCATTGGCACAGTCCTCTCTGTAAAGGCTGCCTGAAAATGTCCATGCCCTTTGCGGCAGAGGTTCTTTACATGGGAGAATGCGTCGTTTTTCAAGGTAGCCTCAATATCCTCGCAGAGAAGCGAGCATCCCGTGCATATTGCCATTTGCTTTTCACCTTCCTCTTTTCCTCACACGAACTCGATGGCCTTGCTCGGACAGGTCACAGTGCAGGCACTGCAGAGAGTCTTGTTCGGCCCAAAGCGCCGGCATTCTTTGAGGTCGTTGGCTATCACCACTCCGTCCTCTACTTTCAAGATGACCTTTTCGCTCTGTGGGCCCAGACCCAACGCGCAGCGTGTGGGCTCAGTTGCTACATTGACGGGACAGGCGACAACGCAGTTGCCGCAGCCAAAGCACTTCTCCGGATGTATGATCAGGCCGGTCTCCGAGGCATTCTCAAGGGGAGCCATCACCTCTCGCAGCTTTTTTAGCTTTGCCTCGTACTTCTTCTCTTCAATTAGGGGTGTGCACTCATCGATCTTCTTCTCACGGCCCAAAAGGCCAACGGCGAAAGCCATGCAGGTGGGAAGCCCGCACTTCTTGCAGTTGGTCTTGGGCAAAAGCATATAGATCTCCATGGCGCCGACCATAACCAGAACCTCAATTTGGGAACGATATGAATCGATTATATTTATGGCCTGCGCAACGGTCCTGCGCAAACCTTTTCATAGTTCTTGAACTAGAAAGCTCCTCTAATGCCTTTCAGGAATCCCATGGCCCTTCTGGGGCTCCTCTCCATAATACCCCTGATAATAATATATCTTATTCGTCCTCAGCCCAAGGAGATTCGCTTTTCCGCCACGCAGTTCCTGCGAGAGGGCGAGGTGAAGCGATCCGCCGTGCTCAGTCGTTTGATCAACGACCCCTTATTCTGGGTGCAGCTTTTGGTGCTTCTCTTTCTATCTGTCGCGGCTGCTGGGCCGTTCACTTCTGAAGTGGGGTCTGCCAGCAGTCACATGGTGGTGGTCTTGGACAGCTCGGCCAGCATGTCGGCCTCTTTTTCCCAGGCGTTGCAGTTGATCGATCCTTACCTGGACGAATACCAGAGGATCAGCATCGTGCTGGCTGGCAGCATGCCTGTGGTAGCTCTTTCGGAGGGCAGCCCTGCCGAGGCCAGGGACGCTCTGCGGCGGCAATTGCCGAAAGCGGTCTGTGCAGATCTCTCCCGCGGCATGACTCTGGCCAGCAGCTTGCTAGCGAGTGAAGGTGGACACATGTTGGTGGTCTCGGATTTCATAAGCTGGACTGGCGACGAGCCCCAGGCCACTCGCAAGGTCCTGCAAGCAGACGGCCGGGTGAGCATAGTATTTTCCGATTCCTATCAGGGAGGTGACAACCTTGCCCTGGTGGAGGCCTGGGATGTGCCCGGACCGGGATATGTCAACCATACCGCTTTGGTGCATAACTATGGCCCGGCAAGAACTGTTCCTATCACCATCCGCGGTCCTGGTGGTGCCACCAGCCGTACTGTGCAGATGGCTGAAGGAGCAGACTACTATCTCTCTTTTACGGCTTACCCAGGAGTCAATGAGATTTCTTTGGATCTGCAGGATGTAGTCGCCTGGGACAATCATGCCTACGTTTGTGTGCCTGACCTGGCCCGAAAGAGGGTCCTCTACCAGGGCGAAGAAGGCCCGGCCCTGGCAGCTCTTCGCTCCCTGCCCAATGTACAAGTGGAAACCGCTGGGCCGTTCAGTGACTTTGATCTGATAGTAGTGGCCCGGAATGCCTCTTTGGATGGCAAGCTCAATCGTTATATCGACGGAGGACGAGTGATATTCATAGCCTCTGACCCGGAGAGCCCTGAGTACCTGCCAGTGCGGGTGACTGGCGAGCAGACGGGTCCTGCCAGCCTCTGGCTGCGAGACGAGGGATTTGCTAAAGGCGTGCACTTCGATGAGATCGGCCTTTTCCGTTTTCCCAGTGCATCTCCCAGAAAGGGCTCCACCACATTGGTCGAGGCCAATGGCCAGCCCATTCTCTCCTACTGGCATCTGGGAAAAGGCATGGTGATTTACAGCGGCCTGGAAATGGATTCTGATTTTTATCTGCGCCCAGAATATCCCATCTTCTGGTATCAGATGGTGAACTGGATCACGGGTGTACCGGATATTTCGCAGTCCAATCAGAAGACTGGCGAGATGATCCATTTGGGAGAAACCGCCCAGGTAGAGGCTCCTTCTACAAGCCTTGCCACCAGCAATCTGCTGCTGGACGAGGTGGGCGTCTATCACTTCCAAGGAAGGGCAGTGGCCGCCAATATGTATGACCCCAAAGAGTCCTCTCTGCAAAGGAAAAATGCAGTTGATGCAGGTGTGTTCGTAGGCGGAAGCAAGGAAACGACAGTGGAAAATGACCTCTCCAACTGGGTAATAGCATTGGCGGCTCTTGTCATCCTGCTGGAACTGGCCGTTATGCTCTGGAGGAGAGAGGCATGATCCTTGATCTTTATTTTGCCACGCCAGAGCTGCTCTGGGCCATTCCATTGATCTTGATCTTGGGCGCAGCTTTCATTCACGCTCGATCTAATAATAGGCTCTTTGCTGCCTCAAGGCTTCTCGCCTTTTGCCTGATAATAGCTGCCGCTGCCAATCCCTATTTTGTAGAGATGCATACTGTCCCGTCGCAAAAACCCAGCATCACCATCTTAGATGATCGGACTGGGTCTATGGCCATCTTTGACCCAGATGTCGCAGCTCGGGTGAAAAGCTTTGTAGACGCGCCCCTACGCACCTTCTCAGGGGATGCTACGCCTCTGGGGGACAGGATCGTGCAGTATGCCCTGCCGGACAGCACTCTTCTCTTAGTCTCGGACGGCGACAGCAATAGCGGTCGCCCTCTGGCCGATGCCCTGGCCCTAGCGCGGGCCTCCAATACCACGACCTTTGCTATAGCTCTCTCTCCCCAGAGAGATGACGCGAGCGTGGAGATCTCAGGGACGAACACAGCAGTCTTGGCCGGGGACTATCCCTTCAGGGTGTTGGTGAGATCATCGAGAAGATACCAGGGACCGCTTTCTGTTTTTGCCGACGAGCAATTGATCCACAGTGACACAATAGTTGCCAACACCAGTGCGTCCATCAAGATCTCCCATTCCTTCCTGGAGACTGGAAATCATATTCTGCGAGCGACTATTGCCCAAGACTCGCAGCCCATAAACGACAATTACCAGAAAGCAGTCTATGTCGTCCCCAAACCGGAGGTTCTGCTCATATCCCGCGGTAACTCGCCCCTGGCTATGAATCTCGATGATCTTTACAAGCTGACACTCGTTTCCGAGCTTCCGGCAAAGTTACAGGACTATAAAGCCGTAGTGCTCGATGACATCAGATACAATTCCAATCTGGACCCTCTGCAAAGCTATGTGCGCGAAGGCGGAGGGCTGGTCGTAGTAGGGGGCGAGGACGCTTATGACCTGGGAGATTATCTTAACTCCAGCCTGGAGGAATTTTTGCCAGTGCGCTCTACGCCCAGCATATTTGAGGGCGGCAAGACGCTCATCTTAGTGCTGGACATCTCCTTCTCCCTGCTCACCGCGCGCACGGGGGACGGTACGCCTCTTCTCGACTATGAGAAGGCCCTGGCAGTGGAGCTGCTCAAATCGCCCCATTTCCAGGACTATAAGGTGGGCCTGATAGTATTTGGCACCAAGGCCTATGATGTGCTCGATCCCGTTTCCATGACTCGGGGAGAAGGCGTTCTTCGGAATAGGATAATGGGCCTGGCGCCCACGGGCACTGAGAACAGCTACCTGGATAGCGGTCTGCAGTTGGCCTGGGATATGTTCAATGTCAGCAGCGGCCAAGGCGAATTGGTTGTCCTCTCGGATGGAAACCTTTACAACTACCCGGAAGTGGTGGCGCGCTCCATTGACCTGCTCAGGCAGATGAACGTCACCGCTCGTCTTGTGCAGGTACAGGCATTCCCGGGAAAAACAGGATCGCTCTATGATACTGAGGGCCGAATGGTATCGTTTTATGGTATGGCGGATCAGACAGGATCGGACTATTCAGCCGTCGTCTATCCAGACTCGCTCACCACTACCATGTCCGAGGCCTCTACAGACAAGCCTCCTCTGGAAAATAGCCTCTCTGGATATGCAGTAACTGTGGTAAATAAGAATCACTACATCACTGCAGACCTGGATTTAAACGCCACAGTTACCGGCTTTAATGATGTTACGCTGAGATCCGGCGCCCAGCGTCTGGCGGCTCTGACCGATGGCAAGCCGGTCTTGACCGTATGGCGCTATGGTCTAGGCCGGGTGGCGGCGCTCACTGTCGATGATGGCAGCGCCTGGGCCGGTTCACTATATGCTAGTCCAAGCTCGCAGATGATTTCGTCTACTGTCAATTGGGCTGTAGGCGATCCGCGGCCCCAGGACGATCGCGTCGAAGCCGACGACGGTTGGCAGGGTACACCCTTATCTGTCACCGTCAGCAGCAATGCGCGCCCCAGCTTTCCCGGTGCAGATGTGGAAAAGGTGGGCGATAATCGATATGTGTCTACATTTACGCCAAACAGTTCTGGCATCTACTACATTGGCAGCTATGGCTTAGCGGTCAACTACCCTCTGGAGTATCGAGATATGGGCTTTAATCCTGAGCTTTCCAGGTTGATTATGGTCAATGGTGGAAAGGTCTTCAGCGAAGATGAGGCCCGCCATAGCTTGGTGGTCGAAGCCTGTCGTGTCAGCCAGAGAACTGTGCAGGATAGGCTCTCTCGAAGAGACATTTTGCTGCTTATTGCCCTGTTGATATTCCTGACAGAAATACTGTATAGAAAACTGGACGAGATGCATAGATGAGGCCGATTTCAAGCTTAAAATCACACCATCAGATTTTAATAGCATACAGCTTTATTGATGGTATAATTGCGGAGGTAACTGCCACCAAATGAGTTCTCAAATGTGTACCGTCTGCGGCCTTCCCAAGGAGCTCTGTATCTGCGAGGAGGTCGCCAAGGAGCAGCAGAGGATAGCAGTGAAAGTGCAGAAACGCAGGTATGGAAAAGAGGTGACAGTCATCCAAGGCATTGATCCTCATGAAATCGATCTTCAAGAGCTTTGTACGCATCTCAAATCCAAGCTGGCCTGCGGTGGCACTGTTAAAGGAAGCCTGATCGAGCTGCAGGGCAACCATATTCAGCGGATTAAGGAGATCTTGGTAAAAAAAGGATTTGGCGCAGATCAAATAAGCACTTGAATTTCCCGAAAAATCTCAAGATCTGCAGGCTGATCCTGGCGCTTGCTCATTTTTCTTTTAATAAATCTCTTCCAAATCCTCGATATGAGCGAAGGCGTCATCGAGCTGTTTTCTGGCCTTGCACCTCTTCTCTTTCTCATCCTGCATGCCTCGAGCCGCCTGGGCATAGATGGATTCCAGCTCTGGGGCGCTGGCTACTGTGAAGACTGATAGCACCTTGGGGTTTCCTTTCTTGACCACAATTCCCTTGAAGACGTGGCCTGCACTGGCAGAGAGCCTCTCCACAGCTTTGGTGATCTCATCCACGTCCAGAAGCTCCTTAGAGCCCTGGATGATGATCATGGCTCTGGCAGCATCGTCTGCGACATTTGCAGGATAAAGCAAATTGACCGGTTTGAGGCTGTTCTCAATTGCGTTCTTGATGGATAGGTTTTTGCTATCAGCCTGATAAAATCCCATGGTGCCAATGCGTAATCCCCCATTCATCACAGTCTTGAAGTCACCAAGATCGGTTACAGAGAGCATCTCGGAATCCAGAGATTCGATCAAGAATAATAAACGTTTGCCGATTGTGTCGTTGATCTTATCGTAGGCAGAGGCAATATCGCCGCTAAACCTCTTCATATACTGATTGTCAACCAGGATGATGCCCTCTGCGTCTACCTCCATCAGCTCCCTCATGCAAAAGGCGGCATTTTGCAGGTAGAGAGATCCCTCCTCCCGGAAGGGTAGAACGGCAACCGTGATAACGGTGATATTTCGGTACTGCCTCTTCAATTCATTTATGAGCAGAGGTGAGAAAGATGAGCCGGTTCCGCCGGATGCTGATGTGATCACAAAGGCAATATCGAAGTCACCCCTCTTCTCGATCTCGCTCATGATCATGTCGCGATTGTCCATAAAGGCCTGCTTGCCCACATTTCGATTGGCACCCACACCGTGCAGATTGGGGACATGCAGTCGATCTTTGGCCGTGGTGAAGCGCAACTCCTTGAGATCATTTACGGCCGTATTTATGGCTAAAGTCTCCACTCGACTGGGGAACTTGGGTCGCAAATAATACTTGGCCAGCTTGGCGGCTCCGCCGCCCCCAAACGCTTCCTTATTTATAGCGTCCAGAATCCTATTGCCGCACTGGCCTACGCCGAGCATGAGTACGTTGAGCATGAGACCATTCTCTGTATATATATAACTTCATCAATATTTATATTCTCGGTATCGTCTATACATCCAGGCAATGATGAATGCAACTGGGGCAATAAGTAGTAGATATTGATATTTATACTCTCGTTCCAGGACCGCTACCTGAGCAGCGCTCTCCTGGATCACAGATCCATCTCCTCCGTCATAGCTGACTTTGAGGCGGATGGTGTAGTTGCCCGGCTTTTGGCCCAAAAGCCTGGCCGAGTAATTCACATCTGCTCCCGGCAAAATCTCAAAGAAACTCTTCTCCAGGCCGGTGACCTGCAGGCCTTCGGAGGGCATGACTGTCCCATCTGCTTCTATTCTAGTAGCGGGAGCTTTTCCTAAATTGGAGAAACTGATATTCAGCATGCCTTCTCCATCCAACGCGATCGGTGTCAATCGGATCAGCTTAATGGCCAGATTCGCCTTGCTCTTAGGGCTTATCAGAATGTCAAAAGGCTCCGAGCTGTTTGATTTAGCGTTCTTCTTTGCGTCGGTGTAGCTGACTCGTATGGCAGGAACCCGGATAGAGCCCTCTTTTACTGCGTTCATCACATAAATCGCCGAATCCGACTGCCCGGAATCTATAGCCTCCTTGATCTTGGGTGGGTAGCCGACGACATAAGAAAATTCAGGAAGGGGCGGTATATCTTCTGCATTTATGCCCAGAGCCTGTCCAGTGCCTATGTTCTTGACGGTGATGGTGACCTTGACCTCGTCGCCCACACTCATTTGATTTTTGTCGAAGCTCTTTTGCACGGAAAGTTCAGGCTTGTCCAATGCCAGAGCAGGTCTTTCTGAGGCACGCTTCCTGGGGCTACCTAGTCCCTGCAGATACTCGATCCTTACTTTAGCAGACTGCTCATCGAGAATATCGGCAACGGTGATGGTAACGCCCCCGTTTTCCGCGCCTCTGTCAAAATTATTGGGGCTATCTTGCAAGAGGGCTCTTTGCTCATCAAGCGACCCGCCTACCTTTGAGACCCTCATCACCACCAGTCCATCCCTCATCGACTGTATCTCAATGAGCTCCGTCTGATAGTCGCCCATATCAATGCGATCTCCAATATTGAGGATAAAATCCTTAAAGGCCACCTCGTCATTATTATTATCATTGGCTTCTTTGGCATAGGCTGTTTGGGTCAAGAGGATAAAGAATAGCAGATAGGCCAAACATGGCAGATAGACCAATCGCCGCATCTCGGGAACACCATCTCTGAGCTTTATATTCTTTTTTGATTTGAGTTTTACTCTCTCTTCGGGTCGATCTCAAGGCTTAAATCGACCCACCTCGCGTTTCTGGTCAGGGCTCCCATGGATATCACATCCACTCCGCTGGCTGCATATTCCGGGAGATTATCAAGCGTTATGCCCCCTGATGCCTCCAGAAGCACGCGATTTCTGAGGTCTTTTTCCTTGAGTTGCTCGACACCATGGGCGATCTTCTCATGGGCCATATTATCAAACATGATGATATCTGCGCCGCCTTCTGCGGCTTTGATCATGTCATCGAGGCTCTCTACCTCCACTTCGATCTTCTTGGTGAAACTGGCGCGCTTCCTGGCAAGGCGCAGGCATTCCTCTAATCCCAAAATTTTTATGTGGTTGTCTTTGATGAGCACTGCATCGGAGAGATTGAACCTATGAGTGTCGCCACCACCTAAAAAAACTGCTTTTTTCTCGAATACCCTAAAGCCTGGGGTGGTTTTGCGAGTCGCGGCAATGCGCGCCCGCCCGTCTGCAGAAAGGACGCACTCTCGAGTTAATGTGGATATGCCGCTCATGCGCGCCATGAAGTTTAGGGCTAGCCTCTCGGATTGCAGAATGGCTCGGGCACTTCCGCGCACGGAGAGAATTTCGCTTGCTGCAGGCGCAAACTCACCGTCCTCGTAAAGAGGCGCGGCCTTTAGCCCAAAATATGCAAAAATCTCCTGCGCTTCAGTCAGGCCCGAGATGATGCAATCCTCGTTGGCGATAATGACTGCCCGTACCTCTATTTCGGGAACGAGGCTGCTGGAGTCGTCCCATTCGCCCAGGTCTTCGTCTACAAATCGCTCCAGCTCTGACGTTAGCATACCGCAAAGGTTTTGATGTCCAATTGATTTATAGCCTCCGATGCCTATCAAGATCGGGCTTGTTGGGTGCGGCGCTATTGGGGCCGAGATTGCAAAAGCAGTGGACTGCGGAGCGATAGACGCGAAATTAGTTGCTGTATGCGATCATAATCAGGCAACCGCGGTAAAGCTGATCGACAGCTTGCAGCATAAGCCGGCCAGGGCCAAACTGGAGGAGCTGGTGAGTCTCTCCGACGTGGTAGTGGAGGCGGCAAGCCAGAAGGCAGTGCCGGCCATTGCCCGGGCTGCGCTGGTGAAGGGGAAAAGGCTGATGATCATGAGCGTGGGGGCTCTCGCGAACATGGAGTTCTATGCTGAGGTGAAGGATCTGGCCAAAGAGCACGGCTCGCTGGTTTATATCCCCTCGGGAGCGATATCGGGCCTGGACGGTCTTAAGTCCGCGAGCATTGGTACCATTCGCAAAGTGACTCTCACCACTACCAAAAATCTCGTTGGTCTGAAGGATGCGCCCTACATTTTGGAAAATAAGATCGACCTGGATGCTCTTGCTGGGCCTACTCCGATCTTTGAGGGAAGCGCCCTGCAGGCTGTGAAGGCCTTTCCGTCTAATGTCAATGTGGCTGCAACTCTTTTCCTGGCAGCCAGGGGATGTGAGGTGCGGGTTAAGGTGGTCGCAGACCCAGGCATACATGTAAACCGGCACGAGGTTGTAGTAGAGGGCGATTTTGGACAAATCTCAACTATCGTTGAGAACATTCCCTCACCCAAAAATCCGAAGACCAGCTATCTTGCGGCGCTATCTGCCATAGCTACACTACGATCAATTATGGAGCCGATGAAGATCGGGACGTGATAGTTAAATTAAACTTCATTTGTTTTTATCATTTATTACATCGGGAGCGCGGAGGGTCACGAACACCCCGACCTTCCGGTCGGGGACGAAGCGAATTCTCACACATTTTTTGCTCTTCTAAATCAATAAAACAAATCGTGCAGATTGAAGATGTCCATGGGATCTCAATTCGTCATATTTTCCGCCTCATCAAATATCCATCGAAATCTTGCAGTTCCAAGCAGAAAAGCCCATAGTTTTAACTTCCTGGGCCGCGCCAGAAGTGCCTGATGCTCACTAGCGAGGAGAAAAATGGGGCGCAAAAGACCCTGGCGCTGCCGGGATTTATCGCAGGCATAGTGGCCGTTGCTATCGGCTGCATCTTTCTCCTCTTCGCATTGCCGTCATTGGGTCGGCGGGGGGAGCTGGATTATGCCTTCTCCCAAGTAGCAGGGGCCTTTCTCATCGTTCTGCTTGGACTTTGCGGGATTTTAGGTGCCACCCTGGCCTGGCCCAATGGTAGGGCCGAGCGGGCATTGCTCCTCCTGGGTAGCCTGTTCTCTTTCTCCATCTTTGTGGCTTTCGCGGTTTACAGGGAATGGGCGGCCTGCATAGTAATCCTGGGAATAGTTGCTGTAACCGGAGTGGCTTTACGCCGCCGCCGGGATGCGGCCCGCAATCTTCTCCTTTTTGTCGGCCTATTCGGCTTTCTCCTCACCCAGGCGGCCATAACCCTGCTACCTTACGGCTGGAAGACCTGGTCGATCTCGGGGCCACTCTTCCTCTTCAGTGGCCTGGCTCTTTCCTTTTTGGGTGATTTCAGTCGCTTGCCTCTGCTCTCCAGCGAGGGCGGTCGAAAATGGGGCTATTTCTTCTATGCCATCCTCAGCCTGGCATTAATTGTCCTGGCCATAGGCGCTCTCGCTTATCTTCCAAATCAGGCCGGTCCCGGACAAGTCAGCACGTCTGCCCCTTTCGGGCTGCGTGCAAATGACACGCAAAGTCAAGCGGAGCTGAACGACTGCGATTGCAATGGCGGATCTTCGAAAAATCAGCGAAATTTGGTATCTCAAAATACAGGCCGCCAGGATGACGGGCTAGGCGGCATGCTGGATGAAAAGCTTAAAGCAAAAATTCTCTCACCAGGTGATGTGCGCACCTATTCGCGCGGCGAGCCGGTGCTCTTTTCGGCTGCGCCTTGCAGCAAAGGGCCACTGTGCTACCTATGGAGATCAAGCCTTGATGGCATCATCGGCAGAAACGAATCGTTCCAGACGAAAAACCTCAGCTTCGGATGGCATAATATCACCCTTACTGTCACCAACGCCAACGGCTCTTCGAACTTAGACTTCGTGGAAATCGGCATAGCTGAGCCCTGGGTTTGCGGCAAAGTAAACCCCAGGCCGAAGTACTATCCACTGGACACACCCTGCCAGGACATCTGGCCTAATGCATCGCAACGGTGCCAGCAGATGGAGGTCTGCCATCCCGATCTGGACTGGATTGTGGCTGATGCCATAAATTGCTGCGACGGGACGCCCCTGACAGGCATTGCCTGCGCCGATGCCTGCAACCGATCAGGAGGCGACCGGAAAAAGTGCCGTGGGCTTTACATCATCAATTCCTTCGGCCCGCAGGCCCGGTACATGAGGGGCTATGCGCTCTTCAAGGCCTGCTGCTCCGGCTATCCGGAGTGCACCCGTATCTGCAGTCCGAACCTGGCCGGGACCTGCACATTTAAAGAAGGCTTCAACGAAAACGTGGCCAATCTCTCCTGCCGGCCTGAGGAGTGGGGCGTCTCAGCCTGGCGGTCGGACACGAACATGAGCAAGAACAGCGCTGTGATGGGCATGTTTCCCACACACGCCACAGTCAACATTCTGCAGACGGGCGTTTGCATCGATTATGCGGCGGCTCTGACCACATTGCTCCGAAAGACCGGTTATGGTAGCCATGATGTCTTCAGCACCTCCAGCACGGGCTATGATCTGCCACTGGTGGGAGATCATCCCGGCCATGCCTACAATCTTGTGCTTCTGCCCGGAGACACAAAATACCACATCGTGGACACCACTGGCAATGGAGACGGCATCAATCTGGATGGCGTGCCTGGATACTTTCGTTTCACGGGCTGCTTTTTTGGAAAGCCGGCGCAGATCCGGGTAATGGACTGGTGGGTGAGTTATTGCAGCATGATCTCGTCCCAGAGCTACAATGATGCCGGTGATGCGAGGACGCCAGAAAAAGAGAAAATTTGCGGATGCACTTGATTTGGGGCAATGAAGCCGCTTCTGGTCCGCAGTTCTACTCACACTTCCATTTCCTCGTTCCCGATGGCCTCTGTATCTTTTGTGCATCCTCACGCAGCAGAATATTGGTCAGCGCCGAGAGCGAACAGAGCGTGCCACTTCCTTCTACCTCTTGTCCGGGAATCCTGACCATGACACCTTTCTCGGCCGTGATCTCGATCTCCGTACCGATCTCGTTCAGACTGTGTAAGATTATATTATCTGTTGCTCCTCATGGACTTTTCCCTCCAGTAGTACTTGAAGGGGCAGAGGTTTGCAGTAGGTCTTGAAGAGCTGGGCGCTTTGCCTCCGACACCAGCCCTGCCATAATCTCCGCCTTGGCTGTCCCGTAGGCGTCCATCAGGACGACCCGGATCTGCTTCGCGAGCAGGGGCGTTCGGGCGGCGCCTATGGCCACGGCACAGGTGGGACATAGGAGATCGGGGACTTTGCCCTCTTTGTCCAGGAAGGTGGACTGCACTCCGAGACCCAATCTACTGATGAGCGTGTGCCCTCCCATTTCTTTCACGGCCACCAAGGCCAGCGTCGCTGCGGTGAGCACTCGACCGTAGCCCTGCAGCTTCGCAGTGCTTCAGCCACCTACTGAATCAAGCCCGCATCGATCTCGGCTGCGAGCACCTATGGCGACCAGACCCCTCCATAGCCTTCTCCAATGATCTCGCCGTTATCATCTAAGGACGTGGGTCGAGATGCCTCCCGGGTCTTCGTAGGCCACGATGTGCTCCACCAGCGCGGCATATCTCCTTAGCTACGGTGTTGTGGCAGATGCCGCAGGCTCCCTCGCGAGGGTGGACGGCGTCTCTTACCCGATCGTCAAGCAATTGTGTAAACGTCGTCTTCTTCGTCATCTCAATTATATATTTATATTAATATTTTATATGGGTGACGGATCTGGGTGATCCTCACCACCAGGCGGACAAACGCGCTTTCCTTTCTCGCATATTTTCAATACGGACATCTGTCGCAGCATTCGGCAATCTCTATGCATTTATCATCGCATTTCTTGGTACTTTCAGGACAGATGCATCTACCGTTACTACATATTCTGTCCTCCTGACAACCGTTGCAAGGGGTTGATACTGCACATTGCCCCTTGCAGTCCGTAGCACCACCAGGGCAGACGCACTTGCCGCTGCTGCATATCCTTCCATTAGAACATCCTCTGCAGGAATCAGTAAGATCCGGGTATGAATCATAGCATTTCGTTTTCTCTTTCTGATAGCTGGAATCGTTAATCCCTCGGAAGTCGGCAGGAGCCGCAGAGGCTCTTTGTATCCATTTCGCGAAGGCTCTTCCTTTTGCCGGGCTCTCCGGCCAGTACTGTGATCGGTTATATCCGTACGTGAACCATATCCGGCCATTATCCCCATCGGGTATCTTCCGTCCAGGAGATGCTTGAGTTGTCGAAGAACTTCGCTTTGGTGATGGAAGTTTCTCCGTGCATGACCTCTTTTCCCCCAGAAAACAAGCAGGGTGTCTGGAGATGCCTACTGCCCCGGAGTTCCGCCTTCCTTTACATTCGTCTTATATCGTCCGTCCCAGACCATGGTATTATTCATTGTAGTATTATCGGCCATACCAACGCCAAAAGCGGACGCTATAAGGGCAAATAATAGTAGCATATAAATCGTGACTAACCGTTTTTTAGTACTATCCTACCATATCATTTTGACGTCCTCCCATTATTTTTATAAGTGGACCTCTCTTGTGGCACGGGCTTCCCGGAATATTGTAGTAACAAGCGGCATAAGGCTTAAATTCATATGATCCTGGCATGATTTATATGCACATAGGCTTCGATTAACAATTGTGATGATGGGGCGAATAAGCGCAGGCCCAAGGTTTAATGCAAATGAAATCGCCATGTGAGGCGGTAGTGTGGGATGTGCTGCCAAGCATCAGGGCGGCAATCACGCAGGAGCTGGTGGGAAGAAGGATATCACAAAAGGAGGTATCCAAGATGATGGGCATCACGCCACCTGCTGTGTTCCAGCACGTCTCTAAGAAGAGAGGCTACAACATCGAGTTTCGGGAAGACATCCAAATGTCCATAGCAAAGCTCGCAGACGGCCTCATCGAAAAAAAAGCCGATAACCTCGCGAAGAGGATCTGCGGGATCTGTCGCATGCTTCAGGATGACGAGAATGCTTGCCGTTCCGCAAAGTGCAAAGGGCTTTAAGATCGGCTTTTTAAACATTTAGTACATATATTTAGTACCTATTTCTAAAACAGGATCACATATTTAAATTGCCTAAATAAATAGCCCTATTATCGTTACTTACTCTCTTGGAAAGGTAGCTAAATGAATCATACTGACAAGCTGGACGAGCTCAAAAAGAGGATAGCAGAGAAAGGAAAGCTTCTCGTGGCCTACTCGGGTGGCGTGGATAGCAGCCTTCTGGCCAGCGTGGCACATGATGTTTTGCGCGATAAGTCCCTGGCCGTTGTCCTGGACAGCGAAACCGTGCCAAGAAGCGAGCTTCAGCACGCTACAGCTCTCGCAAAATACATGGGGCTGAATTATTGGGTAGCAAAATTCTCTATTCTGAAGGATGAGCAGTTTTCGCAAAATCCGGCTACACGCTGCCACATCTGCAAGAAAAAGTCGGCTGTGGTCCTAAAGAGCATCGCAGCAAAGAGGAACATAAGCTGCATCGCAGATGGAGTCAACCTCTCCGATTACAGGGACTATCGGCCTGGAATTGCCGCCTCTGATGAAGAAGGATTCTGGCACCCTTTTGTAGATGCGGCCATATCCAAGGAGGATATCCGCGCTCTGGCGCATAGCCTTGGCCTGCCAGTATGGAACAAGCCTTCTTCGGCCTGCCTGGCCTCCCGAATTGCTTATGGCGAGCCGATCACATCGGCAGGCTTGGCAATGGTAGAAGAAGCGGAGGAATACCTGAAAAGCCTGAGCTTCGGACAGCTTCGGGTGCGTGTACACGGACGTATGGCCCGAATTGAGCTTTTAGAGCAGGATATGGCCCGTGCGATTGACGGCCGCGACGAGATAGCCAAGGTGCTAAAAGCTATTGGATTTGATTATGTCACCCTGGATCTACAGGGATTTCGCAGCGGAAGCATGAACGAGGTTTTGTGGACGTCCAAGAGATAAGAAAGGATTTTCCCATCCAGAGGGATGTAATCTATCTGGACAGTGCATCCACCAGCCTGACTGCCGAGCCGGTTTTGGACGTGGTCCTGGATTACTACCATAGCTACAAGGCCAATGTGGGCCGCGGCGTTTACCGGATGGCGCAGCTTGCCGATCAACGCTATCGGGACGCTCACCGCAAGGCGGCCGACTTCATAGGCGGGAGCGGGCCAGAAGGCATGGCTGTCTTTACCAGGAACGCCACCGAATCCATCAACATCGTTGCCCACGGCATATCGTGGAAGAAGGCAGAACGCATCGTCACCACTCTTCAGGAGCACCACTCCAATCTCTTGCCCTGGATGAGGCTAAAAGAGAAAGGCGTAGAGCTACAGGTCATAAAACCGGACAAAATGGGAACGATTGAGCTGGCGGACTATGAAAAGGCCATAACCAAAGGCACCCGGTTGGTGGCAGTAAGCCAGCTCTCCAATGCTCTTGGAACGGTTCTTCCAGTAAAGGAGATCAGCAAAATCTGCCGAGAGCGAGGCTCTGCACTGCTGGTGGACGCTGCTCAGTCCGTGCCCCATATGCCGGTTGACGTAAAGGATATTGACTGCGATTTTCTCTGCTTTTCCGGACACAAGATGCTTGCTCCCATGGGGAGCGGTGTCCTCTGGATTAAGAAAGATAGTGCAATCGAGCCCCTACTGGTTGGCGGGGGCATGGTGCAGGACGTCGGAGATGACTGGTATGAGATCAAGAAGAATTATGAGGGATTTGAAGCTGGCACGCCCGACATCTCGGCAGGCATTGGACTTGGCGCTGCAGTGGATTATCTCACCCATGTGGGCCTCGATGAAATACGCAATCACGAGAGAAGGCTTACTGCAAAGCTTCTGGAGGGCCTGCAAGATATTGTTGGGGTAGAGGTCTATGGCCACCCTGGCTCAAGCCAACTGGCGCGAGGCAGCGTGGTCTCCTTCACAGTAGAGGGTCTCTTGCCTCACGAGGTGGCTCTCATGCTTGACCAGGCCTCTGGCATCTGCGTCCGCTCTGGCCATCATTGCTGCATTCCCCTCATGAAGCATCTAGGGCTGAAATACGGCACTGTGCGCGCCTCGCTTTATCTTTATAACACTGTGGATGAGATCGAAAAGCTCCTTGCGACACTGGAGCAGATTGCCAGGATGTCCTAGCTATATGTGTCTAAATGTGGGAGTAAAGGAATGATCAAGGAATGCAAATGCCTGAGGCTGGACGGCGTTAATGTTGAGGATGTGACCTGCCAGGTGGTGGAGGAGACGCCCTACTCCATCTTCATAAACGGTCGTCATTTCGTCACAGCCATGACCAGTCCTCCGATGAGAGCAGAGTTTGTCACCGGCCACCTTTTTGCTGAGAGAATTATTGCAGGCCCGCAGGAGATCGAGTCTCTTGAGATAGAGGGCAATGTGGCCCGCGTTATAGTCACGCATCCAATGCGGGCCATAGTTCCCATGCGTCCGATTGTGAGCGGCTGCGGTGGGATTGCCTCTTTTCTGGATGAGTCCAAGCTTCCCGAAATAAAATCGAATTTAAAAATTGGAATAATACAGGCACAAGAGGCCATACGGGCCATCTCGCTCTCCAAGACGCACATAGCCACAGGTGGAGTGCATTCCGTGGGCTTATTCGGAGAGAATGGGCAGATCTGCATCATCGAAGACATCGGCAGGCACAATGCCCTGGACAAAGCCATCGGCTATGCGCTCTTTCAGAAGCAGGACATGAGTCGGACCTTTGTGGCCTGCACGGGCCGTGTCTCCTCTGACATGGCCCTGAAGTGCTCTGTGGCCAGCATCCCCATCATCGTCTCGCGTGGGGCCACCACAAGCCTTGCCATCTCCATTGCCGAGAGAACAGGGCTGTGCATCGTCGGTTTTCTGCGAGGAAAGAGGCTTTCAGTTTACACCAGTAGGGAGAGGTTTGATATTGATCTGCAGCAAATGCCGTGAGAGGGCTATCGTCTCCCAGCGCTATTCCGGACTACACCTCTGCCAGGACCACCTCATCCAGGACTTTGAGAGAAGAGTGGCAGAGACTGTGCAAAGAAACGACATGGTTAAGGACGGCGAGCGCATCGCTGTAGCCGTGAGCGGGGGCAAGGACAGCACAGCGCTGCTCTTTTGCCTGCACAAGATCTTGGCGAAAAGAAACGTACAACTGGTGGCCGTCACTGTGGACGAGGGCATCGCCAGCTACAGGAGCGACACCATAAAGGCGGCGAGAGACATTGCGGAATTGCTCGGGGTCGAGCAGCATATTGTCTCCTTCCGAGAGGAGTACGGCTACAATCTGGACGAGATGGTGCAGGGAAAAAAGGTCGCGCCCTGCACCTATTGCGGAGTCTTTCGCAAAAATGCCTTGAACCGGGCTGCAAAAAGCCTGGGAGCCGATAAAGTCGCCACAGGCCACAACCTGGATGATGAGGCGCAGACCATTATGATGAACTACCTGAAGAGTGATTTCGAGAGATTGATGCGCTTTCGGCCTAGACGTGCTCAAAGGGGCCTGGTGCCCCGCATCAAACCACTTCGCGAGATGCCGGAAAAGGAGATAGCTCTCTACTGCATGGTAAACGGAGTCTTTGCGCAGTCAAGAGATTGTCCTTATGCCAATCTCTCCCTGCGGGCAGATGTGAGGGATATGATGAATGGCCTGGAAAGCCAGTTTCCCGGGACCAAGCAGTCCACGATGCAGGGATTTGAAAAGGTCGCAGAAATGTCAAAAGACAGCTATGCGCAGATGGATCTGGCTGCTTGCCCGCGGTGCGGCGAGCCCTGCGTCAATGAGCTGTGCAAGGCCTGCGAGCTGTTAGAGTTTCTGAGATCGGAATCAGGCTATTCAAATAAATCCTATTGATAAAATCGAGTGGAATCGCTAATAAACCGTCACCCTCTTCACGCCCTCAATCTCCATGAGCAGGCGCACTAGGTCGCCGGGAATTTGGCCCTCGGTGATGAGGGTGAGCCTGGGGCTCTCCACAAAATAGGGATCGTCGGATACGGCCTGGCGGATGGAAAGGCCGTTTTTGGCCACGGCACTGGCCACGTCTCCCAGAAGGCCGGCTTTGGTGGCATTGATCGGCGTAATTTCTATCACGCCGAGGCCTAAAATGGGTGCCAGATCTCCTAAGAATGTCATGGAACGCACATTCTTGAAGATTTTCCATAAATCTTCGTCTTCGCGAATGGCCTGGGCCGTGGTGTCCACCACCCTGCGGTCCACGTCCAACTCCTTGGCGATCTGAGCGTGAGGAATCTCGATCCGGCCCGATACGACGCGCGATTCGTCGCTTATCTGAAAGCCCCTTTGCAGGATAAGACGTATGACCTTCTCCTGAGCCGGGAACCTTTTAAACTTGTTTAAAATCTCCTGCCACATGATGGGTCCTTTCAATAATCTCCTTAAAAATACAAACGGGCTTCCTAAGAGAACATCTCTCTGGGTGGCAGACGGTACTCCTTTCTGGCCTTGGGAATGGTCTCTTCCAGATATCTTTGTGTGATGTTTCCCTCATCTATGATAGCATGGTGTAGCGCTGCCTTCAGCACCTTCTCCACCAGATCCCGGCCTGAGAAGCCCTCAGTGAGAAGGGCAACTGCTCTTAGATTCACGTTCTCCATCTCCAGCGGCAAAGTGGCGGCATTCTTCTCCAATAGCGTCAGACGCTCCTCCAGGGTAGGAAGCTTGAACTCGATCTCCTCTTCGAAACGAGAGCGCACCGAAGCATCCAGAACCTCGATCTGGTTGGTGGCCGCGATGGTGCAAATCCCCTTTCGATTGGAGATTCCATCCATCTCGGTGAGCAGAGAGTTTACTATCTCTGAGACATCGCCTCTTAGATCCTGATAACGTCTGTCGAGAGCAATGGCGTCCAGCTCATCGATGAATATGATGCATGGTGCATTCTCCGCGGCTTTTTCATAAAGGCTGTGAATCTGCCGAGCCCCCTCACCCACGAACTCTCCGATCAGGCTGGTGGACTTTACCGCCAGCATAGGCACCCCCGTCTCGGCAGAGAGCGCTTTAGCGATCATGGTCTTTCCTGTGCCAGATACACCGTAAAATAGAATGTTCTTCGGAGCCCACCGCCCGAATTTTTCAGGATCAGCCAGAAATTTTTCTACTATCTTGACCTTGCGCTTAGCTGCCTCCTGGCCGATGACATCTTCAAAGCGTACATCGTACACTATCTTATTCTTGGGCTCAGCCTTTTGCTCCACCTTAATGGTTGTCTGCGAGCCCATTACAGAATATCTGGGGTAAACTTTGACCACCTGAAATGCGAAGTCCGGATAAAGCCTGCTATCGAATAGATAGCTACCAGGAAGCAGTTTCTCTCCGAACCACTGTTCCTGGGCATAACGCTCGAATAGCTTGGGGTCAGATATAACTGGATGCTCCTGAAATATGCTCTTCAAGGGGTAGCCCGCTGGCCGCAAGAGCACAAATCTTGCGCCAATTGCCTTTCGCTTCTCAAGCTTTGCTCCTTGTGCCTTGCTTTGGCTCTTTTGGATAGATCGCACGGTATAAATCTTACCGGGGTTGATAGTTAAATGTATTGGCCTTTACCCTGAGGTCCCGACAGTAATTAATATTACCTCGTCTAAGCAGTGGCCAGAGAATATGCAGTAGGAGGATCTTTATGGCAGGTGGAAATGGGCTGGCAATCGGATTGATGGTTATAGGATTCGTAATACTATTCTTAGTGCCCCTCGCCTTCTTGACTAGCTTGTTCAACGTCTAGAGAAGTCGATCGTCAAGTTTTTTTGTTTTTATCGAGAGGGGCAACCTTTAAGGCCTCGGCAGTGACTTTATAGTGCGGAGGTATTAAAATAATGGGATATAAGTGTGTGGTAATAGCTTTGGCTTTTGTGGCATGTCTTTGCATGGCCGCCTTCTCTCAGGTTCCAAAGAACGAGATCGTTGAGCCGGATTTTCCAGGAGAGAACATGTCCGGCAGCCAAATTTACCAGGAAGTTCGCGAAGGCGTATACGATGACCTGGATGACTCCGCTCTGTCTTTCCGGAACGAGAGCCTATTTATCATAAGAAAGGATACAGGCATGAGCCCTCACGTTTCGGGAAAAGGTGTTAGTACACCTGTTACAGTCATCAACGGATTAGGTTTCGCTCCGGCTGCAGGAAGCTGGGCACTTACCCTGAACGACGTTGATAAAAGCTATCTCAAGCTTGACCTTTATCAGACGGCAGATGCCGTGTTTGGGTCTGGAGAGCTGACAGGTAATGGAGTCGTCACTGCTGTCACCGTGGGAGGCAGCGTATTGGGTGATCGGTTGGCATTGTTTGTGATCCCGGCAGGCAGTCAGAACATGTATCGTTTCAGCCTTACGATTAAGCCGGGCTCCATTGATGGAGAGTATATCTTCACAGCACCAGGAATAACCCAACCGGGTGTGGCTTTCGGCAGCCTGTTGTCCCCGCAGGCCTCCTCAACATCTGTCAGGTAGACGGCACCTACAACTACATAAGACCCGGGCATTATCCGGATATATTTTTTAATTTAATAATTTCGTGATGCCAACGGGTACCATTATTAACATCATCATCCCAACCGTCTGCTGAGGGTTAGTGGATATGGCATTAAAAGCAATTCTAATAATATTATTATTATTCATCATCTTGGCCACCAATGCATCTTCGCAGGGTTACATGGGCACGGTGAACACCGGCGCAGGAATCGTACCCGTCCTGACTGTAGGCAAGGGCTTGATTCCGGCCAACAATGTTGGCGCAATCTCATCTATGGAAAACCTCACAGGAAGCTGGGCTCTTGACATGTTGGGGATCCAAAAAAGGCATTTCGACTTACAGATGTATCAGGAAGACGACCTCATTTTGGGAGCGGGCCAATTGGCCGCAGACCAAGGCGGCCTAGCCATGACTGCGGCCGGCTATGTGGCAGGGGGCAGGCCAACCATATTCATCTCCCTAATTGGTAAGGAGCAATTATTCAGGCTTACGCTATCTGTTTCCGGAGATGTTCTTACTGGAGAGTATGATTCTCTTTTTGCAACTGAATCGCGCGAGTCCGGAACTGTGACTGGTAGCATAACTTTAGCAGCCGGTAAGAGTCCTGTAACAACGCTTGGAAAGAGCGTCAATCCCGGTGCGACCTCAGGGGCACGGGTAGGAAGGGACACGGAATATCAAAATGATTTTGATGCATCAAATCATATCATCGAAAATAAGAGCATCTACAAGAGCAGCAATGGCCAGATTATCACATCCACCGCGAAAGGATCCCAGGACACCACTAGCTACGGATGAGCCAGGAGTTTGAGGGGGAAAAAATTAATGCCAAATCGAGTTGAAACTGCATGCAGAGGAATCTAAGACGAAAACTGAATCGCGATATTGATTATAATGACGGAAGGATCCCTTGCCAGGGAAATGTAACCCAGGGAAATATTACTGGGCAGGCGGTGGCTGTGGGAATGCTCAGAGCAAACAATCTGTCTCTGGAGGTAAATGCTTCGGACGGAGAGTTCTACAAATTTAGCCCGGCTTTGGAAGAAAGCACATTCCTTGGAAACTACTGCTTGGCGATGTCAGATGGACCTGAATTGTGGATGGTAAATGAGAGATCTGAGGCGCTCGCTGGCGCCCTTTCACATGGATTAAGTCCTCGTTCCCGGGGAAAATCTCTTCATGAGGCGCTTCATATTCATCTTGCCAGCGCCGCCTCTCATGCCTTTGATTGCCTTTTGCATGGCCAGATGGGATTTGAGAAGCTCGCGAACGAGATCAGGGGTTGCGCCACTGCCCCGAGATATGCGTTTGATGCGCGAGGCGGTTATTATCTTTGGGTCCTCCAGTTCGGAGGCAGTCATGGAGTCCATGACCACCCGATATTTGTCCAGGCGGTCTTTGGTCATCTGATACTCTTTATCGGTTAGATCCAGCCCCAGGCCGCCCAGGGGCAGCATCTGCATGATCTGCTTTAAGGGCCCCAGCTTGTTCATGGCCTCCATCTGCTGGTACATGTCTTTTAGGGTGAACTTGCCCCGCATGAGCGATTCGACGTCCACATGGCTGTCGGTCTGTACCTCCTGGGCCTTTTCGATGAGCGTCTTGATGTCGCCCATGCCCAACATGCGGGAGATGAAGCGGTCCGCCTCGAACTTCTCCAAGTCGGCCGGCGTCTCGCCCACGCCGATGAAGGCGATGGAGGTCTTGGTCTCCGTCACCGCGGAGAGCGCTCCGCCGCCTTTGGCCGTGCCGTCAAGCTTTGTGATGATGACGCCGGTGATGGAGACCGCCTCATTGAAGGCGCGTGCCTGCTCGGAAGCCTGCTGGCCCAAAGCTGCGTCCATCACCAGCAATTTTTGCTCGGCATTTACCACGCCGTGAATGTCCTTCATCTCTTGGATCAGATCGCCCTCCAGGGCGTGCCGACCCGCGGTATCGACGATTCGAACGTCGTACTTCTTGGCAGCCTCTAGGCCGGCTCTGGTTACAGCAGGTGCATCGGGATTACCTCTCTCGCCATAAAAGAAGATGCCCTGTTTCTCGCAGAGCGCTTTTAGCTGATCATAGGCACCGGCGCGAAAGGTGTCGGCGCAAATGACGGCGGTACGTAGGCCCTTTCGTTGAAAGAAGGTGGCAAGCTTTGCTGCAGTGGTGGTCTTTCCCGACCCCTGCAGACCCACCAACATAATATTCTGCTTTTTCAGGGGAATGTCGGAGCCACGGCCTACCAAGTAGATCAACTCCTGATAGACGATGTTGATGACCTGCTCGCGCGGGTTCATGCCTGCAGCGGGCTTTTCACTTAGCGCCCTCTCTTTGATGGTGTTGGAAAGCTGCATCACCAGCTTCACATTCACATCTGCCTGCAAAAGCGCCCTCTGAATCTCCCGCACGGCATCGTCTACTAGAGCCTTGTCGATCTTATTCGCCGACGCAATCTTCTTTAGAACATTGCGTAGCGATCCGCCTAAGTTTTCCAGGACCATAATGCTTCAGGCTTTGAGGAGCCTCGCAAACCATATAAAATGTTCCTTAAGGGAACTATTGAGTGTAGCATATCGTCCTTCCTGTGCTCGTATGTGTGATGAATAGAAGGTAGGCAAAAGTCTCGTGGGATCGGAGAGTGGGAAATGATGCGCATCGACTTTTGCCGATCATAAGGTGACATTTTGTTGATATACAGTTCTCGCTGACGAGATTGTGGCGAATTCTCGAAAAAGAAATAACGATATCGCCACGAAGGCAATCTTTATAGGGAATGACATCTTCTCCCTGGATGCGGCGCACGTGGCGCCCCCAACCGATAAAGGTTTATGTCAGATCGACACAGCGATCAGACGCCATTATCAATCGCCAAGGTGGCGGAGCGGCTACGCAAATGCCTGCAGAGCATTACCACTCCGGTTCGAATCCGGACCTTGGCTTTAATAATTTCATGAGATCATCCAAGATTTTTCGAAGGTTTTCTGCTATGAGCGTCTTCATTCGCCCCCATGGTAACAGGTGCACTCCGCAGTACCACCCCTATCATTCAGGAGACGTTGCATCAAACTTTTAAATAATATTTTATGGAAAAGCTTATATTGTCTCAAGTTATTTCATTACAGTCCTAATTATTCAGGAGGCTTAATCAGTTTTGAGCAAAGCAACGGGTTACGACGCAAGCCAAATTCAGGTTCTAGAAGGCCTTGAAGCAGTCAGGCGCAGGCCTTCGATGTACATAGGCAGCACAGACACCCTGGGGCTGCACCACCTGGTCTACGAGGTGGTGGACAACAGCGTTGACGAGGCCTTAGGAGGCTACGCTAAAGAGATAAACGTGATCCTTTGCCCTGATGGCAGCGTCTCCGTGGCAGATGACGGTCGCGGAATTCCCGTAGACAATCATCCTCAGTTCAATCGCCCCGCCCTGGAAATAGTCATGACTGTTCTGCATGCTGGAGGCAAGTTCGACCATGAGTCCTATAACGTTTCCGGAGGCCTTCATGGCGTAGGCGTCTCAGTAGTCAATGCTCTCTCCCAGTGGATGGAGGTAGAAGTTCGGAGGAACGGACGTGTCTACTGGCAGCGATATGAGCATGGAAACGTGGCTTCAAAGGTCGAGGTAAGAGGACACTCCGAGCACACAGGCACCACTGTCGCATTCAAACCGGACGGCAGCATCTTTGAGGAGACCGAATACAATTTTGATACACTCTCCTCTCGGCTGCGAGAGCTGGCATTCCTCAACCGAGGCCTGAGAATTACCATTAAGGATGAGAGGACGGACAAAGAGAACGACTTCTGCTATGAGGGCGGCATATTATCTTTCGTGGATTTCCTCAACACCAACAAAGAGGCTCTGCATAAACCGCCCATATACTTCTCGCGTAGCAAGAACGCAACACAAGTTGAGGTTGCCCTGCAGTACAACAACACCTACAGCGAGAACATATTCTCATACGCCAACAACATCAACACTCGGGAGGGTGGAACTCACCTAATGGGCTTTCGCGCCGCCCTGACCAAGACTGTTAATGAGTATGCCCGAGCTAACAAGATCTTCAAAGGCGAGATCAAGCTCGGTGGAGATGATCTGCGCGAGGGCTTGGTGGCAGTAGTCAGTGTGAAGCTTCCCGATCCACAATTTGAGGGCCAGACCAAAACGCGATTAGGAAATAGTTCCATACGGGGAATAATCGAGTCCATGGTCTCGGAGGGCCTCGCCGAGTACTTCGAGGAAAACCCATTAGTGGCCACCACCATTGTGGAGAAAGCGGGCGAAGCCCTGCGCGCCCGCGAGGCGGCCAGGAAAGCCAAGGAACTTACCCGTCGCAAGAATGCTCTGGGCTCAGGAGGGCTGCCCGGCAAACTGGCCGACTGCTCCAATAACGATCCCGCCAAATGCGAGATATACATCGTGGAGGGTGAGTCGGCTGGCGGAAGCGCCAAACAGGGCAGAAACCGGCACTTTCAGGCGATTCTTCCCCTGCGCGGCAAAATCCTCAATGTGGAGAGGGCCAGGCTCGACAAGATTCTCAAGAACAGCGAAATTCGCAATATGATTGTGGCTTTCGGCACGGGCATCGGCGATGACTTCGATATCGTCAAAGCCAGATATCACAAGGTAGTGATAATGACTGATGCAGATGTGGACGGCTCGCACATCCGCACCCTTCTTCTGACCTTCATCTACAGATACATGAAGCCACTCATCGATGCGGGCTACGTCTTCATTGCTCAGCCCCCTCTCTATCAGATTAAGAAGGGTAAGCAGGTCAGCTATGCCTACTCTGATGAGCAGCTGAGCCAATTGGTAAAAGGCCTGGCCAAGCCTGTCATTCAGAGGTACAAGGGCCTGGGAGAGATGAATGCCGAGCAACTGTGGGACACGACCATGGATCCCGAGAAGAGGACCATGCTGAAAGTGACGCTCGAGGATGCGGTGGAGGCGGATCGTATCTTCACCATACTCATGGGCGACCAGGTGGAGCCTAGACGCGAGTTCATAGAGGCGCACGCCAAGTATGTTAAGAATCTTGATATCTGATATTTGAGGTGGCTTTGACAGAAGTACTTGTTAACATCACTGAGGAGATGAAATCCTCCTACATTGATTATGCTATGAGTGTGATCGTAAGTCGAGCTTTGCCCGACGTGCGGGATGGCCTCAAGCCCGTTCATCGGCGCATACTCTATGCCATGAATGAGCAGGGCATGACCCACGACCAACCTTACAAGAAATCCGCACGCGTGGTGGGAGATGTCATGGGTAAGTACCATCCCCATGGGGATTCAGCCATCTACGATACTATTGTGCGCATGGCTCAGACCTTCTCCATGCGTTATCCTCTCATCGACGGACAGGGCAACTTCGGCTCAGTTGATGGAGACCCAGCTGCCGCCATGCGTTATACTGAGGTACGCCTCTCTAAGATCGCAGAAGAGATGCTGGAGGACATCGAGAAGAACACCGTGGACTTCACCACCAACTACGACGGCTCGCTGAAAGAGCCCCTTGTGCTGCCTGCAAAACTGCCTGACCTTCTCCTCAATGGCTCCACAGGCATTGCCGTGGGAATGGCCACCAATATTCCGCCCCATAATCTGGCGGAGCTATGTGGTGCCATCGTTCATCTCATTGAAGAGCCCCAGGCGTCGCTTTCTGAGCTGATGCATTTTCTGCCAGGGCCCGACTTTCCTACGGGAGCTTACATCGTTGGCCGGGTCGGCATTGAAGCCGCCTATCAAACCGGCAAGGGCAGCATTCTGATGCAGGCCAAGTCAGAGATTGAGGAAGGGGCGAGAAGCACTAAGATCATCTTTACAGAGCTGCCCTATCAGGTCAATAAGGCCAAGCTGATCGAGGATATGGCAGAGATGGTCAAAGGCGGTCGTCTGGAGGGCATATCCGATCTGCGGGATGAATCGGATAAAGATGGTATTCGCATGATAGTGGAGGTCAAGAGCGGATTTAATGTTCATGTGGTCTTAAATCAACTGTATAAGCACACTGCTCTGCAGACCAGCTTCGGTGTCAATAACATGGTCCTGGTGAACGGCCTACCAAAGATAGTCTCTATGAAGGAGACTCTTGAGCAGTACATACACTATCGCTCGTTGGTGGTGGAAAGGCGCACTAGGTTCGAGCTCGATGCCGCAGAGAAAAGGGCCCATATCCTGGCGGGCCTGCTCATCGCCCTTAAGAACATCGATGAGGTAATAAGAATAATCAAGGCGGCGGCGTCTCCAGTTGAGGCCAGAGATGCTCTGATGCAGGCCTTTTCTCTCAGCGAGGAGCAGGCCAAGGCCATTTTGGACATGAGGCTACAGCGGCTCACGGGTCTCGAACAGGAGAAGATCGTCTCAGAGGCGGCAGAGCTGGAAAAGCTTATCGCCAAATTGAGAACGATCCTCTCCAGCAACCTGGAGATTTTGAGCATCATCAAAGAAGAGCTGACATATCTCATTAATACCTACGGGGATGAGCGACGCACTCAGATCATCGAGGCAGAGAGCGAGGTTTCTCGGGAGGATCTCATCCAGGAGGAAGAAGTGGCGGTGACCATCACATCTTCCGGGTACATCAAACGCCAGCCCCTTACAGCTTACCGCATGCAGCGACGTGGCGGGCGGGGTGTCATTGGTGCTGAGACAAAGAGCGAGGAGTTTGTAACCGATGTATTTACCGCATCCACCAAGGATTATCTGCTCTTCTTCACGGACAAAGGCAAGGCCCACTGGCTCAAGGTCTACGAGGTTCCTTCTCTTGGCCGGGCAACTCGAGGAAAGTCCATTGTCAATCTTCTGCAACTGGAGCCCGATGAGAAAATCACTGGCGCAATACCTGTGAAGAGCTTTGAGTCGGGCTTCATAATCTTGGTAACAAGGAGCGGAAGCATTGTCAAGATGCCCTTGCAGGCGTTTTCCAATCCCCGCAAGGGCGGCATCAAGGCCGTAAACCTGAAGGGCGACAGCCTGGTTTCCGCCAAGCTCACGGACGGAAGTAAGGAGCTACTGGTGGCCACAAGGTTTGGCAAAGCCGTCCGCTTCAAGGAGAGTGACGTACGTGCCTCCAATCGAGGCACCATGGGTGTGAAGGCTATCAGCCTGAACATGGGAGACGAGCTTATCAGCATGGATGTTATCCGACCGAGCGCCAATTTCACATTGCTCACCATCACAAATCAGGGCTACGGCAAGAGGACGGAGCTTGAGGAGTATCCCCAGCAGAGACGTGGCGGCAAGGGCGTCAAGAACATCGATGCCCGGAAGGGATTCGTCTGTTGTACCACTACAGTCTCCGAGGACGATGAGCTGCTGGTCACCACCAAGGAAGGAGTGGTGATCAGAATTCCGGCCAGTGAGATCCGGGTGCAGGGCCGCTCCACGCAGGGAGTGCGCATCATGAACGTCAAGCAGGGTGATGAGGTGGCGGCGGTGGCCAGGATTACCTGAGGCCATGCATCACATATTTGTATCGCCATGTGACGGTCACAAAATAGGCAAAAATCGACTAAACAAAGGTTTCCTCCTAAGAGGATTCCGAAAAGCCCTATCAAATCGTGATCTGTAAATACTGTTTACATGATATAATTTGTCATAAGAAACTTGACCGACTTTACTATTCATCATGAGTATGAACGAATCAAAGAATTGGGGGACAGATTGGTAGAGATCGGAAATAGGATAAACTGGGACGATTTCAGACCGAAACTGGATATATTGTTCTGCAATGATACTGAATGCGGCGGACGCCCTAATATAGATAGTCATCGTGATGCTTAGGTGTTTATTCATTCAGCAGCGTTACAGCCCTTCAGATGAGCAGCTTGAAAGAGAATTGGCTGGTCGCATTTCATTCAAGATGTTCTTGGGAACAGCAGAAATCGTTCCCGATTCCACTACTATATGGAAATTCAGAGAGCGCCTTGCTGATAGCGGAGTAGATAAGAATATGTGGAACAAGCTGCAAAAATGGCTTGCTGCCACGAAACTCTAAGTGAAGAAGAGAACGAAATCCTATTTCGGATACAAGTTTCATGACGTCATGAATGAGAATTTTGGCCTGATTCGCAGAATCAAGGTCACAATTGCCAAAGTCCACGATAGCCAGGTGGATTTGGCTAATGAAGACTAAGTTCGCTATGATGATAAGGGATATTTCGGTGCGAATACAAAAGGGTACGATGCTGCCATGAGAAAAGCCACGGGGGGCCATTCATTAAATTATACGGGATGAGATGCGCGACAAGAGAATTTCTAGCAAAAGATCTCCTGTTGAACGGTATTTCGCGTTCACAAAAAGAGTCTGCAAGGTAGGGCATGTTGCGGGTAACGCTATCGGTAGGGTTCAAGTAAATATAATCATCACAGGTATCGTTTTCAATCTCTATCATTTGATTTTTGTCAAAAGTAAAACTCCGGCATAGCGTTAGCTGTCTTAAAAAATCGAAAAATATCGGGCGAATTGGGGGAAAGAAGGTGCGTTAAGGCTTAATCGGATCGTATGTGGCGGAATTATGGACAAAGTTTTTTTATGGGAACCATTAATTTGAGGTTAATCGAAATCCTCTGAAGTAGCAATTATTAGAACCTTTTATCCTCCACAGATTAGTTCCAGACAAATTGATGCTATTCGAACGAGGGTGACAAATATGCACTATGATATTGCTCTAGGCCTGGCTTGGGACTCGATTGGAAGATTATCGCAGTCATCAAGATATGTAATTTCTTTTCCCACAGAGACCTATAAAGTAAATTTAGATAGTCGTACAGCGCTTTCCATATCATCTGGCATTCCAGCAATCGCAGTTGAATAATTGGAAAGAAGAATCAAATTGCATGCGCCCACCCCTTGCGGCATGTGCGATGAACTCCTCTGAGTATTCATTCGTGATCTTCTTCCCCACGCGAATACATCATGGCCGGGAGCGGCCTGCCTTATTCCTGACAGTGTCGAGAGATCTCGCCTAGAGTAGAGTGCATGTGGCTCTCGTTCTCAGTATCCGAATTGACATGAATGCTCGCTGCATTTGCTCCAATCTCGAGAGCCTCCTCAACCGCTGCCACCAGTACCGTGTTGTTGGGATCAGGTCCTAGTGTTGTGGAGGCAGAGAGATGAATTATCAGGCCCAAATCCCGGCCGTAGCCATGATGGCCAAATACGGCTGCACTCTTGTGCGCAATAGTTGCCACGGCAGCAGCGATGGCCTTGACGCTTGTTATGCCCTCAATGGGACCGACTGTCACACCGTGATCCCTGGGAATTATGACTGCGTTTTCTTGTATTGCGATTGAATATCCTCTACATGCGAATCGATGTTCCTCTTAAATTGGACTCTCCTTTTGTGTATGATATCAGTTCTTGGTGTAATGTAGTGTATAGTACGCCATAGTAATTCCGATTGCCGTAATGTACAAGTGATGTGTACTTACAGTTTTCCTCCCTGAGCAAGCCTGAAATAGTGGCAGGATCCCCTATCTTGGGAGTGATTTCAATTATGAGCGGCAGTGCATCTCGATTTGTCCAGTCGCGAAAGGCGACGGCAGCGGCATTGATATTCTCCCTACTGGCAGTCTTCTTCCAGGGTTTTCTGACAATCTCAGCAATGGCCGGCACGGAGACCGGCGAGTTCTGTCCTACCTGCCCGGACTGGACCGATCTGGATGGCTGGTTGGCCAAAAAAGATGCCTATGAGCAGGCCCAACAAAGTGGCCAACAGAGCGGCCAGCCAAACGGACAGGCAATCAGCAATCCCACAGCCACTGCGGCCAATTCACTGGAAAATGACTACGCTCTGCCTGAGCTTATCATAAACTCGGCATCCATCAAGGGCGATCGGGTTATTCTGGACGTAAGGTCCAGGCAGGATTACCTTTCAGGGCATATTCCCAATGCCAGAAGCCTGTACTGGAAGGACCTGCAAAGGGATAACGTTCTAGACCCCGACCGGGCCAAAGAGGCCTTTGGCCGCGCCGGTGTGAACGAGAGCGACCGGGTCCTCGTCTACGGAGATTCAGGCGATGGCGCAGCTTTCGTCTTCTGGTCTCTCTGCTATCTTGGGCATAAAGATGTCAGCCTGCTTGACGGTGGCGCAGATGCGGCCAAAGGTGCAGGAGTTGCCTTCACCACGAACGCGCCATTAACGAGGCAGTCCAACTACACCGCCCATATCTTGCCATGGCTCCTGGTAACGCCCAGCAACCTGGTTAGCATGCTTGAACTGTCCGATATCCGGGTCCTGGATGCACGGGACTTTTTCGAATATGGCCAAAGCAGGCTGGGCAATAAGTCTGTCTGTTTAAGCCTGGATAAGCTCTATGATAATTCTAAAATCAAAGATGCCGGTACACTGGAAGATCTTTTCGGCAGGCGTCTGGTGAAGTCGGGAATTGCCATCGTCTACGGCACACCGCAGGCCTACTCGCTCTTCTACAGCCTCAGGATCATGGGCTACAATGCGAGCCTTCTGGAAGGTGATTGGTGGAAAGAGACGAAATGGGCTGTGAGCAATGTAAGATAATTCCATTCGTTTTCATCCTTAAATATCCTTCAGAAGCGCCTTCACTGCCGCCGAAATGGCCTGGGCGGACCCGCCCGGGGGCGTCCAGCCCAGCTCTTTGATCTTCTCGATGGAAAGCTGCATAACCAAGACATCGCCCTTCCAGCCCCGTCCATCCACACCGCCCATGCAGCGATACCGAACTGAAGTAAGGCCCATTTGTAGTGCCACAATATCTGCGATCTCTGTCACATCCACACCGTCCTCTGAGCCGATGTTGAAGACGTTGATCTGCTCTCCAGAGCATTGCACACAGTGTAGCATGGCCCGCACGCAGTCTCTAGCCTCCATGTAGGACTTCTTCTGCCGGCCGCTGCCCAGTATCTCCAGCTCTTTTGCATTTTCTCGCAGCTTTCTTATGAAGTCCACAAGCACGCCATGCGTGCCCCGCTCTCCCACTATGTTGGCAAAGCGAAAGATCCAGGACCGCATATCGAAGGTGTGGCAGTATGACGAGATGAGTGCCTCGCAGGCCAGCTTGGAGGCTCCATAAAGGGATATGGGCAAGAGCGGTCCGTAGTCCTCGGGCGTGGGCACCCTTGTCGCTTCGCCGTAAACAGTGGACGTAGAGGTGAAAGCGATCTTTTTGACGCCGCACTTTTTCATGGCCTCTAAAAGGTTGTAGGTAGCCAATACATTCTGCTCCAGGTGCACGCGGGTGTTTTCTGCGCCCAGTTTCACATCCGGATTGGCTGCCAGGTGAAAGACCATATCCTTTCCGGCCAAGGCCTTTTGCAGAGCATCGGGAAGAAGCAGGTCAGCTTCTATGAGATGGAAATTTGGATTATTGTGGTGCGGTGCGAGAAACTTTCGATTTCCAGAGCTGAAGTTGTCGAGGACTGTGACATCATTCTCTTGCAGCAGTTTCTCTACAAGATGGCTGCCGATGAAGCCAGCGCCGCCGGTAACGAGGATAGATCTATCTCTTGGTTTTGGCATACCACTTCGCATCGATCTTTGTTTTTTTAAAGTCAGGGAAGATATAACTTACCGTTAGGCATGAAAGCTACTCTGATGTGTAATTTAATTAGCTAACATAACATTTTTATTGTAAGCTATTACGCTTTATATCGGGGATCGAGATGGTAAAAAATATTCCGAATCTGGCCCTTGTGCTGGTGGCGTTGGTTGTCTTATGCAGCGCTGCCGGGGGAGCTGAGGGAACAAGGCTGAAGCTGGCTACTACTACCAGCCTGCAAGATACCAGCCTGTTGGACGTGATCAAAGACAAATTCGATGAGAAGTACAATGTATATTAAGATGTAGTTTCAGGCGGAACCGGCATCGCCATCCGGTACGGCGAGCGTGGCGACGTGGATGTTCTTATTGTTCATGACAAGGAGAGGGGGCTAAAATTCATCAAGGATAGGCCGGGCCTGAAGAGAAGGCGCATTGCTTACAACTACTTCTACCTGATCGGACCGAAGGACGATTCAGCAGGCGTCAAAGGTGTGAATGCCTTTCTGGCTCTGGCCAAAAGCCGATCCTTCTAAGGTGATGTTCGTCTCTCGGGGCGACAACTCCGGCACCCATTACCGCGAGAAGCAGATTTGGAAGAAGGCGGGCTACAATTACCTTGCGGTCAGATCTTCCGGTTACTGGTATATCGAGGCAGGATATGGTATGGGTGCAATCTTAAACGCTGCCAACGAAAAGCAGGCCTACACCCTTACCGATACGTCCTCCTTTATATACTATTTATAAAACATGCCAAAAATTCAGAAGTTATTCGGAATCCTCAAATGTAATTCAAAACCTTCCCAGCCTGCTTACTGTAACCGTGGGTCTACTGGTCTTTTTGCTCATATCCCGTTCTGGGGCCCCTGGGTGGCTTAAACCTGCTCTTTCGCCCGGCCGGCATGATCTTCGGACAGTCCATTCTCGTGATCCCAATTGTGATTGGACTGACCATTACCGCTCTAGCGGGCATCAGCCCCCAGATCAGGGACATGGCCAGACCGCTGGGCGCAACTGAGATGCAGATAATAGTAACAGTGATAAAAGAGGCCGCATAGCAGTTGTGGCTGCCGTGCTCCTGGGATCTGGTTGGGCACACTCCGAGGTAGGCGCGGCCATGATGATCGGCGGGAACATCCGGGGCTACACGCGGGTCCTCACCATGACCATCGTTTTGGAGAGCTCCATGGGCAATCTGGAACTATCCATGGCTTTGGGAATCATTCTCATATCCGTTTCGTTGGCCATCAATCTCTTGCTGAATCGGTTTCAGAGGAGACGAGAATGGCACTTTTAGAAATAAGCTCTCTCGGAAAAAGCTACGACAAAGCGAAGATTCTCACGGGAATCGACCTGACTGTAGAATGGAGCAAGGTTTTGGGTCTGATCGGACCTACATGCTCGGGAACGACGACATTGCTGTGCCTGGTCAATTTGCTCGACGAGTCGTCAACAGGAAGCATTCTCTTCGACTGCAGAGAGGTCTCCAGAAGGCCTGAGAGGGAGAAGCTTGCCGAACGCCGCAAAATGGCCATGGTCCTTTCAAAAGCCGATCATGTCCAAGGCCAACGTGGTGGAGAACGTCTCCTTTGGTCTGAAGATGGGGTACGGGAAGATGCAGAGGGGATCGAAGATAGAGCGAAAGAAGCCCTGGCTGTTGTTGGGCTATCCAGTATGGGAGCAGCGATGCCAATATCCTGTCTGGAGGGGAGACGCAGAGAATTGCCCTGGCCAGGGCTCTGATCCTGAAGCCTAAGCTTCTCCTTTTTGACGAACCGACTGCTAACCTCGATCCCAGAAGCGAGCCCATCAGAGCATTGCCAGAGCGGAGTGAACGCTGCAGTAATGAGTGATGCTGCGTGCACCCATCTCCTTGCAGGCCAAGACGGGAACGAATGTCTTCGAGCTGCCCAAGATGATCTTCGGGCAGCGGACGAAAACAGATGTTTCGGCCTATCATCTCTCTGGGTATTGTAGTGCAACTGCGTCACAAAGCTCTCCGGCTCTTCAAGAAGGGACCGTCGTAGAGGCCATGATCTTTGTGACTGAGAATGGAGGCTGTGCTGATGGAAGGGGTGGATGAGAGGTGATTGATAGGCTACGCGGACCGACCAATTATGATCTTTAACTCAAATTTTTTAAACTAAAAATGCACATCGTTGAACATTGGGAAGAAAGCAAGAAAAAGATATTGTAAGGCACGTGATTCTTGAGGATTTAAATAAGAGAATCAAGAAAGAAGAGAAATCCGTTCGTGCCCTCGAACGATTATATTTTATCAGATTTATTTATAATGTTTATTCAATAAAAAAAGTATGCAAGAAAGTGAATATCTCCTAACCTACTGGATATAGTTGGCTTGATTATTGGAACGAGCGAGGATATGGTAGTATTGTTTCCAATTTTTCTGGTGGTCCAAAGCCAAAATTGGGAGACGATGAGCGTGACTATTCGAAACGAGTGATTGCCGAGAAAGATGCGTGGACTTCAAGATAAGTACGAAAATTGATAAAACAAAAATTCAATGTTGAATATTCAGAGATGCAAGTTTGGAGAATTCTAACTTCCTGGAACATGCATCATGCTAAACTCTCTATCTTAGATAAGAAACGACCGGACGATGCCGAAACAATTTTTAAAAAGACTTGATCCTTCGGGAGAAAGATTTATTGTGGTCTGCGATGAGTCATCCCAAGGTATTAACTCAAACACACAACAACTATAGCCATTCATGAAACTCAAAAGGAAAAAGAATACGGCTCATCTCAAAGCAAACGCCATAGGCGGTTTTATGCTGGATGGTGTCGATACGATAGCGTTTACAATTCACACAAGGGCAGAAGATTTTTGCGAATTCTTGATGGCAGTCATTGGCAGCGATCCTTCAAATAGAATTGGCCTAGTGCTCGATAATTGTCCGACACGTAAAGCAAAAAGTGTGAGAGAAAAGCGCAAAAATTAAATATTATTTTGATTTACTTCCCGCCCGATTCTTCCGACTTAAATCCAATAGAGTTTCTTTGGAAAAGCAACAAGAGAATTCTGAGAATTTCTATAAATTCACTAAATCCAGCCCGCGCTTTATATATCATTTATAAGCGAGTGGCCAAAATTAGGGATTATTAGGAATCTTCTCCTGTCTACTTCTAAAATTGAAAACTGGGACGAACTCACGGATATCGTGAAGGATGCATTCTTTGGCTTGACGGCAAATATTTCCGTAGCAAGAATGTGGATTTCCGGGTTCTTGTGTGATTAGTTAAATTTGTTGTGTTAAATACTATAATCTTGCAGATCTCCCCCTTACCTAATAATACTAGTTAATATCGGCGAAAGGGAAACATTCATACTGTAATGTTGGCAAAATACCAATACAAGAAGTTATAATTAAGGAGAATACCGGATTGACATGAGCAATAACGTGGAGCTGGACGAAGTGGATCTGGCCATTCTTCGCAGTCTTCGTGAGAATGCGCGCATGAGTATGCAAGAGATGTCAAGAAAATCCGGCATCTCAGATGCGACAATACAGTTCCGCCTCAAACGCATGAAGGCCAATGGTGTGATAGAGCGATTCACCATTACGGCCAATCCGGCAGCTACCGGCTATGCCGTGACGGCGATTATGCTTGTGCAGACAGACAATGAAAGACAGGACAAGGCCGTCAAGGCCTTAGCGATGATCCCTGAGGTAACGGAGGTCTATGAGATACTGGGCGAGTACGACCTCTTCCTAAAGGTCTGGTCCAAAAGCCTCGATGAGCTGAATTCCCTCATAAACGATCGCATAAGGTCGATCGAAGGCATCGAAGACCTGCATGAGATCGTAGTAGTAGAGCGAACAAAAGAAGAGACATCTCCTGTTTAGAGGTTGCAGATGGGCATATCCAAGAGCATCACCGAGAATATCAAAGCTTCGGGTCCATTATGGACCAAAGAGGCAGCGGCAAACGGCACGAATAGGGTCAGCTTCTTCAGCCAGTTGCAAGGTAAGAAGATCGTAGACAAAGAAGGGAAAGCTGTGGGAAAGCTCACCGATCTGTCTCTCAAACCTGGTGAGACGCTATTGGAGATATCTCGCATTGTCTATACCTCAAATATCCTGGGCGAAAAGGTCATCTTGCCCATGTATAGTGTCAGCTCTATCAATGGTGATATACGGCTCGATGTGGCCAGGGACGAGATCCCTCCAGGAAAACTATCTGACAAGGAACTCTTGGTAACAGAGACCATTCTAGATAGACAGATCGTGGACATAGACGGTCTGAAGGTTGTGAGAGTAAACGACGTTCTGTTGGCTCAGTTTAAGAGGTCGCTCTGTCTGGTAGCAGTGGATGTCGGTTTCAAGGGAATATTGAGGCGGCTGGGGTTTTCCGGACTGGCGTCAAGTTTTTTAGACAGGCTTCCGAGTCACATCATACCCTGGTCATACATCGATCCTCTAGATCCCAGTCTTCGCAGCATTCATCTCAAGATCTCAAGAAAAACCATCAATGATCTGCATCCAGCCGATATCGCCGATATTCTCGAGGGCCTGAACAATAAAGACCGGCTCTTGATACTCGACTCCTTGGGAGACGAGACTGCCGCTGAAACCATGGAGGAAATGGACCCAGAGGTACAGGCCACCATGGTGAAGCAAATGGATAGCGATGATGTGGCCGACATCCTGGAAAACATGAATCCTGACGATGCCGCAGACCTGCTGGGAATTATGTCGGAAAATAAAGCCACAGAAGTCCTTAACCTCATGAATGACGTGGTGGCAGAGGAGGTCAAGGAGCTGATGCGCTACAGCGACCGTTCTGCCGGAAGCCTCATGACTACGGAATATATCGCGGTCTCATCTGGCTCCAGCGTATCGGAAATTTTTTCCAGGCTTCGCAGGTCCGGGCAGGATATCGATATGATATACTACATCTATGTCCAAAACGACGTGGGACAGCTTTTGGGCGTAATGTCGCTACGCGATCTCATTTTGGCAGACCCTGCCTTGCAGGCTGGAGACGCAATGAAGAAAGATGTCTTGAGCGTACTTCCCACTGCGACCATCGAGGAGGTTACAAACCTTCTCTCCAAGTACGACTTCCTCTGCGTCCCTGTATTAGATCATGACGGCAAGATTCTGGGGATAGTAACATTTGACGACGCCTTGGATGACATAATCCCCGAGGATCTGAGGAAGCGCATGCCTTGGAATTATCATAAGCTTCGCCGGGTTAGGGGAGCTGCCTGATGAATTCTCGTTCATTCCAGAGGCTCAATTTAAAGGGCAGAATTCCAAAGATCACTCTGGCGCAACTGGCCATTTTCTTTGGTATCCTGGGCCCTGGAATAATCACGGCAAATGTGGACAACGATGCAGGAGGCATCACAACTTACAGCATCGCCGGTGCCCATTTCGGATATTCTTTATTATGGACGCTGATACCAATCACAATAGCCCTATTTGTGGTACAGGAGATGTGCGCTCGCATGGGCGTGGTGACTGGCAAAGGGCTGGCAGATCTCATTCGGGAACACTTCGGAGTTAAGCCCACGGTGATACTGCTTATAGGAATCATCATAGCTAACCTTTGTACCACAACGGCTGAGTTCGCAGGAGTTGCGGCAAGCATGGAGATCTTCGGCGTAAGCAAGTATATCTCGGTGCCAATAGCCTCTGCCCTGGTCTGGCTGGCAGTTGTCAAGGGCAACCGTCGCTCCCTGGAGAAGATATTTCTCCTCGCCAGCTCAGTTTACGTTACATATATAATATCGGGAATGATGCTTCATCCTGACTGGAAATCTCTCCTCAATCAAACTGTGACTCCGAGTATAAGCCTTGAGTCAGGATATCTTTATATGGTGATTGGAGTCGTTGGAACGACTATCACTCCATGGATGCAATTTTACCTGCAATCTACCATTGTCGAAAAAGGTGTGAAATTATCCGAATATAAGTACGCGAAATGGGATGTTTATATCGGATGCATAATAACCGACGTAGTATCATACTTTATAATATTCACCTGCGCAGCTACCATCTTTGTCAACGGCATACATATCGAGACGGCAAAAGACGCAGCTCTGGCGCTTTTTCCCTTGGCGGGTAGCTATTCGGCCTGGCTCTTCGCTTTTGGGCTCCTCAATGCCTCCCTTTTTGCCGCATCGATACTGCCTCTATCTACGGCCTATTTCCTATGCGAGGGAATGGGCTGGGATTCAGGTTTAAATAAGAGATTCAGGGATGCGCCTCAATTCTACTTGCTCTATACGCTACTTATCGCCTTTGGAGCAATTATCATCCTGATTCCCGATGCTCCGTTGTTGACGATAATGGTCCTATCCCAGGTGATAAATGGATCTCTGTTGCCGTTGGTGCTGGTATTCATGCTAATGCTGGTCAACAACAAGAAGCTAATGGGAGACTATGTCAACGGCAGGCTCTTCAACATCATTGCCTGGACTACTACAATTATCATGAGCATCCTTACTCTGTTGTTGGTAGCGACTGCCCTGATTCCGGGTCTTGGGAAATAGATATGAATATCTGAATATCAAAAAATATTAAAAAATTGGAGCATATACCTTGGAGCAATCCCATAAAGAAGCCAGCACAACAGATCTTACTGCCTCCGCTCTACCTTTGGTCAGCCAAGTGCTGCCGGAGATGCCCAGGATCACTGTTATAGACTTTGATGAGCAGCACTATCAGGAGACAGAGCTAAAGCAAGTTGCAGAGGCCTTTGTATTCCGAGAGAAGCCCACGATTACTTGGATAAACATAGAGGGCCTACACCAGCCGGATGTTCTGGAGAAGCTTGGCTCTTGTTATGGAATTCATTCATTAGTATTGGAAGACATACTGACTGATCAGCGACCCAAGATTGAGGATTACGACGAATATATATTTATTGTGCTCAAGATGCTTTACTATGATGAAGAAAGTGATGGTGAGTCTGTCGATACCAAGCTCGATATGGATCAGGTCAGCATAATCCTAGGCAATAATTTTATAATATCTTTTAAGGAGAAGGAAGTGGACGTATTCAATCCGCTCCGAGAAAGGCTGCGTACTGCCAAAGGCAAAATAAGGAAGCAAGGTGCGGACTATCTCGCCTACTCCATGATGGATTCCATAGTTGACCATTATTTTGTGATCATGGAAACGCTCGGAGATCGGTTCGAGAATCTGGAGGACGTGGTGGTATCAAATCCAGAGCCAGGCATACTTCCTACCATTTACAATCTAAAACGAGACATGCTGTTCTTGCGAAAATCCGTCTGGCCTTTGCGTGAAGCCATCAGTAGGCTACAGAGAACGGATTCGCCGCTGATCTCAGATCTTACAAAGATATATCTTAGAGATGTTTACGACCACACCATCCAGGTGATCGAGAACATTGAGACTTTTCGCGATATGTCCGCCTCGCTGCTAGAAACGTACCTCTCAAGCCTGAGCAATAAATTAAACGAGGTGATCAAGCTCCTGACCATCATCTCCACAATATTCATTCCCCTCACCTTCCTGGCAGGGCTTTATGGGATGAACTTCAGGTTCATGCCGGAGCTGGAGTCTCCGTTGGGCTATCCTGCCGTTTTGATATTGATGCTACTGGTAGTAGTGATAATGATGACCTATTTCCGGAAGAAGGAATGGATCTAAGTCTTCACATCCAGGATCTTTTCGTAGCGCTGCACAATTCTCTCCAGGATATCCATTTGGTAGGGCTGATGGGCGGGCAAAAGAATCTCCGCCTTCAATCCAGAAGAGTCGGGTGCGACCGATAGGCCGTCCTCCTGCACTAACAGGCGCAGGTCGCGGGCGATCTCCTCGATCATGGGCGTGAGCGGCCTGATTGCCCTGGCGGTTTTGGCCTTCTGCCGGAATCTCTTGAGCAGAGAGTCCACCTCAGCTGCGAGCGGCTCGACGTCCCCTGCCCCAGCTTCCTGGCAGACCCTCTCAGCGCTCTCTTTGAGCTGGGAAAGAGTTCGCACGCCTGCCTCCAGCATCTGGCCTGTGTAGTGCTCCTTCACCCGTTTCCCGTAGCCGGGAGCGAGCACCAACAGTTCGATCTCTTTCAAGCGCTCCAGGTCCTCTGCCTGGGGCTTGTAGGGGTTTACTACTATGTAGTCCAGGGCAAGGCGGAGAGCCAGGCTCTCGTACATGGGAGAGACGCCCACCAGTCTCTTGTCTTTAAGAAGGGCTCTTCTGATGGCCTGGGGATTACAGGAGCTGATGCCAAAGTAATCGGCAAAGCCGGGAGTGGTGGTGAGTAGCTTGGTGCGACTGTGCTTTTGCGCGTTGATGAGGCCCCTTTTCTCCAGCTCTTTCACGTGATCGTAGCTCTTGTTGCCTCGGATCTCCACCAGAGCGCTCTGCTTGATGGGCTGCTTGTAAGCGATGATGGCTAACGTTCGGATGAGGGGGGCCTCGATCTCTTTGGGGGCGAAGGAGAGGACGCGCCCGGCCAGACCGAAGCGAACCTGCATGCAATAGCCCTCACCAATGCTCTTGATCTCGATGCCTGACGCGCGGGCGGCGTACTCCGTTGCCAGGTCGTCCACCTGAGCTGCCGCCCACGTCTCGGAGAGCCCTGAGAGATCGGCCAGCTCTCGTAGAGTGAGCGTTCTGCCCGATGCAAAGAGGGCGGCCTCGATGACGGCTTTGGCATATGAATCTGCGGTCATAGGCAATCTTGGGTGCGATGCTCATCAAAAGGGTTTAAGCTTGCGCTATGTGCAGCGTGGCGGAACGGGGTGAAATTGGGATTATGAATCTACAGAACGCCGAAAGATCGGGTGGAATTTAAGCTTGCTAGGATTTCTTCGGAATAGAGTTCTCATCTATAGAGGATTCCGATTAACCTCAAATTAATGGTTCTCATAAAGAACTTCGTCTATGATTCCGATACATACGATCTGATCTGGTCTTAATGCATCCTCTTTTCCCCTAATTCGCGGCTGTGTCGCATAAACTTATATAGTTGAGGGGGTTCCAGAAACCCTATTAAATCGTGATCTATAAATACTGTTTACACGATATAATTTATCATAAGAGATCTGACCGACTTTGTTATTCGCCACGAGTGTGAGTGAATCAAAGAATTGGGAGACAGATAGGTAGGGATCGGGAATAGAATAAACTGGGACGATTTCAGACCGAAACTAGGCACATTGTTCTGCAATAATACTGAGAGCGATGGACGCCCAAAGATCGATGTTATCGTGATGCTCAGGTGCTTATTCATTCAGCAGCTTTACAGCCTTTCAGATGAGCAGCTTGAAAGAAAATTGGCTGATCGCATTTCATTCAAGATGTTCTTGGGAACAACAGAAGTCGTTCCTGATTTTACTACGATATGGAAATTCAGAGAGCGCCTTGCTGATAGCGGAGTAGATAAGAATATGTGGAACAAGCTGCAAAAATGGCTTGCTGCCACGAAAACTGCTTAGTGAAGAAGGGAACGAAATCCTATTTCGGATACAAGTTTCATGACGTCATGAATGAGAATTTTGGCCTGATTCGCAGAATCAAGGTCACAATTGCCAAAGTCCACGATAGCCAGGTGGATTTGGCTAATGAAGACTAAGTTCGCTATGATGATAAGGGATATTTCGGTGCGAATACAAAAGGGTACGATGCTGCCATGAGAAAAGCCACGGGGGGCCATTCATTAAATTATACGGGATGAGATGCGCGACAAGAGAATTTCTAGCAAAAGATCTCCTGTTGAACGGTATTTCGCGTTCACAAAAAGAGTCTGCAAGGTAGGGCATGTTGCGGGTAACGCTATCGGTAGGGTTCAAGTAAATATAATAATCACAGGTATCGTTTTTGATCTCTATCATTTGACTTCTGTCAAAAGTAAAATTCAGGTATAGCGTTATCTGTCTAGAAAAATCGAAAAATATCTGGTGAATTAGGGAAACAAGGGATGCTTTAAGGCCTAATCAGATCGTATGTATCGGAATTACGGACAGAGTTCTTTATGGGTGCCATTAATTTGAGGTTAGTCGTAATCCTCTTATGTCATTAAAGGTCAAGCCATCTTTAATGTATCCGTCCAGGAATATGCCCTTAAAGCCGGAGGCCCGATGTATATACGCTCATTGATGTTGCATGGAGTTGTCGCCACTGGCAATGAGACATTGCAGGTCATCTCGATCTTTGCGCTAGCATTTGACGGCAAAGACAGAATCTACGTTTAGATATAAATCTTTAGGAGCGGCGGACTCGCCCAGAGGACCGCTCCAGACAGGCCCGTCCAGGCAGGGGCGCAGGCATGCAGGAACAATGCCATGGTCTTCAGCCTCGGCAAACGATCCCAGCCACTAAGAAGACCCGGACGAAGCCGGTATGCGTCACGAATTCGATCAATCTATTGGAGCGACTACCTCAATGAAATCTATTCTTTTGAAAGCCCGATCGTGGAGTCATGAGCGTGTCGATTTTAAGTTCTTTCATTGAAGCGAGGATGGTCGCACCTCTACCGCCAATTCCGGTCTGTGAATACCTTGTAAGATATTCGATCGATTTTCTTGCCAAATGTTGGTCGAAGTTCACAACCACCGTTGGGTAAGAGGAGAACGTGTCTATTTTTCCCTCTAGCCCCAGGTTCTTTATGAGGCAATGGCCCACCTCCATTTCAATCACAGTATTTATAGCCACTCTGTCTTCAAGGACTTTTTCCAGCTTATCTGAAACGAGATCGTGCTCCTGATCTGATCTATCTGAGTAATAACACCAAATGTTGGAGTCTATAAAGATCAGACGTTCCATATTCTCTTTACCTCAAGAGGGTGCGGTATCGCATAAATTTATACAATAAAATATAAAGTTAATATTATAATCTATATTGACAATAGAGATTGGCCAGAATATAATGCCAAACATGCCAAACTCGTTCGAAGAGGTGAATTCTATCTCGATTTGAGTTGCATGAAGAATTGGGGGCGCGAGTTTTAAAAAATGAATAAGCGGAAAAGAGAGTGTCCCTCATAAATATCCAAAAATATTTAGGATATTTGTATTAATAATATGTTCCGTTTTTGAATGCCATATCGTCAGCTCGAAGATTTCATTGGGCGAATTTCTGCCTACGAAACAGGATCATTGGCCGCGGATCACACTACCCTTCATAAGCGTATCTCTAAGCGGGATATTGGGACAGATATACCAGAGAACGATGCAGTTGATTTGATTGGGATAAAGGTAACAAATCAAGGGGGACTGGATGCGCGAGAAACATGGAACGCAGCGCAGAGGATGGCCTAAGGCTCACGTCGTGATTGATGTTGGATCAAAGAAATTGCCCTCACTTGAAGTTACAGAATAAAATACCTCGAATAGCGAGGTATTACGCTCTTTGTTGGAAGACGTCAATTTTGAGGATGCGTTGACGGATGGCGCATATGTCACAAATGACGCGTTTGGATTTATGAAATCGAACGGTGCAGATTGCCCTGGCATTAAGATAGAGGGAACACAGTTGTAGGCAAAAAAGAATCCGCCAGGTCAATGGCTGTTCTGGAATACCAAAAAATGGGATACAAAGGTTGGAGACAAATGCGTCCGTATGAGAGACGGTGGGCAGTTGAAGGATTCTTCTCATCGATCGAACATATCTTTGGTGAGACTGTTAGGGCAGCTTCCCCCGAGGCAATGATTTCAGAGGTTAAAAGAACATCTATTTCATATAATACACTTATTAGCATATAAATAGTTATATCAAACTAGATAATGAATTTTAGCTCAAATAAATATTACTATAATAATTATGCGACGCAGCACCTAACAGATCCAAATAAAATAGAGATTGATAGCATTGGTGCCTTGCCCGACCATAAAAACAACCAATTATGTGACTTATTCCAACCTCATGGAGGGCTCTCCAAGCCCTAAATGAGATCGCCAATGTTTTCAAGTATTCTTTTATCAATTCCGATATCACATTGATCGGTCGTGACGAACCTTGCATCCACGCTTTGGCACTTAAACATAACAAACTGGAACCAGATGCCAAGTTCAATAATATCACTTTACAGCAAATTGTGACCGAATACAATTTCTCCTATCAAGAGACTGTGTAATGGTTAAAGGAGTTCTCGGAAAGAAATAATCCAGAAGGCACTTTATAGAATGTGCGGAAAGCAATTCGCGGTAATTTTAGATTGCCGGACACTATACCAATAGCAGAATATTCGCAGTGGCGTTCAAGTCCGTCGACTCTGCGCTGGACTACGTCATGGCTTTTCAAAGGAACATCGGCCATTCACAGATCCAAATTCGTGCCGGCACTCACATCGGGCCGATGCATGTGAGGAAGGCGATGTCTTCGGCAGCACTGTCAACTTTGCCTTCCGTGTGGTCGGTGACTTCAAAGGCGCAGAAATCTGGCTGAGCGATCGGGCTAAAGATGACATCGATCGGCTTGGCGGTGGCACAATGGCGCAGCCATGAAGGGCTTTTCTGATACATCCACGCTTTGGTCGCTGCAGAAGCTGCCCGGCGGAGATAGTCCATAGGTGTATATTCTTGAGACCTGCAGCTGGCGAAAGTCAATTCGAAGAACAAAACTCTACGTGTAGGCACCAAGCACCATAAAGCAAAGACTGAAGAGAGATTGTTCAGGAGATTCTTTTCGGACATCAAGATATTAGGTCTGGATAAGGCTTCTGTCGAAAAGTCAAGCGAGATCGTAAGCAGGCTTCTTGACCTGAGTATCTCGATTAATGCATTCGATGTGCTGATTGCGGAAATTGCAGTAGCGAATGGAGCCGAGGCTCTGATTACGCGAGACAGAGATCTCGAGTCTATTGCCAAGGTGACTGAACTGAACATGAAGGTATACTGATGATTGGCGATGTGCTCGAGGGCCCTGTGAACAACGCTTCCCGCATGTTGAGGGCATCAAAGGCGCAGAGATCCGGCCAAAAATTGATAAATATAGCATTACGTTGCTAAAACGGTGGCTGTGAACCTGTTGTTTCCTTTTCAGCCACACCAAAAAAGATAATACCAGGCAGAAATTACAGAGTCGAATGATGCCATTTTCCGAAAAATATGATTCTGGAGGAATCTCATCGATAAATGCGCCTTTGCAAGGGATAATCGATTCACATTGCCACCTTGACTTCAAACAGTTCAATAAAGATCGCAGCACAGTAATGGATTATGCCAGAAACTCAGGCGTCATCCGCATGATCAACTCGGGTGTGGACTATTCCACAAATGATAAGTCCCTGGAGCTGGCCAAGAAATACGATTTCTTCTCCGCCACCCTTGGGCTATCCCCCAATATTTTGCAGAGCATAAAAGATCCGGAATTAAATATGCTCTTTGATCAGATAAAAAACAATGCCGACCGAGCAGTGGGCATCGGCGAGGCGGGACTGGACTACTATCACTGCAAAGATGCACCTTCAAGACAGCGCCAGGCAAAGATCTTCGGCCGGGTCATAGAGCTGGCTGAGTCCCTAGATATGCCTCTGGTCATTCATTCCCGCGATGCAGAGCAGCCTGCTCTGGAGATGGTGAAACACCTGGCGAAGGTCGTCTTCCATTGCTATAGCGGCTCAATTGCAACTATGAAAGATGCCATTGACATGGGGTTTTACATCTCACTGGCCACCAATCTCTGTCGTTCCGGACAGCATCAGATCCTAGCCAGGAATGTATCATTGGACCACATGCTATTGGAGACCGACAGCCCCTTCCTATCTCCCAGAGGAGGCAGAAATGAACCCTCCTTTGTTCTAGACTCTGTCCGGCTCATTGCCAGAATCAGAGGCATAGAGCCGCAAGAGATCGCCCGGATAACCGCAGATAATACCAAACGGATTTATAACATCCGCTGAAATGTCATTAGATAGAAATCCAAATCTATCAAGAAAGGGTCAGCATGAATCGGATACCAATACAGTTCGAGCATATCATGAGTTACCTGGGCTCCAAGAAGGAGAAGGGTAGAAAGAAGATCGGACTGCTCGTGGACGGGCCCAATATGCTCAGAAAGGAGTTCCAAATGGATCTAGAGGAGATCCGGGACATCCTCAAGGATTATGGCGATATCAAGATGGGTAAGGTTTTCTTAAATCAGTACGCTTCGGAGAAACTAGTTGAAGCCGTGGAAAATCAGGGCTTTGAGCCGGTGATCTGCACCAGCGATGTGGATGTAAGAATGGCAGTAGAGGGTGTGGATATGATCTATAATCCAATCATAGATACACTGGCACTCGTCACCCGTGATGCCGATTTAAAGCCGGTGCTCATGAAGGCCATGGAACACGGCAAGGAGACAATCATCTTCGGGGCAGAGCCCGGCTTCTCAGTTGCCCTGCGTAACTCCGCAGATTATGTCATAGTTCTACGCAACGGCCAGTATGTGCCGGAATGAATAGAGGGAAATTTACCTCTATTCGATGGACATCAGCACGTCGCCCGGTGTTACGGTGGTGCCTTCTTTGATGTAAACCTCCTTTACAGTTCCATTCTTATCGGCCAGGATATTCTGCTCCATCTTCATGGCTTCTAAAACGGCTACTGCATCACCTTCATCCACCTTATCGCCCTTCTTGACCTTATAGCGGATGATAACTCCCTGCATGGGCACGGTTAATCCATCCCTAGGAGCTTTGGGCAGAGCCTCCTCGATGTTCATGCCGGCCGGGGCGACCTTAACCAGATAGGACTCGCCATCGATCTCCACATTGAGGGCCATTGGCTCTGCCCTCAGTGGAACAGACGTCGCCGCTGCAGGCAGCTTTTTAACCAGTTGCTCTTCCACAACCGTGCCCTGCAGGAACCTGATGGCAACTTGAGGATAGAGGGCATAAGTGAGATAATCCTCATCCTGCGTGGCCAGTCCCAGAGCATCGACTGCTTTCTTGGCGTCGTCATATTCAGCCGGCAACAGATCTGCGGGGCGCACCGTAATCGGCTCCTCATCGCAGAGGACCTTCAGCCTGACCTTTGGGTCTATCATAGCAGGCGACTTTCCGTAAAGGCCCTTGACATAGTCTTTGACCTCTTTAGGAACCATCTTATATCGATCGCCTGTGACGACATTCAGAACTGCCTGCGTGGCCACTATCTGGCTGGTGGGCGTTACCAGGGGTGGATATCCAAGGTCCTTTCGAACCTTCGGTATCTCGGCTAGCACCTCGTCATACTTGTCCAATGCCTTCTGCTCAATGAGCTGGGAGACCAAATTAGAGAGCATGCCACCTGGAACTTGATAGATCAGGACATTGGTATCCACGCGCGCAGAGATTGAATTGAAGACCGGTGCGTAGATCTCCATAACTTTCTCGAAGTACCTTTTGATCTCAGTAAGAAGCTCCAGATCCAGTCCCGTGTCGTAGGGCGTCCCCCGTAGCGATGCCACCAGGCTCTCAGTGGCAGGCTGAGAGCTGCCGCCAGAGAGTGGTGACATGGCAGTATCCAGGATATCAACACCTGCCTGGCAGGCATGGAAGTAGCTCATCTGGGCCATGCCACTGGTACAGTGAGTATGCAAATTTATCGGGAGGTTGACCTCCATTTTCACAGCCCTGATGAGGTCGTGCGCATTTTTGGGCGTGATCAGTCCGGCCATATCCTTGATGCAGATAGAGTCGCACCCCAGTTCCGCGAGACTGACGGCAAACTGCGCGAAGAGCTCATTGCTGTGCACGGGGCTGATGGTGTAGCTAATGCCGCCCTGAACGTGCTTATCCATCTTTTTTGCAGCTTTGATCGATCGTTCCATGTTACGAATGTCGTTCACTGCGTCGAAGATTCTAAAGATATCAACGCCGTTAACGGCTGCCTTCTGCACAAACCGGTCCACTAAATCGTCGGCATAATGCCTGTATCCGACCAGGTTCTGCCCGCGAAGCAGCATCTGCATCGGAGTATTAGGCATGGCTTTCTTTAATGCTCTCAGCCTTTCCCAGGGATCTTCGTTCAGGTACCGAATGCAGGTATCGAACGTCGCTCCGCCCCAAGTTTCCAATGAGAAGAAACCAACTTGGTCCATTTTCTCTGCTATGGGTAGCATGTCCCGGGTCCTCATCCTGGTGGCCAGAAGAGACTGGTGAGCATCTCTAAAAACCGTGTCTGTAAGCTTAACCCTGCCCATGAAGATCTTCCCCTATACGGTCCCTCTTCTTTAAAATCCCTTCGCCACTCAAGCCAGACTAATACGCTTTATTCTTAATAAATCCGCCAGGCGGCGCCCTTCTTCGATCTAATTTGCCAACTGATATAATGAATGCTGCAATATCATTTCAACTCAGTGATCGCCTTTTGCTTTTTAATTCTCCAGCACAACCTCAGATAAGTTATATAAAGCTAATGGCAAGCAGGGAATAGCAGCAGCTTTCTTACATTACTGGCATCGCGAAGCTTGTTCCCTATGAAGCTATCAAATATAAAATTTTTATAAATAATCACATTCATAAACCCTATGGCAAATGATATATTTCTCGATAGTTTAAGTGTAATAACCGCCAGAATTTCTCTTTGGTTAACGTCCGGATAGGTCGATCTGCATATATCTTGCCGCGAAAACTGACAAATTAATTTTTGGTAGATATTTGGCTTTATCGAACTCGATTTGTACAGATATGTACCGCTCAAATGTCTATTAATAATATCAATGTGTTTTAATAAAAGAAGTGATAAAGAATGAGACTTAGAGTTGTCAGCGCAAGAAATGAAATCCCAAACCTCGATCCCGATGAAAAGACTGTCCCCCTGGCTTTCCGCGCCAGCAATGTAGACTTTCTCAACCTGATGCAGAGATGCTCCAGGCTGAGGATGATTCAAGTACCGCCTTCCTATCGCAAGACCATGTTCAATGCCATCCAGATGTTCCTGGAAATGCAGGGCATTGAGCTTCTAGAAGGCGATGTTTGGGGCCACAGAAAGGATCTGGATGAGTACTTCACCGTTGACGACACCACCATAAAAGAGATCCGCTCCCTAGCTGCCAGCGGTGCCTGCACGGAGGATGTAGCCAATCAGATTCAGAAAACGGCCAGAATCAGCCCTGAGCTGATTAAGTACATCGCCAAAAGCAAGATCACAGCTTGATATTTGAAAAATAAGCCAGACTGACGATCTGGCCCATGCCTCCATTACGATCTTTCTGCAATAGTCTTTCTGCACAGTCCATTCTTCAATTATTCCTTTGGAAAAGTAAAAGAATCAAGCGAATGAAGGGCAATGATATTTAGGGATACCATGATCAAAAAAATCTTGATAGCTACCGACGGATCTGATACTAGCAAGAAGGCAGCAATGATCGGCATAGACATCGCGCACCGCGCAAATGGCAGCATCACTGCGGCCTATGTGATGGAGATCTTGCGCCCTGCCCGCCTGCCAGGATATGCGACAATGCCTGGACTAAAAGAGAAGATTTTAGAGCTCATGCGAGAGGAAGGGCAGCAAGCAACGCAGTTCGTTGAAGATCACGCACAGATGATGAACGTTTCCTGCCATAAGATCGTGGCCCAGGGCAGCCCTAGTGAAGAGCTTCTTAAGACCTCCTTGAGGCTGAAAATAGACCTCCTCATCATGGGCAGCTTGGGCAGGACCGGCATGGAAAAATTTCTCCTGGGGAGTGTTGCCGAGAAAGTGGTTTTGCAGTCCACAATCCCTGTTCTCTTGATTAAAGGAGATAAGATCTGATCAATTTACATGCCCATGCTGGACGAGCCAAAATCTATGAAACCCCCCACATTTTGTTTGCTTTGAAGTATCCGTAAACAGGATAACTACCCGGATCCAGCGTGAAATGCAGGCTCTTGCTGCTGTCACTTGTCACAATTAATCCAGTGGTCACATCCAGATATCCGATGATCTGGCAGTTTGAATCAAGGCTTGTCGCATTTTGCATTTGATTGTGGCCCGTTCCCGTGCTCGATGCAAAGAAATCTCCGTCGCCTCCGGATGCCCGATGCCTTCTGCAAAGAGAGTCTCTGCAGCTGCTTCTATGGGACTCTTCTCAACCTGAGACCACCAGGAGAAAGCATAGGCAGCACCAATGTTGCTATCAACAAGGCCAATATCGCCTTCGCAAACATCCGCATATATTTTCACATTTCAGGATATATTTTAAATGGGATTAATGCAGACTATGTTAAGCATCCTGCATTTCTAGATTTTGCATTAGTTACGAGCCAAGCTGCCATCGTAATAGTAGTTTACCTAGCTGGCCATGCTGACGATTAGGGCCGATGAGTCACGATTGAGAGGTTTGGAGGATTTTCATCTGGCAGGCCCTCTCTTCGCAGCCCACGATCTGCCGTCCTACAGGATGTACATCCTCTTCGCCCGACTGGCCAGAAACAGGTTGTGCGCCACCGCAAGTGTCAGACCCTTCTTACTCAGCTCCGAAAAGTGCCTGTAGATCATCTCCGATGTGGCTGAGTCCGGGTTTCTTGTGGGCTCGTCCGCCAATATGATTTTGGGATCGTTGATGAGGGACCGGCCTATGGCCGCCCGTTGCAGCTCTCCGCTCGATAGCTGCCTAGGCAGGTGATCGCCCCGACCGACTAGCCTCATCATCCGCAATATCTTATCAATCCTCTTCTTAATGCTGTTATTCTTACTAAAGAGCAGAGGAAGCTCGAGGCCCTCCCGCGCCGTGGGCGTAGGCATGAGGTAGAACTGTTGGAAGACAAAGCCGATGTTCTCCCGTCGTAGCTTGACCAAATCGCGCTCTTTCTGGCCCCCTATCTCATTTCCGTTCAGCCACATGCTACCGCTGCTGGGTGCGTCCAGGCTGCCCAGCATATTTAATAGGGCGGTCTCTCCCGAACCGGAGGGGCCAATGATGGAGACAAACTCCCCCCCTGCCTCGATGCAAAAGTTCACATTATTTAGAGCACGTATCTCCTCTCCGCCCCGTAAGTAGGCCTTGCATAGTTTCCTGGCCTTAATTATCCGCTCATTCTGCGTCCCCCTCTAATTGCCTTAATGGGCGTGAGCCTTGCGGATTTAACGGCCGGATAAATGCCGCAGATCAAGCCAAGCAGAACGAAAAACCCAGGGCGAAGGCCACCAGCTCCGGGCTGTAGAGGATTCCGGAAAACCATATCTATAGATATTATTTATACGATATAATTTGTTATGAGAAACCTGATCGACTTGCTATTCGCCATGAGTATGAACGAATCAAAGAATTGGGGGGACAGATTGGTAGAGATCGGGAATGGAATAAACTGGGGCGATTTCAGACCGAAACTGTTGTGTCGCATAATTATTATAGTAACATTTATTTGAGCTAAAATTCATTATCTAGTTTGATATAACTATTTATATGCTAATAAGTGTATTATATGAAATAGATGTTCTTTTAACCTCTGAAATCATTGCCTTGGGGGAAGCTGCCCTAACAGTCTCACCAAAGATATGTTCGATCGATGAGAAGAATCCTTCAACTGCCCACCGTCTCTCATACGGACGCATTTGCCTCCAACCTTTGTATCCCATTTTTTGGTATTCCAGAACAGCCATTGACCTGGCGGATTCTTCTTTGCCTACAACTGCGTTCCCTCTATCTTAATGCCAGGACAATCTGCACCGTTCGATTTCATAAATCCAAACGCGTCATTTGTGTCATATGCGTCATCTGCCAACGCATCCTCGAAATTGACGTCTTCCAACAAAGAGCGTAATACCTCGCTATTCGAGGTATTTTATTCTGTAACTTCAAGTGAGGGCAATTTCTTTGATCCAACATCAATCACGACGTGAGCCTTAGGCCATCCTCTGCGCTGCGTTCCATGTTTCTCGCGCACCCAGTCATCTCTATTTGTTATCTTTACCCCAGTCGAATCAACTGCAATAACTGCATCGTTTTCTGGTATATCTGTCCCAAGATCCCGCTTAGAGATACGCTTATGAAAGGGTAGTGTGATCCGCGGCCAATGATCCTGGTTCGTAGGCAGAAATTCGCCCAATGAAGCCTTCGCGCTGACGATATGGCATTCAAAAACGGAACATATTATTAATACAAATATCCTAAATATTTTTGGATATTTATGAGGGACACTCTCTTTTCCGCTTATTCATTTTTTTTAACTCGTGCCCCCAATTCTTCACGCAACTCAAATCGAGATAGAATTCACCTCTTCGAACGAGTTTGGCATGTTTGGCATTATATTCTGGCCAATCTCTATTGTCAATATAGATTATAATATTAACTTTATATTTTATTGTATAAATTTATGCGATACCGCACCAGCAATTTAAAACCAAGCAAAATATGCGCGGCGGTATGTTTTGCATTTTTTAATCCATCGTTATAGCAGGATCTTCTCATATTCGAGCAGCTCTTTGGGAACAGGTATCTTATCCTCATCTGGGTAACCGAAGGCGATCATGGACTCCACCCTATAATTCTCAGGCAGACCAAGCACTCGCTTGATGTAATCCTCGGAGGATATGCTGCTGCTGTGCATTCTCTTTCGGATCTGGACCCAGCAAGAGCCAAGGCCCAGGCTCTGTCCGGCAAGCTGCAGGATAATGGTGGCAATGGAGCAGTCTTCCACCCAGACATCCGACTCCCCTTGTGCGGCGCAGACAACCACACAAAGGCTTGCCCCTTTCAGGAAACTTGAGCCGCTCCCTTTAGCTCTGGAGAGCTCCTCTTGCAATGCTCTGTCTGTGACAAAAAGGAATCGCCAGGGATTGATGCCGCGAGAGGAGGGTGAGCGTAAAGCTGCCTCCATAAGCTGTTCTATCGTCTCGGATTCTATCTCACGATCCTTGTATCTTCTGATGCTGCGCCTATTTCTCAATATGTCTAGCATAGTAATCCTCTTTTTATGCCGCTAAATCAGTCAAAATTGCTCTTGATGCTCCTGGCAGCCAGCATCCCCGTAGAAAATGCGGCTTGCAGGTTATAGCCTCCTGTATCCCCGTCCACATCCAAAACCTCGCCCACCAGATATAGTCCTTTAATCAGCCGAGACTGCATGGTTTTGGGATTGACCTCAATCGTTTCCACTCCGCCTCTGGTAACCATGGCCTGGTTATTGCCGCAAAGATCAGATACAACTAGAGAAATACCGGCCAGATTATCAATCAGGCGATTTCGCATCTCTCTGGTCAATTGAGCCATTTTCATGTCGGTGGCCATCCCCGAGATCTCTTGAATTCTCTTTATTAACCTTGTAGGGAGCAGCATGCAAGAAGGCACAAATAAAGACAGATCCTCCAGCACAGACAACAAGCTCTTTCCTCCATCCAGTCGTGCTTCGTCTATAAGCCATTCCTCCAGAGCCTTTCGTTTATCCTCAGGCACAAAAGAGAGCTTTAAGACATCACCCGCTCTAATATATCTGGATAGGTCTAATATTCCAGGCCCCGAGAGCCCCCCATGGGTAAACAGAACATCGCCCTGATGCACTCTGATTTTTGCATGACGATAGAGCGAGATCTTCATATCCGGAAATGAGAGCCCGGCCAGATCAGATAAAGGATAATCCTTTATGAGAAGAGGGGTTAGAGCCGGACCAATCTCGGCTATGCGATGGCCGAGACTGCTGGCGAACCTGTAGCCATCTCCGCTCGAGCCTGTATCTGGATAAGAGCACCCCCCAGTGGCTATTACCAGCAGTCTGCTACAATAGCGGTCACTCTCGCAGCATACCAAAAATCCATCATCCTTCCTGGTTATAGACTTGACAGTCTGGTTGCACTTGATGACTACCCCCAATGCCCGGCATTGCAAAGTCATGATATTCAGCACGTCCCTGGCTTGCAAAGTCTCTGGAAATATCTTATCCCCCTTTTCCCTGATCATGTTCAGTCTAAAGCTCTTGAAGAAGGAAATGAGATCGCTATTTGTGAATCCAAAAAGAGCAGGGCGCAGGAATCTACCGTGATCTCCAAAATGGTCGAGAAAGTCCTGAATATCACCATCATGGGTTATATTGCAGCGGCCGGATCCCGAGATAAGGAGCTTATGTCCTGGGGAGTCCTTTTTTTCCAGGATCAGGATCTTTTTGCCATTTTGCATGGAGTTTATGGCGCAAAAAAGCCCTGAGGGGCCTGCTCCGACGATAATCAGATCGTAATCTTTGGGTTCATGTAAAAGCTTTGCCAAAGGAACCTCTTTATACACTATTATTTAGACCCTAATTGGTAAAAAGCTTTAGGAATCGCTTATATAGCTTTGTGCGCACTATAGAGGATTCCGAAAACCCTATTAAATTGTAATATGTAAATAATATTCATACAATAATACTGGGCGCGGTGGACGCACTGATATCGATGTTATCGTGATGCTTAGGTGTTTATTCATTCAGCAGCTTTACAGCCTTTCAGATGAGCAGCTTGAAATAAAATTGGCTGATCGCATTTCATTCAAGATGTTTTCGAGAACAACAGAAGTCGTTCCCGATTCCACTACGATATGGAACTTCAGAAAGCGCCTTGCTGATAGCGGAATAGATAAGAAAATGTGGAACAAACTGCAAAAACGGATTGCTGCCACGAAACTCAAAGTGAAGACGGGAACGAAACCCTATTTCGGATACAAGCTTCATGGTGTCATTAGGGGGATTTTGGCCGGATTTGCAGAATCGAGATTACAACTGCTAAAGTCCACGATAGCCAGGTGGATTTGGCTAATGAAGGCGAAGTTCGTTATGCTGATAAGGGATATTTCGGTACGAAGACAAAAGGGTACGATGCCGCCATGAGAAAAGCCACCCAGGGCCATCCTCTAAGTTATGAGGATGAGATGCGCAACAAGAAAATCTCTCGAAAAAGATCTTCTGTTGAACGGTGTTTCGCATTCACAAAGAGAGTCTGTAAGGCAGGGCACGTTGCGGTTGCTACTATAGGTAGGGTTCGAGTAAAGATGATAATCGTTGGCATCGTTTTCAATCTTTATAATTTGACTTCTGCCAAAAGTAAAATTCAGGTATAGCGTTATCTGTCTAGAAAAATCGAAAAATATCGGGAAATTAGGAGAAAAGAGGATGCTTTAAGGCCTAATCGGATCGTACGTATCGGAATTATGGACAAAGTTTTTTATGGGAACCATGAATCTGAGGTTAATCGGAATTCGCTTATACGATGCGGTAGTTTTATCGATTTATGGCAAAGCTATTTATCGGCATTGATCTTGGATCGACAACCGTTAAGGCGGTGGTCCTCAATGGGCAGGTCCTGGCCAGTGCTATTCGGCCTACGGGTGCAAACCCGAGGAAAGCCGGAGAAGCAGTGCTTGAGCAGGTTCTCGAAAAGACAGCAGGTCCGGTTGATAAGATCGTAGCCACAGGATATGGCAGAGTCTCATTTTCCGCAGATGTGATCATTAGCGAAATTACAGCTCATGCCAAAGGAAGCAATCTGCTATTTCCGGATTCAAGAACTGTTATCGATATTGGTGGTCAGGATTCCAAGATCACCCGCATCGACTATCAGGGCCGGGTCCTGGATTTCGCCATGAACGATCGCTGCGCGGCAGGAACGGGCCGATTCATCGAGAACACTGCAAAGGCTCTTGAGCTCTCCCTCGATGATTTCTCTAAGAGGTCTTTAGCTTCCCGATCTCCTGCCAGGATCAATAGCATGTGCACAGTATTTGCTGAGAGCGAGGTCATCTCTCAAATTGCCCAAGGGTCATCTATCGAGGACGTATCCGCCGGAGTCCATGCATCCGTGGCTAGAAGGATCAAGGCCATGGTGGAGCGAGTAGTAATGGAAGATCAAGTGGTCTTCACGGGAGGAGTTGCCAAGAACATTGCGATGAAGAAAGCCCTAGAAGAGACCCTCAAGGTAAAGCTGGCAATCTCGAGCGAGCCGCAAATGGTAGGTGCCCTAGGGGCTGCAGCAATTGGAAGAGATAATTACTAATTTAATTTAGCTAAATAAATTTTTAGATCTGGACTCAAGTTGAGGATTAAATTCAGGTGATGAAATGATAGAAATGGGAAAAATTAAAACTGATGTAGATAACGAGACTTTTTGGAGACAAATAGGTTTGGATGTTGAGAGACACGATGACCTCATGAAAGGCCTTCCGCCTGTCTTTCAAAGCATATTCCTTAGCCAGCAAAACCGGCCTGAGAAAATTGCGTATTACGATTCATTCATCAAGGACCTACATGGCAAGAGGCCCAAAGAGGTCTTTGATCGAAAGAATAATGGCGATAAGGTTATCGGTGCCTTCTGTGCCTTCTTCCCGGAAGAGTTCGTCCACGCTGCAGGAGCTATCCCGCTCATACTCTGCGGTGGTGTCGAGTTCACCATAGCAGATGCCGAAAAAATTCTCCCAAGAAATAGCTGTCCTCTCATAAAGTCTTCCTTCGGCTTTAAGATCTCTAACCTCTGTCCCTATTTTCAATTGGCAGACCTCCTGGTTGGAGAAACCACCTGCGGGGGCAAAAAGAAGATGTATGAGCTGCTGGGCGAATACGTGCCCACATATGTTCTCCACCTGCCACACAAGAAGAATGATGACATCTCTAGAAACCTCTGGTTCGAAGAAGTAAAGAAATTCAAGGGCATAGTGGAAGACGTGACAGGAAGAGATATCACGGACGAGAATCTCCGGGCGGCCATAGATCTTACAAACCGGAGGCGTGAGGCTCTTACCAGGGTTTACAATACGAGAAAAGCAGATCCTGCGCCCATAAGCGGCAAAGACGCACTTTTGGTCATGCAGCTCGCCCTCTTCGATGATGCAGCCCGATTCGTAAAGAAGACAAATGAACTAGCAGAAGAACTAGAGGCAAGGGGCAAGCGAGGCGAGGGAGTGGCACCAAAGGGCGCGCCTAGAGTGCTGATCTCAGGCACGCCCATGACTATCCCCAACTGGAAGCTGCACGACACTATCGAGAAGAGCGGCGCAGTTGTTGTCACCGAAGAATCGTGCACGGGAACCAGATACTTCACAGATCTGGTCGATATCAAGGATGCCTCGTCCTCCGATGATCTCATCCGGAGCATTGCCGAGAAGTATATGCACATCAACTGCGCCTGCTTCACACCTAATGACGAGCGGATCGAGGATTTAGTAAGACTGGCCAGGGAATACAGCGCCGATGGAGTTATCTATTATGTGCTCCAGTTCTGCCACGAGTTCAACACCGAGTACGCCAAAGTCGAACGCGTCATGCGGGCAGAAGGCATACCGGTTATCAAGATAGAGACAGACTACAGCGATTCCGATAGAGGCCAGCTTAAGACTAGGATCGAGACTTTCGTGGATATGCTGAAGGCATCGAAAGCCTCCAAAGCGGCATCGTCTTCGAAGAGGACTCGATAAAGGTGAACGCCTCAGGAAGTTAGAGCCAACTGTATACTTTTTCCTATTCCCATTTTGCAGCTGAACGCTTTTCTATAATTATCGGGTAGGATAGTAATTGTCGATATAAATCTTATATTTAGGGCAGTAGATGTGAATTTCTACAGATGTATATAATGTGCAAGCTGTTCGGATTTTATGCAAAAAATATGTTTGGATTCGGAGTACTGCTCAAGAATGATGGGTGCGATTCCCAACAATGTAAGTGCAACATATCACGCAAAAATGAACAGTTCAATGGTGGATGTAGATCTAGACTATGAGTCGTTTATGAGTGATTCAGAAGAATTTAGAAAGAAATTTATGAAGATCTGTAAGAGAACGCGACTGTCTGCAGGATAAGATACAGACAAGCAAGAAGCGTCTGGCGTTCAATTTGGCGTCAGACCAATGAACGAATAGAGGAAGACCAATTAATAGTTATTAGAATCGCTATGATAAAGATTGCGCCTGATCATGAGAAGGCGAGCTATGATGCACCCCTTGAGATATAGATGGAGTAAAAGAGATTTGCCATTTATCTGGTGAGTTCGATTTCTTTTTGATACTGGAGGCACTGGATCGGGCAAGGCTGAGCCATATCATGGAAGATATCTGCATTCAGCAATATATCCTTGACACTTAGCTGTTCTTAATCTCCAAGGAAGGCCGCCATCCAGTTCATTCAGATATGACATTCTCGCAGATTGACGATCTGGTGGCAAGCTAGCTTATCGCCTATTTTTGAATGAAAACTACGTAATTATTGCCAAAACGGACCACGGTCATGCAATATATCACTTTGACAATCTGCAAAATTTGCCTAAAAGCCAACTTAATCAATTGATAAGGATTCCAAGTAGTCTCAATATTGTGAGAAGTGACTATAATGGAACCCAGGAACTATTTTGATGAGGTAGAGCCTCAATAGGATAAACTTTGAGAGAGCTTCTTTTCAAAAGCTGTGAGAGATAGGGTTCTATCTGTCGCAAATGTGCATTCGGGCCGGATCGCAGTGGATATCGGATGCGGGACAGGTTCCATAACTGAAGGGCTGGTTCAAAGAGGCTTCAAGGTGATCGTAGTCGATGGTTCAGAAGCTATGCTTTCTCAGATGAAGCAAAAATTCGGCGGCCTGGATCTGATTGATTACAGACTAGGCGAGGCATGTTCACTGCCAATCCAAGATGGAACAGCAGACTATGCTTTTGCCAACATATATTTGCATCACGTTGAATTCCCGTCGAGACATGCTTGTAATTACGGATCCTGATTGTCACCGTTTTGAGTTTCTAACGTGGGAGCATAACGATCGGTGGATGGGATTTTCAAGAGCGGATATTTATAGGTGGTTTGAAGAGGCGGGCCTGCAAGATGTTGCTATAAATTGCGCAGGTGAGAACTGCTGTGCATAGTCCTCCTGCTGATCAGAGAACGCAAAGATCAGCATATTCGTGCATTAGGCAAAAAGTATTGAGAGAGGTCTTGTGAGTAAGATTATGAGCAGCAATTCTATGGTCCTGCCTTTCTGCGATGGAATTGCTATTTGAAAATACCAAAAATGCGACGTAAAATACCCATTCAAGCTGGCGTAAGAAACGCCCCATTTGAAGCACTCATCAATGACTTCTTGTCAATCGATATCTTGTCTCTGACGGTAGGGACGGTCATCTTGTGGATCTTGTCGATAAAGAACCCGGATCCGATATAGCCATCGATCAGCTCCTGAACGAATTTGGGGCACGTGATAATGAAATTCTTGTTCAGAGTTAGAACGCAGAAGATATCGTTCTTCCAAACATCCTACGAGCGGCGCAGCCATTTCGCCTTGCCTATCAGGACGTTCTCAGCTCTAATAAATGCTGTGTCGCATAAATTTATATAGTAAAAATATAAAATTACTACCATGATTTATATTGACAATGAAGATTGGTCCTGGCAGAGGTCGAGGCCCTCAAGCGTCGGGCCGGAGGACCTGACCATGTTGGAAGATACAGAGAGAAATCGAAAAACTTCGTCTGGAGGACCGTCTCTTTGCACGCCGTACTCGGCATCCACGTATATCTTATTAAAAGATCTGTATTACATCGATAGCGTAGAGAGTCACGAATACTCATACCTTCTGGTCGAGGATGAAGTGGACCCTCGCGCGTTTTTTCTGCTCTTCTAAATCAATAAAACAAATCATGCAGATCAAGGGAATCTGAGCAACGAAGACTCTATGATTTCTGAAACCCCGAGAACCGTGCGGCCACCCCGTCCTTTAGGGCGGGGTGGCCGCACGCAGTTTGATTTTAAACTTAGCCAACATGGGCCTGGCCGGATTTGAACCGGCGGCCACTCGGTTATGAGCCGAGCGCTCTAACCGGACTGAGCTACAGGCCCAAAAAGGAATGCGCCGCCAACAGGGCTCGAACCTGTGACATTCTGGTTACTGCTTTTTGGCAATTAACAGCCAGACACTCTACCAACTGAGTTATGGCGGCCCGACACCACCCTAGATGCACAATGATTTAAGCCTTTTGATTAGAAGATAGCTTTCATGCGCGTCCTAAAGAAGAATCTGCGAGGCGATGAAGGTGAGATTGCCCTGCGGTCCGAATCATTAGATGATCTATGGCATTTACAGCATTTGATTTTACGGGGAGATCTCGTCTTTGCTCTTACGCACAGGAAGGTTCCGGCCATTGCCGACAAGGCGCGTCCGGAGAAGATGGAGAGAAAGGCGGTGCGCCTGGGCATCAAGGTAGAGGACATCGAGTTTCATATGTATTCCAACTGGCTGCGGCTGCACGGCATTATCAAGTCAGGCATGGATGTTGGCGCGTATCATACTCTGAATATTGAGGTGGGCACAGACCTGTCCATCCTCAAGTACCACTGGAGACCGGACCTTCTGGCGCGCATAGATGAGGCAGTGGCCGAGTCATTAAGGCCGCAGGTAGTCATTGCACTCGTGGAGGAGGGCGAGGCCACCATCGGAGTGCTGCGCCAGTTCGGGGTGCAGATAGCGGCGGAGATGCGGCAGGGCAGCGGCAAAGGTAGCGGCGAAGACACGCGCGCCGGCTTTCTGCGGGATGTGGCAGAAGCGATTGATAAGACTGCTCAGGAGAGCGCGGAGGTAATCCTGGCGGGACCCGGCTTTACTAAGGAAGATCTAAAGAAGGCGATCGACTCGAACCTTCCGGATTTAGCCAAGAGGATCGCCATGGATGATACCACTTCCATAGGGAGATCCGGATTTCAGGAGGTCTTGCGTCGCGGGGCCGTGAAGAGCGTTCTTGAGTCCAGCCGCATAGCCCGGGAAGCAAAGCTCATTGAATATCTCTTCCGAGAGATCGCCACGAACGGCAAAGCTGCCTACGGCATAAAAGAGGTAGAAACAGCCAAAAACTACGGCGCTATTGAACAGCTGCTGGTCTTGGATGAGTTGGCCCGCAGGGGAAAGGTGGATGACATCATGCGCGAAGTGAGCAATGCTCGAGGAAAGGTGGTAATCTTCAGCTCGGAGTTTGAGCCAGGAGACCGGCTGCGCTCTTTGGGCGGCATGGCAGCACTGCTTAGGTTCAAGATCGCTTGAGATTTCTCGATCATCGAGGCGCGAAAGGAGGATACTAAAATGACAAAGTGCGACAAATGCCCACGTCGTGCCATTATCTATCAGAGGTACTCGGGCATGCATCTATGTAGGAAGCATTTTGAAGAGGACGTGCACCGCAAGATCAGAGAAGCCCTGCGTAGGACACGTCTCTTTGGCCCTGGCTCGCGCATAGCAGTGGGCCTGGATGGTGGGAGAAAGGGTGCCACATTAGCATTTGTCCTCAAGAATCTCTTAATTCACCGAAGGGATATCGACCTATTGGCCGTCATCATCGATGAGGAGAAAAAAACAATTCCCACCACATGCCAGGCTCGTCATGTGGCAGAGCAATTGAGGATTCCCTATATTGTAAAGAGCCTGCCGCTTCTGCCAGATCATGAACAGTCCTACATTTCCCACTCTGCCCGAAGAGCGAATCTGCTTTTTTGCACTGCAGAGAAGAATAGAGCCGGCATTCTCGCCACTGGGGAGTCCCTGGATGATGAGGCCCTGGAGATCTTCATAAGCTATTTGCGGGGCAATGTAGATGCCGTCATGCCTCTGGCATCTTCTAATGGCTCTGAAGGCTCTCCTACAGACTCTGCAGTCTCTGAGGGCGAAGTGCAAAGGGTCGCGTGGATAAAGCCACTGCGGCGTATTCCTGAAAAAGAGGTGCGGCTTTATGCCATCGGGCGCGATCTAGGGTTTGCTGATGCTGATGAGAAGCCTTACGCAGATGCCTTGCGCTCTGTCGCAAAGGGGCTGCTGTGTGGCTTTGACTGCCGACATCCTGGCACGAATTATTCTCTGCTGCGCGGCCTGGAAAAGGTTCGGCGCACGAAGGGGCCGGCAAGGGCAAAGCCTTTAAGTAAAGATGCAAAATAATCGAGCCTAGCGCCTCGGTAGCTCAGCTGGTCCAGAGCGATTGACTTGTAATCAATAGGTCGCGTGTTCGAATCACGCTCGGGGCTTTATCCTTGCAATGCCGGCAGGATGGGCAAGAATCAAAGTAGTTTCAAGATAGTTTTTAAAATTACAAAATATTCCCAGGGAGTTATAATGTTTGTTCATTATTTTTTGTCTGAGAACAATGCCGCCCAGCACCAACAAAGACCAGATATGATCTCAATGGATGATAGCGGGTCGCGTACGTAGGTTACAGAAAAGCGCTAACAAGTAACGCAATTTGTGTTTGCTGCCCAAATAAACCTCATACATTCGATTCTCGCAATGATTTCTAGTAACCTTTACCCACGACCCGATAGCGATAAGGACCTGAATTTTTCGTTCAGGCCTTTTTTACCTTCTTCATATCCAGCCTGGTTTTGCACCTAGGGCAGGCCTTCGGCTTATTCACTCTTGTCTCCCATCCGTAATGGCATTTTGGACATCTCATCCGCTTCATATTAATACAGTTGTAATAAGAGTATTAATAACTTTCGATTGTATACGATTATCCTTACTATTGCGAGGCAAAAAACATGATTTCTAGCTCAATGGCTCTTCTTCTTCTTCTTCTTCTTGTTTCTTGACTTCATAGCGTCGGCGATCCTCTTCAAGACGGCTGATTTGGAACCTTTCTTGGCAACCAGTATTCTCCCTGAAGCCGCTCCCTCGTGCCAGGTCTTGGGATGCTTCTTCTCGCGTTCAATCCCAGGCTTGAAGCCTGATTTCAATGAGGCTGTGATTATCATATCCAGGCTCGGCTCATTGACTGCATCTTGGCGGGAAACCATTCTACCTTCTGACCTTGAGCGAGCCACGTCGAAGTAAATGGGCCATATGACGAGCTTGTCCTTATCGGGCATGAACTTCTGTCTTGTTCTACATCCTTAAAGTATTCTCCTGCACGAAAAGTTTTTTAGCCATGTTCGGACGTAATTGATAGCCTGTACAACCGCGGAGTTCCAATAATGAGCCAAGAGACTTTTCCTGTTGCCAATGTCGGTGGAAAGGATATCCCATACGACCCGGATCAGCTCAGACGGATTCAGGAGCACCCATGTTTCAGTGAGAAGGCCTGCCATGCCTTTGGCAGAATGCACCTGGCTGTTGCCCCCAAATGCAACATCCAGTGCAAGTACTGCGTGCGGAACTTCGACTGCGTTAATGAGTCCCGACCAGGAGTGACTTCTCAGGTTCTGAAACCAAAGGAAGCGTTAGAGCGTGTGGATGCGGTGCTGGAGAAGTATCACTACATCAAAGTGGTTGCCGTAGCCGGTCCTGGTGAGCCTTTGGCCAATGATGAAACATTTGAGACGCTACGTCTGGTGGGCGAAAAGTATCCTGGCATCATCCTCTGCCTGAGTACCAATGGCCTGCTTCTGCCTGACAAGATTTCGGAGCTGGATTCCTTAGGCGTCTCTAACATCACGGTCACTATGAATGCCATAAACCCGGAGATCGGCCAGCAAATCTACGATTACGTGACCTATCAGGGCAAGAGGTACGTGGGCCTGGAGGCAGCAACACTGCTACGCGACCGCCAGCTCAAGGGCATTGAAGAGGCCCTGAAGCTAAAGAAGATCGTGAAGGTCAATACGGTCCTAATTCCTGGGATCAACGATAAACATGTCTTCGACATCGCTCGCAAGATAAAGTCCATGGGTGTCTATATCCATAATGTCATGCCCCTCATTCCCCAGTACAAGTTTGCCCACATCAAACCACCTTCACCCGAGGAGAAACGAAAGATCCAGGAGGATCTGGGCAAGATCATCAAGCAGATGAAGCATTGTCGGCAGTGTCGCTCTGATGCTATTGGACGGCTGGGATGCGATGTACAGCAGGAGTTTCAGAGCAAAATCAAGGAACAGTGATAGGCTTTAATCAAAATCGCAAAAAAACGCTTTCCGGCGCACTGCGGTCCTGTCGCGCCGGACCGACCTCTTTCGAAATACAGTTAGTGCTTGAGCATCTTGCTTATGCTGTTCGTAGCATTGGAAATACTGCTGGAAATGCCTGCGATGAAGCTCTTTTGCTCCACAGGCGTTGCCTGTGCGACAGATTTTGCCTCTGTGAGATTAGAAGCATTGGATTTCTTATCCTTTTTCTTGGAGACGGAATTGCCGTTTTTCATCTGATAATTGCTGTTGCGATCTTGCGGACCCTTGCTCTTCTTTTTGTCTCTTGTCATATTTACCACGCTCCTCGTCTATGTCAAAATTGATATAGATTGCGGCTACGGGACGATGGCGTTCAGGCCAGTTGCAGCTTCATTCTCCTTTCTGGCCAGTTTTCTTGCCTGTCAGGACCTGATCGATCCAGTTGTATTTAACCACCGGCCCGCGCGAGGAAGTGGCAATTTGTCAAAGAAGCCAACCGGCTGCGGCGCACTCGCACATCAAGCTGCTGGGTATTACGCTTGTAATAAAATAATATACGCAATGAGATATGTTCGCCTGACAGATCAGGTCGGACAAAACTCATTGTTTGAGGGAAGAATGAGTTTCTATAGCTCTTCCAGTTTCTCGACGCCCATTTTCTTTACTCTAGGCTTCCAGATCTTATCCGGCATCCAGGCAGGCGCTCCTTTGGGCTTCGTTACCTGGACCCTTTCTCCTGTGAAGATATGCACCTTCTTTGTACCGCGTTCCCGGAGTCGTATGTCTGTGATGCCTCTGTTGGCCGCTTTCAATGCGGCTTGTCTTGGCTGCTTTCCTGTGAAGACTCCTATCTCATTGCCCTTCTCGTCTCTGAGTGCGAAATTTCTTGTCTCAGCCATCAAATTCCCTCCATGCTTCCCAATCAAACCGAACGCTATTTGGATCATTGCTATACTGGATACCATTATATTAATTTTATCTAGACTGCAAGAGAATTATTCCTCTTCCAGCCTGCAAAAACTGCAGCTATGATGCCATATGGGCTCGGCCTCTATGTGGACGGGGTTTTCGCTGCTGTATCGGCCAGCCGTCATATCCTGGATGAATTTATGAACATGTTCTGCGGACATTCCGACAGGTTTAATCCTTCCCACCTCGCGGCCATGAACGCCATGGTGGCCTTCCGTCTTATCGACGGTCATAACGGCGTACTCGGGATTGTCCTCTTTATCACCGTCACCCAGGTAGAGCAGATTTCCAAAGTAGAAGCCGTAGCATACAGGCCATTTATGGTTGATCATGGCCTCAACCAGATCGTCTTCGCTTTCCAGCTCCTTGAAGGAGAATACGCGGTCGGGATGATTCATAATCTTCACCTTTCAAATTGGCTTAAATAAGTCAGACCGACGTTAAATAGTTACTCGATATCTTTGCACAGGATATTTAGCTTAAGCAAGAGGGGAATAGAAGGCGAAGAATTTTAGAACGGGTGGTCTAAAGTTGATACTTCAATTCTTTGGAGCCACACAGTCATTTACTGACTCTATGCATTTGATGTAGACAAATGGGCATCTTTTGCTGCTGTACTGTGGAATGGTGCCGGGCAAACGGCAAGAAGCTCGTCGTCTCAATTCCCAGTTCCCGTTTGATGTTAATACCATTGATGCTGTAGTGCATTCTGATGCCCATCTTGGCCACAGTGGCAAATTGCCCGTGCTGGTTAAAAACGGATTTGATAACAACATTTTCTCGACATTGATGACTCGCGACCTTTGCAGCGCGATGCGGCGCGACTCCGCCTCCCTTCAAGACATGGACGCAAAATATGTAAACAAGCTAAACGTAGAGAACGGATTGCCTTTCATCAAGCCGCTATTCACAATTAGTGTGGATTCGATTAACCTCAAATTAATGGTTCCCCATAAAGAACTTTGTCCATAATTCCGATACGTACGATCTGATTAGGCCTTAAAGCATCCTCTTTTCTCCTAATTTCCCAATATTTTGCAATTTTTCTAGACAGATAACGCTATACTTGAATTTTACTTTTGACAGAAGTCAAATGATAAAGATCGAAAACGATGCCTGTGATTATCATCTTTACTCGAACCCTACTGATAGTAGCAACCGCAACGTGTCCCGCCTTGCAGACCCTTTTTGTGAACGCGAAATGCCGTTCAACAGGAGATCTTTTGCTAGAGATTCTCTTGTTACGCATCTCATCCTCATAACTCAGGGGATGCCCCTTATGGTATTTCTCATGGCAACATCGTACCCTTTTGTCTTCGCACCGAAATAAGCCCTTATCAGCATAGCGAACTTCGCCTTCATTAGCCAAATCCACCTGGCTATCGTGGACTTTAGCAGTTGTAACCTCGATTCTGCGAATCAGGCCAAAATCCTCATCCATGGCACCATGAAGCTTGTATCCGAAATAGGATTTTGTTCCCTTCTTCGCCCATGTTCATCCTTGCTCCGCCAAGTCTTGGCTTCCTCGCCGCGTAGTGTATCACTCTCGGCATGACCAGGATCTGAAGTTATGAAAGATGCATCCTGCATTATTCCCGTCTTCAATTTGAGTTTCATGGCGTCAAGCTGCTTTTGCAGCTCGCTTCAAATTTCCTTATCCACTCCGTTATCAACAAGACGCGCTCTGAATTTCCATATCGTAGTGGAATCGGGAACGACTTATGTTGTACTCAAGAACGTCCTGAATGAAATGGATCAGTCAATTCTCTTTCAAGCTGTTCATCTGAAAGGCTGTAAAGCTGCTGAATGAATAAACACCTAAGCATCACGATAACATCGATATTAGGGCGTCCATCGCGATCAGTATTATTGCAGAACAATATGTCTAGTTTCGGTCTGAAATCGTCCCAGTTTATTCCATTCCCGATCTCTACCAATCTGTCTCCCAATTCTTTGGTTCACTCACACTCGTGGCGAATAGCAAAGTCGGCCAGATCTCTCATGACAAATTATATTGTGTTAATAGCATTTATATATCACAACTTAATATGGCTTTTCAGGATCCTCACAATGTGCCATCCTCTAAGTTATGAGGATGAGATGCGTAACAAGAGAATCTCTAGCAAAAGATCTCCTGTTGAACGGCATTTCGCGTTCACAAAAAGGGTCTGCAAGGCGGGACACGTTGCGGTTGCTACTATCAGTAAGGTTCGAGTAAAGATGATAATCACAGGCATCGTTTTTGATCTCTATCATTTGACTTCTGTCAAAAGTAAAATTCAGGTATAGCGTTATCTGTCTAGAAAAATCGAAAAATATAGGGAAATTAGGAGAAAAGAGGATGCTTTAAGGCCTAATCGGATCGTATGTAGCTAAATTATGGACAAAGTTCTTTATGGGAACCATGAATCTGAGGTTAATCGGAATTCTCTTGAAAGAAGAAAGCTTAAAAATCCCAATAATATATAACCAGATTTGTTCATTCGAGAGATTTGATGAGAGAATCCAATCAACCAGATCAGGCATCATGGAAATTATCTGTACCAGATGAGACGATATGGGGGCATTCATACCCCCACACAGGAACGGCTCTCCCAGTCGTGCAACTGCAAAATAGCATCATTAATGTCATCTTCGGAGACTGAATAGAGATTTCGATCTTTGTTTAAAGAAAAGCCACCTATGATGTGCACCTGAATATTCTCACACTGAAGGTCGCAGGTTCGAATGCGTAGAGTGGCCCGGCGATATGCCAGCAGGATGAAGAAGTATCTCCCCCAGGTGCTTAAGAAGGTCGCAGCGCAGATTTTTTTATGCGGACCGCAATATCCAATCCGGATCATACTCACCCGACACAAATCGGCTTCATGCATACTTTGCAACTATAATATGAAATGGTTTCCAATTACGAATTATATATTTTCTGGTCAGCCCTTAGGAGAGCATTTATCTCATTTGGAACGAGAAAGTGGCCAAATGCGCCTGATAGAGATGTTTTACTCCATGCAGGGTGAGGGCCCGGCCATGGGAAGACCGGCCACCTTCGTTCGGCTGGCCGGATGCAATCTCAGTTGCCAGGGATGCGACACAGAAGATAGGCCATGCTTGGAATTATCCATTGCGGATGTTCTGGAGCGCATTCAAGGCGATAGAGTGGTCATCACGGGAGGAGAGCCGACCTTGCAGATTGAGCAGATGTCGCGATTGATATCTCTGCTCCATAGCGATGGATTTGAGATTCATATAGAGACCAATGGCACCAATCCCATTCAGGAAGAGATCCTGGAAAAGATTCACTACGTAGTAGTCAGCCCCAAGCGAGGATCGCAGTATAACCTCGATTTTTGGGCTGGTATTGAAAACGTCCACCTCAAATTTGTATTGGGCAAGTCACCATGGTGCTGGACCTCTGCACTCTTAAGGGAGGTTGTCCCAGCCCTGGCAAAGGACAGGGTCTGGATAATGGCCTACGGCATAGACCAGGATATGCAAGGAGCCAAGGAAGCCTGGGATCTGGCACTGCATTTTGGCGTCAACTACTCCGATCGACTGCATATCAGGCTGAAAAAAAGATAGATCAAATTGAGGGGGGATGAATCCGCCCGCCGGGAGTAAGCAAAAGAGTTAGGCGTGGCGGTCTAAACCATAGTAGTAACCGCGGCTATGAGTAGATTTGCCGCGCAGGGCGAAAGTATCTGAGGCTGAAATCCATGAGAACCATAGAGATCGAGATCGTAGGAAAGGGAAAGGCTCTGGCAAAGCTGGACGAGAGAAATCCCAAGATCAGAGAGGCCTTTTTTAAGGCTCTGCCCTTGGAGGGCATGGCCAACCTCTGGGGCGAGGAGATCTACTTCGATGTGCCCTTGCAGATGGGTAATGAGAATCCATCGCCCTCTGCAGCCGCGGGCGACATATGCTACTGGTCGCCTGGCCCGGCCTTTTGCATATTTTTTGGCAAGACCCAGCCCTATTCGGCTGTGAACCACCTCGGGAAGGTCACACAGGGGCTGGAGATGTTCAGGAGCGCGGCCGCTGGTGACCGGGTAGTGCTGAGGAGAAGATGAGAGCTCACCGTTATTTTTGAGCCCTTTTGAAATCAGGAAATAACCATCTAAAGTCCGCTGCTGCCGCACGATACAACGAAGGGCAAAAGAGCCTGTCTAAATGAGCCGCGCGCAGCGGGCGCGCGTGGGCAAGGGGAGCGGCGTAGGGACGTGGCTTGATTTCGCCCCGGCAATTGCTCCAGCCATGAAGGCAATCGATCCTATAACCTTTAAATATTGGAAGTGGAAATGGCTAAAGGCGTGCCACAATATCAAAAACGTAGAGCGGCTGTGGTCCAGTGGTTATGACATAGGCTTCCCAAGCCTGTAACCCGGGTTCAAATCCCGGCAGCCGCACGTTTTACCTTTCAAGATACAGGTTTTAGCATGATTTACTCACCGCGTTTATAGCCTAGTCTCGTCTTCTGGTATTTAAGCTTTTGAGACACAAGATTTGAAGTTAATAGCATGAAAATTATCACTCACACTCAAGGTATATCTTACGAAAGAAATTCGCGCAGGATACATAGTATTCAACATAACAATTTTAAGAGGATTCCGATTAACATCAAATTAATGGTCCCCATAAAGAACTTTGTCCATAATTCCGCTACGTACGATCCGATTATGCCTTAATGCACCCTCTTTTTCCCTAATTCGTCCGATATTTTTTGTTTGTTTAGACAGCTAACGCCATGCCTGAATTTTACTTTTGGCAGAAGTCAAATTATAAAGATTGAAAACGATGCCAACGATTATCATCTTTACTCGAACCCTACCTATAGTAGCAACCGCAACGTGCCCTGCCTTACAGACTCTCTTTGTGAATGCGAAACACCGTTCAACAGAAGATCTTTTTCGAGAGATTTTCTTGTTGCGCATCTCATCCTCATAACTTAGAGGATGGCCCTGGGTGGCTTTTCTCATGGCGGCATCGTACCCTTTTGTCTTCGTACCGAAATATCCCTTATCAGCATAACGAACTTCGCCTTCATTAGCCAAATCCACCTGGCTATCGTGGACTTTAGCAGTTGTAATCTCGATTCTGCAAATCCGGCCAAAATCCCCCTAATGACACCATGAAGCTTGTATCCGAAATAGGGTTTCGTTCCCGTCTTCACTTTGAGTTTCGTGGCAGCAATCCGTTTTTGCAGTTTGTTCCACATTTTCTTATCTATTCCGCTATCAGCAAGGCGCTTTCTGAAGTTCCATATCGTAGTGGAATCGGGAACGACTTCTGTTGTTCTCGAAAACATCTTGAATGAAATGCGATCAGCCAATTTTATTTCAAGCTGCTCATCTGAAAGGCTGTAAAGCTGCTGAATGAATAAACACCTAAGCATCACGATAACATCGATATTAGGACGTCCATCGCGATCAGTATTATTGCAGAACAATATGTCTAGTTTCGGTCTGAAATCGTCCCAGTTTATTTCATTCCCGATCTCTACCAATCTGTCTCCCAATTCTTTGATTCACTCACACTCGTGGCGAATAGCAAAGTCGGCCAGATCTCTCATGACAAATTCTATTGTGTGAATAGTATTTGTATGTCACGATTTAATAAGGCTTTTCGGAACCCTCTTTATGAAATCGAACGGCGCAAATTGTCATGGCATTAAGATGAGAGGGAACACAGTTGTAGGCAAAGAAGAATCCGCTAGGTCAATAGCTGTTCTGGAATGCCAAAATGGGATACAAAGGTTGGAGGCAAATGCATCAGTATGGGAGACGATAGGCAGTTGAGGGACTCTTATCATCGATCGAGCGTATCTTTGGTGAGACTGTTAGGGCTGCTTCACCCGAGGGAATGATTTCGAGATTAAAAGAGCGTTCATTTTGTGTAATATATTTATTAGCATATGGATAATTATATTAAACTAAATAATGAATTTTAGATCAAATAAATAATACCAAAGTAATTATGCAACACAACACAAGAAGGTCAACCTTTGAACACTCAACGCAGCTTCTCAATTTCGTCTTGAACTGCTTTTTGGCAATTATCTGCGTAATCACCACATTTCCGTCTTCAAGCCTCATTTCCACCCCATCGACCTGCTTTTTGGATGATGTTCTTTGGGATGGCAAGCATATTACCCTCAAGTTTAGCTTTGATCATCGCCTCATCTTTACAAAGCATTGTATGTCCAAACATAATTAAATATCCCTAAGGACTGCGGCGTCGCCCAGAAGGCTGCCCGCACGCATGCGGACTCACCAGAGAGGTCACGTGCGCATGCAGGTACATGCGCGCGGGAGACTGCTGGACGAACGCCTTTCGAATGGCAGAGATCAAAGGAAAACTCGTTTGAGAAGCAAAAAACAGGCCGCCTATTTAAAATGAGAGTCCTGTGGTCCCCATTCACGTCTCACAGCTCTCCCCATCTTCGCCCTCCTCAGGCTTGACCCCCTCAGGCTTGACCTTGCCGATCTTCATCCAGTAGTTCTTGATGGCCTCATGCAGGGCATCAGCACCGAGGTTGGAGCAGTGCATCTTCTGGGGCGGCAGCCCGTCCAGCTCGTCAGCCACGTCCTTTCTGGTGATTTTCATAGCCTCCTCCAGAGTCTTTCCCTTGGCCATTTCCGTGACCATGCTGGAGACGGCAATGGCCGAGCCGCAGCCGAATGTCCTGAATTTGATGTCGTCTACCTTGTCTTCCTTGACGATGATGAATATTTCCATGAGATCTCCGCAAACGGGGTTTCCCACCTTGCCGTATCCGTCCGGGTTCTCAATCACCCCAACATTTCTGGGGTTCATGAAATGTTCCATAACTTTCTTGGAGTAACCAATCTGTGACATTTTGTTTTTCACCTCTTAGAGAGGAGAGAGTGCCCTCAACCTTTCTACTGTCTTTTTCGCTGCATTGACAATTGTTGTTATCTGGTCTGGATTGTTCTGCCTACCTAGCGTCATAACCATAGAGCCATGCGCCTGCTCATGTCTTAAGCCTATGGCCAAAAGTACATGAGACGGCTCCAGAGTGCGTGAGGAGCAGGCCGAGCCAGTGGATACCTGGATGTTGAACATGGCATCCATGGTGAGAAGAATGCTCTCTCCCTCAATGCGGCTGAAGCGAAAGCTGGCATGGTGTGGCAGCCTTTTCGTGGGGTGACCGGTGAGATAGGACTCATCGATCCTGAGTATCTCCTTGATCAGCCCATCCCGGATGGCCTGCAGACGCGAGCTTTCCTCTGCTGTTTCCAGCTTCGCTAGACGTGCTGCCTCGCCAAATCCAGCCAGAGCATAGAGATCCTCTGTGCCGGCCCGAAGTCCACGCTCCTGGCCGCCGCCGAAAAGCACTGGCTGAATGCGAACGCCCGGTTTGATGTACAGCGCACCCGCTCCCTGCGGTCCGTAAAGATCGTTAGAGGGAAGGGTGAGCAGATCGATGCCGTCCTTTTGCACATCCACAGCAATCTTGCCTGCTGCTGCGGCGCCGTCCACATGCAAGAAGTGCCCCTTTTCGTGCACAAGATCGCTTACCTCTTTTATGGGCTGAATGGTTCCAATCTCGCGGTTGGCGTACATAACAGATGTGAGGACTGTCTCTTTGTTGAGCAAGCCATCCAGAGCCGCGAGATCGATAACGCCCATGCTGTCCACCGGAACCAGTGCGAGGTCAAAGCCACCCTTATTCAGATCCTTCATGGGGTTAAGCACAGAGATGTGCTCGATCTGGCTTGCCAGAAGCTTCTTGCCCTTGGTTGCGCTGCGTAGAGCCGCTCCCCGAATGGCCAGGTTGTTGGCCTCGGTGACGCCTGCTGTGAATATGATACTCTCCGGGCTTTCTGCATTTATCAGCTCCGCCACTCTTGCCCGCGCCTCCTCTAAAGCGGCTCTAGCAGCCAGGCCCCGGGAATGCAGAGCAGAAGGATTGCCAAAATCACTGGAGAGATAGCACTCTGCAAATTCGTGGACTCTGGGGTCCACAGGAGAAGCAGACTGGTAGTCAAGATAAATTCCGCACATAATCATATCCCTAGAGACTTATTGTCAAATCTGCATCCGGCGCCAGGTCGTTTAATGTTCCTGCTCCGGCAATTTTTGCCTCAGAAATGAAGTCGCCCCTGGCAATACCCAGAAGCTGTGTGCCCTGCTCGCAGATATACATCTTTACGCCTGAGGCGAGGGCCTGGTCTATGAACTTCCTGAGGGGAGGAAATATTCCGATCTTGATCTTCTCAGCCGCATCCTTCTTAAGAGCAGCTATCCCTTTGGTCATGAAGAATATGGAGGCCTCGACATCCATGGTCCGAGCAGTCATGCCCAGGATAAAGGACGCATAAAGCCTTTCAGGCGTATCCAGGCAGCCGGTCTGAACATAAAGAATTTTGCTCATAGTAGTATCACCATAATTTTAATTTGTTTAATGTATATAATATACTTATTTCTTCCTTCTTATCCAGAAGGTAATGATATTTCCAGACTTCTCAAGCCTTACGACCTCATGGCCCACTCGCTTGGCCCAGCTGCAGATGTCTTCCTCGGCAGCAGAATCGTCCGCTTCTACTTTCAAGACCTGCCCTCCTCTAGGTTCTCAATCGCTTCCTTGGTCTTCGCGATGGGCATGGGGCAAAAGAGGCCCACACAGTCCAGCTCAGCGTTCGGTTTATCACTTCATTCATCTTGGCCTGTACCTCGAATGGCTTCTGGTTTCTTCGGCCAAATATCTATTCTTTTAGAGGATTCCGATTAACCTCAAATTGGTGTTTCCCATAAAGAACTTTATCCATAATTCCGCCACATACGATCCGATTAGGCTTTAATGCATCCTCTTTTCTCATAATTCTCCCGATATTTTCCAATTTTTCTAGACAGCTAACGCTATGCCTGAATTTTACTTCTAGCAGAAGTCAAATTATAAAGATTGAAACCGATACCTGTGATTATCATATTCACTTGAACTCTACCGATAGCGTTAACCGCAACATGCCCTACCTTGCAGACTCTTTTTGTGAATGCAAAATACTGTTCGACAGGAGATCTTTTGCTAGAGATTTTCTTGTTGCGCATCTCATCCTCATAACTTTAGGGATGGCTTCGTGTGGCTTTTTTTCATGGCAGCATCGTACCCTTTTGTCTTCGCATCGAAATATCCCTTACCATCATAGCGAAATTCGTCTTCATTAGCCAAATCCACCTGGCTATCGTGGACTTTAGCAGTTGTAACCTCGGCTCTGCGAATCAGGCCAAAATCCTCATCCATGGCACCATGATCTCTATCTGGGACGTAGCTGGGCTCATGAACCAATTACCTGTTGAGCACTTATGACACGTAAGTCTTGTCTTAACAATGGGTTATACATATCGTTCCTCCGATAGAAGTGCCAAAATGAATCCCATGCATTTGATTATCGTGATGATTTTCAATAATCTCCACCCACTGCTCCCATATTCCATAAAACTAGTCAGGCCAATCAACTGCTTCCATAGTGCTGTATCCAAGCCGGTCCGACTTCGAAAGCGTCCGAGCTCTCCCGTGCGTTTTATCGCATGCGGCTCCACCGGAGGATGAGACAGTGGGAGCTAACGCGTAATAATAGGAAAGCCATTAAAGCAGAAGAAGGGAATTGATAGCTGCAAAGGATCTCAAATGTCGCTCTTTCGCATAACTCGTCAATCTGGCATCCCATTGGTGGGATGCATCTATTTCGGCGTGATCGACCGTGGCAGCAGCCTTCTACAGATCAGGCCGAGCTGCGGTTGCAACTTGAGCTGCCCATTCTGCTCAGTGGATGCGGGCCCCAACTCCCGCTCGCGCGTAACCGACTACCAGGTGGAGCTGGACTATTTGATGGAGGCTGTGGAGGAGATCGCCCACTTCAAGGGGCCGGGAGTGGAGTGCCACATCGATTCACCTGGCGAGCCCATGCTCTATCCGGATATTGTACATCTGGTGCATCGGCTAAAGGCCATAAAAGAGGTCAGCGTCGTCTCCATGCAAAGCAACGGCACCTTGCTTGATGAAGAGCGCATCATAGCGCTGGAAGAGGCTGGGCTGGATCGGATCAACCTCTCCATTCATTCGCAGGAGCCGGAGAAGGCTGCCTATCTCGCCGGCATGCCGGGATTCGACATCGAAAAACTAAAGCAAGCGGCAAAAAGCATTGCCCGAAGTAAGATAGACCTTATGATTACGCCTGTTTTGATTCCAGGCATCAACGACGAGGATATGCCAAAGCTGATCCGCTTTGCACAGGAAATCGGAGCGGGAACGAGGTGGCCCATGCTTGGAATTCAGAAGTTTGAACACTATCGGTTTGGCAGGAGTCCGGGCAAGGTCAAGGCCCAGAACTGGTGGCAATTTTACAATCGCAGCTTGGTAGAGTGGGAGAAGCAGTTTTCAATACCGCTTCGCCTCACGGCGCAGGACTTTGGGATTGTCAGGCGGCCAATGATACCCACGGTCTTTGAGAAAAAAGAGAAGACCTGGGTAGAGATCAAGGCTCCTGGCTGGGTGCGAGGAGAAGAGCTGGGCGTGGCAAAAAACCGAGTGGTCTCGGTGATGGACTGCCCAATCAAGCAGGGCAACGTGCGGGCGCAGATCGTCAGCAACAAGCACAACATCTACGTGGCGGTGCCGTGCTAGGATTGGAGTACCTGAAGGCAATCATTATCTCCCATAAACAATGCTTCGATGTCTAATTCTCAGAATGAGGACCCTGGCTTTAATCCGGGAACAGATAATGCGATAGTTCCCCCACACGAAGCTTGTACAAAGCCCTTGAACTGCCCGGAGAGTGGCTCGCCGTAATTGGGATCAGAGGATGACGAATCTCTCAGATCATTCATCATCATCTCGGCAACGCGCTTGTCCAAATGCAAACGGTCGCAAAGTACCGATGACTTGTACTCAATCCTGCATGCCGAGAAGCTTTCTCATCTCCGCATCTGAGACAATGGCATCATTTTTATCATTCAATCGCTCCAGCGCGATAAGATGGTCGGCATACTCTAGGAGGTATTCTTCGATTGCCTTTCGCATCACATAGCTCTTTGGACGCTCGATGGCTACTGCGAGATCCTCACGGCTCTTGGCAATATCGTCTGAGATCCTTATGGATACCGAGGTCGAGCTAAGATCACCGGTTGCAAATTTGTAATACATGTATTTCAATACAGTTATTTGATTTAGAAGGAGAACGCCTGGGTCCAGACGTGTTCATCCCGTGTGAATGCGCCGGGATCGCACCAGAGTAGCCAGAAGATGACTATGCAAGAAAATGGCAAAAAACATGCGCTCAAAGTTTCTGGAGTTGATTTTTTCCAAATCGATCGGAGATCCATTGATAAATATATAATCAATGATATACTTATATAAATAAAGCTATTATTATCTAACGGAAGCGAGGGGCAGCCTGCTTTGAGAAATAAAAAGTTTCGAGAATAAAATATTTGCAATTATACAGATAAAGCATTAACGCCGCAAATAGATTAAACTGTCTTAACTGAATTATCGACTACTGTGGCAATATGCGAAAAATTAAATCTAAATGTTCTAAATGCGAATGCGCGATTATTATGGGCAGTTATTATAACTAAGAAAAACAAAATATTTCTGAAATCATTATATATGATGAAGAACTGTCCTTTCAAATTAAAAATAATCCTTACCAAAAAGAAATGAAGTATGCTAAATCTAGTAATGACATTCACTTGTTTATGGATACGCACATTGGAGATTTTGCAGTTTCAATTTTCTATGATGCAACAGGTTTATCAATTTTAGTCCCATTACTTAATTTTTATAAAAATTTTATTATATGCGTTACCTATAATAGGGAGGTTGGATTGTTTGGTCATTTATTTCGAGCACTTAATATCTAAAATATCAATATATCACGTTTTGTAATGACGCGAATATTGAGGATATGCATTTTATGCGCTATTCCATATTAATCAAATATTAGATACCCTAGGCGTTTAAAAATGAAACAATAATTTATAGGAAATTGGACTTAAAGATACCGTGTTGCATAATTAATATAGTATTATTTATATGAGTTGATATTCATTATTTAGTTTAACATAATTGTTTATATACTAATAAGTATATTACACAAAATGAACGCTCTTTTAATCTCGAAATCATTCCCTCGGGTGAAGCTTCCCTAACAGTCTCATCAAAGATACGTTCGATCGATGAGAAGAGTCCTTCAACTGCCCACCGTCTCCCATACTGATGCATTTGCCTCTAACCTTTGTACCCCACTTTTGTATTCCAGAACAGCCATTGACCTGGCGGATTCTTTTTTGCTACAACTGCGTTTCCTCTATCTTAATGTCAGGGTAATCTGAGCCGTTCGATTTCATAAATTCAAATGCGTCATTTGTGTCATATGGGCCATACGCCAAACACGCCAAAGCATCCTCAAAATTGACGTCTTTCAACAAAGGGCGTAGTACCTCGCTATCCGAGGTATTTTATTCTGTAACTTCAAGGGAGAACAATCTCTTTGATTCAACATCAACCGCCAAATGAACCTTAAGCCATCCTCTTCGCTGCGTTCCATGTTTCTCGCGCACCCAGTCATCTCTATTTGTTATCTTTACCCCAGTCGAATCAACTGCAATAACTGCATCGTTCTCTGGTATATCTATTCCAGGATTCTGCTTAGAGATACGCTTATGAAATGTAGTGCTATCAGCAGCCAATAATCCTAGTTCGTAGGCAGAAATTCGCCCAATGAAGCCTTCGAGCTGACGATATGGCATTCAAAAAAGAAATATATTATTAATGCAAATATCATAAACGTTTTTGGATATTTATAGGAGGCACCTCTTTTCCGCGTATTCATTTCAACTCGCGCCTCCAATTCTTCACTAACTCAAATCGAGATAGAATTCGCCTCTTCGAACGAGTTTGGCATGTTTGGCATTATATTCTGGCCAATCTCTATTGTCAATATATATCATTATATTGATTTTATATTTTTGTTATATAAGTTTATGCGGCACAGCACTTAGAGTACATTTTCAGCATCACTACCAAGAATCGTTTTATGTTGGGACAGATTGAAGGATAACTGGTTATTCTCAATATGTCTGCGTGCTGAAACATTATGCCCCAGATAATCGTGATCCATCATCCATTGCTAATATTTCTTCAGGGTTGGGTTTACGTCAAATTGGAATTGTGGGTGTTCCCCATCTGGTCGGAATTTCGGTCGCTGATTTCACGGTCAAGTAATGCCGTCGTCATTTATATTCGGCGAGTTTTTTAAAAAATAATATAACAAAAATGTGATAATGCATCTTTATTCTCTTGCTAAGCAATGAAGACCACGCTGCATAGCGATTCGATCCGAATTAAATGGCAGGCGCGCTAGCGGTTGCCAGCGAGCTTGCGTGCCAGTTAATCCAGAAGCTTTCTCCCCCCCATATACCTGTAAGCGACAGTTACCCGCGGTGAGTTTGCTCCCTTCCGGGCCTGAACCGGTTCCCGCAATTATGGCACACAGACCTTCCTTCAGGATGGTCCATGGACCGGTGCTATCCCTGCAGGACGGAGAATCATAGTCAGCAACTGGGCTGAGCGCACAGTGCTCAGAGTCTTCCGTCAGCTTCGCCCCCCGCTTGTCGACGATTTCGGGTTACAGGTGACGCCGAACCACCCGGACTGCCCGCCACTTTTAACATTGATGTGAACTGCTAATAAAGCTAACGCAGAAAAGAGGTAATAGAATATGCCAGAAGATTTAGCAGGTAACATGGGATTCATCATGGGAAACAAGCATCGTGAGAGAGTGGTTCAGGTCCTGGGCTCCAAAGGTAAACTGTCCGCGGAAAAGGTCGCCAAGATCGAGCATATCCCTACACCATCCGTCAAGAAGATCCTGGCCGATATGGCAGATAGGAGCCTCGTCTTCGAGAATGACTGCATCTGGTGCCTGACCGAGGCCGGCCAGGAGATCGAGCGGGAGGTGAAGAAGAGGGCCTGATCTACCATGGATCTGGGTACTCGCTGGATCGGCGCCTTCTACGAGGAAACGGTGAAGGAGATTCTAGGCGTGCCGCAGAAAATAAGGGTCGTGGCCCTGCTACCTCTGAGCTACCCTGCCGAAGAGGCCCGGCCCCAGGGCCCGCAAGAGATTGGATGAGGTGTTGGCTTGAAGGATCTACTGGTGAGGCTGGCAGCGCTTGACTTACGCCCACCCACAGTAGCTAGAACGGATGAGAGTGCTAGCTCTTGCCAATGAGATGCTCTAGCTTCTCGATGCAGCTCCAGGTCAAGATCAACTGAGAGAGACCAATGGCATTGACGTATTGGCTACGCCGATCGCTGGTGACGGCGCAAGTTCCAAGCGCATCGCAAAGCTTCCCCTCCAGATCGGCTATCATGGACTGATGAATCTCGCCGTCCACGGTCATGATGCTCACCTTTTTCCCATAGTAATCGTCCCGCTGAAACTCGATGGAAAATTCGTGCTCCGAGCTTTTCAGAATTTTGCTCAAATCGATGGTCAGATCGACCTGGGAGACTGGCTGATCCAGCATCTGCAAAATGAGCCTCACCGAATACCAGTCTGGCTTTGGTTCTGTTTCGAGAAAAGTGGGATGGAAACGTGAATCCTGAATCTTGACCACGATCTCGGCATAGACCTTCTGGATGTCCACATAGAGCTTGTAGTCCGACTCGCGCTCTAAAATCTCGGCCATAACCTGTTCGGGCAGATGGCCCCGCTCGCCAACATCGCGGCGCACCTTCCATAGCCTCTTCACAGAGCGAGAAGGGTCCACAAAAATCTTGAAATCAATGAGGCTGCGAAGCCGCTTTGTGAAAAAAGAATGCAAACCCTCCACAATTATCACAGGAGCCGGACCAAATGGCACCGTTCTGCTTATCTCACCCTTTCTGTGATCGTAGACAGGCTTAGCGATGCTCTGGCCGAGCCGCAAAAGCTCCAGGTGATTGGCCTCGGGGTGCAGGGGCGTAATATTTCGCTCTTTTCTAGCATTTCGGTCAAGGCTGTGGTAGTCGTCCATGGAGAACGAGCAGACTATCTCCTCGCCCAGTATCCTCTTTATACCGCGGGAGATGGTGGTCTTCCCTGAGCCGCTGTCCCCGGCAATTCCAAAGCCGAATACTCTTCCGGACTCTTTGATCCTGTCCATGATCGATTTCATGATTCGCTCAATCAAGATGCTTGAAGCCTAATGAAGCGGGGGGCATCTCTCCGCGAATAGCTATGCCCATATAAATCTGCTTTACGGTATATGTTTCGTCCAAGTAGCATACGTTGTGCCACCGCTCCTCAAATTTCACACAAGACAAAAAGCCCCGTTCTCCTAGAATGTAGGTGGTCTTCTAAGGTGACATTGCTCTTATCTATTCCTATTACTACCATCCAATGCTCATTATACCATGTATCCGCCCAGGATTCATTGTACCGCGAGACGCTCCTCTAGGTCTGGTAGTTCACCATGACGGAAATTTCCTACGCCACATAGTTTTCCATATCAACCATGGTTATGTTCTCTTTATAATCGACCTGCAGACCAAGAGCAGTGGCCACTTAAATTTTAGTTCTTAACATAACAATCTTAATAAAACGAAGTAAAAATATCGCCAAAAGCTATGCGCGTAGGAATAGCAATGGTGGAACATGAGTAATCTTAAGCTTGGAAAGTTGCGCTGAAGACTATATAGTCCGGATAAGTTCCAGACTCTTCATTGGTGTTGAGCATCTCTAGCATGTCCTTTTCTCCAATATCTTTTCCCCCAATAACCCAATACCGCTCGCAGTGCGGCGGCTCTGCAGGAGTATTCAGTGCTCTGTCGGGTATTCGGCATTCTGGATAGAGTAATTGTACGTTTTATCTATATGATTTTTGTGTAGTGATGCTGTGGTGAATAAGTGTCTCGAATCCGTACGCAGCGAGCCACACTGTTTAGAAACGGAAAACAACCTAAAATCGATATCAGACGTTGAAAATCCAAGAAAGTTGTCCAACACAGCCGATAGCGATAAATTGTGCGCTCATTTGTTCTGCTTTTCAGCTACCAGATCCTCGAACTCGCGGGTGCGGTCGATGCTCTCCAGCTCGCGCTTCTCGATCAAGGCGGTCTCTTCGATGCATTCAAGCTTTGTCTCGCCGTCTACTATTACCACAGACTTGGTTCTGGCGACCGTGGAAAGGCTGCTCATGAGCCGGGCCTTCTTGAGCATGCTCTGGGAAAATTTGCTCACGCTTGTCAGCACCACAAGATCCTCAGTTCTGGTTATGGCATTAAATGGAGCCTGGGATGTGGGAACCACCTCAAATCCTATCTCCAGAAGCAGACGCAGGGTATTATCCGTCACTGGGTCCTTATCCTCAACTGAATTTCCTAGAAGAAAGGGGTCCACTGGCTGGATCAGCTCCTGCTCGAAGATCTCTTCCAGCTTAATCGCCACATCCACCGAGGTGTCCATGTCCTCCACCTCATACTTGCTTATGGTGCGGCGGGATACGCCAATTTCAGACGCCAGCGTTCCTAAAGAGATGCCGCGCGCAAGCCTTAGCTGCCTCATCCTGGTGCCATCGATGCGCACATAAAGCCCACCATGTGCAGCATAAACCAAAGGCAAGGTCTCATCCAAGAGGCAGTCCGCCAGGGTGTTGAGATTGAGCGTAGGAATGCCATAGCGAAAGTAGACTGCGCCTCGTTCCAGATACTGATCACGAGTCTTCTCGCCCACAAGAATTGGGCTGGCAAAAAGATGCTTGGCCAGACGGCGCGCCTCTGTGGCGGTCTGCTCATTTAGGCCGTCGATGTTGGAGAGGATTTTGAGGAGCAGGAAAAGATCACACTTTCTGGCGGCAAGATCGAAGCTCCTGGGACGGAGATAGCAGCGATCCGATGTAGAGAATCCAGCCTGCCTTAGAACCCCCTCAACGCGCTCGGCGAGAAGCTCCTTATCCATCATTATATATTCCAGTTTGACGGCTATTTAAGGCTGACCATGTTCATTGGAATTGATGATACCGATTCTGAGAGGGGACTATGTACCACCTACCTGGCAGCAGTGCTGATGGAGAGGCTAAAGCCTCTGGGAGAGATCGTAGGCCTTCCAAAGTTCATTCGCCTCAACCCCTGCGCCAGATATAAAACGCGCGGCAACGCCGCGTTGGCTTTTGAGCTGGAGAGCGACCGACCGGAGGAGGTAGAGGATGTGGCCATCAAGACCGTCCTGGAGCTCTCTGATTTCTCAGGGATGAACACCAATCCGGGCCTTGTCATCGCGCCGCAGGTGACTGCGAAGATGAAGGTCTTCTATCGGCGTGCCGTCACTGAAATCCTTGAGATAAAAGACGCCAAAAAATTGCTGGATGAAGAGGGGACCTGGCACAAGGGCTTTAAGAAGGGACGCGGCCTGATCGGTGCCCTGGCCGCAGTGGGAGCAGTTCTCTCGGACTTCACCTATGAGCTGATCGCCTACCGTGAGCGACAACAATGGGGCACGAAGCGGCGCATTGATGAAAAGTCCGTATGGAAAGCGGATGCCCTCACCTATCCAAGCACCTGGGATACAGTAGATCATCATAATAATAAAATTGTCTTTGCCCCTCACTCCAAAGATCCAGTATTGTTCGGCATAAGGGGCTCAGATCCGCAGGCAATCTCTGAGGCATTCCAGACCATAAAATCAGAGCCTATTGAGAGATACGTGCTCTACAAGACTAACCAGGGAACGGATGCCCATATACTGAACGGCGTTATGACCGATGTCAGGGATAGCCAGAGTTACCGCCTGCACGGCTTTGTTGCAGGACCAGCGCGGGCAATTGTTGGCGGCCACCTCTTCATCCAGTTGCAAGAGGGTCCCGACTGTATTAACTGCGCCGCCTTTGAGCCCACCAAGAACTTTCGCACCACAGTATTGCAGCTTGCTGTCGGCGATGAGCTGAATGTCTACGGCTCTGTGCGAGAGGGATCGCTAAACCTTGAGAAGCTCAACGTACTCCATCTGGCCGAAAAAGAGGAGATGATTGTGCCCCTCTGCCCAGTATGCCATAAAAGCATGAAGTCCGCCGGCAAGGGGCAAGGCTATCGTTGCCGCCGCTGCAAGACCTATGCAGAGGGCCGAATGCGGCGGCTCACAGCTCGCGATCTTGAGACGGGCTACTACGAGGTGCCTCCTATCGCTAGACGCCATCTCTCGATGCCACTGGTGCGAATGGGCAACGAAAAAGTCCATCCAAGCAGATAATGGAGTATTCCTATTATAGAGGATCCCGATTAACCTCAAATTAATGGATCCCATAAAGAACTTTGCCCGTAATTCCGATACATAAGATCTGATTAGATCTTAAAGTATCATCTTTTCCCCTAATTCGCCCGATATTTCCTAATTTTTTAGACAGCTAACGCTATGCCTAAATTTTACTTTTGGCAGAAGTCAAATTATAGAGATTGAAAACGATACCTGTGATTATCATCTTTACTCGAACCCTACAGATAGCATTAAACGCAACATACCCTGCCTTGCAGACTCTCTTTATGAACGTGAAATACCGTTCAAAGGGAGACCCTTTGCGAGAGATTCTCTTGTTGCGCATCTCATCCTCATAACTTAGGAGATGGCTCCGTGTGGCTTTTCTCATGGCGGCATCGTGCCCTTTTGTCTTCGCACCGAAATAATTCCTTATCAGCATAGCGAACTTCGCCTTCATTAGCCAAATCCACCTGGCGATCGTGGACTTTAGAAGTTGTAACCTTGATTCTGTGAATCAGGCCAAAATTCTCATCCATGGCACCATGAAGCTTGTATCCGAAATAGGGTTTCGTTCCCTTCTTCGCCCAGGTTTCATCCTTTCTCCGCCGAGTCTTGACTTCCTCTTCGCGTGGTGTATCACTCTTGGCATGAACAGGATCTGAAGTTATGAAATATGCATCCTGTATTATTCTCTTCTTCACTTTGAGTTTTATGGCATCAAGCTGTTTTTGCAGCTCGTTCCAAATTTTCTTATTCACCCTGCTATCAGCAAGGCGCTCTCTGAATTTCCATATCTTAGTGGAATCGGGAGCGACTTCTGTTATTCCCAAGAACATCCTGAATGACATGCGATCAGCTAATTATCTTTCAAGCTGCTCATCTGAAAGGCTGTAAAGCTGCTGAATGAATAAGCACCTGAGCATCACGATAACATCGATCTTTGGGCGTCCATCGCTCTCAGTATTATTGCAGAACAATGTGCCTAGTTTCGGTCTGAAATCGTCCCAGTTTATTCTATTCCCGATCTCTACCTATCTGTCTCCCAATTCTTTGATTTGTTCATACTCATGACGAATAACAAAGTCGGCCAGGCTTCTCACGATCTATTGTATTAAGTAAATATTATTTATATATTATGATTTAATATGGGTTTTCGAAATCCTCTAACGTAACAGGCTTCCTGAAGTAGGCCCGTTGGCCGGCGGGGCCGATGATCTCCATTCTTTAGGAGACCATGTTTTCTTCCGGCGACATCGCTAGTTCTGTCTTCCAGTAGGCATTATACCGAAACTTGTGGCATTCTTCTCTCTGCCTTCTCTCAAAAGCCACCCAGCTCCATCTTGTTAGAGATCTCAAAGAACGGGATAATCGCCTCTCTACCGAATCCAATCGATGTAGGATGAGATATCCAGGCCTATTTCTATGGCGATCTCCTTCAACGATTCGACATCATCTTTGCTGTCGAAAAGTACTGCTAAGACTGTTTCGTAGTTCATGGCATCTCCTTCAATCTGCTCGATGCAATGGTAATTCCCCCCGAAGTGCCCTCAAAGCTTTGTACCAAGGTCGAATGACCATCATATTACAAAATGTTCGATATACGTTATATTTAATATTTATTGGTAGGATGATGGTTCAGAGATATTACCAGAATGAAAAAAGTAAAATGCGAGGGAGATTTTAGGGGATGGCATTGGCAGACCTGTCGGAGCTGCAAGACCCATGACCGAGCAAAATCGCAATTACATAACGAAGGAGATCGGCAAGCTTCTATCCGAGATCTAGCGGATCAAAGGGCGGGCGGATCCTGGAGTACGGCCAAAAGCCTCCGATCACCAAGAAGCTCCCCGGCATGCATGCGAATGCCCAGGCACTGCAGCAGGAGAAAATTGAGAAGCTGTAAGCGATAGATTTGTCCATGTGACGGCTTGGCCCACGCAGCTTGTTGGTGTTTTATGGACTGTGGGTGCCTCGAAAAATCAAACTGCATGCGGCCACCCCACTCTAAAGGACGGCGTATGCTTCTGGCCGCGCGCCCGGTTTTCCGGAACTCAGAAATAGCCGAGTCTTCGTTGCCCAGATCGCCTTGATTCCTGCAATTGAGACTCCGCTTTCGACTTTCCCCGAGAATCCCTGTTTATCAATCTAATAAAACATAGAAAAAATGTAAGGGTTCAATTCATCCCCGACCTGAACGTAGGGGGTATTCGTGATACTTCGCGCGCCCGATGTAACAATCTACAATATTATAGTTATAAATTTGTTATTTATAATAAATCGAATTTTCGACGCAACTATTCTTAATAGTAAGGTAATATTATATGTTCAATTCACTTTATACCAATATGATGCATCTCAGAGAGAACGAAGTCCGTGCCTTGATACTCATCACATGCTCCCTTGAGCCAGCGCATCCCAGCGGCCTTCAGAAGGAGATGGGCCTCTTGAAGGAACTCTGTCTCCCCTGGATCATAACAAGCCTGCAAAATATTGGCCTGGTGGAGCGGGCAGGAGGTCAGATCCGTCTCGCCAGCATGCATCCCGCGGAGGCCTTCAAGCAACTTTTCTACTCACATCGGGTCTCTCCTTTGTCAGAAATCCTCTCCGGTCAGATGGAGAAGCTGCTCTTCCGGCTTGGCCAAAGCCCTCCGGAGCCTGGAAGCCCTGGCTGTAGAGACCGACATATTCAACGATACCGTTTATTACTATTTACAGGGTTTTCTTCACCTGGGAGCCGCAAGAAGATTCAGTGAGGGCAAAACCCACCTTTACTCTTTCAATTACATCTTCTGGAAGGAGCTCAAGGACTTCGTGACATCCCTCCAGGAATAACCAGGTCCTGCGCCTAGTCCCCCAGTGAGGCGCTGCTCGTTAAGAGCTACGGACACAGCGTGCTCTTTAAGAGCATACGTTTGCAGGACGCCACGCCCACATTCGTTTCTGCCTATGGGGATCATGGAATCGAGCTGAGCTTGCGGGACAATTATTACGCTCTGCCAAAAAGGGAGCTATCCCATGAGGAGAGCATATCAAGAGCTAATCCCACTCTGGAGAAGATAGAAGAGCAGGCTGAGCTTTATGAAATCCTTTATATCGAAGCATGAAGAGATCGAAGGGATACTGGAAGGTCTAGGGGAGCTTTTGGCCAAGCCCATTTTATTTCTGGTCATAAGGTGGAGCGGCCATGTTGAAGTACAGCCTTAAAGACGTGACCAAGGAAATCGACCTGGTCTGCAGGGATACGGCAGGCAAGACCAGGCTGCTTGAAAGCGGCCAAGAGCTTGGGGTTCGAGGTGTTTTGATCGAGGAAGAGGCATGCTCGCCTGGACCTGAACAGGGTGGCCATCAAGGGAGGGCACCCCTGGGACATCTTTGCCGGCCGGATCTCCTACGACTTTAGGCTTTCTGAGGATATGTGGCAAAGAGGCAAGAAGACCTGTCTCCTCGGGAAAGCGAGGATGAGGTATGCGGCAGTGGAGGATATCTTCAGTCTCAAGCTGATCGCCAACCGTCCAAGGAAGATCGAGGATTGCGTCTCTCTGGCGTCAGCGAAAGCGGATTATGAGGCAATCTACTCTGAAATCGAGGCTCAATATACCAAGGCCGGGACAGTCGAGGAAATGATCTGGATCACCTACCTGGAAGAGTGCATCGGGAAGTTGAAGGAGAACTACCGAATGCGGATGCCCATTGCGGGCAGGTCTCGGATCTGGCGAATGAATACAGGGAGAGGCTGCACCTGAAGCTGAAATCCAGGTGAGCCAGTGGACTTATGACTGTGCAAAATCGCAAGTACATAACTAAGGAGATCGGCAAGCTCCTTTTCGAGATCTGGCGGATCAAGGGGCTGGCTGAGCAAGAGTACGGACCACAGCACCCGATCATCAAGAAGCTCGCCAGAATGCATACGGATATCCAGGCACTGCTGCAGGAAAAACATAGTTGATATCATTTCAGCGTGCAATGACGATCTGAGCTTTTATGGAGAAAAAGATCATGACCGAGAGGGAGATGAGTAACTTCGCCCTGCGGGACGAAAAAGGCAACGAGATCGGAATTTTCACGGGCAGATCGCCCCACCAGGCAGCTCTGAAGGCAGCTAACCGAGGCCATACGAACATAAAACTCCGGGGCGCGGGGCATGAAGAAGTTGCACGTATTCACTGGCGAGTGAGTGCAGGTGGACAAGCCCAAGGGCGCGCTGACCTGGATGGCGAACAAGATCTGGACGCCCATGGTCAAGAAGATGGGCACGGAGACGTTGGAGTAGCGCTGAAGTTTCGCTACAGGCCCCGGCATGATCTCAGCCGCAGCGATATCGGCATTAGATCCTGAGCCCCTGCTCGTCCGCTCAACGAAGCGTAAGTTTCTTTCAGTCTATCAAGGCCTTTAGAAAAGAGGCTGCGTCAGAGCTTCTCACCTCAGATGGATCGTATATTGAGTCCGTAGCCCAGCGAAGGTCCTGAGGCGAAAGTCGCCTTGCTTGTGCTCCTGGCCATTGAAGATTACTGAGCTGCAAGTGGTCCATACTCCTTAAAAAGTCTGCAGTGAAATCTCCCTCCCAAAGGATTGCGGCCGGCCTGAACCCTCCCGTCCGATTAAATACTGCTTTCGATCGTCAACTACAAATATTCATAATGATTATACAAACATTTAGTTACTTCATGCCACTGATAGAGTGGCGGGCGTGCCGTGGGCTTAACGCGTTCCGGTGATGCTCTGATGACGAGGGGTGTTTGCTCCACCATGGGGCAACATGCCGCTAGCTCCTAGGTCGGGCCGATTAAGACCCCTTGATACAGGAGATGCATACCTTCGTGACATTGCATTTGGCTACGAGCCTGTGAGGCTGAAGCTTCGGCGGGCTGAAAAAGTTGCGCATCGTGACTGGCGCAGTAATCCGCCTGAAGATCTCACGCTAATACACAATCGAGGTATGAAGCAGCACAAGTCAAACCAAAGGTAAGAGGTGGGCACGAGGCTCCACGAGAGTGGGTTACTTAAAATGGACGCGATGTGAGATTCCGGCGCTTGTGCCGCCTTCATGCCCAGTTTAAAGTCGAGCTTCGGGCAGGGTCAGGTCATCATTTCGGAGATTGTCACCCCCCTTAAAAGGGCGCTGTGGATCGGCGCTGGCCTGCCAGCATCTCCCGATTTCATTCTCTTGATTATTTCTTTGTTGCGGTCTGGACCGAACCCTTTTTATATCGGCAATTGACGTATATAGTATATGGCAAAGGTCAAAGTCTCTTTCCCTCCTACATAACTGACTTTTGCCCCCCTCCGTGTTCATTATCCAACTTCAACCGTGGGTAGGCCCTATTGCCTCAGCTATTCATCTTTTGCCATAAATAACGCCAACCAAGAGAAGGAGAGACAATTAATTCGGAGCAATGGGGCTTGAGGACTGGCCAGGCCCGCAGCTCCATTTATGATATATGATTTCAAATTGATTTTATGGCCTCGCTGCTTAGCTCTTCTGAGATAGCTCTATGAGGGTTCCGAAAACCTTATTGAATTATAATATATAAATATTATTAATATAATTTATCCTGAGAAACCTGGCCGACTTCACTATTCGCCACGAGTATGAACGAATCAAATAGTTCCATCTAAATAGTTGAAGCTGCATCTATCAATTTAGCATTTTCTGAATAGATTCGAAATGGGAGGCGGATAATAAAATGGCGCACGCGAAGAATGGCGACACTGTCAAGGTGCATTACAACGGCAAGCTGGATACCGGCGTTCTCTTTGATACCTCAGAAGACTCCGATCCCTTGCAGTTCGAATTAGGCTCTGGCGGTCTCATCTTGGGATTTGAGGAGGCGGTGATAGGAATGAGTCCCGGCGAATCTAAGACTGTGATCATACCTCCTGAGAAAGCCTATGGCCGATATAGAGAAGATCGTGTAATTAAAATTGATAAAAAGGATCTTCCGAATGATATAGTTCCTGCGGAGGGCATGACTCTTGAAATTAGTGCCTCTAATGGCGTAATGGTTCCCGTTCAGATTACCGAAATTGATGGGAGCACAGTTACTCTCGATGCCAACCATCCGCTCTCCGATCAAACATTAACCTTCGAGATAAAGCTCGTGGAGATAGCGGAAAGCCGGGAAAGCAAAGGGTCAATAAAAAAAAAGTGAACCGTGTATTTTTATAGACGATCGCAAAATAATGGTAACCAAAGGAGTGATATTTGTGCCAGACACAAATTAGATATATCATTGAATGAGAATAAACATAAGGATAATGGTCACTGTCGTTCGGAGCGGACGGTAGTAATTATAAATTAAGGTGGGGAATAATTTTGGCTGATCGTGCAGCAGTATTTATTGATGGTGCTTATTTAACTAAGATTTTAGATGTTGATTTTGGCAAACCCAAGATCGACTTGGCCGGATTTTCGGATGTTCTCTGCGGCAATTATGAGCGACTGAGAACTTACTACTATAATTGCATGCCTTACCAGAGCTGCCCTCCTACGGAAGACGAGCGGCGCAGGTTTGCATCCATGGACAAGTTCGTCTACACACTACGAAAGCTTCCCAGATTTGAGGTGAAGCTGGGGCGCCTGGGCTGCGTGGGCGGTGAGTTTATACAAAAACGGGTAGACATCGCTTTAGCTGTTGATCTGGTGCGGCTCAGCTGTGGCCGGATGATCCAAAAGGCGGTCATCGTCACCGGTGACAGTGATTTCTTGCCTGCCATAGAGGCGGCAAAAGAGGCAGGCGTGCTGGTGACGCTCTACTACTCGCAAAGCTCCATTCACGACGAGCTGCTTTCTGCCGTGGACGAGAGCGCAGTCATCGAGCAGAATCTCATCAGTCGGGTGACTAGATAAATCCTGGTCGGCTGCTTTCTGCCTGACTTCAGCACCCTCATTTCATTGACGATTCAGCTCTTTTCCTTCTCCTTCGACTGTGTCGATAATTATTATAGTACTATTTATTTGAGCTAAAATTCATTATTTAGTTCACCCTAATTGTCTATATGCTAATAAATATATTATACAAAATGAATGCTCTTTTAGCCTCTTAAATCATTCCCTCGGGTGAAGTTGTTCTAACAGTCTCACCAAAGCTACGTTTGATCGATGCGAAGAGTCCTTCAACTGCCCACTGTCTCCCATACTGATGCATTCGCCTCTAACCTTTGTATCCCATTTTTTGGTATGCCAGAACAGCCGTTGACCTGGCGGATTCTTCTTTGCCTACAACTGCGTTCCCTCTTATCTTAATGCCAGGACAATCTGTGCCATTCGATTTCATAAATTCAAATGCGTCATTTGTGTCATATGCGCCATCCTCCAACGCATCCTCAAAATTGGCGTCTTTCAACAAAAGGCGTAATACCTCGCTATCCGAGGTATTTTCTTCTGTAACTTCAAGAGAGAGCAATCTCTTTGATTTAACATCAACTGCCACATGAACCTTAAGCCACCCTCTGCGCTGCTCTCCATATTTCTCGCGCATCCAGTTCTCTTTATTTGTTGCCTTTATCCCAGTCAAACCAACTGCAACAACTGCATCGTTCTCTGGTATATCTATCCCAAGATCCTGCTTAGAGATACGTTTATGAAGTGTAGTGTAATCAGCGGCCAATAATCCTGGTTCGTAGGCGGAAATTCGCTCAATGAAGCCTTCGAGCTGGTGATATGGCATTTAAAAAAATATATTGTTGATGCAAATGTTATAAACGGTTTTGGATATTTATAGGGGCACCTCTTTTTCGCTTATTCATTTCTTTTAACTCGCGTCCCCAATTATTCACGCAACTCAAATCGAGATAAAATTCACCACTTCGAACGAGTTTGGCATCATATTCTAGATAATCCCTATTGACAATATAACTCATAATAGTAATTTTATATTTTTACTATATAAATTTATGCGACACACAGCTTCAAGCAAAAATGATAGTATACGCGATAGGGCTATAGTGAAAATCATTCACCAAGTGAACAGTGATGAATTCGATTGCGTCGTGTTATTTGTGCCCAAGCCGCATTCTGAAAACGCTCGCGCCTATCTGAGGAGTGGTGCCCGCTTCATCCTCCGAATAAAGTTGAATAGCATTCGTTGCCGCATCACGGGCCAAGAAAACTTTGACTATGTGCATGCATCGAAATACGTATGATGCTTTAAATAAGAAATGACCTAAATTCGTTACCCTTTAATCAAATGACGATCATATAATTAAAGGACCTTTATCAGGTATTATATCAAGGTATTGTAAGGCCACCTGGCGGAGACCTCTGCCAAACTGGACGCGCTCCTCTCGGCTGTGCTGGAGCGGGCCTTTCGGTGCGAACTTTGAACCGAGCAAATTTTAGCTGAATCGGCAATCAAATATTTCAAGGATGTTCTTCAGGAAGTCGACGAGTGCGGCTACATAATTGGCTAATAGTAGAAAAATCAATAAAGTATAGGAGGTTCTGGCTTTGGATTACTTTTCCCTCTATGTTGCTCTTTATATTGTCGGCTTCGCCGCCTTGCACAGTCTTCTGGCCAGTCTACCTGCAAAAAATATGGCAATAAAATACTTCGGCTCCAAGGTTGATCCCTGGTACCTTGTGCTCTTCAGCGCTATTGCAGTTATTGCTATCCTTCCACTTGTGGCTATGCTAATCAGGTCTCCTGGCCCGGTGCTTTACGCTGTTCCCCCTCCATGGATCTGGCTTTTCGTTCTGGCCCAGTTCATCATAGGACTTGCCTCCCTGAGGGCTTTCCTGGATGCGCCTCATCGATTCCTGATTCGTGCCCAGCTTGCCAAGCCTCAAAGTCCGTATGCATTTGCTCTGGGGATAAAAGGAGTCTACTGCTGGATTCGGGACCCTTTCCTGCTGTTCGGCCTTCTCCTCATCTGGCTCACGCCCTATATGACCGAGAACTTATTGTTAGTTTACTTGATAGCCACTGTCTACCTATTCCTGGGCTCGCTTCATTGGGAGAGCAGGCTTTTCATCCAGTTCGGCGAGGATTATGTTGCTTACCAGACTAAGGTTCCACGCATGATTTCCCACGGGATTAAAATATGGAAAGAATGAGTAACTTTAAATTGTTCAAGAGCATAATTATATGATTAATTATGTGCAGGTGAGTGAGATGGCGAGTACAATAGCTGAATATAAACGACTCTTTCGAGAGACTCACGTCTCGGACCAGATGAAACTGTTCCAGATTCACATAGCAATCTATCTGGTAGTGAACATCATTTGGCTGATCCTTAACACGATGAGCACGATTACTCCTCTCTGGGCGATATACTACTCCCCAGTTGGATGGGGTCTGCTGGTAATTGTACACTACTGGTTCTACGTCTGCGGCGCAGAGAACTTGTGCGAGCTCAGGGACGAGATGGTGGAGGCAAAGATCAAATAGGTTCTTCTATTTTACTCATTGAGAGCTATATGAGCTTATAGACGAGCGCCCAATGCTGAGCATTTATGGGCTGGCAAAGCTGAACTGCTGGGCACATAGCCGAGTCCATGGGGCCGTAAAGCGCTTAGAAAGAGCGGTTTGGTAAGTGTAGAGAATGGTGGTTGAAGGCGGCCACTTGAAATCTTTGGCAAAGCCACTCGATTGGTGGGAAATGATGACGCCAAAAAGCCTAGAGGAGTTCAAGCGGATATGGGATCTGAAGATACTCCATGATGAGCATGGCCATAATTGACTAAAGGCAGCAATGGCAAGTCAAAGACGCATAGTGTACAATAATAGAAAGCAGGTGCAAAGAAAGATATGACCGAAGAAGAAAGCGCCAGGCTGAAGGTTTATGAGGCCAATCAGGGCGATGTTGGAAAGGGCATAGTCAGGATTGGCGAGGATTTTCTGGAAAAAATAGGCGCACGTCCCTTAGATGTGGTGGAGTTGGTAGGTTCACGGCCCACGGCGGCATTGGCTGTCAGTGCCTATTCTCAGGATCAAGGCATAGACATGATCAGAATGGACGGCCTGATCAGATCCAACGCCGGAACAAGCATAGGTCAGTATGTGGAAGTCAAAAAGGCGGTTTGGAGCGAGGCCAAGCATGTAACTTTAGCCCCAGTCACACAAGGGATGCAGATCTTTGCACCCGGAGACGTCCTCACCAAGGTCTTCAATGGCCGGCCACTGACGAAAGGAGATATCATCTCCACCACCAGCGTCCGGAAACCGCCCACCGACTCCATGGGCAGAGAGACCATGTTCGAGGAGATATTCCGGGGCTTTTTAGGTGCTCAGGCTTTTGGCTTGGGCGAGATCAAGCTGCGAGTGATCTCTACCATCCCGGGCGGAATTGTCAAGATCACTGAAGGAACCGACATTGAGCTCTTGCCTCAGGCCGTGGAGACTCCGGAACGCTCTGTGCCTTCTGTGGTTTACGAAGATGTTGGCGGCTTGAAACCGGTAATAACCAAGGTCAGAGAGATGATTGAGCTTCCCCTCAAGCATCCCGAGCTCTTTGACCGTCTAGGCATTGATCCACCCAAAGGCGTTCTCCTGCACGGGCCGCCCGGCACAGGAAAGACAATGCTCGCCAAAGCCGTGGCCAATGAGAGCGACGCCTACTTCATAAGCATCAACGGCCCGGAGATCATGTCCAAGTATTACGGTGAGAGCGAGAAGGCTCTGCGAGATCTATTCGAGGAGGCGGGAAAAAATACCCCTGCCATCATCTTCCTGGATGAACTGGACTCCATCGCCCCCAAGCGCGGAGACGTCACAGGCGAGGTGGAAAGGCGCGTCGTAGCTCAGCTCTTATCTCTCATGGACGGCCTGAAAGAGAGAAAGAACGTAATAGTAATCGGCTCCACCAATCGGCCAGAGGCCCTAGATATGGCTCTGCGTCGGCCAGGCAGATTCGACAGGGAGATAGAACTAGGCGTTCCAGATATGGAAGGGCGTATGGAGATCTTCCAGATCCACACGCGCGGCATGCCCTTGCACGAGGATGTGGTCCTGGAGGACTTCGCCAAGAGGACCTATGGCTTTGTTGGCGCGGATATCTCGGCAGTGGGCCGGGAGGCGGCCATGAATGCCCTGCGCCGCATCCTTCCTGAGATAGATCTGGAAGAACCGACCATTCCCAAGGAGATCCTGGATCGGCTCATTGTGCAAAAGGACGACTTTGATGCGGCACTGCGAGAGGTTTCTCCTTCCGCTATGAGGGAGATCTTGGTCGAAGTTCCAAATGTGGACTGGGAGGACATTGGCGGCCTGGAAGATGTCAAGCAGCTTCTTGTAGAGGCAGTGGAGTGGCCGCTGCGAAATGCCGATAGCTTCCGGCGTCTCGGCATTGAGGCTCCCAAGGGAATTCTGCTCTACGGACCGCCGGGCACGGGCAAGACCATGCTGGCCAAGGCGGTAGCCAATGAGAGCGAGGCCAACTTTATCACCGTGAAGGGATCTGCGCTTCTCTCCAAGTGGTATGGAGAGAGCGAGAAAAGGGTGGAAGAGATCTTCAGAAAGGCAAGACAAGTGGCGCCGTCAATCATCTTCCTGGATGAGCTGGATGCGCTGGTGCCCATGCGTGGGGGAGGCGCAGGCGAGCCGCACGTCACCGAGCGCGTGGTGAATCAACTCTTAAGCGAGATGGACGGTCTTGAGGAGCTAAGGGGAGTGGTAGTAATTGGGGCTACCAACCGGCCGGATATAATCGATCCGGCGCTTCTGCGTCCGGGCCGCTTTGACGAGTTAATATTGGCACCTGTACCAGACGGAGCGTCACGCCGAGAGATCTTCCAGGCGCACCTGAAAAAGGCGCCTCTTGCGAGCGATATCAATGTCGACGAACTGATCAGCCTCACCGACCAATACACGGGGGCTGATATCGCGGCCATGGTGCGCAAGGCCGGACGGCTGGCTCTGCGGGAGAACATGGCCGCAGAGAAGATCGGCCAGAAACATTTCCTGGCGGCACTGCAGGAGATTGGGCCTTCGGTCACTCCGGACACCATGAAATACTACTCCGAATTGGGAACGAAGCTTCGCAAGAAGGCCTCTCGAGAGGTGGAGCGTGGGGAGATGTACGCCTGAGAGGGCAGTCTGGCACCTCTCCTTCTATCTTATATTTTTTAATTAATTTTTTAGATCTTCTCATGCGGGAGGCAGTCACCACCGAAGGGATTATGAGTAGGTGAAGTGCGTTTTTCCCCTCTGTTCAGGAATAAGATATCATGCATGAATAATTGCTTTTCTATTGCGGTCCAGAGGAAAAACCCAACTATTGGACGTAGAATGGAGGCGCCAGGCCGATTAGATATGAGCAATGATATTTATGTGGGCGTCGTCATTTGACGATATAAAGATCTGGTACTGATAAGATCCATTTAGCCATATAAATAAGCTTGAACTCATCCGCGATGAGCTGAAATGGGGGGTCAATTGCAGCAGATCTCCCTGGGTCTATCCAATCTGTTTAATGCGCGTAAATCACTTTTAGGCAAGGGACTAATGGAATCCATCCTGGAGGTTACCATAGCAATCTTATTATCCACCATGTCTATCCGGAGGCGAGCTTTCAGCTGCTGCTCGATCAGTCATCTCAAAAGCTACTAATCTCCAAATAAGAGCCTCAGTTGATGGATTGAAGAAAATCGAGACCATTCACATCAGGCCCACTGGTCGCCTACCGTCCGTCTTTTTCTCATCTGATAAGCTCGGGCTCGGATAGCCCTAGTGGTATTTCTTAATTAGCCTTGAGACCACAAATTCTAGCTCCTCTTTGGATATTTCATTTTCATACATCCTAACTCACCCCGTCCATAACACGTAAATATCGTATTTAATCGTATCGTGTGATGCAGTATTAATTAAACTTAAATACGATAAATATGTAGCATATCGTAACATGTATGAAATTAAAGTAAAAGTTACAGCTTCCATGAATACGGATTTAGTAGAATGGATAGACAAGGGAGTTGAAACAAGGCGTTTTGCCTCTAGAACTCACGCTCTAGAAGTTGCGACATCGCGACTGCGAAATGAGATTAAGAAGGGACAAGCCTGAGTCCGCCATTTACATCTTCAATGGTGAGTTGAGATGCAATGCGTAATTGCTACTGACAAGAATATAGCTTTACCGAAACGTGCGAACAAACGCCCATGATATTTATTCAATATAAAAAATCGCTGCCTCATTACCCGTAAGAATGCGCTGAGGGTGAGATTTGAACTCACGAGGTGCGATGCACCACTGGTTACCTTGTTCTGGGCAAATGCCCAAAACCTCAAGACCAGCGCCGTAGGCCGCTTGGCTACCTCAGCTCAGTCTCTTCTCTTTGGACCAGTAGATCTTAAGCCTGACGATCCCATTCGGCTCGATAATCTTTTTATCTTTTGCGAGGTTACGTCGACGAATGTAGCTGATGCCCTGGCCACATCGACCTGGAAAAGCCCAGGGGCCTGCCTAGAGAAGTCAACTGAAGGGCAGATCATGTGCGATTGTGTCATGCCGGATGAGGCGGAAATAGATCCTCCGAAGGGCTTTTCGTCGCCTCTTTTACCCCCTGGTCACTTAGCTCTTAATTATGCGAAGCCTTCTCTGTCCACGCATGAATCTTTTCAGACCCCACAAACTGCCGGCTACAAGCAACAGAATCAGCCCTGCCGCCCCTAGATACCGCCATATAGTGTGGGCGTCCTCTCCCACATAAACCAGTGCTGCTAGATCCTGGCTTCTCCGCATCCCGTCCTGCCCATTCCGGTAGGAGATCGTGTAGGGCAGGGCGTAGTAGCCCGATGTGGCATTTTCATCCGTGAATATCAACAGACTTTGCGTAGCGCTCTCGCCCGGAGCAAGGCTAGCCTGCTCGTTGCCATTTTCAACCATGAGAAAAGGGGGAGTGGGGCGGGCCTGCATCCGAATATCCAGAGCGGGCTCGTCGCCCAGATTGGCCAAAACAGGCTTTAGGCTCGACTCAATTCCTGGAAGCGTCTCGCCATCTAATTCCTCAAGCTCAATCTTTGGCCCGAGCACCACTTTCGCCTGCAAGGGTAGCTCTATTGAGGCTTTCTCATAATTAAAAGCAAAATTGGGAGTTCTCTCTCTTCCTGAGGCCGTCACCTGGGATACGCGGGAATAGTTGAGGCGAAGCTGCAGGGGATAGACACCTAGAGGCACGTCTTCCGCCAGAGCCACGAACTGTACCGTTGCATTCTCCCTTGCGCCCAGAAGGCCTGCATTCTGTCGCCCGGAGAATATCTTAATCCTATCATCGGAGCTTTGAAGCTGGGCCACGATGCTGCTGGCATTTTCTTTATTGAAACCAAGATCATCGGGCTCTTCCACTGGGTGAGCGTTGTTTTGCAGCATAACGAAAATGCTGGAAGGCCTGCTTACTTCCAGATTGCCATAGATCGATGAGATTTGCAGATGAGGACCCTCTACCGAACGGTCGTCTGCGCTGGCAGAAAAACCGGTTTGCAGCAAAATAAGGAGAAATAAAACTCGGCACAAGATCCCTGATGCTTTCATAATAGCATTGTAGAGCAGTTGCACCTTTTTATCTCTGCTGCCTGATGCCTCAATGCAAGCATAGCTTTTTATTTTTCGACCAGCCTGTATAATCTTATGTTAAAGCGCGCAAGGATCATCGCAGATTATCAGTTTGGAAGGGGAGCAGGCGAAGTCCTTTTTCCCGATGATACAACCTACAGCCTCTCCAAGACGCGCCGGCTGAGGTACCTGTATTCCGGAAAGGAGAGGATTGCCACCGTTCGGGCGAGCGACAACCTCTTGACGCTCAGCATGCTGGGCGCGAGGCGACTGCACGCTTTATTCCAAAGCCCGCTTCTCCGGGTTACGGCCTCGGACGATGCCGCGCCCTTCGTGGCCAAAGGCGGCAACCTCTTTGCCAAGCACGTTGTCAGCGTGGATCCGGAGGTCCGGGCCGGTGAAGAGGTGCTGGTTGTGGACACACGGGATCGGCTGCTGGCCACTGGAACTTCCATGCTCGCGCCTGAGGAGATGCTACAGATCAAACGCGGTTTGGCTGTATCTACCAGAAAGGCTGCATAGCACTGATTGTGCAGCCGTCGATTTATTTTTATTTCCTACCCAGTGCAGATATGCCTCTAAACCGCTCCACTGCTTCGGTTATACACTCTGCCACATAGTCCACCTCTTTCTTTGTGTTCGACCGGCCCATGGTGATTCTCAGTGAACCGTGACACTCTTCCGGCTGCAGGCCCAAAGAGAGAAGCACGTGGCTGGGCTCCAGCTTGTGAGAAGAGCAGGCCGATCCCGTGGACACGGCAATTCCTTTGGAGTCGAGGAAGAGGAGCAGCGATTCACCTTCCACATAGGAAAAGCCGAAATTCAAGCTACCGGGGAGTCTTCTCTTCATGGTTCCATTGACCCAGGCATCCATAACCCTCTCCAGAACAAGTGCGACCAGTCGGTCACGAAGCTCAGTCAGCCTCTGCCCTTCTGCGGTCATGCTTTCGCCGCACAGCTGTGTCGCTCTAGCCAGGCCCACTATGCCAGCCACGTTCTCCGTTCCCGAGCGCAGGCCTCTTTCGTGTCCGCCGCCTTGCATTATGCTCTCCAGTTTAGTGCCCTGGCGGATGTAGAGCGCTCCCACGCCTTTGGGCCCGTAGAGCTTGTGGGCGGAAAGTGAGAGCGAATCGACACCCAAGGCGTTTACGTCTGTGGGAATCTTACCCACGCTCTGCACGGCGTCGGTATGCAGGTAGATGTCCCTTTCCGCGGCCAACCTGCCGATCTCCTCCAGAGGCTGGATGGTTCCAATCTCGTTGTTGGCGTGCATGATGGAGATGAGGATGGTGTCGGAGCGAATGGCTGCCTCCAGTGCGACGAGATCGACCAAGCCCTCGCTCGTCACTGGCAGGTAGGTGACTGTAAAGCCCTCTTTCTCCAATTTTTTGCATGTTTCCAGGATGGCAGGATGCTCCACGCTGGTGGTGATGATATGTTTTCCCAGATCTCTATTACGCCGAGCTATGCCCATTAGGGCCAAATTGTCAGATTCCGTACCCCCGGACGTGAAGACGATCTCCTCGGTTTTTGCTCCCAAGAGCTTTGCCACCTTCTCCCTGGAGTCTTCGAGAGCCTCCAATGCCACCTGGCCAAAGCCATGCAGGCTGGAGGCATTGCCGAACTTATCGGAAAAGTAAGGCAGCATAGCCTGCAAGACCTCTGAAGCCACTGGTGTGGTGGCAGAGTGGTCCATGTAAATCCGCTTCATCGTTCTCATTTTGCATCGTCAAATCCTATTTTAATGTGAGTTCCATCGCACAAGGGTTTTTTCCCTGAGCCGCCACATCTGCATAGAGCAAAAGGTCCATGTCCGGCCAATTCTTTGCCTTTATTATCTATCAAAAAGCACCTGCCTTCTACAAGCAATGGTCCATTTTTCGTCACCTTGATCTTTGCAGAGGACTCGTTGGCTCTATTTCCATCTTCTGATTGCATCTTCTCGTAGGCCAAAGCTCCGGATGGACATCGATCTACAACCTTCATGATATCTTCTGAGCTTGCCCCTTGCATATTTATCCAGGGTGTGCTATCCCGGGAAAATACTTGCGGCAGACACGTTACGCACTCTCCGGCATGGATGCACTTTTCTGGATTCCAGAGAACTTTGATTTCTTTATTGGAATATTCTTTCACTATGATTTAGATGTCTCTCTTCCTACTAAGTTTTTTCCATCCTTGCATAAAAAATTTATAATTTGGGCATTTAATATCAAGAAAGAATCAGCCTCATTAAAATGGGTTCGGAATTATGGGATCTATTGGCGAGTTTGAGGAGTTCGCCATAAAAGGCAATGTCCTGGACATGGCGGTAGGTATCATTATCGGCGCAGTCTTTGGCAGCATTTTCAGTTTGCTGGTAAAAGACGTCATCATGCCGACCGTCGGCATGATCATGGGCGGCATAAACTTTACAGATATGTTCATCGTCCTGGATGGAAATACCTATGCTTCTCCTAGCAGCTGCTCAGGCAGCAGCCGCGCCCACCATCAATTATGGTCTGTTCATAAATGCCATCATCAACTTCCTAATAGTTGCACTGACCATATTCATGCTCATACACCAGGCAAATGCAGCCACGAAAAAGCCGGACCCACCTGAGCCCAACACCAAGGATCGCCCCTTCTGCAAGGAGAGCATTCCCAAAGTGACAGTCAAGTGCTCGCATTGCACATCGGATTTGAAGCGATAAACGTCCTGCAAAATCACTTTTTAAAATTCAGAGCATACTCATTAGAACTTGACTGCGGTAGCTCTCAGCCATGTTCAATGCTCCCTTTAATTGCGATTTATAGATATACGTTGCAAATTTGCTCTCGGGCGCTTAATGCTTACTTCTTCTGTAGTTTTAGTTCCACCTTAACAAGGTATCCAACGGGATACCCTAATGGTCCTTACTCGTACCCCATTCAGGATCATCTTCTACTTAAAAGCGTCCTGTGGTAATCACTTTGAAATGCCAAGAGATCTTTGCATTTATGGCTCCGAGTCCCGCCCCTTCGACCTGGCCCTGCTCCTGGCTGTAGCTACCATCCGCAACGGGCCTGAAAAATCGACCGTGTCATCCTCATGGCAGCGGGAAGCCGCCTCGGACCAGTCTGTGAAGCTATACCCGTTGCCGCTGGAGCTTGGGTCTATGTCAAACTGGACTATTTAGAGGGTTTCGATTAACCTCAAATTAATGGTTCCCATGAAGAACTTTGTACATAATTCCGATACATACGATCCAATTATGCCTTAATGCATCCTCTTTTCTCCTAATTTCCCGATATTTTTCGATTTTTCTAGACAGATAACGCTATGCTTGGATTTTACTTTTGGCAGAGGTCAAATGATGGAGATTGAAAATGATACCTGTGATTATCATCTTTATCTAATCCTGCCAATCGTAGTAACCGCAATGTGTCCTGCCTTGCAGACTCTCTTTGTGAACGCGAAACATCGTTCAACAGAAGATCTTTTTCGAGAGGTTTTTTTGTTGCGCATCTCATCCTCATAACTTAGAGGATGGCCCCTCGTGACTTTTCTCATGGCAACATCGTATCCTTTTATCTTCGTACCGAAATAATCCCTTATCAGCATAGCGAACTTTGCCTTCATTAGCCAAATCTACCTGGCTATCGTGGACTTTAGCAGTTGTAATCTCGATTCTACGAATACGGCCAAAATCCCCCTCCATGACACCATGAAGCTTGTGTCCAAAATAGGATTACGTTCCCTTCTTCGCCCAGATTCCACCCTTGCTCCGCCGAGTCTTGGCTTCCTCTTCGCGTGGTGTACCACTCTTGGCATGACCATGATCTGAAGTTATGAAAGATGCATCCTGCATTATTTCCTTCTTCATTTTGAGTTTTATGGCATCAAGTTGCTTTTGCAGCTCGTTCCGCATTTTCATATTCACTCCGCTATCAGCAAGGCGCTCTCTGAATTTCCATAACGTAGCGAAATCGGGAACGACTTATGTTGTTCCCAAGAACATCCTGAATGAAATGCGATCCGCCAATTCTCTTTCAAGCTGCTCATCTGAAAGGCTGCAAAGCGGCTGAATGAATAAGCACCTGAGCATCACGATAACATCGATATTAGGGCGTCCGCCGCGCTCAGTATTATTGCAGAACAATATGTCTTGTTTCGATCTGAAATCGTCCCAGTTTATTCCATTCCCGATCTCTACCTATCTGTCTCCCAATTCTTTGATTCGTTCATACTCATGGCGAATAGTGAAGTCGGCCAGGTTTCTCATGACAAATTATATTATGTAAATAATATTCATAAATTACTATCTGATAGTGTTTTTCGGAATTCTCATAAGGTGAATCTGGCGGTAACCAGAAAAATAAACGCGCGTCGTAAGGTCCATCTGGTTTTTTGCCATTCTGAATTGAAATATCTCCCATTGTCAAATTCCTCCTACTCACGGGCCCAGTGTAGCTCTCGCCTGTGACCACCTGGCCTGTCCGGTCGCTCCCGGCCCCCTGTCATGCGGGCCAGCTCCATGGCAATGGCTGCAAGTTGTGTTTCATTAATCTGCGCGTGTGCTTACTATAAGGACTCTCAGTTATCGAATCACTCTTAAAAAAGAGCCTGACAGAGGTTATACCATGCTGGTCCCGGCACTTTCAGGATGTGTCACCCACGGAAAGATCGTGGAAGTGGACATTGAGATGTTCAGGGATGCGATCACGGGTTATGTGGAGAGCCCTCCATTGAGGATGGCAAGGCAATCCCCGTAGAGTACGACCTCATCGAGTGCAGAGTGACTGTAGGGGCTCATGCCTAGGGCCATCGTCTCTTTCTCCTAAAAAGTCATAGCCATACTGGAAAAAGGTTTCGTACTGAAAAAAGTTACTGGAAGCCATTACATATTCGCTAATAATGATACTGGAAGACGTGTCACTGTTCCTTTCCACAGCCAGGATGTAGCCAGAGGAACCCTTTTTCAGATTCTGAAGGATGCTGGAATCAGCAGGGACGAGCTGCAGGACCTTTTCTAATTTTCCCTCTTCATCGCCTTCTTTTATCCCACTTCCACCCTCGCGCCCAGCTTGCTCATCTCCTGGAAGAATCCCGGATAGGAGACATCCACAGCTTCCGCCGTATCGATCTTCGTCTCCCCTGCAACGAAGCCCGCCACAGTCAGTGCCATCACAATCCTGTGGTCATGCCAACCGTGAACGCTGGCCCCGTGCAGCTTTCCGCCAGTTATCTCCAACCCGTCCGACCTTTCCCGGATGTCTGCGCCCATTTTAGAGAGTTCCACTGCCATGGCATGCAGCCGGTCCGTCTCCTTGTGGCGTACGTGCTCCGCATTGACCACTGTCGTCTTGCCGTTGGCCACGGCCCCAAGTACGGCGATGGTAGGAACTAGGTCAGGCGTGCGGCTGGCGTCCACCTCCACGCCTTGCAAGTTGCCGCCCTTGATGCGTAAGTTTCCTAACTCCTTATCCCAGGAAACCTTGGCTCCCATGCGGCTCATGATGTCGATGATGGCCGAGTCACCCTGTCGTGATGGGAGGATCCCTCGGACCGTGACCTCAGACCCGGTGACCGCAGCCGCTGCAAGCGGGTAGGAGGCGGAGGAGAAGTCACCTGGAATGGTGTAGCTCTTCAGGCTGAAGCTCTGCCCACCTGGCACAAAGAATTCCTGCCGCTCCGCCTGCACCCGCACGCCCGCGTCTGCCAGCATGTCCAGGGTGATTTCGGCGTAGGGGCGCGACTTCAGCTCGCCCTCTATCACGATCTTCGTGTCCGCTTCCGCCAGTGGCGTAGCAATGAGCAGCGCAGAGAGGAACTGGGAGCTGACGCCGCCTTTGAGGTGAGCAGTGCCGCCCCGCATCTTTCCCTTGATCACCAGGGGAGCTTTGCCGTTACTGCGAATGGAAAAAGCATTTGCGCCTAGTTCTGAGAGCGCGTTTAAGAGCGGGCCATTGGGTCGGGTGCGAATGGAGGCATCGCCCGTGAGAATCGCACCGTCGGTGAGAGCCGCCACAGCCGAGCAGAAGCGCAGGGTAGTGCCCGAATTTAAAACATTAATTATATCTTCCGGGTTCTGGGGCTGGTCGGATACGCCGACGATGAACACTTCGTCGTCAAGTGAGATCTTCGCTCCAAAGGCCTCGCTGGCGGAAACTGTGGCCCTGGTGTCCGCTGAGAGAAGAGGCCGTTTTATGCTGCCGCCCGGACCTAAAGAAGTTATCAGAATAGCGCGGTGGGTGTAGCTCTTGGAAGGTGGGGCATAGACCTCGCCGGAGAGAGAAGAGCGCTCGACTGACGTAATCATGATCGAGGGATGGCATAGGATGTATAAGAAATGTGCGTTATGACGCATTTTGGCATGAGAGACGCCACCACTCCTCTACCGCTTACGCCGTTGATCATACGGCGTTCAGCGCCGTACGACACAAGTCGAATATATAATTTGTGCCCCATTCCTGGCAAATGCACATGAGTCTACGCAAGCGGGCCGCAAGCCCGATGAGCGCCCCCGGCAATGTGCCAGACCGGAAACTATGGGGTCGCGGAGAATAGCTGCGCGGCTTTCAAATTCATTCATCGACGGTTATCCGCACAGCATCTCAGATACGAGTTTTTCGAGGTCGCTCGTTCGTTATTCCTCCTCTCTTGTTATCAAATATTGGCGCTTCGGACTTATCCTTCTGCGATTTAGAGGGATCATGTTTGCCTGGTCCGTCGCGGGGCATTCCTTTAGCACCTTTTTTCTTGCTCATTTACATCCACCTTCCTGTAGAAAAGGAAATACGCGCTGAATCGTGCTGCAGCGCTATTTTTTTTTAATTAAATTATTACACGCATGGCAGCCAGTCAACGCTGATTGCGCCGCATGTGGAGTTGCCCCAGAGCTGGATGAACTTCTCGATTGAGAAGACGCCAGTCATGTCCTCGATAGATCTGCCGTACTCGGCATGGCGGCCCTTGAGCTGGTTGTCAGTGTCGGGATTGCGGGAGATCCATCCGATGTGAGCAACGCCGATTACGTTGCTGTTCAGGTTAGCTTCGAGGACACCTGTGCAACATGATGGGGTAACAGTCTGCCTGTTGTATCCGCGAGTCTTGATCTCTGCAGTTTTCTGCAGGTGCTCAGCATGAGTGTACATTTCAGTAAGCACAGCGCCTATCTTATAGTTCTGTACGCAGAACTTATCCGTCCATTTCTGGTCGTAAGTGCCGGTCTGATATGATATGGGCATGTATTCCAGCTCCTGCTCTGAGGTGAAGTTGATGTAGTTCATTGTGTCTGACCCTGTCGGCCAAGCACATGTCAGGTCTGCAGATTGTCTCTCGGCTTCAAGCTCAATTCTGGACGTGATCACATTTCCTGAGCCGGATAGTTTCTCCACTAGCTTCTGCCCATTAACGTTGTTTTGCGTGGATATAACAATCTCCAGGCTTCTATACCCCACTCCTTTTACCGACGATTTTTCATACATGTAATTGGCAGCGTCTGCCGTGCCAACTATTGCCATGGCAATAACTGCTAAAACGATCAATTCTTTCTTCAAACCACACTATCTCCTCGGGTCTGGTCTGTCCTTGAAGAAGCATTTTCAAAGCCCAGGCCGTCACTCTCCTGATACCCTAGCACCTGGGTATAGGTGCTTTGGAGGCTATTTTAAGGTTTTGGCTGCCTAAATCATATGGAAAATACTCAAAAAAAGGAATGCTCGTACTACTTGCCGAATGAATTCAGCCGATTCACGAAATCATTGCATGAACCGCTTAAGCAGGGGCTGGTAAAGCTCGATGTCGGTGTTTTTATGTTCGGTGCTTTCAGACAGTCTCCTTCCAGGCATGGTGTATTGGATTTTGTGGCATCCCGGAAGAGTATTCTCCGGTTGATCTCAAAGGATCCGAAATACTCCTCAAACTCCTTCAGACTCCTCTGGCCGGGAACCATCTGCTTGGCATCTATCAGGTAATACCCTGTGAAGTTATCCGCTGTATTGAATTCCGCCGTATTCTTTAGAGATCCAGTCTGATGCAGTGTGAAATCCTGGTTCTTGAACTCCATCTGTTGTACATCATAGTTCTCCTGGACTTTGGCCCCCACTCCTCCAAAGACCGCAGAACTCTTGAAGCTCTCTGTTCCTGCAAGTGCGTCTCCAGGTGAGACTGCATTGTAGTTGTCAACTGCATCCTTTTCCTGGAAGTTGGCATTCTTGCCCAATGCTTTGTCCACCAGGTATTCATTCTTCACCAGGGCGTCCACGCGGCCGGAAAACAGCACGTTTTTGCTGGACTTGATACCTGAGTTCATTGATCTGAGGTCTTTATTGATCTGAAACCGGCCCGTGCCAGCGACCGTGGTCTCTGAGGCGTAGTCGAATGCTTGTATTTTGAAATTAGCGTGGCTTGGCTCAGATGCGCGACATTTGGCAGAGGCCTCCACTGAGAATCTGTACTCTCCGGCTACCGCGCTTGTATCCGGCAAAACCTGCAAGGCCACGGAGCGGGAGACCCCTGTTGGAATTGTCATGGCAGTGGTCGTCCAGCTAAACCATTCAAATGGACAGTCCTCTGGCTTGACGCTGACCTGTGCCTCCACATCAGTTTCACCACTGTTCTCTACAGTAACCATGAAGTTCAGTGGTTTGTTAGGAGTTGTATAAAATTTATCTGGCTCCGACTCAGGCCCCGTAAGGCCGATTCTCACATAGAGGATACCGGAATCCCCTGAACAAGGGCTGGGCAGATATGCGGGCAAAGTTTGCGATGTAAAGCCTGCCCAGGGTCTGCTTGAAACATCGTCTGCCGCCATGTTCGAGTCCTCGACGGTGGCCTCCACTTGGCAAGCCGTCAGAATGAATATGATTATTATCCAAATCATTCGTCTTTTCATGCTAACTCCCGAATATTGCTAGAAAAAAAGGAAAACTGTAGGCTTTCTCTGCCTAGCAGTCTATGCCTTCACACGGTACACGTTGTCTCTCAGGTACTGGGTTCTCATGGAACTTAATGGTCTTTTCGGCTTCGAACACACCCGTGAACATCTCGTGGGCCTTGATGTCCTTGTAGAATATCCTGTGCCAGGTTGCGTCCGTGCCCCAGGTACCATTGAATGAGTTCTTGGTCTCGAGACCAACCAGATGGGCAGGATTGTAAACGCCATTATTGGCAGTCATGAGATCCTCTACTGCCGCGGTGTCTCTGCCTGCGCTCTTGAGCATGCCCGGCAGATCCTCAGGTCTTGTACCGTTGGCAGGCTCATAAGGCGTGGTTGAGGAAAAGAACGCGGTCTGATCCTGTTCCATCTCATTTACAGAGAAAAGCTCCTGCACATTTGCGCCAATGCCTCCGTAGAAGGCCTTGGAGTTGAGAAGTTTGCCACCGGTCAAGGGCGTCTCACCGGCATAGGTCAGCTTCGTGGTCTGGAAGAGGTTCAGAGCTGATTCGTTTCCACCATTGACAGAGGATACATTCCTCTTCAGCTTATCGGCGTTCTGAGAATATGCGGTCTCCTGGTCCAGCTCGAGATCTCCGTCGCCGTTCATGGTGTTGAAATATTCGAGTGCGATTTTTTTGTCGATTACCGACGTGCTGACATCGACAATTCCCGTTCCGGATACCTTATGGTTTTCACAAAACTGCTCATACTGTACGGGCGGAACTATGGGCGGATTGGCCATCACAGTACCGCATAGCCCCATAAGGGCAATTGCAAGTATAACTATCCCTACTACTCCCTTCATGCTACATTCACCCCCGATGTTGATGCAACAGTTGTTTATCCCTTTATTGTAGATGCTCTATCGCTTTAAGTGCGATCTATAAGCTACAGATATACTCTGACGTTTCTATTTGATATAAATCTATCTGTTATTTACGGAGAATCGAAAGCCGATCAGTGCGGAAGGCGGCACGGTCGTATCAGATACTTGATTATAAAATTGAAATTAATAAGACACTCTCAAGAATAATAAAAGCAAAAATGACCTAAACTCCAGGCTTTAGAGCCTGGAGCCTTTCTTCTAAAGTTACAGATTAGATCAATTTACACGCAGGGCAGCCAGTCAACGCTGATTGCGCCGCATGTGGAGTTGCCCCAGAGCTGGATGAACTTCTCGATTGAGAAGACGCCAGTCAGGTCCTCGACAGATCTGCCGTACTCGGCATGGCGGCCCTTGAGCTGGTTGTCAGCGAGTGGGTCTCTGGAGATCCATCCGATATGGGCAACGCCGATAACGTTGCTGTTCAGGTTAGCCTCAAGAACACCGGTGCAGCAAGCAGGGCAGCCATCAGTGCTGGCCGCGTTAGTGATGCCGTATCCGCGGGTCTTGACCTCGGTTGTCTTCTGCAGGTGCTCAGCGTGTGTGTACATCTCAGTCAGCACCGCGCCGATTCTGTAGTTCTGCACGCACAGCTTCTCAACCCACTTCTGGTCGTATGTGCCTGTCTGGTAAGAGACTGGCATGTACTCGAACTCAGCTTCCTTGGTGAAGTTGATATAATCCATGGGGCATGCAATGCCGGTTGGCCAGGCGCATGTTCCTGCAGCGATCTCGGTGTAGTCCCTGTTGAGCTGCCTCTCAGCCTCAAGCTCAGTCCTCTCGGTGATGACGTTGCCGGAGCCGGACTCCTTCTCTACCAGCTTCTGGCCGTTAAAGCCAGTCTGGGTGGAAATGATCATCTCTACATTCTTGTATCCTACGCCTTTAACCGATGCCTTTTCGTACATGTAGTTGGCTGCACCGGCCATGCCTACTACGGCCATGGCGATAATAACCAAAACAGCTAATATCTTTCTCATTTCTTTCCCACCTCCTTTACATGAGGATCGAAGGCTGCTCTTTGACAGCAACGAATGATCCTTAAGTACATCACCCTGATCGGATAGCAAAGAACGCATCAAATGCCACCCTGTCCGGCGTGAGGCGCCTGATTTTACGATTCCAATTAGACCTTTGAATATGTTTTTCAGGCACAATATTTCTGATCAGGTTAATGGCATATAAACCTATCGAGCATGAAAAAGAGAATTTTATCTTCCAATCTTTGATGCAATAGCCCCTGAATATGAGCTTTTTCGCGATAGAATCTGCTTGAATTTTATACTTAAAGAATCCGGGCTAAATAAAAAAGCAAAAATGACCTAAACTCCAGGCTTTAGAGCCTGGAGCCTTTCTTCTAAAGTTACAGATTAGATCAATTTACACGCAGGGCAGCCAGTCAACGCTGATTGCGCCGCATGTGGAGTTGCCCCAGAGCTGGATGAACTTCTCGATTGAGAAGACGCCAGTCAGGTCCTCGACAGATCTGCCGTACTCGGCATGGCGGCCCTTGAGCTGGTTGTCAGCGAGTGGGTCTCTGGAGATCCATCCGATATGGGCAACGCCGATAACGTTGCTGTTCAGGTTAGCCTCAAGAACACCGGTGCAGCAAGCAGGGCAGCCATCAGTGCTGGCCGCGTTAGTGATGCCGTATCCGCGGGTCTTGACCTCGGTTGTCTTCTGCAGGTGCTCAGCGTGTGTGTACATCTCAGTCAGCACCGCGCCGATTCTGTAGTTCTGCACGCACAGCTTCTCAACCCACTTCTGGTCGTATGTGCCTGTCTGGTAAGAGACTGGCATGTACTCGAACTCAGCTTCCTTGGTGAAGTTGATATAATCCATGGGGCATGCAATGCCGGTTGGCCAGGCGCATGTTCCTGCAGCGATCTCGGTGTAGTCCCTGTTGAGCTGCCTCTCAGCCTCAAGCTCAGTCCTCTCGGTGATGACGTTGCCGGAGCCGGACTCCTTCTCTACCAGCTTCTGGCCGTTAAAGCCAGTCTGGGTGGAAATGATCATCTCTACATTCTTGTATCCTACGCCTTTAACCGATGCCTTTTCGTACATGTAGTTGGCTGCACCGGCCATGCCTACTACGGCCATGGCGATAATAACCAAAACAGCTAATATCTTTCTCATTTCTTTCCCACCTCCTTAGGTTACCATCAACGCACAGAATTTAAGCCATCCTCAGAGGCCTAAATCCCTGGCACCACGCCGACAAAGATCGGTCGGCCCTTGCCTGGCATAAACCTGCAAAAGCCGCCATATTGGCGCTTTGTCGTGTGGAGTACCTGACACTCATGCTTCTCCACTTATATTTGAGTATTTTGCTCAGGCACAATCCCAACCTTCCGGCTTATGGAATATAAATATGTCGGGAGTTTCAAGCATAATCGATATCTTTAAGCCTATTTTATCCTTGGATTCTGAAGTTCTCTGCACCTTTTCCCAGAATTTCTTGTACCTTCTGGTTGTCTCATGACAAGGATCTCGGTGTAGTACCCAGATCTTCTTCTGCAAAGTGTGGCACTAATTGGATAATTTATTCTACCATCCCGAGGCAGTTGACTATAAAATGCTCCGGCCGGGATTTGAACCCGAGTCTTCGGCTTGAAAGGCCGAAATGATTGGCCGGGCTACACTACCGGAGCAATGCAGTTTTGATGCCAGACTAAAATATGGCTGGCCTTCTTCCCCATGATATGCACGGATATATCTACGTTTCCAATTGGGTCATGGTTAGGAAGTAGTCCCGGGCGGATTCGAACCGCCGTCGCGGGCTCCAAAGGCCCTCAGGATTGACCGCTACCCCACGGGACTATTAATTGGCTGCTATTTTAGATTTTTTCTTTACTGATCTTTTCCGGCCTTTATGCCAGGCAAGTGCTATCCACATAAGATATATATGGCCTTTCCCGGAGGTGCAAGATAGATGAAGCTTCTCACCAAGGCGCATATGAGCCAGAGAAGGCTAATTGAGATCCTGCGTGTCATCGAAAGTGCGGGCACCTCGGTTGGGGCAAGGGCGATCTCTGATTGCCTTGGCAGTCGCGGCTATGACCTGGGAGAGAGGGCTGTGCGCTACAACCTCAAGATCCTGGATGAGCTGGGATTCACCAAAAGGAATGGCTATAGCGGCCGGGTGCTCACACCGATGGGGTCGCGGGAGCTGGGCGACGCCCTGGTCGACGATAGGATCGGCTTTGTCAATACTAGGATTGAAGAGTACATGTTCAAGACCAGTTTCGATCCCAAGGCCGGTCGCGGAGATGTAATCGCCAATACCAGCATCATAGACAAAGCAAACGCTGAAGAGGTCTTTGAGATACTGGGACGCACCTTCGACGCAGGCTATACCATAAGCCGTCGCGCGCTCATTCTGGACGAGGGTGAAAGCATATCAACTCTTGAGATTCCCGCCGGGTTCCTGGGCGTGGCAACGCTGTGCAGCATCACACTGGACGGTATGCTCATGAAAAGAGGAATTCCAGTTCTCACCAGCTTCGCGGGTTTGGTAGAGGTCAGAGAAAGGCAGGCCGTCGATTTCACAGACCTCATCGCCTATGCCGGCTCGTCCCTTGATCCCATTAAGGTTTTTATGGGCCGCAGGGTAACAAGTGTTGCCGATGCAGTCTTCAAAGGTTCGGGAACCGTGCTGGCCAATGTGAGAGAGGTGCCCGTCGCGGCGGCAACGCTTGTCCGTGCTCTTTTGGAAGAGTTCCTAAACGCGGGGCTCGGCGGGCTCATAAAAATAGGAGAGCAGTCAGAGCCCGTGTTGGGCTGCCCGGTGGGCTCGGGCAAAGTCAGTATAGCCTTTTATGCCGGTGTCAATGGGGCGGTAGCGGCCGAGGAGCTGGGTGTAAAGATCAAGACTGCGCCCATATCTATTCTAGTGGACTACTCCAAAACCCATGAGCTGAGATGATTGAGCCTCCTCCGGCAAGATAAGGTTTTATAGAGCATTGATCTCTAGACACGATAGTCACGTTTACATTTGATGAGGAAGAAAGATGGATTTTAGAGTCGTAGTCTCAGATCCCAAGAGCGGTAAGGCCTATCAGGTAGAGCTTAAGGATCCAGGAGCCGGCAAGCTTCTGGGAAAACATATCGGCGACAAAATTGAAGGAGATGTCCTGGGCATGCCCGGCTACTCGATACAGATCACGGGCGGCAGCGATCGCGAGGGATTTCCCATGCGGGCAGATCTGCCTGGCACAAAGCGCAGAAAACTCCTGCTCTCCATCGGAACCGGATATCATCCCGTAGCCGAGGGAAAGAAGAAGAGGATGAGCGTCCACGGAAGGGATATATCTCCCGATATTGGCCAGATAAACGTCAAAGTCGTGGAGGCAGGCACCAAGACCATAGAAGAGCTGCTGGGCAAGACACCCAAGGAAGAAAAAGCGTAACTTGCGGCATTAGGTCGGATGGCAGTTCCATCCTTCCGCTATAATCTCATTTTTCATTATAATTCTGCTAATCCGATCTTTCTCGGACCCATGTGCGAGATGCGAGTGGTGCCGGGATATGGGCGCGCATTACTGATTTCATCTGTTCTGGGTTTAGGGCGGCAAAGAGTGCATTAATGAGCCTGTCGCTCTTCATGACCATATCCACCATCTTCCTGATCTGGATCGATCGGCCAAGCTCATTTCCGAACTCTTCGCGAATGCGCGACGGGTAGTTTGCAAGGGGCATTCTGCCATGCAACTGTCCTATCGCTGCCTCGCCTGCAATCCTTCCCGCCACCATGGCCAATGGTATTCCTCCTCCACTGGTGGCCATGACGTGTCCTGCAGCATCTCCCGCTAAAAGCATGTTGCCTTTTTGGATAACTTCTGGGCCCCCGCCCGCAGGCACACAGCCCTTCATGACTGCCAGGACCTCTCCGCCAGCAAGTTTTTCTGCTGCGATGGGATGCTCTCGGATGAATTTGTCCAGTATAAAAGGAAGCTTTTGGCCGGTCAGGTAAGATGCTCGCACTCCCACCCCTACATTGGCAATATCCTGGCCAAGGGGGATTATCCAGGCGTAGCCCCCCGGCGCATAATGGGCCGAGAAGTACATCTCCGCTGCCTGTGCATCGATATTCACATCTGCCATCTCATATTCCAAGCAGATGCCCATCTCCTGTACCGGATTTCCCATAGCTCGGGATACTACCGAGTACGGGCCGTCTGCACCTATTATTATCTGCGGCCTGATTTTGCAGCGGACGCGGCCGGAAAGCTGTAATGTGCCTTCCTCAAGGCGGGCGCGTGTCGCAAGAAGAACTCTCGCTCCTTCGCGAACAGCCCTGGTGGCGAGGTGGCGATCGAAAGCCCGCCTGTCTACAATCCGGCCGGCTACGGCAAACTGCTTGTATTTTCCAGAAGGCGAATAGATGCGCTGCAATCGAGTGCGGTGCAAAATGCTGCGCGCCGGAATATCCATTAGCGTCTGGGGCAGGCGGGCGCAGGGCATGAGCGTCTCTAATTCAACCGCATCCGGGAGAAATCCTCCGCACTGAACTGGGCTGCCAATCTCGCTCTTTTTCTCAATGAGTACTACCTCCGCTCCCTCGGCGGCGGCAACTTCTGCGGCAGAGCTGCCAGCTGGCCCTGCCCCTATCACTGTTATCAAGGTATCTTCTTTCATTGCAGGCATGCCCTCATGTGAAAACTTGCCATCGCCTCTTCTATCTCTTCATACGCCAAAAAGAGCTCATCTTTCAGCCTCTCAGTCTGCTCGTGCCTCGGCTCGGCAGATAGCCAGATATGGCTCTTATCGCCGCGCACCATCTTGACGCAGGCCAGCATATCCGCCTGGGAGAGGCGGTAGACGATATGGCTTCCTGTGGGCGTAAACCATAGGGGATAGCTCTCCTTCAGCTTTTCCACAAACCGTTCCCATGGGAGTCTCTCTTGTTCTCTCTTGCAGGCAGAGCCGTGTCCTATGGTTAAGCTGAGGTGAGATCGCTCTCCAGTCGTCTTCGCTTCTATGAATGGGGAGATCTCCATGTAGTGTGCACTCTTCCGGTCAGCTCGGGGAAGATCGCGACAAAAGACCTTCTCTGCGATATCGGGAAAAAAGGCTGCTAAGCGAATGTCCGGTTCCGGTCGCGTGGCCAATGATATACCGACAAAGAATAGGGCGGAAAGTGCCAGGCCGACCAGCACTCCATGCTCGGTTAGATAGAATGAGATGCTGTCTAGTGGTTGTTTCAGCCAGAATTGCTCGTAGGAGATGAGAAGGATTTGCGTTCCGCCGCCTGCTATGAGTGCAGCCATGGCTCCCCACCGGGTGGCTCGCTTCCAGTATAGTCCACCAATTATGGGGAAGAAGTAGGATGTGGTGCCTATGACCGTGGCTATGATCACAGCATCCACTATGCTGTTCGCATTCAGCGCAATTGCCGCCGCGACGGCTATCATGATGATAACTAATATCCTGTTGATGACCAGCATCTCCTTCATGGTGGAAGCAGGCCGCAGATGCCGCTGGATCAGGTCGCGGGATATACAGGAAGCTGCAGATGTGGCAAAGGTGTCGGTACAGGACATAGATGCTGCTGCAAAGCCTATAGAGAGCAGGCGAGAGAAGCACCGGGGAGACGTTATCGCTTATGATTTTGAGGTAGAGCATCTCCGCCTCTACCTCTCCAGTTGGCCTGGGGTAGAGCAGCGGAAAGGCCGATGGCCGTAAGAAAGCAGCAAAGGTAGACCAGGACCAGCAGGGCGCTCCGATTAAAAGCCCCCAGCTTTGCGGAGCGCTCATCGCGCGCCGCCCAGATCTTCTGCCAGGGGTCCTGTTCAGCCACCCATCCTGGCAAAAGGGCGACTAAAAAAACCAGGGCGCCCATCAGGCCGCCCAAGAGGAGAGGGTCCCACCAGTCTGTGCCCAGAGCCGATGAGGCGGTGAGCAAAGTGACACCCTTTCCTATGCTGAGATCAAGAGATAATGCTGCCACGTAAATGGCCAGGCCTGCCAGAAGAATATACTGAACCACATCGGTCCAGACCACTGCGAGAAAGCCTCCCACGCTGACATAAAAAGCTACGGAAACGGCCATGATGGCCACTGCATAGAAGGGATCGATGCCGAAGAATGTTCCCAGCACCAGCTTGAATCCAATGAAATCCGTCACCGAGAATAGTATCATCATGATGGTGACGGCCAGGGCCACCGGTGCTCGGATCATAGGGATCGTATCTTATCTCCATAAGCTCGGGCTGGGTTAATGCAGGAATGTTCTTGATCCTTCCTGAGATCGCTGCAATTATTATCAGCCCGGCGATGTTGGGGAATACCCAGATCCATATCGAGCTTACGCCTATGAGCAGAAATAGTCCAGTGGCCAAGAGCAATGCACTCGCAGTGATCCACGCGGATGCCGTGGCGAATCCGATGACGAACGGCCCAAGCTTTCTTCCAGCCAGCCAAAAGTCGGTTACGTGCTTCTGTCGACGGGAAAAATATAGGCCGATGCCCAGCAAGATCGCTATGTAGATTGCGAGGAATACCAGAAATAACGAATAAGCATCCAAGGATTGTCCACCTCTGGCGGCTAGTATTTTTTGGTATTTAACATGTTGTAGATGCATTCAGCAACTACTTAAACCGAAAAGTGGCAAAAGGCGAAAATTGAGGTTTTTTGATGAGGAGCGATGTCACCAAAGTAGGCAGAGAAAGAGCGCCTCATAGGGCTCTCTTAAAGGCCACTGGCCTATGCGATGAAGAGATTCGTCGTCCCTTCATTGGAGTTGTCAACTCTTTTAATGATTTTATACCTGGACATATCCATCTCGACAAGCTGGGGGAGGCAGTAAAAGCGGGCGTAGTCTCCGCCGGTGGCGTGCCCTTTGAATTCCAGACCATTGGCGTGTGCGACGGCATAGCCATGGGTCATGAGGGCATGAGATACTCGCTGCCCAGTCGCGAGCTGATCGAAGACTCCATTGAGATCATGGCACGAGGCCCATCAGCTGGACGGATTGGTAATGATCCCCTCCTGCGACAAGATAGTTCCCGGGCATATCATGGCTGCGGGAAGACTGAACCTGCCTACCATCGTGGTCACAGGCGGGCCCATGATGCCAGGCTTCGCCTGCGACAAAGAGCTTGATCTGATCAACGTCTTCGAGGGCTGGCAGGCGGGAGGCGAGACGCTGAGCATCCTGGAGGATATGGCCTGTCCTGGAGCCGGATCATGTGCCGGCCTTTTTACTGCTAATACCATGGCCTGCCTCACTGAAGCCATGGGCTTATCTCTGCCGGGCTGTGCCACCACTCATGCAGTGGACGCGCGAAAGATGCGCCAGGCGAAGCTTTCTGGCATGAAGATCATGGAATTGGTAGAACGGGGAATTACTGCCAGACAGATAGTGACGCCTGCCGCTCTGGACAATGCTATTCGCGTGGACATGGCTATCGGTGGATCTACCAATACCGTTTTACACATACCGGCCATAGCAGCTGAGTACGGCCTGGATCTGAATTTGGACCGCTTTGACAGATTAAGTCGCGAAACTCCTCATCTGGTAAACCTGCGACCAGGCGGCCCACATCATATCCTCGACCTGGATAGAGCCGGCGGAATTCCTGCCGTCATGAGCAGGCTTGCATCAATGCTCTCTTTAGACGTCCTCACAGTCACCGGCAAAAAATTAGGCGAGAATCTGGATGCCTTTAGGCCTGTCAATCCGCTGGCCAATGCGTTTGTCATAGCCACTCTAGAGGCACCTGTGCACGCTCAAGGTGGCATTGCTATAATGTTTGGCAGCTTGGCGCCAGAGGGGGCAGTGGTCAAGCAGACCGCGGTATCTGCATCCATGCTCAAGCATACCGGCCCGGCTGTAGTCTACAACTCAGAGGAGGAGTCCATGGCAGGCATCATTGAAGGCGGCGTAAAGGCTGGCGATGTAGTGATAATAAGATATGAAGGGCCTAAAGGCGGGCCGGGCATGAGGGAGACACTTGCCCCTACATCTGCCATCGCTGGTGCGGGCCTCTCCGAGTCCGTGGCTCTCATTACCGATGGGCGCTTTAGCGGCGGAACCCGGGGGCCGTGCATCGGACACGTATCTCCGGAAGCAGCGGTGGGTGGGCCCATTGCCCTTGTGAAGAATGGGGACATGATCTCAATAGACATCTCTGCCAGAAAGATCGATCTGCTCGTCGATCCCGGAAAAATGGAAATGCGAAAGAAGGCATGGGTCCCTCCTGAGCCCAAGATAAAGAGCGGAATTTTGGCTCGCTACAGAAACTCGGTCACCTCTGCCAGCAAAGGCAGTGTCCTGCGATGACGGGAATAAGGTGCTTCGTGGCAATAGAGCTGCCTTTGTCCATGCGCGAGGAGATTGGACGACTGCAAAACGGCATCGCGACAGGTGGTCTGCGGCTCATTCAGCCTGAATTGATTCATATCACCATAAAGTTCCTGGGAGATGTGCCGCAAGAGAAGATAGGGGCAGTGACTGAGGCGTTGGGACGGGTTAAGGCCGCGCCTTTTCCTGTCCATGTTAAGGGCATGGGCGCCTTTCCCGGGCGGGCCGTGCGCGTGGTGTGGCTGGGTCTGGAGGGCGATTTCCAGGAGCTCTACCAGAATGTAGAGGAAACGTTGAGCTCTCTGGGCTTTGCGCTCGATGTAAGGGGCTTCTCCCCCCATGTCACTTTGGGTCGGGTGGCCCGTCCCGGTGTAGAGATGAATCGACTGCTCGGCGCGAGAATCGCAAACTTCGCGAGTCTGGACTTGGGCAGCTTTACAGTGGATCGATTTTATCTTAAGAAAAGTACTCTCACGAGGGGAGGGCCGATCTACGAAGACCTGGCAGAATTCTCTCTCTGAGATCCAAGAAGAGGTGCTCGGTCTTGTCCGGCCCAGTCTATCCGACAGGAAGCGAATGATGGAGACCTCTGCCTTCATTATCGCTCGCATAGAAGGTCTGGCAAGAGAGCACGGCCTCTCTCTCAATGCCATGCTGGTAGGCTCTGCCGCCAGAAGCACTTGGCTTTCTGGAGATCATGATCTGGACATATTTTTAGGGGTGCCTACCTGGGACGATCTTGGCGCGGCCCTGGAGATCGCCAGGCTTATCGCCCCAGATCATGAGGAGAAATATGCGGAGCATGCCTACGTCCATGCCAGGATGCACGGCTTTGAGGTTGACCTGGTTCCATGCTATCTGGTGGAGGATGCCTCCCACCTTAAGTCGGCCGTGGATCGTACGCCCTTTCATACAAAATACGTGGGCAGCAGGATAGTAGGTAGAGAGGACGATGTCCTTCTTCTAAAGCAGTTCCTGAAGGGCATAGATGTCTATGGCTCGGAGCTGAAAATGGGCGGCTTTTCCGGCTATCTGACGGAACTGCTCGTGCTTTGCTACGGCTCCTTTGCCGATGTGCTCCAAGCGGCATCCTCTTGGCGTCCTGGCCAGCGCCTGGATCTGGAAGGGCACGGCATAGGCGGGCACGACGAGCCCTTGGTCGTGGTCGATCCGGTCGATCCAGGAAGAAATGTGGCTGCTAGCTTAACTTTGGACAAGATGCTCCTGTTTGCATCTGTTGCGCGCTCTTTTCTGGCTGAGCCGAAGCTTGATTTCTTCTTTCCTCTATCGCAGCTCCCTCTATCGGATGATGATCTAATTGCCCGGATAAATGCGCGGGGGACAATGCTCGTTCTCCTTGAGTTTGCTGCGCCAGATTTGGTGGAAGATGTTCTCTATCCCCAGCTTCGCAAAGCTGAAGGCTCCATTAAAGTGCTTTTGGAGCGAAGTGGTTTTTCCCTTCTACGAAGCGACGTTTCAACCTATCGCGACAGAGCCGTGATGCTTTTTGAGATGCAGGTCTGGCAGCTCTCCAGAGCCTGCCGACGCATCGGTCCGCCAGTCTGGCAGGCAGATCACATCGCTCGCTTCCTGGCAGCTCACCCTGGGCTTCTTTCCGGTCCTTACATCGCCAACGGCAAAGTCGTAGTGGAGGAAGCGCGCAAATATACTTCTGCTCGTGATCTTCTGGAAGGGGAGAGCGCAAACCTCTCTCTGGGCAAGCATCTGTCCGTGTCCATTCGCGGTGGGCACAATATATATGCGGGCTTGGAGCTGCTCGCCGTAAAGGATGAAGGCTTTCGCATCTTTCTGGCTAAATATTTTCAGGCTAAATTTCGCATCGGCTAGGAAAAACAGTCCCAGTAGATGCTTTGAATCTCTTTGACCTCTTCGATTCTCCGTGCGACGTTTTGGTCTGCGCCTCTTACCTGCGGCACGTAACCTGCAAACGCTTTGATCTCGGCTACAACAGCTTCTGCCTGCGCCTGTAGGTTGTATCCGCCTTCTAAGATCGCAGCCAGTCTTCCCTGGCAGCAAGTATTGGCGATCCTTTTAACCATGCCGGCTATGGCGCCAAAGCCCGCAAATGTCAGACGCATGCCGCCCAACGGGTCATCCTTATGCGGGTCCTGGCCAGCTGAGACCAGGACTATGTCGGGCCTAAACTCCAACGCGATGGGCTTTAGAATCTCCTGGTAAGCCATGAGATAACCTGCGTCGCCTGTGCCCGATGGCAGGGGCACATTAACCTTGGTTCCTTCTGCGTCGTCTTCTCCTACCTCGTATGCTCTTCCCGTGCCCGGATAGTGGGGATACTGATGGGTAGAAAAATATAGTACGGATGGATCGGAATAGAATACGTCATTAGTGCCGTTGCCGTGATGCACATCCCAGTCTACTATGAGCACTTTTTTCAAGCCCTGCGCCTGGGCATGCTTCGCGGCGACTGCGATGTTGTTGAATATGCAAAATCCCATACCGCGATTGGGCTTGGCGTGGTGCCCAGGCGGCCGGACCAGGGCAAAGGCGCTGTCGTACTCCTCAAGGACGGCATCAACTGCGGCCAATGCGCCGCCTACGGCCATCAGAGCGGCGTCATAGGAGTTCTGGGAGAGGACAGTATCAACATCCAGGTAGCCACCACCGTGCTGGCAGATGGCCTCTACCTGATCAATGTACTTTCGTTCATGTATAGACGCAACCTGGGTTACGGTCGCGGGCTTAGGGATTATGAATTCTACATCGGGCTTTTCCGATTGAATTTTATCCAGAATGGCCGTGAGGCGCTCTTTTTTCTCCGGATGGCCGTTCGTTTCGTGTAAGAGATACATGGGATGATAAATCAGGCCGGTTCTTGTCATGCTCTATGAATTGTGCCGCCATTCACAAAAATGGTTTTCCCTGCAAATCGCTTTTCTCGGAAAGAGATTTGATTGCCTAATTGGCTCTTCTTGAATCGTGCTCAAACTTATTCGATGAATGATATTTAATCAATGACTATCTGATCTATGAATTCTGGTTAAATATTTATTATATAAGATTTTGCAAAAATCATGCCAAAGGAGCATATATGGAGATCTTTGCAAGCTCTAATACATGGGTGGACTATCTCCTCGATAAGGTTTGGATCGATTGCTTTGTTTCTTTAGTCTTCTTGTAGCCCTTGCAAAGAATAGTCTTTAAATAGGTAGTGACAAATGCGTGATTGAGCCTTGTAAAGCTCTTTGGTCGATTGCAACTCTGGGCAGAGGAAGAACAGCACCAAGCTGCTAGTAGAGGACCAAAAAAGATATAATAGGGAAATACTCTATCACTACCCTATAATCCCTTATGGGATTTTGAGGAGGGTGACGTAGCTATATACATGTCTGAGAGACGCCAGGCGGAGATGGCAATGCTGGAAACGGCGTGCTGTAATATGTAGCAGGGCGATCGAAGACTTTATTCAGGCAATAGTTTTAAGACTAATCAGACTGTATGCTGCTGAAAGTGATCGTGAAGGGAAAATAGGAGGTTAAAAGATGAAAAAATTGGCTGCAATTACGCTTACATCGATGATGCTGTTACTAGCAACAGCGATGGTAGTCGGTGCAGTTCCCAGTGTGGAGGTCCGAGGTGCGGTGGCTGGAACAATTAACGGCCAGAGCAACCTCGCTGACAACACCTTCACCTGGAATCCACAGAACTTTGCCGGCTTCTACTACGATATAAAGAAAGACATTGGCACTGAAGAACTCAAGTTTGTTCTCACTGGCGACAATAAGCTTAGCGGTGATTCGCCCGACTACGGCGTAATCTACACCACTACTGCCCAGAATAAGGGCTTCGAGCGCGAGCTTTGGGGTTCTTTTAAGGTAATCGGCTTCCAAGCTGATAAGTACTTTGCTGGGTACAACGAAGGCGCAGATGTCGCATCCAACATATTCTATTCTGAGTCCACTGACAAGAATTCACTCTCCAGCGAGCAGCTCGAGAAGATTCTGAAGGATGACGACACGGAGATGACCGTCACTTCCGGCACACCTCTGAAGCTGGAAGAGGGCTACGAGCTCGCCATCAAGTCTATCGACATTGACGGCAACAAGGTCTTCTTGGAGCTCTCCAAGGATGGATCTGTCGTAGATAGCAAGGTCGTATCACCGTCTAAGGATGGTGCGACTGAGGCAGACAAGACATATTACTTCAAGAATCCCGTTGTAGGCGAGCAGAAAAAGCTCGTAACAGTCGGTGTTCACTTCAAGAACGCCTTCCGTGGTGCAGATCAGAACCTGGCCACCATCGATGGAGTCTGGCAGATATCCGATGCACCCACTGAAGTCAAGGCTGATACACAGTACGATAAGATGACCATTCGGGGTGTTGATGCCAACGCTGGCACCATCACTATGGATAACAAGGACAACGCCATAACCCTGAGCAAAAACAAGGATACTACCCTTTCGGGTGGCATCAAGGTCAGGACCGCTGATAACGACACACTCAGGTTCTACATCTACAAGCTCATAACAGAGCCCGGAGACCATCAGATCAGAGGAGCTGTTGCTGGAACCGTGAGCGGTGCAAGCAATATGGTGGATAACTCCTTTACCTGGAATCCACAGACCTTCGCCGGCTTCTACTATGACATAAAGAAGGACCTCGGCACTGAGTCACTCAAGTTCCTTCTCAGCGGTGACAACAAGTTGAGTGGAGACTCTCCCGACTACGGCGTTACCTATACCACTACCGCCCAGAACAAGGCTTTCGAGCGGGCTCTCTTGGGCAGCTATAAGGTTATTGGCTTCCAGGCTGAGAGGTACTTCGCTGGATACAACGAAGGCACAGATGTCGCATCCAATATATTCTACTCTGAGTCTACCGACAAAAACTCGCTCTCAAGCGAGCAGCTTGAGAAGATCCTGATAGATAATAAGGATGAGATGACCGTCACTTCCGGCACACCCTTGAAGCTGGAAGAGGGCTACGAGCTCGCCATCAAGTCCATCGACATTGACGGCAACAAGGTCTTCTTGGAGCTCTCCAAGGATGGATCTGTCGTAGATAGCAAGGTCGTATCTCCGTCTAAGGACGGCGCGACTGAGGCAGACAAGGTATATTACTACAAGAATCCCGTTGTAGGCGAACAGAAGAAGCTCGTGACAGTTGCTGTTCACTTCAAGAACGCCTTCCGTGGTGCAGATCAGAACCTAGCCTCTATCGATGGCATATGGCAGATTTCTGATGTACCCAATGAGGTCAAGGCTGACACACAGTATGGCAAGATGACTATCAGGGCCGTTGATGCCAACGCTGGCACCATCACTATGGATAACAAGGACAATGCCATAACCCTGAGCAAGAACAAAGACACTGAGCTTATGCCTGGCATCAGCATCAAGACCGCTGATAATGACACACTCAGGTTCTACATCTACAAGCCCGTGACTATCGAGGGCGCTGCTGCCCAAGCCGCTGAGGCAGCACCTGCAGTGGCCGCCTCTGCAGCCGAGAACAAGATCGTCGAGGCCGCCGCAGCGCCAGCCGCTGAGCCCACAGCTGAGCCTGCCGCTAAGACGGTCGAGGCAGCCAAGGAGAACGTAACCGAGGCCGCTGAGACAGTTACTGCTGAGGCAAACAAGACAGCTGAGGCCACCAAGGCGCAGCCCGGATTTGAGGGTATTATTGCCATAACCGGTCTCCTGGCAGTTGCCTTCCTGGTACTTAGCAGAAGGGAGTAAGATCAAATAGCTGGAGGGCCTAGGCTCTCCAGAACTATCTCTTTTTCAGTCAGTGATTCTCCTTTGCTGTTCTCTTGTATTCTAATCCTGGATTCATTTCCATTTCTCACCAAAAATGATAAATAGGCTTTTTGCGAAACCAGATAACTCGATCATCCAGGTGAAATGGAGGACTTTGAGGCTGCATTTGCTCATTCTAAGATTGCTGCTTTCAGAGATGTTTCAATGGAGATCAACGCGAATCATAGGAGGTCTAATATTGAAGAAGATCCTGTCGGTTATGCTTGTGGCGCTGATGATGCTATTCACAGCGGCCATGGTTGTATGCGCAACTGAGAACGCCTCGCAAGACGCAAAAGAGAAGGCTCTTTCCACAGCAGGACATGCGACGGAAGATGTAAAGGAAGCCGTCTCTGTAGTATCTGAAAATAAGACCGCTGAGGCCGCCAAGACTCAGCCTGGATTTGAGGGCGTCTTTGCCATAGCCGGCCTCTTAGCAGTCGCAAACCTGGTGCTGAGCAAAAGAGAGTAAAGTGTAAAGGGTATTTTGTCCCCTAAGCCAATTTTTTAAAATTGTATTTTGTTTTGAATACCATTGTTATACATATTATGAGCGTAATGAATACTTTGGTGTTTATTTATGGCTTCAGAGACGATTAGAGATGCCCAATTCTGGGAAAAGCTGGACGGTGGCGTGCAGTGCGGTCTCTGCCACCAGCAATGCCGCATCCGTCCGGGCGAGAGGGGAGTATGCGGAGTGCGAGAGAACCAGAATGGAAAGCTGATGACCCTGGTATACGGAAGCCTGGTGGCTGCAAATGCCGATCCCATTGAGAAGAAGCCCTTCTTTCATTTTCTGCCGGGCAGCCTCGCCTATTCCATCGCCACAGTGGGCTGCAATTTCCGCTGCATGCATTGTCAGAATGCCGACATCTCCCAGCTGCCTCGGAAAACCGGCCGTATACCGGGTGATTTCGTAAGCCCAATGAGTGTAGTTGCAGAGGCTTGTGCTCTCGGCTGCCATTCCATCGCCTACACTTATTCCGAACCCACCATTTTCTTCGAGTATGCCCTTGATGTGGCGGCATTGGCCCACGAGGCGGGATTGAAGAATGTCTTTGTCAGCAACGGCTACATGGGCGAAGAGGCCGCTCAAAAGATCGCACCCATTCTGAACGGCATAAACATCGATCTGAAGGGTGGTGATCAATTCTACCGCACGGTATGTGGAGCAAGGCTGAAGCCTGTTGAACACAACATCGATCTGTTCTGGAAGAGGGGTGTCTTTGTGGAGGTTACAACCCTCCTCATTCCCGGCTACAACGACTCTGAGGCCGTGCTAGAGGATCTGGCTGTCTTTTTAGCTGGGGTGAGTCCAGATATGCCCTGGCATATCTCCGCCTTCTATCCCATGTATAAAATGAAAGATGTGCCCGGAACAGGTATCGAGTCCCTTCGACGGGGCCTAGAGGCAGGCCGCGCGGCGGGCTTGAAGTACGTCTATGCCGGCAACATTCCTGGCGAAAGCGAGAATACCTTCTGCCCCGTCTGCAAAGAGGAACAGATCGAGCGGCTGGGATACAGGGTCGTAAGAAATTCCTTGGTCGATGGGCATTGCAGTAATTGTGGCAGTGCATTGGCCGGAGTATGGTCTTGATTGCCATCGGCACAAAACTTTTAAGTATTCAGCAGTATTGCCTTTGCCTTATATGCCATTTTGCTCTGTAAAAGAAGCGATTCTAGATATTCAGTTGGGCCGCTTCATAATCGTATTAGATGATGAGAATAGAGAGAACGAGGGCGACCTGATGATGGCCGCGGAAAAGGTGACGCCTGATGCCATCAATTTCATGGCTCGCTTTGCTCGCGGCCTGATATGCATGCCCATGACGGCAGAACGGCTGCGTGAGCTGGATCTTCCACCCATGACTGCACAGAATACGGAGTCCATGGGCACGGCATTTACGGTATCCGTGGACGCCAGAGCCAACACCACCACTGGCATCTCCGCTTTTGATCGAGCGACGACGGTGCAAACCCTCATCGACCCTAAAACTAGGCGAAGCGATATTGTCACTCCCGGCCATCTCTTTCCCTTGCAGGCCAAAGAGGGCGGCGTCTTGCGGCGCATCGGCCACACCGAGGCCTGTGTGGACCTAGCCCGGATGGCGGGCCTTTATCCTGCGGGCGTCATCTGTGAGATCATGAATGATGACGGCAGCATGGCCAGGCTGCCCGAGCTTGAGGTCTTCGCAGACAAGCAAGGCCTGAAAATGGTGACCATCGAGAGCCTCATCAGTTATCGCATGCAGCGCGAGAAGCTCGTCCGCAAAGTTTCGGATGTGAGCATGCCCACTGAGTACGGATACTTTAGGTCTATAGGCTATGAGTCCATTTTGGACGGACTGTGTCACGTTGCCTTCGTGTCCGGAGATCCTTCCGCCCCTGATGCCCTGGTCCGGGTGCACTCGGAGTGCCTCACCGGAGATGTTTTCTCTTCCCAACGTTGCGATTGCGGCGAGCAGCTTCGCCGGGCTATGCATCTCATCAGCGAGAACGGAAATGGAGTATTGCTTTACATGCGTCAGGAGGGCAGGGGGATTGGTCTCGCCAATAAGCTGCGTGCCTATGCCCTGCAGGATACAGGATCTGATACAGTTGAGGCCAATAACGAACTGGGCTATCCGGCCGACCTTCGAGATTATGGTATTGGTGCCCAGATTTTGGTTGATCTTGGCATCAAGGAGATTCGTCTCTTGACCAACAATCCTCGCAAAGTGGTTGGCCTTGAGGGCTACGGCCTGAAGATTGTAGAGCGCGTTCCCCTGGAGATTGAGCCCAATAATATTAATAGGAAATATTTGGAGACGAAGAGGGACAAAATGCACCATATTCTTCTCCAAAATGACGCCCCCTGATCGAATCAATGTTTATGCGCGTTCTGGTGGCGATGATATATTTTTACTATATTTATTCTGATAAATATGTTTCCTGAATTTTCACCACTTCAGTCGAATTTTTGGCAGAGGCATACTCCTGCAAAGGCTCTTGGTTGAGTTTTAAAAAGACGTGCCCCCAGTTGAATTTAGAGAGTATCAATTCTGCCTGCTCTCTCTCACCCAATATTATCAACCCTGCCGCCAGTGCCTCCACTGTAGAGAGCTTGAAGGGCTTTCCATAATTTACGGGATTGGCGGCCACCAGGAATGGCAGTGCTCTCTCCATAAGCCTAAAGCGCGAGAAGATCTCCTCGGCTTGGGCCCAGCTGCAGTCCAGTGCGGCCAGTCCCTTCACGCCGCTGTCCTCTGGGGAGAGTGCCTTTTGTGAAAAAGGACTTAAGACCAGGAAAGGCCGGAGCTGGTTCATATGATGGGTTAAGCGAACCAGATCGAAGCGCGCCAGCTTTCTGCCAGAGCATTTCTTGGGGTCGCATTGATCTGCATGGTAGATTAGGAGTTGCATATTGTTATTGGTCTACCGATAATCCTATTAACATTGTGTTCAACTGCACTAGCAGCCAAAAAGCGGGAGCTTTCTGATGAGCGAGGTCTCCAAGGAGTATAACTTCAGTCAGGTAGAAGAGAAATGGGTGCAGAGTTGGGACAGTTCGATCTATCACTTCGATTGGGGGTCGAAAAAACCGCAATACATAATTGACACTCCTCCTCCCTACCCGACGGGAAGCTTCCATATCGGTAATGCACTTAACTGGTGTTACATAGACTACGTGGCGCGCTACAAGCGCATGCGTGGCTACAATGTCATGTTCCCTCAGGGCTGGGACTGCCACGGGCTTCCTACGGAGGTAAAGGTAGAGGAGCTAAACCATATTACTAAGAACCAGGTTTCCAGGGAAGAGTTTCGCCGGCTTTGCGAGAAGCTGACTTTTGAGGCAATCGAGCGTTTCCATCTGTCCATGGGGCGGCTGGGCCTGTCCATAGACTGGTCCAACGAGTATGTGACCATGAAGCCGGAGTACTATGTTAAGACGCAAACCTCCTTCGTGCGCATGTACGAGAACGGCCAGATCTATCGGGAGAACCATCCTGTCAACTGGTGTCCCCGCTGCGGCACTGCCATAGCTTTTGCTGAAGTGGAATACGATTCCCGCACTACAACTCTTAATTATATGCGCTTTTCTGCACAGGACGATGAGATGCAGATCGCCACCACCCGGCCCGAGCTTCTGCCTGCCTGCGTGGCCGTAGCTGTGAATCCTGATGATGAGCGCTATAGGAAATATGTCGGCAAGAAGGTTTTGGTTCCCATGTTCAATTACGAGGTTCCAGTTCTGGCTGATCCTGTGGTGGACATAAGCTTTGGCACGGGAATCGTCATGATCTGCACCTTTGGAGACCGACAGGATGTGAGATGGTGGTTGGAGCATCACCTTCCCTTACGTCAGGCCATAGATCGTGGTGGATTGCTGACGGCCATCGCTGGGCCTTATGCGGGCCTCTCTGTGGCAGAGGCCAAGAATAAGATCACCCAGGATATGATAAATGGGGGGATAATCATAAAGCAGGAGCCTCTGGAGCAGAATGTGGGCCTATGCTGGCGATGCAAAACCCCCATTGAAATTTTATCAGAGCGGCAGTGGTTTGTCAAAATCAACCCAGAGGAGATCAAGAAGACTGCGGATGAAATCGATTGGGTGCCACCTCACATGCAGGTCCGGCTCAAGAACTGGGCGGACTCCGTGGAATGGGACTGGTGCATCTCCCGGCAGAGGATCTTTGCCACGCCCATACCCGTCTGGTACTGTCGCCAATGCCATGAGGTAAAAGTTGCCAGAGAAGAGTGGCTTCCCTTAGACCCTGACCAGACCCATCCGCCCGAAAAATGCAAGTGCGGCAGCGATGATTTCATCCCAGAGCAGGATGTCCTGGACACATGGATGGACAGCTCTATCTCCGCCCTAGCGGTTGCAGGCTGGCCGGATAGAAAGGATCTGCGCATGCCGACGCAGCTGCGACCGCAGGGGCATGACATCATCCGCACCTGGGCTTTTTACACCATACTACGCACGAAATCCCTGGAGGGGGTAAAGCCCTGGGATACCATTCTCGTCAACGGCATGGCACTCGGCGAGGACGGGCACAAGATGTCTAAGTCCTTAAACAATTTCATACGCCCAGAGGAGGTCTTCCTGACCAATGGAGCCGATGCGCTTCGCCAATGGGGGGCCATGGGCGGATCCCCTGGAAACGATATAATGTTCCAGTGGAAGGAGATCACGGCAGCCAGTCGCTTCCAGCAGAAGCTCTGGTCGATCTATCGCTTCTCGTTGCCCTTGATTGCCAAAGTTGATGCCATTCCTTGTCAAGTGGACCGCTGGCTCTTGGGGGAGCTGAATCAGCTCATCATGAAGGCAACCAATGCCATGGATGCGTTCCAGTTTGATGAGACTATGAAGGCCATTCGTGGCTTTGCCTGGGATGTCCTGGCCGACAATTACATAGAACTGGTTAAGGCCCGTCTCTACGGGCCGGATGGGCCTGAGAAGAGGGCGGCCCAAAGTACCCTTTACACGGCTCTACAGACGCTCTCTCAACTCATGGCGCCTTTCACTCCATTTATCTCCGAGGAGATCCATCATACCCTCACTGGAGAGAGCGTGCATGTGCAAAGTTGGCCACAGCCCTCTGAAATCGCAGTTGATCCTGCAGGACTTGCCATAAAAGAGATTGCAGCGGCGCTTCGTCGCTACAAGTCTGAGAAAGGCATGGCCCTCAATTCATCTCTTCCGCTGATAGTAATCTATTCCGATCTAGCCCTGGAGACCATTGACCTTGCAGGTGTGGCCAACTCCGTGGTAGAGAGCCGTACGGGAAGCCCTCAAATCGAGATGGTGCCCGTAGCCGTCAAGCCACAGATGAAAGTAATAGGTCCCAGGTTCAAAGACAAGAGCAGCAAGATCGTAAAAGCCCTGGGCGAGATGGACCCTGCCCTGGTTGTCGGCCAGAAGGTCGGTGGATCTATTCAAGTCCCAGTGGACGGTGAGATCATAGAGGTCCCACCAGAGGCTGCAGAGATAATCATGGAGACTCTTTCTGCAGGCGAGGCCGTGGATATCCTGCGCCAGGGACAGGCTACAGTGCTGGTCCGAAGATGATCGAGGTCGAGGTTAAGGCCTGCGCCCCAGATGACATGGCCGAAAGGATCGCCGCCATGGGGGCGGCATTGCTGGTTGTGGAAAACCACCATGACCTTTATTTCAATTCGCCTCTCACTGACTTCAAAGCCAGCGATGAGGCCCTGCGCATCCGCATCAAGGGAGATGGGGCGCGTCTGACTTACAAGGGGCCCAAGCTTGACCAGACCACCAAGTCGCGCCTGGAACGGACTGTGAAAATCGATGATCCCATGCAGATGGAGCAGATCCTCTCTACTTTAGGATTTGTGCTCTTTGCCCAGGTGAAAAAGCGCAGAAGCAAGTATTCCTATGAGGGAGTCATTCTGGCGTTGGACGATGTGGAGGGGCTGGGCCGCTTTGTTGAGGTGGAGGCAGAGGGCGAGGGCGACTATGAGGTGCAGAGGCAAAAGGTCTTATCCATATTAAACAGACTGGGTCTGCATGAGCCGATTAGAAGCTCCTACCTGGAGCTTCTGGAAGAGGGAAAAAAATTTGACGAGAATGAAGCGAAAAGGCGGGGTCTTTGAGCGGCACGCAAGAGATGTTCGAGAGTTCAAGGATACCGGTTCTGGTCATGCTGCTCTTCGTGATGGCCGTCCAGCTTTTGGCTCTGGCCGTCACTCCGGCTATTTCCTCCAGTGACAACAGGGTCTTTGCGGATCCAGCGTCGACCTCTAATCCGTTTGTCTATATGCTTCTCATCCTGGCCTTCACGGCTCTTCTTCTCCTGGCCATTAAAAAGAAGATGGATTGGATTGTCAACGGATTCATACAATTATCTATCGCCACGAGCGTCTATTATTTGATGGTGGCCTTCATGTCGCCCTGGCTTGCGCTGCTGCCAACAGCCGCCGTGCTTCTTCTGCTTCGCTACTATCCGGAATGGTATGTCATCGATGCCTTCGGCATTGCCGTCTGCGCCGGCATCAGCTCGTTGTTTGGAGTGAGCATGACGATTCTTCCCACACTCCTGCTATTAATTATCCTGGCAGTCTATGATGCCCTTTCCGTCTATAAAACCCGTCATATGGTCTCTTTGGCGGAGGGCGTGATAAAGATAAAAGCTCCCCTGCTTTTTGTGGTGCCGAGGAGCCGTAGCTACAGCTTCAGGAAGGGTCAGGTCCCAGTCTTAACTCCGGCTGGCGGCGATCAGGTGGAAAAGGCCGGCAGCAAGAGAGACGCTTTTTTTCTGGGTCTGGGAGATGCCATCATACCCACCATTCTGGTCATATCGGCTAACACATCGCTTCCTGCCGGCGGTTTTTTCGGCGTAAATCTCCCTGCAATAGGAGCCATGCTGGGCACCTATCTTGGTTTCCTGCTCTTGATGACCACCCCACGAGATCGACCCCAGGCAGGACTGCCCTTCCTTAATTCCGGAGTGATCTTGGGATTTTTGGCAGGCTGCGTTCTGGCTGGCATTCGTCCATTCTAAATCACCGACAGCTTTTTTGCCCTGCCCGGCTTCCTGAACCGATGAGGAATGGAAAATGGCTGACGAGGATCAGGACGTTTTAGAACACTACGTCCCTTTTTGTCCCAAATGTGGCAATGAGTGCGAGCAAAAGGAGCTCCGGCGCGCACTGGACGCCGACAGCTGGAAAAAGATCGTAATTGAGACCATCTTCTACTGCAAGAGATGCGACAATTACTGGAGCGATGGCCTGGTGGAGAGAGGCTACAAATAATTCATCCCATAGACTCCTTCTAAGAATCATCTCTATATCTATCCTGGTTATTATGATCTATCTTTATTACAGCGAAAAATTCCAGGCCTATAATTTCGGCCCGGAGCATCCCTTCAATCCGGCTCGATTGATGCTGGCTTACAAGCTCATGGCGGAAGAAGGCCTAATTGACGGACAAACCTGCAATGTCGGGCCCGAGCCTGCAGAGGTCGCAGATCTGCAGCGCGTGCATACTCTGGAGTATATCGCTTCAGTGAAGGCGGAAGAGCCGGATTTGGCCTTTGGCCTGGGCAGCGATGATACGCCCGTCTTTCCTGGCATCTATGAAGCTTCGCGGCTTTTGGCCGGGAGCAGCATCGATGCAGCGCGGCGCATGGTTTCCGAGGACTGCAGCGCCTTTAACATTGGTGGAGGCCTACATCACGCCATGCCCAGCTACGCCTCAGGCTTTTGCGTCTTTGACGATCCGGCGCTGGCCATCAGCGTTCTGAAAGAGCGCTTTGAAAAAGTCCTTTACATAGATATCGATGGGCATCATGGAGACGGTGTGCAGCAGATCTTTTATGAGGACCCAGATGTGCTCACAGTCTCCATGCATGAGTCGGGATTGTATCTCTTTCCCGGGACCGGCTTTATCGATGAGACCGGCTCGGGCCGAGGGCGGGGCTACAGCGTGAATATACCCATGCCCATGTACGCAGGAGATGAAGAATACCAGTGTGCCTTTGAGGAGATTGTGCCCAGGTTCTTTGAATGGTTTGAGCCGCAGGTTGTGGTGGCCCAATTGGGCGTGGACACTCACTACTCAGATCCGCTTACCACCCTGAACATGACCATCGCCGGTTACACATATCTGGTGAAGCGCATCATTGAATTGACAGCCAAGCATGCCTGTGGCAGGCTGTTGGCCTTGGGCGGGGGGGGGTACAATATGGAAGTTGTGCCCGTGGCCTGGGCCAGCGTGCTTCATCTCATGAGGGGTGATCCTTTGCCTGAGTATCTGCCGCCCTATTGGGTGGAGTTTTTCATGAACCTGGTGGAAAGAGAGCCGCTGTCGCTGCCGGATGTCGAGATAAGGGTGGGCAGCGAGACCAAGAAGAGGATCACAGGGGAGCTTGAGCTGACTTTGCATGGGCTGAAGGAAAAGGTAAACGAGATTCATAAGATTTTTTAGGCATCAGTGTCGTTTTTACCCACATTCGCAGTTAGATGACGCTAATCCATGATATTTTTGATTCTCAATTAGTTGTATTTTTTATTATAATTCCAATATATTGTTAAAAACATATATAATATTTTACTATTTGGTAAATAAGTTGATTAAATAAGATTAAAAATTATCCAAATTTTTGATTTATAAAATTATCTCTAATAAATCATGAATCGATAGTATCAACGTTAATATACGCACATTGTTAACAATTATGTTTCATTATTACTATTAATAAATGCGATTGAAAGTTATTCCGTTAATGCGAAATGTGGTTTTTTATCTTTCAAGGCTTTGGGACAACCCGCCTGGCCTTGCAGAGATTTGCCTTCTCTGCATGTGGGCATGCGCTCTGCGGCTAGCGCATCCCGCGCGAGTGCGGGCGTGCACGCATGCATGGCTATAACCAAGAATTGGCCAGGAGGGCCCTTCTGCCGAAGTGGTAGTTGTGATGAGGATGAGGCGTCGTGGCCCGATAGTAAGCCCTGCAGGTCGAGGTAGCTGCTCTTGGCTCCGGGCTGTATCTTCACAGGGGCGATCAGGACGCAGAAAGTCTATGCTCTTCTACCCGCTTGCCTAAAGATATATTTGTTTTACAATCTTTTCATTATCGCTTAGAGGAACGACCTTCTCAGTTGGATCAAAAACATGATCTCCGTTGAATCGGGACTTACCGACGCCTCCTGCCCGCATAAATGCAGTGGCCAACAAAGTTCCCTCACGAACCGTTTCGCCAAAAGGTGAGCCATCCAGAGCATATGCATTGTGTTCAGGGTAGACACAAGATGCACCCAGGCAGTCAACTAACCAGTATTCGTCGTGCCTTCGTCGAAAAAATAGCATCAAGCGAACAAATAATGGGGGCTAAACACATACGAATAAAGAATGATAAATGCCCATAGTCGTTGTGTTGTATAAACTTATATAGTAAAAATATAATGTAACCGTAATTATCTATCTTGACAATAGAGATCGGCCAAAATATAATGCCAAACTTGTTCGAAGATGTGAATTTTACCTCGATTTGAGTTACGTGAATAATTGGGGGAGCGAGTTGAAATGAATACGCGAAAAAGAGGTGCCCCCTATAAATATCCAAAAACATTTATGCTATTTGCATTAATAATATATTCCTTTTTTTGAATGCCATATCGCCAGCTCGAAGACTTCATTGGGCGAATTTCTGCCTGCGAATTATGATTATCGGCCGACGATTGTACTACACTTCATAAGTGTATCTCTAAGCAGGATCTTGTGGTAGATATATAAGAGAACGATGTAGTTGCTGCAGTTGATTCGACTGGGATAAAGGTAGCAAATAGAGGGGGACTAGATGCGCGAGAAACATGGAACGCAGCGAAGAGGATGGCTTAAGGTTCATTTGGCGGTTGATGTTGAATCAAAGAGATTGCTCTCTTGAAGTTACCGAAGAAAATACCTCGGATAGCGAGGTATTACGCCCTTTGTTGGAAGACGTCAATTTTGAGAATGCATTGGAGGATGGCGCATATAACACAAATAACGCATTTGAATCTATGAAATCGAACGGTGCCGATTGTCCTAGCATTAAGATAAGAGGGAACGCAGTTGTAGGCAAAGAAGAATCCACCAGGTCAATGGCTGTTCTGGAATACAAAAAAATGGGATATAAAGGTTGGAGGCAAATGTATCAGTATGGGAGACAGTGGGCAGTTGAAGGACTCTTCTCATCGATCATGCGTATCTTTGGTGAGACTGTTAGGGCAGAGTCACCCGATGGAACGATTTCAGAGGTTAAAATAGCATTCATTTTGTACAATATACTTATTAGCATATAGACAGTTATGTTAAACTAAATAATGAATTTCAGCTCGAATAAATAATGCTATAATAATTAGGCGACACAACACCTTTCGCGGTTAACGTGTTAACAATTTATATCCAAGAAAATTCTAAGGCTTTACGATGATATTATGGTGACCTTCAAAGTAGATGCAGATGCGCGGGCGACAATCCTGGGATCAGAGGACCAGGAGACGCACCCGATAGTGGCCAAGGTTAAAGGAACTGGAAAGAATGGGGCTTTGAGCGTTCAGGTCTCGGGGGATGATAGCAGTCCCATATCTGCGCGGATATCCGGCGATTCCAAGAGTCCCATCGCAGTGGGTCCCATAGAGGTTGCACCCATCACCATAAATCCGAATCTAGAATCGGCAGCAAAGATCATTGATTTCGGCGCTCTTATCGGCGCTTTCACAAAATTGACTCAGGGTGTCAGGGTGGAGATCGCCAATTCTGGTGCACCCCTGTCGATAGCTCTTGGCAAAATCCCAGTGGATTTGACCATCTCCGTTTCTTCTCCTTCACAGGAGGCGGTCTTCAAGGTGGATATCAAAGGAACAATAGGTGAGAAATGAATTATCTCGATTTTCCTTTCTTTCGTTTCCTGCAAGCTTCGTTTGCGACGGGGATCAGAGATACTACGATTATAGCTAAGATTACGATGGTTAAAACTTCGCCAGATTCGGGAAGGATATTGCCAAGAATATAGCCGGCTCCAATGAGAAGTATGCACCAGAAAATACCACCCAATGCATTGTACGTGAAGAATGTGGGATAATCCATGTGCCCAGTTCCGGCAAGCATCGGGGCGAAGGTGCGCACTATCGGGACAAACCTGGCCAGCACGATTGCTCTCTTGCCGTGTTTCAAATAGAATTGCTTAGCCTTCTCCATATAAACAGGTTTTCTAAAGAAAGAGTCGGGCTTAGAAAAAAAATTTACCCCAAACCTTTTTCCTGTCCAATAGCCGACCTGATCACCCAGAAATGCGCATATAATTGATCCTAATATTATTGTGTAAATATTGAGATGTCCGCTAGCTGCAAATATTCCGGCAGTGAAAAGAAGCGAGTCTCCCGGCAAAAAGAAGCCGAAGAACAGACCGGACTCGGCGAACACGAAGCCGAATAATGCAAAATAGCCGAATGTGCGGAAGAATTCTTCGATAGAAAAGATCATGCGACCTTTACAATTGCCTTATTGTATAGAAGCCTTTTGGGATTTCGTTTCTGGCCGGCGTTCGCGGCTATTGCGGCCGGAGGCATAGTCACGGCAACAGTTGTAGATATTCAATGGCTGGTGCACTGAGATGCGATTCTCATAACCATGACGTCTTTCGTTCTCGGCATAGTCCTGAGATTGTGTCAAGAAGGCATCTGGTGGGGGGATTTGTCTTTGGCGACATCATCGAGGATCTTTTCCGCCTCCTGTGGGCCAAACTCTACCTATCACGCTTAATAAAATATAAAGGGATCTCCTGAAATGTTCGAATTTCCAGGTAAAATGAGATTTTTGCGAGTGAGGAGAGTAAGCCCCCTTCTGTTCTTTGACGGCATTCAGCTTAGCGCCATACCCGAGCTTGGCTGGACGTCCGTGATTTCAGCTCTATTTTGGCTTGCACCCACAGGGTTTCGCCGTTTCATCCGCCACCCGCGCGACCTCAGCCTCGCAGCATCATCGCTTTAACGCGGAGCGGTCTCGTTTCTGTGCCAGAGCCGGAGCTCTCGCCCCACATCCTCTGGGGATGTCTGTGTGTCCAGTGGTGGGGGGACTTTCCACACCGGCCAGAGTTGGCCAGCGGCAGCCGCCCTTCCTCTCTCGCTGACAACGTAGGTCCATGGCACGGTTTATAACGCCTTCGCTCTCCATCTCTAACCTTTCGGGTAAATCTTTATCCTAGGACCAGATCTTCCTATTCTGAAATGGCCCGAGATCAGAGAGATTACTACTACCGGCTGGCAAAAGAAGAGGGCTTTCGAGCCCGCTCCGCCTACAAGCTGCTACAGATAAACGAGAAGTTTAACGCCATCAAGCGATGGGATAGCGTGGTGGACCTGGGGGCAGCGCCCGGCGGCTGGCTGCAGGTGGCGGCCAAACTGTCCGGGGGCAAGATAGTGGGCGTGGACCTGGAGGGTATAGCGCCTATCCCCGGCGTGAAAACTTTCCAGGCGGACATAACCCTAGAGCGCACAGTAGATCTGGTGAAGGAGGCCTTAGGCGGGGATGCGGATGTGGTGATCTGCGATGCTGCACCAAACCTCACCGGTGCCTGGGACATGGACCATGCAGTCTCTGTCGATTTGGCCCGCTCTGCGCTTATAATGGCCAAGAAGCTGCTGAGGCCGCGAGGCAACTTTGTGGTCAAGGTCTTCCAGGGTGACATGTTTGTGGACTTTTTAAACGAGGTCCGAAAGGAGTTCTCAGCTGTCCAGGCTCATTCGCCGCCTGCATCGAGGAAGGAGAGCGCTGAGACCTACATCGTGGCCAAGAAGCTGCTCACCAGTCCGGTGAGGGGGGGGGACGTGCTGGACGTGCAGATCGAGTATTTGGGCAAATCGGGAGATGGTGTCGCCATGGTGGAAGGCTTCGTGGTCATTGTGCGCAAGGCGCGGCAGGGCGAGAAGCTGCGGGTGAAGATTGATGCGGTCAAGCCCAATTTTGCCTTCGCCGATATCCTGGGGAGAAAGGGTTAATAACCTGTCAAAGAAGAGAAGAAGGAAGGGCGATTCTATGGAAGACAATGCGGCGGTTTTCATCGGAGACAAACCAGTCATGAATTACGTTCTTGCTGTAATGACCCAATTCAACAAGCCGGTCTCCACAGTAACGCTGAAGGCTAGAGGACGTGCCATCTCCCGAGCAGTGGATGCGGCTGAGATCACCAGGAATAGATTCATGCCCAATATCATTGTCAAAAACATAACCATCAGCACGGAGGCCATCCAGAGTGAAGATGGCAAGACTGTGAATGTCTCCTCGATGGAAATTGTGCTGACCAAGACTTGATAAGAGCATAATTGTGCCTGATGACTTAGATCATGTCCTAGCTTACCATCAAAGGACAAAGCATAATCCTCATGCCATGGCTTCTGGGCCGGGAGCGCTGGACTGGGCTAATCAGCCGGATCCATTCAGACGCTATGAGGGAGCGAATCAAATTGGGCTAAAGCGAGAGGGATTTTTTTACCAGTTACAAAAAGGCCCAGGTTACCGTTCTCCTCTGAATATGGAAAGTCTTTCCCAGCTTTTCTTCGAAAGCCTGGCTATCTCCGGGCAAAAGAGCTACGCAGGCGCGAAATGGTCTTTACGTGTGAATCCCTCCAGCGGCAATTTACATCCTACGGAAGGCTATCTGATTGCCGGATCGGTGGCAGGGCTACAGATCTCGCCTGGGGTGTATCACTATGCCCCCAAGAGCCATGCTCTGGAACTGCTGGCCAAGATGGAAGGGGAAAGCTGGCAGTCGCTGCACCTTCCTGAGGGAACGCTGCTCTTGGCCTTCTCATCTATCTACTGGCGCGAGTCCTGGAAGTACGGAGAGAGGGCCTTTCGTTACACTATGCTCGATGTGGGCCATGCCCTGGCTGCAGTGGCAGTGGCTGCGCACTGCCTGGGTTGGCAGACGTCGCTAGAGGACGATCTTGGTGCTGAGGACCTGACTATGCTACTGGGTCTGAATGAGCAAGGCCGATTTTTGCAGAACAGTTCGGAAGAGGAGCGCCCGGATGTGCTGCTGGCAATCTTCACTGACGGTCGCATGCACCAGCTCTCTGTACATCCATCGGATCTTTCTCAATTGAAACTGCAGCAAGAGCCAGTTTCGGCCAATATATTGAGCTCACAGCATGTCCCGTGGGCTTGGATCGATCTGGTCAGTGAGGCAGCCAAAAAGCCGCCCACTCATGATGTCTGCACAGTTTCTTCTTCTTCTTTGGGCAAGACGCAGACTGATCTTACCTCTAGGTATTGCCAAATGCTGCGCCGACGCCGCAGCGCTCAGGTCATGGATGGCAGTAGTTGCATGCCCCTGGATAGCTTCTTTGCCATCTTAAGGGCTGTTTTGCCAGAAGAGTCTCCTTTCAGCCTTCTGCCATGTATGCCCTGTATCCATCCTGTCATCTTTGCGCACAGAGTAGATGGACTGGAAAGGGGGTTATACATTTGCCTCCGTGATGCCGGGCGAAAAGCGGAGCTTAGAGCGGCTATGTTTGAGGATTTTGTCTGGGAGAGGCCCTCGCGCGCGCCACAGGATCTAGAGCTTTATCTGCTGGCCCAGGGCGAGGGCAGTCTGGTCGCAAAAAAGGCATCCTGTCACCAGGACATAGCCTCGGACGGATGCTTTGCAGCTGCCATGCTGGCGCAGTTTGAGGAGCCGCTGCAAAAATATGGGCCCTGGTATTATAGCCGGCTTTTCTGGGAGTGCGGCATGATCGGCCAGGCATTCTATCTGGCAGGCGAGGCGGCCGGTTTTCAGGGCTGCGGCATCGGCTGCTTCTTCGACGATATCGTGCACCGTATTCTTGGGCTTTCCGGATGGAAGTATCAGGATCTGTATCACTTCACATTGGGAAGGGCTTTGTCTGATCCTAAGCTGATCGATCTGCCGGCATATGATTAGCGTATGGGCGGATTCAATAATTGAGATGGTTTCACCAAAAGGATGAAATGGATTCGGCAACAAAGTCAAGACGCAATGAAATCGGTGGCAAGAGTAATGCGCGCGGAATTAATCCTGCTCCTGGCGATAAGCCTTGTGGCGCCAGCATTTGCAGCTTATGAATCCGGATCGGTTGGGCCTTACGTTGTATCTTTCGACATGAATACAACGATGAAGTATACGGTCATCGTTGAAGCGCCTTCCCGCGGAATTACAGCTCTTGGTGTGAATTTTGTCCGGTACAACCTCACCATAGACGGTGCCGATTACCTTGCCTGGCTGATCCTGACCCGTTATGATGTGCCAATGGTGGCTAATATTACCGCTAACGAATATGTTGTGTACAACGCTCTATTAAATGCTGGGGCAGATAAGCCCAATCTCTACCAGCCTTTGATAGACGGAAGGCCGGGAGTGCTGGGCAATTTCAGGTTTGAGAGACAGTTTTTAGGGCAGGGGCAATATCAAGAGGGCGATCTCGTCGTCGCGGCCAGCTACTCGCCGGATGCAAGACTCTATGAGGATGGTGTCTCTCGCGGAAGGACCGACTGCCGGGTCATATCCACCTTCCCCTGGGAGGTCATCAGGGACCTGCTCTACACCCTACATGTCGATGTACCCAAAGAGGAAGGCACGCCTATCAACCAATCATCACTCATCAACCAATCATCACTCATCAACCAATCATCACTCATCAACTAATCGTCACTCATCAACCAATCGTCACTCATCAACCAGCTGTGAGCACCGTCTTGTATTGGGCAAATCTGCCAAGAACTGACGCCAAAGAGGGCCATGACCCGGAAAAGAGGCCTGCAAAATCTTCTGGCGAACATGCCGCGAGGTTTGTGGGCTTCGCGGAGGGGGGCTTGCCGGGCAGGGAAATATGGTACGCCGCCGCAAGGTCATCTTACTTGCAGAAGGGGCTTCTCTAGGGGCTACATATTTAGCTAGGCCGTCTATATCTAGTGGTTTTTTATTTAGGAGGACCGTAAAATCCAGGCTTTTTAATGAATCCTTGGCATCTTCGTCCTGAGAATGACGTTTTCAGCATCTAATGCTTCATGGAGGGTTCATGTAGATATTAGGTGATATCTACATAAAAATCACCTTTTAATATTAAGCTGATGAACAATGATGTTCGGAGGAATCTAAATCGACTCAATAAAACTGATGTTGTCAATCCTGGCGCTGGGGATGCTAATTGCAGTAGGCGCCGCTATCGATGAGACTGGTAGTTACGACTTTGGTAATTATGACTTTGGCAGTTACGAATCTGCATCATATGGTGATGATCATCGTGGTCATAATGGTTTCGACGGCCATGGACATAACGATTGGCTGAATCCCGGTGGGTATTATTCGTATAGCTATTGGTATCCTGCCTATAATTGGTATCCTGCCTATACATACCACTGGTATCCAACATATACGTACACCTATCCGACCTACTATTATCCAACTTATCCCTACTACGATCCGATAGTCTATGACCCATGGTATTATGGATGGGGTGAATCGAACTACTATTATGGCAGATTCTATTTCTAAAGATCTGGCCAAATGAGTAATGCCTAATCAGCTTCAGGAAAGGCGATTTTCAGAGACTGCTGCCGGAAAGGGGGTTCAGATGGCAGCGCTTCCTTTTAATTCAGAAGCTAAAAATGCGTAAGCTGGATAATATGTAATTTTTTATTAAAAAAGAAAGATCTGTTGCTTTATCAGGCAGGTGTCGTCTTCTCAGACTTCAGCTCTTCGGGCCCAGTTCCGTCAGTTGCAGGCTCCTTTGCTGGTGGTGAGATAAGCTCGGCCTTGACATGTTCGCCGGTATGCTTCTCGACATAGTCCACCTCTTTCAGCCCCAGGTGCTGGATGATCATATCAGCTAGGCCGCGCCTGATCATGAGCCATTCCTTGTAGTAGGAGAGCTCCCAAAGAACGGTAATTATAGCCACATCATCCTTTATTTTCGCCTCGAGATCCATGCGGGCAAATGTCTTGATGAGTGCTTTGAGCTTCTCTTGCCGATCCTCGATGAACTCAATGATCTTGTAATCATAGACGATTGTCTTGTCTGCCAGAGGGTGGTTGAAGTCCACACTAACCTTTCGCCCGATTACTCTGGTGACTGTTCCAACCTTGTTCTCTATGCCGACGCGCATGCCTGGAACGGGCCGTTGCTCCTTAAACCGGTTTATAGAAACAATCTCAATTTTCTTCGGATCACGTTGTCCAAAGGCGTTCTCAGGTGGTATCTCCACCTTGCCGAAGTAGCCGATCTCTTTTTCGATCAGATCTTTTTCGAAACCCTTCACGATCTGGCCTGCGCCAACTACTATGAGGTGCGGCCCATACGGGGTCTCTTCATCAAAGATTCCCTTTTCCGTCGCTACGCCCTTATCGGTGGCAGCAATTACCTGCCCATCAACGCTCTCTGTGTAATCAATTCTGATGAAATCGCCATTTTTCACTGTCATCTTTTACTCCATCCAAACCTTAGGTGAAACTTCATATAATCCGGAGCAAGACAATGCCTCAAACCTGATTTATACTTTCGCATTCGTTTAGATTAAGTATTCTGCTATTCTGTCGGCGAGGGGCTGCTCGCAATAGAGGCAGCGCAGCAAGACTGGGTTTTTAGCTTCGACAAGCATTCTGGATTTGACGGGCTCGAGGGTATTAGATATGCAGCTCGGATTCTGGCAGCGCACCACGCCCACGATCTCTTTGGGCAGATCCACAGTCCGCTTTTCAACGACTTTCCCGTTTCGTATGATATTGATGGATGCGGCCGGGGCGATTAAAGCGATCCTGTTCACCTCCACCTCTAACAGCTCGCGGTCCTCGACTTTGACTATGTCTTTTTTGCCCAGCTTCCAGCTTTCCACGTTCATGACCACTGAAACTGTGGCGTCTGTGGTGCCGGAGATACCCAGGATCCTGAGAACATTTAGCGCCTGGCCACCTGCAATGTGGTCGATCACCGTTCCATTATTGATGGGCTTGACCCTCAGCCCCTCTGGTTCATCCATTGCTAAGCACATCCTCCGATAAACATTTTAAGAAGAGCCATGCGAACTGGGACGCCATAAAAAGACTGCTGGAAGTAGCGGGCGTGTGCCGTCTCATCTACGGAAGGCGCGATCTCGTCCACCCTTGGCAAAGGATGCATGATAATGAGGTCCTTCCTGGCCCCGGCCAGAAACTCGGGAGTGATCCTATAGCTGCTGGCCACCTTTTTGTACTCTACCGGGTCCGGGAACCTCTCCTTCTGAATGCGGGTCATGTAAAGCACATCCACATTGTTAATCACCTCTCCCAGGTCAGATGTCTCGCGGACGCAGGTACCTTTGTTGGAGAGATCCGCCTTTATGGGATCAGGCATCCTAAGGCTTGAGGGAGATACCAGAGAAATATCTGCTCCGAAGAGCGATAGGGCATAGGCCAGAGAGTGAACCGTGCGGCCATACTTCAGATCGCCCACAAGAGCAATGCTCAGATTCTCCAGACGGCACTCTTTTTTGATGGTGTAAAGATCCAAAAGCGTCTGGGTGGGATGATGTCCGGCTCCATCCCCGGCGTTGATCACTGGCACAGGTGAGAACTGGGAGGCGAGACGGGCCGATCCCTCTTTGGGATGACGGATGACCAGTGCATCGGCGTAGCTGCCAATGACCCGCACTGTGTCTGCCAGCGATTCGCCCTTGAAGATAGATGACCCCTCCGCGGGCCCTAAGTTGATGACGCTTCCGCCCAGCCGCTTCATGGCTGTCTCAAATGACATTCGCGTTCTCGTTGAGGGCTCAAAGAAAAGCAGAGCTAGTATCTTGCCCTCCAGCATATTGCTCTTTTTGCCTCGCGCATACGGCTCCAAGGATACGGCCAAGTCAAGGATGGAGTCGATCTCGTCGCGGGAAAACTCTCGCATGGAGAGCACATGCCTCTTCATGAACATGCCTTACCATCTCAATTTATGGGATAATAAGGCTTCCACCTGCATCTCCTGTTCGCCTCAGCATCCATCCTCCGCTGCTTCCTGCGGCGTTGCTATCTTGTTGCCTTCACGCCAGAAGGCCATATCAACCAGGGGGTATAGGTCTTAGAGCCCTTGCAGGTCTGCATGACCTTTTCCCTCTGCCACATGGTCAGCAGGCCCGCCAGTCCAGGCTTGAGGGCCTCAGCCTCTGCTACAGCCTCATCTGTCACTCCTTGCGACCCCTTGCCCCGAGGGCCACTCACAAGGCTCGCGCATCCATGACCTGCTCACGGGAGTTCCTCATCGCCAGCGAGGGCGCGGTGCCTGCGATTTATTTCTATGGCATTATAAAGTGAGACTGGTGGGATTACTGATTCAGTGCACATCATTATGAAGCGCGGGGTTCCCATCCCCGCACGTAATCACATACTCTGAACCTACGTCTATCGGGACTGTCCTAGCTGGTCTCTTCTCATGGTCGCCTCCAGCTGAGCTGCATTCATGGAACTCATGGCATAAGCCGGGGAAGTAGCCAAAGTTTCCTGCAGCCCAATGAACGTCCTGAAGTATGCCGTCTTTGTCATCGGTGATCTTCAATCCTAAGAGGATTTCGATTAACCTCAAATTAGTGGTTCCCATAAATAACTTTGTCCATAATTCAGATACATACGATCTGATTAGGCCTTAAAGCATCCTCTTTTTCCCTAATTCACTCGATATTTTGCAATTTTTCTATACAGCTAACGCTATACCTGAATTTTACTTTTGACAGAAGTTAAATGATATAGATCGAAAACGATACCTGTGATAATTATATTTACTCGAACCCGGCCAATAGTAGTAACCGCAACGCATCCTGCATTGTAGCTTCTCTTTGTGAACGTGAGATACAGTTCAACGGGAGATCTTTTGCTAGATATTCTCTTGTTGTGCATCTCATTTTCATAACTTAGGGGATGGCCCTATGTGACTTTTCTCATGGCAACATCGTACCCTTTTGTCTTCTCACCGAAATATCCCTTATCAGCATAGCGAGCTTCGCTTTCATTAGCCAAATCCTCATTCATGGCGCCATGAAGCTTGTATCCGAAATAGGATTTCGTTCCCTTCTTCGCCCAGGCCCCATCCTTGCACCGCCGAGTCTTGGCTTTCTCTCCGTGAGGCCTATCTTTCTCGGCATGACCTGGATCTGAAGTTATGAAAGATGCATTCCGCATTATTCTCATCTTCACTTTGAGTTTTATGGCATCAAGCTGCTTTTGCAGCGCGTTTCAAATTTCCTTTTCTACTCCGCTATCAGCAAGGCGCTCTCTGAATTTCCATAACGTAGTGGAATCGGGTGCGACTTATGTTGTTCCCAAGAACATCCTGAATGAAATGAGATCAGACAATTCTCGTCCAAGCTGCTCACCTGAAAGGCTGTAAAGCCGTTGAATGAATAAACACCTGAGCATCACGATAACATCGATATTAGGGCGTCCGCCGTGCTCAGTATTATTGCAGAACAATGTGTCTAGTTTCGATCTGAAATCGTCCCAGTTTATTATATTCCCGATCTCTACCAATATATCTCCAAATTATTTGATTCGTTCATACTCATGGCGAATAGCAAAGTCGGTCGGGGCTCTCATGACGAGTTATATTGTATAAATAATATTTATATATAACAATTTAACAAGGTTTTCGGAATCCCCTCTGGCGATGTACTTGACGGTCAGGTTTACAGAGCATTCTTCCTGCATGGTATCTTTGCAGAAACGTTCTAGACTAGATACATTGATATCCTTAGTATACCATAAAGCAGGAAAAATAGTATGGTAATTTATACTTGAAGAGCTACCCTTAACATTTAGAGGAAATTGAGATCAATCTAAATGGAGGACGTAGAAATGGCCGCGATTGAGAAACCGGATATGTTCTGCTATCAGTGTTCCCAAACCGCAGGGGGGCACAGGCTGCACCATCAAAGGGGTCTATGGAAAAGAAGCGATCGTGTCCCGTCTGCAGGATAACTTGTTCTTCGCAATCAAAGGCATAAGCGCCTACCTTTATCACGCGCGGAAATTGGGCTATACCGACCCGGAGATAGACACCTTCATAGTGCGGGGCTTCTTCGCTACTCTTACCAATGTCAACTTCTATCCCCAGGAGTTTCTGAACTTAGCAGTCCAGGCAGGGGAGATGAACGACAAAATCATGAAACTTCTCAAGAAGGCGCACATCGAGACCTTCGGCGAACCGACATCAACGCAAGTGAAGACTGGAACTGCAAAGGCCACGGCATCTTTGTCACTGGCCACGACCCGCATGCTCTTCACAAGCTCCTGCAGCAGGTAGAGAGCGCGGACGTCTTTGTATACATTCACCCCGAGATGCTGCCTGCCCACGGTTATCCTGGCTTTAGAAAGTACGAGAACCTCGCTGGAAACGTGGGCGAGGCCTGGTACGATCAACGTCAGCTTTTCGCTAAATATCCCATGGCCATCCTGAAAACCTCGGATTGCTTCCTCATCTCCACGGAGGAGTACGGTGACCGCATGTTCACTGGCGGGCCGATTCACCTGCCTGGCGTGAAGCACATCGACGGCTACGATTATTCTGATGTGATCGCTATGGCCCGCTCACTGCTAGAGCTGCCTGATGCTCCCGGTGAGTATGTGCTCACCACTGGCTTTTCCACTGGGGGTTTTGCTGGGTCATGCAGCCAAGATCAAGAAGTTCTTCCTGATGGAAGACTGCGAAGGTCCGTCGAAAAAATAGGACTATTATCGCGAGTTCGTGCAGAAACTGCCCAAAGATTTCGTCGTTCTCACCATGGCCTGCGGAAAATACCGCTTTAACGACTTCGACCTGAGCGACATCGAGGGAATTCCTAGGCTCATCGATCTCGGTCAGTGCAACGACGTCGTCGTGGCCCAGGCGCTGGCAGGCCTCTTCGGCGTGGGCGTGAATGATATTGCCCCTCACCCCAGTGGTAAAGCTGAATGGAGTAAAAGGCAGTGGCTATTCTATGGTCCTTGCTGGCGTTGGGAATCAAGGGCATCTACCTGGGGTTCATCGTGCCTGGCTGGATCAATGCGGATGTACTCAAGATCCTGGTGGACAAATACGATATCAAGCTGATCAGCACGCCGGATGAGGATATCACGAAGATGATGTTCAGGTGAGACTCAGGAGAAACCTAAAGCTAAATAATATATAGGATATGAGCATGCAATTGAGGTGTAATAATTGAGATTTGATTGCTTGTGCTTATGCCTTCTGGCCCTTATTTTTGGCGCAGGAGTAGCAGTAGCGCAGGATGATTCACAACAGCAACCCATTGATATGCCCGATGGGGCTGTTAGTGAGGACTATTTGAACAACCTTTTCGGCATCGGCTCACAAGCCAGCGAACAGTGGTTTGGCCAGCAGTTCGAGGACACTAGCAGCGCTCATTCCTTTTTCTCTGAGTTTTACATCGATACCAGCGTGCCGGTGATGAGTGGATTTGCACCCGTGAAGATTGATATCACGCATAAGATGCCCGCCAGGATCCACTTTGGCAGCGGCAGGGAGGTTACATACACCCAGTACCAGTCGGCCATAGCCACGGCAAGAGGCAATGAGCTGTGGATTCAGAAGGGTCTGGATTGGTCCTCGTATGCTATAGTTCCTGCTGGAATGGGCATGCAGCTCATTGCCTTTGCCCCGACGGGTGGACAGGCCGATTATTATGAGATCGTTCAGACTGATGCTCTGGATATAATCCGCAAACGGGTCAATTTCTACGCAGGCTACAACAGCATGAACTTCATGGCGGATAAAATTGGCAGGCACATCCTGCTCTTTGTGCTAAACAATCAGCCCAGCAATTCCATCATCGTAGATGTGATCAGCCAGGTACCACCAGTTAGTCAGGCTTCGGCAGCGATGCCGCCCTCATCTAATATGCCGCACGCCCCCGATCAGCCGGCTACATCCAGTCAGATCACTACAAATGGCCTCGGCCAGACTACTACCCGCACACCGACCTCTTACCAGACATATCCGGAAGCTTTCCAGCCACAGACAGAAGCCATGGCCGGAGACACGCCAGTTTCCATTCAGTCCCAGGGAATGAGGGGCTATCAGGTCTATCTGGATGAGGTCTTAATCGGCACGGAAGGAAATGGCAGCGATGCTCCAGATGGGAAATTCAGCTTCCGTGTGGTAGGTAACCAAAACCACAATGTAAGAGTATTCGATGGACAATTCTATTATCCTAAGAGCATGTATTTCTCCAGAGGCGCTCTAAAGATAATTAATATGGAGCCGGGAACTGCCACATATATTTAAATATTATTTTTTTATTATATAATATATCTGCATTTACTGGAAATAGATAAATCCTATCGGATTATTTAATGAAGAGGGGGGTCGATCATTCTGAGAAAAAACGTATTCTTGCAGCAGCTCGAAGGCATCATGCACCCTGAGAAGTTTGATCAGCATCTTCTGGATCACATCGCAGAGATGTTCGGAAAATAGGGCATGAGCACTCATATGAACGAGAAGGAGCATCTCTTCGAGGCCTTCGGATTGGCCTCTGTATCTGATGACTGCAACGAGATTAAAATGCAGAAAATTGCTCTGCGCGTTGTCTGCACCAATATGATGGAAGCAGACTTCAGTCTAAAGGATGCCGCAGACCTCATTCGCGATTTCAATAATATCAAAGATCCGGGCTACGAGTCGCTGAAGTAGGCCTAAGTGAGAGGACATCATTCATGCAATATCTATTATAATTGTATATTTTCTAATAAATGTGAAATCACAGATAAGTAATGCCGCCCAAAAACCAGCCGCAGTCTGCATATCCGACTTGAGAGCTAGCCGGGCCTGCAAACGCCCTAGGTCAAACTGCGGCGGAGCGCCCCGCGGCAAGTTGTGTGGGTATTACGGATAGATCAAGCTGCGTGCGGCCCGAAGCATACCACGTTCTTTAGGGCGGGTGGCCGCACGCAGTTTGGTTCCTGTCCATCTGCACGCTCATCCATCCAGCCCATTATCACATCGGCAAAGAGCAGGAAGACCTTTTAGGCTTTTGTGGTAGCTTTGGAATACAAAGTTAATATCGACCTACACATATTGATGAACAAGGATATTGCGCATTTTGTCCAACCTCCTGATCTGACGATAGAGGTCTTCTGAGATGGCATTTTTCTCAAATAATTCACTCAGTGTACCCTCCTTTTCCAAGAGGAGCGCATGGCTCTTCATGCGCTCTTTCATGTCTTGTGGCAGGGGGTCTATGCCTTTTCCAACGCTTGGATATGCCAAAATTTGTCGCCTTTGCAAGAGACTCGTCTCTTGATGAAATTAATCGGCGATGTTGCCTGAATCGCTATCCTTGCTCACCCAAAAGGTAGCAAGATGTCCAGTTGTTGCATCAGTCCCAGCAGATTGGCCACGCCCCACAGCTCTGCGATCCTGCCGTTTTCGATGCGAAGTACCTCAATGCCAGTCATGGTTATGCTCTTACCTGTGGCAGGCAAGCCCATAAAAGCCACCTTGCGAATGCCTCTGGTTGCGAAGCATGCGGCGACTCTGTCCCCTTCTGCTACCATATCTTTCACGGTGACATCGAGGTGCTCAAAAACGGCTCGGCAGGAGGAGATCACCTCGTTCATTCCCTGAACATCCGGCGAGCAGGGAAGCGGCACGTGAAGGGCGAAGTCATTGGCCAGCGGCTCGTGGCTCTCGTTTATCCAGCGATGAGCAATTTTGGCAGAGCTTTCGATCAGCATATCGGCCACCACTTTGGCTCGCTCTTCACCAATCTCCACCGCTCCCTTGCCTTCCCGCACATAGAAGACCACAGGGGGTGATATGCTTTTTCAGGACCTCGTCCGACTACAAGGTGATATGTACCAACTGGGCGTTTCCCGTGTCGCTGATATTCCTGGCGTCCATCCTATGCAAATTGGGCTTGCTCTTTACGTCTTTTATCTGGATAATTTTCATGTCAATTTCACCTTCATTAATTGTTAGTGCTCCACTCAGCGTAATATTATTTGAATAAATAAAGGAGAAAATGCAGAGCCGGACTATCTCTCGTCTCTGAAATGCTAGCTTTAAGCGGTGATCTTGCTTTTGGCGATGTATTTTATGAGATCTGGGCCAAGTCTGACCTTCTTTTGAACTTGGCCGGCCAGTTTCTCTATGGCAGTGCCGCTGGCGACCAGGGAGCTGATCTCCTCCAATGTGTCATCCTCTACTGTGAAGTACTCGTCTAAGTCCTTTCGGTGGCCCCAAACATCTCCTTGCAATAGCTCAATGCCCTGCATGTCCAGGAATACCTGGATGGCACTGGACATGGTCTTGTTGTAGGACGGAGGTACCTGAATCATTCTCAGCCTGGGGCATCTTTGCATCAAGCTGAGGAAGTCTACGTTGCTGGCGCGAAAAGCCAGGTGGACCATCTTCTCATTGGGATTGAGATTTAGAATCTCATTTTTTGTGCTAACTACTCTGAGTCTCATGTATTCTCCTATCTGCCAAAGAAACTTTCTTGGTATTAATAGACACTTTAGATGGACACATGTGTATAATGCGACACCAATCAGCCATACACATGTTTACAAAATAAATCCCTCCATGGGTTGATGCACTAAATTTGACAAAAATGAGATTAGATTAGAATATTACAGGGCATATATCTCATTTCAATTGTAAGAGTCACGACAGAGTGGAACCTTCTAGTTTACCATCGATTTTTTGAGATAACCGGAGAGTTGTTTTATTAATAGCGGTCGTAACTTCAGGTGAACTATTGGCAATAATAGACCCTAAAAAGCTCTCAAAAATGGGTATGTGGGCCAGAATGTTTTGTAGCTAACTGCTGCGGATTGAGTGATAGTAGCGGCTTATAAAATTGATGGGCCCTCGCGGCCTGATCATAGATCAAAGCCGCTCCTTCAAAGAGAGCAGATAAAGCTGCATCTTTTCATCCCAGCCCCTCTTTGCAGCAAGGCCGCAGATCTCGAATAAAACCGCTTCCACAATCAGGTAAACTTCAGCTTTATCTCGGATGCAGCCCATGATGGACTGCCTGCCCCGTCCCAGAGCAGAATGGATGTGCAGTTTCGGTCCCTCAACAGACGGGTAGACTGTAGCCATGCCAAAGACTTCCCAGGCGCTCTCATAGGCTTCACATTGAGGCGATGGAGGAACTTCCGGCAGCTTTGGGCCGGTCACTGCCTGGCCATCACGCAAAGCCCCTATGAAAAGAGCCGTGCATGACTCGATCTCCTTCTCATGCAGGAACTTTTGCAGCGATTCTATCAGATCTTCGCCATGTTCTATTCTCAGGACGAAGACCCTGCCAAAAATGCCCTCGGAATATTGCATGATAAGTACTGTGTCGCATAAGTATTATAGCATTATTTATTCGAGCTGAAATTCATTATTTAGTTTAACATAACTGTCTATATGCTAATAAGTATATTGTACAAAATGAATGCTATTTTAACCTCTGAAATCGTTCCATCGGGTGACTCTGCCCTAACAGTCTCACCAAAGATACGCATGATCGATGAGAAGAGTCCTTCAACTGCCCACTGTCTCCCATACTGATACATTTGCCTCCAACCTTTATATCCCATTTTTTTGTATTCCAGAACAGCCATTGACCTGGTGGATTCTTCTTTGCCTACAACTGCGTTCCCTCTTATCTTAATGCTAGGACAATCGGCACCGTTCGATTTCATAGATTCAAATGCGTTATTTGTGTTATATGCGCCATCCTCCAATGCATTCTCAAAATTGACGTCTTCCAACAAAGGGCGTAATACCTCGCTATCCGAGGTATTTTCTTCGGTAACTTCAAGAGAGCAATCTCTTTGATTCAACATCAACCGCCAAATGAACCTTAAGCCATCCTCTTCGCTGCGTTCCATGTTTCTCGCGCATCTAGTCCCCCTCTATTTGCTACCTTTATCCCAGTCGAATCAACTGCAGCAACTACATCGTTCTCTTATATATCTACCACAAGATCCTGCTTAGAGATACACTTATGAAGTGTAGTACAATCGTCGGCCGATAATCATAATTCGCAGGCAGAAATTCGTCCAACGAAGCCTTTGAGTTGACGATATGGCATTCGAAAAAAAAATATATTATTGCTGCAAATGTCATAAATGTTTTTGGATATTTATAGGAAGCACCTCTTTTCCACGTATTTATTTCAACTCGCGCCCCAAATTCTTCACGCAATTCAAACTGAGATATAATTCACCTCTTTGAACGAGTTTGGCATTATATTCTGGCCAATCTCTATCGTCAATATAGATCATGATAATAACTTTATATTTTTACTATATAAATTTATACGGCACAGCATCTCAATCAAAGTGCTATTGCAATACAATCCGCCATCTGTAAGAATTCGCAGCCCTATGGACGGGGCGATATTCACGAAAGATCCCGATATCTCGAAGGCTTTGGTTTCTATCCGTGCCATCTCCGCTGGTGATGTGGATGGGATTGATTTCTACGATGGCCTGTCCCTGTCGAGCTCTGGAGGACCCTGTGAACAAGAAGCTTCCGATTGCGCAGTTATCTACATTGCATCGCTGGGGGTAGGCACTCACATATTGACCGCTGTAGCCACGGATTCCACAGGGAAAAGTTGCACATAGCTGCCATTAGTAATAACCGCCAACCCATCAGAACCCATCGTAGAAATATCAGCTCCCTTGGTAGGAGAGATATTCGCTGCCACTGCAAACATCATCATAACTGCAGATGTTCCCGACAGCAATTCTGTGGAAAGCGTGGCGTTCTTTGCGAGCTCAAATCGCCTGGGCTTGGTCCTTGAGACAGAGTCACCTTACTTCTTTGTCTGGCAAGACGCAATGCCCGGTGTGTATAAAATGGTTGCCAAGGCCTCGGATGATCTTGGGTCAGTCGCTTATTCCGAACCAATTTTGGTCGTAGTGACACCGGTTAAACCCCTTCGCAAATCCAATCTGGTTATAACTGTGTCTCTTCGCCAAGCCCTGTGACAGCCGGTGAATAGCCGAATTACGTGATCACAGTGATCACCCGGGGACCAGATAGCGCATCCGACTTTGTCGTGGAGGATATTCCTGCCAATAAAATTGAAACACGTCGGCCAAAAGGCCAGCCAGAGCGAATGCGAAAAAGCCACAGGGCAATGGAATATGGGGCGGAATTGCCAAATATCGCAGCGCAAAGCTCGTGCTTACGACGAGGGCGCCATTGAAAATAACAGTAGGCCCGATCTACAACACGGCATATGTGTATGGTGCACAATACGATCCTGACAACTTGAATAACCATGCTACAGCGTACACAAGAATTGATGCGAAGGCGGCGATAAAAGAGCAAAACTCGACGGGGGAATAATTCCTCCGGGCTTTTTTGGGGTTTTTTATTTCATGAAGAGCTCGTCCCCGCTCTTGCATCCCAGCCCGGGATGGCGATCAAAGCGGACTACTCCCACAAAGGCCCGCTCTCCTACAGCAGCAGCGACTTTACCGACTCCTATCTGGCCGAAACCGCCGCATAGCTCGATAGCCATCACTCCGTTGTCAACCAGCTCTTTGGCAACTTTCGCCGCCTCATCATAGTCCTTCACTCCCACCACAATCAGGTCCAACGCCTCCGGAGTGGATACGCTTGTCTTGTGTATATTCGGATCGGAGTCAGGCGTTACGAACATAAAGGCGGCTTTAAACTTTCTCATCTTATTATCCTCCTTGAAGTTTGTGAATTATCCAAAAAGTAACGGACTCGCTGGGACTCGAACCCAGGTCGGCGGGTATCTTCGACCATAGCCACCGAAGCCCGCTAGGATGTCCACTACCCTACGAGCCCATCATCTAGGCCTTGGTAGCTTCCTGGCTATTAACCTTTCCAGCAAACCAGCACAGCTGGACTGGGATCAAAGCGAATAAATAAGACAATTGTAGATATAATCTGAGCAAGATAACTCCAAACTAATCTGAAGAGCAGCCGAGGATTGATCATGGCAATGACTAGTTTCCTAAGCAACTGTCCCAGATGCGGCTACGTAGCTGAGGTCTGGACTGAGGACGGTGTATCTGCAAAAGTGCGCTGCAAGATGTGCGGCTATGAGGGACGACTGCCCTATCCCGACCTGAAGAACGGAGCCTGGCGGGTAGGATAGCGGGCTGGCAAAATGAGAACCAGTCATGCCCTTCTCCTGCGTTTGCGACATGATCCCCTTTTCGATTTCAGCAAAGCCAAGGTGGAATTTGCCGACCGGGGCGCTCAGGGCGACATGTCCGCGGTCTGGGGAGACAAAATCGTCAGCCTGGGACAGGGCTGGATGGAAATTGAATCGGATATGAAGACAAAGTTCATTCCCGTCCATCGTATCCGGCGCATCGCTTACGACGGGATGATTCTGTGGGAGAAGATACTACTATAATACTGGCGATTCTTAGCCGTTGGCATTGCGCGCATTTCTCATCTGCAAGCATTCCACTATCATTGGACGAAATTTTCAGGGCTTAAGCCTTTTAATCTCCAGGTAGCGCACATCATCGCTGACATGGGCAAAGATCATCTGCTTTCGCACCGAATGAGCCAGGCGCACAGCGCGAGAGAGTACAGGGGGCAGGAAGACGTGGTCAACTGGCACGGTATGCACCAGATATTCGGAGTGAGGCACCTTGCTTGGGCCTTGCACCTGCTTGTAAACCCGGAAGTGCGTGCCGAACTTGAAGCCCGTCTTCACCACCAGGTTCTTATCCCGCAGATCCTTATAAACGCTGAATTTCAGATCGAAGTCGCCCTCGATCTGCCGCGCTCTAGCCGCGAAGCTATCCAGGTTCAAGTCATTTCCGGAGCGATCGACCAGGGAAATTATCCCTTTATCCAGGAGATAGGCAGACTCGACCAAGGAGAGCTGAAGCCGCTCGCCAACTGGCTTGCCGTAAAATCCACCCTCATGCAGTCGCCGGGAGGCAGCCGCATCCCAAAGCACCACGCGATCCTCTAGGAGCGTTGCCATGCCGCCCTCTTCCTCTTGCGTCATCAGGCCGGACAATTCCTTCTCTTTGGCCTCGTAAAAGGTGATGTCGCTCTCCTCATCGACGATGGCCAGCATCAGTTTTTTTCTCATCTGGCCCGCCAACTTTACCGATGGCATGATCTCTCGTAGGGGAAGAGGCATGCGTTCGGAGATGACGAGGACATAAAACTCGGCCGGACTCGTTCCCGGATGTCCACCCCGAGGATAGACACGAAAATCGGGACGGCCGGGCTGGACATAATAGCCGCGTTCTCGCAGGTCTTTGTAGACTACATAGCGAAATTCAAAGCCTTTTTCGAGGGATGATGCCGCCTGAAAAAAAGCCTGAAAGTCCAGCTCGTTTCCAACGGATTGCACCTTGATCCTGGATCTGTCCAGAAGATAAGCTGCTTCCACCAGGGAGAGCTCTAGGCCCTTGCCTTTGGGCCGACCGAAGTAGCCCTGTTCATAAAGATCAGAAAAGGCCAGCTGGCCCAGACTGATCTTATCGCCTATAAGCTTGCCTATTATCTCCTCGGACATGAAACGGCTAGAAGCGATCGGGCTTATGGTATTTCCTTTCAGCAGGCGAGCTTATTCGGCCAGATGCCGTGCATGACGCCCATGGATTTGTCCACAAGGCTATGTACTTCAGCAGCTGGATAGCCTGCCGAGAGCAGATAGGACTCAACGTGATTGGGCACGGCTATGGACATCTGTTCCACCATGGAGACCGTCTGCAGAATTGTGTGGTCCCCCAACTTGAAGGGAATGATGGCATCGGAGACGATCAGCTCGAAGATCTCTGGGCTGATGGGGCGCTCCACTCCCGAGAGGAAGGCCTCCAGGATCTCGCTGGTCCAATCGTGCTTCTTGCCTTCATCTTGGATGGGCATGACAACGACCTCGCGAGTCTTGGCTAGCTGCTCGACCAATTGCGCAGGGGTAACATATCCCTTGAATATCAGGTTCAGGAAGTTGGTGTGCGGAACTGTTGTAGGCACCTTGCTGGCGCGCACGGCGAACTTGATTTCTTCGAAGACAGTTCCTGCGTCAGTGCCCTGGTGCCCAACGCCCTTACCGAACTGAATGGCGCTGGGGGAGGCCTTGACCACTGTGTGCGGATCGCCATGCCGACGGTCGATGTTGCCCAGAACGGCAGCCAGGCCCAGCGGCCGCGCCGCCAGAGCCAGGCGGGAAAGTCCAGTTGTGTTGCAACTGGTGCACTGCACAAGCCTTGGCTTGGCCTTCTGGAACATCTCGTAGTTCTCGAGACCAAAGAAGAACTCGCGGGCGAAGTCGGCCTTCAGCTCATCTGAGACCTTGACCTTTCCGCTCTCTGAGAGCCCCTTGAGAAGCTCAGGCCGATCTGCTCCGCCCATGAGAGAGACAAAGCAGCCGTGTGAGAGGCCTGCCTCAACGTAAGGAAGCTCCTCATCGCCAGGAGAGCCAACCATCACGAAATTTGATGCTGCAAAGAAGTCATCATAGCCGCCCTCGATCTTGACTCCTGCCTTTTCCCACTTATCTTTGGTGGCAGTGTCGCTGACGAAGGCCTTTACACCGAACATGCGGTTGAATTTGGATACGATAGATGTGGCCCGGCCATGAGGCTTTCTGAGCAGGACATTCAGGTCACCTTCGATGCCGGCTGCCTTTTTGACCTGCGACAAAGCCAGAAGAGTTCGCTTGTTTTCGGTTCCGTCAAAACCCACAAAACCAGCATTAGACTTCAAGTATCTTCACTTCCTGAATAGGAGTCTAATTGACTATATTTTAACCTTTCCAGGATAGTCTCTACTTCCAGGTCCTAGCTCTTTGAGCTATCCTCTTACCTCTGATGAACTGAGGTATTTGATTCTGTCTGCAATATACTCGGCACTTTCTCCCAGGCTCATGCTCGTAGTATCAACTTCGATCTCTGGAGAGTGCGGCTCTTCGTAGGCTACATTGATTCCGGGCACGGTTGCCTTCTCACCCGCAGCTTTCTTGTAGATGTTCTTGGGAGTGAATTTGGACTTACGATTCGTTTCCCTTTCCCTGCAGACAGACAGAGGCGCCCGAATATAGACCTCTGCGAAATTGGAGATCAGGCATCGGGCAAAATCGCGATAACGGCGTCGATTGGCAGTTGCGTCTATGATGACGTTTACTCCTTCATCTGCCAGGAGCTTGGCCATATAGGCTAAGCTGGCATAAACGATATCTCTTTCTTCTTCTGTATATTTGGGCTCTGGAGTTATCGCTCTTCTGATCTCATCCAGCTGCAGCATCCGAGCTGTAATTCCATTTTCAGATAAAATCGTCAACACCCTATCTGCGATGGTGGTCTTCCCGCAGCCTGGAAGGCCCGTGAACCACATGACCCATGCCATATTTAATAGAAATAGTGTCCTGAATAAAAAACCATTTCGTTCAGGCGAGTGAGGTATAAAAATGTTTTTAAAAAAAGCTGAAGGAGATTCAGCCGAAAAGGGCGCCCAGGCCCTCTACACCGCTCTCCTCTGCTGCTTCCTTATCTTCTTCTGTCTCGGCTGCCTTGGCAGCGCCCTTGGCTGCAGGTGCTGCGGCAATAGGAGCGACGGCTGCGGCTGCTGTGGGTACTACGGTGGCCTGGGAGAGGACCGCGGCGATGTCCACGCCTTCTAAAGCGGCTACCAGGGCCTTGATTCTGACCTCGTCAGCAGCCATACCGGCTGCCTCGACGACCTTCTTAATTCCATCCTCGTTAGCGTCTTTGCCTGCGCTGTGAAGCAGTAATGCAGCGTACACATATTCCATTTGAATCAACCTCTAATTTACCTTTAATTTTATCCGAAAAGAGCACCTAGTCCCGCAGCGGTGTCTCCTTCATCCTTCTTCTCTTCTTTCTCTTCCCGGGCCTTCGCGGGGGCCGAGGCGGCGGCAGCAGGAGCTGCCTCTCCACTCGCCAGGCCTGCGATGGCTCGGGCATTGGCAGCAGCCTTGGCTAAAACCATTGTTATCATGCTGGGCACGGGTATTCCCGCTTCTAGTACCAGGGCCCTGGCCTTGGTCTGAGCCTTTTGCAGCATAGGTCCAACAGTCGCCGGTGTAGCATAGCCAATCTCAACAGCAAAGCCGAATGCTTTGGCAGAAGCCGCGAACAGCTCTGATATCTGTGCCTCCACATCGATGGAAAGATCCTTGGCATCAAAGATCAAGCCACCATCGTAGGCAGCACGTAGTTCCAGGCCTACGTTTCTTGGGAAGATCTCCATGGTCTTCAAAATGTCCGCAGTCTTGACAGAAACAACCTCTCCCTCTTTGGCTAAAGTGATCTTCTGGTTGATGATCACCTTTCCGCCTTTAATGGCTGCCGGGATGCCTGCTGCTTGAAGCTTGCCGACCATGGGTCCAGGCGAGAACGAAGTATCTCCTGCCTCAATCACTATGTCTTTGGGAGCACGTGCACCGGCCTTGATGGGCATGGGCTGTTTGCCCTTCTCCAAGAGGCCGTGAAGCTTGAAGGGATTATCATTGCTGAAGATCAAAGCAGTCTGATCTTCAATGAAATCGGCCAGCTGTCTGATCTCCGGAGCAGAGGTTTCCAGGGCACGGCGAGCGATGGTGTTTCTCACCATTCTTATCTCGACATTGTCTCTGAGACTACCTCGCATCTGCTGCAGGTTGTCGGCAGGTATCTCACGGACGCCTACAACGCCGACAACGCGGCTTTTTCTGATCATTTTGACAAGCTCTTCTACATCCTTAACCTTCCACTCAGGTATGTGGGCAGTGTGACGAATCTCTCCTGCCATTTAAATCACCTTTATAGAAGGCCCCATGGTGGTCTTAACGTAAACCGACTTCAAGTTATGTCGGCCATCCTTGAGGGTCTGCTCGAGCTTGACGACGACCGCTTCAATGTTTTCGGCCAGCTCTTTGGTATTCATATTTCGGTTCCCAACAGTCAGGTGAAAGGTCGGTCTGTCTCGAGACCTGACCCTGATCATGTTCTTGAGCCTCTGTACCTGTGGGGTTACGTCCTGTGTCGGCGGCAGAGGTGTGGGCATCTTGCCCCTCTTGCCGAGAATGGAACCCAGGCTCTTACCTATGACAGGCATGAACTGAGTCTCTGCGATGAAGAACTTATACTCGTCTGCCAATTTGCGCGCGGCTCTCTTATCTCCGGCGAACTCTTTGATTTCGTCCGCGGATATAACCCGGTCTGCGCCTGCGCTCTTGGCCCGCAGAGCAGTTTCTCCAGCAGCGAATACAGCGATCTTGGTCGGTTTACCAAGCCCGTGGGGTAGGATAACCTCGGCATCAACTCTGTTTCCCGGCAGGGCGAGGTCGATGTTATGGAGGTTGATCGCCAGATCCACGCTCTCGCTGAACTTTCTGGCAGGTGCCTCAGTGATAGCCTGTTTAACGGCTTCTTCTATATCCATTTCAATCCTCCGTAGTCTGCGACTCTAGGTCTCCTACGGCTTCTCAAAAAAGAGAATCATAATTCAGATAATAACTCTATATTTTAAGCCTTCGCTTCTAATATCTCATCGTATTTGCCACTGGCTACAGCCAGTTGAGCCTCTTTGCTGGACATGCCATCAATGGTCGCGCCTACAGATCCTGCTGTGCCGATGACCTCGCAGGCCGCGTGCTTCATGGTTTTGGAGAGAAGGCCCCTTCTCTTGATGTTTGTAATCTTGAGGACCTGCTCCATAGTTAGGTTTCCGACAATGGTTTTGTCGCCACTGCCCTTCTCCACGCCCATCTCCTTGATGATCAGGGCCGACGTAGGTGGCGTTCCGACTTCTATCTCGAATTCGGTCCTGGACTTCACTATGATTTTAACAGGAACTTGCATTCCATTGAGATCTTTAGTCTGCTCATTGATCTTGGCAACCACCTGGGCTACATTTACGCCCAGAGGTCCTAGGGCCGGGCCCAAAGGTGGCCCCGCGCTGGCTTTTCCGCCGGGGACCAATGCTTCTACGACATTAGCCAATACTTGTCACCTCAAAATTTATTAAGTTTCATCTTTACTGAGCACGCGCACGTGATCTCCCCGTACCGTGATGGGGATAGGCACCATTGCTTCAAAGAGTTCCACAGTTATTTCTTCCTTGGCAACGTCCACGCGTTTGACTCTTGCCTTTTCACCCTTGAACGGCCCGGATATGAGCTCGATGATGGCACCTTCATTAATTCCGATTACTGCAGGCTTGGGGGTGAGAAAGTGCTCAACCTCTCCGATGTTGGAGGCCCCTTTTATCACAGAGCGTGCGTGGGGTATTCCTTGAATTGCCTGATCTACGATCTCAGGAGCTGGTGATTCCACAAGAACGTAGCCTTTCAGTACATCTGGTACCAGTAGTGCCCTTATATCATACTTTTCCTTGCGTGCTATCTGGGCGATCATGTTGGCCACCGACCGTTCTTGATTCGCTGTGGTCTTCACAACATATACGCTGGTCTCGGACATTCCGCCTCCTTAGAGGAAGGCCGTGTATAAAAAGGTTTGTAATACCATGGAAATCTCTTTATACTATAAACAAAAGCCTTTCTAAGGGGTGAATATCTTAAATGAGTGGCAGGACTGATCAACTTCGGGACCTCGTTATGAAGATTGGCGCCACAACCAAGGTCGTGGAGAAGCAGGCCACCCGTCATGGTAGTCTCCGGGGAAGCGGCGAGATTGAGCACGCTTTATTGGGGGTAGTCCAGGAGATGATAAAACAATACGGCATCCAAACAAAGCTGACTGCTGAGCAGTTATCATCTGTTGTCAGGCTGTTTTATAAGAGACTAAGCGATACCGAGATCGCAGAGCAATTGGGCGATCGAGCTCTCAATAAAACCGTCAGCCGGGCCCGAATCAAGCTCCACTTATTTCGGGATACGGATTTAAAACCTCCTTTCGACAAGGATGAATTTTTCCGCCTTGCGGATGACAGAAAATCCGTCAAAGAGATGGCTGAAAGTCTACAGGTAGCTCCTTCCACCATCTCGGAGTACAGGAATGTCTTCGACAGCCAGAGGGCATCGGAAAGGGATGGATATACAAAGCGTTTCTTGGAAATACTCTCCGATCAGGATGTCACCGGGCGCATGGTGACAGCCCACACTGAGGATGGCCTTCAAGATACCATTGATACCGACTATGAGGCGGCAGAGGCCTGAGAAGCCTCTCTTGTATTATCTCTGGCAGAGGAATATTTGTCGCGTCAGGCTTCGATGCACGCGGTCCGTATGCTTTTGGATAATATCGAAGTCCGCATTCGCGAGCAACTCCTCAAGCGCGCTATCCGCCACGATCACCATGCGCTTCTTGGGCTTGATCACCCTGAAGAGTTCGCATAAACTTTCCTGCAAAAGAAATTCCTTTGATTTTGCCAGGATTTTTGCAGACCGTCCATATGGGGTGTCCAGGACAGCAGCATCAATAGAAGAATTTTGGAGGGGCAAGCGCTTGGCATCTCCCAATAAAAGAGAGCAGTCCAGCGACTGCAAATTGCATAAAGCACCCTTCACCAGCTGGGTCTGGACCTCAATCCCTATCCCCAGGATGCCGATCAGGCAGGCTTCGATCAGAATGCCGCAGGTTCCTGCGAAGGGATCGAGCAGCATCTCACCTGCGCGGACCTGGGTGAGGTTGATCAATGTGCGTGCCATGCGCGGCATGAGCACGCCTGGATGGAAAAAGGGCTTGAGATGAGGCCGGCGCGTCTCAAAGGCGCTTCTATCGGTTCGGGCAACCTCGCGTCCCAGGACAATCTTTCCTGTGGTGATGACTGCTCGCAGCACCATCTCTGGCCTTAACAGGTCCGCCCTGTAGCCTCTTTGAAAAAGGATGCGTCCCACCAAACGTTCTACAGCGTCTGCCCTGGGCGCGGCAGACTTGATGCGCCTGGCCCTGACCAGATACTTCTTCTGAGGCAGGTTCAGAAGGCTCACAGACCGGGCAAGTGCCTCCAGTTTCGCGTCGCAGATCGCAATTACCTCGATGATGCGATGAGTCATGGCCAGACGCAGGCCCAATGCCTGCACGTCGAGGTCTTCAGCCACTACTATCAGGCACTGATCCAGCGAGGCGACCTCGCAAAAACGAGAGGATAAGGCCTCTACCAGCGCCAAGGCCTCTCTTCTCGGCAAGGTCTCATGCTCCCCCGACAGCTCAAAAGCGTAAGTCTTCATTCTCAGGCCAGGTAGCTGTTCACATCCCTGTAATTGAACTTTTTAGAGCCCAGGGCGTTCTCCAGGAAGTTGAAGAGTGCGCGTCTCACATCATCAGAGAGCAGTGGATACCAGGTGGGACTGGCCACGACCACAGCTCTGAAGGCGAAGAACGGCGCGATGACCTCCAGCATCTCTTCATCGCCCGTTTTTTCCAGGTAGTTCTCGAAAAACAGCTCGAAGAGGTCTTTCAGATCCCCTGTCAGTCGCAAGCTCTTTTGCACAGAGTAGAATATGTAGTTCATGGCAAGAGCTGCGATGTCGTCTGCAGCTTCGCCCCATTCTCCTCGGCTTCTGTCCAGGACAGAGAAGTCTGTGCCCTCTCGAAACATTATATTCCATGGGTGGAAGTCGCCGTGCACCTGGCAGAGGCGTCGGGCTTTTTCGCGCAGCATCCAGCGCCACTGCACGCAGATCTTCTCGATCTCTTGCAGTTCATCTGGATCCAGGAAGCTGGGACCATCCGGATAATCGTCCAGAATGCCGAAGATGCATTCACCATCGCCCACGATCTCCCGGATTTTGCGCAGATAAAGGGGCGGGCAGTCGTTCTTGACTGCGTGGATCTCGGCCAGGTAATTGGAGAGGGCTACGACCCTGTTGTAATCCAGGTCAGTTGCGCCCTGCTCTTTTACACGTTCCAGATCAAGGAAGTACTCTTTTCCCTCAACCTTCTCCATGAGTATGAAGTATTCGCGAGCGTCTCCCGTCGAGATCAGCGTCCCTTTTTCTGTGAAGTAGCCCACATCGAGAGATGGAACGTGTTTGGAGAGGCTGGCAAAGGTCGAATTTTGCCAGATCATAATCCTCGCCCGGTCGGAGAAGTGATCGTGGCCGAAGCCATGCTGCACGCGCATGGAGGAGAGCACGGCCGAGCCCATCTTCCCCCTGATCTCGTACTCCACAAGCAGAGGCGATCCGTATCCGAATCCTTTTACGTCCTCTGTGAGGGGCATGGTCTCACCCATCATGCGGATGCTCCGGAGCGATAAATCTCGCCCATAGAGGCTCTTCAGATATGCTTCCAGGTTATCTCTTTTCAAATTCAAGGCAGGACACCCCTTCATGTTACCACTTAAGTTCCCATCTGCCAGCTATGCAGGTATTTGTCCTGCTCGACGGTAAGCTTTTCCGTCTCCAGATCCATGGAGGCCAGCTTCAGCTCCGCCACCCTACGATCTATCTCCACTGGAACTGCATAGACCTTCTTATCAAGCCTGCGTCCGTGCTCCACAATGTAGCGTACGGCCAATGCCTGGTTGGCAAAGGACATGTCCATTACCTCAGGAGGATGACCGTAGGCGGCGGCTAGGTTAATTAGCCGGCCTTCTGCGAGCAGGTAGAGCCTGCGGCCGTCTTGCAGTTTGTATTCGGTGACGTTGCTCTGCATCTCTGCCTTTTCCGCCGTCATCATCTCCAGGGCTGGAATGTCGATCTCCACATTGAAGTGGCCGCTGTTGGCGAGGACTGCCTGGTCCTTCATCTGCAAGAAGTGCTCCGTTCGGACCACGTTTATATTGCCTGTTAAGGTTACAAACAGGTCTCCCAGGGGCGCAGCCTTGTGCATGGGCATGACTCTATAGCCGTCCATGGCCGCCTCCAGGGCTTTTCTCGGCTCGATCTCAACTACGATCACGTTTGCTCCGAGACCTCGGGAGCGCATGGCGAATCCCCTGCCGCACCAGCCGTAGCCGGCCACGACCACTGTCTTGCCTGCGAAGAGAAAGTTGGTGGCCTGCATGATGCCGTGCAGAGTGCTCTGGCCGGTTCCATAGCGGTTATCGAACATCATCTTCGTCTCGGCGTCGTTGACAGCGATAACCGGATAGAGCAGAGCCTTGTCCTCGGCCATGGCCCTCAGGCGCACGACACCGGTGGTTGTCTCCTCGCAGCCGCCGAACATTCGTGCGGCCAGCTCCGGCTGCTCCTTATGGATGATGGCAATGGTATCGGCTCCGTCGTCCAAACTGACGTTGGGACGAAGGTACAGGGCTTTTTTGATGCAGTCGTAGTACTCCTGCTCATTCTCGCCCCGGAAGGCATAGACGTATAGTCCTCGCGCTGCCAGAGCTGCAGCCACCTCATCTTGCGTAGACAGCGGATTGGAGCCGGTGACTGCCACCTCAGCGCCGCCAGCTACGAGTGTGGTGATAAGGTTGGCCGTCTCCACTGTGACATGTAGACAGGCCACGATGCGCGCGCCCTCGAGCGGTTTTTCCCTCTCAAACTCTTGCTTGATCTTTTCCAGAACGGGCATGTGCCTGCGGGCCCATTCGATGCGCTTTTCCCCTTCTATGGCGAGGCTCAGGTCTTTGACTACGCTCTTATGCAAAATAAATCACCTTGAAATTTATTTAGAGGATTCCTAAAAATCCCACTAAATCCAGCCGGAGCTTTAGGTACCATTTATAAGCAAACGGCCAAAATTAGAGGTTATTAGGAATCCTCTTTAGTTGAATTGGGGAAAGAGACCATTTTCAGATACTTAAAACCAACCCAAACTATCGTCCGGCTTTTCGCACCTTGGGACGCATTGCCCTCACAGGGGGGCAGGTCAAATGATTCCTGTATGGTGGAAGCGCGCTTTAGGCCGATTTCCTTGCAATCGCTGGAGGTATGCATCTGGATTTTTGGTCAGCAATTCTTGAATAGACGGTCCTGGCTATGGCCGAGTGCACCATCGTGGTCCTTATGAGGTAAACTAATGTTTATAAAATCATTCTGGCCTTTTATATAGGGCGAGATGGTTGCATAAAAATAATGCGTGTAACATGCATACCGATAAACCTATCTTAGCCTACCAATAAATCGAGCCTTAATAACATGGTGGCTCTCTTGAACATTTTCCATGAGCCTACTCAGTTTGGCAAAACTCTCTGCCTGCACGATCATGAAAAAGTCGTATTCTCCGGAGACAGGATATATGTCTAATATGCCCTCGTTCCCTTTGAGAGAGCAATAGATCGATCTCTGTTGGCCAGGCACGACTTTCACCATAGCGATACCCGTAATCATTCTATCACTCTACCATATAGCGGGCAGCAGGCATTAAAGCCCGAGCTGTGTGTGGAGCGAATGTAATAGATCGGAGACAGGTGCTAATCCAGAGCGTGCTTGTGTGCGGGGGGATGAGATTCCCTCACAACTATCTAAAGTTCCAATATTAATTTTTATAAAGAATAGTGATTTGTTTATTAATTTTTTTGCAGGCACCTCTGCATAGCGTGCAGTCGTTGCACTGTAGCGTTCAACCGAAATAGCAGCGAGTTTGCCAGGTACAAAGACGACGATGCCCAGCTTCTGGGGATTCTAAACTGCGAGATCTGTCCTGGGTCGCAGCATAAGGCTTGCTCAGTTCAAGCTCTGGAATGCTTCCCCCCTAGGGAGAGCTGCCTATGAAGATCCACTTAAGAAACTACCTAGTGCGCCGGAACATTAATTTTGTAGATTGAGATAATGCCGTTGGAGTTTAACTCTGGCATTGTCTTTATTGAATCTCCATTTTACTGTTGCTCCGATTGAATTCCTCTTATACCCCCATGCATTAACTGCATCGTCTAGCTTCTTCATACATTCAATCCTGCGATCCAAGCATTGCTTTGAAAATGCTGAGAGTTCGATCTCAGCCATATTAAGCCAACTTCCTTTCTTGGGTGTATAGTGAAACTCAAGCCTCTCTGCGAGCTCAAAAGCCTCCTCAGCTGATAAGGCTTCATAAAATGAACCAAATGTGTGTGTTTGGGTTATCCTGAACCAAAAGGATGGTCTCAGCATCTGGATAATGGTGAACAAGCATCTTCATAAAATCTGCGTAATCGACTTTCGTCCGGCGTTCCTTAACACAGACGATCCTCTTGCCTGCGCAAGACTCAAAAGCCAAAAAACGCAGCAAGTGCCATTTCGATCTCCCATCTGGTGGCTTCTCTCATGGCAGCATCGTACTCTTTTGTCTTTGCACCGAAATATCCCTCATCAGCATTGCCAACTTTCGCCTTCATTAGCCAAATCCATCTAGCTATCGTGGACTTTAACAGTTGTAACCTCGATTCTGCGAATCAGGCCAAAATCCTCATCCATGGTACCATGAAGCTTGTGTCCGAAATCGTCCCCCAAGTCTATTCTATTCCCGATATCTACCAATCTGTCTCCCAATTCTTTGATTCGTTCATGCCTCATGGTGAATAGCAAAGTCGGTCAGATTTCTCATGAAAAATTATATTGTATAAATTGCATTTGTATATTAATATTTATCTTGGGTTTTCGGAACCCTCTTTAGGAATGCCCGCATGGTTGCCTCTGGCCTACGCCCTCTTTGTAGTACTAGTGGCCTGAAGCACACCGTCATTTTGACAAAAATATGGCAATAAAAAATTGTTGATCTAAAGGCTCTTACTCGCAGGTATCGAGCAGAGCTTTCTTCTTGCCGCTTCTCTTGTCACCAAGTTTGATTGGCTCAACCTTTACTTCTGGCTCTTTCTTCTCCTCTTTCTTTTCTTCGTGGTGTGTCATTTTACAGCCTCGTTTTGTTTTTTATTATTGCAGCTGATCTTAATTATACCTTACGGTAAACAATACAAATAAAAATGTTCTGATGCTCTTCTACTCCAGAATGCAGGTAGGATCCTCTGCTTTCAGATCCCCTGTATAGTAGTAGGCCTTTTGGCGGCATCCTCCGCATAGATTCAGATATTCACAACCTCCGCAGGCGCCTTTAAGGCTGGACTTGATATCCCGCAGCGCCTGTAGCTCCGATGAAGGGTGGTCTATCCAGATTTCCCGGAAGGAGCGTTCTCGTACATTGCCTACCACCATCTGTGGCATGAAGTGGCAGGGATGTACATCCCCCCTTTGATCGATGTTGGCTACCTTTACCCCTGTGGAGCACCCGCCGGCATTGGTGAGCAGTTTATGCACGTTTTCGCGTCGGGGATCGTCCTTTAGCAGCTCCAGCAAATAGGCTCCATCCATGGGCGAGTCTGTGGTCAAAATCTCGATATTTTCTCCTTTCAGCTCTTCTGCAGCCTCGGCCAGCAGGCGGATAACGCTGCGCCGCTGCTCGGACGTGACGTCCCTGTCAGCCATTTCCGCCCCTCGGCCCGTGGGCACCAGGTGGTAGAGACAGAACCGTGGGATATTCTCTTGCAGTGCAAGGCTGAGCAGAGCCGGAACATCCTGCCAGTTGTCGCGAGTGAGAGTGATGCGTAACCCTGTCTTCAGGCCGGCATCACGGGCGTTCTTGAGGCCCTGCAAGGCCCGGGCATGCGCTCCGGCAACACCCCGGAAAGCGTCGTGGTTGTGCGCTGCAGCGGAGTCCAAACTCACTCCAACATATCTGATCTTAGCTTCTGCCAGTAGTCTGGCCACATCAGAGGTAATCAGAGTTCCATTGGTGGAGATGACAGTTTTCAGGCCTATCTCGCGGGCATGGAATGCCAGGGCATAGAAATTGCGGCTGAGAAGAGGCTCGCCTCCGGTGAAGATGAGGATGGGCACTTTCAGCTCGGCCAGCTCATCCACCAGGCCTATGCTCTTCTCCAGAGACATCTCCTCTTGCTTTTCTTGGCTGGCATCCATGTAGCAGTGCTGGCAGGCCAGGTTGCAATGCGCTGTTAAATTCCACATCACTACTGGCCTCTTCTGGGCCGAGAACCTGAGCAAATCAGGCGGCAGATTCTGGCAAGAATCAGAGGCGTGCAGCGCTTCCCAAACGGTAGACTGATCCGCCAGGGCTTTGGAAAAAATAATCATTTTATCTCTTTTTCTCCTGCAAAACGGCAAGCATTGCCTCAAAGGTGAATTTGTCTGGCATCACGTCCACATCCACTCCAAGGCCCGCCAGCTTCTCCGCCGTGGGTTTGCCGATGACTGCCACGGTGCTGGCAGCAAGCGCCTCACGTAGCTGCTTTTCCAGGCCCATCGCTCTGGCTCTCTCTATCAGAAAGCTGGCGGTAGAGGAGCTGGTGAATGCAAATATGTGCACGCTTTTCGCTTTTTTTATAAGTTCGTCCAGCCGCGGATCTCCGGAGGGTACAACCTCGTAAAGGGCGATGTCGTCCACATAGAGCCCAGCCGCCTTCAAACCATCTGAGAGGTACAAGCTGCCCTGAGCGCTCCGTAGGAAGAGAATGCTCCGGCATTTTCCTTTCAGCATCTTCTCCATTCCGGCCGAGCTATACTCCTCCGGCACCTGTGCAGTCAAGCCCCGCTCAGCCAAAGCCAGGGCGGTCTTGGGTCCGATGGCCACGATCGTCTTCTCTGACAACGTTTTCCGAATTGCCGGGCAATGCAACGCCATCTTCACTCCACTGGCGCTGGTAAAAGCCACGCATTCTGCTTTGCCGAGCCTTTCCAGCAGGTCTTCAGGCAGGGGCTTTTCCGCCAGAGCGATCGCAGGAGCCTGGATCGGTGAGAAGCCGTAGCACTCTGCAAGCGCCGCCGACTCCTTCTGTTGGGCAGCAGGCCGAAGAATGGCGATCTTCTTTTGTCCCAGCTTCTCTGCCAGCAAGACCACCTCACCTACTACTAATATGGCTGGCGACGCAATCTTTGCTTCTCTTGTCTTTTCGGCGATATCTGCCAGCGTTGCCGAGATCATCCTCTGCTCTGGCCAGCCTCCTTTTTCTACCATGGCCGCAGGAGTATGTGGCGATTTTCCTGCCTCAATCAGGGCCGCCACATTTTGCTCCAGGCGGGAGACGCCCATCAGGACTACCAGAGTTCCGCCCAGGGCGGCAATGGCCGCCCAGTCCAGTGGGGTCTCTTTTCCCGGCTCTTCGTGGCCGGTCACAATGATAAGCGATGAGGCAACACCCCGGTGGGTTACGGGAATTCCAGCCAGCTCGGGAGCGGCAATGGAGGAGGTCACGCCGGGCACAACCTCAAAGGGTATGCTCTTTTCTTGCAAGGCCAGTGCCTCCTCCCCGCCCCGACCAAATAGGTAGGGGTCTCCGCCCTTCAGGCGGACCACAACAGCTCCGCCCTCCGCCTTATCGATGAGAAGCTGGGTGATGTCCTTCTGAGTCAGCTTGTGTCTGCCGGCGTTCTTGCCCACATCGATCAATTCCGCTTTAACTCCTTCCAGCATCCTGGGGTCAAGCAGCCGGTCGAATAAAACCACATCCGCAACACCTAGCAGCCTTTTCGCCTTCAGGGTCATAAGCTCGGGATCGCCGGGTCCTGCTCCCACCAGATAAACCTTACCGCGCGCCAAATACCTTCACCGCCTCATCTACTAACTCTAGCCCACCCATCTTCATGAGCCTTCGCCCCATATCCTCCGCTCGACTCAAGGGATCACCTTTTTGCAAAGAGATATTTTCATCCAATCGCACAAACCTCTTGCCGTCTAAGGAGAGGACCTCGGCCAGTACACGTGCTTGGCCGTTCTTTGCAGAAGCGTGCACAGCCATTGGCACCACGCAGCCTCCTCCCACCGTCTCCAGGATCTTGCGCTCGATCAGGGTCTCGGTCCTTGTTGGGGCATCATCCAGCGATCTGGAATAGAATTCAGCTTTTGATCCCTTCTTGGCTACGACTATAATCGTTCCCTGGTTTGCGGAGGGAACGAATCTCTCCGCATCTAATTGCACATAATCCCTTGTCAGGCCCATCCTCTCGAGACCGGCCTCAGCCAGGACGATGGCATCAAAGTCCCCTTGATCCAGCTTTCTTAGTCTCGTCTGCAGATTTCCCCGTAGGCTAATTATCTGCAGGTCAGGCCTAGCCCGGCGCAGTTGCGCCGTGCGCCGCATGCTGGACGTGCCCACTGTCGCGCCCTCTTTTAGCTCCACTAAATTATGCACAGAGCTGTTCCTGCATAGCAAAATATCATAGGGCGAGTCGCGCTTTAAGACCGCTGAGATAATCAGATCTTTCGGTCTTTTTGTGGGAAGATCCTTCATGCTGTGCACGGCTAAATCTATCTGCCCAGAGAGCATGCGCTCGTCTATCTCAGCCACGAAGACGCCAAAGCCGGTGAGTTGGTGTAAAGGCTTGTTCAGGAAGATATCTCCGCTGGTCTTGACTACGATCAACTCCGTTTCTACACCCAGTGGCAAAAGCAACTCCTGCACAATCCGGGTCTGGCGAAGTGCCAGAGGGCTGCCTCGGCTGCCTACGATCAGCTTTTCAGGCAGGACCTATTCGCCTCCAGGGTGGTTTGTATGACTTCCGGGCTATGTGCTGCCGATATGAAATCCGTTTCATACTGGCTGGGGGTAATGAAAATGCCGACATCGAGCATGCGACGGAAGAAGGCCAGATAGCCGGTCTTGTCGCATTTTAGGGCCTGGGTATAATTATGAGGCTCCTCTCCGAAGAATATTTTGAACATTGAGGCGATGCCCACCACGCTGTAGTCCAGTCGCAGATCGTCTACAATCTCTTGTAGCCCTCTTCTCATTTGCTTTCCCGTGGCATTTAGCTTCTCCAGAACTCTCTCCTTTTCCAGGACATCCAGCGTGGCCATGCCCGCGGCGAGTGCGACGGGACTGCCGTTGAATGTTCCTGCCTGGTATATGCCGCCGCTGGGCGCCACCTGCTCTAACAGATCTCGCCTGCCTCCAAAGATGCCCACGGGAAAGCCTCCGCCTATGATCTTGCCCAAAGTGGTAAGATCAGGCTTCATTCCAAAGTGCTCTTGCGCTCCGCCCAGAGATAACCGAAAGCCGGTTATGACCTCGTCGAAGATGAGAAGCACATCATGCTCCTTTGTAAGCCGGCGCGCGCCCTCAAGGTAGTCCTTCTCCGGCAGCACCGGACCGATGTTCCCAAGACTGGCTCCATGATCAGGCAGGCTATCTGGCCTGGGAAGTTTCCTGAGCACGCTCTCCAGGGCCTCTAGATCGTTGTAGGGCACCTGAAGAGTATTCTTGGCCGTGTCCGCAGGCACGCCCTTCGCGAATCGGGAATGCCTAAAGTCATGACTCCGGATCCGGCTTTTACCAGAACGCTGTCATGTGCCCCGTGAAAGCCACCCTCGATCTTGATTATTTTATCTCGGCCCGTAGCACCGCGCGCCACGCGAATGGCAGCCATTGTGGCCTCAGTACCTGAGCTGACAAACCTGAGCTTCTCCATGCTGGGATAAAGCCTGGAAATTCTCTGTGCAGCGACAACTTCCAGTTCGGAAGGCGTTCCATAAAGCCAGCCGCGACTCATTTGGTCGGCCACAGCTCGAACAATGGCCGGATGGCGATGGCCTAAGATCATGGGTCCGTATGCTAAACAGTAATCGACGAACCGGTTTCCGTCAACATCCCATAGGATAGGGACCATCTGCTCTAGCCGTATAAAAGGGACAGGGTGAGATGGCGCGCACGGGGCTGGATACGCCGCCGGGTATCAGCTTTTTGGCGCAATCAAAGAGCCGGATGGATGATTCAAGATGCATGAGTAGAGCACCCCTACAGGGCAGATTAATCAAACTTGCGAGTCGTCAGGTCATTTGCGTGCTGCTACTATTATTATTTACGAAAAGTATATATAATGTCAACTACAACCCTAACTACATTAATATTATAAGACAGTAAAAGAAATTAAGCGCGCCAAGAGGCGAGTTGGCCAGGCAGACTAGTAATAAAATAAGTCATATATTATGAGGGATGGCACGAACTAGGGGTCTCTTGCCAACCACCCCGCCTCTTCCACTTTTTTAATGGCCATGCGCAGGGGCTGATTTGTCTCTTCAGCTATCCTCTTGCAGTCCTCATACTCAGGCTTAACACCTAAAAGCTCGCCATCCATGCGGCTCACCTTCACCCTAGCCGAGTAGATCCTGCCGCATATCTCCACCTGCAAATGCCTTTGCTCCCGCTCCGCTACCATGCGGTGAATGCTGGGAAAAACGCGGACGCCCAAGGAGCCTGTCTCCCGGATCATAATTCTGGCCAACAATTCCGTCTCCTCCGCCCTGGCAATGGCCCTTATCACAAATCCAGCGCGTCCTTTCTTCATCAGGGCAGGCAGAACTGAGACATCCAGGGTCCCGGCTTGCATGAGTAACTCTATCAAATGGCCCAGCACCTCGCCAGTCACATCATCCACATTGGTTTCCAGCTGCACAATGCGATCGCCGTGCGGGCCGTGATCTTGCCGGGCCGCTGCCTTGGGGGACGGGCCGCTGTCCGCGACTATGGCCCGCAGAACATTGGGCAGGATCAGCTCTTTTTTGCCGGCTCCATAGCCCACCCTCTCTGCTCTGATGATGGGGATGTCAGGCACAAATTCGTCGACGAGAGTTGCCAGCAGGGCCGCACCTGTGGGCGTGAGCAGCTCCTCTTCAACCGGGCCTCCCTTCCAGGGGATTTCATGAGATCGCAATATCTCCAGTGCAGCCGGTCCGGGTACGGCAAGAAGGCCGTGCGCCGACTGCACGTATCCACCACCGACAGAGATTGGTCGGGAAAAAACGCGCTCTGCAGAAAGGCTACGCAGCGCAGCGCAGGCTCCAACGATATCGGCCAGGGCATCCAGGGCGCCAATTTCATGAAACCGGACATGCTCCGCTGCCACGCCATGCACCCGGCTCTCAGCTGCGGCCAATGTGTCCAGGGCAGAAAGCGCATTTTTCAGGGCTTTGCCCTCCAGGCTGGAGCCTTGCAGAATGGATTTGGCCTCGTCTAGGGATCGGTATCTCCGGTCCGAGATCACGCATGCCCGGCAGGCCATGATGTGGCTTTTCTCCTGGGGGGGAGACCTCCAGCACGCATCCGACGGACTCGACTGCCCTGCGGACTGCATCAGGGTCTGCTCCAAGGTCCAGGAGAGAGGCCATGATCATGTCTCCGGAGGCTCCGGCGCTGGGGTCGAATAGGAGGATTTTCATAACTAGTATGTTTTGTCTATGCCGTTAAATACAAATCGGTCATAGCTTTTACCCATTTTTTAAAAAAAGCATGTCCTTGTTACCGAAATTGGTCCTGCTTTTTCACATATCCAAAAGCATTTTATAGCTAGAGACTATTTGTCAACCCAACGCCATGGGTCTACACCAGTTGATGGTGAACCTCTCCATTATCTGCTCGATGATAAAGAGCCGGCATTCTTATGCTGGCTCTCTTATCCTCCGTCTTTTATTATGTTTTAAAGCATAGGCAGCAGTTGTCAGAAAATCGCTTTTTCCAGAACTCCAGCGCCAGCAAGACCAGAGCCGTCACTACCTCCACCCAGTCGATCCACATGCAAAAAAAGAGCAGCATCATGTCGGCAGGATGGACATCTGCAAAGCTGGGCATGGGCCCTACCATGCTCAAGCCTGGCATTGGGATAGAAGAGGAGAACTTTCATAGGGTCAAATTATCTTGTCTTAGCGTTAAATACAAATTGGTCCAGGCTTTATCCTCAGCTGTTATGTCCACTGAAGAAGAAAACTGGCGTGGCTACGAGTGGGTCGCTCTCTCCGTTACCACCGTAGGCGCCCTGCTTGCCTCCATTCAGGGCTCAGCCCTGCTCATCGCCCTGCCGGATATCATGACCCAGCTTCATGCCGGATACATGACAATCAAATGGGTGATTCTCGGCTTCATGCTCATCGCCACTGCCTCGGTACCCGTTGTGGGGCGTCTGGCAGACATGTTTGGCCGAAAGAACCTCTACAACGGCGGCTTTGCAGTCTTCACGTTGGGCTCTCTCTTTTGCGGCCTCTCTCAGCCTCAGTTTCAGGGCTGGGACCTAGTGTTATACCGTATGATCCAGGGATTGGGCGGTGCCCTGCTCTTCACCAACAGCGCAGCCATCGTCACAGATGCCTTTCGCAAAGGGCGGGTGGGCCTCGGCCTGGGAGTGAACACCATCGCCTTTTCCGCTGGCTATCTCATGGGGCCGGTCATTGGAGGCATTCTCACGGCCATTGACTGGCGAATGGTCTTCCTGATCAATGTGCCTCTGGGCGTTGCTGGAACCGTCTGGGGCATTTTACGGCTTCGTGAGCCTGTTTCTCTGCCCACTATGCAGCGCTTCGACTGGCCGGGCAGCCTCACCTTCACATTTGGTCTTGGTTTACTGCTGTTGGCCGCTTCTCTGGGGGCCTTTCCGCTCATCGACCAAGCCTATGTCTATGCTCTTTTTGGCGTTGCCCTCTTCAGCCTGGCTGCCTTCTTCATATGGGAAAGGCAAGCTACGCAACCCATGATGGATTTTCAGTTATTTCAAGACAAGCTCTTTGCCTGTGCCAGTGCCGCTAATGCCATCAACGGCCTCGCCCGCGGCGCTGTGCTCTTCGTCCTGATCTTTTTCCTGCAGGGGCCTTACGGCCTCGATCCCCTTTGGGCCGGAATCATGATGGCTCCATTCGGAACCGCGTTCATGTTCGTGGGGCCTGTATCAGGCTACCTTTCAGACAAATACGGCTCCCGAGGATTGGCCACCACCGGGCTGCTCATCTCCAGCCTCGGTCTGCTGGGCCTGAGCACTGTCGTGAGCAGCACGCCTTACTGGTTGCTGGCCCTCTACCAGGCGCTCATGGGCGGCGGATCGGGCCTTTTTGCTTCGCCCAACACCAACGCCATCATGTCCTCAGTGCCTCCGGAAAAAAGGGGCATGGCAGCGGGCATCAACTCCATGCTCATGAACACCGGCCAGATGCTCAGCATCGCCATTGTTTTTCCCCTGGTGATAAGTCGCATTCCTGAGGACGTCATGTTCCGCGTTTTCATCTACGGGGGAGGAATGCGCGGCGCACCCCTGGCGGCATTCGAGACGGGCATGCACGAGGCCTTCTTTGCCTCCTTCGCAATCACACTCCTGGCGGCGGTGATTTCGGGCCTGCGGCCCGGGCACAATCATCTTGAGCTAAAGCTCTAGGACCGTTCCAGTGTTGTTGAAGCCGAAGTTGTCGCCATACTTCCTAAAAAACATCGCTGCCGCTTCCTGCCCAGTGCAATGCGACACTGCGAGCAGACGAATATCATATTCTTTTAGGGCTCGAATGGTCTTGGTGAGCCTAACCTTTCCTGCGGATTTGTCACCTCTTGGAAATCCCAGGTGAGTTTCGCCAACGATACCTGCAATTTCTTTCTTGCCTGTGATATTCTCGGCGTGTTCAATGGTATTTATGAGGCCGGCATGGGCGCATTCCAGGATGATAGGCAGTCCTTTCTTCGTTTCCAAAACGAGTGCCTGTTCGTCTCGGGAGCGGATCGACCCTTTTATCGGGTCCATGATCAGTAGGTAATTTTCCAGCTTCTCATAGTCCGTGATCCTAGAAATCTCTCCTGTGAGCCAGGTGCGTTCTCCGATCTGACGCGCCTGCTTTGAGATATTAAAATCGGCACCGAGGCACTCCAGATTTTTCCGGCTCTCTGGAATTCCTATGGGCCTTATCATGCCATGCATCTCTACGTATTTGGTAGAGAATACATCCGGATGACATAATACCGTTCTCGGCCCCGTTTTTTCCAGAATGCATTCCAGCCCGCCCGTATGATCACAATGTCCGTGGCCCAAAGCTATTGGCGCAGCCGCCGGATCGATCCCTAAGAGCTTGGCGTTATTGGCTACAGATATGGACTGGCCCGTATCAAAAAGAAGTCTTGTGTCTTCTGTTTCTAAATAAACGGAAAAGTCGTGTTCGGCTAAAAGCCCTGGCGCCATGGCAGCTGCGTTATCGCTTAGAGTGGTAATCTTGATTGGCATGATTTATATGAATGACTGGCAGAATATATTTTCGGAGATTGGCAAGAGCTATTTTTTCCAGAACTCCGGCACCAGCAAGACCAGCGCTGTCACGACTTCCAGCCGACCGATCCACATGCAAAAGAAGAGCAGCATCTTGCCGGCAGGATGGATCTCGGCAAAGCTCAACATCGGCCCCACACTGCCGAAGCCCGGCCCGGCATTGCCCAATGTTGTCGCCACCGCGGAAAGGATGGACTCGATATTCATCTGCGGATCGTCGTAGGAGATGGTGGCCAAGAGCAACGAGGCTACGGCAAAGATGATGATGTACGTGGCCACGAAGATGTTGCTGGGCCGCAGAACCTCGTCCTTGACGGAAAGGCCTCCCAGCTTCAGAGGAATGACTGCCTTGGGGTGCAGGGAATGAAGCAGCTCGCGGTAGGCGCTCTTTAAAACTAATAGTATTCTTACAACCTTTATGGCTCCGCCCGTGGAGCCGGCACAGGCGCCTATTAGCATGAGCAGCATCAGAGTGAACTTGGCAGCTGCCGTCCACTGGTCGAAGTCTGTCGTGGTAAATCCGGTGGTGGTCATGATAGAGACTACCTGGAAGCCTGCCAATTGTATCTTGCGGATGATGTCCCCCTCCAGGCCGCCCCGAAAAATGACAATGGTAGTTGCCGCCACTACAATCAGACTATAAAACCGGAACTCTGCGTCCTTGAATAGGGCCGTTCGATCGGAGTTTATCATTTTGTAATGCAGGGCGAAGTTGGCTCCCGCTAAAAACATGAACAGTGTTACGATGCCGTCGATAATCCCGCTTTTATACGCAGCTATGCTGAGGGCCTGGGAGAGAAGCCGCCCGTGGCCATGGAGGCAAAGGTATTGCAGAGCGAGTCGAAGAGTGGCATTCCCGCCAAAAAGAGTAGCCCGATCTCAGCTACGGTCATGAGGATGTAAACCACCCAGAGCACGCGAGCAGTCTGCTTAATGCGCGGCGTCAGGGCATCCTTGTCCGGGCCTGGTACCTCTGCGCGGTAGAGCTGGCGTCCAGCTACGCCCAGACGCGGCAGTATTGCTATGAAGAGCAGTATTATCCCCATTCCACCTAGCCACTGGGCAAAGGACCTCCAGAAGAGCAGTCCCATATAGGTTTCATCTGCGTTGCTGCTGACCTGCAGCCATGTGCTGTTTGTCGTCAGGCCCCTTATGACAAGCTCCAGGTGATGCGCCAGGCTGCCGTTGGCCAGAGTTGAGTTGACAATCCAGTATCCTTGGGCATTTGACTCTGTGAGTATGGACGAGCCGGTAGTTGTAAAGGCGGACATGGACTCGAAGAGGCCGTCGATGAGGCTAGTTCCCAGGAAGAAGTAAGGCAGAGCCCCGAAGAAGGCGGCTCCAAGCCACCCCAAAGAGACAAGGGCAAAGCCCTCTTTGAGGCCCGGCTCCTCCTTCTGGGAGAGCCTTCCTAAAATTATGCCTGTGGCGAGAGTAAGAAGAGATGTCACGGCAAAGGCGATAACTCCTCCCGTTTCAGCATAATATGCAGCCATTGCTCCTGGGACCAGCAGCAAAACCGCCAAAATCTTCAGAAGCGACGCAAACAGCCTCAGAAATACTCTGATCTTCATCGAACAATGCCGCTCCGCGGATGGAGAGCATCCTCCATTAGGTCAGGTCATCCTTCTGTTTTGCTATAAAAAAGATGTGCATCAGGAGACGAAGAGTTTTTTCACCTTGGAGACAACATCCGGCATGGACATCACAAATATACGGTCTTCCACTGCAGCCTTGAAGTCTTTTGCCGGCACCAGGGGGATTCCGTTTCTTATGACCAGACCCGCCAGCGAGTCTTTAGGCAGCTCCTTGGAGATGATCTTGCCTATGATCTTGGCTCCGGGACGGGCGATGAAATCCACCAGCTCCATCCTCTCGTCGCTCAGGGTGATGACCTCTTCACCTCCAATTACCCTCTGCAGCACAGCGTCGGCTGTCACCTGTCCTGGGCTTACTGCTCTATCCACGCCCACCATCTCAAAGAGCTTGATATAGACGCTCCTATTGACTCTGGATAGAATCTTCTTGGCGCCGAGCTGTTTTACCAGCAGAGAGCAGAGCAAATTCTTATCGTCCTGGCCAGTCACAGCAAAGACCACATCCATCTTGCCTGCCTCTTCCTCGCGGAGAAGTGCCAGGTCTGAGCCATCCCCATTCAGGATCATGGTATCAGAGAGCTTATCTGCCATATCGCTACAGCGATCAGCATTCTGCTCGATCAGCTTGACGTCCACTCCCATCTTCTCCAGCCTACGGGCGAGATAGAAACCAACCATTCCGCCGCCTACGATCATAACCTTCGGAGAGCTTTGAGACTCGTGCAGCATCTGCCTTAAGCTGGGGAGGCTTTTGGAGTCGCAAAGCAGCATGAGGTGATCATTGAACTGGACAACATCCCCTGTCTTCGGTATGAATATTTCGCCTGCCCGGTTTATGGCCACTATATTGCAGCTATTGGGCAGGCTGACATTCTCAATGGGGCCCAGGATGTTCATCTCTTCCGTCGCCTTGAACTCTATCAGCTCAACCAATCCTTTGGCAAGATTCCTGTTCATGAGCATGGATGAGAAGTAGAGGGCCCTCGCCATATCCTCGGCCATGGCCAGCTCCGGACAGATCATATAGCTTATGCCTATCTCTTTTCGATCTTGAACGGGCTGATCTATATACTCAGGATTGCTGACTCTGGCAATGGTCTGGCGCACGCCGAGGTGACTGGCTATGATGCAGGTGATTACGTTCACCTCGTCATTGCCTGTGACGGCCACTACTATATCCGTTTTCTTGATATCCGCCTCCAAAAGAAGACGGGCATTGGCAGAGTTGCCCTGCAAAACCTTCACGTCCATATCCTGCAGACGGGCACAGGCCGCAGGTTCCTTGTCTATGACGGTAACATCATGATCAGCATAAAGCTCACTGGCGATGAGATAGCCCACCTCGCCTGCCCCGGTGATAAGGATCCGCATATCATCTCCTCCGTAATTTAGGTATAAACAATATAAATACGGGCATCAAATCCAATCGACAGATGTGCATGGCGAAAAAGCCGACCATCTTGCCGGCAGCTCCCATTTGTGACCAGTCGAAGGTTATGATGCCAAAGCCTGGGCCCACGTCGCCCATGCAGGAAGCGCTACCTTTTGCCACGACCTGCAGGTCAGCTCGTGGATCTCCTGCCGATACCATGGCCAATCCCAAATACAGCGTCAGCCATACTGTCGTGTAGAAGAACGAGTAGGAGAGCATGGGCCACAGGATGCTCTCCGGTACCCTTGTCTCTCCCAGTCGGACGGACATGAGTGTATGGGGATGACGCATATGAAATAGCTCATTGTAGGCGTACTTGCGGTCTACTAGGAGCCTGTCCCCCTTTATGCCTCCTGCGGTCGAGCCGATGCAGCCTTCGACTAGTATGACCATAATCAAAGCCAGCTTTGCCGCTGTGGACCATTTATCATAATCCGGGGAATTGAAGAAGCCGTAGGTTCCCATGAAGGATCTTACCTGGAATGACTTGAATCTGAATTTGGTTGTCAGATCTCACTGTATTCTACCTGCCAGCAGCAGAACCGATGTGGCAATAACTAGGATAATGAGCATGAATCGAAACTCTTCATCTTTGAACCAGGCCAACCGGTCCGAAGTGAGAGCTTTGTAGTGCTGCGTGAAGTCGGACATGTCCATGATGATGAAAATCGACACTATGGCATTTCTGAGCGGACTATTGTAAGCTACGAGACTTGGATGCCTGAGGAGAGAAATCGCCTGTGGCCAAGGTGGAAAAAGCCGTGCAGACTGCATCGTAAAAAGGCATGCTTGCGGCGTAAAGTAGTATTATTTCCAGGCCATTGAAGTGCAGATACACCTTTCAGAAAATTCTGGCAGTGGCCGTAGCATGCGGCGTGATGGTATACTTGCTCGGATCCATCGTTTCGGCTCGGTAAAACTGGAGGCCGGCCACGCGTAGTTGGGGAAATATGGCAATCACCATGAGAATTATGCCCAGGCTTCCGATGAGCTGTTGGAAGGAGCGTCAGAAGGGTAGGCCGAACAAAGTATTGTTATTCATGGCCGAGAAGGCGATCTCGTATCCCAACGCAGGACAGTGCATTGTCCAGGTTGCTCATAAGGGAGATACAGATGCTATTATCTGCCCGCGTGAAATTTGCAATTTTGCAATGTAGTACTCTTAGGCGTTTGCTTCGGCGAGAATTGTAGCTCCGGTTGCCGAGAAGCCTGATATTGATTCGAAGAGGGCGTCGACCAGGCTTAACCCCTTAAATACAAAGGGCAAAGAGCCGGAGAATGTGGCAGCAAGCCGACTTAATGAGACCGTGGCAAAGGCTTCTTTGTTTCCCACCTCTTCTTTTCTTACCATGCGACTGCGAATGATGCCGAAGCATATGGAAATCAAAGAAGTCAAGGCAAAGGCGACAACTCCGCTGGTTTCGTGATAATAGGCGGAGACAAATCCAGGCACTAAGAGTAGTAGCCCCATGATCTTGAGCATAGTGTCGATTATATCAAAGACGATTGGTAGTTTCGTTTGCAATCCCATCCGGGATTATAAGTCTAATTTCGGATCTTAAAGAGGAGCGGTGGATTTAGCCCAAACGGAATCGATCCGCTGTAGCATTTGATCTCCAATCACTCTATTGCCGGTCAAAGTCCAAGATGGGATCGGCGTCCTGGCAATGGCTAAAGAAGAAATTCCCGAGCTGCAACGGGTACTTGTATGAATATTGTTCTCTCTCAAGGTTCGCAACCTCATGCCAACCGGCGTCCTGCTAAATGATATGAAAATCCTGCACAGATTCTTTTAGGGCGACGGTTGACTGTATCTGAAGCTCGATGCAGCAGCTATCCCACGATATAAATGTTTCCACTATCTTGCTGTGTTGGCCGAAGAGTATTCCGAAAAACCTCATTAAATCATAATCTATAAATATTATTTACACAATATATTTTATCATGAGGACCCTGACTGACTTTGCTATTCGTCATGAGTATGAACGAATCAAAGAATTGGGAGACAGATTGGTAGAGATCGGGAATAGAATAGACAGAGAAGATTTCAGATCGAAACTAGACATATTGTTCTGCAATAATACTGAACGCGGTGGACACTCTAATATCGATGTTATCGTGATGTTTAAGTGTTTATTCATTCAGCAGCTTTACAGCCTTTCAGATGAGCTGCTTGATGCCATGAAACTCAAAGTGAAGACGGGAATAATGCAGGATGCATCTTTCATAACTTCAGATCCAGGTCATGTCGGGAAAGATAGGTCTCACGGAGAGGAAGCCAAGACTCGGCGGTGCAAGGATGGGACCTGGGCGAAGAAGGGAACAAAATCCTATTTTGGATACAAGCTTCATGGCGCCATAGATGAGGATTTTGGCCTGATTCGCAGAATCAAGGTTACAACTGCTAAAGTCCACGATAGCCAGATGGATTTGGCTAATGAAGGCGAAGCTCGCTATGCTGATAAGGGATTATTTCGATGCGAAGACAAAAGGGTACGATGCTGCCATGAGAAAAGCCACAAGGGGCCATCCCCTAAGTTATGAGGATGAGATGCGCAACAAGAGAATTTCTAGCAAAAGATCTCCTGTTGAACGGTATTTCACGTTCACGAAGAGAATCTGCAAGGCAGGACACGTTGCGGTTACTACTATCGGTAGAGTTCGAGTAAAGATGATACTCACAGGTATCGTTTTCAATCTCTATCATTTGACTTCTGCCAAAAGTAAAATTCAGGCATAGCAGTAGGTGTCTTAAAAAATCGAAAAATATCGGGCGAATTTGGGGAAAGAGGACGCTTTAAGGCCTAATCAGATCGTATGTATCAGAATTATGGACAAAGTCCTTTATGGGAACCATTAATTTGAGGTTAATCAAAATCTTCTTTTATACGGTAATTTGCAGAATGCCCAACAGCCCAACTGTGTAATTCGAAAAATTGAGGACTTTACAACCACACAACCTACAGAAAACTTAAACAATAAGAACCTACATCTCTCTTTCTGTAGGAGATGAATCAAAATGGCTGATTGCGAACTATGTACCCGTGCACGACCACTGCTCTTTCCCATAAAGGCCCCCGTACACAATCTCACCTACCCCGAGGGCGCATACAAGGGCGTATGCGACATCTGTCTGGAGTACTTGGAGAAGGGCTGGCAGCAGTACTATGGTGTCAAACCGGAAGCCAAGAAATAACTTAATATAAAAACTTTTTTTAACATAATCGCGCAGGATTGGTACGCATAGCTGGAGCTTTTGCAGCAGGATGAGATATCATGATGATGCGAAAGAAGGAGAAGATAGCGGTAGTGCTGCTCTTCATGGCCCTGGTATCTTTGGCTGTGGCTTTTTGGGCATTTGGCTCCGAAGAGGGTGAGCAGGAGAGTTCTTCTGGTTCTATTTTCCAAAAGGACGCCAGCCTTTCTACGGAAGGACTGGCTTTGAAGATAAAGCCTACCGAGAGCGGCGGCAATCTGCTCATCAAACTGGATTCGACACCGCTTCCTATTTTTATTCCTTCCAGGGCGGGCGCAAAGGGAATTCGAGCCGGCGATCGGGTAAAGATCAGAGGGACCATCTCGGTTTTTCAGGGCAACGAAGAGCTTGTGTTTTCCAGGCAGGCAGATATCCATGTGCTCTCCGCATGAAAAACGCAACGCGGATGGTTTTTATGGCAGCTCATCTGACGATTTATGCGGGGGAGCAAAGTAATTGAAGATCATAACGTTGCTCACCGATTTTGGTTCTTTTTATCCCGCTCAGATGAAGGGCGTGATCCTTACTAGGCTTGCGGATAAAGTCGGGGACATAACCTCCGTGGACATCGCCCACGACATCTCGCACCAGGACGTGCGCGCCGGTGCCTTTGCCCTGCTCTCCACTGCCCGCTACTTCCCCCCAGGCACCATTCACATTGCTGTTGTCGATCCCGGCGTGGGCACAGGAAGGCTTGGCCTGGTGATGGAGAGTGGGGGGCAGATCTTTGTGGGACCGGACAACGGCCTTCTCCTGCCGGCGGCGAAAAGTCTTGGTACGCCGGGCAATCCCCCCCAAGCCTACAAGATCGCCATACCTTTTGAGATCCTGGGGCGGGGTCCCGTCTCAAATACTTTCCACGGCCGGGACGTTTTCGCTCCGGTCGCAGCCCTGCTGGCCTCGGGCGAGAATCCTTCTGGTATGGGACCCAGGGTGAGGCCCAAAGACCTAAATTTCGGCGAGGCAACGAAGACGGACCGGGGAATTGAGGCCACGATCATCTATGTGGACCGCTTCGGCAACCTCATCTTAAATATGCGAAAGCTGCCTGCCTTCCCGGTGAACCTGAAAGGAGTTAAGCTGAAGCGAGTTCGGACCTATGCCCAGGCGCGCAGGATCGAACCGCTTATAACCTTAGGAAGCCATGGCTTTGCAGAAATTGCGGTCAATGAGGGAAATGCGGCCGAGGTGTTCTGCCTCAAGGCCAGGGACCGCATTGAGTTGGAGGAGATTTGAGTTGTTCGGAATTGAGTTTGTGCCCGATGAATCGGTCTTGAAGATCGGCTATATGGCAAAGCTGGCAGAAGACGCTGGATTTCAGAATATATGGATAACAGATCATTACAATAATCGAGATGTCTGGACTACCTTAGCCGTGCTGTCGATGATGACCAATAAGATCCAGTTGGGAACGGGCGTCACCAATCCCTATACCAGGAATGCGGCCATCATCGCCTCGTCCATCGCCTCCATAAACGAGCTATCTGGTGGTCGGGCCATCCTGGGCATCGGCCCAGGGGACAAAGCCACCTTCGAGAAGATGGGCATCGACTGGGACAAGCCTCTTACTCGTGTCAAGGAATCGGTCCAGGCCATCCGCGCTTTCCTGGCCCACGGGCAGGTAAACCAGGCCGGCTTTAAAGGTGCGCAGATGGCCTTCGTCACCAGCAAAATCCCCATTTACATCGGCGCCCAAGGGCCAAAGATGCTGGAGTTGGCCGGAGCCATAGCGGATGGCGTGCTCATCAATGCCTCTCATCCCGAGGACTTCAAGTTCGCCGTGCCCATGATCAGGCAGGGAGCGGAAAAGGCGGGCCGAAAGCCGGAGGATGTGCAGGTCTGCGCCTATGCCAGCTTCAGCGCCGACAAAGACCCGGTCAAGGCCGTCAATGCCTCCAAGATCGTGGTGGCCTTTATTGTGGCCGGCTCGCCTGAGAACATTTTAGAGAGGCACGGAATTGGCAGAGACGAAGCGAAGACGATATCCGAGGCCATTGCCAAATACGACTTCAAAGCCGCCATGGAGGCTGTGACGACAAAGATGACTGAGGCATTCTCCGTTTCCGGTGCGCCCATGGACTGCCGGGCACGGGTGGATGAGCTTTTCAAGACCGGCGTCACCCAGATCGTGGTGGGCTCGCCTATAGGACCTAATAAGGAGAACGCCATAAAGATAATTGGAAAGCAGGTCATCGGCAAGTAATGGAAAAGATGTATCCGGAAATCATGCGTGCTCTCTACATTGGGCGCTTCCAGCCTTATCACCTGGGGCATCATGCGGTCTTGGAGAAGATCGCAGAAGAGGTAGAGGAGATAATAATCGTAATCGGTAGCGCCCAGGAGAGCCACACACCAGAGAATCCCTTCACCGGCGGCGAGAGGATGGAGATGATCTATGCCGCTTTAAGCGAAAGCAATCTGAAAGAGTGCTGCGTCGTCACACCCTTGCAGGATATCAAACGAAACTCGGTATGGGTCTTTCACCTGCAATCCATGGTTCCTCGCTTTGATGCGGTCTATTCCAACAATCCTCTGGTGGTCCGGCTCATCTCCGAGGCTGGCATTCAGATAAGAACGCCGCCTATGTATCAGAGAGATCTGTACTCCGGGACGGCCATCAGGAAGCTGATGAGTGAGAATGGTGACTGGTCGGGCCTGGTGCCGGCAGCAGTGGCAGAATTCATTGAGGAGATTGGCGGTGTAGAGCGCCTGATCTCCGTGTCCAAGAGTGACCGCAACCCATAGTGCAACCGCCTTCATCCGCTTGCTTTCTTCATTATCCACAAAGGACGTACAAAGTGCCACTCAGCCTAGTGCATCGGAACATTAATTTTGTAGATTGAGATAATGCCGTTGGAATTTAACTCTGGCATTGTCTTTATTGAATCGCCATCTTACTGTTGCACCGATTGGATTCCTCTCATACTCCCATGCATTAACCGCATCGTCTAGCTTCTTCATACATTCAATCCTGCGATCCAAGCATTGCTTTGAAAGTGCTGAGAGTTCGATCTCAGCCATATTATGCCAACTTCCTTTCTTGGGTGTATAGTAGAACTCGAACCTCTTTGCAAGCTCGAAAGCCTCCTCGGCGGATAAGGCTTCATAAAATGAACCAAATGTGTGTGTTTAGGTTATTCTAAACCAAAGGGACTGTCTCTGCATCTGGATAATGGTGAACAAGCATCTTCATAAAATCTGCATAATCGACTTTCGTCCGGCGTTCCTTAACACAGACGATCCGCTTGTCTGCGCGAAGCTCAAAAGTCAAAAAGATGCAGCAAGCGCCATTTTGGTCTTCCCATCTGGCGGCTAAGAACAGGCAAGAAGGGTTAATTGCGCTTCCATCTTTCCGTCCAACTTTGGAGGAGTACCACTGCGGGCTTTTTCATGCAATGCAAAATCCAGATTACCTTCGCAGTACCTCTTCCTTATCCGATTGACTGTGAACTTGCTAACCCTTAATGTTTCGGTTATCTCTTTATCAGGCCGTCCTTCATCTGCCAGAAGCAATATCCTGGCCAGAGTCAGATTTCTTGCAGAAGCCTTTCCTCGACGAAGATATTGGGTTAGTTCCTCTCGATCTTCTTCCTTAAGGCTAACCGAGTATAATTTTTTTCCTTGACACAATTTTTATTGTAGTGTATGTAATAAAATTTAAAACCTTTGTTCCAGAGCACTAGTATATGTGACTGCAGAAGTTTATGATCACAGTGGGCATGGGTATTGCTCGCCAATCATGCGAATAATGCCCATGATACCGATTTGTGGTAATAAAAAAAATTATTATATTATTCATAAGAAAGCGCCGAGGGTGGGATTCGAACCCACGATCTCCGGGGGAGAACAGGTTTAGCAAACCTGCGCCTTACCAGGCTAGGCAACCTCGACTTACCCCAGAGGCTTAACCTTTGGGCTATTTAAATTCTGCGTTTACCGCCCAGCAAAAGTATCGAATTCTTTTTTCCAAGCAGCATCGTGCTACGCACGCCAGCAAATCTTTGCTGGTGACGATCCCTACGAGAGCGCCGTCCTTCATCATCGACAATCTTCTGATATTGTGCTCTTGCATCAGCCTCGCGAGTGGAGGCATCCAGGTCAACGGTGACCAGCTGGCCTGCGGTCATGACCTCTACGACCGCTACAGCCGCCGGGGCCGGCCTTCGGAAAAGACCTTGAGGAAGATCTGGATGGTGGATTCGGGTGTAGCATTCTCCTCGCGATTGGCACTGCTTAGTCGCATATAAGCGATTTTGCTGTCCGCCTCTACTTCATCTCCAGGCACAAGGGCCTCAATGTCGAATGAGGAGATAATATTGAGCCCGATAAACTGGGTGAAGAAAAATATAAGTTCGGCTGGCTTTTTCCCGGTTCTTTTATTGAACGCGGCTCCGTCCATCTTCATTAGGAAGGATTGAAATGGATAAACTGCCCCTTCATAAACAATCCCATTCTCCGCGATATATGCTTCTCTTGAAGATCCTAGAGCATTTCTCAGCGTGACTACTGGTGCAACCATTGGAATTATGAAAAGGAAAACCGTGAATGCCAGAAGAAATACCCCCGTGGTAAAGACACTCTTCCCTGCAAAGATCATCATAAACAATGCGACGAGAACAAGCATTCCTCCAATAACTGTTGTGCCGCATAATTATTATAGTATTATTTGTGCGAGCTTAAATCCATTATTTGGTTTAACATAATTGTCTATATGCTAATAGGTATATTATACAAATTATACAAAATTATACAAAATGAATGCTCTTTTAACCTCTGAAATCGTTCCCTCTGGTGAAGCTGCCCTAACAGTCTCACCAAAGATACGCTTGATCGATGAGACGGGCCCTTCAACTGCCCATCGTTTTCCATACTGATGCATTTGCCTCCAACCTTTGTATCCCATTTTGTATTCCAGAACAGCCGTTGACCTGGCGAATTCTTTTTTGCCTACAACTGCGTTCCCTCTTATCTTAATGCCAAGACAATCTGCACCGTTCGATTTCGTAAATTCAAATGCGTCATTTATGTCATATGCGCCATTCGCCAACGCATCCTCAAAATTGACGTCTTTCAACAAAGGGCGTAATTCCTCGCTATCCAAGGTGTTTTATTCTGAACTTCAAGAGAGAGCAATCTCTTTGATTCAACATCATTCGCCACATGAACTCTAATCCATCCTCTTCGTTGCGTTCCATGTTTCTCGTGCATCCAGCCCCCTCGATTTGCTACCTTTATCCCAGTCGAATCAACTGCAGTGATTGCATCGTTCTCTGGTATATCTATCCCAAGATCCTGCTTAGAGATATGCTTATGAAGTGTAGTATGATCCGTGGCCAATAATCCTGATTCACAGGCGGAAATTCGCCCAATGAAGTCTTCGAGCTGACGATATGGCATTCGAAAAAAAGAACATATTATTGCTGTAAATGTCATAAATGTTTTTGGATATTTATAAGGGGCACATCTTTTCCACGTATTCATTTCAACTCGCGCCCCCAATTCTTCACACAATTCAAATCGAGATAGAATTCACATCTTCGAACGAGTTTGGCATTATATTCTGGCCAATCTTTATTATCAATATAGATCATGACAGTAACTTGATATTTTACTATATATTTTACTATATAAGTTTACGCGACGCCGCAGCGAAAGACTGATATCTTCAGGGAGCACGTTGTGCTCCGATGCTTGAAGTAGGATATCTGCATATCAATAATCCCATCGCCATTATTTCTTCACATAACCAGCCCGATTTTAGCAATTCAGCAGGCCTGCGCTTGCTGGATGGCTTCGATCTAGATGAGGTTCCTCTCGATGAGATGCAGGCCAGTTTAGAAAAAATCAGAGCGAATGGGACAGGTGCCTTTGGACTATCCGCTACCTGTTCTCATGATGAGCCTCTCGTGGAGGCAGCCCAGCTCGCGAGCCAAAATCTCTGCCTACTTGACCTCCGGCTTTCCAAGATTCCAGAACCGATCCGCCTTTTGGAGCTCATTCCACGCCTAAAACGCTGCGGCGTCACTCTCTCCCTGAGGATAAGGCCAGAAGACTTATCCAATGCCCTTTTGGAAAAGCTCAATGAGAGCGAGCTGGACATAATTCATCTCGACCTGCGCGGCCTGAACGGAGCCGGACCAAAAATGGTCAAGAAGGCAAAATACAGCAGAGGTCCTATAATTATGGCCCTGGCCGACATCGGTGAGTTTGAAGATGTCATGAATCTGATGACTATGGGTGCGGACGTTGTATCTTTGCGCGGAGTGGACCCCGAGTTTGCAGAGTGGCTCACCTGGGCCATGCAGGAGTATGACTCTTTGAGCGGTTGGTACAATGCACCCAAGCATATCTGTGCGGGCGGAGACCCGCGCGGCCTGGCATTCTGCTGTCCTCCAGTCAAGCACTGCCCGGTTCTCGGCGCTCTCAAAAAGGTAGGCATGACACCAGAGGAGTTTGTGCAAAAGAAGCTCTCCTTTGCCAAGGGCACCCCACTGGAGAAGGGCGAAGGCACTTGTTTTGGAAACCTGGTATGGTGCTGCAAAATAAGCAAGCTATGCCATCTGCGAGATGCAGCATTGGCCAAAATAGGGCTTTCGGCAAAGGAGTATATGGGGCTGAAAAAGAAGCTGGCAAAAGAGCTTCTTTCCTAAATACACCTGGTAAGCCATGAATCCCGACCGCGTGGCCCAGTGCGCAGTTCTGGCTATGCTCTATGAGCTTTCCTCCAGTCCCAAGCCTGGCAATGTGGATCGTTGCCACGATTTTTCCGATATATGCTTTCATCACTTCCTTACCAGCGCCGTCTCCGCTTATCCTGTCTTTCGCAAAGCTGCCAACGGCAAAGGAAGCGCAGGTTCGCTTATTTTGGAGGGGGTCCTGGCCTGGCAGACCTGGAGCCTACGCAGCAATACTCACTTTGGCTCGCTGGTTCTCATGATTCCCATAGCTATGGCTGCCGGAAGGCCTGGCGAATTGCAGGCAGAGCTGAGAGATGTTCTGGAAAAGACCACTGTAATCGACGCCATAGACTTTTACAGCGCCTTCGAGAAGGCCAAAGCCAGAGTCGTCGAAGTGGACAATTTCAGTTTGAATGATACGAACTGGCAAAGTGCCCTTCAGGGCAGCGGCAAGACTCTGCAGGGTCTGATGAGGCTCTCCTCGAAGCATGACATTGTTGCTCGCGAATGGTCCACCAATTATGAGCGCTCATTTCTGCTCGCAGATAGAATGGCAGAGCAAATCGAAAGATGGGGCCAAAACGACGGCGTGGTCAGGACCTTTCTGGAGGCTCTGGCCGAGGCGCCTGACAGCCTGATTTGCGCCAAATTTGGAGTGGAGTTGGCTCATCAGGTCTCGCGGCAGGCTGGCGAAGCGCTCCTAGATGACACCCTCGGAAAGGCTCACGAGCTGGACTGCGATCTCCTGGCGCAGGATATCAATCCCGGGTCCACAGCAGACCTGATTGCAGCATCTTTATTTATCTCCCTTCTGAGGGGTTTGAGGTTTTAATAATGTTTTATGGAAATGACGCTTTAGATGAGCTTGGAATATTAGACGGCATAAACGAGGTAATCGCAACTACTGAGAGATCGGGCATAATCAATGCCGCACCTCTGGGTATCATCCGAGATGGAGAGAGCCTTTATGTGCGGCTTTTCTTGGGAACTCATACCTATGAAAACGTCCTGACCAAGGGATGGTTTGTTGCCAATATCAGCCATGACGCCTGGCTCTTCGCGGAGACGGCAATAGAAGACCTTGAAGCGGAATATTTCATGCGCCGAGAAGAATTGCCAGTGCTAAAAGAGGCTGAAGCCTGGGGGCTCTTTAAATGCGAGACATTTGCCACGGATATCATTATCGCTAAGGTGGAGCTGGTCAAGGGCGAGGTTTTGCGAAAAGACTTTCGCGCCTGCAATCGGGGTGCAAACCTCGTAATCGAGGCGGCTGTTGCCGCCACCAGGTATCTGGCTCTTCGTGCCGATTCCTATTTCGAGGAGCTGATGAAGATGCAAAAGATCATCAACCGTTGTGGCGGTCCCAGGGAGCGAGAGGCCATGGACCGGCTTATGGATAGGATCGATAGCTGTGCGCATATACGATAGGTGAATCACAAAAATGCTTGACCGTTTGCCTTCCGGATGCTCGAGTCTGGATCTTCTATTAGGCGGGGGATTTGAATCTGGCATAATAACCCAGCTTTACGGTGAGTCGGGTACAGGAAAAAGCAACATTGCCATGCAGCTGGTGGTGCAGGCCGTGGCTCGCAGCCTGCGCGTCATATTCATAGATACTGAGGGCTTTTCAGCGGAGAGGTTCAAACAGATCGCCGGCCCCGGCGCAGAAGAGATGGCCGCGAAGATCATGATCTTTGAGCCCATGAGCCTGGAGCAGCAGGCAATAGCCATTCGTGAGGCCTCTAAGATCGCTGGCCGGGATTTAGGCCTGGTAATTCTAGACTCGGCAACATCCCTTTACCGCGTACTTCTTGAGGCGGAGGATAACCGTTCTATTCGCCGAACTTTGACAGTCCAGCTCTCCGAGTTGCAGGAGATTGCTCGCAGGCATAAGATCCCCGTAGTAATAACCAATCAGGTCTACACGGACATTGAAAACAAAGTACTGCGGCCAATAGGCGGAAGGGGCCTTGAGCACATTTGCAAAGCTATCATCTTTTTGGAGAAGAAAGGGGAGGGTTTGCGGCGCGCCCGGATAGTGAAGCATCGTTCTTTTCCTGAGGGAGCAACAACGGATTTCCGCCTGACTGCTCGCGGCGTGGAATAATGGAACTGCAGGTCAATAAATACCAAAGGTTATGTGAGATACATAGATCATAGCCGCAGCTTCATGATGATGGCAGCCTCACCGTCTGTATAGTAGGCAGGACAGATGCCGATCATACGAAAGCCCAGCATGGAATAGAGCGAATGGGCCTTTTTATTGCTCACTCTCACCTCAAGGGTGGCGCTGATAGCTCCCATCTGCCTGAAGGTTCGCAAAACCTCCAACATAAGCCTCATGCCTATGCCGTGACTGTGAAAACCCGGCCTTACTGCCAGCCAGAAGACCCTGCCCTCGAAGGGAGTATGCTTGAATCCCAGGACGAAGCCTGCCACAATTCCACCAACCTCTGCGACAAGAGTGCTGCTTGAATGGTATTCATAAAAGGCCGAGAAGATGGCAGGATCATATCCGCCGAAGACCTCTCGGTCGATTTCCAAAGCTGCCTCCAGATCGTCAGGCAGAAATCTCCTTACCACTACGGGAGTTTTGAAAATCGCGGGGTCCATTCCATCCATAAGCCGACTGCGAGTCCTTTCCTCAGGCCACATTCTCTCATCGCCCATGATTCTTGGGCGGAAATATAGTCTTCAACGCAACTTTCTGAACTTGAATCCAATGATATTCTGCAATTAATAACTCTATGCGCACTGTTTTTAGCTGCAACTTTCCTATCTTTACCTAAGATTGTTGTGTTGAGGACTATAGTTTATCAGACATCATTTCGATACAGCCCGCGTCAGATTCCCATGCGGCATGACCAGCATGCGCGCATCCCTGCCCTGCCTCGCCCTGGCCTGCTCCAGAGCCTGCTCAAGTGTTGCCGCTGCAGTAAAGAAGCACATCTCGGCCGTTTCTCTCGGAAGGGCCGAGACCAGGATCAGGTTATGCTGCATGGCCTCCTTGGCCAGGAAGGCTGCCTTGTGCCCGCCGAACTCATACTCCCTGCCGAAGCGCTCCCAGCAATCCTCGGCAGATGTTGCATCCCTTGCCCAGCGCTCGAAGACGGGATGGCCCAGCCCCTCACGGCACTCCGCCACCAGGATGATGCTTCCTCCCGGAAGAGCCGCATTTTTGGCATTGTCCAGCGCTTTTTGCGCCTGGAAGAGGTTGAGGTCTTTGGGCCTGCCTCCTGCGCAGGTAACAACGATCTCAACCGGCTCGACGGGGCGCCGGTACATGCGATCCACAGTGGCAGCCCCGATGCGGTGCGCGCTGATAAAGTCGCCGGCGACCGACTGCACAATCTCTTTTTTTCCATTCAAAACGACATTCAAAATGTAGTCAAGCCCGACAATCTTTGCCGCGTCCTCCATGTCCTGGCGCACGGGGCTGTCCAGTCTTCCAGTAATTGAGAGTGGGTCTCTCATCAGCTCATGATTCTTGATCACAGAGCGTTCCGAGCTGACTCCGGGCAAGACTGCCTTGGCTCCGCCGCTGTAGCCCGCATAATAATGATATTCTATATTTCCTGTGGCCACGATGAGATCCGAGGAGGCTACGCTCTCCAGGATCTCCACAGGCGTTCCCAGCCGCGTCTCGCCCAAATATACGCATTTTCGAGGATCGTGCTGCATATAGGGCAAGCTGGTGCAGCTCCGGAGGAGCAAGCGCTCCTCCCCCCTCGTCATCCTGCGATGCGTACCCAGAGCAAAGACGATTTTCAGATCGGAAATGCCCAGGCCCTTGAGCCTGCGGATGAGTGGGGGAAGTATGAGGTGGCTGGGAGTCGGTCGGGTGATGTCGCTGGCGAGGATAGTGGCAGATTTGCAGTCAGCAAAATCATCTAAGTTTTTTCCCTGGGCATGATCTATCGATCTATCGATCTCGCCATGAGACGCAGCCGAAAGCTCCTCTGACAGCACCACCTCTGTCCCCTCGCCGATCGTCAGATCGAGGTATCCTTGACCATAACCAAGCTTAATTTTGCTATTCTCTGAAATCATGAATCTCAATTCGCAAATCGCGTATTCCTATGTTTTCCAGATCACGGCGCGGCTAAGCATTTCGGAAAAGGCCTCGAATATGGGCCGGTCCGTTTTTATGAGGAAGTAGTCAGCCCCAACCTGGCAGCATGCTGCTCTGATGCGATCATTATGCTCAGCCATGCGTCTCATATATGCCCGCCGCTCACCTTCCGTTGTGCGGGTGATGAGAGACTGGCCACTCTCCAGATCTACGAACTTCACATCGCCTCCATAGCGTAGCTCCGTCTCCTCTGCCGCCAGAACTTGGATTACCACCAGTTCATACCCGGACAGCCGATAGATGCTGGATAAAATCTCATCAGTCTCGCCCAGCAGGTCGGATATCAATACCACCAGGCTAGTCGTCTTGAGGAGCGATTCCAATTGATCCGCGATGGCAAGCAGGTTCGTCCCCCCCCCGGGGCGTTGTCTTGTCCAGATCAACGATAGTTTGAAAGAGATTTCTTCTTCCCCGCTTGGCCTCACCCGGATAGAGCTTCTTGCAGAAGAACGATATGGCATACTTCTCATTTTCCAGGGTGGCGAGATAGGCAAAACCGGCTGCTAGACGCGATGCATATCCGAACTTTCCATCATAGCCCATGCTGGCGCTGCCGTCCAGAAGTATGTGCACTACCAGGCTTCTCTCCTCCTCGTGCTCCCGGATATAGAGCTTCTCAGTTCGACCGTAGACCTTCCAATCCACCAACTTGAAGTCGTCACCTCTGCGGTACTCACGGTAGCCGACTGGGCTTATACCGTGTCCGAAGCGCAGGGATTTTCTGCCTCCGCTGTAGGCCGTCGATACCCGTTTCTTGACGCGCAGGGCGAACCTCTCCAGGTCTTTGAAGAATTCTGTATCCACGATTTGTCCTCAACAACCTGACGATACATTTCTCAGAGGGACTGACTCTTTAGAATGTTCGTTACCACTTGGTCGCAGGTGAGTCCCTTTCTCTCTGCCTCAAAGCCCAGGATAATTCTGTGCCTCAAGACTGGATAGGCCATGACATGCAAATCCTCTTTTGAGACATAGTTTCTGCCCCGCAGGAAGGCTCTGGCCTTGGATGAGAGGATGAGGCCAATGGTGGCCCTGGGGCTAGCTCCGTATGCGATGCCCTCCCACTTGCGCGTGGCCAGCACGAGATTCACTGTCGCAGACCTCAGCTCGTTGGAGACGGGTATGTCGCGGCATAGCATCTGCAGCGCTATCACTTCATCTTTGCTGACCACGTTTTCCACACTTGGCTCGCTGCGAATAGTATATCTCTCCAGGATCTCCAGCTCTTCTTCTCTGGAGGGATAGTCCATGAAAATTTTAAGCAAGAACCGGTCCAATTGTGCTTCGGGAAGAGGAAAGGTGCCTTCCATCTCAATTGGGTTTTGCGTGGCCAGGATAAAGAAGGGTTTATCCAGAAGATAGGTCTTGTTTCCTACAGTTACCTGCTTTTCCTGCATGGCCTCTAAAAGAGCGCTCTGGGTCTTGGGGGATGCCCTGTTGATCTCATCCGCCAGGACGATATTGGAAAAAACGGGTCCCGCCTCGAAGCGGAACTTTTTCCCTTTATCGATCTCTTCGATTATGGTCGTGCCTGTGATGTCGGCAGGCATTAGGTCCGGAGTGCATTGAATCCTGCTGTAATCAAGGCCCAGGCAGGATGCTGTGGTCTTCACCAGCAGCGTCTTGGCGAGACCTGGATTGCTCTCCAGAAGGGCGTGGCCGCCGGCAAGAATGGCGATCAAGAGTTGCTCGATGGCCACATTCTGGCCGACTATGACTTTGTCGATCTCGCGTCGGAGCTTTTTGAAGATCTCCGGTGCTCGGCTGAAGACTGCGTTCGGATCCACCGACATTATTCTCTCCTTTTCTCAACTTTCTGGAGGTGGGTTTCGTCTAATTATACCTTTTCCCTATAGCTTTTCTGGGATATCTGTCTGGAAGGCAATTCCAGATACGCTTGCTGTGGTTTTATGTAGGCGAAACGACAGGGATATTGGATGGAAATGAAATAATTAGTTGGTAATAGCGTTGCACCACAATACAATTGCTCGAAGATCCCTGCCATAGGACCACTATGGGTTCTATTAAAATAAGAATATTAGCTGGAAAAATAGCATTGATCCATTTTTATACCTATTGAGTTGGTCAGGATATAAGAAAAATATTTTAACAATTATAGAATAGGAATGTTGTATTGTATAATTATTATAATATTATTTATTTGAGCTAAAAATTCATTATTTAATTTAACATAATCGTTTATATGCTAACAAGTATATCATACAAAATAAATACTTTTTTGACCTCTGAAATTATTCTTTCAGGCGAAGCTGTCCTAACCGTTTCACCAAATATACGCTTGATCGATGAGAAGAGTCCTTCAACTGCCCATCGTCTCCTATACTGATGCATTTGCCTCCAACCTTTATGTCCCATTTTTTGGTATTCCAGAACCGCCATTGACCTGGCGGATTCTTCTTTGCCTACAACTGCGTTCCCTCTTATCTTAATGCCAGGACAATCGGCACCGTTCGATTTCATAAATTCAAATGCATCATTTGTGTCATATGCGCCATCCTCTAATGCATTCTCAAAATTGACGTCTTCCAACAAAGGGCGTAATACCTCGCTATCCGAGGTATTTTATTAGGTAACTTCAAGAGAGCAATCTCTTTGATTCAACATCATCCGTCACATGAACCTTAAGCCATCCTCTTCACTGCGGTCCATGTTTCTCGCGCATCCAGTCCCCCTTTATTTGTTACCTTTATCCCAATCAAATCAACTGCGTCATTCTCTGGCATATTTATCCCAAGATCCTGCTTGAAATACGCTTATGGAGTGTCGTGTAATCAGCGGCCAATAATCCTGGTTCGTAGGCGGAAATTCGCCCAATGAAGCCTTCGAGCTAACGATATGACATTAAAAAGGAAAATATTATATATATAATAAATGTTTTTAGATATTTATAGGGGTCACCTCTTTTCCGCTTATTCATTTCTTTTAACTCGCGTCCCCAATCCTTCACACAATTCAAATCGAGATAGAATTCACCACTTCGAACGAGTTTGGCATTATATTCTGGCCAAGCTCGATTGTCAATATAGATCTTAATAATAACTTACTATTTCACTATGCAAGTTTATGCGACACAGCATCACGTAGTAGATGCCTTCTGAGCCCGCGCACAGGATGTCGGCCCGGGAATAGATGGATAAACTGATGAGCAGCACCGGTCTCCTGCCATATTTATCACCCTGCGGCCCCCAGAATAAGTTTCCTGTGGCAAAGATGACAAAAACCGGATCAAAGTGAGATTAGCGAGAGCGTACGACACATTAAAATACCCGACCATGCTGGATAGAGCGAGAGGGCGAGGTCGGTCGATAATGGAACGAATGCGCTGAAAAATGTTATGAGTAAGACAAGTCCTCTTCCGCCCAGATATTTTTGCCTCAATCTCCGCCCCAGCAATTCTTCTTTTTTTCCACCCTTTCCAGGAGATCGCACAGCTTGTTGGCGCTGGCCACGACAGTCTTCCGGCCGATGCGATCTTCCGCAGCGGGCCGCACGGCAATGCCTCCGAAGTGGGCATCGTCTCCAATTACTATCATGCCGTGAATGTGCATCCAGGCATGCACAGCCTCCAGTGTCTTTTCCTGGCCGCCGTTTCTTGCTCCTCCAACGCTGACGGCGCAGCCGACTTTATTTTTGAGATGAGAGCCCTGCCTGCGTAGGGGGATGGTCCTGTCGAAGACAGCCTTTAGCTGAGCAGTTACGCTTCCAAAATAGACAGGCGAGGCGATGATTATGCCGTCTGCTCTTTCCAGCGAACAGAGGATTTGCGTCATATCGTCCTCTTTTGGGCAGGATTTCCCCTTGCTGCAATCTCCGCAGTCATTGCAAAAATCTACCTTCATCTCTGAAATGAGCAATCTTTCCGTCTCAAAGTCCCTCTCTTCGACCACAGCCAAGGCCTCATTCAGAAGGAACTCGGTATTGCCGGATTTGCGAGGACTGCCACAAATCCCGACCACTCTCATCTTTCCGTTCACCCCTTGATCAGATTTGCAGGGGTGAAATATAATGCTTTTGCAGCCTGCGAGTCCATCGCAAAGTTAATATCTAATACACAAATTTTATTATGGGATTCTATATGAATGTTGAGATCACATCGCTCCTGGACCAGGATGTCTATACTCAAAAGGGCATCTTTGTGGGCAGGGTGGAAGATATTGTCCTTGAACCCGAGAACGGCGTAGTGAGCGGCCTGGCTCTGGGAGACGTGAACCGGGAGCTATTTGATCAGAAGGGCAAGGGGATCGTAATACCCTACCGCTGGGTTACGGCTGTGGGCGACATCATCATCATCCGGCACCTGACCCGAAATGAAAAGGATCAGCGCAAAGTCGACTAGCTGGGAAATTTATTCCGGACTATGTGTCCGCGCGCCCATGGTAGCCAGAGCGGACGGAAGGGGCTTCAAAAAGATACTGGAGGGGAGCAAAAAGCCCTATGACATCGATTTTGCCCGATCGATGGTGGGCGCAGTGGAGAACATCTTCTTGGATTTTGGGCCGTCACCTGCGCTCGCCTTCACATTTTCGGATGAGATCAGCCTTGTCTTTCTTGATGCTCCATTTGCAGGACGAGTGGAAAAGATCGATTCCTTGATCGCCGGCTTTCTCTCTGCGGCTCTATCCCTGGACCTTTGCAGGCCGGTTTCCATGGATTGCCGAACGATCCCTCTTTGCCAGGTGGAGATACGCAGCTACCTCTCAGAGCGTCAGGATGAGACCTGGAGAAATCACGTATTTTCTTATGGTTTCTACATGTTGCAAGAGGAGGGGCTCAATGGGACGCAGGCCATGGAGGTGCTGCAAGGCCTCTCTGAGTCGGAGATTCACGAGTTCGTCTTCCAGAAGGGCATAAACCTGGCCAAGACCCCTACATGGGAGCGGCGGGGCGTAATGGTCTACCGCAAAAACGGGCGAATGGTAGTGGATTGGGATATTCCGCTCTTCTCGTCAAAAGAGGGGAAAGCTCTTTTAGCGGATATAATTGGGTCCGCAAAGTAATCTTCATCTATCGTTTTGGGAGAGAATCGTGAAATATTTTTTGATTATATCCTTGTTCTCGGGAGGAAGGCTCTCGATATAGAGTTCAGAGGGAACTGCGGCTGCCTCTCCCTCTTGGGATTGCTGAAAGACACGTTCCACCGGCTCGGTATTTCTGGCTAGAGATCCGGCTCCTATCCCCGGATAAAGCACAATTTTCATTTTGTTCTCGTTCAATACGGCGAGAGATGGATTGCCAAAGAGGTTGTCTGTGAGGTTTATTTCCTGACGTGTGCTTTGCGCTTGCGTTTCATCTTGAAAAGCGGAAAGAGCTTTGTCCCTCAGATCTGCGAGAGACTGAAAATCCGATGGAGTCACAATTTCGCTCTGAGCCAATAGAATGGCTGCGCATGATAGAAGTACGAGTGCAATTGCTCTGTTGCTTATCTGCCGCGAATCGAGGACCTCGGTTGGCTTGATTTTGCTGAGGTTTGCCTTAAGCTCTATGGCAAGGCGATGCATGGGCAGAGTATCAACGCCGCGGTTATCATAAGCGGTCCTGGCTTTCTCGGAAAGCTGTGGCCCTAAGAGCGGAAAGACATCCTCTTTTTTTCGCCTCTTGATGTGCGTGGCACCTGCCAGACCAAGGATCATTGAGAGAATGGCGGGCGATGCCGCGAGGAGAGAGACGTCCTGATAATAAAAGCCCATAAAGCCGGGAAGGCCGATCATCTCTGCCAGGGCGTAAAAGGCGATGGACAATATTGCGGCGTTCATTGTCCATAAGGTCCTTTCAAAGCGATGGTATGCCTCCATCAGCCTCCTCAAAGGCTGGAGAAATTCATATTGCCCTACCATAATATTTATTCGGCTGGTCCTAATAAATAGTTTTTGCAATGAATGCTGAAAAGAGTTTATACCAACAGATAAGACAAGAAACTACTAAGATGGGATAATGGCTGGCATTGATGGATTAAGGGGAAAGCTCCTGGCGATTCTGGTAGCTTTTGCTATAGTACCTATGGCAATTCTTGGGACCATATCTTTAATAGAGATGAACCAGGCATCTTTGGATGTTCAAAGCAATATCACCAGTCTTAGCACATCCTTGAATCGCTCTGCTCTGGCGGTTGGTCAAGGCGATGCCGATCAGGTACAGCTCGCTATTGCAAAGGCCCGCCAGTATGACGAGTTCTTCGAGCGTATTGTTTCTGAGAACGAACTTGTCGCTGGCTATGCGGCAGCTGGCTCTGCGAACGAGAGCTGTACCTCCTCGGGAATATGGGTTGCTCCAACTGGTTCCAACCAGACAACATCTGAGCGAAGAGGTGCTACTGTAAGATCCCTTTGCACTCCTGCCGGGATTATGCAAGCGCTTCATAAGTCCAAATCGTCGTTGTGTCTATCTTATATCGGAACTGAGGATGGGGTGCTGGCAGTTTGGCCTTACAGCAATAAAACCCTCAGCAATACTGCGCCCTTCAGCTACAAGGACATGCCGTATTATTCTCAGGCCAAGCAGAAGAAGAAAACCATCTGGACCGCTCCCTACGTGGATGGCAAGGGAGATTATACAATTACAATTGCTACTCCCTTTTTTCGGGGCGATGAGTTTGCAGGCATCGCGGGAATGGATGTGTCCCTGTATCCGATTTATAGTGACCTGTCGTCTATGATGGGAAGAGGATATCCTTTTATTATGGATGCATCGGGTCTGATCATATACCGGCCAAAGGATAATCCGGAAGGCGGTCTGAATGAGATCTTTGAGGCGGATAACCTCATTGAATCCACCAGCATCGAGGTCAGGGCTCTGGGAAAAAGTATGTCAAAAGAAAGCTCTGGCTCTATTTTGATAGGTCTGGGAAATGTGGACGGATATGTGGCTTTCTCACGCATAACGACGCTTGGCTGGATTCTCGGCATTGTCTACCCTGCTGAGGAGATGAGCTTGCCGGCGCGATTCATCGATTCCGGTATACGCGACGTTGCCAAGAGCGTAACTGGCGGCTTGAATGATGCCTCGCGAAGAGTTCAGAATTCTGCCTTGATCATCTTCGTCCTCACAGTTTCTTCAGTGCTCGGTGCGGGATGGCGGCTGAGTCGCAGGATCGATGACCAGATTGCCTCTCTTGTCGACACGGCTGAGAAAATTTCGCGTGGCGAGTTTGATGTCAGGGCGAATACCTCCGGCGAGCTGGCTGTTTTAGGCGTTTCCTTCAATAAAATGGCGGAACGCCTGAAGGGATATGTGGCGAGTTTGGAGGAGGCCGCAATTTTGCGGGGCGGCTCTGGCAAGGAGATGGCCTTCCTTGAGGGGGTAAAGCGCAATCTGGTTCCGGCACATGTGCCGCAGGAAGAGGGATACGAGATCCGGACGCTTTACTGGCCATCTGAGATGAATGGCTTCGATCTTTATGATATTGCCCGAGCAGATGATAAAATTGCCTTCGCCATGGCGGGTGTAGGCGGAGATGGTGTTCAGGCTGCCATGCTTGCCATCATGTCGCGAACGCTCATCCGTGCCTCGCCCGATAAATTGGATCCTGCAAAGGCCATCAGTGACCTGAATTCGCAGATAAATCAGCATGGTCATGGAACTAATCTGGCATGCTTTTATGCGCTGTTGGACCCGGTAAACCATACTTTAGAGTATGTAAATGCCGGTTTCAATCCGCCCTTCATTGTCGATCCTGGAGGAATGGTGGATACATTGGGTGGTGGCGGCATTGCTCTTGGTATGCTGGATAGAATGGAGATGGAAAAGACGCTCATACCCATCCAGCCTGGTGATGTCATGGTCATGTATTCCAATGGTGTCGTTGAGGCGGAGAATGGCTTTAAGAAGCAATACGGCATAGAGCGGCTGATAAATCTGGTCATAAACAATCGAGATCGTCCTGCCTCGGAGATACTGATAGCTGCTGAGAAGGATTTCCTGGATTACTCCAAGGTAAAGCCGGCTTCTTCAGACGTAACCATCATAATACTCAAGAGAAGCTGATGGTTTGGTGCGTTATCTTTAAATAACAGTTCTTCTGTAGAGGGAAAAGGCCGATGCGATGGGTTCGAGGGCATAGCTTCTGTTCTCCTGATCAAAAACTGGGGGGCGTGATGGAGCGAAATCCTTAAATACGAACTTTAATCACAGTGGCTACCGAAAAGGGGGTCAAGTTTTCGGGTTCATTCCGTGAATCACTATCATGAGGAAGTCCGGGTGAGCCAAATATATAAATAGCATGAACTCCTTTCGAAAGCGGCCAATATCTGGCGCAGAAGAAGTTTGTAAAAGGCAAGCTTTAAATAGTAGTAATGCATACAGAATTGGGCCGATGAGGCGTCGCAACATACTGGCTACGACCATATTCAACAAAGGTCGGAGTTTCGATTTGCGATTAACAAAAATGGAGGCACGAGTTTTTTCGTGTCTGACATTGGTCTTGGCGACTCAGCCAATTCCGATTGGTTCGGAATAACATATAACAATATACTTCCTAGAGAATTCTGGTTGATCCTGCCAGAGGTTACTGCTATCGAGGTTCGACTAAGCCATGCGAGTCGAATGTAGCAATACATGGCGTACTGCTCAGTAACACGTGGACAACCTACCCTTAGGACGGGAATAAACCCGGGAAACTGGGTATAATACCCGATAGTCCTCGAATGCTGGAATGCATCGCGGACTAAAGCTCCGGCGCCTAAGGATGGGTCTGCGGCCTATCAGGTAGTAGTGGGTGTAGCGTACCTACTAGCCTACGACGGGTACGGGTTGTGAGAGCAAGAGCCCGGAGATGGATTCTGAGACACGAATCCAGGCCCTACGGGGTGCAGCAGGCGCGAAAACTTTACAATGCTGGAAACAGCGATAAGGGGACCTCGAGTGCCAGGTTACAAATCTGGCTGTCGTGATGCCTAAAAAGCATTGCATAGCAAGGGCCGGGCAAGACCGGTGCCAGCCGCCGCGGTAACACCGGCGGCTCGAGTGGTAACCGTTATTATTGGGTCTAAAGGGTCTGTAGCCGGCCGGATAAGTCTCTTGGGAAATCTGGCAGCTTAACTGTCAGGCTTTCAGGAGATACTGTCTGGCTCGAGGCCGGGAGAGGTGAGAGGTACTTCAGGGGTAGGGGTGAAATCTTGTAATCCTTGAAGGACCACCAGTGGCGAAGGCGTCTCACCAGAACGGACCTGACGGCAAGGGACGAAAGCTAGGGGCACGAACCGGATTAGATACCCGGGTAGTCCTAGCCGTAAACGATACTCGCTAGGTGTCGGCCACGGTGCGACCGTTGTCGGTGCCGTAGGGAAGCCGTGAAGCGAGCCACCTGGGAAGTACGGCCGCAAGGCTGAAACTTAAAGGAATTGGCGGGGGAGCACCACAACGGGTGGAGCTTGCGGTTTAATTGGATTCAACGCCGGAAATCTTACCGGGACCGACAGCAATATGAAGGCCAGGCTGAAGACTTTGCCGGATTAGCTGAGAGGTGGTGCATGGCCGTCGTCAGTTCGTACTGTGAAGCATCCTGTTAAGTCAGGCAACGAGCGAGACCCACGCCCACAGTTGCCAGCGTACTCTCCGGAGTGACGGGTACACTGTGGGGACCGCCGCTGCTAAAGCGGAGGAAGGAATGGGCAACGGTAGGTCAGTATGCCCCGAATATCCCGGGCTACACGCGAGCTACAATGGTTGGTACAATGGGTATCTACCCCGAAAGGGGATGGAAATCTCCTAAAGCCAATCTTAGTTCGGATTGAGGGCTGCAACTCGCCCTCATGAAGCTGGAATCCGTAGTAATCGCGTTTCAACAGAACGCGGTGAATACGTCCCTGCTCCTTGCACACACCGCCCGTCAAACCACCCGAGTAGGGTCTGAATGAGAGCGCTTCCTTCGGAGGTGTTCGAATTTGGGCTTTGCAAGGGGGGTTAAGTCGTAACAAGGTAGCCGTAGGGGAATCTGCGGCTGGATCACCTCCTAAAGTTATTGGTATGCAAATGCATACCTCCCCGCAACCAGTCGGAAGCTGAAAATGTCGACCGAGACCAAAAAGAGAATAGCCAGCTATTTGTAATCATTAGCTGGGCGTAGTACCCGGGCTTGTAGCTCAGCTGGTAGAGCGCCGCCTTTGCAAGGCGGAGGCCCTGGGTTCGAATCCCAGCAAGTCCATTAAAACTATGCACACATTGAGGAGGACTCGATGTGAAAGGGTGGAGGTCCGTCTTTTGCAAGAGGGCGGTCCTATGATATCGTGCACAAGCTTTGCGACCAGACGCTCACTGAGTTTAGTGGGGCATAAGCTGCTTATGCCAGCCAGGGGATGGCTCGGCTCAAGTGCTGACGAAGGACGTGCCAAGCTGCGATAAGCCTCGGCGAGGCGCATGGAGCCATTGAACCGAGGATGTCCTAATGGGAAATCCTAGTCTTCGGACTGATCCGTAAGGATCGGGAACGTCCCGGATTGAAACATCTTAGTAGGGACAGGAAGAGAAATCAAACGAGATTCCGTTATTAACGGCGAGTGAAAGCGGAACAGCCTAAACCGAATCCCGCAAGGGAAATGTGGTGTTATAAGCTGGTCCAAACGTTTTGACTTAGAAGTCGAAGTGGCCTGGAATGGCCTGCCATAGAGTGTGAGAGCCACGTAGTCGTAATTTGTCAAGACCGGGACCGTGTCTTGAGTACCGTGCGTCGGAAATCGCGCGGGAAATTGGGGGTCACCAACCTCCAAGGCTAAATACATCTTGAGACCGATAGTGCAGTAGTAGTGTGAACGAAAGCTGAAAAGTACCCCAAATAGGGGGGTGCAAAGAGCCTGAAATTGGCTGGCGATAGTGCGTTAGGGCGCGCAAGGATCTTCTCCTTGAAGGAAACGGCTGCAAGGCCGCAGTACGAGGGGAGTTGCCGGCGTTCTAACATGCGTTTTGAAGAACGAACCAGGGAGTGCATATTGGCGGCGAGGCTAATTCTTTTACAGAGGAAGCCGTAGCGAAAGCGACAAGCGCGCATGAAAAAGAGGCGCGACGTATACAAGTGCGTGCAGTCGCCCGTATGCGACCCGAAGCCGGGCGATCTAGGCGTTGGTAGGTCGAAGCGTGGCGAAAGCTGCGTGGAGGATCGTTAGAGATGTTGATATGCAAATCGCTCTCGTGACCTGCGTCTAGGGGTGAAAGTCCAATCGAGGTCGGAAATAGCTGGTTCCTCCCGAAACATATCGCAGTATGACCTGGTCTGAGATAGTCGGCGGAGTAGAGCACTGATTGGGGAAGCCGGACCCGAAAGGGTCTGTTCTCTTGTCAAACTCCAAAACCGTCGTCGTCGTAGAAGACCGGCAGTCCGGGCTGGGGGGTAAGCTTCTAGTCCGTGAGGGAGACAACCCTGACCGTGGTTAAGGTCCCTAAGTATCGGCCAAGTGTCAACACTTAAGGGCGTCCTGGGTCATAAACAACTGGGAGGTTAGCTTAGAAGCAGCTATCCTTTAAAGAGTGCGTAACAGCTCACCAGTCGAGATCCAGGGCCCCGAAAATTGACGGGGCTAAGCCGATTACCGATACCACGGAGCACCGCAAGGTGATCTAGTAGGGAGGCGCTCTGCGTGGGTAGAAGCACCTTTGTGAAAAGGTGTGGACCGCGTAGAGACGAAAATCCTGGTAGCAGTAGCAGCAAAGTCGGGTGAGAATCCCGATCGCCGTATGGGCCAGGGTTCCTCGGCAATGTTCGTCAGCCGAGGGTCAGTCGGTCCTAAGACGTACCTTAATCGGAGTACGCCAAATGGGAAACAGGTTAATATTCCTGTACCTTTCAACATTAAAACTGACGCTTCCGGATATGTCAAGCGTTCGCGCCAGGGCGTTCAAGCGTAGAAGTTTGCGGAGAGCCGTAATGGCGAGAAACAGACGAAAGCGTGATGACGTAAGTTGGCAAATTCCAGGAGTCCGTGAAAAGGGAGTTGAAAGTCCGTACCGAGAACCAACACAGGTGCCCCAAGCTGAGAAGGCTAAGGCGTGTCGGCATATGCTAGCTAAGGGAATTCGGCAAAATAGCCACGTAACTTCGGGATAAGTGGTGCCTGCTTTGTAAGAAGCAGGTCGCAGCGACGAGGGGACTCTAACTGTCTAATAACAACATAGGTGATTGCGAATCCGTAAGGACTAGTACAATCACTGAATCCTGCCCAGTGCAGGTACCTGAAAACCCGGTTCAACGGGAAGAAGGGCCTGTCAACGGCGGGGGTAACTATGACCCTCTTAAGGTAGCGTAGTACCTTGCCGCTTAATTGGCGGCTTGCATGAATGGATCAATGAGAGTCCCACTGTCCCTAGCTGGTACCCGGTGAACCTTACATTCCAGTGCAGAGTCTGGAGACCCCTAATGGGAAGTGAAGACCCCGTGGAGCTTTACTGCAGCCTGCCGTTGGGTTGTGGTTCTGATTGTAGAGCATAGGTAGGAGACGTCGAAACTCGGGCGCCAGTTCGAGTGGAGTCGCCCTTGGAATACTACCCTTTCGGAGCTACCGCCCTAACTCTGAGAAGAGGACCTCGGTAGGTGGGCAGTTTGGGTGGGGCGCCACGCCCTTGAAAAGATATCAAGGGCGCCCTAAGGTTGACTCAGTTGGGTCAGAAACCCAACGAAGAGTGTAAAGGCATAAGTCAGCCTGATGTTACCTCGCATAGCAAGAGGTGATAAGACGAAAGTCGGGCTTAGCGAACCTCTCAGCTCTCTTGGTGAGAGCGTTAGATGACAGAAAAGCTACCCCGGGGATAACAGAGTCGTCACCGGCAAGAGCACATATCGACCCGGTGGCTTGCTACCTCGATGTCGGTTCTTTCCATCCTGGCCGTGCAGCAGCGGCCAAGGGTGAGGTTGTTCGCCTATTAAAGGAGATCGTGAGCTGGGTTTAGACCGTCGTGAGACAGGTCGGTTACTATCTGTTAGGGGTGTATTGCGGTCTGAGGGGAAGTTAGTTTTAGTACGAGAGGAACAAACTAACGGCACCTCTGGTCTATCGGCTGTCTGGCAAGGCATGTCGAGCAGCTACGTGCTCGCGGATAAGGGCTGAAAGCATCTAAGCCCGAAACCGCTCCTGAAAAGAGACCGCTTAGAGTACTCGTAAAAGACGAGTTTGATAGGGCTGGTGTGTAAGCACCAAGGCAACGAGGTGTTCAGCTCGCAGCAACTAACAACTCCGCAGCGCTCCGCTAAACTCGGGCGAAATCTGGTCGCAAAGCTTAAAGCAATAGCCAAGACCCTGGATTGTGATCCAGGGTGGCATAAACCGGTTCGATTCCGGTACTTGGAATCGAGCATGGCGGCCATAGCGGCATGGAAACTCCTGAACCCATTCCGAACTCAGAAGATAAGCCTGTCCACGTTCTGTACTGTACTCAGATGCGCGAGCTCTCGGGAACTACAGATCGCTGCCGTGCTCACCTAACTTAATCTGTTTTCTGTTAACTTAGATTATGGCATCCGCAAATTTGATTATCTTTCTAAAAATTGGAATGCTGCAAATTCACGCCCCGCCACCCCCCTTTACCGCATGCCCACGTGCTCCGTCGTTCCTCTAAGTGCAAATCGGGCCCAGCGCACGGGTGCGTGTCTCCTGGCGGCGGTCGAGGCATTTCTCCGCAATTTTGGTGCAGATCTGACCCAGACGAGATCAATGCTTATAGTTTTTAAGTCCGTTTAATTCGCCTTGGCTGTAAATTGCTTCATGAACGCGTTACAGTGGTATCTTTTGCTCTCCCCATCTTTGATATCGTTTTCGGCTTCTTCAATGTCTCTTATAAAATCTTCTCGCATCATCTCTTCCGGCGGATAAGAGGTCTCTTCAAGAGCGCCAATTATGCTGCGCACTATCTATATTTCAGGCTGTCTTCAATCATTGGAGCAAGACGCTCAATGAGCTTTCGGCCCTCTTCGCTAAGTTCCATCATATATATGATTCTCTTAATTGATGTTTGATCCCTAAGTATGTAAGGATATTTGGAGATCTAAGACATCACTCCCTGGCCATAGCCAATCAGATTTGCAGGATCAGAGATTTTCGTTCTCCTTATGCCCCCTGTGTCGCGTGCCCCACCGCCCAGGCCAACGAGGGCTGCCAGGCCTGATGCCTGGGTGTGCACCTGTTGCAATCGCGATCACTTTCATATCTCGGATCTCAGCGTGTTCGGTTTTTCATCCAGTTTTCCTATCCAAATCCTTTTCTTCTAGGTTTCCTAATTTTCATGAACGGCTTGATTTCCAGGATGATGCGCATTTGAACCGGCTCAAAACATGGTTTCGCTACAACAGCAAGAACTCCTACAGCATTGCCGCCCTCATGCCGCTCGTAGTGGCTGGTATCGCCAGTGAGCCAAAGGACGGCATCATGCTCTACAGCTTTGCCACAGTCCAGGCGGATGAGGTCTACAGCGAGGTAGCCCATGCGGCTGTGGATGCCATCTATATCGCTGGCGGCCCTCATCCTTCTGCCCTGCCAGAAGAGGTCCTGGAGCACTTCGACTTCGTGGTGATCGGCGAGGGAGAGGAGACGCTGCCGGAATTGCTGCAGGCAATTGTCGAGGGCCGGGACCCTGGCACTATTAAGGGCATCGCCTACAAATGCCGTGGCCACGTTAGATTCACGGAAACGAGATCTCACGTGGATCTGGACTCTTATCCGCCCTTCGCCAAGATTTTGGCGCCCCTGGAGATATCTCGAGGCTGCCCCTGGGGCTGCACCTACTGCCAGACGCCCCGCCTCTTCGGATCTTGCATGCGTCACAGATCGATTCCTCCCATCGCCAAATACGCCCGTCATCACAAGGATATCCGCTTCACTTCCCCCAACTCTTTGGCCTATGGCTCAGATGGCCGCAGGCCAAGGCTGGAGAAGGTTGAGGCTTTGCTCAAGGTTCTGGCTGAGCAGAAAAAGCCCATATACTTCGGTACCTTTCCATCCGAGGTCCGGCCGGAATTCGTTTCAGCGGCTGCCCTGGAGCTTATCGCGAAATACTGCGCCAATAAGAGCCTGAGCTTGGGTGGTCAGTCCGGCAGCCCAGCAGTGCTGCGCAGCATTCGCCGGGGCCATGGGCGTGTTGAGATCGAGACCGCCTGTGAACTGGCTCTGGATTATGGTCTTGTGCCGCAGGTGGATCTGATCTTCGGTCTGCCAATGGAGTCGGAAGAGGATCAGCGCTTGACACTCAACCTGGTGAAATGGATCTCTGCCAAGGGCGGAAAAGTGCGGGCGCACCGCTTTACGTCCCTGCCAGGAACGCCCCTGGCGGCAGCGCGCCCTGCGCCTCTGGCCGCCGATGTAGAGGCGTGTTTGGGCAGGATGGCGTTGGCGGGACGGCTGACTGGTAGCTGGTCGGCTAGTGGTAAAATTGCTTGAAAGGTTTTCTGTACTCGTCCTGCAACTCGTATTTTATTATAATCTTATCGGGCATGATCTGAATCTCTCTTAGCGACTGGGTGAAGAGGTACCAGATAAAGCCTCTATCTGGGAGCCTGTATCTATCCGGCAAGGTGGTGGTAAACTCAGAAGAACCCATAATATAGGTTCTGAGCATCTCGCTTCCTGAGGCAAAGAGGAAGGGAAAGCTTACGTTTTCAATTTCTCTCTGGCAGTAACCTTGCAGGCGTAGGCGCTGGGCCAGGAACACCAGATAATCTTCTTTAGTTATCACTAGCTCTCTGTATTCGCTCAATTGATATCACCCTCGATGCTACTCGCCAAGGGTGAGATAAAAGTTATCGTCAAATCGGTTCGGTTAAGGGGCGGTGCCGTTATTCAGCAGCTTTCTTGCAAGGCATAGCTCTGTTAGGCTCATCTGCCCTGGAGCCGTGCTCTGTGTGACAAAGCCGTAGGTAAGGGTCGCGCCGTAGAGGGGAGCTACGGCGCGAAGATGCCTGCCAATCCGGCCCATGGCGATCATGCAAAGTGGCATATCTGCATCCAGCAAAAACTGCAGGATCCTCAAATTATCTTGAAGTGTCTTGGGCGTCACTGCGATCTTGGCAATGGCAGCTTTTGTCTTCTTCATCTCTTGGTAAATCCCGACCAATTCCTTTTTCTCAGGCATGCCCTGAAAGTCATGGTAGGATACTATCACCGGTTTATTTATTCTATCAATGGCATCATCTCTTTGATCTGCTAAGAGTTCCACGTCCACATAGTCTGCATAGTGGGCGGCCTTGATGAGCAGATCGATTCTCTTGTCTTCGCTGCCTTGAAACATTCCGCCCTCCGTCTTGAGGCGAGCCGTGGCGATGATCGGCTTGGCTGTGGCCTTTCGGACAGCCTTTAAGGTTCGAAGGGGATTGCCTGCGGCGAGGAGGTCCATTCGCAGCTCGATCATATCTGCGTCGCCTGCTGCCCGGACATCTTTTTCCGCATCTCTTCCCAGGACGGCTACTATGCGCGACTTGTGATTCACGTTTTCATTGCTCCACAATGCTCTCCTCAACCTTCATGCCGAAGTGGCGAGCCATCTTCTCCAGATGCACCAGCACTTCATCTCCGGCTTTGAGATCTGTCACGGGCTTTGTCGACCCGTCGGAGCCGACCAGCTTTATGGTCTCGGCATTTTGCAGCAGAGTGCTTATTCTCTGGCCACTGGCCTCCGCCTCGATGAGGATCATGGGCCTCTTCTCGATCTTGGCGCGGCCTACTATTGCCGTTCTGGCCAGTCCCTCCTTGCTGACGATGGTAACCTCGTCTCCCGATTTAAGCTCTGAGAGGTAGCGCGTCTTTTCACCCACTCGGATGTAAGCGTGCACCGCGCCGGCATTCACTCGGAAAGGCCGCGCTGCCACATAGGGGCTGTCCTCGGACTCGCTGTGAACCAGGAAAAATCCTTTGGCCTGGGAGCCGATGAGCATGCCCTCTCCAAAAGACATCATGCTTGTCGTGTCCACGCAGACCCGGTCGCCCATGCCTACGGCTCTGACAGCGGCTATCGTCGCGGAAATGAGCTCGATGCGGCCTTTTTCCGACTGCTCGACTGCGTCCATGACCCTTTTTATCTCAGAAGGATCACAGCTGTCCAGCAGCACCCCATCTGCCCCTTTTTCCAGAGTGGCCAATGCCAGACGCGCTTCCTCTGCCGTTTTGACGCCGCTGACGATCATAACCTGCGCGCCCTGCAGTCCGGCAATCATGTTCTCCAGTGGAATGACTTTCCAGTCCGTGCCGATGACGAGTATATAGTCCACCATCTTGCCCATCTGCACGGCGAACTCTTCGTACCTCTTGTTGGCAATGACCACATACGCAGCCTTGGTTCCAGAAACGGTCTTGGCGAGAGCCTCGTCCAGGGAGCTGCGCGGCTCTCTAGGTAGTTGCATCGTACCATCGCCTTCTCCGCCCTTGCCGATGACTAAAATATCCTCCATTCCTCTCTGTGTGCCGAAGCAGGCCACCTTGATCTTGCCGAGTTCTCGTACGTGCTCGATGTTTTCTTTATCCACGAGCACGCAGTCGAAGCCCGACTCGAGAGCGGTAGTGATCCTTGGCTTGATTTCCTCCCACAACCCTTCGGCCATGAGCCACTTCTCTTTCATGTGTCATACCAAGGCACACCATTACTAATCTCTTTTGCCGGAGTTTAAAAATTTATACGAGCAGAAAAGAATGAGCCTATGGTGGGTTCCGGAAAGCCATATTAAATTGTGATATATAAATACTGTTTATACTATATAATCTGGTATAAGAAACTTGGCCGACTTTGCTATTCGCCATGAGTATGAACGAATCACAGAATTGGGAGACAGATTGGTAGAGTTCGGGAATGGAATAAACTGGGATGATCTCAGACCGAAACTAGACATATTGTTCTGCAATAATACTGAGCGCGGTGGACGCCCTAATATCGATGTTATCGTGATGCTTAGGTGTTTATTCATTCAGCAGCTTTGCAGTCTTTCAGATGAGCAGCTTGAAAAAGAATTGGTTGATCTCATTTCATTCAGGATGTTCTTGGGAACAACAGAAGTCGTTCTCGATTCAGCTACGATATGAAAATTCAGAGAGCGCCTTGCTGATCGTGGAGTAGATACGAAAATTTGGAACGAGCTACAAAAGCAGCTTGATGCCATGAAATTAAAAGTGAAGAAGGGAATAATGCAGGATGCATCTTTCATAATTTCGGTTCCTGGTCATGTCAAAAGTGATGCATCATGCGGCGAAGAAGAGAACGAAATCCTATTTCGGACACAAGCTTCATGGTGCCATGGATGTGGATTTTGGCCTGACTCATATGATCGAGGTTACAACTGCTAAAGTCCACGATAGCCAGGTGGATTTGGCTAGTGAGGGCGAAGCTCGCTATGCTGATAAGGGATTATTTCGGTGCGAAGACAAAAGGGTACGATGCTGCCATGAGAAAAGCCACATTGGACCATCCCCCAAATTATGAGGATGAGATGCGTAACAAGATAATCTCTAACAAAAAATCTCCTGTTGAACCGTATTTCGTGTTCACAAAGAGAATTTGCAAGGCAGGGCACGTCGCGGTTACTACTATCGATAGGGTTCGAGTAAAGATGATAATCACAAGTATCGTTTTCAATTTCCATCATTTGACCTATGCCAAAAGTAAAATCCAGGCATGGCGTTAGCTGTCTAAAAAATCGAAAAATATCGGGCAAATTAGGAGAAAAGAGGATGCGTCAAGACCTGATCAGATCGTGTATGTATCGGAATTATGGACAAAGTTCTTTATGGGAACCATTAATTTGAGGTTAATCGGAATCCACTATGGGGGGCTCCGGAAAACCCTATTGAATTGTAATTTATAAATACAATTTATATAATATAATTTGTCGTGAGAAACCTGACCCACTCTGCTATTCACGAATATGAACGAACCAAAGAATTGGGAGATAGATTAATAGAGATCGGGAGTAGAATAAAACCCACATGAGCACACTGCTCATGCAAGAAAGATGAAAAACGGATATAATCGTTAAGCTATTTAATTGCTTGATACGGGTGGTGAAGGCAGTCCGCCGTTTTGGGACATAGACCCCGTTAGTGAAACCAGCCAAATTCCGCGGATGCAAGAATGCGTCAGTAGAACGTGAATGCGAATGAGCACCCGTTGAGGATTAAATTATCTGCCCATATCAGGGGGGAATAATCATGGAACCACCGAGGAATAAAGTTTGTGGCATTGACATACACGAACGGTTTCTGATTGCAACAATTCTTTTCCGAGACGGGATGAATGATACTCGGCGTTTCAGTGTCGCCCTGGAAGATTGCTTAAAATTTAGGGATTGGGTCATCAAAAATGGATGTGAAAAGGTAGCCATAGAATCAACTGGAAACTCTTGGCATCCTGTGCACGTCGTTTCAGAGAGAAATATTGACCTGATCGTAGCGAATGCCTAAAGATTAAGTACACTCCAGGAAGAAAGACTGACGTCAACGATTCAGAATGTATTGTTGAACTTTGTCTCAATAACATGATTGAGCCTTACAGGATATTTCCTAAAGATGATCGCGAGCTCAGAAGGCTAACCAGAGCTAAGAGAGGGCTATGTCAAGCAGATGACTCAGGAAAATAACAAAATCCATCAATCACTCGATTCTGTTCGCATCAAATTGGCTTCGGTAATTGCTGTGTCACATAATTATTATGATATTATTTATTTGAGCTTAAATTCATTATTTAGTTTAACATAATTGTCTATATGCTAATGAGTATATTACACGAAATGAATGCTCTTTTAACCCCTTAAATCATTCCCTCATGTGAAGTTGCCCCAACCGTCCCACCAAAGATACGCTTGATCGATGAGAGGAATCCTTCAACTGCCCACCGTCTCCCATACCGATGCATTTGCCCTCAACCTTTGCATCCCATTTTTTGGTATTCCAGAATCGCCATTGACCTGGAGGATGCTTCTTTGCCTACAGCTGCTTTCTATCTTATCTTAATGCCAGGACAATCTGCACCGTTCGATTTCATAAATTCAAATACGTCATTTGTGTCATATGCGCCATCCGCCAACGCATCCTCAAAATTGACGTCTTTCAACAAAGGGCGTAATACCTCGCCATCCGAGGTATTTTCTTCTGTGACTTCAAGTGAGAGCAATCTCTTTGATTCAACACCGATCGTCACATGAACCTTACGCCATCCTCTGCGCTGCGTTCCATGTTTCTCGTGCATTCAGTTCCTCGATTTGTTACCTTTATCCCAATCAAATCAACTGCGTCATTCTCTGGCATATTTATCTCAAGATCCTGCTTGAAATACGCTTATGATGTGTAGTATAATCCGCGGCCAATAATCCTGGTTCGTAGACGAAAATTCGTCCAATGAAGCCTTCGAGCTGACTATATGGCATTCAAAAAAGGAATATATTATTAATGCAATATCATAAATGTTTTTATATATTTATAGGACGCATCTTCTTTTTCGCTTAATCATTTCTTTTAACTCGCGCCCATAATTATTCACACAACTCAAATCGAGATTGAATTCACCTCGTCTAACGAGTTTGGCATTATATTCTGGCCACGCTCTATTATCAATATCAATCATGATAATAACTTTGTATTTTACTATATAAATTATGCGACATATCATCGGTAATCTCTGATACATTTGGCAAGCCTGGGATGTATCTCTTGAATTGCGTTCTAGATGAAAGAATCTATCAAGAGTCATCTAGAGACCTTCCAGGTCATTTTGATTTTGGGATCTCTGAGCTTGATGAGATCCATCCAAGAGCGGATAGACGAGCTGGCTGGAGAAATTAGCGCCAGAATTCAGTATCGCGAAAATGATTTAGCCATTGTTATGTACACGTCTTGGACAGATTTTGTTTCTACCATTGCCATTCTGGCGAAAATTGGCAACTACACTGATTTCGAAAAGCCAGAGCAGTTTGCCGCATGGTGTGGCCATGTTCTTTCTTTATATCAGTCAGCAGAAGAGACCATCCTTGGAGGGACAACCAAACAGGGCTTCAAGCATATTCGAAGAATGTTGATTCAAGTCGCTATGCTATATCGCGAACCAGGGATTCCAAGCTGAAGAAATTCTTCTTGAGGATTCAATCCAAGAAGGTATCTAAAGTGGCAGCGGTTGCTCTGGCAAGAAAGGTCTTATACATTCTTCACCGTCTTCTCATGAATTCGGAAATGTATATTGAAGGCGAAGATGAGAAGAATATGCGTCGGAAGCTCTTGACACCTCGTCACCCTTTGAGATGCCGATCCGAGAGATGATTGACTGCATTGTCCGAGCGGGTTATGTTGTTACGAAGTGCGATAGCAGATGTGGGTTCAGTTAATTGTTTTTCGGGGGTTTCGTGCGAAACCGCCGCTGCGCATCTCGCAGCTCTGCCACGGGGTGTGCCGTAGCAATTTGATTATCTAATTAAAATTGAAAAGTTGTCACCTCCTGAGCATCTCCTACGCTGTCCAAGGTTCCCCTAAATGTATTCTTCTCTCCATTTACCTTAGTTGTGACAGTCCAATCCACCGGACCTGTGGGGTGTTCCGGACGCGCCACAGTTTGCGTAGTAATCTACACTGATTTTGTAGATACCAGCAGGCGCTTTGCAAATAGGCCCGCAGATATTCTCAAGCTTACTCATTACAAAATTAGAGCACTCGTTATCTAAATCCAGTTTTCCTCCGGATGATATAGTGCTATTATTATAATATACCTCGGCGCCAGACAAGTCTTCTACGTGTAGGTCGATGTCGGCGTTGGCATTCCACGCCAGAGTTACTTGAACGTCGCCAGTGCCCATCGTTCACTTACCATCTGCCGTGGTCGTGGTTTGGTGCTCTGGATTATCTTGCATGTTCTGTTCGGAGCTTCTTCTAGTCCAGATCGAGCCACCTAATCCGCCTGTCTTATGCAGAACGGTCCGCCGGTTGTTCGATTCGATCTGCAGGACTAGAAGGCCGCTGCTGAGGACTCTGCCCTTGTAAACATCTGACCGCTTCCAAATCTATGGTGTCTGCAGTAATGGCACCTTTGGCGTCGTTGGACCAGCTACCAGGCTGACAGGAAGCCTCACCAAACCATCAGATTGTGTCTCCTGATTGACGGATGTTGTACGTCCCTCCGTCATTGCAGTCCCAAATGCCTGTCAGATCCCAGGACGACAGTGCCCTGCTGCTGGCCTTAAGGTCCATAACTGATACAATTCCGTTGTTTTCGCTCTCAATGGTATACGACCAAGTAGATGAATTTGAGTCCAAAATGGTGTAAGTTCCAGCGGAAATCTACATACCCGGAGATAGACTATCCAGCATGCATTGGAAACTCTGCCTTGTCCCGGTTCGCCTTTCGTCTGCCAAGGGCCGAAATCTTACTGGATTCGTCTTACAGCCCAATCCTTCCCGGAGCTTCGCCAGAGGCGTCATTCCAATGAAACATGCCGATTTTTGTGATGGTCTTCGGCTCGTTGATTGTAAAGACGGTGGGATTGGGTGGATCATTACTGACGCCCAATCATGCGCTCTTCACTGTCATCTGATGAGGGAGTGGCACTGGCCAAGACTCATCTGGGTCACGATAAATGCGGCCAGAATGGAAAATAACAAAATCGTAAACATCTTCCTTGGGTTGATCGTTCTAATCCGCCTCGATCACCCGTCAGCATCTCAACTGAAAGAAGAGCTTAGACCTTAGACTGGCAATAATTATAGTATTCAACGCGACCTTCTGAGCTTGAATTCGATGATGTTTTGCAATTAACAACCCTATGCGTGCTGTTTCTAGCCGCAGCTCCCCTATATTTATTTAGGATTGTTATGTTGAGGGCTATAGAAATGTATTTGATCTGGCAAAAAACTGTGTAGGTGCTTATAACGCAATAACTTGGCGTTTTCATTTGACAGTATCTGCAGGTTATCCTTATTCATTTATATAACCATATCTGCCTGTTTAAACGGACGGCACGATTTTTATAAATATGTGTTCGACCTTGTAAGGTCCCCCCAGTGTTGCGCTGCGGATTATCCAGCGTTTTATCTTGTTTAGACGATACTGGTTAATCGACAGCTGGCGATCGTAGAAAATCCCTTCCGTGGTGTACTGGAAGAGCTAGATAGGCAGCTGCGATTTTGGACTTATTAAATGATGGCCGGAAAGGGGAGTATGGATCTTACAAGCTACATGCACTTGCCTTTAATTATAAGGTGGCTGGAAGCCGATGCAATCATCAATCTTGAGAGTGCGTAGGAGGAAAGCCACAAAAACCGTAGGGCGCTTTTACTGCACAGCCTAGCATTGACCACGGAACAGACGTTTTCGCTCGTTCCATGCCTCGCGAAGTCCAACGTCCATCAGCTGCTGCCGTCTCGGTAGACCTGAAATTTGCATGCACGCCGAGATTATTCCGCCTAACTTGCCAGTTATTTCCAGGATTGTCCCCCCCAAGAGGGTTCGGAGTAGCCTGCGCAGGCGTTTGAGTGCGCCCTTATCTGCCCCTGCGCGAAGACAGGCAGCGCGCAACGTCCCGAAAGAAGGGGCTCAGGCGGCAGCCTTTCCGGCATGATACCACTATTCTTCTATTTCGCATTGAGCGATGTAAGTCATAGGAGCTTAAGGATCAGAGCCTTTCCTTGAAAATCAAGATCGGTCCGGAGCTAAGCCGTGAACACCAGCTAAGTTTTAAAGCGATGTACGTCATCTTCGAGAGAGATGGACCCGCAAAGAGTCGCGACATGCATTCGCATCCTTGAGAAGCAATATGGCATTCCTCAGCCGAAAGCGATCGATCCAGTGGATCTGTTGGTCATGACCATCCTTTCTCAGAACACCAGCGATACCAACAGCTTGCGGGCCTTTGCTCACTTAAAGAGCGCTTTTTGCGACTACGAGATGCTGCTGGCAGCCTCCGATGAAGCTGTGGCCGACAGTATTCGCGCAGGCGGCCTGGCTGAGATAAAAGCTCGGCGCATAAAGGAGGCGTTGGTCAGGATCAAGCACGATGCGAAAGCGATCTCCCTCTCCTTTCTGGCCGATATGGATAAGGAAGTGGCCATGCAATACCTGTTGTCCCTGCCAGGCGTTGGCCCCAAGACGGCGTCCGTAGTGCTTCTTTTCGCCTTTTCTATGCCCTTCCTGCCCATGGACACGCACGTTTATCGCCTCTCTCGTCGACTGGGGCTGGTGGGAGAGTATGTCAGGCCGGAGAGAGCGCAGACGATTTTAGAGCGGCTCGTTCCAAAGGATAAGTATCTCTCTCTGCATTTGAACCTGATAACGCACGGCAGGCTCATTTGTCGGGCGCGAGGGCCTAGGCATGAAGAGTGCGCCCTGCGAAATTGTTGCTGCTATTACTTGCAGGGCCAAAAGCCTTAAATGATAGTAAAAACCACCCCCAATCCGCGCTCCTGTAGTGTAGCTCGGCCAATCATGAAGGACTCTCACTCCTTCGACTCGGGTTCAAATCCCGACGGGAGCATCGTTTTTCTAGTAAGTTGTTACTTGATTTATTTTACTTCTTTGCTACGGTTGCTCATATACCTTTATGAATATGCTTATATATTAAAAATCCGCTAACATAAAATAGATTGAAATAGGCGCTATCTCTTGCGCCTATCCTTCTCACAAAAATCAGTTTTTATCTTGCCGCTTTGGCCACGCGCTCCACACTGTCTCTGTGGTTGATGGCGTAGCTCTTGACATCACGATTGGCTGCAGAGATTATCTCGTCCGCTAGCGCTGCCTCAGCCGTCTTGGCCTTCTTAAAGGATGCAGCATGTGCACCCTTGGCTATGAACATGAGTGCAGTGTCCACGCGCCTCTGTGGAGATGTATCTACGGCTTTCGGCACAGTTATGCCGCCATACTTTAGACGGACGACCTCTTCACGTGGTCCGGCGTTGGCTATGGCCTTGGCGAGAACGGAGAGCGGGTTCTCCTTGGTCCTCTTGGCAACTATGTCGAATGCGCCTTCGACTATGCTGTAGGTCTTGAGCTTCTTGCCTGTGTTCTTCTCCTTTCTCATCAACTTGTTTACCAGGCGCTCAACGATGTGCTGCTCGGACTTCTTGAACTGCTGTTTGGCATGCTTGCCACCCGAATGAATGACTGTCTTGGATGCCAGGTTCATATAGCCCTTAACGCTTGGATCGGCAACCTCAACCTCAGCCGCATCCCACTTGCCGAATAGTTTCACAATAATCACCTCACCGGCTTTTCCTTTCTCCCTCGGACAAGCTCCAGTAAGGAGACATTATTGACAGCGATAACCTTGAATCTGACTCCAGGGATATCTCCCATAGATCGTCCCTGACGCCCGCCGATGCGATCGACGGTGACCTCATCATGTTCATCTATGAATCCGATGGCTCCATCGCCCGGAGCAAAAGCCGTAACCTGACGACCATTTTTGATAAGCTGTATGCGCACAGCTTTTCTTATGGCTGAGTTGGGCTGCTTAGCCTCAATTCCTACCTTTTCGAGAACTATTCCCCTTCCCATGGGCGCTCCGCCCAGGGGGTCAGCCTTCATCTTGCTCCCCGACAGCCTTCGGATATACTTAGGATCGCTCCACCGGAGCTCCTTCCTATCACTCTCCAGTTTCCTGGCGGCATAGATTCCATTTCCCATTCATTTCACCTTGAGTAAATCGCAACATTTTGTTATTGAATTATGATATCATCAACACCGTGATGCCTCTGCGCAAGCATCTTGGCTTTTAGTATGTTTCGGCCATCTCTGCCGATGGCAATGCCTTTGTCCTTATTTGCTACCTCTACATAAGCCAATCGCTTATCATTCTTGTTTACGACCATGATATTCTTTATGGCCGCCGGCTGGAAGAGGTTCTCCAAAAACTCCTTTACATCGTCGCTGTACTCGACGATCTCGATCTGCTTTCCTACCGACTTCTTCACCCGGTTGATGTTCGAACCCTTTTGGCCTATGGCTGCGCCCATATCTCCTTTTTTTATGACAAAAATGATGCGTTCGTTTTCTTCATCCACGACGCAATCCCTGGCCATGCCGCCAGTCAGGCTTTCGAACAAAGCAATATATCTGATTCCTTCAGTGGTGAGCTTAAACTCACTCATGCCTCAACACCCCGGATCTCGCGCTGCAGTGCCATTATCTCCGAGTCACCTGGCTCGATGATGGCCAAGGTGGCCACTGAGAAGGGTTTCCCGCAGGCAGATCCGAGGTCCTTACCCATACCCTGGTAACCGTAGACTGGAACGTCCATGGTCTCCAGTTGCATCCTTACATCCGCGGGACAATCTACAGCGAACACTATGAGTTTTGCTTGTCCGCCAAGTCCTGTTTCAACGGTACTATTCGATCCTAGCACCACTTTTCCGGTTCTGATGGAACTTCTTAGAGCTCTATCTACGTTTATCATCGTTATTACCTCATCTCTTGATTGCCACCAGGGTAACGTCACCTGTGCCAAGCTGTATAGGCTGGCCTACGATTACGTTTTCCGTTACACCCTTGAGATCATCTACATCCCCGCGAATGGCCGCATCCAGGATATGATTGACGGTGACCTCGAAGGCAGCTCTGGCCAGCACACTGGCCTTCTCGCCCGAGACACCGTGCCGCCCAATCTGTTTCAGCTCCCCGTCTACGGTCATGATGTCTGCCACCAGCATGATGTGCCGCACGTCTACAGAGAGACCCTGTTCGCGCAGGGTGTCTGTGGCCTCATTAATGATAGCATTTCGCGCTGCCTCGATGCCCAGCACATCTCCGATCTCACTTATATTGTTGGTCTTGATGCGAGTGGGGTCCACTCCCTCAAACTGCATAACCCTCTTGATCGAAGAGCCTTCCGTGTAGAGGATGTACTCGTCCCCCTCTTTGCGGATTACGACACGTTTTAAGCCTTCCACACCCTTGAGGGAGATCCTCTTTATCTTTTCCACCAATTGGAGCAACTCGCGGTAGGAGGACTCTGCGGGAGTCATGATCAGTTGATTCCCATTCTTGCTCACTTCACGTTTCGTCTCCTCCTTGAGCCGGACTGCAACCTCATCGACTGTGATCTTGCGTTGCTCCATGGCATCTGGGTTCAGCTCGATGATCACATTCATTTCCGCCAGGTCCGTGGCAATTGACCCCAGATGGAGTAGGGACGTGGACTCGATGGCCCAGGCCACCTCCCTTGCCAGGTCTCGGTCGTGGGCATAATCCTGATTAAGCTTTATGGTCATTGTGGGAGTAGATGGAATTTTTCTAGCATCCACAATCTCGATGAGCCGCGGCAAGCCTAGGGTTACGTTGATCTCGGCCACGCCTGCGTAGTGGAAGGTACGCATGGTCATCTGTGTGCCAGGCTCGCCTATGGACTGTGCAGCGACCACGCCCACCGCCTCGCAGGGCTCAACTTTAGAGTGCTCATAGTCGGAAGCCACCTGTGATATGATCTCTGCTAGCTGCTCTGAGCTTACAGTCACTCCTTTCAGCCCGTTTTCTATTGCTTCTTTGATGCTCGGGGGAAGGTCGAGTCCTTCCAGTTTATCTGTGGTCTCTTTTTCTGTGAGGATCATGCCGACGACTCCTTCCTGAGCACATTCTTGATGATACGCTTGACATTATCTGTACTGGCGTAGTCTCGCCTGGATGCATCGACGCCGTCTTCGCCGTAATGGAACTGGACAATCATGCCCCTCGTCTCCTTGACTGTGCCGTCGTACTTGACCTCCAGGTCTTGCAGGGCATTTACTAGTCGGCGCTGCAGGTAGCCGCTCTGGGATGTCCTGATGGCCGTATCCACCAGACCCTCGCGACCACCGATGGCGTGAAAGAAGAACTCAGTGGGGTTAAGGCCGTCTTTGTAGCTTGACTCCACAAAGCCGTGAGCCTCTGCGCCCAGGTCTCCTGGCCTAAAGTGGGGCAACGTTCTGCCTGCGTAGCCACGCATGATGCGCTCGCCACGTACTGACTGCTGGCCGACACATGCCGCCATTTGAGTGAGGTTGAGCATGCTGCCACGTGCTCCGCTCACGGCCATTACCACCCCGGAATTGTCCAGGCCCAGGTGGCGGCCAGCGATCTTGCCTGTCGTATCCCTGGCCTTGCCCAGTGTTTGCATGATCCTCATTTCCAGGGTCTCATCCAAGGTTCGGCCGGGCAGGGGCTCCAGCTCGCCAGCATTATAGGCATCGATGAGCTGCTTGCTCTTCTCGCGAGCGGTTCTAGTGGTCTCTTCAATCTGATCTACCGCGGCCTTGGGAATGTCCTCATCATCTATGCCGAAGGAAAATCCAGCATGCATGATGCCTCGTAGTGCGAGGAGAGTCATCCTATCTAAAAACTTGCTCGCCACGGAGGGACTGTACTCCTTTATTATTCTGTCAGTTATCTTGCCCTTGAAGGCGCCTACGGCCTCTGCGTCGATGGTGCCTTTCAAGAGCTGGCCGTCAACGATCACTACAAATGCATCGTTCTCGCATTCCGTTCCTTTGCAGACATCGCAGTTGTAGCAGAAATCGGCTTTAAAGGAGAGGTCTAAGCCCCGTGGCAGGACGAGACTGAATACCTGCTTTCCCGTCCAGTAGGGCTTGCCGTCCACAACGCCCTCTGGCGTGGGCAGCTCGGATATATCGAACTTCTTGAGAAGTTCCATAACACCTCGCCGGTCGATGGGCTTTCTGCCATGGGTGAGCAAAAATGAGCCAGTCACGTAGTCGTGTATGCCGCCGATGATGGGGCCACCAAATCTCGGCGAGAGGATGTTCTCCTGCACACGCATGAGTATCTCGGCCTCGGCGCGCGCCTCCTCGGTTTGAGGCACGTGCATGTTCATCTCATCCCCGTCGAAGTCTGCGTTGTATGGAGGACATACGGCCGGGTTGAGTCGAAAGGTCTTGTAGGGCATGACCTTGACGCGATGGGACATTATGGACATTCTATGCAGGGACGGCTGGCGATTGAAGAGGACGATATCGCCGTCGGCCAGTTGCCGGTCGATCTTCCAGCCAATATCCATCTGCTCTGCCACCTCCTCGCAGTTCTTATCCGTGACCTTGACGCGTCTCTGATCGGGCCTAGTGACATAATTCACGCCGGGATGTCGGTCGGGTCCGCGTCGCACAAAAGTCTTCACAATCTCCATGTTTCGGGCGTTGGCAATCATGGGCACGGACAATTCCATGGCTATGTCCATGGGCACGCCTACCTCGCCAATGCTGAGATTGGGGTCAGGAGATATAACAGTCCTGGCGCTGAAGTTGACGCGCTTGCCGGAGAGAGATCCTCTGAAACGTCCTTCTTTGCCTTTTAGTCTCTGAGAGAGCGTTTTTAATGGCCGACCGCTGCGATGGCGCGCGGGCGGCACGCCAGAGACCGTATTGTCCAGAAATGTGGTGACATGATACTGTAAAAGCTCCCACAGATCTTCAATGATCAGTTGGGGCGCGCCTGCCTCGCGGTTCTCCTGGAAGCGTTGATTGATCCTGATGATGTCCACCAGCTTATGAGTGAGGTCATCCTCACTCCGTTGACCGGACTCCAGGGTTATGGATGGGCGCATAGTGACGGGAGGCACGGGCAGCACAGTTAGAATTATCCATTCCGGGCGCGCCGTGGCCGGGTTCATGCCCATAACTTGGATATCGTCATCAGGGATCTTCTCAAATCTATCGCGAATGTCAGATGCAGTGAGCTTGTGGCCGTCTTCGACGTAAGAGAGGGGGCGCTCGAATTTTATTTCCTTCTGAGGCCCTCCACAGTAGGGGCAGGTCTTGTTCTTGCGTGCCTCGCTAAATACCTTATTGACTGTATCGTCAGTCATCTGCCCCAGTCGCTCCAGTTCCTGGATCTGCCCCAGGTACATGTTCTTCTCGTTTTCTTTTAGCATGAGCCGAGAGCAATCCCGGCAGATGGCTCGCAGGACTTTTCTGATCAATTTGGCGAAGCCCACGTGAATTACGGGGGCAATTAAGTCAATATGACCGAAGTGTCCGGGGCATTCTCCTGGCCGACCACCGCAGGATCGGCAACGTAGCCCTGGATCGATGACACCAAGCCTGGGGTCCATGAGTCCCATTTCGATGGGAAAACCGTCATCGTCGTATGTATCTGCAGTAATGATCTTGACCACGCTCATCTTCCGAAACTCTTGGGGGGAGATAAGGCCGAAGCGGATCTTGCCAATTCTCTTGGGAACCGTCATATTTCCACCTAAACCGCGTCTTCCAGGATCAGCCGCGGTGCTACACCTAATGATTTGATCTCGTCGAGCAGCAGCTTGAAGGCATAGCTCATCTCTACAGGGTAGATCTCAGTATCTGCACCGCAGGTTGGGCAGAAGTCCGCATTTCTGCGTCGATCGTGAATGGCGATCATACCACAGTGGCTGCAAACAAGCTCTGTCACTTTATCAGACTCATCTACCAGACGTTCTTTGAGAGCTAGCGCTGCGCCATGAGCGATGAGTACATCTCTTTCCATCTCACCAAACCTAAGGCCACCCTCGCGAGCGCGGCCTTCAGTGGGTTGGCGGGTCAAGACTTGCACAGGTCCCCGGGACCTTGCATGCATCTTGCCCGTGACCATGTGGTAGAGCTTTTGATAGAGGATCACTCCCACGAAGAGATCCGCCATGATCTGCTCTCCTGTGGCTCCATTGTAAAGTATCTCTCTGCCTGTATGGGAGAAGCCGAACTTTTTGAGCGCGCCGCGCAAATCCGGCTCATTCTCGCCCAAAAACGCAGTGGAGTCCACGAATCTGCCTTCTAGAGACCCGACTTTTCCTCCTATCATCTCCAGGACGTGGCCTACAGTCATGCGAGAGGGGATGGCATGGGGATTGAGTAGCATGTCGGGCACTATACCCGATTCCGTGAAGGGCATATCTTCCTGGGGCACAATCAGGCCTATCACGCCTTTTTGGCCGTGTCGGGATGCGAATTTGTCGCCCAATTCTGGAATTCGCTGATCTCGGCTCTTGACCTTAGCCAGACGGTTGCCGTTGGAAGACTCGGTGAGGATGACCATATCCACTACACCTCTCTCATTGGAACGCATGGTAACTGAGGTCTCGCGCCTCTGCTGGGGCGTCAGGCCGAACTCGGAGGGCTCCTCCAAAAACCGCGGGGGGCTGGTCTTGCCGATGAGCACATCATTGGGGCCCACATAGGCATTAGGGTTCACAAGCCCGTCTGAGTCCAGTTGATCGTAAGCCTCACTGCCTCGCGCACCCCTAACTTCCACATCAGGAATCTCGAACTTGTCTTCCTGGCCGCCGGGATACTTTCGCTCCTCTGCTTCAGAGACGCGAAAGAAATGGCTTCTAGCGAGGCCGCGCTGGATTGAGCCACGGTTCATGACCAAAGCATCTTCAATGTTATATCCTTCATAGGCGAGGACTGCCACCACGAAATTTTGCCCCGCAGGTCTTTCATCAAAGCCCACTGCTGCCGATGTCTTGGTTCTAACTATGCCCTTTTGAGGGCTGTTCAGATAATGGCCGCGCGTATCAGGTCGCAGCCTCATATTGGCGGTGGACATACCCAGACACTGCTTGACCATTCCTGCGCCCATGGTATTTCTGGGGCTGGCGTTATGCTCCGGATAGGGCACAAGGCCCGCTGCGATGCCCAAAATCAGCGATGGGTCCAGCTCCAGATGAGTGTGATCAGGTTTGATATCTTCTTCCCAGATGGCAATGAGTGTGTTTTCCTCCTCTTCCGCATCCAGATACTCCACCAAGCCGGCTACCACAAGATCGGCAAAGGTCATCTCGCCGTTCTCGATCTTGGTTACATGCTCCTCGGTGACAAGTGCTCTGCCTCTCTCTACCACAATGAGCGGCCTTCTGGCTCGGCCGGAGTCGTTGTTCATGAATATCTCGTTTGTGTCCTCGAAATAGGCCACATTCATCTGGCTGCTGATACTGCCGGAACGCCTCAGACGGCGTAAATTCATGACCAATGTTTTTGGGTCATCATGATGCCCTACGATCTCGCCGTTTACATAAATCCGTGCGCCGGAAATCATGGCCTCAGCCAACATTACCACCTACCGAAATCACACCTAAATCCATCAGTATTTTTTTGATGCTGACTGTCACGTCTGCACCCTTGGACAGTTCCACTCCTTGGGCGAAGTTCTTTACCAGGCCGCAGTTGGGCCCCTCCGGAGTCTCGCAGGGACATATGCGACCCCACTGAGTAGCATGCAGATCTCTGGCCTCGAAGTGCGGTTGAGACCGAGATAGAGGCGAGATCACGCGACGCAGATGAGAGAGCGAGGCCATATAGTCCGTCCGATCCAGGAGCTGGGAGACGCCCGTGCGCCCGCCTACCCAGTTTCCTGTGGCCAGGGGATGGATCATTCTCTCTGTGAGAACATCTGCGCGAACAGTGGTCACCACATTAAGATCTCTGTTTCTCATGCTGGCCCTCTCCAGCTGGTATTTTATGTCTCGGGTCAAGCGATTGAAGGCCACACGGAAGAGATCCTCCATCAGATCACCAGAGAGCTTCAGCCTCTTGTTGGAGTAATGGTCCTTGTCGTCCTCTCCGCGACGCTCCAAAGCCAGCTCAAAGCAGGCTTCGGCCATGCGAGATAAAAAAAGCGCCTTTGCATAGCGATCCTTCTCTTCTACGCCGATATGAGGTAGAAGGTATCTATCCAGGACGTAGGTCGCCCTCTTTTTCTGGTATTCCTTGGCCTGGCCGGCAGCTACGCGCGAACCAATCTTCTCCAGGGCCTCATCATTGGTCGAGACCTCAGCTTCCTCCAGATTTTCCAGCATGAACTTGATGATCTCCGGATTGTCCGATACGGATTTCACAATATCCATATCTGTATCCATGCCCAGGGATCGAAGCAAGGTCACGAAGTTGAGCCGTCCCGAGACGGAGGGGAAGGATACCTCCAGGATGGAACGACGGCCGCGCTCTACAATGACCAGGGAGCGATAGCCCTGCCTCTGGCTGAAGACCTTGGCAACCTCTATGTTCTCATCATAACGCTGGTTGTATTCGACCAAGATCTTGTTTGGCGCCAGGTCCTCCAGAGTCATGATGACGCGCTCTGAGCCGTTGACCACGAAGTAGCCACCTGGATCTGAAGGATCTTCGCCATAAGTTATCATCTCATCTGCCGAGAGACCGTAAAGGTTGCAGATATTGGAGTTGAGCATGATGGGCAATGTGCCTATGTCAGCCTCCACCAGATCCTTTTCTGTCTCGCCCTCCACTATGGTCATCTCCAATTTAATAGGCGAGGCATAGGTCAAATTGCGAAGCCTGGCGTCATTGGGGTAGAGCCTTTCGATGGAGCCGTCCGCTTCGCGCACCATGGGCTTCTCCACCCGGATCTTGCCAAACTTGACATAGGTATTTTCGATATTGGTCTCGATGGTATTCACTTCATCTATGACTTTCTGCAGGCCCTTATCTATAAAATCATTAAATGAGTTTATATGATGATGCACCAGCTTGTCCCTGGTAAAATATGAGCTATAAAGAACATTTCTATCGAGCAAAAGACCACCTTTAATCGATTACCAGCCGGTAAAAGATCGATTGCTTGGCTGTAGCACTCTTTCGTATCACCTTGATGACATCGCCAACTTTCGCCCCGATCTCTTTGGCCGCAGGGTCGCCTACGTGAATTTTAGGTAGCTGTGGAGCCACAATGCCGAATGCTTTCAGCACCTCGGCATACTCTTCCGGTGTGAGCAGCACATGTTCCGGAACCATTTCATGATCTTTTACGGCAAACTTGGTCACTCGAACCACCTTGTTGGAAAAGGAGCAGCAGACAGGCCAGGAAACTCCAAACGGGCTCGGAGGGATTTGAACCCTCGACCACCTGGTATCTTCGCACAAAAACTTAAAAGCCAGACGCTCTGCCTAACTGAGCTACGAGCCCCCGTTGCCTGGCATGCCCCAAACCTCTTATGCTGCACGCAATGGAGAATAAAAGCATCCCACATAAAAGCTTTTTCCTTTGTGGGATTTAGACAAGTTCGACTAGGCGAGCTATCTCCGAGCCAACCTCGGAGGTAGTCGAGCTTCCTCCCAGGTCATAGGTCTTTATTCTGCCTTCAAATAAATTCCGCTCAATGGCAGAGACTACATCAGCGGCAGCTTTAGGCTGGCCCAGGTGCTCCAGCAAGAGCGCCCCTGCCCAGATGGTGGCTACGGGATTGACCTTATTTTGACCCTTATATTTGGGTGCGGAGCCGTGGATGGGCTCGAACATGCTTGTGCCCTCAGGATTCAGATTCGCACCGGGCGCAAGGCCGAGGCCTCCTTGGATCATGGCCCCTAGATCGGTGATAATATCTCCGAACATGTTGGGAGCGACTACGACATCAAACCACTCCGGGTTTTTGACAAACCACATGGTAATTGCATCCACGAAGTTGAAGTCGTGTCTGACCTGCGGGTAGCTTTTGGCAACATCCAGGAAGACCTCGCGCCAAAAGCCGTAAATGTCGCTGAGCACATTGGCCTTGTCCACACTGGATACAAGATGGTGGCGCTTTGCAGCCAGATCAAATGCATATTTTATGACTCTCTTAGAGCCCTCTTTGCTGACCTCTCCTATCTGATAGCCGATCTCCTCGCTATCGGTATCTATATCCAGGCCAAATTTTATATTGTAAAGCCTCCGCTTGATTTCAAAATCTGCGTGGCTCTTGCCTCGGCGTGCGCGACTGCCTATGCCGATGTAAAAATCCTCAGTATTCTCGCGAACCACCACGAAATCGATGTCCTTTGGGGTCTTATCCTTAAGGGGTGTCCAGACGCCCTCCAGGAGCTTGACGGGCCGCAAGTTCACATATTGATCAAAGTAAAAACGCATAGTCAGCAATACGCCCTTCTCAAGGACACCCGGCTTCACGCGTGGGTCGCCGATGGCACCCAGATATATGGCGGGAAAGCGTGCCAGATCTTCCAAGGTCTCTTCGCTGATCAGTTCCCCTGTCTTCAGGTAGTGCTCTGCCCCAAGAGAGTACTCTGTCCAATCCAAGGAAAAATTGTATTTGTCTGCTGCTGCTTGCAAAACTTTTTGGCCCTCGGCTATGATCTCGGGGCCTATGCCGTCACCTGGGATAACTGGTATCTTATAATTCATGCCGTCACCTTGACTATCTGTCGCCGGGTATATTCCACTAGTCCGCCTGCGTCAACGATCTCTCTGAGAAAATCGGGAAGAGGCGTAGTTTTATAGTACTCAGCGCGGGATTTGTTGTGAATCAATCCCCCTGCCATGTCTATATCTATTTCCGCACCATCGGCGATCTTATCTTCCTCGGAGCAGATGAACAGAGGCAGGCCGATGTTGATGGAGTTTCGGAAGAATATCCTGGCGAAGGATTTGGCAACTACGGCTTTCACTCCCGCACCCTTCAGCGCGAGAGGGGCATGCTCTCGAGAAGATCCGCATCCGAAGTTCTCTCCTGCCACCACGTAATCGCCCTGCGCAACAATTTTTGCCATCTCCGAGCGAACGCCCTCGAAGATATGGGCTGCCAGCTCCCCTGGATCATTTATAACCAGATAGCGCCCAGGAATGATGGCATCCGTATCGATATCGTTCCCAAACTTCCAAGCTCTGCCTGCCAAAAGACTCAACTCCATATCGGTGGACTGTATTCTCATGAGAATGGGGTATATTAAAGTAATGCACGAAAAATACTACTTAAAAATAATAAAAACCACAACAGCACTATTTATTACCAGCTAAAGGAGATGGTTCCCAAACAGCTAGATGATGCGAATTGTTGATGACTATGATCTTCGGGCGCACTTTAGCCCAAGGGGCGGGATGCGAGCGCAAAAAGCCACCTGAGATCTTCAATGTAGCATCTGTATATCTTTTATCTACAAAGAATTTTAACTTAATGGTGTTTTCTGAGGGATAAATGTTCTGCTAAAACTGCTGCTGCATAATTATTATGGTATTATTTATTTGAGCTAAAATTAATTGTTTAGTTTAACATAATTATCTGTATGCTAATAAGTATATTTTACAAAATGAGCGCTCTTTTGGCCTCTGAAACCATCCCCTCGAGTGAAGCTGCCCTAACCGTCTCACCAAAGATACGCTTGATCGATGCGAAGAGGCCTTCAACTGCCCATCGTCTCCCATACTGATACATTTGCCTCCAACCTTTGTACTCCCGTTCTTGGTATTCCAGAACAGCCATTGACCTGGAGGATTCTCCTTTGCCTACGACTGTGTCCCCCCCCCCTATCTTAATGCCAGGAAAATCTGCATCGTTCTCTGGTATATCTATCCAAGATCCTGCTTAGATATACGCTTATGAAGTGTAGTGTAATCAACGGTCAATAATCCTAGTTCGTACGCGGAAATTCGCCTAATAAAGCCTTCGAAATGACGATATGGCATTCGAAAAAAGGAATACATTATTGATGCAAATGTCATAAAAGGATACCGATTAACCTCAAATTAATAGCCACCATAAAGAACTTTGCCCATAATTCCAATACATATAATCTGATTAGGCCTTAATGCATCCCATTTTCCTCCAATTCGCCCGGCATTTTTCGATTTTTTTAGACAGCTAGCGCTATGCCTGAATTTTACTTTTGGCAAAAGTCAAATGATAAAGATTGAAAACGATACCTGTGATTATCATCTTTACTCGACCCCTATCGATAGTAGTAACCGCAACGTATCCTGCCTTGCAGATTCTCTTTGTGAACGCGAAATACCGTTCAACAGGAGATCTTTCTTGAGAGATTTTCTTGCTGCACATCTCATCCTCATAACTTAGGGGATGGCCCCTTGTGGCTTTTCTCATGGCAACATTGTACCTTTTTGTCTTCGCACCGAAATATCCCTTATTCGCATAGCGGACTTTGCCTTCATTAGCCAAATCCATCTGGCTATCGTGGACTTTAGTAGTTGTAACCTTGATTCTGCGAATCAGGCCAAAATCCTCATCCATGACACCGTGACGCTTGTATCCGAAATAGGATTTCGTTCCCTTCTTCGCCCAGGGCCCATCCTTGCTCTACCATGTCTTGGTTTCCTCTCCGCGTGGTGTATCACTCTTGGCATGACCAGGAGCCGAAGTTATGAACGATGCATCCTACATTATTCCCTTCTTCACTTTTAGTTTCATGGCATCAAGCTGCTTTTGCAGCGCGTCCCAAATTTCCTTATCCACTCAGCTATCAGCAATGCGCTCTCTGAATTTCCCTATCATAGTGGAAGCGGGAACGACTTCTGTTGTTTCCAAGAACATCCTGAATGAAACATGATCAACCAATTCCCGTTCAAGCTGCTCATCTGAAAGGCTGTAACGCTGCTGGATGAATAAACACCCAAGCATCACGGCAACATCGATATCAGGGCGTCCACCGCGCTTAGTATTATTGCAGAACAATATGTCTAGTTTCGGTCTGAAATCGTCCTAGTTTATTCTATTCCCGATCTCTACCCCCATCTCTATCCAAATTATTTGATTCGTTCATACTCGTGGCGAATAGCAAAGTCGGTCAGTGGTCCCATGACAAAGTATATTGTGTGAATAATATTTATACATTGAGATTTAATAGGGTTTTTCGGGATCCTCATAAATGTTTTTGGATATTTATAGGGGGCACCTCTTTTTCGCTTAATCATTTCTTTTAACTCGCACGCTCCCAATTCTTCACACAACTCAAATCGATATAGAATTCGCCTCTTCGAACGAGTTTGGCATTATATTCTGGCCGATCGCTGTTGTCAATATATCATGATAGTAAATTTATATAGTATATATACTATATAAATTTATGCGACATAGCAGCTTTTGCAGATCATCTGGATTTGATTTGTGAGGATTCCTATAAACCCACTAAATCCTGCCAGAGCTTTATATATCATTTATAAACAGGCGGCCAAAATTAGAGGTCACTAGGAATCTTCTTATGGTGGTCTGCAGGACGGTGCGGGCCTTCAAGAATTCTACATCTGTTATTCACATAAAATAATCAAGAATGATACAGACGGGGAAAAGCTTGGCGTCACTTTACTAGTAGGTTCATCACATGCACTCATAAAATACCAAATATTTAAGCTTCAGTTTTGGCTTTAGCAAGACACTTTAAACTATATAAAATAAAAATATATGGAGATTCGCGAAGCGGCTACTCCGCTTTCACGAACCTGTTCGCCAGCAACTTCATTACATGAGGCAGAGTGGTGTACTCCATGTCCTCCATTGGCAGCCTATGTGGCTCGAAGGGGCCGTGCGCCCTCATGTAATCAGTGATTTCCAGACACCTTTGCCTTGCCCGATCAAAGGCCACGTCTTTGAAGAGATCTACAGGACCCACGAAATTGCCGTGGGCCATCTGAAAGCCGGCTGCGATGATTCTGGGCGGGCCGTCGAATCTTGTGGGGCGCGCAGTCTCAAAGGAGCAGGGCATGAGAGGCCCGTTGTGGCTGCCGCGCATCCATCCGCTCACCAGGTGTCCCAGCGCGAAGGGCTCCAGCACCTCGCCTAAAGCAGGTAGGCCTGACTGGCAGCGCACTAGTGCCACGGGATCAGCCTTGCCAACGTAGGTTTCTGCAGTCTGAAAAAGCTTCTCAGTGCTTATTACCGCCACAGCCTCCTGCTCTGAGATCTTGCTGTTCGGCTTGCAATAGATCCTCTTGACCACATAGCGGCTTTTAGCACCGATAAGCGCCAGAAGATCGTACATTTCTTCAGGACAGTCCATGAGGACCTTCTTATGCTCTTGGATGTCCCAGACCTCGAAGGTGAAGCCATGATGGCATGCGGGGTCAATCACTAGGCCGGCCGTGTTGAAGGGGTCGGCGAACATCCTGAAGATGGGCAGATTGAAGGCTCCGAGTTCTGCCTTGTCCATCATGAAGGCGACAATTGTTTCGCTTGTTCGCTCCTTTATCTCCATCTCAGCCACGCCTGGACCCATGCCGCGGATGTTGCCTGAGAATGCGTCCGCCAAAATGTCCTGCCCGGCTCCATAGAGCTTGAGTTTTTTTGCAACCTCAGTGGCAGCTTCGAAGGTCTCCCAGGCCAGAGCATGGATCTCGCCGTTGTCGCAGCCTTTCGTGTGGCTCATGAGAAGTTGTAGGTCGTCGCCGCAGGCCATCACTCTAAAGTCTATCAACGCGCCTGACTTCTTGGCCTGTGCAAGCTTCGACTCTGCAGTCTCTATCAATGCGGGATGGACCGAGGAGTGGCCGGGATAGCCGCCCACGTCGGCCTTTATAAGGCTGATTGTTATCTTTGTCATCTCAATCCATCTGATGCTCTTTGGCGAATACTGCTGATTTGTCTGTGTTATCTTCACAGATGTGATATATTATGACTTTTACGATCTTAAGCCTCTCTGTGTGTTGTCCTGAATGTTTGGACTCTATATATTCCTTTTCGACATTTACGTTCTTTGAGGATTCCGATTAATCTCAAATTAATGGCCCCCATAAAGAACTTTGTCCATAATTCCGATACATATGATCTGATCAGGCCTTAATGCATCTCCTTTCCCCCAATTCGCCCGGCATTTTTCGATTTTTTAGACAGCTAGCGCTATGCCTGAATTTTACTTTTGGCAGAAGTCAAATGATAGAGATTGAAAACGATACCTGTGATTATCATCTTTACTCGACCCCCTGCCGATAGCAGTACTCACAACGTATCCTGCCTTGCAGACTCTCTTTGTGAATGCAAAATACCGTTCGACAGGAGATCTTTTGCTAGAGATTCTCTTGTTACGTATCTCATCCTCATAACTTAGGGGATGGTCCCGTGTGGTTTTTTTCATGGCAGCATCGTACACTTTTGTCTTCGCACTGAAATATCCCTCATCAGCATAGCGGACTTCACCTTCATTAGCCAAATCCACCTGGCTATCGTGGACTTTAGCAGTTGTAACCTCGATTCTGCGAATCAGGCCCAAATCCTCATTCATGGCACCATGAAGCTTGGATCCGAAATAGAATTTCGTTTCCCTTCTTCGCCCAGGTTATTCTATTTTCGATCTCTACCAATCTGTCTCCCAATTCGTTGATTCGTTCATACTCATGGCGAATAGCAAAGGCGGTCAGGTTTCACATGACAAATTATATTATATAACTATTAATTACAGATTATGATTTAATAGGGTTTTCGGAATCTTTTTTTCTGGCGATGATTCCAAATAACCTCTAATTTCGGTCGCTTGCTTATAAATGGTATATAAAGCTCTGGCAAGATTTAGTGGGTTTATAGGAATCCTCTAGCATTTAATTCTGTCTCCCTTCGATTCAAGAACATTCTTAACTTGCATCTTTCCGACAACCTGGCTCAGAATGCGATATCAAGCGTCTGTAGATACCATTTGTGTCAAGTGGCGAATGAAACCTAAATGTACATTTGTCAAAACTATCAAACCTGGATCGATTTTTTCGTAAGTACCATTCCATTTTTCAATTTTGCCATTGACTTGAGGGCGCTTAATTGGATACAATATATCAATTATTCTATTCTTCTAACGGAAATTTTTAAATTCACTATTAGTGTCACGATTTTTATCCCACTTATTGGCATGGAGCTGTGATGATGGATTTGCCCGACTGCCTGGAGCAGTTCAGGATAATTCCCTGGGATCTGGAGTGGAGGAACTGGGCCTGCCAGGAATCGGGCTCAAACTTGAGATGATAGAACGTAAAAAGGATCGGATCAGACTGGACTATGATCTCGATCTGCTCCTCGGTCTTTTGGGTAGCTTCCAGCTTTATCGAGTATAGCGAGGAGTTCTCTGAGTCTAGTATAGTTCAACTGAATATAGTGATTTAAGGGAGTATGCTTTGCGGCTCTCTGGATCCTCGCCTGAAAGCTCCTGTTCTGTCCTTAATGCGGTGCGTCTTGCCTTCGATTTCATCGAGCTCTGGATGACAGACCTTGCCGACGGAAACACGAATTATAGTAATATGTATAGGTTTTTATAATTTTTATTATTTGATATTAATAGTTCAATTCGATAACCTACATAACTCTTGCGTCCTGCGAACCTGCCAAAATATTCTGCAATTATACGTCTCATCTCAGACAGATTTTGAGACAAAAGAAGTAGATGGTACTCTTTTTATAGATTTTCATACGAATTCAATTGAATTTAGATTTGGAGATTATGGCGGAAGCTAAACGAGATATATCAAGTTCCTTGGCCTTCTGCCTAACAAGTACGCTCTTGTGGGGGGATGAGAAGTTGTCTGTGATAATCGCAATCGTACGATGTGCATCGTCTGAGGTCTTTATACTAATTAGGAAGCCAGCTATTGATGGAGCATTTGAATCATAAAGGAACTTACTCATACTGTTTTCTTTTATTGCGTAGAATCTGATCGTATTCGTATTGGATTTTGTTGTGTTTTTATGAATTTCACTTTTTCAAAGCTCCAAACCTTAACCGTATTTGCCGTATTTTGCGGTCTGGTTTCATCGATAAAACCAATTGCTATCTCTTCATCGTTGATACCTTTCTCTTTAAGCAAAGACGGAACAAGATCTGGTTGATTTTCCAGTAAAGCTCCCACATTTACAGGTCTTCTACAGTCCATTGGATAAAGCTTTGAGAAAAGCATGTGGAATTTGTCGCGTAAGATTTTTATCGTCTGACCTTTTGGTATATCTACATCAAAATGCGCTTTTATCTCCAGGAGGACCTCTTTAGTAATCCAAATAGGCTTTGCTTTTTAAAATTTCTTTGAGTTTTGTCATATCTTCATCATTGAGCCTTGGCGGTCGTCCTGTTCTTGTATATTTATCTCTCACGAATCCAAACATAATCTGTCGACATGCTTAGTCTGCAAATATCACTTGCTTTCTCTAGCTAATACCGTGGTTTGCCATACCATTGAGAAATATCTATCTGGGCTTGACACGCTCATCTGTTTCCGAACGATGCCTCTTTAGAAGCTCTTCACCATTTTGTATTCTAACAATATCCCCCCTTCATAATATATATTTAGTTTGTACTATTATATCGATTTTCTCGTAAGACTATAAATCGGACTCTCTCCGGGGACAAGGCTGCGGGTTTCCACAAAAGAATGCGGCTGAGAACTCTCCAGAACATTCGTAATTTTCTCCAATACAGCCGCTTTCATAATGGCGTCATGTGTAATTGCGTCAGCCTTTCAGTTTCGTGGTCATTTTCAGCGGCACATCAACAGGCCGGACGAATTGATCCAAGACAGGCCGGGTGCCGTTGACTTTGAGCTTATCAAATAAAAAGGCGAATTGCCTCTCAAGCTCGGCGCAGATTTTATAGCGGACATCAGCTGGCAGGTGCCACAGCTCCAGTTTGAACGGTCCGAAGCCTTTCTTGCGGGTTTTGTAAATGAACTGCTCTTCCGTGTCCTTTTCTTTCCATTCGTCTTTCATGTCGGCTTTCAGGTGATCATAAATTCTTGCCCGCAGCTCAGCCGGGAAACTTTCGCTGTCATAGATCATGTTCTGGAAACCGGTAGCCAGATGAATCTCAGCCGTTCCGGTGGTGGGAAAGCGGTCAAATGCTTCGTCGGGCAGCGTTGAAGCACCGTGCTGAACGGCGCCGGACAAACCGTATTGCGCGCGGGATGTTTCCGACAATTTCTGCAGCACATCAAAATCAATTTTGACTTTCGCAACCGTGCCGTCGGCCAGCGGTACACCGCCATGCGTTGTCCCGGTTTGTACGCTGATCTTGCTAATTCCCTTAAAAATTTCGCCTCGCTTTTTAAGTTCTTCCAGATAACCGTCCATGAAAATCTGCAATTCATCGACCGTGCTGTTCTTACCGCCGACCTCGCCGATTTCGCCGCCTACGGACACAGTGATGCCTTTTGGCTCCAGACCACGAATCATGGTGGTTAACTCCGCAGCAAGCGTAAAGTTTGTTCTTTGCTGATCTTTGACAGTGGGTTGCGAGAGATCAACCAGTGTGGAAGTATCAATGTCGATATTGTAAAAACCGGCTTCAATAGCTTCTCGGATTAAATTCTTAACCGTCTGCGTTTCCTTTTCTGCATCAGCTGCGAACTTTTTGGCGTTTATCTGAAAATGATCGCCCTGTAAAAAGATCGGGCCACGCCAGCCAGATTTAACAGCTGCCGCCATCACGGCACAGGTGTATTCCTGTGGCCTTTGCTTTGTATAGTCTATTTCCGAACGGGCGATTTCAAAAAGAACAGGCCCTACGTTCCCTTTTATCGCGGCACGGAATACAGCCTGCGCTACATCGTAGGTAATGCCGCGGATATTGATCGCCGGAACGGTAAATCCACCGAGTTCTTTACGGCCTATGGCTTCATAAAGGGATTGGATCGACGCCAACATGATTCCCAGCGCAGCAGCTCCCCGGCGAATCAGAAATCCCGCGGTTTCCTGAGTATCAGGGTCGGGACTGAAAACGACCGTATAGATTAAATCATCGATTAACTTTTCTTGAAACCTAGTCTCATTCAAGACACGAACATCACCGCCGTTATAGGCGAGTATGGATCCGCATCCTTTTTTTAGCTGGTCCCCATTCTCGTAAATCATCGTCGCTCCTTTGAATGTATTTATTGTGACAGGAATTGCCCCGCCATTGTCACTTCCGCCGACGAACCGATGTAGATGGGCGACCGTTGATTAACGGACGTCACTTTGAGGGAAAGAATATCATCTTTCCCGTCCGTAGCCCTACCGCCGGCCTGCTCCGCGATGAAGGCCATAGGCTGAAGTTCAAACAGCAATCGCAGTTTCCCCTGGGGCGATTTCCTCAGTGCAGGATACGTGAATACGCCTCCCCGCTTGATGATCACCTGGTTGATGTCGGGAACAAACCCACCGCTGTAGCGCAGCTTGTAGCCGTCTGCCTCCAGCTTATCGATATACTTCAGATGGTTGTCCGTCCAGTCCTTGCGCAGACCGCCAGGTGAATAGATCAACCCCTTTTCCTTGAGTCGGATATTTTCTTCGGACAGGACATACTCACCTTCGCGGTCCAATACAAATTCATGCACGCCCTTTCCGGCCGAATAAATCATAGTGATGAGCGGACCGTACGTAATATAGAGAGCAGCGACCATTGAATTCCGGCCGCTGTCAAATATTGAATTCTTGTGGATGCCGATGATCGTTCCAATGGCCAGATTAGTATCTACCAGGGAAGAACCATCCACCGGATCAGCGGTAACAATATATTTTTCCTGTCCGCGACCGATGGTGACGATATCTTCGAGCTCCTCTGAGGCATATTCGCGAACAAATCCTGAGTTCCGCAGCATATTTTTCAATATGTCGTCGGAAATGCGGTCCAGTGCCAACTGATCCTCGCCGTAAACATTCTTGAAGCCGGCCAGCTTGCGGTTGGATTCGTGGATTTTTGCAGAAATATATTTGCCGACCACGGCAATCTGCCAGATGAGCCTCCGCAATTCTACCTCGATGCCACCCATCCACATGTGGCGCCTAAGATCAACGATGCATTGCGCGTGATCATTTATGCCTTCACCCATAGATTCTCCTAATATTTTCTAGCATCTAGCATTCTACAAGTTTTCTTCAATAATAAATATTTTGCTCCTGCACCGAAAAAATGCGTCCCGATCCTCTAATTGTTGTTTGCCAGAATTTTTCTCAGAGAGTTTTTCAGGCCCGCAAGCGAATAGGGCCCATGTCGCAAATGTTGCCGGAGGAAAACGTCCGCCAAAAGCTACTGCCTGGCTCCATAGAGCTTGAGCTTCCTGGCATTTTCTGTTGTCGCCTCAAATCCAGTGCATTCAGACTCGCTTTACTGTTTATTCACTAATTTCGAGCCCTCTAGCGATTGATTCAGTGCTAATGTCATTGGTTTCGTAGCAGATTATGTATCTTATTTTCTGGGAGTTAGCTTTACGATTTTGTTCTTCTTTTCCATGCACCAGTCACGAGCATATAAAGTCAAGAGAATTGGGACTGTACAGTCTTAAGTTCCTCCAACAGAAGTTCTTATATCTGCCAAAGATCATCTATGACCAGAAGCGGCCATGTAGTCCTTGATTCTATTTAGAGGAGGGAATTATCCTCGATGCATAAGGAGCCTGGCAGGCTAGATATAGGCATCAGGAGCGATATTATGGAGCTCATCGCGAAATATCATGTAAAGACGGACCTTCCCATTCAGAAAGCAGCTGAAGCCATTGCCACCGAGCAGTCTACCGGCACCTGGACCGTAGTGAGTGGCCAGGATAATCCCCTCGCCGCGAGGGTGATTCTTGCGGAGGGAAATGATGTGGAGATCGGCTTTCCTGAGGAGCTTTTTGAGCCGGGAAACATCCCACAGTACCTTTCCGTGGTGGCGGGAAACCTCTTTGGCCTGGGTGATCTAAAAAAGGTGCGCCTGCAGAGCATAATCTTCCCTGAGAGCCTGCTCTCGGCGCACAAGGGCCCACGCTTTGGCATTGAGGATGCGCGAAAAATCTTGGGAGTTTACGATCGTCCATTGGTTGGCACCATCGTCAAGCCCAAGGTGGGTCTGGATCCGGCCGGCACAGCGCGCGTTGCTGCGGCTGCCGTTCGCGGCGGACTGGACTTGGTCAAAGACGACGAGACCCTGACCGATCAGAGCTTTTGCCCGCTAATTCCAAGACTGGAGGCGGTCATGGACGCCTTGGATCGAGTGGAGACGAAAACCGGCAAGAAGGCCTTCTATGCGGTGAACGTCACTGCTGGCGCCGATAAGATCCTGGAGCGTGCTGAGCAGGCAGTCGATCATGGTGCCAACATGGTCATGATCGATGTTCTGACCGCCGGCTTCTCAGCGTTGGAGGAGCTCTCCAGACATCTAAAGGTGCCCATCCATGTGCACAGAACCATGCACGGAGCATTTACCCGAGACAAAAAACATGGTATTGCCATGCTCGTCATTTCCAATCTGGTGCGCATGACTGGAGGCACCAACCTGCATACAGGAAGCTACCTGGGCAAGATGGCGCGCGAAACCCTGGAAAACGACCTCTCCCGTGATGCTCTGCGAGGGGACTGGCATGGCTACAAGAGAGTCTTTCCGGTGGCCTCGGGCGGTGTCTATCCGGCTAAGGTCCATGAGAATTTGGATGGCTACGGCATTGATTGTATCATCCAGGCAGGCGGAGGCGTGCACGGCCATCCTGATGGAACCACAGCTGGCGCCAGGGCCATGGTTCAGGCTACGCAGGCTTGGCAAAAACAAATTCCCCTAAAAGAATATGCAAAAGACCACAAAGAGCTGGAAACAGCCTTGAAATTCTGGGGGTCGTAAGAGGAACGATCATACTTAGACTTCTCCTTAAATCAAAACCGAAGAGTTTATATTGGTAGATAAGGATGGATTTGAACGTTTATCACGAGCCAACAGTGATGTAGCGCTGTTTGAAAATTAGAAGAGGTGTAGTGAGGGAAGATGTAGAGGGATCAGATGGCTAGAGACGATATCTTATCGAAAATCAAATCGGCAGAGGCTGAAGCCAAGGTAGCAGTCCAGCGGGCCTTGGATGAAAAGGAAAAGAAGACAGCCGCTGCCACGACGGAAGCTGCAAACCTCGTCAAATCCGCCGAGGCTGATGCACGAGACTACTATGACAAGAGCGTTGCCAAAGCTGATAGCGATGTAAAAGCCAAGAAGGCATCGATCGTCAACAGCGGTGAGAAGAACGTAAGCTCAATGAGCGGCAGCGCCAGCACAAAGCTGGACAAAGCAGTTGAATATTTGTTGAAGGAGTTTATGGGGTTGTTGCATGCTTAGGCCCGTAAAGATGAGTCGTGTAGTCGTCGCCGGGTCAAAGAACGTAATATCTCCAGTTGTAGAAAAGCTACATGAGTTGCGCTTGCTTCACATTGTTAACTATAATGGCAGCCAACCCCAGTTTGAGATGGGCAAGCCCATCGGCAAAGCCAAAGAATACTCCGAGGATCTCATTAAGCTCAGATCTGTCACCAGGTACCTTGATCTAAAAAACAAGGCTCCTGATAAGATCTATCCTGAGAGCCAGGTTCTATCGGAGATGGACAATCTTCTCAATAACGTTGGTGCAGACGTTACTGCTACATACGAGCGCATCGTTGTCATCGACGCAGAAGTCAAGTCCAAACAGGATCAAATTAGGTCTTTGACTCCGTTGGCTGTTTTGCCGCTGCCTTTAGAAGCTTACTATGGTTACGATTCTCTGGCGACTTTCGTCGGTACAGCAGTAACACCAGTTGATGCCGATGTGGCGAGGGTCTCTCCTGTGAATGAGATCTATTCCGCAGCCGCCAAGAATGCAACTTTTGTAGCGGTATTTGTGCCTGCAGAAAAGGCCAGTGAAGTCTCTTCAGTCCTTTCCGAGCATGGGTTTTCCGAGACATCCGTACCCAGGCTGGAGGGCAATGTAGACTCGGCGATTGCTACTCTTGAAGGCGGCATCAAATCCTTGGAAGGCGAGAAAGCGCCTCTCAAAAAGAAGCTCGCCGACATGAAAAAGCAGTATGAAGATCTGATGCTGGCAACGGACGAGTATCTGTCCATGCAGACCCGGAAGACAGAGGCTCCACTCAGATTTGCTGAGACGGACAACGCCTTCGTTATAGATGGGTATGTTCCAGCGGATCAGTTCAGCAGGCTCAAGAGCGAGCTGGAGAGCGCTGCCGGCGGCAGGCTTGAAGTTTCGTTGATCGCAGATAAAGAGGCAGATGAACTTGTGGAGAAAGGCGAAGACATACCGACCCAGATGGATAATCCAAGCCTGGTCAAGCCTTACGAACTGGTAACAAGGCTATTTGCCATTCCCGAGTACAAGGAATTCGATCCGTCATTGCTGATATTTGTATTCTTCCCGATCATGTTCGGCATGATCTTGGGGGATATCGGTTATGGCGTAATGTCGCTTCTCGTTCTGATAATGCTCAAGAAGAAGTTCAGAACTCCAGGCTGGCAGCAGCTCATAAACATCGTTATGATTGCCAGCGTATGGTCCATCATATTCGGAATCTTCTTCGGTGAGATCTTTGGCCCCCTAGGTCTATGGGGGAGGATCATGGGACATTTATCCGAACATGAGATCGAGCTGGCAAAGGAAGCCGGTCTCTATTTCGGCGAAGGTGTTTTTGGGTCGCTCGGAAGATTAGGCCCCTTGGGCATATTTCCATTGGATCGGTTGGCGACTAATGCGGTTTTGTTGTTGATTGGAACCAGTATTTTTATCGGCGTCATTCACTGCAGCGTTGGTTCTATCTTGGGTATCAAGACGGAGCTGTACTACGGTGAGAAAAAACATGCCTATTTAGAGCGGCTTCCTGTGATGCTTTTCCAGGTATTCTTTTCCATAGCCCTGCTTGGATTGGTCATGGGGCAGTCGATTCTGACATATCTGGGCATCATCGTAGTAGTTGTCTCAGTTGTGATGATGGTCATGGGTCCGGAAGGTCCCATGGGTCTGGCTCACGTACCATCTTATGTGAGCAATCTGATATCCTACCTGAGGCTTCTGGCCATCGGCCTGGCTTCGGTCGGTCTGGCTTATGCTGCTAACCAACTGGCGTTCTACGTCATAATGCCCATGCTAAGCGGCGGAGCGATCAACAGTGCTGAGTTCACGATACCTGCCATCATCGTTGGTATCATGATCCTGGTAGTAGTGCACTTCATCAACTTCCTGCTGGGAATTCTCTCTCCCTTCATGCACCCTCTCAGGTTGCATTATGTGGAGATGTTCACGAAGTTCTACAGCGCACATGGCGGTGGAGTGGAGTACAGTCCCTTCGGACATGTCCGGAGGTTCCTGAAGGCATGAATTCAATAGTTCGAATTGGAAAATTGAACGCGAATTGTAATATTCATATAAAGGAGGATTGAGGAAAATGGCAGTTGTAGCAGATGCAGGAGTATTGTACGGATTGTTGGCTGTCGGCGCAGGCCTGGCTACTGGATTAGCAGGTATTGGTGCTGGTGTTGGTGAGCAGGGTATCGGAGCCGCTGTGGTGGGCGTCGTGGCTGAGGAGCCCGGATTCTTGGGCAAGGGTCTTTTCCTTATGCTTCTGCCCGAGACACTGATTATCTTCGGTCTCGCCGTATCGTTGATTCTGATGTTCGCCTGGACACCCTTTGCTGGCATCGTGACACCTTAAGCGGGCCATTTCCAAAGGGTGAGGTGAGCAAATGGCACTAGATGCAGTGGTTGAGTCAGTCCTGGCAACCAGCAAGGACAAGGTCGCTCAGATAACTAGTGAAGCCGACCAAGAGGTTGCAAGGATACTCAATGAAGCTAGGGAACGTGCCGCAGAGATAAAGTCCAAGAAGGAAGCTGAGGTTGGACACACAGTTGAGGCTATCGAGCGCAGGGAGATTTCCAGCGCCAATCTCGAGGTCAAGAGGGCGGAGCTGAATGTTCACAAGGATCTCCTGGAGCAGACTAGAAGGAAGCTGCTTGAGAAGTTGCAGAATCTTCCCAAGAAGGATAATGAAGTCATGCTCAAGAAGCTGCTCGAACCTCACGATCTCAAGGAAATGAAGGTCTTCTCCAACAAGAGAGATGAGGCCTTCATCTCCTCTCTCGCCTCAAAATATGGCGGGAACATGGACATCATAGGCGGCGCTGTGGTTGAGAGCAGTGATGGAGCTCTGCGTTACGATTTAACCTACGAAACTCTTGCGCGTGAGGTCTTTAATAACCGCATGAAAGAGGTTTCCAGGATCTTATTCGGGTGAGGACGATGCCTGTACTACGTTTGCCGAAGTTCGGTTCACCGGTGAAGTACGCTTACATCACGGGCAGAGTCCGGGCGATGAAGACCAAGCTTGTCCCGGCCGAGATGTATGCCAGGATGATGAACATGGATATGTCCGAGATCGCCCGCTACCTGGAAGAAACCCAGTATAAGGATGAGATTGACGCGCTCTCCAAGGACTACTCCGGTGTGGAGCTCATTGAGCATGCCACCTTTGCCAATCTGGCAAGGACATTCAGGAAGCTTGAGGATGTCTCAATAGATGAGCCTTCATTCCTGATCCTGGAGTACCTCCGGCGCTGGGATGTTTGGAACATCAAGACCCTCTTGCGCGGCAAGTTCTACGGGGCAACCGACACTGAGATCATAAAACATCTCGTGCCCGCGGGGGAGTTGTCTGTAGAGTATCTCGATGAGCTGGCCAAAAAGGATTCCATAACCGACATAATCTCGGCCTTTGATGGGACCGACTATTCCAGCGCACTTGCGCAATACGACGGCAAGAATTTGGCATCGTTGGAGAATGCCCTAGACAAACTCTATTACTTCAGAATGGAGCGTGCCGTGGGTGGCACCCTATCCGTGGGCGGAGGTCTGCTGCTCAAGTACGTCCGAAGAGAGATCGATATAAGAAATCTGGTCACCCTTTTCAGGATGAACAAAGCAGGCGTCGATGCGGCCGTGATACAAGAAAACCTCATTCCCGGAGGCAAGATGCATGGAGAGCTGAGCCGGATGGCCGGTCAGCCTTTCGGCGAGTTCCTGCGCGGGCTGGAAGGGTATCCTTTCTGGTCTTCGATCTCTGATATTGCAACAGTGGATCTGGATGCAGTCAGCAGAATCGAGGCCCGGTTAAGGGCGTATCTCATCCGGTATGCATGGGCTCTTTCAAACTATCATCCGTTATCTATCTTGCCTGTGCTCGGATATATGGTGAGCAAAGAGACTGAGATCTCCAACATCAGGAAGATTGTGAGAGGAAAAGAAGCCGGACTTCCTGCCGAACTCATTGAGGAGCAAGTGGTGGTGGCTTAAAAATGGAGATTGCTTTTGTGGGAGGCAGCGAGAGCGTCCTCGGGTTCAATCTGGCAGGAATAAAAAAATCTTATGCGGCCAACACTGAAGAGGAGATGGTCTCAAAGATTGGCACCGTTATGGCTGATTCCAATGTGGGAATTCTGGTGTTGAAGCAATCGGATTATAACAAGCTGCCCAAGAGGCTTCAAGAGCAGCTTTCCGAGTCTATCAAGCCTACCATTGTTGCCATCGGAACCGAGCAGAGCACAGAGATGAGAGAAAAGATTAAAAGGGCAATAGGTGTTGATTTATGGAAGTAGGGAAAATAAAGCGAGTCGCCGGACCATTGGTTCAGGCCGTGGGCCTGAAGGCTTCCATGTACGACCTGGTCTTGGTCGGCGAGGAAGGCCTGATGAGCGAAGTCATCGGCATTTCCGGCAATAAACATATCATTCAGGTATACGAGGATACGGGCGGCGTGCGGCCCGGTGAGCCCGTCAAGGAGACGGGTGCTCCACTCGTGGCACAACTGGGTCCAGGCATTCTGACCCAGATCTACGACGGTATCCAAAGGCCACTGCCCAAGCTGGCAGAAATGTCGGGAGATTTCATCAGCCGAGGACTATTCGTTGACGGTATTGATCATAAGAAAAAGTGGGAGTTCAAGCCTGTAGTGAAAAAGGGCGATGTGGTCAAGCCCGGTCAGTCGATTGGTGAAGTCCAGGAGCAATTGCTCATCAAACATAAGATCATGGTCCCACCCAAGCACAAGGGCGGAACTATCAAGGAGATTTACTCCGGAAACTTCAACGTCGAAGAGACCATAGCTGTCCTTGAGGACGGAAGCAAGCTCACCATGATGCACAAGTGGCCGGTAAGGCAGGCTCGACCTGTGGCCGCAAAGCTGGCACCCACCATCCCCCTCAGAACAGGACAGAGGGTGGTGGACGGGTTCTTCTCCTTGGCCAAGGGCGGAACTGCAGCCATCCCCGGCGGATTTGGTACCGGAAAGACGGTTATGCAGCAGACCCTGTCCAAGTGGGCAGATGTCGACATTGTGGTTTATGTGGGCTGCGGCGAGCGCGGCAATGAGATGGCCGATCTGCTGCATGAGTTTCCAGAACTGCAAGACCCAAGGACCGGCAGGCCCCTGATGGAAAGGTCTATCGTTTACGCCAATACCTCCAATATGCCTGTGGCTGCTCGTGAGGCTTCTGTTTACACAGGAATGACCACATCAGAGTACTACAGAGATATGGGCTACGACGTTTTGATGACTGCTGACTCTACTTCGAGGTGGGCGGAGGCCATGAGAGAGATGGGCTCGCGTCTAGAAGAGATGCCTGGTGAAGAAGGCTATCCCGCATACCTTGGTGCAAGGCTCGCCGACTTCTACGAGCGTGCCGGACGTGCTGAGGTTCTCAACGGCGGCCAGGGTTCAGTCAGCATCGTAGGTGCCGTGTCCCCAGCCGGCGGAGACTTCACAGAGCCCGTCACTCAAAACACTTTGAGAATGGTCAAGGTATTCTGGGCACTGGACTCCAAGCTGACACAGCGCAGGCACTTTCCATCCATCAACTGGCTGGATTCCTATTCTCTGTACGATCAGATCCTGGAACCCTGGTTCGTGGAGAATGTCAGCCCGGACTGGAACAAGAACAAGAGACGCGCCATGGCCATACTGCAGGAGAATGCCGAGCTGGAAGAGATCGTGATGCTTGTCGGCTCCGATGCTCTGCCAGAGGACCAGCAGGTCACGCTGGAAGTGGCAAGGATGATCATCAACTTCTGGCTGGCTCAGAGCGCATTCCACCCAGTGGATACATTTGCTCCCTACAAGAAGCAGTTCGACCTCTTGGCTGCCATCCTGAAATTCAGGGACTACGCCTTCGAGGCAGTGCAAAAAGGCATACCTGTGGCGGCGATCACATCTGTTCCATCCAAGGATGCTCTGGCTAAGGTGAGGCTGGAAGCTGAGTATGAGCCCATCCTGGCAAAGGTTCTGGCTCAAATGGACGGCGAGTTTAAGGCGCTGAAGTGAGGAGGGTTCAAAATGACAAAGGAATACAAGACTATTACTGAGATCTCCGGACCTCTCATCTTCGTGGAGAAGACTGAGCCTGTGGGCTATATGGAGCTCGTCGAGATCAGGACTGGCGGGGAGCTGAAGAGAGGACAGGTGCTGGATTCCTCTGATGAGATCGTGGTTATTCAGGTATTCGAGGGAACCGGCGGTCTGTCTAAGGATAGTGCAGTCAGCTTTACCGGAGACGTCATCAAGATGCCATTATCTCCCAGCATCGTGGGACGCGTTCTATCCGGATCCGGAAAGCCCAGGGACGGCGGCCCAGAGATTGTGCCCGAGGTACTAAGAGATATTGCAGGAGCTGCCATCAATCCAGCTTCCCGTGAGAAGCCGCGCGCTTTCATCCAAACCGGCATATCCACAATTGACGGAACTAACACTCTGGTGCGCGGCCAGAAGTTGCCCATCTTCTCCGGAGCAGGTCTACCCCACAACGACCTTGCTCTGCAGATCGCAAGGCAAGCCAAGGCGTTGGGCGAAGCTGAGTCGTTCGCAGTCATCTTCTGCGCGATGGGCATCACCAACGAAGAGGCTCAGCACTTCCTGGCTGACTTCGAGAGGACAGGCGCTCTGGAGAGGGCAGTGGTGTTCCTCAACCTGGCAGACGATCCAGCGGTGGAGAGGATTCTGACTCCCAGATTGGGACTGACCACAGCTGAGTATCTGGCCTTCGATCTGGATATGCACGTGCTCATCATCTACACGGACATGACCAACTATTGCGAGTCGCTCAGACAGATGGGCGCTGCTCGCGAAGAGGTGCCCGGACGACGCGGCTATCCAGGATACATGTATACAGACTTGGCCATTCAGTACGAGAGGGCCGGAATCATCAAGGGCAGAAAGGGCTCTATCACTCAATTCCCGATCCTGACCATGCCTGGCGATGACATAACTCATCCCATCCCGGATCTGTCCGGGTACATCACTGAAGGCCAGATCCTCATCTCCAGAGAGCTGCACAGAAAGGGCATTTATCCGCCCGTCGACATTCGCCCCTCGCTTTCCCGGCTGATGAACTCCGGTATTGGCAAGGGCCACACTCGCGAGGATCACAGAGCAGTATCGGATCAGCTCTATGCTTATTATGCAGAGGGTAACGATTTGCGTGGCCTCGCTGCCATTGTCGGTAAAGAGGCTCTCTCGGAACGTGATAAACTGGTCCTGGAGTTCGCGGATAAGTTCGAGAAGAGATTCGTCAATCAGGGCAGAGATGAGGATAGGTCTATCTTCGATACCCTCCAGATTGGATGGGATCTCCTGGCAGACCTGCCTGAAGCAATGCTCACCAGGATTGACGACAAATACATCAAGGCATACCACCCCAAGTACGCGGCAAGCGCAGCGAAGAAGTGAGATCATGGCCGTAATTCGAGGAACTAAACCGACCAGGGCAGTGCTGATCGCTCTCAAGAAAAGGATGAAGGTCGCAAAAACTGGTCACTCGCTCCTCAAAATGAAGCGTGACGGCCTCATGATTGAGTTCTTCGAGGTGCTAAACAAGGCCAAGACAGTCAGGAAAGAGCTGGTTGAAGCTCTGCTCGTAGCCGAGCAGAGACTTCAAATGGCTATGGCCATCGAGGGAACAGTTACCATCGGAAGCGTGGCCTATTCCCTGCAAAAAGAGCCTGTCATCCAGCTTGAATCCAGAAATATCATGGGTGTAGTGGTTCCCAAGATCACGGCAGAGGCCGTGCAAAAGAAGATGTTCGAGCGCGGCTACGGCATCATCGGGACCAGTGCAGCCATTGATGAGGCCGCTGATGCCTATGAGAAGTTGCTGGATAAGATCATCTTGGCTGCAGAGGTAGAGACCGCCATGATAAGGCTCGTCGAGGATATCGACAGCACCAAGAGGCGTGTTAATGCTCTGGAGTTCAAGGTGGTTCCTGAACTCAAGGACACCATCAAGTTCATCGGCATGGCCTTGGAGGAGATGGAAAGGGACAACCTGGTCAAGATGAAGATGCTCAAGGGCAAGTCCGAGAGGAAAGCTGCAGCCGAAGAAGCAAAAAAGGAAGCGGAGAAAGCAGCTGCTGCCAAGGCTTCAGCTTAATCGGAACAGATGTCCAACTGGTTTGAGCAAAAAGCGGAAGACTGGTTTGGGACGCCTGAGAAGAAGATGCGTCTTCTTCAGTGGTTGGTGTACGTCACCAACCTCTACATTATTTTTGGAATATTTGTGCTCATCTGGATACTATATGGGAAATATATTATGAGAGCGTGGGCATATTATACACAATAATTCATTTCTCGATCATCGTTTTGATCCACTCATCAGTCATCATCACCCTGGCAAGGCGCATCGCTTGCATCACCATCGCAGTGCGGTGCAGATCCGGGGCCGTGATGTATCCTGCGCTGTTCTGTACTGCCAGAGTTCCTATTGCGTCGCAGCGGAAGTCCACCTGAAAATCCAAATGAAAAGCTTGGCGCGCGGTCGTATCGCAGTACATCTGCGCATGTAGTTGCAGATGACAACACGTCCCACCACGCCTGCCTCCCGCAGCCACTGCTCCCGTCCTGTTCCCGTGAAGTTGCCTGGCTGGCGCTTTCCTTTTAAAATATCGCGCTTCTTTAGCCCAATTTCGGGGTGCAGTTTCCATTCCTTGCTTCCTTCCCGGAATGTCGGGGAATCATTCGCGGCTGCATTATGCTGGATGATGGCCACTGGCATGCCCATGCTTGTAGCATAGTCCATCGCCCACAATCCCTTTAACCTCTTTACGGTGCTCTCCTGCACCCTGAAAATCGCAATGCTTGTAGAGCTTTCAGGCGCGAGGATTGCTCTCATGCACTATAAGATGGATTCTCTGAAACCCACGCTCCTAGAATCCCTTCTAATCGTCATTCGGACGAGCTTCCCCAAACATCATGCCCTAGGATATCCGGATGAAGCACAATTCGAAACTCGGCGCTACCACCTTCTGCGTCATCTCTTGAGTGGATGGTAAAGCCGATCAAAACGCCGTTCTATTTGGCGACGTAAGTCTTCGTCCCCATCTTTTTCGAGGTATTCGCTTATCCATCCGGCCTCATGCAGGGCATAATCTAGATCTTTGAACTCATTCGGATAGATGGGCCCGCGTTTGATGACTGCAACATCCTGCTCGGTCAAATCCCTGCGAATCATTGATCGCATTCATAGAACGCTGCCAATTATAATCCTCAACACAAAAATATTAAGTATAGATAGGAAAGCTACCGCTAGAAACAGCATGCATAGGATTATTAATTGCAAAACATCATTGAATCCAAGTTCGAAAAATTGCGTTGAAGATTATAAAGACTTGGCCTTTTGGGAACTGAGCATTAGACTCCGAAAAAGGCGGATTGGAATAAAAAGCGAAACAGAAAAAGTCGGAAATTAGCCTTTGAAGGCCCAAGATCGTCTCGAAGTTTCTCGTTTCTGGGCGATATTAAACTCTCGCCTCCTTCATTGCCCTCTCCATCTCTCTGGCTGCCATCGCTCTTGCCATCCTGCTCTGCACCGTTGCCGCCAGAGCAGTCGCAGCCCTCGCCCGGGAATATTCGTCCACCTGCCAGTCCAGTCCCTCGTAGCCCACATTCATGAGGATGAGGCCCTCGGCCGGGGCTGTGGGAGCGCCGCGATTCAGCTCTGGCCGGAGCAGGTCTGAGAACCAGCTCATGTCCTTCTGGCCTGCCCCAACCTTCTCCAAGGCCCCCACGATCTTTCGCACCATGTTCCAGAGAAAGCCGTTTGCTCGAATGTCGAAGATGAAAATGCCGCTTTGCTCAGCGATCTCCAATTTTTGGACCGTCTTCACAGTATCCACCTTGGTAGAGGAGAAGTTTTTAAAGTCGTGCTCGCCCATGAGTCGCGCTGCAGCAAGGCGCATCAACTCCGCGTCCAGGCCCGGATGCCAGAGAGAATAGCGATATTCTCGCCACTGGGCATTCCAGCGGGCGGAAAAACCCACCGGGGCGATGGCCCAGGCCCATGTCCAGATATCGCGGGGCAGTCGGCCGTTCACGCAGCGCGGGCGAGTTAATTTGGCCTTGTCCTCATCGATCCAAAAGTCGATCACCTGGCCCAGAGCGGAGACGCCCCGGTCCGTTCTGCCGGCGTAGCAGAAGTCGCCGTGAATGACCCCGATCCTTTCCAACGCCTTGCGAACCTCGAAATCGATCGTGACAAAATCTGGCTGACGCTGAAAGCCGTAGTAGTGGTCGCCCAGATACGCGAGCTTGAGTGCGATCTTCATCTAAATGCTAAATTTCCCTGGGGTCGGTTATGTATCCGGTGATGGCGCTCGCTCCCGCAGTAGCTGGCGAGCAGAGGTAGACAAAGGCCTGGGGGCTTCCCTGCCTGCCCACGAAGTTTCGGTTCGATGTGGAGAGACAGCGCTCGCCATTTCCCAAAAGGCCAAAGCTTCCGCCCATGCACGGCCCGCAGCAGGCTGACTCCACCATGGCCCCAGCCTCCATGAACTTCTCCACGAGGCCGGCCCGGAGACATTTCATGTACTCCTCCCGGCTGGCTGGCACCACAATCATGCGCACGCCTCTGGCCACAGGCTCGTCTTTCATCATCTGCGAGGCAAGCAGGAGATCCTCGAATCTACCGTTGGTGCAGGAGCCTAGGAACACCTGATCCAGCTTCGTCTTCGGAACCTCGCTTATCGGCAAAACATTGTCCACATTGTGGGGCATTGCTATCTGTGGCTCCAAGTCGCTTACATTCCAGCTCTTCCTAGTGAAGGTTGCATCCTCATCTCCCCTCACGATGCCTTCTCGGATGGCCGTTTTGTCCTTAACCCGCTCCTCCAGGTAATTTACGGTGGTCTCATCTGTCTCGAAGATGCCGGCCTTGGCCCCCATCTCAATGGCCATATTGGATACGGTCATCCTCTCAGGGATGCTCATTCGCGTCGCAGCCTCGCCCAAAAATTCGCAAGCCAGGTAGTTCGCTCCGTCCGCCCCGATATCGCCGATTATCCTCAGTACTGCGTCCTTGGAGGTGACGCCTGCGGGCAGACGTCCTTCTATCATGAGCTGCAGGGTTTTGGGCACCATGAACCAGAGTTTGCCCGTGGCAAAAACCGATGCCATGTCCGTAGATCCGACGCCGGTAGCGAAGGCGCCGAAGGCACCATAAGTGCAGGTATGCGAATCAGTGCCCACGATGATGCTGCCGGGCAGCACATGTCCCTTTTCAGGCATGACTTGATGGCATACGCCGCAGAATATGTCGTAGTTTAAGATGCCCTGCTCCTGCGCGAATTTGCGCAGCATGATGTGATTTTCCGCTGCCTTCAGGCTGTCTGCTGGAACCTGATGATCGAAGAGCAGGACGATCTTGGCAGGGTCCCATACAAAGGCATCCCTGCCCGCGATCTCATAAAATCCCTTGATTGCCAGCGGGCCGGTGATGTCATGGATCATGGCGCCGTCTATGTCAGCCATGACGAACTCGTCCGCATGTACCTCTTTTTGGGAGGCTTTAGAAAATATCTTCTCAGACAGGGTTTGGCCACTCATGGCAAGGGCCAACTCATCCATGATAAATAAATCTTAACCTTGGAGACTCTTTCAAAGCCTTTAAATAAATCCGATAATACCAACGGTGTACACAAGATTACGTCGTAGTTTAGACGTGGAGTGTCCCAGATGAAGATCAAGTACTTGCTCGACGAGGAAGAGATCCCCAAGAAGTGGTACAACGTAGCCGCCGACATGCCCACGCCCCTGGACCCACCTCTGCATCCCGGGACGCTGAAGCTCCTCTCGGCCACGGATATGGAGATGATCTTTCCTAAAGCGCTCATCCAGCAGGAGATGAGCACAGATCGCTGGATAGACATCCCTGAAGAAGTACGCGACATCTATCGGCTTTGGAGGCCTACGCCTCTTTACCGTGCAGCCGCCCTGGAGAAGGCATTGCAGACCCCAGCCAAGATCTACTACAAATATGAGGGCGTAAGCCCGGCCGGCAGCCACAAGCCCAATACTGCCGTCCCTCAGGCCTACTACAATATGAAAGAGGGGATAGAGCGGCTAGCCACGGAGACGGGCGCAGGGCAGTGGGGCTCGGCTCTTTCTTTGGCTACCTGCCTCTTCGGCATGAAGTGCACCGTTTACATGGTCCGATCAAGCTTCGACAGCAAACCCTATCGTAAGAGCGCCATGCGCGTCTGGGGCGCAGATTGCTTCGCCAGTCCATCGGATAAGACCAATTTCGGCAGGAAGATTCTGGCAGATATGCCAGACACGCCTGGCTCCTTGGGTATCGCCATCTCCGAGGCAGTGGAGGACGCGGTCAGTCATAGTGATACCAATTATGCCTTGGGTTCCGTGCTCAACCATGTTCTCCTTCATCAAACAATTGAGGGTCTGGAGCTGAAGAAGCAGTTCGATCTGGCGGATGACTACCCGAATGTCATGTACGGTTGCTGCGGCGGAGGAAGCAACTTCCCTGGTATGGTCTTCCCCTTCATTCCCGATAAGATGACGGACAAGAAGGACCTGCGCATGGTGGCTTGCGAGCCCTCTGCCTGTCCCAGTCTGACCAAAGGGCTTTATGCCTACGACTTCGGCGACACAGCGGGTATGGCTCCTGTGATCAAGATGTACACTCTGGGGCATGACTTCATCCCGCCCGGCATCCATGCTGGCGGCCTGCGCTATCACGGCGATGCCCCGCTGCTCTGTAATCTTGTTCATGACGGTCTGATCGAGGCCACGGCACTGCAGCAGAACGAGGTTTTCGAAGCAGCCACCATTTTCGCCCGCAGCGAAGGCATAATCCCCGCTCCAGAGGCGGCTCACGCCATCAAGCCCGCAATTGACGAGGCGCGCAGGTGCAAGAAGACGGGCGAGACCGAGACCATCTTCATATCCCTGACTGGACACGGCCACTTCGATCTGGCAGCCTACGATGCCTACAATGACGGCAAGCTGGTGGACTACGAGTATCCGGCAGATCTGGTCAAGCAGTCCCTTGCCAAGCTGCCCAAGGCTTGATGGTTGCAAGAGCCGGAAAGATCGGCTTTCTCATCAATCCCATTGCCGGTATGGGTGGGGCCGTGGGCCTGAAAGGCACGGATGGCCTGGCCGGAATTGCCAGGGCCAGAGGCGCAAAGCCTCTGGCAGCCGAGCGCGCACGAGCGTGCTTGCGTTTGCTTTTTCGGGAGGCGGGCCTCCTCTTTTTCGCCGCCAGCGGAGAGATGGGCGAAAAAGCCCTCTCGGATTGTGGCCTGCATTACCAGGTAGTTTACGAGGCTCCGCAAGACTCCACTCCCCTGGACAGTAAGGCCGCATGCCAGGCTTTTCTGGAAAACGGCGTCGATTTGATTCTATTTTGCGGAGGCGACGGAACGGCGCGAGATGTGGCCGGTAGTGCTGGCAATCTACCCATCCTGGGCATTCCAGCGGGCGTGAAGATGCATTCAGGAGTCTTTGCCATCAGTCCCAGGGCAGCAGCAGAGCTGGCTCTTGGCTTCGTCCGAGGCGTGCTTTTGGCCAGGGAGACGGAGATCGTGGATGTAGACGAGGAACTCTACCGGGCAGGGGAGCTGCAGACCAGGCTTTATGCCGTGGCCCGCACGCCTTACAAGCCGGCTTATGTGCAGGAGCGAAAGAGAATCTACGTTTCCTGTAGCGAAGAGGAGTTCAAGGATCAGATCGCACTCTTTGCCTCTGAATTCATGAGGGATGGCTCTGCTTATATTTTAGGAGCGGGAACTACCACTGCCAGGATTGCTGAGCTTTTAGGCGTGGAAAAGACACTGCTTGGTGTAGATGTAATCCAGGGAGGTAAGCTTCTCCTCAAGGATGCCTCTGAGAGGGATCTTTTGGCGTTGTTGGATAGAGAAGAGAGCGTCAAGATAATTGTCAGCCCCATCGGAGCTCAGGGCTTCATACTGGGGCGAGGCAGCCAGCAGATCAGCGCCGCACTCTTGCGCCGCGTAGGAGGAGAGAATTTGATCATAGTATCCACGCCCCATAAGCTGGCGGAGCTTTCTCGTCTGCTGGTGGATACGGGCGACGAAAAGGTGGATAGAATCTTGGCCGGAAAGAGAATGGTTGTCACTGGATATCGCACAGCGCAGAGAAAAGAGACGGCTGCAGCATAAGCGCTGCATACATAACCCGTCATGCGTTCTTGCCACGCGGTGAGTCGATTATCATATGAATTGCCGCCTGCCTGCAGAAATGTTCTCGCCTTCATCATTTTGCTCGGCATCTTTATGTTCGTTATCGACGGCTCCGTGGTTTCCATTGCTCTTCCTACCATTACTATGGCATCGGTCGCCTGCGGTCTATCCACTACCCTTAGCATGCTCATCTTCTTTCGAGCGGTTCAGGCTGCTGGAGCTGTCATGTTCTTCTCCATCAGCACGGTCATAATCTTCCAGATTTATCATCCCGGGTAACAGGGCAGCGCCATAGGCTACATAGGCATCACTGTCTCTTTGGCCAGCATCGCCGGACTAATACTTGGGGGGCTATTTGGTGGACTACATGAGCCGAAATACATTTTTCTTATAAATCTGTCTTAGGCATTGTGCTCTTAGCCTTTGCCGCCAAGCATATGAAAATCGATGCGGTGAGATCGAGCAAACTGGACTTGGATCGGCAGGGTGGGGGGTCGTGATTATTATCTTCATCGTATCTCTGATGCTATTTCTGAGCGATCTAAGCAGCAACATCGGTCTTTTTGTGGCAGAGGATTCCTTCTTCCTGCTGGCTTACGTTATCGCTGCCCACATTTGTCTGGATCGAATTGCATCAATAGTTACCTCGTTTGAACCTATCAATCTTCATGGTAAAAGAGTTCGTCCTGCCGACAATCGCCATAATTTTGTTCATTATTTCAAGCTTCTTAGTCTTCATCCTGCGGCCCTTTTATTTCTAGGGCGTCATGGGCTACACGCCCTCTCAAGTAGGCAGCGTGTTTCTCATTGTGCCGGACATAATGACTTTTGACTCACTGCTGGGCGGCTGGATCTATGACAGATATCACTTTCGCTATAGTTCCGCGCTGGGCATGATAATAGTGGCAACATATCTTCTGTTCATGAGATGTGGCATGGGCAGAGATGATCTCTCATCGATTTACCTCTCCTTTGTGATCATTGGGCTGGGAAGCATGCTATTTCGAAACCCCATAAACACTGTGATCCTGAATGCTCTGCCCGCTGAGATGTTAGGCACTGCTTCCAGTCTCTCCTCGGCTGTGAGAAGTATGGGCATGTCTCTGAGAGTCTCGATCTCTACCCTTCTCTTATCGCTGCAATTAAACCACATGGGCTATCATAGCCCGGCAATAGATGCGAAGCCGTAGCTTCTCAGTCTCACTATCAGCAATGTGATGATCATTGTAACTGCATTATGCATACTGGGCACAGCGGCTGCCTTTCTTCGCAATAAAGACGGAGGCTAGACAAAAATCTCTCCTTGCATACATTTATATTATCAGAATTACCGCATAGCTCATCATGAATGCGCTCGTACTGATTCCGGTTATTTTGCTTCTGCAGGCTTCGTACTTCGATATGCAGGGCACGATAATGGAGGTTATTTCTCCTTCCTGCCTTCTGATTGGAAATAATATTGTGAATTTGACGGATGTGGACGCTTCAGGGCTCAATCAGGGACAATATGCTTATCTGATGGATGATCTGGAAAGCAGTTTGCAAGGCAAGGAAGTCTTCGTCAAAGGTGGCTATGTTTATTTTGATTTAACTGGAAGTTATAATTCAGTGAGCATCAACGAGATGACTCAGAAGGGGATCTCGGACTTAAAGGAGATGTGTGAATTCTTCTGGGATGGATTCTGTTAATACTCATCAGCATCAGACCATACGAACATCTATTTTCTGTTTACGTTAAAAGTAAATGGCATTGTTGGACGAGGTACTTCACATCCTCTACCTCGCCTGTCCAGGCGCGAGCTGCCCGTCCCTCTTGCCCTGAAGGCACGGGGATTGCAGAAGGCCTGCATATCAATCCCGCAGCCCTTCAATTCGGTGCTCGCCCTCGCTATCGTGCACGATGCATCCTCCGTTTTTCCTGGCCTCGCCCCGCTCGAAATCCCTGTATCTTTCCAGGAGGGCGATGGCTTCCTGGATCTCGACGAGGTAGCGCAAGATAAGCCGCTCCGCTATCTTATCCGCCTCATCGGGCTCGATTTTGTCTCCCAGGCCCTGGCACTCAGAGCACATCAATTCGCCGTTATCCAAATAGAAGGGGTAGGTGCGGCAGAGCATGGGCCGGGCACGGTAGACAGAACAGCGGCCATTTTGATAAAATCGACAGGATTGACCATCTTTTTTCAGCCGCCACTCCAGGGTATGAAAGCAGCCATCTGTATCCCATCCCCCCTCCGCCGGCGGGCCGGCAACTTCCTGCCACTGCAGGCCTGTTCTTCTCAGGATGCGTCTTATCTCCTGAGGAAAGACGACCACGCTGTTGTCTTCTCCTTGGCAGCATTCTCCACATTTTCGGCAGCGAAATCCATTCTCCAATATCCGAGCAGCCAGCTTTGTCGGGGAGAGCTTTTTCGCCTCCGAAAAAGCCTCTTTCATCTCAGAAATCCTATCTTCTCTCATCTCTTGCATAGTGCAATGAAATTATCGAAAAGCTCCTTGCCATACTCGGTGTGCACAACCTCGGGATGCCACTGCACGCCGTAAAGCGGCCTTGTCAGGTGCCTCATGGCCTCAATCTCGCAAACGTTGGACCGGGCCAGTATCTCAAAATTCTCGGGAAGCTGCGAGACCTGGTCCATATGCGAGGCCCAGGTTTTGAACTGAGGCGGCAGGCCCTTTAGGATAGCGTCTTCCTTGAGAACCTGCACATCCACCTCCGCATAGCCGCCCACGTTGCCGGCAACCACTTTTCCGCCAAAGATGGTGCCCATCAGTTGCATGCCCAGGCAAATTCCCAAAATGGGGATATCCAGATCCCTCAGATAGTCTGCGCAGCGTCCAGCGCGCTCCAGCGCAGGCCCACCCCCTAGGATAAGGCCATTGGCGTCGATCTTCCCCAGAGGCGTCTGGTTAGAGATGAGGTCTGTCTCCACCTTCTCCCGGATGGCGCGCCTGATGAGGTGATTGAACTGTCCATAGTTGTTGACTACAAGTATTCGCATTGTCTCATCTTGCAGTGTATTATAGTGATATATTTTTTGGCAAAATGGATTTGATGCAAATAAAAAAAGGCTCCATAAATTATATTAATGTTCTAATAATATGTTCCTGGTATACTATTGGACTAATATTAAACAAATTTCACTGCAGTCATTGAGTACAAATTTATATGAATACTGATCTTAAGTTGTATTTATGATACAACCTTTTGATAGCGTACTGATCGGAGAAGCATTAGTAGGGGAGGGGCCGGAGATCGCCCATATAGATCTCGTAATTGGGCCCAAAGGTGGCTCTGTGGAGCAGGCATTTGTCAGTGCTCTGGCATCGCCCGCGATGGGGCATACTCCCTTGCTGGCGATCTTAGAGCCCAACCTGCCGACCAAGCCTTCCACCCTTATGGTAAACAAAGTTACCATCAAAGGCGCCGGACAGGCCGTACTCATCTTCGGCCCTGCTCAGGCGGCTGTGGCCAAGGCAGTAATGGACTGTGTGGCAGAAGGGACCCTACCCGAGGATCTGGCCGAGGATCTGATGATAATCGTATCCGTATTCATAGAGTGGGACGCAAAAGATAAGAAAAAGATCTACAAATATAACTATCAGGCCACAAAGCTGGCCATCGAGCGCGCAGCAGCTAAGAATCCTACGGTCTCTGAGATACTGGCTAAGAAGGATTCTGCGAAGCTTCCATCTGCCTGAATATCCAATATAGAATTCGTCGAGTATTCACATGAGATTGAAGTGCTAATACGTCCTCAATGTGAAAAATAGATTCATAAATGCAAGGCCTAACTTTTGGTCATGAAAAATCGTCAAGTGCGAGCGGGTTAATGGTAAATGGAGAGTGAGGATATGCAAAAATCGAATAGCAGATGCAAAAAGAAGACTAGATTAAAGCATAAGTACATGGACGCATTCTTCGTCTTTACAGTGTTGATGATAATTGGTGTGCTCCTGGCGATATCAGCCTCAGCACAATTAGTGCAGTTGCCAGAAGCTTCTGGAGAGGGTGTTTTCTCCTCTCCGGATAACCTGGGCGAAGCGGGCTTCAACCAGCAGCCCACACTTATCGCCCTGGAGAGCGACAGGCACAGTCCCCAAGAAGCGGGCAGCTCCATAATATGGATGGCCAAAGCTGAAGACCCGGAAAATGATCCCATGTCCTTCATGTTCCGGCTAAAAGGACCATCCACGGGAGACGTATGGAAACCGGTAAACTCTGGGTCCTCCGACAATACTTGGAAATGGGATACCAATTCAGAAGATGCCGGGAATTACCAGATAAACGTCTTGGTTAAGGATGAAATGCATGCCGGCCCCCAATTTACTCCGGACGAGAAAACGGTTGATTTTCTGTTGACAGCTCCTCCAGCTCCCCGGGAAGCTCAGGCGTCGCCAGCTGTTGAGCCTTTACCTATTGTTCCTAACCCGGAGCAAACATACGTGCCTCAGGAAACAAAGCCTGCCAATCTGGCTCCGATCATGACCAGCTTGACACCAATTCCAGACAGCCCCCAGGAAACTGGTACAGTTGTAATCTGGATAGCGCAGGCCAGTGACCAGGAAAGCGACGGCTTACAGTTCATGTTCCTGGTGGACGATCAACTGGCGACCGACTGGCAATATCTGAATCAATGGACCTGGGCTACCTCAGCCAATGAAATCGGAGTTCATAGCATAGAGGCAAGAGTTAAGGACGGAACACACAATGCAGATGGTGACTCGTCCAAAAAGGCAAGCTTCACCGTAAGCAAGCCCAATGAGATGCCTGTGATATCCGATTTGTCGGCAGATAAGGCCAGTCCAAGGGAGACGGGTAGCATTGTGACTTGGACGGCCAAAGCATCTGACGCCGAGAATAATCCAATTTTATATAGGTTCTTTTCAAATGGACTTCCTACAACCGATTGGCAGTCCAGTAACCAGTGGGTCTGGACAGCGGCCGAGGGTGAAGCCCAGATAGAGGTTCAGGTTAGAGACGGCAAACATGCCGAGCAAGACGGATTTGATGACAAGAAAAGTGCTACGTTCATCATATTGCCGCCAAACCAAAAACCTGCAATCACCATTTTCAGTCCCGACATGCTCAGCCCCCAGGAGACCGGTTCGACTATCATCTGGACAGTAGCGGCCACGGATGCCGAGAACGATCCCCTGCAATTCCTGTTCTCAATGGACGGACAGGTAATGCAGGACTGGTCGGAAAGCTCAGTCTGGAGATGGACGGCTTCCGTGGAGCAGGTCGGACTGCATGTCATCGAGGCCAGAGTAAGGGATGAAAAGCATAATCAGGACGACGACAGCGCTAGCAGCGCCAACTTCGAGATCGTTCTTCCGCCCAACAATGCGCCAGTAATGAGCAGCCTTACAGCTGGCAGCGAAAGCCCACAACTATTAGGAACACCAGTCACCTGGACCGCACAGGCCAACGACTTTGAATCCGATCCAATCTCATATCGCTTCCTGGTCAACGGCACGCCAGTCACAGACTGGCAATCAGAGAACCTGTGGACCTGGACAGCTATGCAGTTGGGCACCAGCCAGATCTCGGTGCAGGCAAAAGACAGCCTGCATGAGGGACCGCAGGGTGAGGGCGGCAACATGGGCCGCGAATTTTCCATAAATGCGCCCGAACCTGTGCAAGAGCCTGTGATAACCGAGGTCGTGCCAGCAGAAATAGTACCTGCCAAGCTCAATGAATCGCCAGTGATTAGCGGCTTTACGGCTGACAGCGAAAGCCCACAACTATTAGGAACACCAATCATCTGGACCGCACAGGCCAACGACTTTGAATCCGATCCAATCTCATATCGCTTCCTGGTCAACGGCACGCCAGTCACAGACTGGCAATCAGAGAACCTGTGGACCTGGACAGCTATGCAGTTGGGCACCAGCCAGATCTCGGTGCAGGCAAAAGACAGCCTGCATGAGGGACCGCAGGGTGAGGGTGGCAACATGGGCCGCGAATTTTCCATAAATGCGCCCGAACCTGTGCAAGAGCCTGTGATAACCGAGGTCGTGCCAGCAGAAATAGTACCTGCCAAGCTCAATGAATCGCCAGTGATTAGCGGCTTTACGGCTGACAGCGAAAGCCCACAACTATTAGGAACACCAATCATCTGGACCGCACAGGCCAACGACTTTGAATCCGATCCAATCTCATATCGCTTCCTGGTCAACGGCACGCCAGTCACAGACTGGCAATCAGAGAACCTGTGGACCTGGACAGCTATGCAGCCGGGCACCAGCCAGATCTCGGTGCAGGCAAAAGACAGCCTGCATGAGGGACCGCAGGGTGAGGGCGGCAACATGAGTCGCGAGTTTCCCATAATTGTTCCTGTGGCCGAGAGCATAACCACACCAATTGCACCGGAAAATGTAACGATACCGCAACAGCCGGTCAATGATACAGAAACTGTTCCGATTGCTCCAGAGACCGTTGTACCACCTGTGGTCGAGAACATCACCACACCTATTGCATCGGAAAATGTGACAGGGTCGGCGCAGACCGCCAATGGGACAAAGTCCGCGGAGCCTGCGATTCCTCCTGCCGTGAACCAGACACCAGTCTTGCATTCTCTGACCGCGGATGTCGCCAGTCCCCAGATTCCCGGCACTACCATAATCTGGACTGCCAACGCCACTGATGCTGACTCTGACCCGTTGCTCTTCCGGTTCCTCCACAATGGACCGGTTACAAGCGATGTCTGGCAGCCTGTGACTGAGTGGAGTGATGCCAAGACATGGAATCAAACGACGTCCTCCTCGGATACCGGCGAAAATCAGGTCAAGGCCCAGGTTAGGGATGGAAAGCACGCTGCTGAAGATGGCTTTGATAGCGAGGTTGTAGCCTTCTTCACCATCAGCGAGCCGGCTATGAATATCTCCGGGGCGTCTTATGATGATAAGAACGGCAACGGCATCTTAGACAGTGGCGAGGCCCTGGCTGGCTGGACGATCCGGCTTGTCGGTCCGGGCAGTGAGGTCAGCGCCTTAACTCGTGAGGACGGATCCTATCGTTTCGAGCAACTTAAGGCGGAAAGCTACACAGTCAGCGAGACACTGCCCCCAGGCTGGAAGGCTATTAATCCCGAGAGCGGATCTTATGGTGTGAATCTGTTGGAGGACGATGCTGTCGACAAGAGCTTCGCCAATAAGCTGACATCCTACAGCATATCCGGCATGAAGTATAACGATCTAAACGGCAATGGAGCCAACGACGGCGAGCCGGGAATGGAGGGCTGGAAGATCACGCTTTCCGGCACAACTCAGGACGGCGAGGCTGTGCAAAAGAATTTGACAACCGCAAAGGACGGATCCTACAGGTTCGAGGCCTTACTGCCTGGCACCTACACCATCACTGAGGCCGAGCAGTCCGGCTGGGTCAGGACCACATCGCAAGAGGGATCCTATTCGGTTGTGCTGATGAATACCGATGTGACAGGTAAAGACTTTGGCAGCTGCGGATCCTGGTCCATCTCCGGAGCCAGCTTCAACGACCTGAATGGAAACGGAGTAAGGGATGGAGATGAGATCGCTCTTTGCAACTGGAATATTCAGCTAGCGAAAGACGGCAATATCATTAATGCCACTATCACTGGCCAAGATGGGTCTTACGCCTTCAAGAATCTCGCTCCAGGCAAATACACGGTAAGCGAAGTTGCCCAGGAAGGTTGGACTCAGACTCTGCCTCCAGAATCTTACAGCATCGATCTATTGGATGAGGACGTCGTCGGAAAGGATTTCGGCAACAAGGGCAACCTGTCCATCACGGGCATAAAGTTCTACGACGCCAACGGCAATGGTGTGCAAGACGAGGACGAGCCCGGACTTCCCAGACAGGAAGTCAAACTGGCAGAGAACGGCAAAGAGCTCGCCAAAGTGACCACCGACCAGGACGGCACCTATGCCTTCAGTAACCTGGTGCCAGGAACCTACGAGGTGGACGACCCCATACTGGTCATTGTAACAACGCAGATTCATTCAGTGGTGAACGTTCCGGCAATCAGCTCCAATGTGATCTCCGGAATGAAGTTCAACGATCTGAACGGCAATGGAGTAAAGGACACGGGAGAACCCGGTATCGCCAATTGGGGAATCGATCTGGTATACGTGGTGCCGGGACCGGCTCCTGATATCCTGTTGGCACAGGCCAATACAGATGCCAGCGGAGCCTACAAGTTCGCCAACATCCCTTCCGGCGACTATGAGATCAAGGAACTGGCCAGACAGGGCTGGACTGCGACCGGACCAACCGTACGCTCAGTTCATATCCCAGGCAACTCCAGCAACCAGAACTTCGGTAACAAGCTGGCCACACAGTCATCTTTGGGCTCGATCTTTGGAATGAAGTTCAATGACCTCAACGGAAATGGTGCCAAGGATGGCGGCGAAGCAGGGCTCCCTGGCTTGACCATCCAGCTCCAGAATGCCACGAGCTTGGTCGTGATCAGTACCACAAACACCGGATCGGACGGCTCCTATGCATTCCTAAACATCACTCCTGCAAACTATGTTGTGAGTGAGGTGGTAAAGTCCGGCTGGACTCAGACCAAGCCACCTGCAGGTGCGGATGGACAGATTTATTCCGTTGCTCTGGCCGCAGGAGAGAACAGGCAGGGAATCGACTTTGGCAACCGCAACAATAACCTGCTGTCTACCAACCCCACGCTGGTCTCGAACCTGGCCAGCTCGCAGATGGTGGGCACGCCTGTAATCTGGACTGCTGGAGCCACCGATCCAGAGGGAGATACCCTGCAGTTCAGGTTCATCGTGCGCGGACCTTCGCCCTCTTCGGCAGTGAGGGCTGATACCGGATACTCCACGAACAACGTCTGGACATGGAGCACCGTTGGGTATGCGTCAGGAGTCTATCTGATTGAGGCCTGGATAAGAGACGACAATCACGCAGGACCGGCAGGCTTCGACATCAAGAAGACTGTTTCCTTCACACTTACTCACGCCAACCTGCCGCCACGAGTCAACGTGTTGTTCTCAGATCGGCCGGCTCCACAGTTTGTGGGAAGCTGGATCAAGTGGACATCTTTGGCTTCAGATCCAGAGGGCGATCCCCTGCAGTACAAGTTCTATATGCGTGGGCCTTCTACCAATGGATTTTGGATGGACCAGACTGGCTGGGGAAATAACAATCGCTGGACCTGGAAAACCAAGCCCGCGGATGTCGGCTACAGCGAGGTGCTGGTTGCAGTTAGAGATGGCAGTCATGTCGGACCTGGGGGCTCAGACGACTATGAAATAGCCGCCTTCTCCATCATCAACCAGAACCGTCCGCCGGTTATCACCAGCCTGGTCCGCAATGTGTTTAGCCCACAGCCCATAGGTGCCACGGTATGGTGGAGGGCATCCGCCATGGATCCGGAAGGAAACCCTGTGTTCTACAGGTACTGGCTGAAGGGAGCTGCTACCGGAGGATTCTGGAGGATTGCGCGGGATTGGTCCACCGACCCGACCTGGGTATGGCCCACCTCGTCTGCTGACGCAGGAACAAGCGAGATTCAAGTGCAAGTGAGGGACGGGCTGCACTCCAGCCCGGCCGGATGGGATGACGATGCGGGAGCATTGTTCACAGTGTTGCGGCGAAACCAGCCTCCTGCTCTCGTTTCCCTGAAGCCGGACAAGCTCAGTACCCAGATTGCCGGCACGCCCATAAGGTGGATGGCAATAGCCTCAGATCCAGATAGAGAGCCGGTATTCTACAAATTCTGGCTTAATGGCCCCTCCACGGGCAATGCTTGGAAGGTGGTGGCGGATTGGTCGTCAAAGAATCAGTGGATCTGGGCCAGTTCCGGCAGTGATGGCGGTGCTTATACCGTCTATGTCTTCGCCCGGGACGGAAAACACAATCCAGTAACCGGCTACGATAGCGCACTTGGAGCACCGTATCTGCTCACGCCCAATCAACCGCCAAAGCTGACGGCACTGACCTCTGATAAAAAGAGCCCACAGAGCGTTGGAACGGCGGTGAAATGGACGGCAAAAGCGTCCGATGCCAATAAAGAACCTATACTTTATCGGTTCTGGCTTAAGGGCCCCTCTACAGGCAATGCCTGGAAGGTGGTGGCGGATTGGTCGACGAAGAACCAGTGGACCTGGAATAATGCTCCAACTGATGCCGGCACTTACAGGGTTTTTGTCTATGCCAGAGACGGCAAACACGCACCAGCAACTGCCTATGACAGCGCAGTAGGTCAGGACTTTGCGTTGCTAAATCAGGTGGTGAGCAAGAAGGCAACCATCATAGGAAGAACCCGGTGAGATCTATTTGAGATGGCGTAGGAGGTTCTGCCCATCTCATCTCTTTTTAGTCCGCTTGATATGGCAAAAATCAGAGTCGCCATGTTTCTTATTTAAAAATGGTAATCTCAGGATTTTTGCTTATTGTAGAGCAGGCACCTGGCAAAATCAATCTCAGAAACTGTAAATCCCTTTAAAAAAAATAAAACCAAAAAATAAACCAAAGCGCTGACGGCGATAGATGGAGCTAATCCCGATAAGCCTTCTGGTTTTAGAATGAGTAATAACAAAGACATGACCAATGATGCCGCCACACTTTTATAGACAAAATTTAAACTTAAATAAATTTTTAAAGATTTATTCGCATGATTGCGGGCAATAATAAACGCAAATGCAAATGATATCAATGTGGCAATAGCGCCCCCGATTATTCCCTTATAGGGTATTAATAAAAAGCTTAATGCAAGATTCAGAATAGCAGCTATTATCCAGATTTTACCCGTGAGTGCTGTATTTTTTTCCAGGATCATGATCTGCGCAACTATGGCATAGGCTCCCAAAAACAGAGCGCTTAAGGCCATAAATGGCGTTACTACATAACCCTGGGCTGCGATCTCTGGTGTGGACAGCACATTCAATATGGGTCGAGATAAGAGAGACAGTCCGAAGGCAGCAGGAATGCCCAGGGCCAGGAAAAACTTCAGTGAGAGTCCTAAGATAGCTCTCACCTCTTCTATTTCATGATCATCGTAATGCTTGGAAAGTGCGGCCGGCAGTATATATGATAGTGGAGCTATAAACAAGCCGATCATATTACCCAATGTATATCCCGGCGAAAAGTAACCCACGAAGGTTGTCCCCATCAAGAGCCCAATTACATAGCGATTGCTCGAGTTTACAATCCAACTTGATAGATTGCCAGGGATGATAGGCATGCCAAAAGCAAGGTGCTCTTTGATGTTCTTGAATTTAGGGAATGATGCTCCCACGTCCGAGACTATAAACAGACTCATCGTCACGAATATCATAATATCTGCGAATAGCAGCCCTATCACAGCACCCAAAATCCCTTTGCCAGAAAGCACGAAATAACTTACAAGGATTAGGTTGAGAGATGTCCTTGCAAGATTAAACGCTGAATAATTTTTTACCTGCTGAATGCCCCGAAAATAAGCGAACGGAATGCTGATCAAACACTCCATAAGGATCAATATAGAAAGAGCTTGGACAATATTCTGGCGGCCATTGAATAGAGCTGATGCAATTGGCTCTGTCAGGAGAAAAATTCCGGTCGCTACCGCCAGTCCGGCCAGAGCGATTATGGCAGCCATTGAATAAAAAATCTCCTGAATATTTTCTCGCCCCTTGGCAGAAGGCAGGAACCTCACCATGGAATAAGGCAGTCCCAGAAGGGCAACGGTGGTAATAAGGCCTATTGTCACTGAGATTTGAACCCATACGCCATACTCGGATGTAGGCAGGTTTTTGGTGAGAAGGGGGAGCATAATGAGTGAATTGAGCTCTACGAGCAGGTTGGTGATGGCCACAAGACCAATTCGTTTCGCCAGAAGCTGCCGCTGGCTCATAATATCACCCTTATTTGGAAAGTCGGCTTGCTCAAGGAAGGCCTAGGTGCCATCGCATTACGCAAAAAGAGGCTCTTGTATAAATCCTTTGGCAGCAAAATAGATCGGGGCCCTCAAGTCAATTACGGCCCTGGATAGATGACCTCGATATTCTCCATGTTGAGGATGAGCTTTCTCAGCTCCTCGCAGTTTATGGGATGCTTGAACTCGCTGCACATTTTCACCCGTTCCGAGAGATCGCCCAGCTCCTTGTCCTTTAAGTAGTAGCCCATCCTCTGGGTGATATATTTGAGGGCCTTGACCCCGGTATGCTTGCCGATGATGATATGCCGGGCGGCGCCCACCATTTCAGGAGAGTAGAGCTCATAGGTTCTGGGCTCTTCCAGGACGGCCGCCACATGAATTCCCGACTCATGGGCAAAGGCATTCGTGCCCACCACTGCCTTATTTCTGGCAACCGGAACCTCTGAGTAAGTCTCCACCAGCTTGGAGAGGTCTTTTATCTTGGTGAGATCGTAAGATCGTAGGTCGTAATGGAGCCGCAGAGCTATCAGCAGCTCTTCTAAAGGCGTGTTGCCGCTCCTCTCGCCGATGCCGTTTACCGTTGTGTGGAGCTGTTTTGCCCCAGCTTCCGCCCCGGCCAGGGTATTAGCTAGGGCCATTCCCAGATCGTCGTGGCAGTGCATGCAGATGGGTATCTTCACAACTTTTTTCAGCTCACTTATCATGTAGTATGTCGTGCGTGGATTCATAATTCCCACGGTATCGGCAACGCTGATGTAGTCTGCATAGTACTCCTCTGCTTTCTTATACAGCTTCTTTAAAATCTCAAAATCGGTACGCGTAGCATCCTCAGCGGAGACACGCACAATCAGGCCATGGTCCTTAGCGTACTCCACTGCCTGCAAAGCACAAGAAATGGCCTCTGGACAGCTCATGTGTAATTTATGCTTGAGATGAAGGTCAGAGGTGGCAATGAAGATGCTTATCATGTCAACACCACATTCAATGGCAGCATCGACGTCCTTCTTGACAGATCGGGAGAGCGCCGAGATCCTGGCATCGAGTCCCAGATTGCATACCTCTTTTACGGCATTCATCTCTGCAGCGGATACGGCGGGGAAACCGGCTTCTATAACCTCAACGCCAATCTCGTCTAGCCGCAGGGCTATATCCAGTTTCTCGTCGGCGCGAAAGACGACTCCCGGCATCTGCTCACCATCGCGAAGGGTTACATCACATATCTCAATATCCAGGAGTGGTGTCTTGGCCAGGGCCAGGAATTGATTGAGGGAGTAGTCTTGCATAGTACACAATAGTGAGGATTCATTACATAAATCGGTTTCGAAGGAAGAAGGCTTCCGCCAGATCTCTGCTGAGAACCTAAAGAATATTGCCTGAGAGATACTACAAATACGCAAATCGATCCAAAATCCATCTATTTCTTACTTCTGGATGGAATAATACTCCGAAGGTAGGTTTCATGCAGTGCAAAAAGGCCTCAATGTCGTTCGTCGTTCCTGCCAGCTGCAGGAATCCCTCTGGCAGCGTCACTGCATAGTTATGAAGATGATATCCCGCTATGCGGCGCGGCTCGCCTAGCAGCGGTGAATCTCTCACGATCTCTATCTTCCCTAGACCAATGACGGAATGAGGCACTATAGATCCTCCATAAACGGCACCAATCACCTGCATCCCTGCGCAGATGCCCAAAATAGGCTTTTTCACATCCTTTACCCAGGAGAGGAGCGGCAAATGTTCAGAATAAACATTATCCAACAGGCTCGTTCCGCAGAGGATAATTTTATCGTGGTTGGCAAGATCCTGCAGTTTGATCTCAGAATAATGCAAAATATGGCAGAGAATACCAGATTTTTGCAGTGTATCTCTGATGGGGCGGACGAATTCGTGCTGGGATAACGAATTTTTTTCGAAGCACAGGTCAACGAGAAGGATGCTCTGCCACTTATGCATCATCTCATTTGGAATTTGTCCCTCTTTATCCGGAATTCCCTCCTCGCTGATTTTCCTGGATTGTTTCTCCACCAAATTCATCTCTTCTATGACAAACTGTCCCCGGTAGTTGGCATAGCTTTGCGATGCTTTGACGATCTCAATTTTTTTCTGGAATATGGGGCCGTCCAAGACAAAAGTCTCCAACTCCCCGCCCTCACCAGAGGGATTGATCTTATATTTTTTTTGGAGCAGCTCCAGCTTCTGGATGCGCGCTTCTGTCAATTGTGCGCCGAGCCATGTGGCATCAAAGGGATGTGCATAGACCCCGGAGATGATTATGGAAAAGCCATGTTTCAGCAGCATCCGGAGGTAATCTATCTGATTTATCTGCCAGAGTGGATTATAGCACCTCAGATCCTGGTTGCGGCAGATGATCTGCACGCGCGTCGCCTGGTAGACGGACTCTATGGCCCCGGTGACGATTCCCTGGATGCCGTATATATCCCGGGCGGCGGCGATGGCAGCCGACAGGTCCTGCAGCTCCTCTTCTTTCCTGCCTTGCGTGGGCCAGGTTAGCAGGGGAATGCCGATGGCCTGGGCCTGTAGGTCGGTGCAACGGATGTTCGGGGTATGAAACATGTAGCTGTCGGGGTTCTTCGAGACAAGAGTTATCAGGCAGGCCACATGGTTTCGTTCCATAGCCTGGCAGCAGGCAAAGACCGAGTCCTTGCCTCCAGAGAAGAGCACGCCCAGTTTCATCATGTTGTAGAACAATGCTGCCAGCTAAAGAAGATATTGAGTCTAATCCAGATCCAGCGCTCTCCAGATCATTTTCATATTCAGATGTGCCGCTGTGGCCAAGGCCAGCTCAGCAAAGCCATCTCCCTTCGCCGTTCTCCTACTCATTTCTGCCTCGGTGGACAATTTTTGGTTTTGGCTGGGATTTTTGCGGCGGCGGAGGAAGTCGAGGAAGGCATTGCGAAAGTTCTCGTTCTCGAAAAGGCCATGCAGGTAGGTACCAATCACCATTCCGTTCTTCGATATAGTGCCGTCGTCTCCGAAGGCCGCCTCCCCTCTGGGGTGGGTCACACCCATATGAATCTCATAGCCTGTGACACTTTGACCGCGAATCGACTCCAGGATGGGGCCACCGCCGGTGACTTGTTTTTTCACCTGACCAGTCTTCTTCTCATAAAGGTCGAAGCGGGTCACAGCATCCAATAGACCCAGGCCTGGCACGGATCCCACAGTGTCCTCAATGCCGCAGTCGATGATCTCTCTGCCCAGCATCTGGTAGCCTCCGCAGATGCCCAAGATCGGTGTATCCGGCAGGGATTTTATCTGATCTGCCATGCCCTTTTCCTGCATCTCTCGTAGGTCGGATACCGTGTTCTTGGTGCCTGGAATTATCACCGCGTCCGGCTGGCCCAGGGACTCGGTGAGGTTTACATACCTTACATGCGCCTGCCGCTCCAATGGCTCGAAGTCGGTGAAGTTGCTGATGCGTGGCAACCTGATCACGGCAATTTCGATCTGCTCGCCAACGGTCATGGCTCTCTTGTCGCCTAAAGATACTGAGTCCTCGGAGGGTATGTCAAGGTCGAGATAAGGCATAACGCCCAGCACGGGCACGCCGGTGAGCTCTTCCAGCATCTTCAGGCCGGACCCTAAGATAGCAGTATCGCCCCGAAATTTGTTGATCACCAGGCCCATAACCAGTGGCCGGATGTCCTCAGGCAGGAGCTGCATTGTTCCGAAAAGGCTGGCGAAGACGCCACCTCTCTCGATATCCCCGATCAGGATGATTGAAGCCTTCAAGTGGCGGGCCACGTAGATATTGGCGATATCCCTATCGAAGAGGTTGATCTCCGCAGCTCCGCCTGCGCCTTCTACTACTATATAGTCGTAGTCCTTCTCCAGCTCTTTGATCGATCTATCCACCACATCCTTGAGCCCGTCAATCTCCCTGTAGTACTCCTCCGCAGATTTGTCGGCCACAGGCCTGCCCAAAACTATAACCTGAGAGGTGCGATCGCCCTTGGGCTTGAGCAGTATGGGATTCATGAACTCCGTGGGCTCTACACGGGCCGCCCAGGCCTGCACAGCTTGAGCTATGCCGATCTCCGAGCCGTTTTGGGTGACCCATGAGTTGAGGCTCATGTTTTGGGACTTGAAGGGCGCGACCCTAAAGCCGCGATCAGAGAGCAGGCGACAGAGGGCGGCGACAAGAGTGCTCTTGCCGGAGTGGGAGGTGGTGCCAAGGACCACGAGGAAGCGGGACATGAGGTGTGGGATGGGGTGCAAGTTTATTTGCCTTTTGGAATGTATTGTTTTGTTGAAGGCAATGAATTGCGGCTTGAACAGAAATATATCTTGTCCTATCAAATTAGAATTGGCCTATATCGGACTCTGACGAGAATCGCTGAGCCTAAGCTACCAATCTCGTAGAAGCCGATCCTCCCTGCCTTACTGCAGGGGGGTGCGTCGCCTTCTACCACAGAGCTAAAAAAGCCTAATCACACTGTCACCCTTTGGCTATAGTCGACCAGTGCCATTAGTAGGTCTTTATCTTCGAGCATCCCCATCAGTCTTCCGCCGGATGTGACCACAGGCATTTGGTCGATTCTATTCTTACGCATTATCACCGCACATTTGCTGATCTCATCCTTTTTATAAGCCGTGATGGGTAGCACCATGGCCTCGCGGACAAGAATATTTTTCAGCTTGATACGGGAGACAGTGTAATACTTGCTGATGGTCTGCAGCACCCGATCCCACATCCAGGTGTCCTCGCCGTCATCTGCGGACATATCCGTCTTTTCTACCGAGTCCTCGATGACACTGGCCTTGATGAGATCGCGGTCGGATATCATGCCAATCAAACTGAGATTTCTATCTATGACGGGGCAGGCCTCCACTGCTGCAAACTCCATAATCGATCCGGCTACCGCTAGCGGCATTTCGCTCCAGAGAACTACGGTCTTCTTCTCTAAATATGGCTCAATGCTTTCTTTTATTCCCAGGTCCGCAACCACCCGGATGATATCAGCCACCGTAATGATGCCCACCAGCTTTTTGCTCTCCTCCACAGGAAGTCGCCTTATATCATGCTGGATGAGCAACCTTGAGGCCTCGACTATGCTCTTGTCCGGGCTTGTCACCACAGGATCGCGAGTCATGAGCAAAGCCGTCTGGTCCTCTTCCCGATTCTTAAGCAGGTCTGTCCTGGTTATCATGCCCACGACCTCGCCTTTCTTTATTACGGGAACGCCGGAGACCTTGTGGTCTTGTAGCGTCTTCAAGACATCGTCCCTGCTGCCGGGGATGGTGACGTAGGCCACATCCCTGACCATTACGTCCCTGACGAGAATGTTCAAGTCCCCCCCCTCGGAATGGTCAAGACCGGAATCTTGGAGCTTCTCACTACTTTCTCGGCCACACTGCCCAGCAGGAATTTATCGAGGCCAGTGCGCCCCACCGCTCCTAGAATGATGATCTCCATGCCTGTTGACTGCGCATAGTTGATGATCTCGCTGCCTGGATTCCCCTCTATAACAACGCCATCAAAAGCAACGCCCATATCCTTGGCCAGCGTTTCCACCTGTTTCAATGCCTCTTTTCCTTCTTTAAGCAGAAGCTCTCGGATGCTGAATAGCAGCATATCGTCCGGTAGATGGCTCGTCCGATTGGTGTCGGCCACATAGATTGCAGAGACCCTTCCACCTGATATCTTTCCCAGCTCCAATGCCGCCTTGGCCGCTCTGTATCCGTGCTCTGATCCGTCGGTTGCAACTAGAATCTTCCCAAACATGATTTACCTCTAAAGGATAGCTATTATGTCAGATGGCCCTGCTCTTCTCACAATGCTGGAAAGAGGGCGAATCGCCCCCCACATGTTATCTGATTTTTTGTCTATGACCATCATCCTTGCCTCTTTTCCTTCCCGGATGGACCCCAGCCTCTGATCAAGACCTGCTATTTTAGCACCATTCAGCGTGCACATCTTAAATACCTGTCTATCGTCATGCAGCAGAGCCTTACTGATGAAATGCATTTCTTCAAATATGTTCGGCGAGTTCAACATAATGTTATCTGTTCCAACGGCAACTGTAATGTCCAGTTCTGCCATTTTTTTCACATTGGGCAAACCCACGCCTGTCACTAGATTGGATCTGGGACAGATCACCACCGACTGGTTGGAGTGGGCTACATCTTTCAGATCCGCCTCATCGGCTCGGTTCATATGCACCAGGAAATCCGGCTGAAGGGCAAGAGCATCGCTGATATCGTCCCTTGCAGCCTCTCCTGCGTGCACTCCCACTGCCTGGCCTGCTTGGCGAGCCGCAGCTACTGTCGCACGGAGTTGGTCTGCATCATGGTCTCGGGTGCTACTAATCCCCAGGCCCCAGCAACTCTTTGGGATATTTATATGACCTGGGCAGGGCCGTCCCAGGATCCTGGGGAGAAGTGGCAGGTCCTGCACAGCTTCCTCCAGCATGCTTACACCTTCTGCTCCCCCTTCCCGGAAATCGGCAAAAGCACACGTCCCCGACGCCGCCATCTGCCGCAGGCTTCTTCTCATGCCCTCCACGAGAACAGCGCGTGGCATTTGGGCCAGCATTCTTGCTTTCAATCCACCCGGACCGACTAGCTCAGGGAGCGGCAAATAGGGTGGGTCCTTGAAGGCAGAGTCGCCTACATGAACGTGTGCGTTCACGAAGCACGGGCAGACAATGCCCTCATAGTTCGCGTCTACTTGCTGTTCTGAGCCAAACTCTCGGATGATTCCATCTCGGATGCTGATGTAGCCTTCCACAGGTGTAAAATCATCGCCATAGATTATGGTTCCTTGCAGCAGGATCTCGCGCGCTTGAGGCATATCCTAAAGATGGGCTGGCAAGCTATTTAGCTCCTCTTTGCCTACAATAATGATGCACAAAACAAAGGTTGCGAAAGCATTGACCCGGCCCTTCGTATTCATCAACAGTGCCATGAGCGCAGACGGCAAGATCAGCTCATTTGAGCGCAGCCAGGTGAGGATCTCCGGCTTGGCGGACAAGGCCAGGGTCGATCTTCTCCGGGCAGAGAGCGATGCTGTCATGGTAGGGGTGGAAACGGTGCTGTCAGACGATCCTGGCCTGAGGGTGAAGTCGGGAGAGCAGCGCGAGGCCAGACGGGAGAAAGGCTGGCCGGAAGACCCTCAACGCATCATCGCCGATAGCCTGGCAAGAACGCCTCCGTCGGCCAAGGTTCTGGGACCGGGATGCATCGTGGCCGTCACCAGTTCTGCGTCGCAGGAACGGTTGGATAGGCTCTCCTCACAATGTGAAATAATAGTATGCGGGAAAGAGAGAGTCGATCTGCAGGAGCTGTTTTCTCGGCTTTTTGATAGGGGTATCAAGCGTCTCATGGTGGAGGGCGGGGCCACGCTCAACTGGTCGCTTATCGAGCTAGGCCTGGTGGATGAGCTTTATGTCTACATGGGTGCTATGCTCATCGGCGGAGTGAATGCGCCCACACTGGTGGATGGGCAGGGATTCAAAAATGATTTTCCCAGGCTGACCCTAAGCTCTGTGCAGCTGCTGGACAAGGGCGTGCTTCTCAAGTGGGCCTTGTCGTGCGGGCAGCCCCGACGATCATAGTGAGCAGAGGTGAGAACTTTCAGATCAAGCGCACTCAAACCTACTCCTTTTTCACTACCAGCACGGGAATTTTGGAGCTTCGGACCACCTTATCGGCTACGCTGCCCAAGAAGAACTTTTCCAAGCCCGTGGCGCCAATTCCGCCCATGACGATGAGGCTCATATCGCCTTCTTTTGCGATGCGGATGATGTCCTCGGCAGGATAGCCTTCCGTAATCTTGCTGGACGCAGTAATTCCGGCCTTCTTTGCCATTTCTTCTACTCGCCTGGTGGCCTGTTCGCCCTGATCCAGCAGATTGTTTCTTATGTCCGCGATCAGGTCGTCGGCAACCTTTGAGATCAGGTCTCCCAGAGGAGCATACTCCTTGCCGATATCCACGACAAAGAGGGCTGTGACGGCTGAGCCATAGAGCTTGGCCATTTCGATTCCCATTCCTGCAGCTCTCTCGCTATGCTTGGAGCCATCGGTTGCAATCAAGATCCTTTCGAACATGATAATTCGCACCTCAGCCCCGCATGAACTTATCCCAACCCTGGTAGTGCGTCTTAAGGACCGTGCAGATATTTTCCATCATCGCGAATGGAATGCCAACCACGACAGCCTCGTCCTCAAGGCCGGAGTTTTTCGCCGATCCGTCGCAGCCAACGGAGATGTTCACCTCTCCTTTTAGGTAGGGTGAGGCTGTGGCATCCACGCAGAATGACTGGATCCCTGCTGTGTTGAAGCTGGCTCTTTTGCCCTCTTTGAACATGACCGATTGCACAATTCGTCGGGCGCTAAGCGGGTTGCCTACAAATATCACTACATCTGGGTTCATGATCATCTTATCCAGGGGGGCTACGTAGGTGGCAATCGTGCTGCCGGGCAGAAGGCGCGGCATATTGGCGGCGATGCTGCTGCCTACCTCCTTGGTTTCACACTTATGCAGCTTATCAAAGTACAATGCTCCTGAGGCGATGTTCTCAGGGCACTGCACAATGCCAAGGCCCGAGGCTCCTCCCTTGCATCCGTGATAGTCGGCTCGGGCTAGGAAGCTCTTTCCCTCAAGCCTTGCTCTCAGGATCATGCCGCAGTAATGGATGGGTTTCTCCACAGAGGCGAGATCTTTGGGAATTTCAGCTTCGCTCTTAAATAGTCTCACACCCACGATATTGTCGCGAATTCCTAAGGAGGATTTCAATGTATTCGACATCTCTTCAAGATTCATCTAAATACACCGCATAGTAAGAGGCCAGGATGGCATTTCTCACTTGCGCTCTGGACTGAAGAGCAGACAACGATATCAATAAAAAGATAAAGAATAGATATTTAAGCTGCTTTTGCCTCTTCCGGATAGCCCGATACTATATTGCCAGAGGCATTCCTTGAGGTTGCAACATCTCCATCATTGTTCCAGATGGATGAACTGCGGTGCCAGAAGGGATCTTCGGAAGTGTCATTTCCAATTCCTGTGCGAATCTTGGTCTTGGCCCCTGTGTTCAGACTGAAATCCGGAAGCTTGTAGGTGTGGTTTCGTGCGTCTTCCAGTGTCCAGTCGGCCAGTCTGACATTCTCAGACCCCAGATTGGATATCTCATCCATTCATCGATCAATTCTCTTTCTCAGGGTTAGTAGCCACAAAGTTGGCATTGGTTATGACGATACCGTTCTCTTCTGCGCCTGTGCCAATGCCGCCCCCAGAAATATAACGGCGAGGGAGGTTAGCTTTCCTGCAAATATTCGGTTATTCATCTAGCGTTCACCTTCTGTATTACTTTGTTACTAATTATTAGTGTTGATGTTGCTCAAGTGAATGAATTTTGGTAAACAGTTTGAAATTTGTAATTAAACAAATAATAATATTTATATTAAAAATTATAAAATAATTAAATTCCAACTCAGCATTCTCATTATTGTCAACGAATACTTTTGATTGACGAATCATCAGATTTGGCCACAAATGCTTGGAAAGGTGCGGATTGCAGGCTGGACGGCTGATTGGAAAGCTATGCGCGAATAGCCGGCATAGCTCCGGCGGAAGGATGGCCCGCACCGATATCAATTAGGATTAAAATCTCTTGGCCATGCGCACGAGGCAATTTAAGATTAATATGGTTATATATAATTATAAAATAAATTAAGACTTGTATGGCGGAGAACTGACTGCAACTTTGCAAGCCACTCCCTGGTGCGCCATCCGCATATATCAGTTGCAACAAACAGATAGAGCATGGAAGACGATATAATTTATGAGAAGGCAGTCGAAATACTCAATCCCGGCCGACTCTATTTTGCCCTCAAAGCCATGAGAAAATCGCCTGTTGAAATATCATTTGATATGGGCGACCTGAACCTAACATCGGGTGCAGTCTCGTCTCTGGTAAGCATTGAAGGGAAATTGTCGGAAGAAGTACAAGCTATGCAGTGGCTTGTGTCCCTGGAGGATCTGAAGATTTTGCAGGACTTGATACCGCAGGATACATATTACTGGGAGAACCGGGCTCTTGTATTGGGGTGGCAGTGCGATCTGGTTGTCGACAGCACGATTGACGAAAAGAGTCCACTGGAGTCGCTCGACCAGGAAGAAGCGTATCGAGATCATCTTCTGGTCGCCAATCAAGAATATCGCAAACTGCAGATGGCACTAGATGACTGCAACGCTCACATACCACAGGTTCTCTTCTCCATTTATCCCGACCGCTTGAATTTCGCGGTCAATTGTTCAGAGCAGGACGAAATTGTGGGAACTATGATCCAGATGAGAGGTCAGAAAGAAGTGTGAAACTTTTTATAAAAATTTTTTGTATGTATTTGGTGGGATAGGCTTTGTCTTAGTACCTGGAGACTGTTAAGTCCATGCGTCCCCATGTCGCCAGCACTGTCATGACATCTTCATGAATGTGAAGAGCAATCAGATTCCCTGAATACTTGTGGGCAAAAAGCAATAAATAAATGAAAAAAGGCTTCTGAAGCCCCTATGTCGTATAAAATTTGCCCAATTAGCTCATTATCTCGTAGCTATCCTTATGCGGGTTAATGAGCAGCCTTTCTGCAATCTCCCTGGCTGCATTCTCAGCTTCCGGTTTGAGCGTGTTGAAGTACAGCTTCCATACGGTAGCCTTCTTCACATCTATCACAACGTTCTCAAAGCCCAAGCGGCTTCGCAAGCGCTCACGGATGGAGATGGCCTCGCCGTCCTCGATACGCAGCGCGACCTTGACTGGCACGTAGCCCTCCTCAAAAAACAGATCGTCGACAAGAACTATGTGGCTCTCTTTGTTTTCATTGACCAACTCCTTGGAAAAGCTTTTGGCCAGCTCCTGCGGGTCCTCCGAATCTACCTCGATGCAAAACAAGCGCTCCTTCTTGACGTCATTCAGGACGTTGCCAAAGCCCAGGCGCCGGATAAGCGTGTTCTTGACTGTGGCCGCCTCGGCATCGGGTATCTTCAGCCAGACGCGCAGATTGATCTTCCGACTCATGTGTTCGCCTCGATATAGCACTTCATGGACTCAAATACTCTTCTGCCGGGACCGGGTTCATCCGGCTGCTGCTTTCTCGGATCGAAAGCGGGAAGTTGCCAGGCGAAAAAGGCCCTCTCCGGGTGAGGCATCATGCCCAGGACATTTCCCTGCTCATTGCAAATGGCAGCAATGCTCTCAGTGCTGCCGTTCACATTGAACGGAAACTCGTTTATGATCCGCCCGTTCTTGTCGCAGTAGCGGAAGACAACCTGGCCCTCGTCGTTAAGCCTTTTCGTGAGACCGGTGGTGGTGGTGACCAGATTTCCCTCGCCGTGGGCGATGGGGATTTTGAGTAGCGATCCCCTTTCCATGGCAAAAGAGCCGCAGCACCTTTTGGAAGGCGCATCATGCCGAAGATTTACCCAGTCGCAGTAGTAGCCCCGCCGCACAATCTTTCCATGAGATACCATCACATTTTGGGCGAGAGCCACGTCTACCTTTCTGCTGATTCTCCCTCTGCTTTCTCCGTTGCCATTAACGCTGCCTGGAAGAAGGCCCGTCTCCACCAGAATCTGAAATCCGTTGCAGATGCCTATGATGGGCTTTCCGATGCCAGCTTCTTCTTTCAAGGCGCTCATTACCGGCTCTTTGGAGGCTATAACTCCGGCACGAAGCCGGTCCTGATAGGAGAAGCCTCCTGGTATGACAAATCCTTCAAAGCCGGATAGCTCGCCTGCAGGTCGGTTCCAGCGAAAGATCTCGCCGTCCATGCCCACCGCTTTCACAGCCACTAGGGTCTCAAACTCACAGTTCGTGCCCGGAAACTGCAAAACTGCTATCTTCATCTCATCGCCTCCATAAGGCCCGTCGTCCAAGCATTTCTCGCTAGGTCTAGGTCCAGGTTGGCCACAGACTTGCCTGCTCTTGACATCACAATTCGTCTCTTGCTTGTTACCAAGCCGATCTGCGTCGGCTCCAGATTATAGCTCTTGAGGAGCTCCACCAGCCTGGTCTCTTTGCCTGGCTTTGCCTCCAACACAAAGCCTGAGGACTCGGAGAACAGCAACTTATCCGTCCTCATGCCCATGTCGCCTTGGACGCAGTCCAAATCCAGCTGTATCCCGAACTGGGCAGGCCTGGTAAGGGCCATCTCGCAGAGGCTCGCTGCCAGGCCGCCGTTGGAGATGTCGTGCGCTGCAGCGAGCAGGCCATCATCTATGGCGTCGATGACGGCATAGATCATATTTCTCTCCAGATCGAAGCGGACGATGGGCACGTTGGCGCCCGTCAACCCTAGAATGGTTCTGTAATACTCGGAGCCGCCAAGCTCGTCAAACCTGGGCCCGATAAGGAAGATTTTATCGCCGGCTTTTTTCAGATCCATGGTGATGGCTTTGGAAAAGTCTTTCATGATGCCCACGCAGGCCACCACAGGCGATGGGTCCACTGATCCCTGGGGCGATTCGTTGTAAAAGCTGACGTTTCCTGAGACTATGGGGACAGGCTGCTGCCGGTCCTCGTAACCCTTGAGGTACAGCTTCTTGCAGGACTCGGCCAGGCCCTTTACGCCTTCTCTGAACTCCCAGAAGGCCTCAGGCTTTTCCGGGTTGCCGTAGTTGAGGCAGTCAGTCAGAGTCGAGGGAACTGCGCCGATGGCAGCCACATTCCGCATGGCCTCTGCCACTGCAGTTGCCCCGCCCCAGTAGGGGCTGATGCGTCCGTAGAATGGATTGCTGTCCACTGCCAGGGCTACTCCAAACTTTTCGCCTCGCACCGGTGCGATCAGTCCTGCGTCTGCCTCGCCCGGCCGGATCACGGCATTTCCCATGACCTCGGTATCGTAGTAGCGGTAGACGTGCTCTCGGGTGGCGATGTTGGGTGATCTCAGGATCTTGAGCAGAACATCGTTGTAGTCGGCTGGTTCGTCTGCATCCGGCTCGGTCAGGCTGATGATGCGCGGCGTTTCCTGGCGCTGGTAGCGGATGCCTTCTGTGAGGTGCTGGATTGGTACATCGCAGACTGTCTCGCCTTTATACGTGACAGTGAAGCGATCGCCTGCATTGATCTTGCCTACAACGCTTGCCCTAGCGCCTTCGTAGACGTTAGGCAAATCCCAGTCCTCATTGTATATCTTAAGAATCTTCTCGCGTAGCTCCTGGGGCGAGACGATCAGGAAGCGTTCCTGGGTCTCGGCGATGCTCAGCACCTCGGCAGGAAAGTCGCCAGCTTTATGCATGTCATCCAGGTTGATCTCCATGCCAAAGCCACCGGCAGAGCCCATCTCAGATGTAGCGCAGGTAAAGCCACCGCCGCCCAGGTCTTTGAAGCCGATCTCGATGACTTCCTCTCGCACCAGCCTGAAGAGATCGTCGTTGGCCTTGAAGAGGACGTTCTTGAGGAAGGGATCTGGGATCTGCACAGCGCTGCGGTTTGTCTCCTCATCCTCCTCTCGGAGAGCCTCCGAGGCGAATGTGACGCCCCCAAGGCCTGATGCATCTGTAGGCTTGCCGATTAAAATCACGTCGTAGCCCTTCTCTCCTGCACCTGGAGGAGCGCGGGAGCGGATGATCTGGTCGCGTCTGACGATGCCCAGGGACACGACATTGACCAGGCAGTTGTCGTCGAAGCTCTCACTGAAGACGATGTCTCCGCCCATGTTGGGAACGCCCAGGGCATTGCCGTACTGCCAGATTCCGTCCACCACGCCCTCTGCCACCCAGCGCACCTTGTTGGCCTTGGGGCCGTATGGATTGCCGAAGCGCAGGGGATCGGCCGTAGCCACAACGGTCGCGCCCATGCAGTTGACATCGCGGACGATGCCGCCAATGCCGGTGGCTGCGCCCTCGTTCGGCAGAATTTGGCTCGGGTGGTTGTGGCTCTCATGAGAGATGACGACGCACCATTTGTCGTCGATGGCCACGATTCCAGAGTCTTCAACTGGGCCCATGACCACATTGGGGCCGTCGGTTGGAAGGAATTCTTTGAGAGTGGCGCGAGAGCTCTTGTAGGAGCAGTGCTCGGACCACATGGCATCATAGCAGAATAATTCGGTGAGGGTGGGATCGCGGCCCAGTACCTCGGCAATGGAACGCGCCTCGGCAACGGACATGCCGATGCCTGCGTCGCGCAGACTGGATTCTACTTCAGGATCGGAAAGACCGATTATCTTCAATTCAGGTACACCTCTGATTAGCTATGTAATATCCATACGTGGTGCATTATGAATTTATCGACGCAGGGTGGAGGGAATGGTGGGATGAAAAGAGGGTGAAACCCACCGGAGCAATGCGTTCATTTGGGTTTCGCTATTTTTCTTTAAATTTTTCACTCATATTTCTTCGCTGTTCTTTTAAGAATTGGATTACTGAGCTAAATTCAAGATCTACACTTTCCGCGGCCTTTTTTTTATCCTCAGGAGACTGGAATCGATTGCTTGGATTGGGTCCTCATCTGCATTCGAAAATTTTCTTGACTCATACGATGCATCTATAATCCTCGGTTGAGGGCGGGTCAATTCTAATATTTCTTCCAGAATTTTCTTCCCTTACCTTCCCCTATCTAGTGCTCTAGAACAAAGGTTTTAAATTTTATTACATACGTTACAATAAAGGCTGCGTCAAGGGAAAAAATTATACTCGATTAGCCTAAAGGAAGAAGATCGAGAGGAACTAAGCCAATATCTTCGTCGAGGAAAGGCTTCTGTACGAAGTCTGACACTGGCCAGGATATTGCTTCTCGCAGATGACGGGCAGCCAGATAAAGAGATAGCCGAAACATTAAGGATTAGCAAGTCCACAGTCAATCGGATAAGGAAGATGTACTTCGAGGGCGATCTGAATTTTGCATTGCATGAAAAAGCCCGCAATGGTGCCCCCCAAAGTTGGACGAAAAGGTGGGCGCACAATTAACCCTTCTTGCCTGTTCTGAGCCGCCAGATGGGGAGATCAAAATGAACTCACAGGCTTCTGGTAGATAAGCTTGTTGAGATGGAGGTCGTAGGTTCCATCTCCCACATGAGTGTGCAAAGGCTATTGAAAAAATGAAATTAAACCTTGGCTAAGATCCGTTGGTATATAGGAAAGATGACGAGTGATTTCATTTGGCACATGAAAGATGTGCTGGATCTCTATGAGCAGCCTTATGATCCGAAACGCCCGGTTATCAGTTTTGATGAGGGGCCATGTCAGTTGATCAGCGATGTGATTATCCCGATTCCGATCAAACCTGGCCGTCTCAAGGAAGAACATTATGAATATATCCGAATGGCACTTGCGGCATCTTTTTGGCTTTGAGCCTTGCGCAGACAAGAGGATCGGCTGCGTTAAGGAGCGCCGGACGAAAGCCGATTATGCAGATTTTATAAAGATGTTTGTTCACTATTATCCAGATGCTGAGCCCGTTTTGTTGGTTCAGGATAACCTAAACACACGTACATTTGGTTCATTTTACAAAGCCTTATCATTCGAGGAGGCTTCTTTCGAGCTCGCAAAAAGGTTTTGAGCTCCACTATACTCCCAAGAAAGGAAGTTGGCTTAATGTGGCTGAGGTGGATTCCTATAAACGCACTAAATCCAGCCGGAAATTTATATATCATTTATAAGCAAGTGGCCAAAATTAGAGGTTACTAGGAATTCTTCGAGATCGAACTCTCAGCACTTTCAAAGCAATGCTTGGATCGCAGGATTGGAGGTATGAAGAAGCTAGTCAATGAGGTTAATGCATGGGAGTATAAGAGGAATTCAATTGGAGAAACAGTAAGGTGAAGATTCAATAAAGACAATGCCAGAGTTAAACTCCAAAGGCAATATCTCAATCTGTAAAATTAATGTTCCAGTGCGCTAGTAGGGATCGCTTCAGTTTCCTTGATTCTTATTCCTTTCAAGATATTCATTAATTCAGGCCAACGAGCATCGAAAGCACTATCAAGAATTTCTTGAGAAATTGAGTTCTTTTCGGATAAGGGTGGATTCCTATAAACCCACCAATCGCGCCACGTTTTTATATACTACTTATAAAGCATGTCCAAAATTCAGAGGTCGTTAGGAATCCTCAAGGATTAATTACATCGGGAGCGCGGAGGGCCACGAATACCCCGACCGTCCGGTTGGGGACGAAGTGAAACCTAGCACGTTTTTTCTACTCTTCTAAATCAATAAAACAAATCGCGCAGATCAAGGGAATCTGGGCAACGAAGACTCTATGATTTCTGAAATCCCGAAAACCGGGCGGCGTGCTGCCCGAAGTATACCTCGTCCTTTAGGGCGGGTTGGCCGCACGCAGTTTGATTTATAGTTCTCAATAATTTCCTTATATCCTCCTTTTCCCCTTTTGTATGTTGGAATTATGCTAAAGGCCCTCATACCTCTGTTTTTTTAACTTGAATAAGACGGTAAATGCATAATTTTTTAGTGATTTGGTTAGCGTCCCTGTCTCAAATAGAATCCATGGTTTCTTGATGTTATCTGGAGTCAAGCAAATAAGCCTAAAGCGTGCCTTTTCGAGCCTTGACACCAACTCAATATTCCAACGTGTGCCTCTTTCAATGCCTTCAGTCGACGTTCATGGTTTTGCTTGAATTATTTTAGGTATTCATTCATAAAAAAATCTTAGCCGCCTGACGACTCATATCGCCAGACCAACTAATAAATAACCAATCACTTTGTTTTTCTACTTCTTTCAAGTCTTGTTCCCTCTTGTCGTTATTTTGTGTTAAGATCATAACTTGATAGAGTGCTATTATTACTGTAAATTAGTAATAGCCCTGTACGCTAATTTAATTTATTCCTCCAGGGATAAATACCTTTTACTAGTTATCGATTCCTTATTGATCCGACTGCATTTGAACTGCGCCTCCGTTTGCGCGTGCTCTTGCGTCCGTGAGCGAGCGGCAGCATCCTGGGCTCCGATCGGCACCCAAGGGGCAACTGGGTCGGGTGGCGAGTCCCAAGGTCTCCCCAATGTCGGAAGAGTATACAATGGTGCCAGGATTAGTTTTTTTATTTTTACTCCGGCATCTTGCGTCCTTTTTCAGTGCGGTCAAAATCTGCATCAAAGCTCATTATCTGCAAGCCGTACTTCTGTGCGACCGCGCATTGGTAGGAATCATCAAAATCCAGGCGGAACCTTTTCGAGACTTCTGCCAGAGCGAGAACCTCTTTCGGATCTAACCTGATCACAGTTATTCCTGTCTTTATTACTACGTCCTTCACAAAGCTGACATAGGTTTCATGTCTATCTCTTTGGAAAAGGAAAACACCTATGGAATGAAGTGAGAAATCCGTTATAAAAAGATCTCTGAAGGGATTTACGATAAACAGATGCTGTGTTGGATAAGTCGCCAGAATCCGTATGCTGCGATCCACCCAGTCCAGAAATGGAAAACAACCTAAAATCGATATCAGACGTTGAAAAATCCAAGAAAGTCATCCAACACAGCATAAACAGATGCTTTGTCGCCTTGCTTTTCTTTCGTTGCAGCAATATTTTCAAGAATATGTTTTTGTCCCGAAGTTACATTAGGCTCCTCTACCTTTCCAATCTCGTGATGGAGTTCCGTTTGGATCGTATCTATCTGGCGTTTTGCCAATTCCCATCATGATAGAAATGACCTAATGCCTACCAGCATGCTAGCTGCCTTCACCTACTGCCCCTGGCTCTGTTACACTTGGCATGGTAAATCCGGAAAAGCCCTGCTTTTGGAATGTGTACTGCTCGCCGGACTTTGATTTAAGTGTTCCCTGCAAAATAGAGACCTGATGGAAGATGAGAATGCTGGGCAATGGTGGCTTGTAGTCGAGGGTCGTGGCAGCGCTCTTTTGCACATCTATCACCAGATCCAGGCTGTAGTCTCCGTTATCTGCTTCTACATGATACGCTTGCGGAATGACTGCTGTAGTATTATTGCCAAACGTATAATTTGAATAATTTGTTTTTATCTGCATGTCTCTAAAGACGATGCTTTTGCCATTTTTCTCTACACCCAGAAATGCTACTCTTTCCTCGCCTAAGATCTCAGCGAATGCCAAGCTGAATCCGTCCAGGGGAACAGAGACGCAGGCCCTGGTGATTTTAGGATCGCTCAGGGCAAAGCGGCCCCAGGCATGCTCGTGATAGCCTGTGCCCTGCAGGCTTTTTGTCATGTTGCCGATGGTGAGAGTGCCGGTTACCTTTGCGGAGGGCATGTAAACCATCCACTTCATCCAATCGTTCTTGATGTGACCGATGTGCTCCTGGACCGGGATGGCATACCAGGGGCTGGCCGTGGGTTGATAAACTAGACTCCAGCGGATGGGATCGTCGGTAGCGCTGTCCACGACCTCACCCCAGACGCGCAGGTTCGGCTCTTCTTCTGTGGAAAAGCCGCTTTTGTCAATGTCAAACATGGGAGCGTTTCTGTCTCCTCCATAGCCGCGGCTGTTGTGCTGGCCCATGGCTTGAGACAGGCCGTCCTGCATGACCACAGCCTGCACCTGAATCTTTCTTGCAGAGGAAATATTATCCGGATCGCTGAGAAGGTAGACCGCAATGAACTGAGAATCATTATCCGCTACATTGAAGTACCACCATTCATTGTAGAGCTGGTCGTTTAAGCCATTGGCCATGTAGTGATAGGCGTCGTCCTTGGGAGATGCATTAACCGTCCATCCTATGTTCGATAAAAGGAGCGCGGCGATTACTATCGTTATCACCATCAGTAATGCATTATGCCTGTAACAGATCAATTGCATAAGTCTCCTCAAGATCATTAGATCACAATTGATTATAATCCCAAATATAGCTATCCTTTCACCTTTGCCCTTGCTTTCCTTCAGACCAAACTGAAATATAGTCCTCAACACAACAATTTTAGGTAAATATAGGAAAGTTGCCGCTAAAAACAGCGTGCTTAGGGTTATTAATTGCAAAATATCATTGAATTCAAGTTCAGAAATTTGCGTTGAAGACTATAAGCTGGCCCTTGATGAAGTAATTAGAGAAATTACCTCCAAAATCAGAGCTGCAAATCACCGCGATTCCATCGATCTGATCTCAGCCTGCGTTGCTTGGCCGGATGACTTGCTACAATTGCTCAATCAATATAGACCGCAAATCGTTCACTTCAGTGGGCATGGAAGCAATTCCTGCAAAATTATTCTAACCGATAATAATGGAGTTTCAAAGGCAGTTAGCAGAGCTATACAGGCCTTATTTGCAGCTCTCAAGGATAATGTTAGGGTTGTTGTGATAGATGCCTGTTATTCTAGAGAGCAAGCCGAGGCCATTACGCGGGTAATCGATTGCGCAGTAGTAATGAGTGATAGCATTGAATATAAAGCTGCTATAACTTTTGCGACATCCTCTTATAAAGCTATCGGTTTTGGTTGTTCTATAAGAGAGGCGTTCGACCAGGGTAGAGCCGTATTGCTATTGGAAGGGATCCCCTAAGAAGGTACTCCGGAATCACTGGTCCGGGAATCTATAGATCCCTCATTCATCTATCTTTTTGAAGCCGATTATTCAGGAACAGAGGAGATTCCCAGTAATCCAGCAATAGATTCTGGGATTGGCAAAGGAATTGAAATTAGATCCCTATCATGCGCCATAACCGAAATACAAGCAGATGCATTCGCTTTAAAATTTGCACGATATTTTTATGGTGCAGATTCTGCGGTTGCCAATGTGCTCTTAGATGGCCCAGAGCAACTTGATAAGCTATCACCTGAAATTGGCAAATTCTCGCTAGTTGCCACAAATGGCAAAATTTCTGTGAGAAGGGCACTCTTTTTAGGCGCATCTGGTTTATTATCATTCAGTTATAATAAAATTTATAATTTTTAAAAAATATATTAAAAATTTTAAAATTTGAGTTTCCGCGGGCAAGAATCGTCGCACTGACTATACACGGAGTAGGGCACGGACTTGATGAGACCGAATGTATTATCTCGCAAATTAGGGGCTTGTTGAGTTCTCTGAATACAGATGCTTTCCACTAAACCTACAATGCATTTTTATTGTTGACAAAAATTGGGCAAGAGCTGATCAAATTCAAATAATACTGGAAAATAATTTGTCATACTATAAAAGAGAAGATAGAATCTTAATCCCGGTTAATGAACCCCATAGTCGTTTGAGTAGGTCAAAGTTATTTGAATTAGAAAATGTTGGATTTGAATCAGAAAAGAAACCGCATATTTTTGTTGCCATATCATTTAGTGAAGACATGTAAGACATTTATTATTATGGGATACAGCCGTCTGTACGTTCCGCAAGCTATCTATGTGAGCGAGTTGGCTTTATTGCATTTACTGGTGACATACTTGATAGAATCAAATCGCGTATTGAATCGTCGAAATTAGTTATTGCAGATCTTACGGATGCAACCCCCAATGTGCATTTGGAGGTTGGTTATGCATGGGAGGATTCCTAATAACCTCTAAAGGGTTCCGATTGACCTTAAATTAATGGTTCCCATAAAGAATTTTGTCCATAATTCCGATACATAGATCTGATTGGGTCTTGAAGCAGCCTCTTTTCTCACTAATTCGCCCGATATTTTTCGATTTTTTTGACAGCTAACGCTATGCCCGGATTTTACTTTTGGCAGAGGTCAAATGATGAAAATTGAAAACGATACTTGTGATTATCATCTTTACTCGAACCCTATTGATAGTAGTAACCGCGACGTGCCCTGCCTTGCAGATTCTCTTTGTGAACACGAAATACAGTTCAACCGGAGATTTTTTGTTAGAGATTATCTTGTTACGCATCTCATCCTCATAATTTTGGGGATGGTCCAATGTGGCTTTTCTCATGGCAGCATCGTACCCTTTTGTCTTCGCACCGAAATATCCCTTATCAGCATAGCGAATTTCGTCTTCATTAGCCAAATCCACCTGGCTATCGTGGACTTTAGTAGTTGTAATTTCGATTCAGCGAATCAGGCCAAAATCCTCATCCATGGCACCATGAAGCTTGTATCTGAAATAGGATTACGTTCCCTTCTTCGCTCAGGTTCCATCCTTGCTCCGCCGAGTCTTGGCTTTCTCTCCGTGGGGCCCATCTTTTCCGGCATGACCAGCATCTGAAGTTATGAAAGATGCATCCTGCATTATTCTCGTCTTCACTTTGAGTTTCATGGCGGCAAGCCGTTTTTGCAGCGCGTTCCAAATTTCCTTATCCACTCCTCTATCAGCAAGGCGCGCTCTGAATTCCCATATCGTAGTGAAATCGGGAACGATTTCTGTTGTTTTCAAGAACATCCTGAATGAAATGCGATCAGCCAATTCTCTTTCAAGCTGCTCATCTGAAAGGCTGCAAAGCTTCTGAATGAATAAACACCTAAACATCACGATAACATTGATATTAGGGCGTCCACCGCGCTCAGTATTATTGCGGAACAATATGTCCCGTTTCGGTCTGAAATCGTTCCAGCTTATTCCATTCTCGATCTCTACAAATCTATCTCCCAATTGTTTGATTCGTTCATACTCGTGGCGAATAGCAAAGTCGGTCAGGTTTCTCATGACAAATTATATTGTAGAAATAATATTCATATATCACAATTTAATATGGTTTTCGGAATCCTCATTAAAAAGTATTTATATAACGGTAAATCAATCTATTCTTCTTGATATTCAGACACCTTCTGGCAGCCTGGGCCACGTTCTCTCGATCTTCATCCCGGCAATAGATCCCGAGGCGCCACGTAGCCCTGTGTCCTCTTTCCAGGATGCTGACCAGAGGAGATACCTCTCGCAGCGGCCTGACTTCACCTTCTACGAGGGCAGGAAAGTTGCCCTCAGGTGCATCCGGAAGCGTTGGATTGTCCACCAGAATGTAATCTGCATCCCCCCCCGCCTCATGAGCAATCTCCTGGGCCAGCACCTTTTCGCTCGCCTTGAGAATCGTGGAGTCCAGGCACTCCAGGCCGACATACACAGCCCGTTTAAAAATTTTCCTAGATTTAATGCGTGAAGCCATCTCAGCAGCATAGCCGCCAGACCTTTCCAGGGAATTAAAAAGTTGGATGTCGTCCATGCCTTTCACGGAAGAAGCACTGGTTCCTTCATCAATCATGTACCGAATGCCGGCGGAGATCATGCGCTCTGAGATGCGGCAGACATGATGGTAATAAACGGATGGATACATGAGCAGCCGGCAGATGAGAAGAGATGTCGCTGCCTGCACGCCTCCCGCCTCCACAACGAGCTGTCCCTGGTGAAGGGTCATCTTTTGCAGCAGACGCGGTCGATCTATCACTCCGTAGGCCACTCCGGTGTAGTGAGCATCTCTTATCAAGTAGTCCATCCTATCCACATCAATCTCGCCACTCACGATCTGCCCCAGACCGGATCCGTTTATGGTAGACTGAATATCTGAGGCTTGCAGGCCATATTTGTTTAAGACCCGTCGAATCTCGTCTTTCTTCAAGATATCTACGATGCTCTCATGCTCCGTTCGAAGGTATGGAGCAAGGGCTGCCTCAGTGGCATGGGAGAGCGGACCGTGGCCCAAATCGTGCAGAAGTGCCGCGGCGCATACCAACATCTTGTCCTCTTCTTGCAGGCCAAAATTGTTCGCGAGCAGATCAGCCAGATGGTAGGCCCCAAGGCTGTGTTCGAAGCGAGTGTGATTGGCACCGGGATAGACAAGGCTCGCCAGGCCTAGCTGCTTGATCCAGCGCAGCCGCTGCATCTGAGGCGTGTCTGCCAGTTCCAGGGCAAGGCCCTCCAGCTTTACATAGCCATGCACGGGATCTCTGATCTCGGTCATAATCGTGAGTTTCCTACTTCAGATCAATATCACAGGCAGAGGTCATTATGCCTTAAGTTTAATGGCCATTTATTAAGTAAACCCTGTAGCTCAATTTTAAGTGCTTTTCCTCAGAATCTCTTATAATTTACGCAACGTTGTCCACGGACATCAAATTTGAGGTCGTCGGCATCTTTGAAAAAAGGATGATCTGCAGGCCTTTCCCCCATGAGGATTCCTATAAACCCCCACTAAATCCAGCCGGCGCTCTATATATCATTTATAAGCAAGTGGCCAAAATCGGAGGTTGCTAGGAATCCTCTATCATTTGACTTCTGCCGAAAGTAAAATTTTGACACAGCGTTATCTGTCTAAAAAATTGAAAAATATCGGGCGAATTAGGGGGAAAAGAGGATGCTTCAAGACCTAATCAGATCTATGTATCGGAATTATGGACAAAGTTCTTTTATGGGGGACCATTAATTTGAGGTTAATCGGAATCCTCAATGGGAATACCTTTAAGTCGTAAGAGTGCGTAAAAGGGGCAGATGGCATTTTCCGATGACGGACCAGCGATGAACAAAAATATACTGGTCAAGGCCATTCAGACCATGAACCAGCACCTGCCCAATAAGCGACTCAATTTGACTGAGCTATTGGCCATGGAAAAGCCAGGCATCCGGGGAAGGGATAATACTTTTTTCATCATAGATAAGGCCGAACTGGATCTGATCTCAAAGAGCATCCCCCGTTTTCTCTGGAGCCGCCTGCGACTACCCATGCTAATTGAGATGTCTCCTGACTACGGCAGTGGCGCCGCCCGGGTGCAGGGCGAGCCGGAAGTGGAGCTTGTCAGTAAGATCTTAGGCAAAGAAAGGCATCCAGCAAAGCAGATCATAATATATCTTCCCGAGGTAAGGGAGCTACGAAGAAAGCTTCCAACCGCTACGCAGTATGCCTTTGTAACCAATCTCAGGGAGAGGAGTGTGGACTGATAGGTTCTTATTCTTTAGGCACTAATAATAGTTGTATATGAATCACATTTGTGGAGGATGCTATGGCTGATAGTAATCTGGCAGAAGGTGCGATGCAGTTTGCCGCGAAGATGAACCAGGGTTCCTATCAGGAGGCAGCAAAGATCAAGTCCGACATCGGTCTTCCAAATGATATGCTAATAGAGGCTGTTCGAAAAGCCTACGAAGCCAATATGAAGAAAGGCGACTACTCTATGGCCGCAGATCTGGCCAAGAAGTACGACCTTCCTTCCAACCTTCGCCTGGACGCTGCAGAGCGTTCATTCAACAGAAAAATTGACAGCGAATTTTACAGAGTTGCTGCCGAATATGCCAAGGAATATGGCCTTTCCCAGGATTTGGTCAGAGAGGCTGCGATTCAGGCCTTCAATAAGAGCATGAGCTTTGGTCTTGTCAAGAACGCTGCCGAGATCGCCGAGGAGTTTGAGCTTCCTCAAGATATGAAGTTGCAAGCGGCCATGAAATCCTATGAGCAGAATATGCAAGCCGGCCTATACCGCAAGGCCTTGAAGGTCGCTCGAAAGTATAAGCTTCCCGAAAAAATGGAACGGATGGCAGAGAACAAGATCTCTTAATGACACAAGTCGTGCTTACCATAGGCGGCTCGGACTCTGGGGGTGGGGCCGGCATACAGGCGGATCTTAAGACTTTTTGCGTGCTGGGACTGCATGGAACCTGCGCAGTCACAGCTATTACCGCCCAAAATACTCTGGGTGTGCAACATGTCTATGGTCAAGGACCAGATGTGGTTATGGCGCAGATCAAGTCGATCACCGATGATTTTCACATTTCCTTTGCCAAGACGGGCATGCTGCATAGTAGTGAGATCGTAATTGCAGTCGCCGATCACCTGCGAATGACGAAGATTCCCTTAGTATTGGACCCGGTGATCGAGGCGGAAGCAGGCGGCCGGCTGCTTCGACCTGAGGCGGTAGAGATTTTGAAAGCATACCTCATCCCGTTAGCAAGGGTTGTGACTCCTAACATCTTCGAGGCCCAGGCTCTGACGGGTGTGCGGGTTCGCGATGGAGACAGTGCCCTTCTGGCCGCTCAAAGTATCTTGCAGCTTGGACCAAAGGCCGTAATCGTCAAGGGCGGCCACTTGGACTGCACCGATATCCTGGTGATGGGTGAAGAGATCTTTTTCTTGCCAGGTGACAGGGTAAAGGGCGAAAATCACGGCGTGGGATGCACTTACTCGGCCGCATTAACCTCATTTCTTGCGTTGGGCAATCCCCTCAAAGAGGCGGCCCGCCAAGCCAAAAAGTTCGCAGAAAAGGCGCTTATCGGCAGCATGCGGATAGGAAAGGGCGTGGGACCGGTCAGCCAGGCAGCGACGGGCTGCGAACCGCCATCGGGTTTTATGCGGAAGATATAAATTGGTGGGGCAAGAACGCACGAAGGATCGTTCTATCTGGAGTGTTGATTATGGGAAGCGTAAAACCTAGTTATATCAAGAATTTCGCGATGGATCTGTTGAGGACCTATGAGTGCTCATTTAGCCCTGACTTTGAGCAGAATAAGCTGAAGGTATCTGAGTATACAGACATCAAAAATAAGACCATACGCAATCGTGTAGCAGGATATATTTCCAATGTGATGCGGCAGAGACGCACTCGCCGAGGCGAGGTCGAGATTGATGCTTAAAGGTGTGTTTCCCGCCCTAATCACACCGTTTTTAGAGGATGAGAGCCTGGACGAGGAAGGACTGAAGAATAACATTGAATATCTGAATAAAACCGGCATAGCAGGCATAGTTCCCTGCGGCACGACTGGTGAGTCGGCCACATTGACCTTTGAGGAGCATAAAAGGGTAGTGGAGATCGCCGTGGAATCTTCCAAGGTGCCCGTTATTGCAGGCACGGGCTCAAACAATACCCGAGAGGCTTCGGAGCTGACGCGCCACGCGGCCAAAGCAGGTGCATATGCCGCTTTATTGATCACGCCTTACTACAACAAGCCCAATGACCGGGGTATGTTCGAGCATTTCAAAACTATCGCAGAAAAATGCGACATCCCAATTGTGCTCTATAATGTTCCCAAGAGGACCGGAATCGATCTCAAGCCGGAATTGGTCGTGAAACTATCTAAGGTAAAGAACATAGTGGCCATAAAGGAGGCCAGTGGAAACCTCTCTCAGCAATCTCAAATCATCGAGCAGACCCGGGGCAGCGATTTTATTGTTCTATCAGGAGATGATGATCTGACGCTGCCAACAATGGCATTGGGCGCTTCCGGTGTGGTTTCCGTGGTGGCCAATGTGGCTCCCAGAAAGACGGTGGCCATGGTGGACGCTATTTTGAAGGGCGACTTCGAGAAAGCCAGGTCACTGCACTATGAGCTTGCCCCCCTGGTGAGGGCAATGTTTCTGGAGACAAATCCCATTCCAGTGAAGACTGCTCATAAATATCTTGGACTGGCCGGCGGACCATTGCGTCTTCCTCTGGCGGCAATGGCACCGGAGAGAGAGGCGGTCTTAAAGCAGATCCTGGAAAAATTAGGCGAGGGAGCATGACGCGCATAGCCATTACTGGCGCCCTGGGACGCATGGGCACCCTGATCATCCAGGATGCGACCAAGGTAAAAAACATGCAGCTTGTGGCAGGATTGGATGTCTTCGGGGCAGGAAAGGCTCTCCCTGGTGGCATCATCGTCCAGGATATCTCGCAGCTGGAGTCGGTCTTAAGGGAGAGCAAAGCGGATGTGCTCATCGACTTTACCACTGCCTCTGCAGCGGTAAATAACGTACACACGGCTGCAAGCCTTGGAATTGATCTTGTGGTAGGAACTACGGGATTTTCTCTTGAGCAGCATTCTCGGATGAAAAGGGCGATAGAAGGCCATGTGGCCGCGGTCATAACGCCCAACTTCTCATTAGGCGTAAATGTATTCTGGAAGCTGGTAGCAGATGCAGCGGCGGCCCTCAAGGACTACGACATTGAGATCATTGAAGCCCATCATAATCAGAAGAAAGATGCCCCCAGCGGCACGGCCCTGGCCACAGTGCAGGCGATAAAGAGGGCTTTGGGCGAAAAGGAGATCGTGCATGGCCGGGAAGGCGTCATGCCACGGGGAAAAGAGATTGGAGTGCATGCAGTACGCGGTGGAGATATTGTAGGAGATCACACAGTGCTCTTGGCTGGACCAGGCGAGCGGCTGGAGATAAAACATCAGGCGCACAGCAGAACTGCATTTGCCAGTGGCGCCGTGCGGGCGGCAGAGTGGATAGTTGGCAAAGAGCCTGGGATTTACAGCATGGCGGACGTCTTAATGCCAAAATGAACCAACTTGAGGATACGAGTCGAAATCTCATTTTTGAAGGAAGACGGCTGGAACCCGTCTCATTAGAGTGCAATATTGTCGGTTTTTGCAGCAAGTGTGAGATGGATCTGGAGAGCTTGGCTTATCATTGTACAGAGTTGAATTGGTTGATCTCAGCACGCTGCCAAAAAGAGCACCTTATTCTGATGCGCTACGATCTGCAGTGGAATTGGTTGGAAGATGGGGATCTGGAGATATGCACGGAAAAAGTGAGTGTGTCCTCAATCGCCAAAGAGAAGCTAGAGGCGGTCTTCACCCAGGCTGAGGTCCGGGATATGCTGGCCTGTGAGAGGAGCGCGCCCTATATCCGACAAAACCTCTATCGAGCCCGGGCAAAATATGATAAATTCGAGAAGCTCTTCGGCATAAAGATCGGCGTCTAGTAGCCACTCTCCGTCCTGGTCACGTTGTTGTAGAACTTGAACTTGTCTTTGTCCTTGTCCTGCATCAAGACATAGCCGATCCTTTTGTCGTCCACATGCTCTGCATATTCCTCTTTGGCGTCCTCTCGGCAGGAGGAGCAAGCGCAGCGGGGAATAGATACACAGAATGCGCTGTTCAAAATGCCGTATCCGCGTTGCGCGGAGGTGGAGATGGTCATGTAGCCTGCGCAGTCTGGGCAGAGCCTAACTGCCTCTTCCTGGTTCTCGTTGATCATGTCTGTGTCGTAGAAGACGCGCCTCTTCCTGCGATAGAAGTCGCCCAGGCTCGCAAGCGCATCTTTTACCAGTTCATCCCTCTGGTCCCATATCTTCTGCACCTGAGCTACCGTGTGCTCGATCTCCCTAAACATCTCCACTGTCTGCACGAAGCGACCTGGCACATAGTCCGGCTCCTTGACATGCGAGTAATCGAGGCCAGCCATGGCCTGGATGATGCCCATGTTCACATAGGGTAGAGCCGTCTCCACTGCGTAGCCTCCTTCCAGGACGCACAGATCCGGGGCCAGCTTTTCATTGAGTCGGGCGTAGCCGTTGGCCGAGAAGCGCATGTTGGCCAGAGGATCGGTATAGTGATTGTCTTGGCCTGCTGAGTTCAGGATCAGATCGGGCTTGAATTCATCGAGGATAGGCAATATCAGATTGTCCAGAACGTAGTGGATGCCTTCATCCGTGGTGCCGGGCGGCAGTGGGACGTTCAGCGTTTTCGCGAGCGCTTGCGGTCCGCCCATCTCGTTCACAAATCCAGAGCCCGGATAGAGAGTGTGGCCGTCCTGGTGAAAGGACAGACAGAGCACATTCGGGTCATGCCAGAAAATGTCCTGGGTTCCGTCTCCATGGTGCACATCTGTATCGATAACGGCGATCCTCTTGTGCCCGTACTTCGTTCTCAGGTACTCGACCATGATGGCCATGTTGTTAATGTTGCAAAAGCCGCGGTTGCCGTGCACCACGCGCATGCTGTGATGACCCGGAGGGCGCACCAGCGCAAAGCCGTTCCTAATCTCGCCCTTCTCCAGTGCGTCAGCCAGGGTCAGGGTGCTGCCGGCAGCGATGAGATGCGCCTCTGTCACCTGACGCTCCACATCTGGAATACAGAAATGGGCGCGAGCGACGTCTTTTTTATCGGCCAGGCGGGGCTTGTACTCAGCAATTTGGGGCATGTCCATCAGCCCCTCCTCGAAGATCTGGTCGCGAGTGTAGAGCAGTCGCTCCTCTCGCTCCGGATGGGTGGGTGAGATGGCCCAGTCGAAGGCGGGGAAGAATATGAGGCCCATCTTGCCGGCCTTGCCTTTGGAGGACATCTTCAGCACCTTCCCCAGGATGGTAGAAGGCCGGCCGGAATTTCCATTCGCACATCCAGCAGCCTTCCCACGGTTGACCAGCCTCTAATCATATTGAAAACCTCACTGTAGGTTATCTCGGCCTCGCCTACGTACTCACTTATGCCCAGGCGCGCTGCGCGCTCGGCCAGAAGTTTCTTAGCCAGCTGCTCTGCGTCATTTGGCGTCATCTTCCTGTCTGATACCTTGCCAGTGAGGCCGTCTTCGGCCACGCTGAACTCACCTTTTTCCGTATCGATATGCAGGTTCAGGGTTAATGTGGGCCTGGCGACGGCTGCCCCGATGGCGTTGGCCACAGGCGCATACTTGGGCACAATGGCGGTTGCACCCAGGCGGGCAGCCACAAGCGGCACGAGCGGGGGAGCGCCTCCGCCTACGCCCACAACGCTTCTAGCGGAAATCGACTCTCTTTCCATGATCTCCCAGATGCGATAGGCAGGCTCCTGCTCCCATTCCCTAAACATTTCATTGACCTCAACGACGATCTTGTCCACTATGGCGTCGACGACCTTTTGAGCGGCCTTCGTGACAGAGCATTTCAGGCCATCGGCTACGATCCGCATTGCCTTCTCAGCTTTTCCCGTGTCCCCTATCGTGGAGAGCCCCAAAACTCGCAGGGCATCGGTGGGCGTGGGCATGCTACCTCCCATGCAGAACGGAGGCCCGTCTCGATGCGGCCCGACGGCCAGGCATTGGCCGGAGACGGCAACGGTGCTGTCACCGCCTATGGCTACCGACTTGACTGCAAAGGCCCGCACGTGGGTGAGTAGAGAGTCCACCCGCGCCCCTTTGGCTGAGAGGAGGGGCTTGCCGGAGAGGATGAGGGCCAGGTCGGTGGTGGTGCCGCCGATGTCCACGATCACACAGGTCTGGCGGGGCGCTGTCAGCGCCAGGACGCCCATGATGCTTGCTGCGGGCCCGGAGAAGATGGTCTCCACAGGCATTTGCATCGATTTATCCAGGGGCAGAGTGCCGCCGTCTGCCTTGAGTATATAGACTGGGGCTGAGATCTTGCGCTCCTTAAGAGCAACGGCCATATCCAGGGCAAACTGCCCGTAGCTCTCCTTGGTGGCTGCTGTGAGCATGGTTGTTGCAGCCCTACGGGGGAAGTTGAGCTGGCCTGAGACTTTATGGCCCATCTCGATCTTGATACCTGGCAGAACGGAAGCCAAGATCTCGCTGACCTTCAGCTCGTGGGAATGATTTCTCTGGCAGAATTTTCCAACGACTGCCACGCGGGAGAGGCCCTGTCTCTGGATATTGGAGGCTGTCTCTTTGATCTGGGACTCATTGAGTCGATAAATCTCTTTGCCACGGAAATCTATAGCGCCGTCTAAAATGATGCTCTCGCCCAGCGCGTAGTCCTTGGGATTTGTTCCCGGGCCCGGTATGAGCACTAAAGCCACGGGATCGGTCTTGCCCTCTGCGATCATATTAGTAATCAGGGTGGTGCTCAGGACCACTCGCTCGATCTTGCCGGTATCTATGCCTTGCACCAGCTCGTCTATTGCCCCAAGCAGGCATTTCAACAGGTTATCGTGATCTGTCGAAACATATGCGGTCTTGACCACCTTATTGCCGTCCACGATAACGGCATCGGTGGTAGTGCCGCCCACATCAATTCCTATCAGCATTGTCATTCGCCTTTCGTAAGGCCGCTAAGACAAGAAGGTATATCGGCTTTGTGGTACTCTAACTGGCTGAATGAATTGGATCACATATAGCTGGCAGCAGAATTGCAGATCCTTGAAATAGCCTTATCTTCAATCGAGCCCTGCACAAGATCATCATGCCAAAACGCGAGAATAGCAACAAGGCAATAAATGCATGCGATATATCGCAATACGTTTACTGTCCTATCTCCTGGTACCTGAAAATATCTGGAGTGCGGCCGCAATCACACGGCCTGAAGAGAGGAATCGATGCGCATGAAAAAGTGGGGCGCAGGCTGATACTTCTAGAGAGACGTGAGAGGGTGGCTGGCATATTTCGATTGCTGGGCTACTTCTCTGCGGTTGTCGCTATTTTAATTATTGGGTGGACTTCATGGACTTGTTTTTAATTTTATTTTCCTTGGGTTTGGTTCTCATAATTTTGGCCGTTGCCTTTCAATTGCTGTCAAAGAGATGGTTGTCATCGGCAAGAACCATACGCATGGTATATGGAATTCCTGCTGGAAAGGTGATCTACTCTGATCTGAATCGTCCAGGGACGGCCTTGTACTCCAGGAGCCTTGGCATCAGCGGCAAGCCGGATTACATAGTAAAAGGCAGTGGTCGTACTTTGCTTCCAGTAGAGATCAAAAGCGGACGAGCCTGGGAGCCCTACAAAGGCCACGTCCTGCAATTGGCTGCATACTGCTACCTGGTGGAAGAGAACTATCACAGGCCGGTGCCCTATGGGATAATTGTATATTCCGATGGGAAGCAGCATAGAATCAGCTTCGATAAAGCCTTGCGATCAGATTTGCTGGCAACGGTAGGCGAGATGAAGAGGACTTTAGGGCTTGGCTGTCCCAGGAGAACGCATAACCATAAACAAAAATGTCGCCACTGTTCATTTAGCGGCAGTTGCAAGAGCAGTCTGGCGTAATAGTGATGTATTATGGCACTTGCTAATATTGAGATATTTTATACTATATTTATTGTAAACTGCTGTGTTGAATAAGTCCACAAAATCAGTAAACGTAATGCCGTTCGAAGCAGGTTGCAATACTAATCAATAATCGGTATCTAAAGATGATTTTTTTAAAGAATTGCCCAACACAGCATTGTAAACGAAATGGTTGGCCTATCACGCGAAATTATTATAAATTTGAATCCGAAATAAGCTAGGTTATTGCTAGCAGGTTGCCTGAATGGCGGAAAGTTTTGAGGGAGAACGGATTGTTACGATTCGGCGACCTGCCTTATTATTGGTTCTGTTTTTCATGCCTGCGGCTTTCGGCCTGCTTGACGAGGCAGTTGGGCGTGTGATCGACGTAATCAGTGGCGACTCTCTAGGCATAAAAATGCTGATTGCCGATGCAAGGGCAAACAACATCGATAGCATCAAGCTTGCAGATATCGAAGTACCCTCAACCGTAACCCTGGAAGGCAAAGCCGCTCAAAATACGCCTTCTCTTTGCTCAAGAACAAGATGGTATATCTGGATATCAATGGCAATATCTCCGGCGCACGTAACGAGTGGAGCCAGCTTATCTGTGTCGTTTACCTTATGTATTCGGAATTTCGGCCGCTCTGGCGGTCCGTTAACAGAATCCTTGCGAACGCCGGTCATGTCAGGCTAAATGACGACAAAAATAATGAATTCGAGCCGTATGCCTGGTGGCAGCAGCCTCTGGTCTTCCCGCTGGGGGCAAAGAGTGACCGGCTAATGGCCATTCTGAAAAAACAGCCTCTACCTGAGCAAGAGATCCTTGTCGGACCTTCTTCCTCTCTGGCTGGCGTAATAATGGGCAGTTCCAAGAAGGGCTGCGTATTGGAAAAAGACAATTCATCCGGGTGCGTCTGCATCGGATATCGCACATGAGGCGCGGGAGCAGTCCTGAAAAAGAAAAGAAGATTAAAAGATGGTCAGGCTCTGTGAGGATTCCTAATAACCTCTGAATTTTGGGCATGCTTTATAAATCGTATATAAAAGCGTGGCGTGATTGGTGGGGTTTATAGGAATCCTCCCGTATCATTTTTCCGTTCAGTACTGTCGGGCCATGTAAGTTCTGCCCGCGCTCTTTCGGCCGCAGACCGCACAGGCTGCCTCTGGGAAGCTCTGGTACTGAGGCTCGCCCAGCATGTTTGCTTCCACCAGCGCCTCCAGTTGATGGCCGCATTCCACCTCTGTGCACCAGGGCACCAGGGCCACGCCCACAAGCGTATGTGTTTTGGCCTCTTCAATGCTGGCGACCTCTTTGACCTTGTCCTCATGAAGAATCTTGGCCTTAGTGCAGAGCGCCACTTGTTGCTCTTCCGCCTCTTTGTTGATGGCTTCGACCAGCCCCTCCATGGGCACTGCTTTTTTGGCTCCGTCGCGACGGGCCAGGGTGACGACACCTTTCGCAATGTCCCTGGGCCCGACCTCAAGACGAATGGGCACGCCCTTCATTTCCCACTTGTAGAACTTGGCTCCCGGTCGCTCATCGCTGATGTCAAGCTGCGCGCGCACGTTGGCGGCAGAAAGCGCGCCCTGCAGCTTTTGGCAAACGGCCAGAACCTTCTCTTTGTCACCCAGGAGAATGGGCACTATTACTACTTGAGTGGGAGCTACGCTCCAGGGCAGGATCAGGCCCTTTTCGTCTCCATGCACGGATATGAGGGCGGCAATGCAGCGCTCAGATATGCCGTAGCATGTCTGAGAGACCAGCTTCTGCTCGCCGTTCTTTGCCTCGTAGGTGATTTCGTAGGTCTTGGCGAAGGTCGAGCCCAGGTGGTGCGCAGTGCCCACCTGCAGCGTCTTGCCGTCGGGCATGATCACATCTATGGCAGTGGTGTAGTCCGCGCCTGGGAACTTGTCCCAACTGGGGCGGCGGCTTACTAGGAAGGGCAAGGCCAGGCGGCGGTAGAACTCCGAGTACCTGGCAATGGCCACCCCTACCTGAGCTTCCGCCTCCTCCCAGGTGGCATGAACTGTGTGTGCTTCCTTGAAGGATGTGATCTCACGTAGGCGTATGAGTGGTCGGGTGTGCTTAGTCTCATAGCGGAAGGTGTTGACGATTTGGTAAATTCGTAGTGGCAGATCGGCATGCGACCTTATCCAGAGCTTGAACATGGGATAGATGGCGGTCTCGCTTGTGGGACGAAGCGCCAGCTTGACGTCCAGTGGCGATGTTCCGCCGTGGGTTACCCAGTAGACCTCTTCCTCGAAGCCCTTGATGTGCTGTGCCTCCTTCATGAACTCGTTCTCCGGTATCATAAGGGGAAACTGAGTTTCCTGATGATCGGGATCTAGGAGCTCTCGGATAATGGCGTAGACATTCTTCTTGATAGCAAAGCCGAAGGGGAACCAGACGCACATTCCCTTGACAGGATAGCGATTATCGATTATCTCCGCAGTCATAAGCAGCTCGTGATACCACTCGCTGAAGCTGTCCTTGCCTGGAAGCTTGGCTTGCTTTTTATCCGTTGTTTTGGATTCAGGGTTGGATATTATATTAGAATCGGTCATGTAACCACCGATATTACAATAGGGGTGATAAATGTTTCAATGGCCGCGGCCAGGAAGAGCAGAGGCGTGACATAGCGCGCGAGGAAATGAATGGCCATCCTGGTCTCGTCGGAAAGATCGGCCTTCTCTTTGGCCAGGGTCAAGGCCAGCAGATAGCCCAACCGAAGGCCTACAGCAATGCTTATCAGGACCACTGGCAGCTCAATGATGCCGTGGGGCAGGATGCCGGCTAGCAGGAAAGGCATACCCGCCTTCTGCACTGCAGCGTGACCTACTATGCCCAGCAGAAAGCCGTTGCTGATAGCGACCATCACGGGAATGAGCCCCAGGCCCAGGCCCAGCAGCATGGCCATAGCCGACGCCAGGAGATTCTTCAGGAATATTATCATCATTATGAGGAGTGGTGGTTGATTCAAAATCCATTTCAGCAGCTCCAGTTCTTTCGTCCAGTTGGATGCCAGATCGGGATCGACGGCGGCAGCAAAATAACCTATCACAGTCGTAAACCCAAAGATGAAAACGGACAGGCCAATGAATATGTGAATCGATTTCAGATAGGCCAGATCATCCTTTATTGACAAGCAGTATCTCCTATTCAACCTCGCCTGGCCATTATTTAAGGATAGCGCGGTCTTATGATAGTGAAGCGCTCAGGAAATAGATACCAACGCAGACCAAAAAGCCACCGCATATTCACAGGATTCGTCTATAACTCTTCTCGGAGAGGATGCTGCGTCTCCTATCCAGGCGGCTCGATACCAGGGTGTATCATGCGAAGTCCGCGCCCCAATGGCCTATCATGAAGGCGGGCCGCCGTGATTACGCTCTAATGCAGGCTGGCGTGCATCAGGGCGTTGCCTATGTAGTGCCACCAGATTCAGAAGTAGGGATTGGCAGCGCTGGTGAGGGGACCTGTCAGGTAGGCATTGCAGATCATCTGCCCTTGCGATGCTGCCAATGTGGCGCTTTTGCAGTCATAATTCCAAAAACGACCCGTGCCAGGCCGCATGCCAAGGAAACTGCATGGGAATACTGCGGCATGGCCGCAGCCAGCCTGCAGACAATTGCAGAAATACCACAGTCTTCTCCAGAGCATGACCTTCTACCACCTTAGGGCCGTAGTCTAGCCGTCTTTGGGGGGAGTTGACAGTGGGGGCGACCAGGTGTGCGCCCTCCAGGAGCCAGTGCGCCCATAAGGCCGATGGTAAAGGCCATAGTCAGCATCTACAGGATTTCGTGCATCTATTCGTCCTTTGCCAGGTTTCCAGGCAAGTATGCCTATCAGCTAATTCAAGGACTAAAGACTTTTTGCATAAGCTGTTGCCCTGTGTAAAGCTGCTCGAACGGATTTGGCCGCGAAAAAGAGACGAAATGGACAGGTCGGGATTTGAACCCGAGGCCTCTACCATGCCAAGGTAGCGATCTTCCAGCTGATCTACCTGCCCGACAGCACTGAAGGTAAATCGTACCCCATTTAAACATGTCGGTAGGGGGCGGGCAATTTGCTAGAGATAAATCCTAGGATATGGCTGGAAATCTCTTTTTACATGGGCATGAATGGGGGGCGGTTTTCATTCTACCGGCAAAGTTTGCTAAGTGCTGCGAGACCGCTCGCCCCCCTACCCCAAGAGTTATATTCACCTATCTCTGAAAATGGTGGAGGCGATTATGAAACACATGGCAATGCTATCACTCTTGTTCATGCTTTCTGCATGCAGTTGCGAAGGGGCCATGTCTCACTATAGCAGCGGCGGCTTCTTCGGCCATGGATTAAGCTATCCCGGTTACAGCAACTCGCTCTCCCTCATCCCCGTTGTGGTCGGCAACAATACCTCCGCCATATCTCCTGTCTTCCTCTCCGATGCCGTCTTCCTGCCCGAGTTCAGGTTTATGAACCAGAACAGCTCCGGATATTACCATCCCATCCTGCCGCTCTGGGATCAGTTCACCTTTTACCTGCCATTTTCCTCAGTCAAGGATTTCCTGCGAGCAGACTGGAAACCTGCCACCACGGACTATGTTACTTCTGCAGTAAGGCAGGTCATGCAAGAAGACGTCTATCGGGAAGGGGTCGAGCCGCACAACGATCCAGGCCGCACGGGCCGAAATCATTTCCTGGATGATGATGAGCCGCCGGAAAGGCCATTGCTTTAGGTGAACATAGCCAATGCTAGCCTCGATTATCGCGGGACATGAAACCATGGAATCGGTCATATCGATCTTTATATTATCATTGCTCGACAAGCTGCTCAGACGTTATAGTTCCCTTTAATCGTCACTTGAGCTTACTTCCTTCCTTCAGGCATCAGAAACCAGGCAATACAAATGTCTCGGCTCTCCGGCATTGAGACTATTGTAGATTTCGCCAATCCTATTTCAGTAACAAATATGGGGGAACTGGATGCGCGAGAAACATGGAACGCAGCGAAGAGATGACTTAAGGTTCATGTGGCGGTTGATGTTGAATCAAAGAGATTGCACTCTTGAAGTTACCGAAGAAGAATACCTCGGATAGCGAAGTATTATGTCCTTTGTTGAAAGACGTCAATTTTGAGAATGCGTTGGCGGATGGCGCGCATGAAACAAATGACGCATTTGAATTTATGGAATCGAACAGTGCAGATTCTCTTGGCATTAAGATGAGGGGGAATGTAATTGTAGACAAAGAATAATCCGCCAGGTCAATGGCTGTTCTGGAATACCAAAAATGGGATACAAAGGTTGGGTGCAAATGCGTCAGTATGGGAGACGGTGGGCAGTTGAAGGACTCTTCGCATCGATCAAGCGTATCTTTGGTGAGACTGTTAGGGCAGCTTCACTTGAGGGCATGATTTTAGAGATTAAAAAAGCATTCATTTTGTATAATATAATTATCACAATATAAATAATTATGTTAAACTTAATAATTAATTTTAACGCAAATAATTTTATAATAGCTATGCAACATAGTGCTGCAATCATTTAATTTGCCATTCGCCTTCTGTTTGATTGCCTTCTTTCTAATTTTATATATAATCAATTATTAACAATATTTTATTCTTTTTTTTAAACATAAACTGCTAATAAAAAGATCCACTTTGCGTTGTGCAACTTCATTTTCAGCTCAATTTGCATCGCTAAAGAACTAATTGTACGAAGAACGTGCCTTTTTCCCCTTGTGACATTTGGCCATAGTATCACATAGGCTGGTAACGGTCTTGGATTTATTACATACACTTAGTGCTCCACATAGATCTCGAAATGATCCTCAAATCGGTTTTGCGAAAAAATCCTTAAATTCATTTAAAAACGGCTCTAATTGTAATGATATATTTACTATTTTGATTGTTTTACTCCCAAAGCTGGGAATTTGATCATAGTATAAAAGTTTTAATTTTCTATACAAAATTTATGGTTTGATTTAACTTACAAATAATATAAATATACTTTAAAAAAAGTTTGAAAGTACAGTTGGTTTAATTAATCCATCTACGATATTTATCATTGAGTTTATAATTATAAAAATTAACTATATCATGAAATACTAAACTTAAGATGAAATAGAGGACTTTGTGATCAGCAATACTTAGGTTGATTTCATGCAAATTTCCAAAGGCGTCATCCTAATTTATGTATATTATCATACCCCACAAATAGAAATGCCTTTCATCCCTCTTATTTCATCCAATACTAGCTTAATGCCGAAGAATCTATTCCACTGCATTCAATATCATAATCGCTCACTTGCGCCCTATCCCCTTCTCCATGGCCTCTTTCGCCAGCCTGATGGCACATAGCTCCGAGCACATTGTGCAGGTGTCCGTCTCCACGCCCCGTCGATGCCTGATCAGCTTTGCGCGGGCCGGATTTATGGCCGCCTGAAACTGCCCCTCCCAGTTGAGATCGGCGCGGGCCCTCGCCATCTGCAAATCGCGGGCCCTCGCCCTTTCCCGCACGCCCGGACGGGTGAGGTCTGCGGCATGGGCCGCCACCCTTGTGACGTAGGTGCCCTCGATCACATCTTCCTTGGTGGGCAGATCAAGGTGCTCGGAGGGCGTGGTGGCGCATAAAAAGTCCGCTCCCGCCATGCCCGCAATCACTCCGCCCATGGCGGCGGTGATGTGGTCGTAGCCCGGCGCAATATCTGTGACCAGAGGGCCTAATAAATAGAGGGGCGCGTCGTCAGTCAAGTGCTTCATGGCCTTGACGCTGGTCTCGATCTCATCTGCCGGCACATGCCCTGGCCCCTCCACCATGGCCTGCACTCCTGCTTCGCGAGCTCTCTTCACAAGCTCGCCGAGCATTATGAACTCCATGTACTTGGCCCGGTCGGATGCATCCTCAATACAGCCGGGCCGCAGGCCGTCGCCCAATGAGAGAGTCAGATCGTACTCTTTGGCCATCTCCAGGAGATAGTCGTACTCAGAGTAGTAGGGATTGTCCTCGCCTGTCTCGCTGATGTACTTCATTGTCAAGGAGCCGCCCCGGCTGACCACGCCCATGACGCGCGGATCAAGTGAAAGCCGCTCCAGAGAATTTTTGTTCACCCCCACATGCACTGTGACGAAGTCTATGCCGTCTTTGGCGTGCTTTTCCAGGGCATTGAAAAATCCCTGCGACGTCAAGTCCTTCTCGACTGCAGCATTGTAAATGGGCACAGAGCCCACAGGAACTCTGACCGCATCCAAAATCATCCGTCGCACTGCGTCCAGATTCCCCCCAGTGGAGAGGTCCATCACAGCGTCTGCTCCTGCGGCGACAGCCGCCAGGGCCTTCTCTACCTCGTCCTTGGGAGTGTCCAGGTTTTGCGATGTGCCCACGTTCACATTCACCTTTGTGGTGAGCTGCTCGCCTATGCCTGTAGGCTCCAGATTCTCGCGGCGTATGTTCTTTGGTATGACCGCCCGGCCCAAGGCCACAAGACGGGCCAGCTTCGCTGGCTCTATACCCTCGCGTTTGGCCACGGCCTCTATCACACGAGGCACGCGTCCTCCCTTAGCTTCTTGCATCAAAGTCATTGATACCAACTAATATATTGTAAGAGCTGCATTCCAACCTGTTGGTGTTTATTTCATGGTTGAAGTGCATAAGGTTAGCGGTGCGGCCTTCGATGGCAATGTCTACCTGATCTTGGACAAGAAACCTATTTTAGTAGATGCTGGCATGATGGCCGGCCCGACCCTTAAAAATATCAAGAAATTCATTGATCCCGCCAAGATCGAGATGATCGTTCTAACTCACTGTCATCACGACCACTCCGGGGCGGCGCCCGCAATCAAGGAGGCCACAGGCGCGCGGCTCCTGCTCAGCGAGAAAGAGGTGGGGGCAGTAGGCGATGACCTGGCCTCCGTGGCCTATCTCTTCGGCCAGCAGGCCCCGATGTATGTGGTGGACGAGACGCTCAAGGAAGGCATGGTCCTGGATATTGGAGAATGGAAGCTGCAAGTGCTGGAGACCCCCGGTCACTCCCAGGGCAGTCTCTGTCTCTATGAGATGAATGAAAAGGTGCTCTTCTCCGGAGACACTGTCTTTCCAGACGGGAACATCGGCAGGACTGACGTGTACGGCGGCGATACTCCGGAGCTGGTCAGGTCCATTGAACGGCTGACAGCTCTGGATGTGGCGACCATGTATCCTGGCCATATGGATGTCGTCTCTAAAGATGTCAATCGCCAGATTCAAATGAGTCTTCGCTTTGCGAAGAGCGTGCTATAGTTGCAGTAATTTTATATAAAAGACGTGATTTAATCATCATGCCTTTTTCAAATAGCAAGAGCGCTGTTTAACTCTCTTTTCACGATGGTTAATGTCGTGCGTCCAAAGAATGCAGTGCGATTCGATCGGAATTAGGTTTTGGGACGAGGAGCATACTCTTTGCTCCTCTAACATATTTACTTCTTTCTCGTCTTCTCGCCATTCATCATGCACAGAGGTCCACGGAGGTAGACATACCAGTAGAGTGCAGCCACGAAGAGCGCCGCTCCCACGATGTTGCCCAGCGTCACCGGGATTAGGTTAGTGATGAAGAAGTTGTACCATCCGCTGCTTCCTGCCAGATTTGTCGTGGCCACATTGGCAGTGGCGAGCTTTGCTGCGATTGCCGGATTGTTAGCGGCAAAGACACCCAGCGGTATGAAGTACATGTTGGCCACGCTGTGCTCGAACCCGATGGCAACGAAGGCCATGATGGGAAAGAAGATGGCGAATATCTTCCCTATAATTTGGCGAGCCGTAAGAGCCATCCAGACGGCCAGACAGACCAGCCAGTTGCAGCCGATTCCCCGCAGGAATGCAGTGCTGAAGTCCAGGTCGCACTTGGTATTGGCTACGGTTGTCGCCCATCCTGCCCAGGGCATATTATCGAAAAATCCGCACAGGTAAGCCAGGAAAAAGGCCACGAAGATCGATCCCAGAAAATTGCCGACATAAACAAGCGACCAATTTTTCATCAGGCCCTTGACAGTGGACTCACCATTGAGCAGGCTTATGGGTGCGAACATGCAATTTCCAGTGAATAGCTCCGAGCCGGCGATTACTACCAGCACGAGGCCCACTGGGAACACCGCTCCGGCAGCGAACTTGATCAGGCCTACGGGCAGAGCAATCTTCCAGATGGCGCCGTTCGGGCCGGTTATGGTGCCGTTGGAAAGGCCTCCTGCCACAATCTCGCTCAAAAGGGCCCCAAAGGCGATGTAGGCTCCTGCTAAAAAGCCCAGCACCAGTAGCTTTTGCCACGTTATGTTGCATTTCGTGCATCCGACAGCAGTGGCTGTCTTGGCGATATCAGCGGGAACTTTGAATGCCATATTCTCCCTCCAAGACGGGCGAGTTGCATGCAGATCGCTCTTAGGATGGCCACTGCTTGGCTACATGTGATGTAAAAAGTTTGCGGTTGCAAAATTATGAAAAATTATTAACAATCACTAAAAATTATGGTGAAAATGGTCTGGAATTGATGAGCAAAGGCCGTTGGAATCAGACTTGCCCAGAACCACACATTCCGTGGCCTTCATGGCCCTCAAGATGCTCCTGCTCGGCGATAAGGTTTCTCTTTGCCGGATTGAAGCTCTTCTTGGACTTGCTGTCCATCAATTTATGCCAGTTATCTCTCTCCCAGATGTTGAATGATTTATCTTCTTCCGGAATAAGCTGGCGCAGGCGCAAAACTAGTCCGTCCCAGTTGACGCGGTGTCCTGCAAAATCCGGGCCGTCTACGCAGGCGAACTTGGTCTTGCCATCTATTTCCACCCGGCAGGCACCGCACATGCCAGTGCCGTCCACCATGAGGGGTGTGAGGCTGACCACGGTCTCAACTCCGGCGGTCCTGGAGGCATCCGAGGAGACCTTCATCATGAAGGGACAGCCATGGGCAAAGATCCTGTCCATCTTCTTTCCCGACGCCAGCTCCTGCTCGATGAAGTCATTGGCCCAGGCGGTCTTGCCGCAGCCCGTGACGACATGAACCTCGTCGCTGTATTCCTTGAGCTTATCTACCCAGAAGATGAAGTCCGGACCGCGGCCTTCCACGACAGTAATCACATAATTGCCTTTCTCCTTGAGGGCCTTTGTGAGCGGCAGAGTGGGTCCTGCGCCAAAGCAACCGCAGGCGCAGATAACCCTGCCGAAGTTCTCGATCTTCGTCGGCGTTCCCAGTGGGCCGGCGATGTTGGCAACAGATTCGCCTTCTTTCATGGTGGACAGCTTGGCGGTGCTGGTCCCCAGGACGTAGAAGACAATATCCACAGTGCCCTCTTTTTCGTCCCAGCCGGCCAGGCTCATTGGTATCCTCTCACCTTTCTCGTCCACTCTTATAATCGCAAACTGACCTGGTCTGGCAGCGCTCGCGATCTTGGGAGCTTTGAGCTTCATGTAGATGATGTTGGGAGCTACGGTCTCCTTGGTTACGATCTCATACATCTTTAGTCTCCTCTTATCTTGCTGACCTTCATGGCACTAGACCCTGAATTTCGGTATCTTGGCTATGGGATCTACGGCCGGATTGGCAAGGACGTTAGTTGGCGTCTCAGAGAAATGGACGGTCATAAAGACCACGCTCGCAGGCGACTTTTCCGTGGTTTTGGCTTTAGTCCTGACTCTTCCCCTGCGAGATGCTACCTCTATCAGCTCGTCGTCTTCAACGTTTAATGTGATGGCATCTTGCGGATTCATCTCCACCAGCTCCTCGCCTCGGAGGATGTTGAGGTCGCCCACCTTTCGCGTTACGGTTCCTGTGTGGTACTGGCAAAGTACTCTGCCAGTGGTGAGTATGACGGGGTACTCCTCATCGGGCAACTCCATGGAAGACCGGTAATCAACCACATTGAACTTGCCCTTTCCTCGCGTGAACCGGTCTTTATGCATGTACTGGGTTCCTGGATGTTCCATATTGGGGTAGGGCCACTGTAGCCCATCGTCCTCCAGTCGCTCATAGCTTATGTCCCCGTAGCTGGGAGCAAGCTTGGACATGATCTGGCCTGGATTGGCCACAATGATCTTGGCTCCCTTCCTTTTGGTCTCTTTGATCTTGAGGCAGTACTTGCAGCCCATCGTTGCCGGCATCTTGCGCATGCATTCGCGCAGGTTGCTGCGTTTGTTTCTCCTTTCGCAGAAGAGGCAACCTGTGGGATGGTTGGTGTGGGCTATGAGCACCTTCTGGGTATGTAGTCTTATCTCCTGCAGCTCTTCTTTCCGGGTCTCTACCACACCATTTCCTCTCTGACCAGGGTATTACAGGCAGTCGGGTAGTAATCCAGGCCTCTTACAGAGACGACGCACAGCTCACAGATGCCGATGGGCTTTAGGTCTGGGTGATCGCAAAGTACTGGTACATAAGAGCCGGCCTTGCGGGCTGCATCCAGAATGGTAGATTCCTCTGGAACCTCTATCGCTCGACCATCTATTCTAAGTCTAATCGTCGACATGTTCCAACCGTGCCGGGCAATGGTGGTAATTAATTGCATTAGTAGGGTGCTCTGGCTTCGGACTTCTTGCCATAAGACCTGATGGAAGACTTATCACTTTAGTCTTTCATCAAGCGATCTTCTCTATGCGTATGGCACATGACTTATACTCTGGCGTCTTTGCCTGAGGATCCATGGCAGCGTTGGTAAGAAGGTTAGTAAGAACATCCGGGTAGTGGAAGGACATAAAGGCTACGCCGTGTAGTGACTTATCGGTAACTCTTGCTTTTGTCCTAACAACACCACGCCTGGAACTAACTAGAACCATCTCGCCGTCTTCAACCCCAAGCTCTTCGGCATCCATCGGGTTTATTTCTATTGCTTCCTCCGGCCATATCCACATGATCCCACTGGAGCGCCGGGTCATGGAGCCGCAGTTGTAATGCTCTCTCCTCCTACCGGTGGTAAGAATCAACGGATAATCCTGATCAGTCTGCTCGGCAGGGAATTTGTGTTCCACTGCGTTAAATTTCCCTAGTCCACGGCTGAATTTCTCAACATGCAACGTCTCTGTGCCCGGGTGTTCAATAGATGGACAAGGCCACTGAAGCCCCCTGGTACCCAGCCGCGCGAAACTTATTCCAGCAAACATCGGTGCCAGTGAAGCGATTTCATCCATGATTTCTGAAGGGTGACTATAGTCCATCGGATAGCCCATCTTTTGGGCAATAAGGCAGATTGTTTGCCAGTTCTCTAGACCACAAATTGCAGGTATCGCTTTATGCAGCCGTTGAATGCGCCGCTCGCCATTCGGTAAAGGTTCCGTCGCACTCAGCAAAGCTGGCCGCAGGCAGGATAACGTCAGCATAGTTGGTAGTCTCAGTGGGGAATATATCCTGGACAACAAGGAAGTCCAGGGCTTTGAGTGAAGCACGGACCCGATTAGTATCTGGGTCGGTCTGGGCAGGATCTTCTCCCAAGATATAAAGCCCCTTGATCCTCCCTTCTGTAACATCCCCCAACATTTGGGTGGAGGCTTGACCGGGAGTTGCGGGCAATTTGACCTTCCAGGCTTGTTCGAATTTGTACTGTATATTCGGGTCCACTACCGGCTGATAACCAACGTAAACATTGGGAAGCGCTCCCATATCGCAGGCCCCCTGCACGTTGTTTTGCCCGCGGAGAGGCATTACCCCTGTCGACGGGCGTGCCACATTACCTGTTAGCATAGCCAGGTTGCCTAAGGACATTACATTAGCGGTTCCAGTAATATGTTCGGTTATTCCCAGGCTGTAGATGATCATTGCCTTTTCAGCCTTAGCATAGAGTCGAGCAGCTTCAATGATATCTTCCTTTGCAACTCCGGTAATCTTGGCAGCCCGTTCAGGCGGATATTCCATAACCACCTTCCTCAATTCCTCGAAGCCTTCAGTACGCCTGGCAATAAAGTCACTGTCTTCTAGCTCTTCCCTAAGGATGACATTCATCATTCCATTCAGTAGGGCAATATTAGTTCCCGGCCTTAGGTTGAGCCATATCGAAGCCAGGTCGACCAGCTCGATCTTACGGGGGTCAGCCACGATGATCTTTGCGCCCTTGTTAGCTGCCTTGATCATCTTCAGACTGACGATCGGATGAGCCTCGGTAGTATTGGAACCTATAACGAACAAGACATTGGCGTCTTCAATCTGGTCAAAGGAATTGGTGGCAGCTCCGCTGCCAAAGCATGCAGCAAGCCCTGTTACCGAAGGAGCATGGCATACTCGCGCGCAGTTGTCCACATTGTTGGTGCGAAACACCGCCCGTGCAAGTTTCTGCATCAGGTAGTTCTCCTCATTGGTGCACCTGGAAGAGGATAATGCTCCCAGTGAATCAGGACCGTATTTATTTTTGATCTCAGTGAACCTCGTGGCGACCAGGTCGAGTGCTTCTTCCCAGCAGGTCTCCTCAAGTCTGCCGTTCCGTCTTATCAGGGGTGTGGTCAAACGGTCGGGATGATGGACAATCTCTTCCAGGCCAAAATGGCCTTTAACGCATGCTTGCCCCCGATTTACTGGGCTTTCTTTGTTCGGAGCGACTGAGATAATTCTGTCCTCTTTGACTCTAAGTTCTAATCCGCAGCCAACGCCACAGTATGGGCAGACAGTGGCGACCGTCTTCTCCGGCTTCTGCCACTTCTCAGATCGGACATAGAGTGCACCGGTGGGGCAGACATCCACACATGCGCCGCAGAACTTACAGTCTGAGTTCTGCAGGGATTCTGGGCCTATCCAGTGCATGCGGTGAAAATCTGGATTGTTAGACAGCACACCCACCCCGCGCACCTCTTGACAGGTTCGCACGCAGCGACTGCACATGATGCAGAGGTTGTAATTGCGATCGAAGAAGGGCTCTCTTAAAACGGGTCTATTCTTAAAAGAGATCTGATATCTGATGTTTTCCAGTCCCACGAACCGTACGGCCTCCTGCAGCTCGCACTCCTCGTTATTGGGGCAGTACTTGCAGCCCATCGTTACCGGCATCTTGCGCATACACTCGCGCAGGTCACCACATTCGTTTCTCCTTTCGCAGAAGAGGCAGCTTGTGGGATGATTGGTGAGGGCTAAGAGCATCTCCAGGTTGTACCGTCTCATCTCCTGCAGCTCCTCTGTTCGGGTCTCTACCACCATCCCCTCTTCGGCCGGGGTATTGCAGGCGGTAGGGTAGTAATCCAGGGTTTTTACGGAGACGATGCACAGCTTACAGGCGCCGATGGGCTTTAAGTCTGGGTGGTCGCAAAGTGCTGGTACATAAGAGCCCGCTTCGCGGGCTGCGTCGAGAATGGTAGCTCCCTGGGGAACCACTACCTCTCGATCATCGATGGTCAGTCTAATTTCAAACATGTTACCAACCGCGCCGTGCAATTATGAGGGTCAATTGTATTAGAAGGTTACTCTGAAAGGAAACTCTTAATTATATCGCACAAGGATGATCTGCCAGAAGAGATCTTAGCCACAGAGGCGCGGTGTCGGAAAGATGTCAAGCAAGATTAATTTAAACCGGGTGGAGATGCCCAAGCAACCTCCCGAGAAGAGGAAACGCAACTTTCAGGAGGTTGCTCTGGGCTACAGTCCAGAGCAGGCGGCAGAAGAGGCAGACAGATGTCTTCAATGCAAGAAGCCCAAGTGCATTGAAGGCTGTCCGGTCGGCGTGGAAATTCCAGACTTCATTCGTGCCCTACGGGATGGGGACATGCCAGGGGCTGTTAAAGCTCTTAAGAGAAAGAACAGCCTGCCCGGAATCTGCGGCCGGGTCTGTCCACAAGAGGTACAGTGCGAGAGCCGCTGCATCCTGGGCAAGAAAGGGGCATCTATCGCTATAGGCCGTCTGGAGCGCTATGTGGCCGATTGGGAGCTATGCCTGTCGCAAAGGCCGGAGTGTGAGAAGGCACCGGCAACTGGAAAGCGGATTGCGGTGGTAGGCTCGGGCCCGTCTGGGCTAACCGTGGCCGCAGGTATGGCCAAGTTCGGGCACGCCGTCACCATCTTCGAGGCGCTGCATGATGGCGGCGGCGTCTTGGTCTACGGCATTCCTGAGTTTCGCCTGCCCAAGGGCATTGTGAGGGCGGAGATCGAGTACGTCAAATCCCTGGGAGCTGATCTGGAGTTAGACTCTGTTGTAGGAAAACAGGTTCAGGTGGACGGACTGCTCAAAGGAGGCTATGATGCCGTTTTTCTGGGAATTGGCGCAGGCGCTCCGCGCTTCCTAAACATTCCAGGCGAGAACCTGAGCGGCATTTACTCTGCCAACGAATACCTAACGAGAGTCAACCTGATGAAGGCCTACAAATTTCCTGATTATGATACGCCCATTAAAAAGGGCAAAAATGTGGCAGTGGTGGGCGGCGGAAACGTGGCCATGGATTCGGCCCGTTCTGCCATGCGCCTGGGGGCAGATGAGGTGCATGTCATCTACCGCCGATCTCGCGAGGAGATGCCTGCCCGCCTGGAAGAGGTGGAGAATGCCATGGAAGAGGGCGTGATCTTTGACTTTCTCACCAATCCCACCCGATTTTTGGGTGACGCCAGGGGCACGGTCAATGTCATGGAGGTCGTGCAGATGGAGCTAGGCGAGCCCGATGCCTCGGGAAGGAGAAGCCCATGCGTGAAGAAGGGCTCGGAGCACCTCGTCGATGTGGATACGGTAGTCATTGCTGTAGGCACAGTGCCCAATCCTCTCATCGCCTCCAGCACGCCAGAGCTTAAGACCACCAAATGGGGTACGCTCGTGGTGGATGAGCGCGGACGCACGACAATGGAGGGCGTATGGGCCGGGGGAGACATCATCAGCGGCGGAGCCACGGTGATCAGCGCCATGGGCGAGGGCAAGATCGCGTCGGAGGACATGGATGGGTGGCTGAGAAAGGATGGGAAGTGGTGCGAGAAATAGAGCGAGGTTTTTTTAAAAAATTTTTCAATCCGAGTAAATCTTGATCAACAGCGGATTCGACCATCCCGAAGTGGCACCTTTATCATCCAAGGCCATGGCTTTGACCTGGTATGTTCCGGCCGTGCTCCATTTGTGAGATACGCATTCTTTCTTTCCAGAGTCAATGAAGGCCAAACCGGTCCAGGAGGTTGTTTTATCACCCCAGTCGAAGACGTACTTTACCGGATCTCCATCCGGATCATTTGCAGATGTGGCATATTTATATGTGATTTTGCTGCGTCCAGAGGTCGGTCCAGATGGCACGATTGGCGCACGGGGTGGATCATTGTCGCTGATATTCACATTCAATAGATCCATCCACCCTGATGATGCACCTTTGCTGTCTGCAGCATTGGCTTTGATCTGGTATCTTCCCGCTTTGACCCAGGTATGATTTGCGCTTTCAACTGAGCCAGAATCGACTATATCTGTAGTAGAGGTCGTCCCATCTCCCCAGTCGAATGAGTATTTAACGTTGTCACCGTCGATATCTTTAGCCATTGTAAAGTAGCTATGAGCGATCCCAACGTATCCCGAGCTAGGTCCGAATAGGCTCCTCGGCTCATTGGGCTTGTTGTTTGCAATAACCTTAACTGTCAAATTCTCGGACCACTTTGATGTGGCTCCCGCCCAATCCTTGGCAATTACTCTGATCTGGTATATTCCTTCATCACTCCAGCTGTGCACTGCAATTGCATCGTACCCAGATCTGATAAGATTCGTACGGGATTTATTTCCGTCTCCCCAATCGAAGGTGCACTCTGCTTGATCTCCATCCGGATCTGATGCTGATGAAGTGTAAGTACATGCGGCCCAGGCATAGACCGAATTGCATCCAGATGGTTTTGAGGGGTTATCGGGGGGGGAATTTATGATGACATTTTGCGCCTCTGACCATTCAGAGGAGTCTCCTTTTTCGTCAATGGCAATTACTCTGATCTGGTATGTTCCTGCTTTGCTCCAAGTATGATTCGCGCTCGCTCTTGCACCGGAGACGAGAAAGTCGGTGATCGATTCCTTTCCATCTCCCCAATCCAGAGTATAACTCATTTGGTCTCCGTCTGGATCCTGGGCGGATACGGCATAATTATAGGAGGTTCCTGGCCTGCCTGAAATCGGTCCTAATGGCGTTTTGGGTTTTCTCGGAGGTGTATTTATGGTTATGTCAAGTGAATCTGACCATGGAGAGCTGGCACCCTTGTTATCTGTGGCAATGGCTCTGATCTTATATGTCCCTGCCTTGCCCCAATTGTGATTCGCATTCGCTGTTTCACCTGAATTGATGAGTGACGTGTATGATTTCGTTCCGTCTCCCCAATCTAGGGTGCACTTCACATGGTCTCCATCCGGATCGACAGCGAAGGTGGAATAGCTATAGGATGCCGCAGGGACGCCAATGGCATTTCCTATTGGGGTAATCGGTATTTCAGGAGGATTATTATGGCGTTCGGCGAATATCAATGGTTCCGGCCGATAGGGTGCGATGTCTCCATCGCAACCAGTCCATTGCAGTGATCGGCCCGCATCGAAAATAGATCTGCCGAATGTGTTACCCACATTCCCGATAAAAGGAGATCCTTGAGAAAATATGATGGATGACCACAGCAACGCCAATATGATAAAAAACCTGCTTAGATGGCCACATGTCATCCGGGACATGAAATAAATAACAATGAGTATAGTATTTAAATTTTTCTACAGAAATGGTTATACTTGAGAGGCACGACTTCTTCTGATCTCTAGGAAACGTGAATGGTAGAGGGTTGTAGGCCATATCTGAGACCGTTACGGATTCTAGATACAGCAGAAAAGTTTTATGCCATTTTATTGATTACTGAGAAAAGTGACCTGGAGCTTGGCGCGCGATATTATCTCCCATTGAGCTACCTAAGCGTCACTACGTTGCGTTGCTGAGACTCAGGCTGGATGTAAACTACTGCTCTAGAACAAAGGTTTTAAATTTTATTATATACACTACAATAAAGATTGTGTCAAGGAATAAATTATGCTCGGTTAGCCTTAAGGCAGAAGATCGGGTGAAACTAAGCCAATATCTTCTTAGAGGGAAGGCTTCTGCAAGAAGTCTGACTCGGGCCAGGATATTGCTTCTGGCAGATGTGCTGGATCTTTATGAGCAGCCTTATGATCTGAAACGCCCGGTTATCTGCTTTGATGAGGAGCCACGTCAGTTGATCTGCGATGCGATTATCCTGATTCCAATCAAACCTGGCAATCCCAAGAAATAACATTATGAATATATCCAAAATGGCACTTGCTGCATTTTTTGGCTTTGAGCCTTGCGCAGACAAGAGGATCGGCTGCGTTAAGGAGCGCCGGACGAAAGTCGATTACGCAGATTTTATGAAGATGCTTGTTCACTATTATCCAGATGCAGAGCCCATTCATTTGGTTCAGGATAACCTAAACACACATACATCTGGTTCATTTTGCGAAGCCTTATCAGCCGCGGAGGCTTTCGAGCTCGCAAAGAGGTTTGAGCTCCACTATAATCCCAAGAAAGGAAGTTGGCTTAATGTGGTTGAGGTGGATTCCTATAAACACACTAAATCCAGCCGGAAATTTATATACCATTTATAAGCAAGTGGCCAAAATTAGAGGTTATTAGGAATTTTCCGAGATCGAACTTTCAGCACTTTCAAAGCAATGCTCGGGTCGCAGGATTGAAGATATGAAGACGCCAGACGACAAGGTTAATGCATGGGGGTATGGGGGAGAATTCAATCGGAGCAACAGTAATATGGAGGTTCAATAAAAAGCAATGCCAGAGTTAAATTCCAAAGGCATCAGTTCAATCTGCAAAATTAATGTTCCAGTGCATTAGACATATTGTTCTGCAATAATACTGATCTCGGTGAACGCCCTAATATCGATGTTATCGTGATACTCAGATGTTTATTCATTCAGTAGCTTTACAGCCTTTCAGATTAGCAGCTCGAAAGAGATTTGGCTGATCGCATCTCATTCAGGATGTTCTTGGAATCAACAGAAGTCTTTCCCGATTTTACTAAGGTATGGAAATTCAGAGAGCGCCTTGCTGATAGCGGGGGGATAAGGAAATTTGAAGCGAGCTGCAAAAGCAGCTTGATGCCATGAAACTAAAAGTGAAGAAGGGAATAATGCAGGATGCATCTTTCATAACTTCAGATCCTGGTCATGCCAAGAGTGATGCCCCCACGCAGAGAGAAAGCCAAGACTCGGCGGAGCAAGTATGGAACCTGGGCGAAGAAGGGGGGACAAAATTTTATTTCGGATACGAGCTTCATGGTGCCATGGATGAGGATTTTGACCTGATTCGCAGAATCAAGGTTACAACTTCTAAAATCCACGATAGCCAGGCGGATTTGGCTAATGAGGGCGAAGTTCGCTATGCTGATAAGGGATATTCCGGTGCGAAGACAAAAGGGTACGATGCTGCCATGAACATTAACAGGCACAACCTCGATCTCGTCGAATCAGACCATAATCCTCGTCTGCAGCACCATGAAGCTTAAAACCGAAATGGGATTTGGTTTCCTTTTTGCCCAAGCTCCGTCCTTGCTACGTCTGGTTTTGGCTTCATCTCCGCGAGGCCTATCTTTCCCGGCATGACCAGGATCTGAAGTTATGAAAGATGCATCCTGCATTATTCCCTTCTTCACTTTTAGTTTCATGGCATCAAGCTGCTTTTGCAGCTCGCTTCAAATTTCCTTATCCCCCCGCTATCAGCAAGGCGCTCTCTGAATTTCCATACCTTAGTAAAATCGGGAAAGACTTCTGTTGATTCCAAGAACATCCTGAATGAGATGCGATCAGCCAAATCTCTTTCGAGCTGCTAATCTGAAAGGCTGTAAAGCTACTGAATGAATAAACATCTGAGTATCACGATAACATCGATATTAGGGCGTTCACCGAGATCAGTATTATTGCAGAACAATATGTCTAGTTTCGGTCTGAAATTGTTCCCCAGTTTATTCTATTCCCGATTTCTACCAATCGATCTCCCAATTATTTGATTCGTTCATACTCGTGACGAATAGCAAATTCGGTCAGGTTTCTCATGATAAATTGCATTGTATAAATAATATTTATAGATCACAATTTAATAAGATTTTTCGGAATCCTCTGAAGACACCAGACGCTTAAATCGCTGCGAGAGGGGCCTCCACATGACACCGCCCGAAAACGATAAACATAAATAGAAAAAGCAACGCCGTTCAACAAGAGAAAACGCATCCGTTTTTGCTGCATCTACAGCGCAATTGAGGTGATCACAGGTACAATCTTCTGGATGTTTCTCGAAAGACAACTCACACTTTGTACGGCATGGTCTCTCAGGACAATATCCTTCATTACAAATAAAGGTCCACCAAGTCCTATATTCTTTCGATTCGCCATTTTCCAGCTAAAACTTTGCTGACACAGCCAACCCTCATATTGACCATGAGTCCGAAGATATTTTATGTATGAAGATATTTTATTCTTGCCGTAGCACCAACATATTAGACTTTCGAAGATAAAGTTGTTCGGAGGAAAACAGATACACAAGTAAATACACGTACATTGATTTATGTCCACCAAGACCATAACCATAACAGACGAGGCATACAATCGGCTCAAGAGCCGAAAGGGCGAGAACCAGAGCTTCTCCGAGGTCATCCTTCACAATTTTCCTGCCAAAAGAAAGCTCTCCGAGATCTTGGACGAGATTGGAAGAGATGACGAGCTGGCAGATAGAATTGAAGCCGCCTCCAAAGAGATGCGTCAGTCAAAAATGCGCAATGTGGAGTTGTAATGATAGTAATCGACACATCCGTCCTGATAGATGCACTTCACAGAAAAGATGCCGCCTTGAGGAAGATTATGGAGCTGGAGGAAATGAGCGAAACGCTATGCTTAACGCAGGTAAATGTTCTGGAGCTTTACAAGGGAGTTTATAGCCTCACCCAGTCGGCAAAGGGACTGGAAAAGGTCAAGAAGCTGCTCGATGCTTTCGTCATCCTTGACATAAATGAAGATACCTATGATATGTTCGGAGAACTATCTGCCGAACTCGGACGAAAAGGCGAGGCGATCGGTGATTTTGATGAACTTATTGCATCCACTGTGTTGACCAACGGGGCAGCAATTGCCTCAGAATATGGCCATTTCCGGCGCGTTCCTGGGCTAAAGGCCGTCTCGCTCCGAGTTTTCTCTGCACCGAAAGGACTATTCTTCATCAAAGCCTCGGCTCAAAAGTCCTCGCATCCAGCAGGAGCCTGTTTTGGCAGTAGCTGCAAATCGTCTCCAAAAAAGTGCCCGTCGCCAGCGCCTCCTCCACCGCTCCCTGGGGCGTGAAATACTGGGTCATCTCCTCCCCGCAGTTGGGGCAGACGACCTTCAGCCACTCCAACCGAGAGAGCTCCCGCAGGGCCTTGATCAAAAGCTCGACGGCATCGGCATATCTCTCCTCCCGAAAAAACAGTGGCTGCAGGTGCTCGATGAGAATGGGAAGCTTTGCATCCGCTTCCAGCAGGGGTATGATGAGCAGATCCAGGCTGCCGGCCATGCCGATCTCCTGGCAGACCTCTAGAGAAGAGGAGCCCTCAACGGTCAGCAAGGCCACCAGGCACTCAGAGTTACGCAGACCAAAAGAAACACGCTCAGCTAAAGAGATGGCAGGCGACAGATTATAGAGAGCGACGTAGCTCTCCAGGCCCACACGCCAAAGTGCCCGAGCGAGCTGCAGGGGCAGATCCTCATCAGCAGGGCTGTGAGAGATGTAGACTTTGGAGATCATCTCTCTATTTATTAGTGCGCTTTCTTCAAAAAGTTGACTATTTGGCATAACTTTAAGTGACTTAAGGCAATCATATCTCTGAAGTCTCATGCCCATTGGTGTTTACGTCTGTCACTGCGGCCTGAATATCGCCGGCATCTTGAACATGGAGGAACTGAAGAGCTTTGCCGAAAAGCTGCCCGATGTGGCTACAGCCCGCGATCTGCAGTTCTCCTGCTCAGACATCGGCCAGGAGCAGATCCAGAAAGATATTGCCGAGTTTAAGCTTGATCGCGTTGTGGTGGCAGCCTGCTCCCCACGTCTGCACGAGCCAACCTTTAGACGGGCCATCAGCAAAGCGGGCCTGAACCCTTACATGCTGGAGATGGCCAACATCCGGGAGCAGTGCTCCTGGGTGCACATGGACCAGCCGGCCATGGCCACAGAGAAGGCCAAGGACCTCATCGCAATGGCCGTGGCCAAAGCGGCGCTGCTGCGGCCGCTCGAGCCGGAGAGCATACCAGTCAGCAAAGACGTTCTGGTTATAGGTGGAGGCGTGGCAGGCATCGCTGCGGCGCTGGACCTGGCCGACTCCGGCCTGCACGTTTTCTTAGTGGAGCGACGGCCCACCATCGGCGGCTACATGGCTCTGCTCACCGATGTCTTTCCCACCAACGACTGCTCCATCTGCGTGCTGGGGCCAAAGATGTCCGAGGTCTACAACCATCCTGATATTACACTCATTACCTATGCAGAAGTTTTGGGCGTGGAGGGCAGCGTTGGCAACTTCACAGTCTCCGGCGTTCGCAGAGCGCGCTATGTGAACGAGAAACTGTGCAAGGGCTGCATCAGCGAGTGCGCCGACGTCTGCCCTGTAGAAATTCCTAGCGAATATGACTTCGGCATCGGCAAGAGAAAAGCCATCTATGTTCCCTACCCCCAAGCCGTGCCCCTGGTAGCCTGCGTGGACCCCAAGGCCTGCATCGGCTGCGCTCGCTGCGTGGAGGCCTGTCCAGCCCAGGCGGTCAAGCTCGATCAGGAGCCCTGGAATTTCAAGCTGAATGTGGGAGCCATCATCGTGGCCACAGGTTGGCAGCCCTTCGATGCCTCCCGAAAGGAGGAATACGGCTTTGGCAGGTATAGAGATGTGATAACCACCCTGCAGATGGAGAGGATGTTAAATGCCTCCGGACCGACCAAGGGCGAGGTAGTACGGCCCAGCACAGGCACGATTGCACAGTCTTTAGCCTTCCTGCAATGCGTCGGCTCGCGTGATTCAACAGTCGGAAACCTCTACTGCTCTCGCATCTGCTGCATGGCCTCGCTCAAGAATGCGCAACTGGTCAAGGAAAAGTATCCGCATACGGATATCACCATCTACTACATCGACATCAGGGCCTGCGGAGAAGGATATGAAGAGTTCTACGTGCGGGCCCAAAAGCTAGGCATAAACTTTGTGCGCGCCCGAGTCTCCAGCATAGAAGAAGCTGATGGGGGGCTCTTCCTGATCTTCGAGGACACGCAGACTGGCGAAATGATGAGAGAGAAACATGATCTGGCAGTCCTCTCCGTGGGCCTGGAGCCGGACAGCAAGGCTGACGTTCTGGGCAATCTGCTCGGCCTCTCCCGAAGACCGGACAGGTTCTTTGAAATCGCTCATCCCAAGATGAGGCCGGTGGAAGCGCATATCGACGGAGTCTTCATCGCCGGATGCGCCTCCGGTCCCAAGGAGATCCCCATCTCCATCGCCCAGGGCAGCGCGGCGGCGGCCAAAGCCGTTAAGCTCCTGCATAAAGGCGTGCTTGAGCTGGAGCCCACCTCGGCTTATGTCGATCCGGAAAAATGCATCAAGTGCAAACTGTGTGTTGATCTCTGCCCCAAGAAGGCCATAGCCATGAAAAGCCCTGCCTACGTGGATGAGGCAGCCTGCAAGGGATGCGGCTCATGTGCCGCCGCCTGTCCAGTTGACGCCATCAACATGCGCTTCTTATCAGACGAGCAAATCATCGCCCAGGTGCGAGCCGCCACTGATGTGAAGAGAGAATTTCCCCTCATTGTGGCATTCCTGTGCAACTGGTGCAGCTACGGAGCGGCAGATCTCGCAGGAACCTCGCGCATCCAGTGCCCAACCAACGCTCGCAACATCCGGGTGATGTGCTCGGCGCGCGTGGACCCAAGCTTCATCCTGGAGGCTCTCCGTCGGGGTGCGGACGGTGTGCTCATAGCAGGCTGCCGCATAGGCGAATGCCATTACAGAGATGGCAACTATCAGGCCCTGCAGAGGGTAAATGTGCTCAAAGGCGTCCTGGAGAAGATCGGCCTTGATCCAGGAAGAGTCAAGATCGTCTGGTGTGCTGCCAGCGAGGGCGAGATTTTCGCCAAGGACCTCCGAGGTTTCATAGGCGAGCTGAAGGCCATTGGCCCTATAGGAACTGAACTGAAAAAGGAACGAGCTGAGGAAAATAATGAGGAGGCGGCACTTCCATGATGGAAATTGAGAAAGATATGGATGCCGAAGGCACTCACATTTTGGCCAAACAGAAGACCAAAGAGAGAAATATAGTACTCGATTACGATTACGAAAAGTGCGCCGGCTGCTCCATCTGTGTGACTCTCTGCCCCAAAAAAGCCCTGCAAGAGGGCCCCTTACAGGAGATAGCCAAGGGTCTGGACGCCCCCCCCGTGCTCATCGATCTGGATGCCTGCGCCTTTTGCGGCATGTGCGTTAATTTCTGTCCCATGAAGGCCTTTAAGATGACTGTGCGAGAAAAGAGACCAGCTCAGGAGGCTGCAGAAGTGGTCGAGGCACAGACATGACGAACGCGGCAGAAGCGACCGAGGAGAATGATAGGATTGTAAATTTCATCACACAGGAGCGGTATCCTCGGCTCCTGGCAGAGGCCCAGCCTAACGTTAAGTGCCTGCCCTGCCTGCTCTGTGAGCCTGTCTGCCCCACCAAGGCCATAAAAGTCACTTTCAATAAAACTCGCGAGGACCATGGGCCCATGCGCTCCGGGATAAAAGGCAATATCGCAGTCGATGCAGAGAAGTGCAACCTCTGCGGCCGTTGCGCAAAATTTTGCAAGGCCTTCTTGCTGGTGGATAGGACAGAGAAAGAGAAAGATCCCCGTAATCTGGTGCCCTATGAACAGCTCCTGGTAGACGAGGAGCTTTGCGACTACTGCGGCCTGTGCGTGCCCCTTTGCCCCGAGGAAGCCCTAAAAGTAGAGGGCAAATCCTTAGAGGTGAAGGAAAGCGAAAAAGAATTCGCAGGTAAAATCGAGATCGACCAAAATCTGTGCATCGGCTGCGGCCGATGTGCAAAGGTCTGCCCCTACGGGGCCATGGAGATAAAGAAACCATTCCAGGGCGAGATTAAGCTGGTCGAGAAAAACTTGGCTCGCTGCGATCCACTGGGCTGTCAGGCCTGCTTCAATGTCTGCCCGACCAAGTGCTGGTATGTGGACGAACGAGGAAAGGCAGCGCCGGTCAAGGATCAGTGCATCTTTTGCGGGGCATGCGAGAAGGCCTGTCCAGTCTCAGCCATCCAGGTCGAGCGGTCCGATGTCAGGCACACAGAGATAAAGGAGACGCCTTGGGCCGAGGAGTGGAAGCAGGCCATCTCAGCCATAAAGACCGGGGAGCGGCTGCGCCCGGATGTGAGCGGGGCGGTCTCTCCGCCGAACATAGAGCGTCAGCCCCTGTCCGCGCCGGAGAAGCCGAAGATAGATCCCGAGCTGATGCGTCTGGTGAATGTGGCTCTAGGGCCACTGGAGTCACTGCTGAGAAAGCCGAAGATCCGGCAAATTTTCGAGAGGAAGCCCGCAGAAGAGGCCAGCCGGAAGATTGTAGAGCGGCTGCATAAAGATGAAGCTACGAGGGTGGCGACTGCTAATACAACCGAGGGGGCGGAATGAGAATGGCCAGAGATGAACAATTCAAACACGAGGTGCTGCGCCTGGCAGGTCAGGAGGTTTTGACCTGCATTCAGTGCGGCACCTGCTCCGCCAGTTGCCCCACAGCGCATCTCATGAACCCAAGCATCAGAAAGTTGATCAAACTCTGCCTGGAGGGCAAAAAGGAGGATGCTTTGCACAATGAGACTCTGTGGCTATGCACCTCCTGCCTTCTCTGCACTGTGCGCTGCCCGCGTGGCATCAGGCCTAAAGCTGTGGTCTCGGCTCTAAAAGACATAGCTGAGCGAGAAGGACAGCAGAACAAGGGCGCAGCTTACGAGCTGCTCTTCTTAAAGCAGATCAAGGATTATGGCAGAATTGCGGAGCTCGCTCTAACAAGCGAGTTCCTGCTCGTCTTTCCCCAGGGAGCGGTGCAATCCATGCAGATGGGGCTGGAGCTATTGCCCAAGGGCAAGATCGACCTTAAGATTGAGAGGATTAAGAGTCGAGATGAGGTCAAGAGGATCATTGAGGAGCGGCGGAAAGAATGAAGCTGGCTTACTATCCGGGCTGTGTCTCCAAATCGACTGGAAAGGAAATGGACGCCTCCACACAGGCAGTATGCGCGGCTCTGGGCATTGAGCTCGTGGAGCTCCCGGACTGGAACTGCTGCGGGGCAACGCATGTCCCCAATGAGCAGGTGGCCACGGGCCTCGCTGCTCGCAACATGGCCCAGACCGATCTGGAGATAATGACCGCTTGCTCCATCTGCTATAGCAATTTGAGGGCGGCGGCAGAGCGACTGGAGGAGCCCGATGCCCTGGAAAAGGTGAACGCGGTCCTGGAAAAGAAGTACAACGGTGCCAAGATTCGGCATGCTCTGGATGTCATTTTAGAGGCCCTGACCGAAGGAGATGAGAGGATCGCGGTGCCGCTCAAAGATCTGAAGGTAGCTTCTTACTACGGCTGCCTGCTCACGCGCCCTCAGGGCGTCTACAGCCCGCAGTTTCCCAGCATTCTGGAGAAACTGGTCAAGAGGCTGCAAGCGGAGCCTGTGGACTTTCGGCTCAAGACATTCTGCTGCGGCGGGCCCATCTTCATGCCGCAAGAAAAGGTGGCGGATGATATTGCCTTTAAAATTTTATCGGAAGCGAAAAAGGCCGGGGCTGAGGTAATAGTCGTAGTATGCCCGCTTTGCCACCTCATGCTCGATGCCAAGCAAAAAGTTCTGGAGAAAAAGCACGGCGAGAGTATCGGCATTCCAGTGCTCTACGTGACGCAGCTGGTGGGCATTGCGCTGGGTCTGGGGCCCGAGGAGCTGGGGCTCTTCATGAATTCGGTGTCACCGATGACGATGGTGAAAAGAGTGTACGAGAGAATAGCGACATGAATTAAACAACCCGGCTGTAAGAGTCATTAGCCAACTATTAATATTAAACATCGAGATTAAATTTGCCGATCTTCATGACGCATTTACCATCAACAAAAATTGATAGATTTTTAATTAATAAATCTATATTAAACTTACTACTTAACTTTCCAAGATTATAAGAATCCCCAAACGCAAAATGGATTGTTCCTTTGACTTTCTCGTCCGATAACATATTGCCAATGATTTTTGCCCCGGAATTGATACCTGTATCAAATTTTTCAACTGTTTTAGTTGCAGACGCATCCATTTCGCAAATTTCTGAAAGTTTGTGCATAACAATATATTCTCTACTTGTTGGTTGCATATTTTGTATTCGGCCAGACACTGATTTTATAGAAAATGGATGTTTCACTGTTCCAAAGTCACCGACACTTCCATCAATTACAATTTTTCCATTTATTGATTATCCAAAGGAGGCGGTAAATATTTTCCCGGCGGGAATATTTTCGAATAAGCCTGCCTGAAGATGTCGCCATTATACATTTATATTTTTCCGTCCATTAAGTCAAAACTAATATTAGTTCCGAGATCTGTTTCGATTCGAACATGCTTATCCAACAAGATATTCTTCAAATGGTTGCATTTTTTGTTGAGATGGGCGTAATCTATCATGACAGCGCGCTTCATTTCGTTCGAAAATCTAGACATCATGCATACACGCCCTTTATATCGAATTGGCAAGGCTAATAAATAATATCTGAATTCCACGTCTCTTGAAAGATTAGAATTGTTACTACCAACGTCAAAGATATAAATAACTACGTCTGCAGACATTAAAGATACTGAATGTCTGTCATTAATTCGTTCTAAAGGTCCTATAGTTTATGGAATATAAAAAATATACACATTTGTCTTGGATTCATTGATAAAACCAAATTAAATTATAATTTATAAATAATATTTATTCAATAGAATTTGTCATGAGAAACCTGACCGAATTTGCTATTCGCCACGAGCACGAACGAGTCAAAGAGATGAAGCCAAAACCAGACGTAGCAAGGACGGAGCTTGGGCAAAAAGAAAACCAAATCCCATTTCGGTTTTAAGCTTCATGGTGTCATTGATGAGAATTTTGGCCTGATTCGCAGAATCAAGGTTACAACTTCTAAAGTCCACGATACCCAGGCGGATTTGACTAATGAAGGCGAAGTTCGCTATGCTGATAAGGGATATTTCGGTGCGAAGACAAAAGGGTACGATGCTGCCATGAGAAAAGCCATACGGGGCCAGCCCCTAAGTTATGAGGAGAAGATACACAACAAGAGGATCTCTAGCAAAAGATCTCCTGTTGAACGGCATTTCGCGTTTACAAAGAGAGTCTGCAATGCAGGACATGTTGCGGTTACTACTATTGGCAGGGTTAGATAACGATGATAATCGCAGGTATCGTTTTCAATCTCTATCATTTAACTTCCGCCAAAAGTAAAATTCGGGCATAGCGTTAGCTGTCTAAAAAATCGAAAAATATCGGGCGAATTAGTGGAAAGAGGTTGCATTAGGGACTAATCGGATCGTACGTATCGGAATTATGGACAAAGTTCTTTATGGGAACCATTAATTTGAAGTTAATCGGTGTCCTCTTCAACATATTTGGCCTTATTTTCATACTGATGTCCATATTACCTGCCAGGCGCTGGCTGGAGCTGAAGAAATACAAAAATCACGGGACGATTAACAGAAGAAGGGCTCGTAGGTTATGGTGAATCAGGGCTTTAGCTATGATTTAAATATCAGATCGGTTGCGAACTGAATTATTGATATAGGGGTCTGCTCATCAAGAAACAATTACAGGATAAATCTTTCACTACAAACCTTTTTATATATCTACTCTCTTCTCAGGATGGAAACCTGATGACCGGACAGCGCGAGAGAGCCATCCTTATCCCGTCCTCTCTCAACATGGAGAGTAGGGATCGGCGTGAGAGCACGCTCAAGGTTGGTCAAATCGCCCGGGCAGCAGCAGTCTTCCAGATGAACCGCATCGTGATATATCGCGATTCCGAGCACAATGACTCGCGGTTCATGGCCATGGTTCTGCGCTACATGGAAACGCCGCAGTACCTACGAAAGATGCTCATCCCGCGAAGAGAAGAGCTACGCCATGTCGGAATGCTGTCGCCGCTACGTACGGCTCATCATCCCATCAACTCAAAATCAGAATCGCTCAAGATTGGCGAGTTTCGCGTCGGAGCAGTCGTTGAAAGCGTCGGATCTGATGGCGGCGTCTGGGTGGAAATCGGAACCAATCGCCCAATTCCCCTTCGCACTGGAGAAAGGTACTCGGTGGGGCAGCGCCTAAATGTCAGAATCTTTTCGCATGAACCGCTCGCCGCTGAGCCTGTGGACCAGAAGGATATCCCTCAATACTGGGGGTTTCAGACCGAGATAGTGGAGAGCCTAGAGGGCTACCTGGCCGCAAAGCATGAGATTGGTAGCTATGTGGTTCTCACCTCCCGGAAAGGAAAAGGCCTGACGCCTGAAATCCTCTCAAACATGGGACACATAGGACAGACGCGCGATCTTGCGGTGGTGTTCGGCTCACCGGCACGAGGCGTAGATGCGTTCTTGAGCAAGGAATCAATGGACAGATATGAAATGATCAACACCATTCCGCATCAAGGAACTGAGACGGTTCGCGTGGAAGAGGCTGTCTTTGCCACTTTAGCCCTGCTCAACCTGGTGCGCTTGGAGGACTAAATGGCAACAATACACCGACCTAGACGAGGTTCGCTGGCCTACAGCCCAAGGAAGAGGGCCAAGAGCGAGGTCCCAAGAATCAGAAGCTGGCCCGATGAGGACAAGGCCAGGATGGCAGGCTTTGCCGGTTACAAGGCCGGTATGACTCACATCATGATGATCGACGACAGACCGAGGAGCCTGACCGAGGGCGTGGAGATCTCCATGCCGGTAACTATTTTGGAGGTGCCCCCAATGAATGTGGTGGCCGTGCGCGCCTACGAGAACTACAACGGCGGGCTACGCCCTGCGGGCGAGGCCTGGTCCGAGGACCTGAGCCCTGATCTGGCTCGTGCCCTGACTGTTCCCAAGAAGACTCACGGGACCTCAGCCGGCGACCTGCAAGCTCTAGGCGACGATATCGTAGATGTTAGAGTGCTGGTACACACCAATCCCATGCTCGTAACTGGGATTCCAAAGAAGGTTCCAGAACTCATGGAGATGCCCATTAACGGCGGGTCCATGTTGGAGCGTCTCGCTTTTGCGCAGAAGTTGCTGGGCCAGCAGATTCCAGTCTCCAGCGTCTTTGAACTGGGCGATCTGCTGGATGCCTCCGCTGTCACCAAAGGCAAGGGCACCCAGGGTCCAGTACGCCGCTGGGGAATTGCCATCGCCAAGAGGAAGCATGCCCGCACCGGCAAGCTGCGGCACGTTGGAAACTTGGGCCCCTGGCATCCATCCCATATCAGTTGGCGTGTTCCACAACTCGGCCAGATGGGTTACCACCAGAGAACTGAGTTCAACAAAAGGCTCATGTTCATTGGAACCGACGGCACAAAGATAACTCCAGAAGGCGGATTCCCGGGCTATGGCATTGTTCGCAATCAATATGTTCTAATCAAGGGAAGCGTTCCCGGCCCCATCAAGAGGCTGGTCAGAATAAGACACGCCATAAGACCCGGAAATAACTTCGTAAAGGCGCCGGAGTTCCTCTACGTAAGCCAAGAGTCCAAGCAGGGGGTCTAAATAATGTTGGCAAATGTCATTGATATATTGGGAAATGCAAGCGGCCTGATTGAGCTACCTCCTGTATTCGAGGAAGAATACCGGCCGGATATCATCAAGAGGGCCGTCTTGGCCGCTCAGGCCAACAGGCTGCAGGCCTATGGACCTCACTTCTATGCTGGCATGAATACCTCTGCTCAGTCCTGGGGTCCGGGACACGGCGTCTCCAGAGTTCCCAGATTGAAGAACGGCAGAAAAGCGGCAGGCATACCCATGGCCGTAGGCGGTCGCCGCTCACATGCGCCTCAGCCCAATGCAGATTATACCGAAAAGGTCAATAAAAAGGAGAGGCGCAAAGCCATCCGCTCCGCGATTGCCGCAACGGCCTCGTCTGGGCTGGTCGAGGCTCGGGGCCACAGGTTCACGAGAGAGCTGCCTGTTGTGGCCAAGAACGACCTCGAGTCCCTGAGCAAGACCACAGATGTCATCAGGTTCCTGGTGGCTGCGGGCCTTTGGGATGATGTCCAGAGGGCAAAGGATGGACGGCATATCCGCGCCGGCAAGGGCAAACTGCGGGGAAGGAAATATAAAAGCCGAAAGAGCCTGCTCATTGTCGCCGGAAACGATGCCGGGTTAGGAAAAGCAGCCCGAAATCTTCCCGGTGTGGACTTCGTAACAGTGGAGAGGCTGAACGCTGAACTGCTTGCCCCTGGAACTAAGGCCGGAAGGCTGACTGTCTGGACTGAGTCTTCCCTGGAAAAGCTCGCCAAAAAAGGCTGCCAGGAGGCAGTACAATGATTATCAAGAGTCCTTACGTCACAGAAAAGGTCACCGGCATGATCGACTCTAATGACACGCTGGAGTTTTTGGTGAACATGAGGGCCACCAAGCCTGAGATCAAAAAGGCCCTGGAAGAGCTTTATGATATCGATGTCCTGGCAGTCAGGACCATGATAACCTCCCGGGGAGAAAAGAAGGCCATCGTGAAGCTGGCAAAAGAAGGCAGTGCGAACGAATTAGCCACACGGTTGGGACTGCTGTAGGTGGGTAAAACATGGGACATCGAATCATATCTCAGAATAGAGGTGCAGGAGGTCCTACGTACAGGGCACCCTCCCACAGGTACAGGGCGGACATCAAACACATAAAAGTCGATAGCGATGAAACCATAACAGGAGTGGTTCAGGAAATAATGCGTGACCCCGCAAGAACGGCTCCCGTCGCGCTCATGGCCTTGAGCAGCGGTGAGATGAGGTACATCCTGGTTCCCGAGGGCATGTATGTGGGCCAAGAAGTCGCATGCGGCATATCTGCCCCTATAGAGCCGGGAAACACTTTGCATCTGGCGGAGATTCCGGAGGGCATACCAATCTGTAACGTCGAATCACAGCCAGGTCACGGCGGCCAATTCGCCCGAGCTTCAGGAGTATGCGCCATTCTCGTGGCTCATGATGTCGGTCAAACCGTCGTCCAGTTGCCCAGCGGTGAAATGAAATGGCTCAGCCCGAAATGCATGGCGACCATAGGGGTCGTTGCCGGAGGTGGCCGTCTGGACAAGCCTCTGGTCAAGGCAGGCAAGAGCTTCTTTAAGTTCCAGTCCAAGGCCAAGAAATGGCCCATCGTCAGAGGCGTTGCAATGAACGCCGTAGACCATCCCTTCGGTGGTGGCGGACGCCAGCATCCAGGACGGCCAAAGACAGTAAGCAGGAATACGCCCCCTGGCCGAAAGGTGGGTTCGATTGCCGCAAGAAGAACCGGTAAGCGCTAGGTGAAAGGTTTTGGCTAAGAAAGCAGGATCCAAGCTTCCCAAGAGGAAGGAAGAATTCTTGTATCGGGGCCGGAAGGTTGCCGACCTCGCCAAGATGAGTATAGAGGAGCTTGCCGGGCTCTTACCAGCGCGGCAACGCAGATCGATCAACAGAGGCCTTGTCAAGGAGAACAAGAAGCTCCTGACTAGCCTGAAGAACAAGGACTCGGTTCGAACCCACATCAGGAATATGATAATTATGCCTGATATGGTGGGTAAGAATCTCGAGATCTACAACGGCAAGAGCTTCGAAAAGGTAGAGGTCATGCCTGAGATGATCGGGCACTTCTTCGGCGAGTTCGCGCTCACGCGCGGTCGCGTGCAGCATGGTGCCGCAGGCGTGGGTGCTACCAGATCAAGCAAGTATGTGCCGCTGAAGTGAGGTGTGAGATTGGGCAGATTGAATTATTCGCTTACGCCTGCAGGACGCTCTTCAAGGGCCATGGGGATGGAGCTTCACATCTCACCTAAGCATGCCCACGAGATATGCAGGACGCTGAAGGGCATGAGGGCTAACCTCGCCCGTGCCTATCTGGAAGATGTAATAGCCTTGAAGAGGGCTATTCCATTCAAGCGCTACAGAAAAAATGTGGCCCACAGGCATGGTATGGTGGGATGGGATGCAGGCAGATATCCGGAAAAGGCTGCAAGGGCAGTCTTGGTCGTCCTGGATAATGCACTTGCCAATGCCGAGTACAAGGGAATGGAGTCCGGTAAGATGAGGATCTTCCATGCCAGTACAAAGAAGGGCAGGACCATTCAGGGATGGATGCCTCGCGCCATGGGAAGAGCCACCCCCAAGAACACAGAGACTGTCTCAGTAGAGATGGTACTCACCGAGGTGAAGAGCTGATGTCCGTAGAAAAAAAGTTCGTGGCGGAGGGCATCTCCAAAGCTCTCGTCAATGAGTATCTTGCGGAAGAGCTGGAGCGCGCAGGATACGGTGGCATGGTCATGAACCGTACCCCCATGGGCACTCAGATCACTGTCTATGCGGAAAAGCCGGGCATGGTCATCGGAAAAGGCGGCAAATTGATCCGGAAGATCACTCGCGACCTGGATCGCAAATTCCATCTGGACAATCCCCAGATTGATGTGCAAGATGTGGGCCGTGGCGACTTGAATGGCAGGGTTGTGGCCAATCGTCTCGCTTCATCTTTGGAGCGTGGCTGGTACTTCCGAAAGGCAGGTCAGTCCATGATGAGAAGAGTGATGGACGCGGGCGCTTTAGGCTGCGAGATTGTGATCAGCGGCAAGCTGACTGGCCCGCGCTCCAGAACTGAGAAATTCATCTCTGGATACATCAAGCACTCAGGGAAGCCGGCCATCGATCTCGTGGATAAAGGCTACTCCGTAGCCGTAAAGAAGCTGGGTGTCATTGGCTGCCAAGTCAGGATAATCCCGCCCGATGTGCGACTTCCCGACGATTTCCGAATTGAAACGCCGCAGGTCGTTGTTCCGCCCGTGGAAACGAAGCCCGTGGCAAAGCCGCAGCAGCCTGCTGCAACACCCGCTCCCGAAAAGAAGAGCGATCTGGATCAGCTCTTAGAGTCAGAGCTCGTGGCCGCGCCTGCGCCCCTGAATGAGCCCTGTAAAATGGACGAAGGTGTGGCAGAGGATGCGCCTCTCCCGGAGAGGAAGTCGGATAGCGAGCCATGCGCCAAGGAAGAGTGATCCGATATGGCGATCTTTAAGATTGATGAGATTCGAAACATGAACGCGGAGGAGATTGCGGAGGAGCTAAGAAAGCTCGAAAGCGAGCTCATTCGCGAGAGAGGCATCGTTACTGCTGGTGGCGCACCGGAAAAGCCTGGGAGAATCAGAGACCTCCGCAGGACGATCGCCAGGATCAAGACGATCCTAACGGAGCGAAGGAAGTGAACCTGAATCCTGAAAGCTTGGCAAGGCACGAGCTTATCGGCCTTGAGGTGCGAGTCGCTGCAAGCAGCGATCCGGGTCAGATCGGGCTTTCAGGCCAGGTTGTGGACGAGACCAGGAATACGTTCCTTTTGGAGACGAAAGCCAAGGTTTTACGTCTTGCCAAAAAGAATACGATCTTGATCTTCGCGCTGCCAGATGGGCAAAACGTGAGGATCTACGGCTCAATCTTGATCTCAAAGCCCGAGAACAGAATAAGCAAGAGAATGCAGAGGACGAGGTGGAAGTTATGAGGGATATTGGACTGGACGTTACTCAGCCTGCAAAGGAGTGCAATGATCCTAAGTGTCCCTTCCATGGTACTCTCCCTGTGCGCGGCCAGGTCTTCAGCTGTACCGTGGTCAGCGACAAAATGGACAATACCGTGGTAGTCTTGCGTAAGTTCGAGAAGAAAGCAACGAAGTATGAACGATTCGAGAAGAGGCAGTCCAAGATCCATGTGCACAATCCCCCTTGCATTGATGCAAAGGCTGGGGATCGTGTCAAGATAGCGGAGTGTAGGCCCCTTTCCAAGACCAAATCCTACGTAGTAGTGGAGGTCTTGAAATGAAAGGACAAAAGGCCAAGATCCCGAGGGCGATCAACACTGGCGCATACCTGGATTGTGTAGACAATACAGGTGCGCGGACGCTACACGTCATCGCAGTCAAGAACTATCGAGGCGTGAAAAATAGACAGCCCTGCGCAGGGATCGGGGACGTTGTAATAGTATCTGTGAAAAAGGGAAGTCCGGAGATGAGAAAGCAGATCTTTAAAGCTGTCATCATCCGCCAGAGAAAGGAGTTTCGAAGGCCTGACGGCCTCAGAGTAAAATTCGAGGATAATGCCGCCGTTATCGTAGATGACGAAGGCGTTCCCAAGGGCTCTGAGGTCAAGGGACCTGTGGCCCGCGAGGTAGCGGAAAGATTTAGCAAAATCGCTTCCGCGGCATCCATGATTGTGTGATGATTATGATTACAAAACAGCCAAGGAAGCAGCGGAAAGCGCGGTATACCGCACCGCTGCATAGGCGCCAAAAGTACATGCACGCACCCTTGAGCAAAGCTTTGCGTGAGGAGCTGAAGCGGCGCAATGCACAGCTGCGCAAGGGCGACACCGTCACGGTTATGCGTGGCGATCACGCTGGTACCGAAGGTGAGGTCGAGGATGTGGACCTTAAGAGGTGCACCATCAAAGTGGCAGGCGTGAGCAACTACCGTGCCGATGGAACTGAAGTGCCGAGAACTATTCATCCCTCCAACGTCATGATAGTCAAGCTCAATCTTGAAGACGCAGAGAGAGAGAAGATCTTCGCGAGGCGATCAGAATGAGCAGACACCAAAAAAGAGTAACTGTTCCCGTGAGCTGGCCCATTTCAAGAAAGACCCACGCATGGGTTGCCAAGACCAGTCCTGGGCCTCATTCCTCTGGAAATAGCATGCCTCTCGTGATGGTAATCCGAGACATGCTTAAGCTGGTAGATAATGCCCGCGAGGCAAAGAGAATTCTGTACGAGGACAAGGTGCTGGTTGATGGACGTGTCCAGAAGGATTACAAGCTACCTGTAGGCATATTCGATGTCATATCTGTTCCCTCAATCAACCAGCAATATAGAATGCTCAAAGACGAGAAGGGAATGTTCTATCTCAGTCTTCTTGAGGCGGGCGACGTGAGAAAGCTGGCCCGGATTGAGAATAAAACCATAATCTCGGGCAAAAAACAGCAACTCAACCTCTCCGACGGCTCAAATAAGCTGGCAGAAGGCGAGTTTAAGGTTGGCGATTCTCTGGTTCTCTCACTGCCTGATAAGAATATTGAGAATAGGATCGGCTTTGAGGTCGGCAATATCGCCATGGTCATAGGCGGAAAGCACACCGGCCAAACGGGCAAGATCAAGGAGATCATAACCGTGAAGAGCTCTCAGCCCAATCGCGTCATAATCACGGGCGACAGGGAGTTTGAGACCATCAAGGATTACGTTTACATGATCGGGAAAGATCAGCCTGTCATCAAGCTGGGGGTGGTTAGATGAATGCCAATCTAATTCCTCGCGTTGACAAGGTTGTTGTGCATGTGGGTGTAGGGGAGAGCGGTCAGAGGCTGGTAAACGCTGAATCCATCATGAAGGCCATTACCAAACAGCAGCCCGTTCGTTCCATTGCCAAGAAAACGCTGCCCACTTTTGGTATCAAAAAGAACGAGCCCATAGGTGCGAAGCTTACCTTGCGAGGAAAAGCGGCCGAGGATTTTCTGATCATAGCCCTGAAGGCTACAGGAAATGCCTTGAAAAAGAGCCAGTTCGACATGCAGGGCAACTTCTCTTTTGGCGTTGAGGAGCATACCGACTTTCCAGGCATGCGATACGATCCTGAGATCGGCATATTCGGCATGGATGTGTCAGTTGCCTTGAAAAGGGCCGGCTATAGAATTGCGATGCGGCGAGTATGCCAAAAGAGACTTCCAAGCCGGCAGCGGCTGAATAAAGACGATACTATAGAATTCGTCTCAAAGAAGTTCGGCATTGAGATCTTGGAGGCTGCATGAAGAAAGGAAAGAAGGTCTTCGGTAGAGGTGCAAACCTGTGCAAGCGCTGTGGAAACAAAAACGGCCTGATAAGAAAGTACGGGATATATGTTTGCAGACAGTGCTTCCGAGAGATCGCCCCTGAGATGGGTTTTGAAAAATATTCGTAGGTGGTTGCATTGTTATTGGATCCACTGGCCGATGCCCTGTCCGTAATAAAGAATGCGGAGAGCGTAGGCAAGCCTGAATGTGTCATTCATCCTGCCTCCAAGCTCATAGGAAGAGCTCTGAAGGTTATGGCGGATCGAGGATACATAGGCGAGTTCGAATTTGTTGACGACGGAAAGTCGGGGATGTTCAAAGTGAAGCTCCTGGGAAGGATCAACCGATGCGGCGTAATTAAGCCTCGGTTTTCAACCAAGGCGACTGAGATGGAGAAATGGGAGAAACGATTCCTCCCCGCCAGGAACTTCGGAGTTCTGATATTGAGCACCAATAAGGGAGTCATGGCCCATTCTGATGCCAGGAACCAATCCCTGGGCGGTCAGCTCCTGGCTTACGTATATTAGGTGGTCGCAATGGTCAAAGAGATTGCACGACAGGTAGAGATCCCAGAAGGAGTTGCCGTAGCCGTAGATGGAAATACTGTCACGGTTATAGGGCCGAAAGGCGAGGTCTGCCGGCAGCTTTGCTATCCTGAGATAGAGATCAAAAACGAGGAATCTCAACTGGTCGTGAATTCCAGGCTCGATAGGAAGCGCCACCGAGCAATGGTGGGGACTCTGGCAGCGCACATCAGCAATATGATTGCAGGCGTAACCCGAGGATATGAGTACAAGATGAAGGTCGTGTACTCTCACTTCCCCATACAGCTCAAGGCAGCTTCCGATGAGCTCATCATAAACAATTTCCTGGGCGAAAGGAAGTCTCGATCCGCCAAAATCCTACCGGGTGCGAAGGTCGAGATCGGTAAAGATGAAGTAACCATCACTGGCATCGACAAGGAGCAGGTTGGCCAGACTATGGCCAATATTGAGCAGGCTACCAGGGTGCATGGTTTCGATATCAGGATATTCCAAGACGGAATATACCTGGTGGACAAGAGGTGACGAGGATGGCAGAGAGGTTGCTGAGAGTAAGAACCCGGCAGAAATCAAAGAAGCCTGAGTTCAACTTTCATGATTCACATAAAAAAAAGCGGCTTGGCACCAGTTGGCGAAAGCCTCGCGGCCTGCACAACAAGCTCCGGCGGCAGATAGCTGCTAAAGGCAAGCTGGTTCGGCCTGGCTATGGAAGCCCTAAAGCAGTTAGGGGATTTCATCCCTGCGGTCTTCCTGAGGTGTTGGTTAATAACGTTGCAGAGCTACAAAAGGCACAGGGCTCTGTGGTACGCATAGCATCTGCAGTTGGTATGAAGAAACGCATGGAGATACAGGCGAAAGCGGCGGAGGCAGGTCTTAAGGTGCTTAATCCCAAGGGTGGTGCCTAGAAATGCCGGGCTTAACAACGCAGCGGCGCCTCGCCGCAGCGGAGCTTAAAATCGGCGAGAGCCGGGTCTGGATCAATCCCGATCCAGAGGTGGCAGGCGAGCTTTCCGACGCTATTACCCGAGAGGACATTCGCTCCCAGGTTAAGGCCGGAAATATCAAGGCTAAGCCCAAAAAGGGCAACAGTCGGGGTAGAATTAGGGCCCGAGCAGCAAAGCGCGCCTATGGTCACTGCAAAGGACCGGGACATAGAAGAGGCGCCAAAGGTGCCCGATCCCCGAGAAAAGAGCAGTGGATGACCAAGATCCGGGCTCTGCGAAAGAAACTTCGGGAGCTTCGCGAAGGCGGCCAGATAGATCGCCATGCTTACCGCTTGCTTTATCGTAAATCCAAGGGTGGCGAGTACAGAAGCTTGGCGCACATGAACTCATTCATCAAGGCTAAGGGCCTTGCCAGGGGTGAATAACTTGGCTACAGGACCTAGATACAGAGTCCCCTTCCGTAGACGGAGAGAGGGCAAGACCAACTATCACGTTAGGTATAAGCTAATACTATCAAAGAAACCCCGAGTTGTTGTCAGGAAAAGCAACGCCAATACCTTGCTGCAATTGGTTGTGGCGGAGCAGAAAGGCGATAAAACACTCCTGACGGTTAATTCCAAGGAGCTCAAGGACTTCGGATGCGCCTTTAGCAAGAGCAATCTGCCTGCTGCCTATCTCACCGGCCTTCTTTTCGGCAAGAAAATGTTGGCCTTAGGCATTAATGAGGGTATTGCAGATATTGGTCTGCATGCCTCCACTAAAGGCAACAGGATCTATGCTGCCATTAAAGGTATCGTAGATGCAGGTGTAAATGTGCCTCATGGCCCGGAGATCTTCCCGGATGAAAAGAGGATTTCCGGCGAGCACATAAAGAAACACACAGGAGCAGATATCGTGGCCCAATTCGAGCAGGTTCGAGAGAAGATACTGGGGTGAACTTATGGATCGGAAAAAGAAACGTGATTTCTATCAGGAAGAGTGGATCCCCAGGACAAGGCTGGGCAAGCTCGTCTTTGAGGGCCAAGTAACCACCTTCGATGAGGCAATTGCCTCAGGTCTGCCCATTAAGGAGGCCGGCCTGATAGATGTGCTGATACCGGGACTCGAAGATGAAGTTCTGGATATTAACATGGTTCAGAGGATGACTGACTCAGGAAGGAGAGTCAAATTCAGAACCACGGTAATTGTGGGAAACAGAGACGGCTACATCGGACTTGGTGAAGGAAAGGATGTCCAGGTGGGAAAAGCCATCAAGAAGGGCATCGATAACGCCAAGCGAAATATCATGAAGGTAAAGCGAGGCTGCGGTAGCTGGGAATGCGGCTGCGGTCAGGCGCACACTGTGCCTTATCAGGTAGTAGGCGAGTCAGGAAGCGTTAGGGTAGTACTTATCCCGGCGCCTCGAGGGCTAGGCATTGCGGCTGGCGACACCTCCAAGAAGGTCATGGATATGGCCGGCATCAAGGATGTGTGGACAAGAACGGCGGGTTCAACCAGGACGACTATCAATTTCGCCAAGGCCACCTATAATGCGCTCATCAATACTGTAACTGTGAGGGCTTGAAGATGTTTACCATAGTGAGATTGCGGGGCGAGGTGAACCTTCGGCCGGGGATCAAGTCCACTTTAGCAATGCTGCATATGCATAGGGTCAACCACTGCATCGTCGTCCGAGAGGATGAACATTATCGGGGAATGATCCAGAAGATAAAGGACTATGTGGCCTGGGGCAAGATAGACGATGACACGCTGACCATGCTCCTGGAGAAGCGGGGACGGCTGAGCGGAAATCGGCGGCTGACAGAGCAGTTCTTGAAAGAGAATACATCTTATCGCTCCTTCCAGGAGTTGGCCGCTGCCGTAAACTCTGGGACAACAAGCCTGAAGGATCTGAAAATCAAGCCCATATTCAGGTTGCACCCTGCTCGCAAGGGTTTAAAGACCATCAAGAAGACCGCGCAACAGGGTGGAGATCTGGGCTTTCGCACGGATTTGGCGGATCTTATCAAGAGGATGAGGTAAAACCATGGTTAGACCAAAGACGAAGGAAAAAGAGGGCACAGAACCTATCACGGCAAGCATAAAAATGCGCGTGGAGGCGGGTCTCGCGGCGGTCGTGGAGATTCGGGAAAGTGCAAGCATCACTTCATGCGCTCTATGCTTCTCGGAACTCAGATGGGCAAGCATGGATTCGTCCGGCTGCCTCTTTCCAAGGAGCTTGAGATGGTCAACGTGGACGTGCTGGACCAGATGGCGGGCTCGGATGGAAAGGTTGATCTATCCGAGATGAAGGTGCTGGGTCGCGGCAAGGTAACCAGGAAGCTTAACATTAGCGCGGCTGGATTCACTGCGACGGCTAAGAGCAAAATTGAGGCTGCTGGTGGTCAGGCAGTAGTAGTATGAACCAGCAGAGTTTCTTTTATGCGATAGAGCCCTTTGTGCGCCGGCTCCCCTCAGTGGAGCGGCCCATAGGGCACGTCCATTTTAAGAGAAAGCTAAGCTGGACTTTAGCCATACTGCTGCTCTACTTTATCTTGGGAAACATACCTCTCTTTGGGCTTTCCAAAGCATCCATAGATATATTCAGTTCTTATCGTGCCTTCTTTGCCGGATCCTTTGGCTCGATGATGCTCCTTGGCATCGGCCCAATTGTTACTGCATCAATCGTATTACAGCTTCTCGTGGGCGCCCAGATCATCAAGCTCAATCTGAGCGATCCACGCGATCAGGCTATTTATCAGGGCACGCAAAAAGCTCTGGTATTTGTAATGGTCGCTGTTGAGGCACTGCCACAGGTGTTGGGTGGCTATCTGCTGCCTGATACGGGATTAGCTGGAACTCTCGGCGTTTCCCTGGGCATACTATCATTATTGATATTTATTCAGGTTTTTATCGGCGGATCGCTCATCGTTTACATGGATGAGGTCGTCTCAAAATGGGGCGTAGGCTTCAGGAGTAGGGCTCTTTATCGTGGCCGGAATAAGCCAGCAGTTGGTCACGGGCGTCATCAATCCGGCGATCGGCGATGCTGGGCTTCCTGTGGGTATCATACCCAAATGGATCGATATCATGTGGCAGCGTCTGATTGGCTTTGATACTCTCTTCACATCGGAAGGGCTGAGGTACATTCTGGTAACAGGCGGAATTCTGGCACTCATATCTACCGTTATGATCATTCTGCTGGTAGTTTTGGTTGAGTCCACCAGAATTGAGATACCACTGGCCCACAGCCGTGTGCGTGGTGCGCGTGGGCGCTTTCCGGTCAAGCTGGTCTATGCCTCAGTTCTCCCCATGATCTTGGTGCGAGCCATTCAGGCCAACATCGAGATGATTGGAGCATTGCTGGCTGCCAAAATCGGCACGATAACCTCTGCCACGGTAACTGGTCCGGGAGTGACCACGATTTATACCGGCTACTCCAGTATTCTGGGGAACTTCGTCTCCGAAGCGAAGATCAATGCAGCTACAGGTGCTGCAATGAGCGGCTCGTCGCCTCAGCCGGTATCAGGCTTGATGTACTATCTATCTGCCTTGCGAGGCCCTAGTGACTGGATGCCGGGAATGGTGCAGACACATCCTGGAATGACTGAATTGGGATTCTCAGCTCTGGCTGGCTGGCAGATATTTTTGCATGTGATCGTGGACGCTTCATTCCTGATCATTGGCGGCATTATCTTCGCCATCTTCTGGATTGAGACCACGGGCATGGGTCCCAAGAGCGTGGCCGCCAAGATCCACAACTCGGGATTGCAAGTTCCGGGCTACAGAAGAAACCCGGCCTCCATTGAGAAGCTGATGGAACGGTATATCCCCAAGGTGACTGTGATTGGCGGCGTGATCATAGGCATCTTAACTTTGATCGCCAGCCTTCTGGGTACATTGGGTGGGGCAGGTGGCACTGGGCTGCTTTTGGCTGTGAGCATAGTCTATCGGCTCTATGAGCAGGTAGCCAGCGAGCAGATTCAGGAGATGTATCCAATGATGCAGAAATTCTTTGGAGCGTCAGCATGAATGCCCAGCTGACCAAGTCCCTGGACAAAGCCGCCATGGCGGTGGGCTTTGTCCTCTTTTTCGGGATAATGATCAGCACTGAACTGAGAAATAGCCTGGGAGTGGCTACCGGCTATTTGCTGGGATGGCTCCCAGACATTCTTCCTTTCCATGTTGTGCTCTTTATTTTAGCAGCCGTCACCGGCCTATATGCCAGCCTGATTCAGAAGTACACCATGGACTGGGAGTTCTTGAGGGCTTCGCAGGAGAAGATGAAAAAGCTGCAAAGAAATATGAAAGAAGCGCAACTATCCGGAGATCAGGCCAGGATTCAAGCCATGCAAAACGAGCAGATGAAGGCGGTCTCCGATCAGGGCAAGATGATGCAGATGCAGTTTAAGCCCATGCTCTATATCGGCATTGTCTCCATACCGCTCTTCATGTGGGCTTATCTTTACATATCCAATAACCCAAGCATGATGATGACCTTTCCCTTTTGGGGGACGCATCCCATCAACACCACTGTATTTGGACCGATCCTTTATTGGTTCTACTGGTACTTTATCTGCTCACTGCCTGTATCGCAGATGATCCGTAAGGCTCTGGACATTGGGAGCGTGAGCTAGAGATGATAGTAACCATTAGCGGTGCGCCGGGAACGGGCACCTCAACTCTAGCTCGCTCTCTTTCTCAGCAGCTAAAATTGCGCTGGGTCAACTCCGGGGATCTCTTTCGCAAGATCGCAGGTGAGAAGAATATATCTGTCAGGGAGATGAATCGTCTAGCAGAGATGGGTCCTGAGATAGACTATCTAATTGACGATGCCCAGAAGGCCCTGGCCAGAGATGGAAGCGGCATATTTGAAGGGCGGCTGTCTGGGCATCTGTTGCCGGCTGATTTGAAGGTTCTTTTAAAGGCCGATTTGCGCATAAGGGCCGAGCGCATCGCTAAGCGTGAGGCAAAGCTGACCGAGGACGCCATGCATGAGACGCGCATTCGCGAGGTGAGCGAGGCCTGGCGTTATAAGATGTACTATAACATTGACATCAGCGACTTTTCTGCTTATGATCTTGTAGTGGATAGCGGCAAGTTCGATGAGGCAGCCACGTTGGCCGTTGTGCTGGCGGCAGCGAGGGGCCGTCAGTGTCCTTGATCCATCGTGCCGAAGGGTCTGAAAAGAGATCTGGTCGCGGATCGTCGCGCTCTTTGGCCAGTTCGTCTGCTTCCACCCTAGCCACCTCATCTTCGCCAGCCTCAAGCCCAGGCCCCTTTGCGAATGGCAAATGTCCTCAAATTCTTCCTTCCGACAGGGTTCGATCCGTGCTGATAAAGCGTAGCATGAAGGCCAATCCTGCTTATGGCATTCCGCCTGAGAAGCGCAGTCTCGAGATGCATATGTCTTTGGGGGCCATCAATCTGAACAAAACCTCTGGGCCGACCAGCCACGAGGTGGCTGCCTGGGTGAAACGCATTTTAGAGGTGGAAAAGGCGGGGCATAGTGGCACCCTTGACCCCAAGGTTACCGGCATTCTTCCCGTTCTTTTAGGAGATGCGACCAGGGTAATGGACACTCTTCTCCTGGCAGGAAAGGAGTACATCTGCCTCATGCGTGTGCATAAGCCTCAGTCCAAAAAGCGACTCTCCGATGTCTGCGAAGAGTTCATTGGCCCCATTTTCCAAAAGCCACCCTTGAAGAGCTCGGTGGTAAAGGAGCTACGCATTCGCACCATTTATTATCTGAATGTCCTGGAGGTTGAGAAACAGCACGTGCTCATGCGTGTGGGCTGTCAGGCAGGAACTTACATCCGGAAGCTATGCTTTGATATCGGTCTCGCCTTAGGCACGGGCGCGAACATGGAGGAGCTGCGTCGCACGCGCGCCGGCCCCTTCCAGGAGAACGAGACGCTGGTCACGTTGCATCAACTCATGGATGCCTATGCCTTCTGGAAAGAGACTGGGGACGAAAGCGGCCTTCGGCGCGTCATCTTGCCAGTGGAGGCAGCACTCTCGCATCTGCCCAAGCTTGTCATAGCCGATAATGCAGTGGATGCCATATGTCATGGCGCGCCACTGGCGGCGCCCGGGCTGCTACGTCTGGAGACAGATATAAATACAGGCGATAATGTAGCCTTCTTTACCCTGAAAGGGGAGGCTGTGGGCATTGGCCGAGCGAATATGAACAGCCAGAAGATGCTCGATTCCGAGACGGGCATTGTAGCTCTGACCGAAAGGGTAATAATGGAGCCGGGCACCTATCCTAAGGCGTGGAAGCTGGCCAAGAGGGACGCTTTCGTGGCAGCGGATGGGGCTGCCAAGCGCTGAAACCTGAATCCAACCCTGTGCCGAGGTCGTCTAGCGGTAGGGCGCCAGCCTGGAGTGAGTTCTCCTGGATAGCTGGTGACTCGCAAGGGTCTCGTGAGTTCGAATCTCACCCTCGGCGCTTTTCTTACTGGTAAATTAGGCGTGGATTTTTGCAATAGCTGTTATCCTCTAGATTTCCTCGTAGCGGAAGGCATATGTCTCGTCTATCTTTATGGGGCGATGAAATGCGTACCAATGCCATGGCGATTATGCTGACGAAAGATTCCAGCAATCTGCGCTGTTCTAGCGCCAGGAGGCGATCATGTTCGCCGAGCTTTGCGCCCAAGACGCTAACAGTAACCTCCTTTGTCTACATGGGTAGATATATCAATGTTGCTGAGAACAGCGTTTCTGTTTCGCGTTCGACTGGCAGTTCACGCTGGAAGACCCAGATCGCCACACCCAGCACGCGCTCATCGAATACGGTGTGTTTTCCCAGCTGAGCCGTAACCTGCAGCTTTCCATTTTCATCGGGCAGCAATATTATCACCTCGTGCTCAAAGGCCTTTGCTATCTCTTTGACAGCATAGCGCGAAAGCGAATCCACATTTTCTGTCACCATCAGGTCACGGCTGAAGGAATAAAGGGCGGAAACAAAATGCTCTCTTTGCCGAGCGCTCTCCCCTTGTCATTTGACCTGATCTGTCAGAAGGTTGGTCACCATTCCCACAATAACGAAGACTGCGAACATATGAATATAGCGAGTATCTTCAATTGCCAAAGTCAGCTGCGGTGGCACAAATAAGAAATCCAGGGCTGGCATGGCAATAACGTATGCGACTAGGCCTGCGCGCCTGCCCTAAATTATTCCGCTGCAGACTATTGACAGAAACAGCATCATTGCTGTGTTGATTAGACCCAACCATTGATGGGATATCCAGCAAAAAGCTGTCATTGTATCCACGCATGCAAACTGCCATAATATGGCCATAGGCTTATAGTACCCTCTGGCAATGGCATCTCTTTTTCCTTTGTTTTAACCTCTGTGCTGCCTATTATAAACACGTGAATTGGCCCGCTATGATTCGTTATTTTGTTAACAATTGATCCCCTCAACCATCTATTCGAAAAGTTGCGGCGTGACAGCCCGGTAACTATAAAGGCCACATTTTGTGCCCTGGCAAAGGACAGGATCTCCTCCGCAATCTCGCGCCCATCAAGAACCTGAACCTTCGCCCCGAGTTCTTCATCATGCCTCATATTTCGTGACAATTGGCCCCAAGAGAAGACTCGGTATGTTGGCTCTCAGAAGGTGATTCTACATAGACGACGAGCCATTCAGCATTCAGATCGGCGGCCATGCGCTGCTTGATGCGTGCCAGGCGTTCTGAAAGGAAACTGGTGCTGATGCAGACTAGCAGACTGGAACCTGCAGGCAGGAGGGCCCAGAATGCCATGCCTGTCCATGTAGGTGCGCATGTCATAGTCCACTTTGCAAGTCGTACAACGAAGGGCTATCTCCTGTAATCCCAGAAGATTGCCTTTGCGAAAGAAGCGAAGAACAGCCTGCTCGGTATGGGGTGGCACATGCATCTTTTTCTCATTAAAGCGTTGCAGCAGCTCTTCTGGCCGACAGGTCTACAACTTTCAGCTCATCCACCATCTGCATGATCCTATACGGCACCCGTCTCACGAACTCGAATACCAGTGATCTGATACACGATGTCATTAAGGCTCTCCACATTCCGGATATTCATGGTCGTGTAGACGTTGATCCCTGCATCCAGCGACTCCTACACATCCTGGTACCACTTGGCATGACGAGCGAGCGCGGTGTTTGTGTGAGTCAGTTCATCCACCGTGCTTCTTCAAGCATCTTGTATGTCTCGCCTACATCGGCAGTAGCACCGACGAAGATCTTAAGCTTTCCACGCCTTCGATCGACTTTCTGCTCTTTTTGATGCCGTCGTCTCACCAGGACATCTTGATCTGGCCGACACTCTTCTGGCGCATTGTCACTCTTTCTTCGAAAGCTCATCCAACGCCCAATTGAGCTTAAGCACATTAACTCTCCTTTGACCCAGTATGCCGAACTGGGCAGGCTCAATCTGCTGGTAGACTAGTAATTTTATTTCCGACTCAGGCGATCCTAGTGCTTTAGCAGTCCTTGGTATCTGAAGCATAGCTCCTTGCATGCTGATGTGCTAATCAAAGCCGCTGACTGAAGCCAATACCAGTTCGTCTGGTACAGACATATTCTGGGATAAGTTGTTCTCACTCCGAATTTGTTCGATTCTCTGACTAACTTGTTTCATGAGCCTGGTGCTGGTTGGCCTGAAGTTGCTGGCACCAGAATCATTAGCACTGTAGCCCACTACCGAAGGTCGCCTGTGAAAGTAGCTTGAGCTGGGGAAATTCTGCCCGATAAGCTCGGAGCCTAATACTTCGCCGTTCGTTACTATTAGGCTTCCGCCCTCCGTTCAGGAATTATAGTCTGGACTATGCCAGTTATGAAGAGCGGATAGGCCAGACCAGTAATGAGAGAGAATGCCTGTAACAGAAACGCTGCCGACTTTACTTCCTTTGTAGTATCGTGCATCTTCCTCACTTCAGGCGCAGTAGCACTATAAGGATGTCAATCATCTTGATGTCAATGAACGGTACAATCAATCTGTCCAAGCCATAGATCAACAAGTTGCGGCGGAGCAGAGCAGTTGCATTTTGAAATTGTTCCATGGCCAGCGTCTTCGAGATCTCAGGATAAAGCGTCTGCCAGCTCGGTACCTTGTACCCGTATCCTCGCAGATTTGCAGCAATGCCATCTGCCAAATGGACATACACCAGCTTCACATCGACTGATGAGACCGTATTCCCGTTGCTTAAGATGTTTGTGGCTGTGGAGAGGAATACAAAGGCAATATCCTCGGGCCATCCAGTGGGCAGCCTGAAGATTCCGGAGACCACCAGGCTGCTGCCTCTTCCATCTGGAATGCCTACGTAGACCGTCTGCCCCAGCTTTGCTGTCAGATTATCCGCCAGCTTTTTCCCACAGGACCGTCTTCTTGCCATTTTGGATGGAAGAGAGGTCATCTTGAAAGACATACTTTCCTATTTGATAGATTCGGTCTACATCAGCCGGATTGCGTCCGACAGGGCTACGTTTCCCACGTTATCTTTGTAGAGGATTCCTAGTAACCTCTAATTTTGGCCACTTGCTTATAAATGGTATATGAAGCTCTGGCTGGATTTCGTGGAGGGTTTATAAGAATCCTTTGTAGGTGAATGTCACCCGCGCGCTAAGGCTTGGCGAGATCGCAATCACACCTGAAATAGACCAGATCTGGTTTACGAGACTCTTGCGAAGGTAAATGTAGTCATCCCCTCCCTGGGTGTGACTGTGACGTGGGGAAGATCCAGGGCGATGATATCAAAAAGCATGCCCTGAAAACCATCCCGCATGGATACGGATATTAGAGATATGGCTGCGGCTAAAGCAACGGCTGCCGCAGAGAGAAAAGTGCCTCCCTTTCGGTAGGCGATATGCCGCATGACCACAGAGAGCTCGAAGTCGGGAATAACGCTTGGCAGGGCAGGTATTTCTGCGAGTCTTTATGTCGTTTATAGGTAATCAAGTTAGTGGATTCACGGCAAGGATTATATAGTTTTATCACGCTTAAAAGTTATATACTCACACCTTGCATGCCAAAAGATAGGGGTTTAAGGATATGGGTGAATTCATCGGAGAAGAAGCCGAACCGAACATCGATCTAATGGGCATTTTTTATGAACACACATGTGGTGCTCAAGACGAACGAGATCGCAGTATCATGAAGCATCTGATCTTAGCTGAGATACGCAAGTCCAATGCACCTGCCTGGGTAGCTGAAGAACTGGAGAAAAAGCTAAACTGTCGAGGATGTTGGAATGCTCTGGCCAGAAGATCTACGGCTGTTTACCTGGATTTTATGTTCCCTGATAGAGCCTCAGCAAACTATAGTCATCAACGCAACTTTCTGAACTTGAATTCAAATGATGTTTTACAATTATAGTCATCAACGTAACAATATTAAGTAAAGATAGAAAAGCTGCATCTAGAAACAGCATGCATAGAGTTATTAGTTGCAAAACATCATTGAAATCAAGTTCAAAAAATTGCGTTGAAGACTATAAATGAAGAAACTCGCAATTGTCTCAATAGCCCGGCTGCTTGCCGGAATAGGGTTGACTCTTGGACAAGTCGGATCATGCGTCTGCTTCAGTAATACATCCTGTCCGCAAACCGGGTGCTTGGAGAATTGCTCAGGATCATGTGCTATGAGAGCTAACGATGCATCCTCGTGCGCAGCCAACTGTCCCAATGCTAACTGCGGATCCGCTGGCGGAAGTCAGGCTTCCTGCGTTGCCAACTCCACGCCCTGCTGCGGCAAATGGCCAACAATATTTTGGGCAGAGTAATCTGCGTCATAATTTTTTCCCGATAATCTAATTTTAATAACTCCGTCAGAATTGCCGGCTATTTTCTAATTTTGTTAGGCTAAGATTGCCGAAACTAAGTGATCATCGCCATTAGCTACATTTCCCACTTCTGCTTCTATTCTTTTATCGCCCTGATCCGCATACAACTTCGCCATGGCGAGATGTGCCGTAAGTTCCTTTTTCGTTGTCGTTTTTCGCTATAATATAGTCACCTCTCATGCCTCGCATTTTACATAGAAGCCATAGAGGAGACGGTAACTTCTCGCATGTACTACCCCATTTGAATTCGAATTCGTCGTCAAAGCCGACTTGATCAAGAACGGTAAATTGGCAGAGCTTCTGATTGAGCCCCCACAACAGAGCTGATTGCAGCCTTCAGCAGAGCAGCAGTCATGCAGATGGTTTGGCCTACTTGGGCGGTCACTGAACTTTTTTTTTCTCCTGCCGCATTACGATCGAGCGTAATACGAACCACGGGAATGTCTTTTGTCTTCTCACACACTACCTCATCCGTTGCTGCCGCGGGATCAAAATCGTACATGGAGCTATTGGGACCGCTGCCCTTCAGGATTAGCCTCATTGCCTGCAGCTTCTCTGCAGTGTCACTGACCGTCTCAGCGTGCCCGGAAAAGAGACCGCGGGGCAAGAGAACCTCAACCTCTGGATTGGCCAGCGGGTTCAGATACCACTGACCTTTCATCTCTTTTTCCTGATAGCAGTAGATCTTCGGTCCGATCCGGGCATAGCTTACCGGAATATGGCGAATCATTCCCCGTCTTTCTGCTTGCTATTCCCAGCACCATAATATCTCCTGTGAGGGATTTGGGTATGATCCGTCCCAGACCATACTGAAATGCCGGGACTACAATAAACCGATTGGCCAACCGAAAAAACGCTCTTGGAACTGATCTCTTGTCCATTCATCTATTCCTTCTGTTGCTGCGTCTCATAATTATTATAGTATTATTTATTTAACTAAAATTCATTGTTTAGTCTAACATAATTATCTATATACTAATAAGTATATTTTACAAAATGAATGCTCTTTCGACCTCTGAAATCATTCCCTTCGGGTGAAGCTGCCCTAACAGTCTCATCAAAGATACGCATGATCGATGAGAAGAGTCCTTTAACTGCCCACCGTCTCCCATACGAATGCATTTGCCTCCAACCTTTGTATCCCATTTTTTTTGTATTCCAGAACAGCCATTGACCTGGTGGATTCTTCTTTGCCTACAACTGCGTTCCCTCTTATCATAATGCCAGGACAATCTGCACCGTTCGATTTCATAAATTCAAATGCGTCATTTATGTCATACGCGTCATTCTCGAACGCATCCTCAAAATTGACGTCTTTCAACAAAGGGCGCAATATCCTTGCTATCCGAGGTATTTTCTTCTGTAACTTCAAGAGAGAGCAATCTCTTTGATGCAACATCAATCGTCACATAAACCTTAAGCCATCCCCTTCGCTGCGTTCCAGGTTTCTCGTGCATCCAGTCTCCTCGATTTGTTACCATTATCCCAGTCGAATCAACTGCAACAACTGAATTGTTCTCTGATATATCTATCCCAAGATCCTGCTTAGAGATATGCTTATGAAGTGTAGTATAATCAGTGGCCAATAATCCTGGTTCGCAGGCGGAAATTCGCCCAATGAAGCCTTCGAGCCGACGATATGGCATTCTAAAAAAGGAATATATTATTGCTGTAAATATCATAAATGTCTTTGTATATTTATAGGGAGCACCTCTTTTCCGCTTATTCATTTCTTTTAATTCGCGCACTCAATTCTTCACGCAACTCAAATCGAGATAGCGTTCATCTCTTCGAACGAGTTTGGCATTATATTCTGGCCAATCTCATTATCAATATAGATCATGATAATAACTTCATACTTCATCATATAAGTTTATGCGGCACAGCACATTATGCCGTACAAATATTGCTATTTCTAGTCTATAAAGCAATCCTCTACAATCATTTTCATAGTTTTGGGTGCGAATCAGAATTTCATAAATGCTTTACATGCCCATACGGCAAGGTCGTGGACGGCCAGCTTTTTTTAGTGAAGGATGTCGTGTTTGTAGACTTAAACGAAGCAATCCCCCTTAGTATATTCTTATGTAATCAAGCAACAAGATTATAACTGGCAGTTACATAAGAGCTATTCTTGATACCTAAAACCGTAATTCGCACACTACCGCACCAGGATCTCTCCGTGCTTTACGAGATAAGGGATCTCGTCGAGTGTCTCATTTCAGAGAGAGACAAGCCACCCCAGGCAGAAGAGCTGCCGGATGACGGAGCGGTTTTGGATGTGCAGACTACAGGGTCGATTACCTACCGCTTGGAGAAGGTCTCCTGCGGCAAGAACTGCAAAGGCTGCCCGCACGGTCCCTACTGGTACGGCTACTGGCGAGAGGACGGCAAGACGCGATCCAAATACGTCGGCAAGAATCTGAAGTCGACAGAAACCACCGAAGGTACAATAATATGATCGGCAATACCGACAAGATTATGATATTTGCTTTGTTGCTGGCAGTGACCATTCTCTCAAGCTGCATCTCACAGGATGCGTCCTTTTTCGCAGCACCTTCCGGCAATGCTTCCGCCAGGATCAATGTGGCCGCGACCATCGCACCTCTGGGCGACTTTGTGAAGGCGGTAGGCGATGGGAAGGTTGAGGTCACTGTGGTGGTCCCGCCAGGAGCTGAGCCCCATACCTTCGAGCCCACGCCCTCCCTGATGATGAATGTGGCCAAAGCCGATCTTTATGTTATGAACGGGGCTGGTCTCGAGTTCTGGATGGGTAAGCTGCTGCAGGCCAATAAGAGAATGGCGGTAGTAGACTCCTCTCAGGGCGTAGCCTTGCTTCAAGAGAGGAAAGGTGAGATAGATCCGCACATCTGGCTATCTCTGCGAAACGCTGCCCTGCAAGTAAGCAACATCTGCTCCGGCCTGATAGAGGTCGATTCGCAAAATAAAGATTTTTATATCAAGAACAGGGACGATTATTTGGAAAAGTTAAAAGCTCTGGACGAAGAACTGAACCAAACCTTCGCCGGCAAAAAAAGCAGGAGCTTCATTGTGCATCATCCTGCTTGGCCCTACTTCGCTCGGGACTATAACCTTCGCCAGGTGTCGCTCATGGAGAATGAGAAGGAGCCAGGACCAAAGTACCTTGGAGATGTGATTGAGCTGGCCCGAAAGAATAATATTCCTACTATCTTTGTAGAGCCGCAATTCAATCCCAAGTCTGCAGAGGTCGTCGCTAGGGAGATGAATGCCAGTATCGTGACCCTTGATCCGCTGGCGGGAAATTATCTGGAGAATATGAGAAATACGAGCCGCGAGATTGCCCAGTGCATGACATGACTGAGAATATTGTATCCATCAGCGACCTTTGGGTCTATAGGGAAGAACATGCGGTCCTTGAGAACATAAACCTGGAGCTAGAGGCAGCGGACTTCCTGGGCCTCATCGGCCCCAACGGCGGCGGCAAATCTACTCTGCTGAAGGTAATGCTGGGCCTGATCAAGCCAGATCGTGGCAGCGTCACCCTCTTCGATCTGCCGCCCGCGGCTGCGCGTAGCCGCGTTGGTTACATGCCCCAGAAGACCGTCTTTGACCAGAGCTTTCCAGTCAAGGTGCTGGATGTGGTGCTCATGGGGAGATACAGCCGCACTGGGCTTTTGCATCGTTATGGCCCTCAGGATCGCAAGGCTGCGCTCCGAGCTTTAGCGGCCGTGGGAATGGAGGATCGGGCTCTCCGTGAGATCGGTGCACTCTCGGGAGGGGAGCAGCAGAGAGTCTTTGTAGCCCGCTCTTTAGTCTCCGATCCCCAGCTGCTTCTCCTGGATGAGCCCACGGCAGGTGTTGATTCCGCACAGCAGACTGATTTTTACGATCTGCTCTGCCACCTTAATCGCGATAGGGGCATCGCCGTTGTGCTGGTCTCTCATGATGTTACGGCCATCTCCAAATACGTGAGCAAGATCGCCTGCTTAAACCAGCGGCTTTATTATCACGACTCCAAGGAACTGTGCAATGAAGATATTGAGAAGGCCTACGGATGCCCAGTAGAGATGATAGCACACGGCATGCCTCATCGAGTCTTGAAGGAACATGATTGATTTGGATTTTCTCCAGTACGACTTCATGAGAAATGCCCTGGCAGCGGGCCTGGTCGCCTCGGTTCTTTGCGGCATAATTGGAATATATGTAATTTTAAATAAAATAGTATTCATCAGCGACGGTATCGCCCATGCTGCCTTCGGTGGCATTGGTCTTGGTTACTTCCTGGGCTACGATCCGCTGGCCTTCGGAATCGTGTCTGCCGTCCTGACGGCTCTAGGCATAGGCATGGTCAGCCTCCGGGCGCGTATCTCGGAGGACACGGCCATCGGTGTCTTCATGGCCACAGGAATGGCTTTAGGAATAATGCTCCTCACCCTTTCCCAGGGTTACGCCAGAGACCTTTACGGCTACCTGTTCGGAAATATTTTAGCCGTGACAGGGAGCGATGTACTGCTTATTGTGGTACTCACATTGATCATCCTGGTTCTCGTCTTTCTGCTCTACAAAGAGTTTCTACTCTTGAGCTTTGATCCCATCTACGCAGAAGCCATAGGCCTTCCCGTGCGAAGCCTTCGTCTCTTGCTCCTGGCCATGGTGGCCTTTAGCGTGGTCATTCTCATCAAGATCGTGGGCATAATCATGGTCATAGCACTTCTGACCATCCCAGGGGCCATAAGCCGGCGGCATATGAAAGGTCTGCCTGTTATCATGGCCTGCTCCATCTTTCTTGGTGCCGTCTTTGTAACCATCGGGCTCTTGATATCTTATGAGCTGGATGTCCCCTCTGGAGCGACCATAATTCTGACGGCAGCAGTCGCCTTTTTCCTGAGCACAGTGCTTTCCAGATAGATAGGCTTAATTAAAGGATGCAAATTAACCTAAAAGAGGATGAAGCTCCTGCATGTCATCAGCGCTTTGCTTCTTCTTGCCGGGATTAGCCAGGCAGAAGACAGCATATTTTTCGCAGATGATCACTACAAATCCATTGGCCGGCCGGAGCTTACAGCCTCTGTAGCAAATCCTGTTCTGGTCTCAGGCAACTGCATCCTGCGAATAAACCTGGCCAATGTCGGCGAACTGAAAGAGCTGATGTCCATTAACGAGAGCGGCTCAAATGAGGACATATTGCAGGAGATGAGAGCAGAGATACAGGGCATTGATGCCCTGAACATCGATGCCGCCCTGACGGGAGCGGCGACCATAAAGGTGACAACCGGACCCCAGCATATCAAGAACCTTCCGGCCGGAGCCGCGGCAATGCTGCAGTTCAATATCATCGCGCAGAAGAATGCGAGCGGCTGGTATGTTCTTCCCTTAGGTGTTGATTATGAGAGGCAGGTGGATGTTAGCGTGAGCGCCGGCGAGATCTTTCCTCTTTATGAAGCAGAAAGACAAAATCTCACCATTGAGGTATTTGTGACTGGAAATAATGAGTCCTTGCGCATTTCCGGCATCGACTCAGAGCTTCATGCGGGAGGAAGTGGCAGCCTGAGGGCGGCGATCAGCAATGGTGGCACGACGGTGCTTCATAATTGCTCGGCCAGGCTCCTGGCTGCTCCTCCCTTCTACGTAGAGAGCCAGGATACAGTTCTCGGAGACCTGGCCCCAGGATCGGTGGTGATAGCCGCATTCACGGTGCGCGTAGATGGAAATGCCGGCCTGCAGGATTACCAACTGGGCTGTGAGATTCATTGTCGAGAGAAAAGCATAATTGTCCCTATGCGAATCTCTCTATCTCGTGCAGGGGTTTTCGGATACTGGGCGCTGCCGGCATTGTGGGGCTTGGCTATAGCCGGCCTGGCAGCTTTCTTGATACGGAAAAGAGGGTATATTCTATTTCGACGAAAGGGAAGGCGGCAGCAAAAGTGATGTGTGGGCAAAAAATGCAATGAGATAAAGTGATGGTAGAAAAATCGGTTGAAGCTAAAGGAATTTGCAAGAGATATAAGAACTTCTTTGGGAGTAGCACTAAGGTTCTTCAGAATATATCCCTGGATATCGAGGCTGGAGAGATCTTCGGCCTGCTCGGCCCCAATGGCTCAGGCAAGACCACTCTTATCTCTATCTTCTCCACTCTCGTCTACCCGGAGCGGGGCAGTCTATTCATCCTGGGAATAGATGCACGCCGCGACAAAGGAGAGATACGCAAAGTCATAAACATCAGTACGGCCAAGCCCAACTTTCCCTGGAGCCTGACGGTGCAGGAGAACCTGCGTCACTATGGCATGCTCTACGGCCTTTACGGTTCCACCCTCTCACGAACGGTTGAAGACCAGATCGATGCCTTTGAGCTATGCGAGTTTCGGGATATGAAGTTCGAAAACCTCTCCACAGGTCTAAAGCAACGTCTCTCTCTGGCTAAGGCCATGCTCAATCGCCCTCGTCTGCTGTTCTTAGACGAGCCCACCACGGGGCTTGATCCTGATATATCCATAAAAACCCGCATGCTGATAAAAAGAATTCATCAGGAACAGAACATCTCTGTGGTCTTATCCACTCACTACATGCCTGAGGCAGAGATGCTCTGCGACAGGATTGCCTTTCTGCGCAAGGGTCATATTGTGGCGCTGGACACGCCTCGCAATTTGAAGAAGCAACTCGGTTTGGGGGAGAAGGTGGGGATCTCTTACGAGGGGCCGGTGAATATAAATGCCCTGGAGAACATACCTGGCGTTTTAGGCATAAAAACTGAGAGCGGTCGGGTGGAGATTGTGATCGACAGAAGCGAGGGTAGCCTGGACAGGATAGTAAAGCTCTTCTGCAATGCCAGAATCCTTGACATAACCGTAAAAGAGCCCGATTTGGAGGATGTATTCCTTGAGCTGGCAAGGTGAATTGAACAAGTACCTGGCTTCTGCCTACAAGAACTGGATCATCTCCCAGAGGAACATCTTCACCGTTTTCGAGCTGTTCTTCTGGCCCATGGTCAGCCTGCTATCCATTGGTCTGCTTACGCGATTTTTGCAGGTGGGGGGCTCGATGGTCTCCTTCCTCTTGGTGGGATCTATTGCTCTTACTATTTTGCAGGTAGCCCAGATCGATGTAGCCTACGTTCTCTTATTCGACATGTGGTCCAAGAGCATCAAGAACACCTTTATCGCTCCGGTTCATAGCTACCATCTGGTATTCGGAGCAACACTTTTCGGTATTCTGCGGGGCAGCGTGGTCTTCTTCATCCTGGCAATAGTCAGCCGCTACCTATTTGGCTTCAATTTCCAGGAGGGCGGCCTTCTGCCTGTGCTGATATTTTTGGCAGGTGTTTTCGCCATGGCCGCAGTCATCGGTATTACCGTCTGCATATCCATTCTCACCTTTGGCCAGAAGGCGGATGTTGCCGCCTGGAGCCTGAGCGGTCTGATTTTGCTCGTGTGTGGAATTTACTATCCCGTAGAGGTGTTGCCTCCCATGCTGCAAACGTTGGCCAGAGTCATTCCCCTGACCTACTTTTTGGAATACTACAGGTCAATATTTATTCCCGGCCCGCACCATCTGGCCACTGGTGCGTTTCTGGCCGTTCTCTACCTGGGTCTGGGGCTGATTCTCCTGGATCGCGCCATTGAGAGGGCGAGAAGGACAGGTATTTTGCTACGGCTGTCGGAGTAGCGTTTCAATATGTTCCGATTTGTGAGGTGTTGGGATTGATAGAAGGCATTTTGGGTCGCGTAACGGTAGGAGACCGCCAGAGCGTGCGGCTGATGGGCATCATCAATCTCAGTCGTGAGTCCTTCTACCAGGGCTCAGTGGTGGTCCCCCATGAGGCTCTATCCCTGGCGGCAGCTATGCAGGAGCAGGGCGCGGATATTATCGATCTTGGAGCCGTCTCCACTGCCCCCGGCTCTCCTCCTATAAGCGAGGCCGCGGAGCGAGAGAGGCTCTTTCCCGTCCTCAAGGATATCCTGGACAACTTGGATATCACTATCTCCGTTGACACTCAGAGGTCCAGCATTGCGGGCGATGCCCTATCTCGCGGTGCTGCTTGCGTAAACGATGTCTCCGGCCTGTCTGACCCTAAGATGGCTGCCAGTGTGGCCGAGTATGACGCATCCCTTATCATCATGGCCTCCCGACAGAGAGCGGGCGACCTGCTCCATTTAAATGAGATAATTGCCTTGCTGGGAGAGAGAGTACGGGCTGCGGCCCGGGCTGGCGTATGCCCTGCCAAGATCTGCGTTGATCCGGGCATCGGCAGATGGATACCGGAAAAGACTCCTGCCCACGATCTGGCCATTTTGCACGGCATGTTGCGGCTGCGTGTTTTAGAGAGACCGGTGGTCGCGGCTATTTCCCGCAAGTCCTTCATCGGGGAGCGTCTCAATCAGCCCGATCCCTTCCAGAGGCTGGCGGGAACGCTGGCGGCCACAGCCATAGCTGTTTATCTAGGGGCGCATATCGTTCGCACGCATGATATTGCCGCCAGCCGGGATACAGTAGCCATGGCCCAGGCCATAAGAGGCCGTCCGGCAAAGGCTGGGGATGAGGAGCTGGAGGTGGAGGTGCTGGGCTATTTGGGCCAGGGAGAAGATCTGGCCGAAATCCTTCGCAGGACGGAGGTAGATGAGCGGGGACTACGCACGCTCTGCAAAAAGGGATCTTTTCGCGTCCTGGTTGCGCGGGGCGTAAGCAGCATGGAGGCCATAATAATAAAGCAGGAGATGCTGGCACGGGGCGGAGATGCCGCCATTCCAAAGCTTGCTCTTCGTTGTGATCCCCGGCCGGAAGAGATTTTAATATTTGGTACCTCTCATCAGATAGCGGGTCTGGTAAAGAACCTGCTAAGTCAGCCCTTTCGGCTCTCGCGCCTGGCCGAAAGGATAAAGGAGGCCACTACATTGATAGAGAGCCCAGAACGCTACAGGTGATGTATGTTGCAGGTATTAGGCATAAAGACGGATCTCATAAGCCCGGGCGAAGATCTAGTCGCATCTCTGGAAAGGGCCATGGTCAGATCTGGTCAGGCCTTGCAGGACGGCGACATTCTTGTCGTCTCGGAAAGCACTGTGGCGACCGCAGAGGGAAGGGTTGTGGCTCTGCATGATGTCACTCCCGGCTCTCTTGCACTCACCATGGCCTCCAAATATGGCAAAGATCCACGAGAGATGGAGTTGATCCTTCAAGAATCGGACGAGATAATGGGAGGCATCCCTGGCGTGGTGCTTACTATGCGGGATGGCTTTCTTTATCCCAACGCAGGAATCGATAATTCCAACGCTCCTCCCGGGCACGTTGTTCTATTTCCAGCCGATGCACAAAAATCGGCATTCGAGATTAGAGAGCGCATGGCGAAAGGCAGAAGGATTGCGGTTATAATCGGCGACAGCCGGACCCATCCCTTGCGATTGGGCTGCGTAGGCGTGGCCCTGGCCTGTGTGGGCCTGGACCCAGTCGAGGACGTGCGCGGCCAAAAGGACCTCTTTGGTCGGGAGCTCAAGATCACTCGCAAGGCGGTGGCAGATAATTTGGTTTCTGCCGCGCAGATAGTAATGGGCGAAGGAGACGAGGGTATTCCGGCCGTGATCATAAGAGATGCGCCTGTGTCTATCAACGAGGCGCACAGCGCCATTCCCTCCATCCCACCCCAAGAGTGCATGTACATTGGAGCCTTTCGCTCTGGCCCTCGTCCTTACACCGGAGGTTATAATCATCTTATCGAGCAAGCCGCGCAGGCAGCGAAGGATGCCTATGCCCCTTACTCTGGATTTTTGGTAGGCGCGGCGCTTCTCACCAGGAGCGGCCGGATCTATTCGGCTGGCAACATTGAGAATGTCGCTTCCGGGGCGGGCATTTGTGCTGAGAGAGCGGCCCTGTCAAGAGCCATTGCCTGCGGTGAGAAGGAATTTGAGGCGATTGCGATAGTAGGAAATTCCACCGAGCCAATATCGCCCTGTGGCATATGCCGGCAGAGTCTGATAGAATTCGGAGAGGATATTGTTGTCATCATGGCCAATATAAAAGGCGATGCATTGATGGCTACAGTTGCCGATCTCCTTCCAAGAGCATTTACAGGCAAGTGCCTAGGATAACTCAAAGATTTTTGTAAAAAATATTTTTTTTAAAAAATATAAAGAGAATGTCCGGAATTCCGGGCATTCTTTAGTGAGCCTCGCCCACCAGATCCTTACCAGGCTCCTTGCGCTCCACTGTATCGAGTTTACACTCGGTTGGTGTGCAGACCAGGACATCCTGGGATTGGAACTTGGTGTACGGGTTCTCCGGTATGGTCGTGTCCAGGGCCATGGAGGCGGCCATCATCTCAACTATATCCACCATCTTTATGGGGGACTTTGCTGTGTTTCTTCCATCTATCAAGTTCAGCCTGCAGAACGGACAGGTGGAGGCAATAATCTCTGCCTGTATGTCCGTCGCATCCTGGACTCTGGCCATAGCGCAGTCCATAGCCAGGTCGGGAATTCCGGCCTTCACGCCGCCGCCAGCTCCACAGCACCTCTGCAAAGCCCTGTTTCTCACCATATCCTGGAACTTCACGCCAGGGATGGACTGGACGCATTCTCTGGGTGCCTCAAATGCCCAATCTTTTCCCTTGAGGTGCATGAGATGCCTGCCGTTGTGGCAGGGATCGTGGTAAGTAAACCTATAATTCAGAGGTATCTTGTACTCAACCTTGCCTTCCCTTATCTTGTCTCTCAGGAATACGGAGAGGGGCATGGTCTCGTAGGGGATGTAGCCCTCATACCACATTGGCCAATCGACGGCTGCATTTCTCAGACATCCGGCGCAGGCGAAGAGCACGTTCTTCGCTCCCCTGTCCTTGAGAGCATCGATGTTATGTACAGCATGCTCGGCCATGACCTCGCGCTGGCCTGTTCTGATCAGAGCTGACGCACAGCACCATTCGTCCTTGCCAAGCATTGCGAAGTCCACGTTCAACTTATTCAGGATCCTGACTGTAGCCACTCCCAAGGCCTGTTGCCTGTATGCGGCAGTGCACCCTGCGAAGTAAACGAGCTCCCCGGACTCCTGTACCTTTGCATCCTTTGGTACCCAGCAGAGTCGTTCTTCTTGCTTTGCCATGTAGGGATTTCTATCTCCCTTGATGAGCTTGGGGAAGAAGGGCTGCTTTCCAACGGGACCGTCGCCGCGTTTTACCAGGTTGGGCCGCATGGCCTCCCAGAGCTCTACGGTCCGGATTCCTGCCTCACAGACAGTGCCGCAGACGCCGCAGGTCGTGCAGCTGTATGTATCCTCTGTGAAGACTTTCATCTCGTCATCGGTGAGTGGCTTGGGACCAAAGATCTTGGCACGCAGGCTCTGGCTCTTGGCCATCAGCTCTCGCCACCTGGCATTCTTATACATGGGAGTAATGCCTGGGCGGTCCTGTCTCACTGCGAAGGTGGGGCACCACTTCATACACTCCTGGCATCTGTTGCAGCCGTCTACCTCCAGGAGCTGAGTGGACATCATATAACCCGTCATCAAGGGCTTGGAGCCTTTTTGATCAGCCATTTTTATTCTCCTCCTCTGTTGGCCAGAAGTGTCATTGGTGTCGCTATCACGTGGATGTATTTGCTCCATGGTAAGATCAAGGCGAACAGACCAGTTGCCAGCACAGTGTGAATCAGTGCAAAGTGAGGTGCATAGATGGGATATTCATAGGCATTTCCCAACAAGAACGAATTGCCGCGCATCCACTCTGCATAAAATCCGGTGACGGTGATGAGGAACACAGCGCCGATCAATAAGGCGTCATAAGCGCTGGTGTTATCCCGGACGAACTTCAGCAAGATTCTCCTGGATACGGCGATGGTAGAGCCAATGAGGAGCAGGTAGCCGAATATATCGAAGGGCAGCGACAGGAGATCTTTTGCCATCTCAGCTTCTTCGGCGAGCCCGAGCAGGTTGAAATGCTCGACTATATCAATCATAAGTCCAAGACCAGAAAGAGCAGCCAGCATCAAAAATCCATAGAACATGGACATGTGCATAACCCATCGCACTGGGCTTCTGGCAAGCGTCCTCCTCAATAGAAGGACATCAAGCACAACCGCCCTTAAAAATACCCATAATCCGTCCTTAAATGCCTCATGAATCCAGGTGGCAAGGAAGAGCCAGAAGCTATTGCGCAACTGGTCGTGGTAGCCGGTGGATCCGAGGCCCCATTTCTTAAAGTTGAAATATATACCATATATCCAAACAGCAAGTACAACAACTGTCAGGAAAATCACAAGTTCAAAAGTGAGGCCCAACGTGTAGAACGCCATCTCATTCCCTCCTCGTTATATTTATCTCTATATCTGGGCGATACGACCATCATTTGATACCAACTTACCTGACAACTAATACTTAAATATTCCCTCACCGTCGCCTGAAATTGCTTTCGATGGAACTGGGCTTATAAAAACTCAAATTTGCAAAAAATGCTCTGTGCATAATTCCCTGCAGCATCTCACCATCTGCTTTTGCCTGGCAATGGCTTCCAGAGTGCTGCTTTTAGTTATGAGCGCCAGAATAGATTTATCTTTGAAATCGTCATTGGGCCAGGGGCTGCGAAGGCTGCCCTCAGGCCCAATTTTACTTCAAATGATTTGTGGCCTTTTCTTCTTTGGCCACTGGGGTCCGGGCTCTGGGCCCTGGGGCAGACCCCATGTTGCAAGTCTCACGTCTGTGCGGATGCCTGCGGCATCTTCAAACAAGCAGTCTGCTTCGAATCTGAGCAAGTTCCCTCCCGATTAATGGGAATCTTTAGGTTTGCAATGCAGTCTAATTTTCTCGCTATTAGACGAATCGTCGTTAGACAATAATCGAATATAAGGATTTCGGTCTTTGCATGGAAAAGCCTTAAAAATTAGCTTCTCCTTATTTATTGCGACCATGTCTCAGATCAAATTTTTCAGCACCAACGGTCATCCCGAGCGCGTGGACTTTCGAGCGGCGCTTTTGATGGGCCAGGCACCGGACAAGGGGCTCTATCTGCCGGAAGAGATCCCCTTGATTTCCATGAGCCAGATCCTGCAATTTCCAAAGATGAGCTATCCGCAAGTCGCCTACGAGGTCATCAAGCCCTATTTGGGCGATCTAGTTCCCGACTCCGACCTGCGGGCAATGTTGGTAGACGCCTACAACTACGATATCCCGATGGCGCGGGTCTATGATGAAAAGTATGTAATGCGGCTGGATCGTGGCCCAACCGGCTCTTTCAAGGATTTCGCTGCTAGGGCAATGGGCAGGTTGATCCGGTACTTCTTAAAACAGGAAGGTAGAAGCATACTCATCCTCACCGCTACCTCTGGAGACACGGGCTCTGCCGTGGCTCACGCCTTCCATGGTCTGGATAACGTATTGGTAGTAGTACTATTTCCTGAGAAGGAGGTAACAGAGAGGCAGCGTCGCCAGATGACCACTCTCGGTAAAAATGTCTTCCCGATCGCTGTAACAGGCAAATTTGATGATTGCCAGGCTTTAGTCAAGCAGGCCTTTGTCGATGCCGATCTATCGGCTCTGAACCTCTCTTCAGCCAATTCCATCAATATCGGCAGACTGCTGCCCCAGGCAATCTATTACTTCTATGCGTACTCTCGCGTGGCAGTGCAGGGCGGGGAGATAGTCTTCTCTGTGCCTAGCGGCAACTTCGGAGACCTCATGGGCGGCCTCTTGGCCTTAAAGATGGGCCTTCCCGTGAAAAAATTCGTAGTGGCGACCAATGAGAACGATGAGTTCCCCCGTTTTGTGAATACAGGTATCTACGAGCCAATCCGGCCCAGCAAAAATTGCATTTCCAATGCCATGAACGTCGGCCACCCAAGTAACCTTGCCCGCCTCTTTTGCCTTTACGGCGGTCAGATGGATGAGATCGGCCGCGTGGGCAAGCAGCCGGATCTGGTGGCCATGCGAAAGGATATTTATGCCGTCGCCGTCACGGATGCGGAGACCCGTCAGACCATCAAAGTGGCATACAGCCGGCATAAGGTCCTTCTGGAGCCGCACGGAGCCGTTGGATGGGCCGGGCTCATGAAGTACTTGAAAGAGTGCGGTGACTTCAGTCCATGTGTCTCCTTGGAGACGGCTGACCCTGCTAAGTTTCCTGAGGAGATTGTGCGAGCCACCGGCATTAATCCGCCTTTACCTGAGGCCATGGCCCGGCTGGATGAGTTGGAGGAGAATTTCGAGAAGATAGATGGACGGTACACCTCTTTGAAGGATTACCTGAGGCGCTTTCTTTAGGGGTGACAACAGGATGTCAAGGCAATTTGAGGGCATATTCTTCGATGATGTAGGCAGCTTTCCCCTACCCAAAGGGGTCAGGCTGAAAGATCTCTCTCGCGATCATTATCTAGAGCTGGTGCGCGATGTTCTGGCTCAAAAGAGCTGTGCCGGTGTCCAGGTTCCCACTTATCCTCAGTTTCGGGATATGATCCACATGTTCATGGATGATATCGAGAATCCGGCTTTAACAGAGAGCCCTTATCTTATCAAGAAAGAGTATGCCAATATCATGGAGCTGGAGGCGGTGCCGCCGGGCCAGGAGGTGCGCGTCTGCGTCACCGGACCTTTGGAGCTCTATATTTCCGTCTTCGGTGCCACGCATTATCCAGATATTCTCAATAACCTGGCTAGAAGCGTGGCCCGCTTTCTGGCTACTGCATTGGAGGGGGGAAAGATGTCCGTGGCATCTTTGGACGAGCCAAGCCTTGGTTTGAACTCCAACATCATTTTTTCTGAGGATGAGGTCCTTCAGGCCCTAGAGATCGCGAGCGTGCCATGTCTGGGCATGGACTGCGAAGTTCATCTGCATTCACCCCTTTATGCTGAGGCCTGCGCTCGCGTTCCCGGCATTCGCATCGTGGGCATTGAGTCGGCAGCCCATCCCGACTACCTGCAATTGATTGACAAGAATGTCCTTGAAGAGACAGACTCTTATCTTCGCGTGGGAATCGCGCGCACAGATATTTTGTCATTGTCCGCTCGCTTGAATGATAAGCTCAACATCAATCTCTGGGATGATATGGCCCGTCTGGAACAGGAGATCTTGATGCTGGAATCTCCCCAGATCATGAGGAAAAGGCTGGACAAAGCTTATGCGCAATTCGGAGATCGGCTGAGGGCGACGGGTCCAGACTGCGGTCTGGGTTCCTGGCCCAGTCAAGATCTGGCGGGCAGGATGCTGGCCAATTGTGCCACAGCAGTGAAATCTTTCCGGCAGGATAATAGCAGAAGCTGATTTATCATATCAGTATCAATAAACCTATTTTGTAATTTCTCGCGCCGTCAATTCTAAAGTGTAAATTTCAAGCGAGTTCGGCTATTCATCTCTTTTTGTATGTGTTTAGCATTTCAAAAACGCTCGAACGGTACCGTTTTTGATCTAAGAAAACATGACAAAAAAACTCGTGCCAGATCGAAAAACGATATCCTCTGATGTTGTCGCGAGTTTGTCCTTGGAAATTAGCTGCGCGAGAAATCAAGGCCGAAGTTTATTAATGCTGATTGAAGTAAGCTAAACACATACCTTTTTTCAATCCAGCGCAAATTCTTTTTTTAATGTTTTTCATTGACCCAAAACAGCATCTACAGATCTATTCTGATGGAGTTAGACGCATGCCAAAAATCGATGTGTCGCATAAACATATTCACATCATTGACATAAATCGGCGGATATTTTCGGTTATTAGAGCTGATGCATAATATTTTATCGATCCAGTTACCTATCTCAGTATATCTAATTAAGGATTACTATGATTACCATTATCTATAAATATTTTAAGAGCATTGGTAAGTGGCATGAAACTGAGGGTAGTTAGTTCTAAAAAAGAGATCACCGATTTAAACAGGAACGAGCAGTTAGTTCATCTGGCTTTCCGGGCCTCTAATATGGATGTGATGAACTTGGTTCAGTCCTGTCCGCGCCTACGAGCCGTGCAGATCCCGCCATCCTACCATGAGACCATGTCCAAGGCCGCCCAGCAATTCCTGGAGATTCAGGGAGTGCATCTCTTGCGGGGAGATGTTTGGGGCCATAGGAAGGATATTGATGAGTATTATGCTGTTGGCGAGAAGGTTGTGGGACGGATATCAAGCCTCATGGCGGAAGGCAACAGCATCGAGGAGACTGTAAAGAAGCTGCAAAGGGAGACCAAACTCTCTGAAGACTTGATCCGCTATATTTTAAAGGAGCAGGTGATGGCGTAGGTCTAATGGGGGCGCCCTCAGTCATTTTTTTGCGGAGTCTAGCGGAAAAAGATGCAAGGACACTCCTTTCCTAGTATGGTGTCTTGACAATTAGATCATCCAGGACTGCAATAGTTGACATTGTACCTTCGCGAATTAAGCTATAATCGCTAGTGTCCAGAACAAAGGTTTTAGATTTTATTACATGCACCACAATAAGGATTGTGTCAAGGAAAAAATTATACTCGGTCGGCCTTAATGAAGAATATCGAGAGGGATTAAGCCAATATTTTCTTCGAGGAAATGCTTCTGTAAGTAATCTGACTCTGGCCAGGATATTGCCTCTGGCAGATGAAGGGCGGCCTGATAAAGAGATAGCTGAAACATTAAGGGTTAGCAAGTTCACAGTCAATTGGATAAGGAAGAGGTACTACGAGGGTGATCTGGATTTTGCATTGCATGAAAAAGTCCGTCATGGTGCCCCCCAAGGTTGGACAGAAAGATGGAAGCATAATTAACCCTTATTGCTTGTTCTGAGCCGCCAGATGGGAACTTAAAATGGACTCTCAGGCTTCTGGCAGGTAAGCTTGTTGAGATGGTGGTCGTAGATTCCATCTCCCACATGAGTGTGCAAAGACTATTAGAAAATATGAAATTAAACCTTGGCTAAAGACCTGCTAGCGTATAGGAAAGATGACGAGTGATTTCATTTGACACATGGAAGATGTGCTGGATCTTTATGAGCAGCCTTACGATCCGAAACGCCCGGTTATCTGTTTTGATGAGAGGCCATGTCAGTTGATTGGCGATGCGATTATCCCGATTCCAATCACCCCTGGAAGTCCTAAGAAAGAACATTATGAATATATCCGAAATGGCATTTGCTGCATCTTTTTGATTTTTGAGCCTCGCGTAGGCAAGAGGATAGTCTGTGTTAAGGAACGCCGGACTAAAATCGATTATGCAGATTTTTATGAAGATGCTTGTTCACCATTATCCAGATGCAGAGACCATTCTTTTGGTTCAGGATAACCTAAGCACATATACAGCTGTTTCATTTTATAAAGCCTTATCCGTCGAGGAGGCTTCCGAGCTCGCAAAGAGGTTTGAGTTTCACTACACACCCAAGAAAGGAAATTGGCTTAATATGGCTGAGATCGAACTCTCAGCACTTTCAAAGCAATGCTTGGATCGCAAGATTGGAGGTATGAATAAGTTAGCCGATGGGGTTAATGCATGGGAGTATGTGAGAAATTTAATCGGAGCAACAGTAAGATGGAGATTCAATAAAGACAATGCCAGAGTTAAACTCCAAAGGCATTATCTCAATCTGCAAAATTAATGTTCCGGTGCGCTAGCCTCTGCATGAAAACCCAAAAAAACAATTTAAACGAGCCCACATCTTTTATCGCATTTCGTAATAATATAACCTGCTCGGACTATGCAGTCAATCACTTCTCTGATCTGCATCTCAATGGGTGACGGTGGTGTCAAGGGCTTTCGACGCATATTCTTCTTATCTCTGTATTCAATATACATTTCCTGATTCATGAGGAGATTGTGAAGAATGTATAGGACTTTTCTTGCCAGAGCAACTGCTGCCACTTTAGATCTCTTCTTGGTCTGAATCCTCAAGAAGAATTTCTTCAGCTTGGAATCCCTGGTTCGCGATATAGCATAGCGACTTGAATCAATACTCTTTGAATATGCTTGGAGCCTTGTTTGGCGGTCCCTCCAAGGATGGTCTTTTCTGCGGACTGATATAAAGAAGGAACAATGCCACACCATGCGGCAAACTGCTCTGGCTTTTTGAAATCGGTGTAGTTGCCAATTTCCTTTAGAATGGCAGTGACGGAAACGAAACCTGCCCCTGGCACGGACACAGCAATGGCTAAATCATCCGTACGCTACTGAATTCTGGCGCTAATTTCTCCACCCAGCTCGTCTATCCTCTCTTGGATGAATCTCATCCAGCTCAGAGATCCCCGAATCAAAATGACCTGGTAAATCTCTAGACGACTCTTGATAAACTCTTTAATCTGATCCGCTCTTTTCTTGAGTCACCCAAATTAAATGCGTTCGATTATATCCTCAACATCCCTTCCATCTAGAACGCAATTCAAGGGATACATCCCGGACTTGCCAAATATATCAGAGATTACCGGGTCCGATTTGATGCAAGCAGAATCGAGTGATTGATGGATTTTGTTCTTTTTTCTGAGTCATCTGCTTGACATAGCCCTCTCTAGCTCCGGTTAGCCTCCTAAGTTCGCGATCATCTTTAGAGGATTCCTAGTGCCCTCTAATTTTGGTCATATGCTTATAAATGATATATAAAGCTCCGGCTGGATTTAGTGGATTTGTAGGAATTCCCTCTTTCGGGAATATCCTGGAAGGCCCAATCATGCCCTTGAGACAAAGTTCCGCAATCCATTCGAAATCGTTGACATCAGTCTTTCTTCCGGGAGTGTGCTTAACCTTGTAGGCATTCGCTACGATCAGGTCAATCTTTCCTTCTAAAACGGCGTGCACAGGATGCCAATAGATTCCAGTTGATTCTATGGCTACATTTTCACATCAATTTTCGATGGCCCAATCTCTAAATTTTAAGAGATCTTCCAAGGCAACACTGAAGCGCCGAGTATCCTTCATCCCGTTTTGGGAACGGATCGTTGCTATCAGAAACCGTTTGTGCACGTCAATGCCATAAATTTTATTCCTCTGCGGTTTCATGATTATTCTCGTCCTAATATGGGTGGATAACTTAATCCTCAAAGGGTGCTCATTCGCGTTCTACTGACGCATTCTTGCATCCGCAGGATTTGGCTAGTTTCACTAACGGTGTCTATGTCCCGAAACTGCGGACTGCCTTCACCGCTCATATCAAGCAATTAAATAGCTTAGCGATTATATCCGTTTTTTCATCTTTCTTGCATGAGCAGTGTGCTCATGTGGGTTTCACTACTACGGCATCCGCCTCATGCAGAAAAAAGGGAATATGGCCCATCTCCTGCAAAGCACGGGCCAGATCCGGCGAGTTTCCTTGGTTGGCGGTGCAGCCGTACGTCTCGATATAAAATTTCATGATTCTTCCGGGGTAGTCATCTCTTCTCTGCGTACTTGATATATTCCTACTATTATACCCATTATGGCTGGAGCCAGGAAGAAGCCTCCTATGCCGGCTACCAGAGCACCACCCAAAAATGAGAGCATTACCAGTAAGGGATGCAAGGATGATTTAGCAGCGACCAGATATGGTCTGATGAGAAGTTCCGAGGGCAGGTAGATGAGAGCGGAAGCCAAGCCGAAGAAGACGATCGCTCCCTCCATTCCCACTGCGAAATATCTGTACACGGCCGCCGGGATGATGACCACCCACGAGCTGAGGAAGGGGACCATTCCGGCCACGAAGACAATGCTCGCCAGGGCAAAGGGTCTGGGCAGGCCGAAGGCATAGAAAATGAAAGCGGCTATGATGCTGCCTAAAATTGAGGTATAAATCGTGCCGATGAAGATGCCGCTCAGGATATGATCTATGCGGCTCATGTATCTTCGATAGGCTTGCTTTTCTCTTTGCGGAAGCAGGGATATTATAGACTCCACAAAGCTCTCCCCGTCCACCAGCATGAAGTAACAGATGGGTATGGAGACTATGAAGTTGATAATTCCAAGGGATGCCACTTTTCCGATGTGAAATACTGGGATGGAGGCGGCAATGGGGGCAATGATACTGGCCGCATTCTCCAGGCCGCCTGTCAGTATATCCTTCGTCCAGGGTGTCAGATCTCGAGAAGCCTGCTGTGTCAGCATGCTGAGCGCTGTTCTGAGAGCCTCCTGATTGTTGGCAATAATTAGGATCTGGTTCGCGATCTCAACCATTCCCAGGCCCAAGACAAGAAATATGGGGACAACGATGCACACGGCGGCAACCAATGATCCCAGCTGTTTTCGCATGCCGAATTTATCCCTGACAGGTTTGCCCACGTAGGCGAAGACAGTGCCCAGGATGATGCCGTCCAGGAAGGGAAAGAAAAAATAGAAGATCAAAAACATTGAGGCCAAGGCTAGTATAAGCACACCTTTATGCTCTGAGCACCATTTGGCGGGATCAAAGTCCATGCATCACTACAGAAAACACCCATGTCTCCCTGATAGATATGAGTTATGCTTTATTGAATTTAAAACCTTAAATTCGGTTTTTAGGTAGTGTCCAAATAAATGCCAAGCTTTTAGGACTTTACGCATTAGCTTTCAATGCAATAACGCTCATATGGAAAAACATAAACAAAATATAACCAATAATTATATATACAGAGTTGGAGAACGGACTGATTATGGCCTTAACCAAACTTTTTATGCTATTAATTGCTACAATGTATTGTGTTAAAGCCAGAAAAATCCCTATTCAAAAATTAATTATCATCAAAAAATTAGATTATAAGATTAAGGCCGTAAAAAAAGACGTCAAAATTCTAAAGCGGTTATCTTTCATAAAATTCCGATACGAGGGCGATATCGTTTAAAAGAAGCGGAAAAAATTGGCGTTACGAAGCGGATTGGATGTATTTGGCAAGAAATATGGAACGAAAATGGCTATAATGGAATAATACTCAGATATGCGGACGGAAGGCTTTCCAAACTCTCTCAGCAGCAAACGAACGAATTGGAATAAATTCTCAGACAAAAGGGGAGCTGGACTGCTAAAGAAACTAAGGAGCTGATTTCTAATGAATTTAATATAGAGTATATTTTAAAGCAGATATATTATTTTAAGAAAAATTGGAATGATTTTCGGTAAACTGTATCCGTGCGATTATAGAGGATTCTGATTAACCTCAAATTGACGGTTCCCATAAAGAACTCTATCCATAATTCCGATACATACGATCTGATTAGGCCTTAACGTATCCTCTTTTCCCCTAATTCGCCCGATATTTTTCGATTTTTCTAGACAGCTAACGCTATGCTCGGATTTGTTTTTTGGCAGAAATCAGATGATAGAGATTGAAGACGATGCCTGTGATAATCATCTTTACTCGAACCCTACCGATAGTAATAACCTCAACGTGCCCCGCCTTGCAGACTCTCTTCGCGAATGCGAAATACCATTCAACAGGAGATCTTTTGCTAGATATTCTCTTGTTGCGCATCTCATATTCATAACTTAGGGGCGGGCCCCTTGTGGCTTTTCTCATGACAGCATCGTACCCTTTCGTCTTCGCGCCGAAATAAGCCCTTATCAGCATAGCGAACTTCGCCTTCATTAGCCAAATCCACCTGTCTATCGTGGACTTCAGCAGTTGTAACCTCGGTTCTGCGAATCAGGCCAGAATCCTCATCCATGTCACATGACGCTTGTGTCCGAAATAGGATTTCGTCCCCCTCTTCGCCCAGGTTCCATCCTTGCTCCACTGAGTATTGGCTTCCTCTCCGTGTGGTGCATCACTCTTGGCATGACCTGGATCTGAAGTTATGAAAGATGCATTCCGCATTATTCCCTTTTTCATTTTTAGCTTCATGGCACCAAGCTGCTTTTGCAGCTCGTTCCAAATTTCCTTATCCCTCTCTATCGGTAAGGCGCTCTCCGAATTTCCATATCGTAGTGGAATCGGGAACAACTTCGGTTGTTCCCAAGAACATCCTGAATGAAATGCGACCGACCAATTCTCTTTCAAGCTGCTCATCTGAAAGGCTGTAAAGCTGCTGAATGAATAAACACATAAACATCACGATAACATAGATATGTATGGCGTCCATCGTGATCAGTATTATTGCATAACAATATGTCTGGGTTTGGCCTGAAATCATCCCAGTTTATTCTATTTCCGATCTCTACCAATCTGTCTCCCAATTCTTTGATTCGCTTATGCTCGTGGCGAATAGCAAAGTCGGTCAGGTTTCTCATGACAAATTATATTGCATAAATATTATTTATATATAACAATTTAATAAGGTTTTTCGGCCCCCTCTGGTATATGTCTCAAGATTTTGCTTAGAGATACGCTTATGAAGTGTAGTGTAATCAGCGGCTAATAATCCTGGTTCGTAGGCGGAAATTCGCCCAATGAAGCCTTCGAGCTGACGATATGGCATTCGGAAAAAGGAATATATTGTTGATACAAATATCATAAATATTTTTGAATATTTATAGGTGGCACCTCTTTTACGCTTATTCATTGCTTTTAACTCGCGCCCATAATTATTCACGCAACTCAAATCGAGATAGAATTCACCTCTTCGAACGAGTTTGGCATTATATTTTGGCCGATCTCTATTGTCAATATAGATCATAATATAACTTTATATTTTTACTAGATAAGTTTATGCGGCACTGCATTTTCCAGTCGATAACCCTGGGAGTATTATTGCAAATGGTTTAGATTATTTTAATATTGTCGCTCGATTCAAAGTGGGCGCCCGAGATAGCCCTGTTGCCTGGAGATAGCGTTGGAAAATTCTTGAGGCAATCGCTCCCTGTCTCAATGGCCACCTGCCCACATGGGCGCATGAACGCGGGCGAGCGGCCCGCATCTGTTGGCAACGCACGAGAATGCGAAGCGAGATCGGAAAACGGCGAATGGCGTGGCCATCGGGACATCCTGAATGGCTGGAGAGCAAAGGCTGATATCCTGCCTATTGACAACCATCAAATCTCGGCATAGATTTATCATCGTCCGCTTAACATCTCGGAAAGCATTTAATAAGCCACCAGGACAAATTAGGGCACATTTAAGAGGGGATAAAGATGCCAGAAGAAATTCTCCGGCCCGATACCAACTGCCTACTGAACCTGTTAAAAAAAATCATCAGTTTTAAGACCGTCGCCCCTCCGGGCATCAATTATCAGGAGATTGTAGACTGGCTCGTCCCCATCTTTCGGGAGATGGGCTTTGCTACGCAAAAGATGGTCATGCCACAAGATGTCTTCGCAGCAAAATGCGGTGATCCGCGGCTGGTTGGCGATCGCTTCAATCTGCGCGCCGACCTAATAGTTGGAGCGAAAAAGACGCTGGTGATCTATGCCCATCTTGATGTGGTGCCGGCAGAGGGAGCCTGGAATAGTGACCCCTTCCAATTGGTGCAGAAGGGCGGAAGGGTCTATGGCAGGGGCGTCTCCGACTGCAAGGGATCGATAGCAGCACTCATTGTCGCTTTAAAGGTTTTACTGGAATGCGGCAAGCCAAAATACAATCTCTCTGTTCTTTTAACCACGGATGAGGAGGTGGGCGGCTACTCCGGCCTGTGCTATCTCACGGATTTAGGGCAGGTGAAGGGAGATATGATGCTCTGCATGGATGGCTTTTCCGATGATGTGGTTATAGGCAGCAACGGCATCATAATCTGGGATGTGGTGGTTCATGGCAGATCTGTGCACAGTGGCTCCAGCTTCCTGGGGATTAATGCAGTGGAGAGATCGATACCCGCCATGGATGCGCTCATGGCCCTCAAGAAAGTCGTGCAGGCCAGACGATCTCTTCTGCCCGCCAGCACCGCTCTGGAAACTATAGGCAAAGAGAACCTCATGCCCATACTTAACATTACTATGATCAACGGGGGCATCAAGGAAAATATTGTGCCTGACAGATGCACTCTACGCGGCGACCGTCGGGTGATTCCGGAAGAGAGCATGGATGAGGCCATGGCGGAGATAGAGAGGACCCTAAAACCGTTAAATATCGATTTCGATATCAAGTTTTATCCTGGCTATCCGCCCATGAGTGTGAATCCGGATCACGAATGGGTGACTGAGGTTAGGAACGCGGTGCAAAGAGGCATGGGCTTTTTTCCCCGTCTCTCCGGAGCGCAGGGAAGTTTGGATCAGGCTTATGCCACTGAGAAGACCGGCATTCCCACCTGTGTCTTTGGTGTGGGACGGCAGCTGGAGAGCAATATCCACGGCCTAAATGAAAATGTGCGCATAGCAGACCTGAATGGATTCGCTAGATTCTTGATTGAACTCCTGCGAGCCTGAAGCAAATATGAAAGTAATATCCGTAGTAGGAACCAAGAAGACAGGCAAGACCACTCTGGTGACTGCCCTGGTGGCCTCGCTGGCCAAGCATGGCAGGGTGGGCACGATCAAGAACATGGCCGGCCACACAGTGGACAGAGGCGACACCAAGCGCCACTTCGATGCTGGAGCGGATGTGGTCATTGGCCTCGGAGAGGCGCGGCTCAAAGTGACGCGGGCGCGAGGAAATCTAGATTCTGCCCTGTCTGAACTGATGACTGAGGGAGTGGACTATGTCGTGGTCGAAGGCTTCAAGCACAGCTCACTTCCCAAGATCGTCATGGCAGACATTGAGGCAACGAATGTTGTGCGAAGAGTGAAGCTCGCGCAGGTGGATGAGGCGTTGGTGGAGGAGCTGGCAGAGATAGTAAGAGATATGGCGGATTACATAAATAATTTTTCATATCAAAATTGTACTAAGACATTATATATCACTTAAGGGGATAAATTATATATAGAGAATTCCGATTAATCTCAAATTAATGGTCCCCCATAAAGAATTTTGTCCATAATTCCGATACATATGATCCGATTAGGTCTTAATGCATCCTCTTTTCCCCTAATTCACCCGATATTTTTCGATTTTTCAGACAGCTAGCGCTATGCCTGAATTTTACTTTTGGCGGAAGTCAAATGATAGAGATTGAAAACGATTCCTGTGATTATCATCTTCACTCGAACCCCACTGATAGTAGTACCCGCAACGCGCCCAATCTTGCAGACTCTCGTTGTGAACGCGAAATACCGTTCAACAGGAGATCTTTTGCTAGAGATTTTCTTGTTGCGCATCTCATCCTCATAACTTATGGAATGGCTTCGTGTGGTTCTCTCATGGCAGCATATTATCCTTTTGTCTTTGCACCGAAATATCCCTTATCAGCATAGCGAACTTTGCCTTCATTAGCCAAATTCACCTGGCTATCGTGGACTTTAGCAGTTGTAACTTCAATTCTACGAATCAGGCCAAAATCCTCATCCATGGCACCATGAAGCCTGTATCCAAAATAAGATTTCGTCCCTTTCTCCGCCTAGGCTCCATCCTTGCTCCGCGGAGTCTTGGCTTCCTCTCCGCGTGGTGTAGCACTCTTGGCATGACCAGGATCTGAAGTTATGAAAGATGCATCCTGCATTATTCCCGTCTTCATTTTTAGCTTCATGGCATCAATCTGTTTTTGCAGTCCGTTCCAAATATTTTTATTCACTCCGCTATCGTCTAGGCGCTCTCTGAATATCCATATCATAATGGAATCGGGAGCCACTTATGTTGTTCCCAAGAACATCCGAATGAACTACGATCAGCCAATTCTCTTTCAAGCTGCTCATATGAACGGTTGTAAAGCTATTGAATGAATAAACATCTAAGCATTATAATAACATCGATATTAAGGAGTCCACCGCGTTCAGTATTATTGCAGAACAATATGTCTAGTTTCGGTCTGAAACCTTCACAGTTTATTTTATTTCCGACCTCTACCAATCTGTCTCCCAATTATTTGATTCGTTCATACTCGTGGCGAATAGCGAAGTCGGTCAGGTCTCTCATGATAAATCATATTGTATAAATATTATTTATAGATTACGATTTGATAGGTTTTCTCGGGACCCGCTTCTATCATTTGACTTCTGCTTAAAGTAAAATTCGGGCATAGTTTTAGCTGTCTAAAAAAATCGAAAAATATCGGGCGAATTAAGGGAAAAAAGGGTGCTTTAATGCCTAATCGGATCGTATGTATCGGAATTATGGACAGAGTTCTTTATGAAAACCATTAATTTGAGATTAATCGGAATCCTCTCTATTGAATCGTCGAAATTCTCCACCGACCACATACAAATCAATTCAAGGATGGAGGCAATCGTTTTTCCAGTGTTTGTGAGTGAATATTCCACATTTGGCGGCATCAGATCATAGATTTTCCTCAGAATCATGCCATCAATCTCCGGTTTTTTCAACGGCTTGATAAGCTTCTGTGTTACCTCTGACAGTACCTCTTCGATCTTGCTGAATCTCAATGTGCTTTCTTTGCCCCTTAGATTAAAGGCTTCTATTTTCCGTCGATGACATCGATGGCAACTTCAACTGGACATTGATGCACCTTATTTAACGCCATTTTGCTTTGGTATCCAAATTGGATTATGTATCTCAATAGTTGATGCTCTATCAAGAAATCAGAGTTAGCTGAGCGGATTCGTCAAATCTTTCGCCAAGAGCTTCAAACCTCGATTAGCTCAACAAAATAGATAGAACCAGGCCTCTCCGCTATTAACCAGCTGCCTGGCAAAGCCAGGTAGCTGTGCCACCTCATCCTGCAGAGGCCGGATGAGAATGTCTGCGCGTAGCTTCGCTGCCAAGAGGCCCATGGCCAGTTGCATCTCCTGAGGAGGACGGATGGAGTAGAGCAGGCTTGCCCCCAGATACAGCTCCAAGCGGGGCGAGAATATGTCATCCTTTTCCACTCGCAGGCCGCACAAAAGTCGCTCCTCTTTATCGGTGAGCACCACATCCAGTCCCCTTGCTTGCAGGCCCAGGGCCACTTCAGGAACATGGCCCGCCCCCACCTCGACCACCCGGCCCGTGTAGTTTCTGGCTATGAACTGCGCCAGATCATCTGCGCCCCGCAATAATGACATCCGCACTTATCCGCAATAATTATTAACATATATCACTATTTGATAAAGCCAGCAATGAGAGGGAATTGGTAATGCAATCAGATCTACGAGAGTCCGGCGAGTTTCCCGAATGTGAAGACGGTTTTGGCATACCCAAAATCCTGGTAGTCGGCTGTGGAGGAGCAGGCAATAACACGGTGAGCCGGCTAGCTAGGATGGGCCTTGCCGGAGCAAAAACCGTGGCCATCAACACGGACAACCAGCACCTAGAAACTGCCCAGGCAGATGAGAAGATCCTGATTGGGCAAAAGCTAACCCGTGGCATGGGCGCGGGCGGCGATCCCGATGTAGGCAGAAAGGCGGCGGAGTTGGCCATGCCAGAGCTTGAGAGCATGCTGCGGGATGCTGACCTGGTTTTCGTGATCGCGGGACTTGGCGGCGGCACAGGCACTGGATTGGCCCCTGTTGTGGCCCGCCTGGCCAAAGAACGAGGCGCAATTGTGGTGGCCATGGTGACCACGCCATTTCACCTGGAGAGGGCGCGCATCTTTGTGGCCGATGAGGGGTTGGAAGCGTTGCGGGGTATCACCGACACTGCAATAGTCATGGATAACAACCGCCTTTTGGAATGCGCGCCCCATCTGCCCTTCGAGCACGCCTTTTCCGTCGTAGACCAGATCGTCGCCGAGATTGTGCAGGGCATCTGCGAGACCTTAACCTGTCCATCTCTCATCAATCTGGATTATGCCGATGTTTGCACTATCATAAGATCAGGTGGGGCTTCATTCATGTTTGTAGGCGATGGTGTGATGAAAAGCAGCCCTGAGAAGATCGTGCGCACGGCCTTGAAAAATCCGCTGCTCGACGTGGATTATCGTGGCGCCAGTGCCTGTCTTCTGCACATGACAGGCGGACCTGATATGACCATGAAAGAAGCAGCAGCTATTGCCGAAGCGCTCACCCAGGAGCTGGACCCCAAGGCCAACGTGATCTGGGGAGCGAGGATTCGGCCAGATTTTGCCGGAAAGGTGAGACTGATGGCCATAATCACGGGCGTGAAATCGGTGCAGGTTCTGGCGCCTTCCGAGTCCAGGTCATTTAGGCCTCAAAGAGAAAAGCAGATAGACGAGATAAAATGAGCGAGATGATGCTGCAGATCCTGGCCCTGATGCTGTCAATAGTCTTGGCTGTGGGCACCGTCTTTTGTATACGTCTCTACCTGGAGATCTGATAAGCAGAGGGGCTTTTAGCCCCGTCCGCGGGGGATCACCCTCTGAAACTTCCAGAGCCGCTCCAGCCTGGCCGTGGCGTCCACACCCACCTTGGTGGTGATGCCTTCGTTGCTTCGCGGATCAAGAGTGCTGCCCCGCACATTGGGATGTATCACGAGGTCCTCATCTGCTCGCATGCGCGTAGCAATGGCAAATTCCAGGTCGCACGGATCGTGGATATCGATATCATTATCCACTATCAGCACGTGCTTCAAAGACCCATGCGCCTGGAAGGCGGCCTCGATGGCCCGTCTGGCGTCCTCTTCCGTCTCCTTCTCGATCTGGACCACGGCATGGAAGTAATTGCATCCGCCATCCGTTAGGATGACGTCCCTCACCCTGGCAACCAGAGAGACTGCCTTGTAGATCAACGGCTCGTAGGGCACCCCCATGAGCATCTTATGCTCGCCACCTGCAGGAAGAAGGCCGTGGTAGATGGGGTCCTCGCGCGTCATCATCCTGGTGAGCCGTATAACTGGCTCCTGTCGGACTAGATCGCAGGTGCCTGTGATATCCACAAAAGGCCCCTCGCTGGACCGCTCGCTGGTGATGTAGCCCTCCAGCACGATTTCCGCATGAGGCGCGAGAACGCCGCTCTCCAGGCGCACCAGCTCCACTGGAGAACCCCGCAGAGCTGCAGAATATGAAAACTCTTTCTCAGGCGGAACGCGCGTGGAGGCGGCCACGAGCAGCAGTGGGTCAACGCCGATGGCGATGGCCACAGGTACTTCCTCTCCTTTGGCCAAAGCTGCCTGGTAGAACTGATGAGTATGCCGACCTGGAACGAGACGCGCTGCTAGCCGGTCTTTGCCCAGGACCATGAGCCGGTGCACACAGGCATTGATCTTTCCCCTCAAACTGGCTTACTACCACGGCTGATGTGATGTAGGGGCCGCCGTCGCTCTTAAAATAGGTGAGAATAGGCAGCCTAGAGAGATCTGGAGCGGAGACGCACTCCATGAAGGGCGACGAGTCCACCTCGCGGACTGGACCCTCGTAACCGATGCCCGCGAGATGAGATACCATATCTTTTTCGGCAATTCCCAGAGCCCTGGCCAGCAGACTGCGCGTTCCCAGGAGGTTCAAGCAGCATCTATGACCATTCACATTATCAAATAATATAGGACCTTTTCCCCAGGCACATTCAGTAACCTCAAGGGTGGGAGATACGGATTCATGCACCTCTTTTAGCAGTCCTTTTTTTTGAAGATCAGCGAGAAATCCCCTAAAGCTCATGCCTGAATCATCTTAGCGTTTATCTTAAAGCTCTTTTCTGTTCATACCAGGAACACGGCGATCCGGCCGGATAGGAAGACGTCGTCAAAGGCCCTGGCTCCGCCTATGCTGGCGACGTACGTCCCCCAGAGTTCCGCCCACATAGGCGATGAGAAATATGAGATCATGGGGGCTCCTCCTGACATAGACCAGCAGAATCGCGGCTATTGCCGTACTGAGAGATGGAAGAAGGGCGGGAGTGACAATTTCCAGACCATTCACTGGCCTGGCTACACGGTTGGGTAAGACTGCCATAAAAGCAACGCCGATAAGGGCGTAATTCAGATATTCCGGGAACCTGTGGATCTGCGCCATGGAGATCAGCGATGGTATCATCGCTCCGCCTATATTGACTGCCCGCCGTGTGTTGCAGCTCACGACATCCACCACTGACGCTCGGTAAGCTATGCCGAAGGCCCGAACATAACCGTTTCCGCACCATGGGAGCGCTGCACTCCAGGAGGGAAGCGAACAGGACAAAGAGTGCCTGGCCCCAGGAGAAATCGATCTTGGTAAAAGCCGTCCTGACAAGGTCCAGAAAGAGAAAGCCCACAACGGCAAAGAGCAAAAACGCAAATAGGAGCGTGGGAAGCATGCCCACCGAGCTATAAATCACCTGATTTTTCATAGAGGATTCCGAATAACCTGAAATTAATGGTTCCCATAAAGAACTTTGTCCATAATTCCGATACATACGATCCGATTAGGCCTTAAAGCATCCTCTTTTCCCTTAATTCGCCCGATATTTTGCAATTTTTTAGACAGCTAACGCTATGCCTGAATTTTACTTTTAGCAGAGGTCAAACGATAGAGATTGAAACAGATACCTGTGATTATCATCTTTACTCGAACCCTACCAATAGTAGTAACCGCAACGTGTCCTGTTTTGCAGACTCTTTTTGTAAACGCGAAATATCGTTCAACCTGAGATCTTTTGCTAGAAATTCTCTTGTTGCGCATCTCCTCTTCATAACTTAGGGGATGGCCCCCCGTGTGGCTTTCCTCATTGCATCAAGCTGTTTTTTAGCTCGTTCCAAACTTCCTTATTCACTTCGCTATCAACAAGGCGCTCTCTGAATTTCCACATCGTGGTGGAATCGGGAACAACTTCGGTTGTTCCCAAGAACATCCTGAATGAAATACGATCGATCAGTTCTCTTTCAAGTTGCTCATCTGAAAGGCTGTAATGCTGCTGAATGAATAAACACATAAGCATCACGATAACACAGATATGTAGGGCGTCCACTGCGCTCAGTACTATTGCAGAACAGTATGTCTAGTTTCGGTCTGAAATCGTATCAGTTTATTCTATTCCCGATCTCTACCCATCTATATCCCAATTATTTGATTCGTTCATACTCATGACGAATAACAAAGTTGGTCAGGTTTCTCATGACAAGTTATATTGTATAAATAGTATCTATAAATAACAATTTAATAAGGTTTTTCGGAATCCGCTATAATCATTTCTCGGCAATAAATCAAGTATAAATAGTTAGGTTAAGGGCTATAATTATTTATGTGGTGTGGATATGATCTGTCCCACCTGAGCCGAAACCCTTTTATACCGGCTTTTGACGTGCAAAGCACGTGGCAAAGGTCGAAATGCCTTTTTCCCTCCTACATCACTGCCTTTTGCCTCACTCTTTTTTATTTATCAAACGCTTTCATGAAATCTTAGCGCATCCGATTTCATTCATCATATCCTTCGTCAATAATGGCACGATGCAGATTTAATTAAATTCAAACATTTTAAAATACTATCGGTCTAAAAGAGCCTCCGGGAGGCAACAAATTATGCAGATTATATTACCTATTGAAGGCTCTCCCATATATTCTTCGGTTTCTCTAATCGATGTTGTCTGCCCTCATGTATTCGACTTAGCTCGCTTTGTGGGCGTGCCGCCATAGGTTCATGTGGTTTTCACTATATAATCTATCCATGACTGAACGGACGTGATAATCTCTTCGGCTGCATTCCTCTGGCATGGGTTTGCTCTGCCAGCTGGTAAGGTACGATGGTATCATTGCGGGAATGGTTCATAGCTAGCGGGCGAGGCGCGATCTTGTTCCGGTAGGTTTCGGAATCAATGGACCGGTAGAAGCGGACCAGATCTTTATCTACTATCTTCACCGAGGCAATGGCTGCGTCAGTTCCGTAGCCGCAGGTGCTGATGGCCAGGACGTCCTTGGCGCTCGGGTCCAGGGAACCTGCCATGATGGCGAAGCGTCCTCCGTTGCTCTCCTCGGCATAGATGATGTTCTCCGGGCCGATCTCGGGCCGGCGGCGCAGTATCTCGGCTGCTTCCAGTGCGTCATAAGCCATCTTATGCTCTGTGGGGCTCTTCGCCCCTTAAAAATATCTGCGCCTATCGGCGTTTGCATCGACAGCCCTAAGATTTCTTTGGTAAAGAGTGATACTGGCAAATCCCAGGTCTGCCAGATGTTTGGCCAGCTTCTGCTCCAGTTCTTTGGTGACGGTGGCGTCGGGCAAGAGTACAATGCCAGGAACGCTCCTCCATTTATCGCATATGCATCTTGTTTCGACTCGGGGATTCTCAAGAGTACAGCTACCTTCGTGCCTCTGCTCTGAAATTGGACAGGATTGCCATGCCACTTTCCTGGCTGATCTTAATAGCTTCCATTGACTGGCAGCTGCATGCCAACGCAAAAAAGATCATAGCTGATATTGCTAAATTTCTCATCCCATCTTCTCCTATTAGCTCTTTCATTCGCAATTTCGTCCACTCATTTTCAGAAATTGGGCACTTTTTGATTTGTGGCAGAATAGTTGATTTCCGTCTCTGTAAGGCTTTTAGGCGCTATCATTTTTGAAAGCAAGTTTTCATGAGAAAATTTAATTGTGATTCAATGATGCGCTCCATGTGCGCCATGGGGCACAGCATTGGATCCCGCCTTGACAGCCAGGAAATCCTTATCGAGATGAGCTTGATGTGCCAGATCAAGGCACTCCTTGCAGATACTGAACATTTCATCCGTTGGGCCGTGGATAGTAGCCAAATTGAGCTTGATAGGTACAGTCTCCTTCTCAACAAGACACAGCGCGCACTTCATTTAATTCACCTTGTCAATGGCTCTGATTCAAACGGTTATAAGCATTTCCTTTCAAGCGTCTCCCTTCCATCGGCGGTAAAGATCATTCTCTACACCGAGAAGATCGAGTACTCGGCCCACTAGCACATCCACCAGGTCGTCAAGGCTATGTGGCTTCGAATAAAAGGCAGGGCAGGCTGGCAGGACGACTGCGCCAGCTTCAGCAGCAGTGACCATGTTGCGTAGCTCTACTAAGCTCAGTGGAGTCTCTCTAGGGACTATTATCAGCCTCCTCTTCTCTTTGAGGCAAACGTCTGCAGCACGGGTGATGAGCGTGTCAGAGGAGCCGCAAGCGATTGCCGAGAGCGTTCCCATGCTGCAGGGGATGACGACCATGGCATCAAAGATGTGCGAGCCGCTGGCTATTGGCGCGGCAAAGTCGCAGGGCGCGTAAACGTGGCTGGCCAGATCCTGCACATCCTTTAACAGAAAATCAGTCTCGATTTCAATGATCTTTGCCGCAGAATCGGTTATTACCATATGGGTAATGCAGCCCTTCTCTCGCAGGACTTGTAAGAGCCGAATGCCGTACTGAACTCCCGATGCTCCGCTTATACCTACAATGACTTCCATATATATATCCTCATTTTCTTTTCCATTTTATTTTTTTCTTGCGCAGGACTCCCATCTTCTTGCCATCTACTCCATCCGCAGCCGTAGAAGAAACTCCCGAAAAGCATCTTCGTCTGGTTGGTCTGGCAAGCGTCTGGCCTCATATGCCTCTTCCAATCGGCATAGTTTTTACATGACTTCATCGGCTCCTGGGGTATACAAGCAGGAGCAAAGCGAATTCTGCCTTCTGAGGGGAGCTTTATTCCAAATTAATGATCCGCAGAGCTGTCTTGTAGCCTTTACCCGCAATTCTGGGCTTTTTATCGGATTTGATCTGGCTTTCCACCATCCCTTTAATGGAGTGGTAGCTCTCCTTGCAGAGGCTGGCCTGCACCAGTGACGGCGCCCCCTCCTGGATAGAATAGTGCATTATGACGAGCTGATTTGTGATATACCAGATGGCGTTAACGTTTCCCTTGATGAGCTGATTTATGAGGTGGCCGATCCCCCAGCCTAATGTATCATAAATCTCTCCTCCCCTAGCCGTTGTCTGCTGGCCTATCGTGGGCGAAATGCTCTCGCTCCTCAGAATGGTTCTGATGAGTGCGATACAGATCATCACTCGGTCTATATCGTTCTCACGGCTATGCATGCCCCACATGTGCGAGCCGACGCCACTGATAAACAGGGTTTTCATCCTATTGCACTCAATTTCTGCCAATTTTCGCAGATCAACTGGGTTTATTTGCAGCATTCTTCCGGCTGCTCCAGCCTCTCAATCGTTGCCGCCACCATCATGGGCAAGGTAATGGTTGCATCCCCGTAAACCGTGACGAATCTAGCTTTTTCCGATATCTTGCCCCAGGAGACTGCCTCAGAGAGGGTGGCACCAGAGAGGCCGCCATTCTCCGGAGTGTCCGTGGTGAGCTGGATCGCGAGGTCGAAGCTATTAGGTGTGACTAGCATGGACTGCAGGGCGAAGTTCTTGGGAGCGCCACCCCCAACTATTACTATTCCCGATTTCTCACATCCATAGCAGATGTTCACGATCTCCTTGATATCGGCAAAAGCATCTACCGTAAGCCTTTTTGTCTGGCTGTACATCCAGGCCTGCAGGCCGATCATCGAGTCGGGCAGCGCCGGGCAGAAGACTGGCACCTTCTTCTCATAGGCTGAGCGTAGTATGGATCTTTCATCACTGATTTGACTGCCTAAAGTGCTCATCAGCTCACTTCCTGAGAGTGTCTCCCGTCTATCTGGCATGATTCTTTGCATCAGCTCTTCAAATGCGGCAAAGTCCTCGTCTCTCAGAAATACATCATAAATGCGGCTTTTTCCTTCCGCTCGCAGTGCGGCATCATCCGACTCGGCCTTCCCTAGGCAGTGGCAGCCAAAGGATTCAATTATGTCATGGACAAGGTTTGCACCGGTGGTCACCAGCACATCTGCATGGCCTTTTCTGATCAGATCAGAGACAACATTTCTCATGCCTGCCGGAACCATCGCGCCGGAAAGCGTCAAGAATTTGGTAAAGTCCCCCGAAAGCATTATTTCGTAAATATCCACAGCTTCCGCCAGTCTTCTAGCTCCAAAGCCGCAATGGCTCATTCTCTCTACTAGGGCATTTACACTCATCCCTGTCTCGATCTCCAGTTGATCTATTATCTGCATTTTGTTCACCTTAATAATGATAATATTCTTCAGATAGTCCCTGAAAATTGTGATTGAACTTATGCAACGCGAAATTTTTTCTCATAAACCTTTTATACCATGCCTTATGTTTAGCTTTTACGGAGGGTAAACAATGGCCGGCGAACCGATGGCAGTGGTTAATTATATACCACTTATTATATTTTTGATAATGGGAGCTATAGTGCCCATTGCGGCTTTGGCTGCTATTAAGATAATAGCGCCGAATAGATCTAGCCGCCAAAAGCTATCGACATACGAAGGTGGGCTGAAGCCTATCCGCGACGCTAAGATCCAGTACAGCGTTCAATACTACCTTTTCGCAATCGTTTTTGTGATATTCGATGTTGAGGTTTTATTCTTATATCCCTGGATCTATGTCTATGCGAATAAGGCCATGCAGCATTTCATGATCTTCGGACTCATGAACTACGCCGTCTTCGAGATGCTCCTATTCATCGTGGTACTGTTGGTAGGACTTATCTATGCTATCAAGAAGGAGGCTTTGCGTTGGGTATAAGCGATGTCATACCCGTGCCCGTAGCAATCGATGAGGAGATTGAGAAGTGGACGATCTTTGGTCAACCTGTGGCCGAGGTCTGGTTCACAACTACGGAGAAGATCCATCAAATAATTGAGATGGGACCCATTAAGAACATCTTCAACTGGGGCAGAAAGAATTCGGTATACTTTTTAATGCAACCCATGGGGTGTTGTGGTGTGGAGATGTTTGTTTTCGGAGCTGCGCCCTACGACAGCGACAGATTTGGGTGCATCCCTAGAAACACACCCCGTCAGACGGATGTTATGATCATCTCTGGCTACTTAACCAGAAAGTACCTACCGGTCTTCAAGAATCTCTGGGAGCAGATGCCTGAGCCAAAGTGGTGCATCGCCATCGGCGAGTGTGCCATCTCGGGGGGACCGTTCTATGATTCCTATAATATCGTCCAAAACACAGGTGATCACTTCCCTATTGATGTCTTCATCCCAGGATGTCCACCAAGACCCGAGCAGTTCCTAGAGGGCCTCACCAATCTCCAGGAAAAGATCAAACAGCGCAAGGACAAGCGAGACTACTAAAGGAGGGATCTTTTCTTGACAACAGCAAGCGAGGTCCTAAGCTCCATCCAGTCCACGTTTCCTGGAGCCGTTCTGGACTCCAGAGTGGAATCGGACCGGAGGCTATGGGCCACAATCGACTCCAAAAAGATTTTGGACGTCTGCAAACACCTGAGTTCTAAGCACAACTTTGATCACTACTCTGGTTCTGCAGGCGTAGATTGGATCGCCAGGAAGGAGATGGAGGTAGTAGCCATCATGGCCAGTTATGGTGCACATCAGGTTGTGGCCATGCTCAAGGTAAAGACACCTCGAGACAACCCATCCGTCAAATCCCTGACTGGTCTCTACTGGAATGCCAACTGGTATGAGCGAGAGATCTGGGAGATGTTCGGTTTAACCTTCGAAGGTCACCCCGAACTGTATCCCCTGCTTCTATCGGATGGGCTGATGGGGGCCTGGCCCTGGAGAAAAGACTACAAGGGCTATCCTGATCTCACCACCGGCGAGAGGACTGTGGCGATCACCACCCCGGAGGGTTATACTGAATACCACTTTCCACCTACACCCGCTGAAATTGAGGCGGGAACGGTGGTAGTAGAACGGCCTAAATATCCCACATTCCTGGAGAGGGAGCAGCAGGAGATCAAATCAGATTCTGAGATGATCATGCACCTGGGCCCTCAGCATGCCATGGTCCCCGGTCCTTTTCTCCTGGATGTTCTAGTGGAGGGTGAACGGGTAAAGAAGGCATTCCTGGATGTGGGCTACATCCATAAGGGCATTGAAAAGATCATGGAGAACAGGACCTGGCTGCAGGGCATAACATACACGGATAGAATGTGCTACGTGGCATCTCTCTCCAATAACGAGTGCTACTGCGGAGCGGTGGAGAAGATCCTGGGCCTGGAGGTTCCATTGAGGGCTCAGTACATTCGCGTTATCCTGGAAGAGCTCTCCAGAATTCAAAGCCATCTCATAGGCACAGGCGAGTTTCTGACACTCATCGCAGGCGTCGGCTACGCACCATGGCAGTACATGATCATGGACAGAGAGAAGATCATCTCTTTGATTGAGAGCGTTACAGGTGCCAGACTGACTCACACCTTCGTGCGCTTCGGAGGCGTTCGTAACGACCTTCCAGAAGGCTTCGCCGAGCAATGCCGAAAGGTCTTGCCCTATATAAAGTCCAGGACTGAGGAGTTCATTGAGCTGTTTGCTCAGGATCCCATTTACCATGCCCGAATGGCGAATATTGGCTCCATCTCTCCCGAGACCGGCAAGCGCATGGGGGTATCTGGACCGGTGCTGAGGGCGACGGGCGTTGCCTACGATATGAGAAAAGAGGATCCCATACTGGTTTATCCCGATCTGGACTTCAAAGTGATAACAGGGACCAAGGGAGATAATGCCGACCGGATCGATGTCAGGCTTAGAGAGATGTTGGAATCCATTCACATCATCGAGCAATGTCTGGACCGGATTCCCTCCGGGCCCATCAAGACTGAGGCCAAGATTCCTAAGAAGGTCCCTGCGGGCGAGGCGTACTATCGGGTTGAGGATCCCAGGGGCGAGATGGGAATGTATGTGATCAGCGATGGTGGCGACAAGCCCTACAGAGTAAAGGTCAGAGGGCCATTCTATGCTACCTTCCAGACTTTGACTCCGCTCTTAGAGGGTGTCTACATTGCGGACGCGGTAGCCATTGCCGGTAGCATGGACGGCTGTCCATCTGAGGCGGATAGGTAGGAGGGGGAGGATTTGAACAGAATAATAGAGATCATCACTCAATTCGTCGCAGAGGAGCCGGCGATATTTGCCCTGATCATCGGCATTATCGGCGCGGCGGTAATCTCTGGTGTGGTCAACGTTGGAGCCATGCTGGTGATTTGGGGCGAGAGAAAGGTGCTGAGTGATTTTTGCAATAGGTTTGGTCCCAATCGCGTGGGCGGAAGATGGGGCATACTGCAACTGGGTGCCGACGCCATTAAGCTCTTCACCAAAGAGGATATCATCCCTTGTGATGCTGATAAGAGCGTCTATGTCTGGGCGCCCATTGTGGCCTCCATGGCCACAATGCTCGTAGCAGCGGCCATTCCATTCGGGGCGCTTCATATAAACGGCAAAAACTACCCTCTGGTAGTGGCCAACATGGATATCAGTGCCTTCTACGTAGAGGCGGCCTTGAGCCTGATGGCCATAGCGGTTTTCATGGCAGGCTACAGCTCCAACAATAAGTACTCAATTCTGGGCGCCTTCCGGGGCATTGCCAGAATGATTGCCTACGAGGTTCCCATGGGCGTCTGCGTCATTTCCGTGGCAGTCATGGCTCATAGCCTCAACCTGGTGGAGATCGTAGAGAGTCAGACAGTTTGGTACGCCTTTGCTCAGCCCCTGGGATTTGCCATTTTCGTTATTGCCTTAATCACTGATTTGGGAAGAATTCCCTTCGATCAGAGTGAGGCAGAAGAAGAGATCATATCCGGTTACAATACAGAGTACAGCGGAATTCGCTGGGGTCTGCTCTACTTCCAGGAGTACAACAATGCGCTCTTGGGATCCATATTGCTGTCGCTCTTATTCCTGGGCGGTTGGCATGGACCTATCATACCCATACCGGTACTGGACATAATCTCTCCTTTGATCTGGCTTTTCATGAAGGTAGTAATCGTATTGTGGTTCTTCATCTGGGTCAGAAGCTCGCTCTTCCGTCTGCGGATCGATCAGGTGACCGACTTCGGATGGAAGTGGATGCTGCCGCTATCCCTGTTGAATCTGGGATGGGCAGTCCTAATCGGTTCTTACTTTGCATGAGGTGGCAGAGATGTTGAAGAGAAAGATGATAAAGAACTTCAGCTGGCCTTTGAAGACCGCCACGCAGGAGATCGAGATCACAAGGCTCTATCCTGAGAAGATGATGGTGCTACCTGCTGCAGAGAGAGGCATTCACGAGCTGGATGCCACCATATGCATCGGTTGTGGAACCTGCGCCAGAATTTGTCCCAATAGCTGCATTGAGATGGTTTCTTTCAAATTCGGAAACCCTCTCAAGAACAAGAAGATGCAGTTTCCGCAGATAGATTATGGGAGATGCATGTTCTGTGGCCTGTGTGTGGACGAGTGCCCTGTGGAATGCCTGAAAATGGGCCAGAAGGTCACAATGGCTGGTTGGGAGCGCAAAGATATCGTGAAAGGTCCTGATTTCCTGGCGACCAAGAAATTTTCCGCAGAAGAGGTTTCTGATCTGGAGGCTGAGGCCAAGAGAATTGCCGCGGAGAAGGCTGCTGCCAAGAAGGCGACTGCCAAAGAGGGGGCCGCAAAAGAGGGTGCGGCCAAAAAGCCGGCCAGGGAAGGCGCAGCTGCTACCAAGATCAAAAAGGAAAACGGTGCAGTGGCAAAGCCTAAAGAAGGAGGTGCTGCTTGATGTCGAAAAAATCGGGCGCAAATGTTATTCGGTCCATCTTCGAGCTTCTAGTTCTGCTTTTAGCACTGGGTGTGATCTTCGGTGGCCTGGCGCTGGTTGTTCTACTGTCGCCCTGGTCGCAAACAGTCTTGGATAAGCTATTGGCCTACGATATACGATTTGCCATCGAGCTTTTGGCCTTCCTGGCAATAGCTGCCATAGTCGTGCTATTATCGGCTCTTGTCGTCTACGCCAAGAATATAGTTCACAGCGCTCTTTATCTGTTGGGAAGCTTTGCTGGCGTAGCAGCTTTGTACATCTCCTTGAATGCCCCCTTTGTGGGTGTGGCTCAGATTCTTGTGTACATAGGGGCCGTCGGAGTTCTGATACTCTTCGCCGTGATGCTCACGAGGAAGACGATTATGGAGGAGTCCCATGGTGAAATTTAAGATAATTATCATAACCTTGGCTTTCCTGGCTGCTCTCTTTGCCTCGCTATCCCTGTCCGACTGGGGTGCCAGCGAAGAGCAGCTGCTCAGCTTTGAGCCCGGAGAGGGATTGAGGTTGCCGGAGAGCGGCATTGGAGACGTGGGATTTGAGATCTTCACCTCTTACGTCTTCGCCTTTGAGGTCCTGGCCCTGGTATTGACGGCTGCCCTGGTCGGAGCGGTTTGGGTCGCACGAAAGGAGGTTGCCTGAGGAGGGCGACAACATATGACAAGGAGGGAGATTTACCGATGATACCGTTGGAGCTTTATATACTGCTGGCATCCACGATGTTCACCATCGGCTTGTACGGACTTGTTACTCAAAAGAACGGTGTCAAGCTTATGATGTGCATCGAGCTCTTGCTCAATAGCGCCAACATCAATCTCGTTGCCTTCTCAGCGTATCAGCCTAATGTGAATGGCCAGGTCTTTGCCCTGTTCTCCATTGCGTTGGCAGCAGCTGAAGCAGGCGTGGGATTTGCCATATTGATTGCGCTGTACAGGCTATACGGAACTATTGACCTGGACAACATTAAAGCCATGAGGTGGTAAGGAATGTATGCCGATTATGCATATTTGATAGTAGCCCTTCCCGTACTGGCCTTCTTGCTTTGCCTCTTCGTAGGCTGGCATCTGCCCAGAGGCGGAGGCTTCATCACCGTCCTGGCAACCTTTGGCGCGCTGATAGTATCTCTGGGTATATTCTCTGAGACATATCCAGATAAGATAATTCATCAGTCCATGCCCTGGTTCGCCAATTTCAATGTGGGCATACTGATTGATCCACTGGCGCTAGTGATGCTTCTCATGGTAACCTTCGTGGTTACATTGATTCACACCTATGCCAATGGATACATGAATGGAGACCCAGGCGCAGCCAGATACTTTGCAGAGGCGGCACTTTTCACCGCTTCCATGCTGGGCCTGATTTATGCAGATAACCTGCTTCAGCTCTTCATATTCTGGGAGCTGGTGGGACTGTGTTCGTATCTCTTGATTGGCTTCTGGTATAGAAAGCCCTCTGCTGCTGCTGCGGCTAAGAAGGCATTCCTGACAACGCGTGTGGGCGACGTTCTTTTCCTGGCGGGTATAATTCTGCTCTACAACAACCTGGCAGACCTGAACCTCGCTCTAAAGCCCGGAGAATATCTCTTGCAGTTCCCGGTAATCTATGCTCATCTCTCGCAGATCGCACCGGATCAACTGACTTTAATCGCCCTAGGACTTTTGGGTGGCGCAGTGGGCAAGTCAGGTCAGTTCCCCCTGCATGTCTGGCTTCCTGATGCCATGGAGGGTCCAACCACTGTCTCAGCCATGATCCATGCTGCGACCATGGTTACAGCAGGTGTCTACCTGGTGGCCAGAATGTTCCCGCTATTCTACGCTGCGCCCTATGGGCTGACGGCAGTCGCGGCAGTAGGCGCATTCACAGCTTTATTTGCGGCGACCATGGGCCTGGCGTCCTTTGATATCAAGAGGGTTCTGGCCTTTTCCACAGTCTCGCAGCTCGGTTTTATGATGGCTGGCTTAGGAACGGGTGCGGCAGTAGGAGCCATTGCGGTAGGAGTTTCCATATTCCACCTCATCGGCCATTCCTTCTTCAAAGCGCTGCTCTTCCTTTGCGCCGGGTCCGTCATTCACGCTGTCAATACTAACGACATGCGAGAAATGGGAGGCGTGGGAAAATACATGAAGTGGACCATGTACACTATGCTCATTGGCTCTCTGTCACTGGCTGGATTTCCCTTATTCACGGGATTCTTCTCCAAGGACGAGATCATAGTAATCGCCTATGAGTACGGCACACTGATCAATTTCCTGCCCTACATATTCCTGGTCTTGGCCGCCGTTCTGACAGCGGTCTATACTTTCAGAATGTGGTTTTCGGTCTTTACCGGCAAGGAAAGATCTAATTACGGCAAACACGAGTCGCCCATGATTATGATTTTGCCACTGGTGATCTTAGCTGTATTTGCTTTTGGATTCGGATTGGCGGCTCAAGAGGACTTCTACACTTACCTTGACTCTAATTTCGAGCATTACGGTGTCGACTTCGCACAGCTCGGCGTAATCGGAGACCATGCGCTTGAAGGTGAGCACGGCGCTCCTGCGGTGGATGACGAGCCTGGTGTTGTCGCTGCTGAAGGAGCTGCTGGCGAGGGGGAAGCTGGCGGGAAGGAAGGACCGGGAGAGCCATGGTACATTCAGATACTGCCAATAATTGTTGCTATTGGCGGTATTTTTACGGCTGCGTTGTTCTATTGGGACAAAGTCAAGAAGTTTGACCCAAGCCAGGTTACCGGCGACAAGGATCCAATTCGCAAGATGTTGCTCAAAGGATACTACCAGCATGAAATCATGACCGGCTGGTTCGCTGAAACAGTGGTCTACGGCACGGCTTTGATCTGCAATGTGATCGACATTAAGCTCGTAGACGGCTGGCTGAACTGGCTCTCGGCATGGATTTTAGGCTTCGCACAGCATGTGAGAAAGGTTCAGACCGGCATAATTCAAAACTATGTCACGGCGCTGATGCTGGGAGTTGTGGTGCTGGTGGTTGTAATTACTCTGGCTATGGAGGTGGGCCTGGTATGATCTCAAATGCAATTTCGCTATTGATCGCCATTCCCATTATGGGGGCGGTGGTATCCTTCTTTGCGGGAACCAAGGCCAAATTCGTGGCCCTAATCGCCTCGCTCATACCTTTAGCCCTATCCCTGCAAATGTACATGGAATTTGACAAAACTTCGAAGATAATGCAGTTTGTGGAGAGCTACGACTGGGTTCCTTCCATTGGCGTCAAGTATACTGTTGGCGTCGACGGTATAGGCTATCCCTTAGTTCTGCTTTCCACAATTGTGTCCGTATTGGTGATAATATACTCTTGGGGGGAGACAAAGAAGCCCAATCAGTACTTTGCCCTGCTTCTGCTCAATGAAGTGGGCGTTCTGGGCGTTTTTACGTCTCTAGACTTCTTCCTGTTCTACATCTTCTGGGAGATAGTGCTCATCCCCATGTTCTTCCTCATAGGATCATGGGGAGGGCCGAGAAAGGACTACGCAGCAATCAAGTTCTTCATCTACACCCACGTGGCAAGCCTGGTAATGCTTCTGGCTATCTTTGCCCTATACTTCACCTACCAGACGCCCGACGGGTCCAGAACCTTCGATATGCTGACACTTCTCGCAGCGACAGCAGACAAGACCATATTTCCAACTAGCCTGCTCAATATCATCTTTGCCGGCCTGCTTCTGGGATTTCTGGTTAAAATGCCTGCATTTCCTTTCCATACCTGGCTGCCGGATGCCCATGTCGAGGCTCCCACAGCCGGCTCGGTAGTGCTGGCAGCCCTGCTGCTTAAGATGGGTGGATATGGCCTCTTCCGGGTCATTATGCCCATGCTCCCCCACGTCAACAAGGCATTCGTGACCATCATCGCCATCATTGCGGTGATTTCCATTGTCTACGGAGCCTTCATGGCGCTGGCACAGAAGGATATCAAGAAGCTTGTGGCATATTCATCCGTAAGCCATATGGGCTTCGTGACGCTCGGAGCTGTGGCTTTCACCTGGATGTCGGTTACCGGAGCCATGTTTCAGCAGTTCTCACATGGTATCATCACCTGTGTCCTGTTCATGTCCGCTGGTACCATCCAGCACGTGGTAGGGACCAGGGTCATTGCCGATCTGGGTGGCCTGGCTGATCGCATGCCTAAGTTTGCAGTCATCATGATGGCAGGATTCATGGCATCTTTGGGACTACCGGGCATGAGCGGCTTCGTGGCCGAGTTCATGGTTCTAACCGGCTCATATCCGGCGCTGCCGACATATACCATGATCGTAGTCTTCCTGAGCGTGGTAACAACGGCTGCCTATCACCTATGGGCCATGCAAAAGGCCATGTTCGGGCCGATATTGAAGAAGTACATGAATGTGCATGATCCGCACGCCTACGAGCTGTTCTCTATGGCCATGATCATAGTTCTCTCTTTGATCTTCGGCCTTCAACCAGGGCTGATCACAGATATAATGGGAACAGCGGCAACTCAGGTCATGGAGCCTGTAATGACCCTGACTCAGATGGGGGTGATCTGAAGTGGAATTTTCATACTACGCACCCCTCTGGGGAGAAGCGCTACTCACAATTCTGGCAGTGCTCATTGTGCTGCTGGGATCCCTGATGAAGAACAGCGGCAAGCTCATGGGATATTTGAGCGCAGCCGGCCTGGTGGCAGCTCTGGGGATGGTAGCCATCAATTTAGCCTCCAAGCCCGCTATGTTCTTCTTTGATACCATATCGGTCGATGCCCTGTCTCAGTTCTTCAAGGCAATCTTCCTGATAGTATCACTGCTGGTAGTGATAGCCTCAATGTCCAAGTATACGGGAAAGGGCGCAGACGAGTATTACGCACTGCTGCTCTTTGCCACAGTGGGCATGATGGTGGTCTCCAGCTCAGTTGACATCGTCACTCTGTTTGTGGGCTTCGAGTTGGCCAGCCTGTCCACCTATGCCCTGGCAGCCTTTGATAGAAGCAAGAAGAACCTGGAAGCGGCTATGAAGTACTTCATCTTCGGCTCTGTCGCCTCTTCGTTCATGCTCTTCGGCTTCTCACTGCTCTATGGCATGTCGGGATCCACTCGACTCGCTGATATTGCGGCAGCCTCACTGGCCAACTTCGGCCCAGCAACTTTAGTGGCTCTGCTATTCGTCATCGTGGGATTTGCCTTCAAGATGGCACTGGTGCCATTCCATATGTGGGCTCCAGATACCTACGAGGGCGCACCGCCCCTGGTCTCAGCCCTTCTGGCAGCTGGCTCCAAGAAGATGGGCTTTGCCGCTGCCTTTAGGGTAATTGTCATAGCCCTCGTAGCGCTTCGAATGGAGTGGTACCTGGCCTTTGCCATCCTTGCGACAGTAACCATGACGCTAGGTAATCTTGCAGCCTGTTGGCAGAACAATGTGCGGCGCATACTGGCTTACTCCTCCATAGCGCAGGCCGGCTACATCTCCATCGCTTTTGTAGTAGTAGGCGCAGCTTATGGAGAGGCACCGGTCAATGTGCTGAACCTGGGCATGATCGGAGCAGATCAGCTGGGCATCGCTGGCGCGTTGCTGCTCATCTTGGGACACGCTCTCATGAAGACAGGGGCTTTTATCGGTACGGCTCAGGTGGCGAGCAGTGTGGCCATAGGAAGTGAAACTGACCCGGATGACATATCCAACTATGCCGGTCTGGCTAAAAGGGCGCCCATAACAGCGTTTTGCATGCTCATCTTCATGTTTGCGCTGGCTGGCATACCTCCCACGGCTGGATATATAGGCAAGTTCGTGCTCTTCAGCTCGGCCATTTACTCCGGCCTGGTCTGGTTGGCGGTGATTGCCATCCTCAATAGCGCTCTGTCGCTGGTGTACTACCTGAGGATCATCAGCTACATGTATCTCAAGGAGCCGGTCGGCCCCAAGATCGTAGAGCAGAAAGGATATGTGGTAGCGCTCGTCTTGACACTCTTGGCAGTGGTCTGGATAGGCGTCTTCCCAGATGCATTCATCAACTGGGCAATGCAGGCAGCAGCGGTTCTGCTGCCGCGATAAAATTTTTGTTTTTCTTTTTCGGCGGTTTGTTTCTAATTTTTAGTTTTTTATTTTTAAATGAATACCCTGCAGCTTGCCGTGAGGTGCGTTGTTTGGCTAAATTAACAAAAACGCGACAAAAAAATAGGATCGCAAGATGTGATCTACAGTGATTTATAAAAAAGTGCTTATGTGAAATCAACAAATAAATTACTGAGAGCGTGTATGTCTGACACCACCGCCCTCGCAAAAAAGCGCGATATCACTGTTATCCTAGCTCTTCAACTTCCAGCTCGAGCTCGTTTGGAAGGCCTGGACCTATCACACGCATGTGACGCTGTAATAGTGGGCCGATTGGCTTTCCCTCCTGCCGAGATAAATTTTAGTGAGGGTGTAACATATCTTGTCTGCATGCGCGCCCCAAAGAAGCTAGGCAGCCAAGACATGTACAGAAAAACTTGCCAAATGCGAGGCAAAAAACAGCAAAAAAGAAGCGCCGCGCAAATAGCCTCCCTCGCTACTATTTATCCTTTTTTTTCTCCTGCTCTTGAAAGAGCTCATAACCTCTCCTGCTCCTGCATGCTCGCAGGACTTTTTCGGCCTTTTGCATTTCGAATCTGCGCTCGCGTTTCATTTTTCTGTCTCTGGCTTCGCTCATGATTTTCACTTCCTTTCTCTATTAGCATTGTCTTTTTTATCATCGCTTTTTAACTTTTGCCTTGGGCTTCGGTTCTTGTCAGCTGTATCATAACCTACCGTGAACCCAGGATTTAGATATCTCAGGTGTCCAAGTCGCCCGGTATATGTCACGTGACGCCTTCATTGCCAATCTCTTCCTAGTATATCTATTTTCTTGCTGGTAAGTTCTACTTCAAAGCTGTGGGGGGGACAAGACGGAAATGAACGTCACTGAATCGTCAGGACTTTGGACCAACTGTTTGATTCTCCTTAGCCGGCTTGAATCAGTCACTCGGTAGGATGGCTGCCAGATTCATCCTAGAAAATTTTCATTAACTATCGCTCGGACATTTTTCAACTAGGCTGCTCGTTGTTCATATGTGCTGGTCACTACCATGCAGTAGGGGGTTTTTGCGGCAAAAGTCTTCGATACCGCATAGATCTAAGACGCAGTTCTTCCAAATGGTCTGCAGAGAGATCGCCAAAAGCGTTTTGCTTCCTCTAGGGAGGGGGTGTCGGGAGCGTCGAAGACGATTGCCCGCCTGGCCCGAAGCAATCTGCAGGGCGCTTCCTCTCAGCGGTCGCCTTCCAAGAACTCATAGGCCAAGGCCTGGTTGGATGCCCCTGTCCACCCAGTCTTTGCGGATTGCTGGAGGCATGCACCATCATTTGGGATGAATTACTATTATTCCTTTTGCCATAGCCAGCTCCCGGCAATGAATCTGGATGACGTCATCAAACTGCGCGTCTTTGGCAACCTCTTCAAAGCAGAGGATGGGATCGAAGGATTTCAGGTAGAGGTCATGAAAAGCAACTTGATGACCGTTTTGCAAAAGAGCTTGCACCGCTGCTCTGTCATGGCGTGATTGAAGCTTCCCGGATGGGGGCGGGCGAGGATTACCTATATTTTCATTTGTAGCCTTCCTTTTGCTCTCTTTTTGATAAATGAATAAATAGATAATTTTGCCTATTCATCAGAAACGAAAGCTCGATGGCAAGTGGACAATTTAACTTATAGTCCTAAACACAATAATCTTAAGTAACGATAGGAAAACTGCCGTTAAAAACAGCGTACATCGAGTTATTAATCGCAAAACATCATTGAATTTAAGTTCAGAAAGTTGCGTTGAAGACTATAATCTATCTATGGGAAAATATAAGAAAATGGGGGTTAGGACTCTACTCGAAGTCCTCTCCGCCCATACCGCCCATACCGCCGGGCATGCCGCCCGGGCCGCCCGCCGGTCCGCCTGATTTGGAGGCGATGACATCATCGATCCGCAGGATCATGATGGCTGCCTCGGCGGCAGAGTTGATGGCTTGGGTCTTGACCCGCAGAGGCTCGACCACTCCCAGCTTCAGCATGTCCACGGGCTCGCCTGTGTCCATGTCCAGACCGGAGCTCTTCACGCCCTTCTCATGCTGGCTTCTTAGCGCCACCAGAGAATCGATCTGGTCTAAGCCGGCATTCTCGGCCAGGGTCTTGGGTATGACCTCCATGGCATTGGCAAAGGCCTCAATGGCCAGCTGCTCGCGTCCTCCTACTGTGGACGCATAGGCTCTTAGCCTCAGTGCCAGCTCCACCTCAGGTGCGCCGCCGCCGGCAACCAGTAGCTTGTCCTGTACAGCTACGCCTACGACGCGAAGCGCATCCTCCATGGCCCTGTCCAGCTCATCGACCACGTGCTCAGTTCCGCCGCGCAGGATGATGGATACAGACTTGGGGTTCTTACAATCTTCCACGAAGGTCATCTTCTCATCTGAGACCTTCCTCTCTTCGACCAAGCCCGCTTTGCCCAGGTCTTCCTTGGAGATCTCATGGATGCTGGTGACGATCCTTCCGCCAGTTGCTCGCGCCAGCTTCTCCATGTCGCTCTTCTTGACGCGGCGTACAGTATAGATGCCGGCCTTGGCCAGAAAGTGCTGGGCCAGATCATCTATGCCCTTCTGGACAAACAGTACATTGGCGCCAGTGGCCGCGATCCTATCGACCATGCCCTTCAGCATGGTCTCCTCTTGGTCCAGAAAAGCCTGCAACTGATCCGGGGAGGTGATCTGAATCTTGGCATCAACCTCTGTCTTCTCAATCTCCACAGCGGCATTCAGGAGAGCGATCCTGGCAGCGGTGACTGACTTTGGCATATTGGGGTGAAGCCGATCCTTATCGATAACCACTCCGCTAACAAGCATGGTGTCGGTAATTCCGCCCCCCACCTTTTTCTCTACGGTGATGTTATCGGTATCGACAGTCCCGTCCTCGTCCACTACCGACTGGACCGCTTTAACAGCCATGTCTGCCAGCTCTTCGCGGGCCGCTTGGGAGCCCTTGCCGGTCATGGCCGTGACTGCTATCTTCCTGAGAAGATCCTCATCTTTTACTGAGACCTTTACGGCCAGCCCCTTGAGAATCTCCATCGACTTGTCTGCTGCAGCTCTGTAGCCTGCCGCAATTACCGTAGGATGAATCTCCTGCTCTAGCAGTTCTTCTGCCTGCTTGAGCAATTCTCCGGCCAGCACAACGGCAGTAGTCGTGCCATCTCCTACCTCCTGATCCTGAGTCTTAGCAATCTCCACCATCATCTTAGCTGCAGGATGCTCGATATCCATCTCTTTAAGAATGGTGACACCGTCATTGGTTATCACAACGTCTCCCATGGTGTCCACCAGCATTTTGTCCATGCCCTTGGGGCCGAGAGTGGTCCTCACTGCACCGGCAACGGCCTTGGCCGCCATGATATTCGATCTCTGTGCATCTCTTCCGGCTGTCCTCTGGCTGCCTTCTCTGAGAATGTATATGGGTGCGCCACTGAATTGTCCAGACATTAATTACCTCAACAAATTCTAACTTAACATGTAACTGTTGTTTGAACTTCTATATAAAGACATATTAGAGCGGTTCTGTTGGAAAATGAGGCGTACCTTCAACGTCATGAATATGATTAACGAGAACCAGGAAGGGGTAGTTCTGCTCCGCCCTTAATGTGCTGGCTACATTACCCTTCTTACATCGGTCCGGCGCGGATACTGCATATTAGATCGCGCTTTTTGCGTCCCCATCCCCAGCGGCGTTTGGCTCCACCTGCCTGAAGGACTCCACCGAAGAGTATGCATCGCCATGTGAACGACAAAAGGATCTGTTATATCTTGATGCCGGACAAGGACAAAAAAACGTTCAAGTTCTACAACAACATGACCCGGACGGAGAAGGGGGTACTAGCGTCGGCGTGGGCGGAAAGCTGCTGACGGCTTTTTGCGCCATATAATCTCTCTAATTTTTGGCATCAAGATTGAGGATGTCTACATCCATCGAGTTGGCTGATCCTTCGCGGATCGAATACAAAAAATAGTAGAGTGCATCTAGTTTGCAATTTATATCTTCAAATTTTAAAGTGCCACCTATTCCTTTAGAGATCCAGAATAGGTGATTGCATAGCCACCTGTTTTTAGAAGTTTTTTATATAATTTATTGGCATTGTTATTCTTATCAATCTTGATTTCAAACTTTTTGTAACTTAGGATCGAACGATCTGTGCGAATATTATTACTAACTATATTTTTTTGCAAACACGTCAAAGCTTAGAGATTGGTTCTCAGCAGATCCACGTTTTGCCGGACCGGTTGGTAAATCATGATATTCAATATGAGGAATATCCCAATCCATTTTAAAACTGGTGCTCGACGAAGGCCTCCATTTAAGTTGGATTTGCCCGATACCTTCGCATGCTATTTTATCCTTGATTAGTCGTAGCTTACTTTTAAATAGTACAACTGGCGAATTCGGATTTTTCATATAGGATTCCGATTAACCTCAAATTAATGGTTCCCATAAATAACTTTGTCCATAATTGCGATACATACGATCCGATTAGGCCTTAATGCAACCTCTTTTCCTCTAATTCACCCGATATTTTTCGATTTTTCTAGACAGCCAACGCTATGCCTTAATTCTATTTTTGGCAGAGGTCAAACGATAAAGATTGAAAACGATACCTGCGATTATCATTTTTACTCGAATCCTACCGATAATAATAACCTCAACGTGCCCCGCCTTGCAGACTCTCTTTGTGAATGCGAAATACCGTTCAACAGGGGGGATCTCTTGCTAGAGATTCTCTTGTTGCGCATCTCATTCTTATAACTTAGGGAATGGCCCTTTGTGGCTTTTCTCATGACGGCATCGTACCATTTTGTCTTCGCACCGAAATATCTCTTATCAGCATAGCGAACTTCATCTTCATTAGCCAAATCCGCCTGGCTATCGTGGACTTTGGAAGTTGTAACCTCGGCTCTGCGAATCAGGCCAAAATTCTCATTCATGGCACCATGAGGCTTGTATCCGAAATAGGATTTTGTTCCGTCCTTCCCCCAGGTTCCATCTTCGTTCCACCGAGTCTTGGCATCTTCTCCGCGCGGTGTATCACTCTTGGCATGACCAGGATCTGAAGTTATGAAAGATGCATCCTGCATTATTCCCTTTCTTCACTTTGAGTTTCATGGCATCAAACTGCTTTTGCAGCTCGTTCCAAATTTGCTTATCCCCTCCGCTATCGGCTAGGCGCTCTCTGAATATCCATATCATAATGGAATCGGGAGCCACTTATGTTGTTCCCAAGAACATCCGAATGAAATACGATCAGCCAATTCTCTTTCAAACTGCTCATCTGAACGGCTGCAAAGCTGCTGAATGAGTAAATATCTAAGCATCACGATAACATCGATATTAAGGCGCCCACCGTGCTCAACATTGTTGCAGAACAATATGTCTAGTTTCGGTCTGAAATACTCTATCAATCTGTATCCCAATCGTGGCGAATAGCAAAGTCGGTCAGGTTTCTCATGATAGATTATATCGTATAATCAGTATTTATAGATAACAATTTAATAGGGTTTTTCGGAATCCCCTATTCAAAACCCAACGCTGCCTAGAGCCGCCAAAACGGCTAGCTTGCTCTTTTTGCAGTATTACGATCGCCATAGCTGCGCATATTCCAAAAAACATTTGAGGTGAATTAAACATGTCTTTGGAAATCGAGAAGATTCAGGCTAGAAAGATCTCGAATTCGCAGGGAAATCCAACAATTGAGGTCGATGTTTGGACATGCTTTGGATTTGGCCGGGCTGCAGTTCCTAGCGGCGTTTCTAATGGAGGCCACGAGACTCTGAAGCTGCGCGATGGAGGGGATGGATACGATGGTAAGGGCGTGCTAAAGGCTATCAAGAACGTCAATGAAGTGATAGCTCCTAAGATAATTGGAATGGACGCCATAGCTCAATGCGAAATCGATGCACTGATGATAGAACCGGATGACACTCCGAACAAGGCAAATCTGGGTGCTAATGCCATCTTATGAGTATCTCTTGATGTGGCCAAGGCTACCCCCTCGTCTTTGGGTATGCTATTATACAGATATCTTGGAGGCGTTAGTACGTCCAGGTCACCTGTTCCATCCTTCAACGTACTCAATGGCGGCAAGCATGCCGGAAATGATCTCTCCATCCAGGAGTTCATGATTGGGCTCGCTGGCGCAAAGAGGTTCAGTGAAGGCCTACGCATGGCCGATGAGACTTATCACGCTTTGAGCAAGATTCTCCAGGGCAGATATGGTGTTAGTGCCACCAATGTAGGCTTCGAAGGTGGTTATGCACCTCCACTTTCTAAGACACGAGATGCACTGGACGCACCAGGCTATAATGAAACGGATTCCTAGTGACCTCGAATTTTGGCCACTTGCATATAAATGATATATAACGCTCAGGCTGGATTTAGTGGGGTTTATAGGAACCCTCTAAAGAGATTAAGATCGGGCTCGATTCAGCTGCTTCGAGCTTTTATGCAGACGGTGGCGTTTTCATCGATGGGAACCGCCCATCTCCTAATGAGACAATTGATTATTACGCTGATTTTGTGAGCACGTATCCTATCATTCTGCTTGAAGATCCTTTCAAGGAAGAGGCCTACGAGGATTGCGCAAAGCTGACTGCCAGGCTGCCCAATATTATTTTAGTGGGCGATGACATCTATGTTACAAGTCCCACAAGGCTTAAGAAGAGCATAGAAATGCACGCCACAAATGCACTTCTACTAAAACTCAACCAAATTGGTTCCGTCTCTGAGGTTTTTGACACGGCCAGAATGGCCTTTCGGGCGGGCTTTAGGATTATGGCCGGCCACAGGTCGGCGGAAACTGTAGATAATTTTCTGGCCGATGTGGTCGTTGCTCTGGGCGTAGAACTTCTGAAGACCGGTGCCCCCGCCCAAAGCGAGAGAACGGCAAAGTACAACCAGCTGCTGAGGATACAGGAAGAACTTGGTGACGCTGCCGCGTATGTCGAACTTTGAAGTAGATCCTGCAATAATTGATAAAATTGAGGTTTGTTCGTTCCGCAAGAAAATATATATCTCATGAATCAAGTCATGGCACTCTCGATCGAATGAGAATGGATATGTGCAAGAAATGAACCTTCGCGTCGTTCTGGTTGATCCCCTCTACGAGGGAAATGTTGGCTCCGTGGCAAGGGCCATGAAGAACTTCGGCTTTCATGATCTAGTGCTGGTCAATCCATGTAAGATCGAGGACTTCGGCTGCGCTATGGCGTCGCACGCCAGAGACGTCTTGCAGATGGCCCAATCCGTTGCCAGCCTCCCGGAGGCCCTGGTAGGAGCCAACCTGGTGGTGGGAACTACTGGAAAGAGGCTGGATGGGGCGCAGCATCACCTGCGTTTGCACCTGCGCGTGCCCTGCTCCACTCCGGCGGAGCTGGCCGACAAGCTGCAGGGAAAAGAGGGTATAGTAGCATTGCTCCTGGGCAGAGAGGACTGCGGCCTGAATAGCGAGGAGCTGGCACTCTGCGATCTTCTGGTCTCCATTCCCACCAGCAGCGGATATCCGGTCATGAACCTCTCTCACTGCGCAGCCGTGCTCTTCTACGAGCTATCCCAAACCGAGAACGAGAACTCTTGCAAAGTGGCGATGGCACGCGGGAAGAGTCTGGCTCTGCTGCAAGACAAGACAAGATCGCTTCTCGTCGAGGTCTGCCATCCCGTGCACAAGGTGGAGTTCACGTTGCTCATGCTGCGGCGCATCCTGGGCCGGGCGGAGCTGACAGAACGGGAGGCGCGCACCCTGCTTGGCCTGATAAAGAGAATTCGCTGGCGGATAGCGGCCTATGAAACGCCGGAAATTCAGAACGAAGCCAAAAAATAAAATTAATATTAAATCATCGTCTGCAGCAGCCGCCTGCGGATCCCTTCAGGATCTCTGCGGTCTTCATGGCGGCCATAGCCTCTTTTCCCCTGCCCAGGCACTGCAAAGCTAGTGCCATATTGTACCAAGCCCCTGCAAAATAGGGGTCTGCGGCGATGGCGGCCTCAAGGCAGCCTAATGCCTCTGGATATTTCTTCTGTTGGGCCAGCACCATGCCCTTGTTGCTCAGAGCATGCTTATGCTGGGGTGAGAGCTTAAGGGCCTCCTCGAAGCACCGCAGTGCCTCAGGTAAGCGGCTAAAGCTGGCCAGGACTAGGCCCTTGTTGTTCCAGGCGTCGATCAGGGTCCTGTCGATTCCGAGAGCTTGATCATATGCTTTTATCGCCTCTTCCCCCTGCCCGCAGTTGCATAGCTCATTTCCCCTCTTCTGCCAGAAGCCAGCAGACTGCGTTTCGATAGCTGATGGGACTATTAGAACGAGAAAAAACTTAATTGGAGAGAACATGAACTAAGGGATCGTCTCTCACGGCAAAAAGCTTTCGAGGGAAGGAGAGAATTACAAGGCAAGCTAATCCTGCCTCTTCGCCTTCTTGAACGCATCCTCCACAGCATCGCGAATGATGTAGCCACCCTTGTGTAGCACGGTATCGCCCAGTTCGGTATCCCTCTCCATCGATCCGGTGCATGGGTAGGCATGATGTGCTTCGGAGATTCGCTCTCTGATGTCGGACTGATCAGGCTCCAGGCCCAGGAGGCGCTTGGCCACAAACCAGGTGGAACCGCATGGAGCGGTTCTGACTACACTGGCGGCTAAGATGTGATCTTTTCCCTCCCTGCTCTTTTGAACAGTTACATCGATCACAGGATCGCCAATGCCAGCTTCTGTGAGAAAGGCATAAATGTTCGGCTTGCCCGGATCCGGGCGAAGGGCGCAAAAAGGCTTGGCGAAGGCCGCCTCCATCCCCAGCGCCGCTGCCTTCTCCTCCAGTTGCATTCTCTGGCCCAAAGGAAGCTCGCGAGGCGACTCAGAACCGCCTACGATGCCTTTCACGCCTGCTTCCTTGAGCTTCGGAAGCAAGCCGAAGAGAATGTCGGGATGAACATTGATGACCAGAGCAATGTCCGCGGCAGGGATGTTCTGTGGCAGCAGTGGCTCCACATCATCTATGAAGTCTCCCAGAGACGCAGGATCGGGCATCTCTACCAGGGAGACGATATTCTTGGCATAGTCAGGACTAACATTGCGGCACTGGCTGCAGGCCTCGCTGCAGGAGATGCAGAAGCCCGAGTAGTTGATGAGATTGCCCACCACTCTTGCTCCAAATTCGCCATTGTAGAATGCTATGAGTTTCAAGTTTTCACCACACTATAAATAAAAACATCAATGTTTTTTCTCAATTGCGGCTATCATCTGGATATCAAGGTATTTAGCCTTGAGCGTTTCTGCAAAGATACCATGCAGGCAAGCCGTATGTAAATGAAACCCACATGAGCACACTGCTCATGCAAGAAAGATGAAAAAACGGATATAATCGCTAAGCTATTTAATTGCTTGATATGAGCGGTGAAGGCAGTCCGCAGTTTCGGGACATAGACACCGTTAGTGAAACTAGCCAAATCCTGCGGATGCAAGAATGCGTCAGTAGAACGCGAATGAGCACCCTTTGAGGATTAAGTTATCCACCCATATTAGGACGAGAATAATCATGAAACCGCAGAGGAATAAAATTTATGGCATTGACGTGCACAAACGGTTTCTGATAGCAACGATCCGTTCCCAAAACGGGATGAAGGATACTCGGCGCTTCAGTGTTGCCTTGGAAGATCTCTTAAAATTTAGAGATTGGGCCATCGAAAATTGATGTGAAAATGTAGCCATAGAATCAACTGGAATCTATTGGCATCCTGTGCACGCCGTTTTAGAAGGAAAGATTGACCTGATCGTAGCGAATGCCTACAAGGTTAAGCACACTCCCGGAAGAAAGACTGATGTCAACGATTTCGAATGGATTGCGGAACTTTGTCTCAAGGGCATGATTGGGCCTTCCAGGATATTCCCGAAAGAGGGAATTCCTACAAATCCACTAAATCCAGCCGGAGCTTTATATATCATTTATAAGCATATGACCAAAATTAGAGGGCACTAGGAATCCTCTAAAGATGATCGCGAACTTAGGAGGCTAACCGGAGCTAGAGAGGGCTATGTCAAGCAGATGACTCAGAAAAAAGAACAAAATCCATCAATCACTCGATTCTGCTTGCATCAAATCGGACCCGGTAATCTCTGATATATTTGGCAAGTCCGGGATGTATCCCTTGAATTGCGTTCTAGATGGAAGGGATGTTGAGGATATAATCGAACGCATTTAATTTGGGCGACACAAGCGAATTCCGAAAAACCCTATTAAATTGTTATTTATAAATACTGATTATATAATATAATTCATCATGAGAAACCTGACCGACTTTGCTATTCGCCAAGATTAGGAGACAGATTAGTAGAGGATTTCAGACCGAAACTAGACATATTGTTCTGCAACAATGTTGAGCACGGTGGGCGCCTTAATATCGATGTTATCGTGATGCTTAGATATTTACTCATTCAGCAGCTTTACAGCCTTTCAGATGAGCAGCTTGAAAGAGAATTGGCTGATCGCATTTCATTCGGATGTTATTGGGAACAACATAAGTCGTTTCCGATTCCACTAAGATATGGATATTCAAAGAGCGCCTTGCCGATAGCGGAGGGGATAAGCAAATTTGAAACGAGCTGCAAAAACAACGCGATGCCATGAAGCTAAAAATGAAGAAAGGGAATAGTGCAAGATGCATCTTTCATAACCTCAGATCTTGGTCATGCCAAGAGTGATACATCACGTGGAGAGGAAGCCAAGACTCAGCGGAGAAAGGATGAACCCTGAGAGAAGGACGGAACAAAATCCTATTTCGGATACAAGCCTCATGGTGTCATGAATGAGGATTTTGGCCTGATTCGCAGAGCCGAGGTTACAACTGCTAAAGTCCACGATAGTCAGGTGGATTTGGCTAATGAAGACGAAGTTTGCTGTGCTGATAAGGGCTTATTTCGGTGCGAAGACAAAAGGGTACGATGCTGCCATGAGAAAAGCCACAAGGGGCCATCCCCTAAGTTATGAGGATGAGATGCGCAACAAGAGAATATCTAGCAAAAGATCTCCTGTTGAATGGTATTTCGCATTCGCGAAGAGAGTCTGCAAGGCAGGACACATTGCGGTTACTACTATCGGTAGGGTTCGAGTAAAGATGATTATCACAGGCCTCGTCTTCAATCTCTATCATCTGATTTCTGCCAAAAACAAATCCGAGCATAGCGTTAGCTGTCTAGAAAAATCGAAAAATATCGGGCGAATTAGGGGAAAATGGGATGCTTTAAGGCCTAATCAGATCGTATGTATCGGAATTATGGATAGAGTTCTTTATGGGAACCATCAATTTGAGGTTAATCAGAATCCTCATAATTATTTTTTTGATATATTATCATTGGCTTATCGCATCACTGATAGCTCATAAATCCGACATGGCTGCAATCTCGTCAAGTCCACTTGGCAGGAATTCGCTAAATGATGGGATAGGCGTGTGAAATTCAATTGAATCTCTCAGGTCTTCTATTCTCAGGGGCTTAGTTAGAAAATCATCTGCACCAGCATCAAGGCAAGCATCTTGGCAATTGATTAACGATGTGACAACTATGATCTTTGGGTTTTGATTCCATCTCTGTCGGATGATTTTCGTTGTCTCTAATCCGTCCATTTCGGGCATTTGAATATCCATGAGCACGATGTCGTAGGACTGATGTTCCAAGGCTTCAATCGCTTCGATGCCGTTTGTAGCAAGATCTGCTTGATGACCAAGTTTCTTGAGCATGTGCGAAGCTACTTTCAGGTTAACCTCGCTATCGTCCACCAGCAGAATGCTTAAAGACATTTTCACTTATACTCCATTTTAATGGGTGGAATACATTATATAAGAATCCTTTGGCTGTAATAATTTTATTTCTGAGTTAATAATATACCTATTGAGGCATATGCAGATTATCATCGCTGTTTTTACTTTACAGTTATTAAAAAATTATTCGATTTCTGTATTAACATTGTAATATTTATCATTAAGTAATAAATAATAACTATAATATTTGGTACCTGGTGCCGCTTTATAAACAAGCAGTTGCATAGTATGCAAGGTAGATCCAAAATAAAATCAAAGCTGCCGTCGCGACACTGGACCTACGTCTTAAAGCCTTTCCCAGGGTTCTTTATATCTCCTATCAAAGCCATATTTGCTAATCATGTGCATCTCCCATCGCAAAATAGAAATTTGCATTGAAGCTGCTTTCAATATGTCCATAATGTAGACATTTTTTTTAATCATATTATTGTTAATAATCATAGTAATCGTATAAAGCTTTCGCTAGATAATAATACATATTTGTCAATATTTGATTAATTATGTTTTTTAATCTATTGTTTTGTGAGTTATTTATTAAATTACATTAGACATTTTTAGAACGCATATACGAATAACGGTTATTCTTATTTTATAATTTGATTTAAGTTATATTACTATATATAAACAGCTGAAAAATACCATTATTCCTTGGAACTTATAGAATAACTACTCTCAATTTCCCGAAGGCTCTATCTATTTCAACCTATTAAATTAAAAAAAATCTCTGATAATCTAAACATAGACTGTTGTTCCAGGCTCCACGTTGATTATCTTTTGGACTCCCCGTGGGAAATACATTGTCTTCGGGTAGTTAAACTTACCATCATAGACTCTTACGTCGTGGTTCTGATTGCCAACGACGCTAAAGCTGAACTTCCCGTCCAGAGGATCTCCGACGGTACCTTCAGTACCGATTAATGTGCCATCCAAAAATACCTGATATCCACGCATGCCTTGAGACACTATTGCAATCGGCGTATCCTCATAAGTTGGGGACGGTGCTGTTATCTGAGGCAGCGTTTGAGTAGGAGTATAAGTAGGAACTGGCTGCGGGTAGGATGGCGGATAGTAGCTCGTAACGTCGATGACAATTGAGTTACTCACTTGATCACCAATAACGAAGAGCAGTATGTGCGGTCCTATCGAATCTGCATAGAAGTCTATTTGATTATATCCCTGGCAGAAGTAGTATGTATTCTCATACAACTTTCTATCAGGATGTATCTCGTAGAGATTACCATTACTACCGGATGATGATGTCGCTATTAACGACAGACTTGATCCTTGCGGAACTTTGGCGTACTGAGTCCAGCTTGAAGTGCCTTGTATCCACAGTGAATTGCCATCCGTGTATGTGGCATATGTCTGGTATTGAGTATATGGCATTGCCTGCATTTGATAACTGAAGTAAACTGTAGCAGGGGTCTTGTCTTTTATCACACCTTTCTTCGGAATTTCAATATGCTTCCTAGGAGCAGATTCTGTGCGCATCGAGTAGTATTGGGAATATATCGAATCAGATGCATTGGAAGACGGTGGATTGCCACCTATCCAAGGTTCACCTATACCATAATTAAACAGATTTTCTGCTGCAGCCTCTCCAGGTCGCATCGCTACGCCGTTTCCGTCTGATGCTGAGACACATCCTATCAATGATATGATGAGGACAATCGGTTTCCAAACTTTATTCATATTATCTACCTATATACCATGTGGTCAATAGAACTACTGCGATTTCTTTCGCTCATCTTTTCTATATAGATTCGCATAGATGTCTTTCCTAGATCGTAAGCGCAAATATGTCGCCGAAGGATAAAGCCTTATTCTTCATGCCCAAGTAAAGTGCTGTAATGCGAGTCATCCGGCATTTTGACGCCAACACTTGTTCTAAGTCCATGTCGTTTCCAACAAATGATCTGGGTCTCCTTAAGAACTATGCCAAGTGAATAATTGTACCCTTCCTACGATTGATTGGCGAGGATTCTGATTAACCTCAAATTGATGGTTCCCATAAAGAACTCTATCCATAATTCCGATACATACGATCTGATTAGGCCTTAAAGCATCCCATTTTCCCCTAATTCGCCCGATATTTTTCGATTTTTCTAGACAGCTAACGCTATGCTCGGATTTGTTTTTGGCAGAAATCAGATGATAGAGATTGAAGACGAGGCCTGTGATAATCATCTTTACTCGAACCCTACCGATAGTAGTAACCGCAATGTGTCCTGCCTTGCAGACTCTCTTCGCGAATGCGAAATACCATTCAACAGGAGATCTTTTGCTAGATATTCTCTTGTTGCGCATCTCATCCTCATAACTTAGGGGATGGCCCCTTGTGGCTTTTCTCATGGCAGCATCGTACCCTTTTGTCTTCGCACCGAAATAAGCCCTTATCAGCACAGCAAACTTCGTCTTCATTAGCCAAATCCACCTGACTATCGTGGACTTTAGCAGTTGTAACCTCGGCTCTGCGAATCAGGCCAAAATCCTCATTCATGACACCATGAGGCTTGTATCCGAAATAGGATTTTGTTCCGTCCTTCTCTCAGGGTTCATCCTTTCTCCACCGAGTCTTGGCATCTTCTCCGCGCGGTGTATCACTCTTGGCATGACCAGGATCTGAAGTTATGAAAGATGCATCCTGCATTATTCCCTTTCTTCACTTTGAGTTTCATGGCATCAAACTGCTTTTGCAGCTCGTTCCAAATTTGCTTATCCCCTCCGCTATCGGCTAGGCGCTCTCTGAATATCCATATCATAATGGAATCGGGAGCCACTTATGTTGTTCCCAAGAACATCCGAATGAAATACGATCAGCCAATTCTCTTTCAAACTGCTCATCTGAACGGCTGCAAAGCTGCTGAATGAGTAAATATCTAAGCATCACGATAACATCGATATTAAGGCGCCCACCGTGCTCAACATTGTTGCAGAACAATATGTCTAGTTTCGGTCTGAAATCGTCCCAGTTTATTCTATTCCCGATCTCTATCCATCTATATACCAATTATTTGATTCGTTCATACTCATGACGGATAACAAAGTCGGTCAGATTTCACACGATAATTTATATCGTGTAAATATTAATTATAAATTACGATTTAATAAGATTTTTCAGAATCCTCCATGACTTTTCTCACCTCGGTAGCTTGGGTCATCTTTTTCAGCCATTTTGGCCCGAGACTGGTGTGTTTGACCGTATCGAGGAATCCGCTTCTCGCGAGAAATAGAGCGCCTCCACAAATTGCCGCAACCTGGACCTTATTCTGAGCACAGTCCTTGATAAGTGGAACGAGTTCAGAAACATCAGACTTTATGACTATATTTGCGCTGGGAATGATTACCATAGCTGCATTTGATATATCCGCGTCATGTAAGTCGAGGTCTGGAAGAACGTTAACCCCCACCCATTGTCTTCATCGGCTGCGTATTTAGGCAGAAGGTGGTCGCCTTGCAAGTCTTTTTTTGGGAAAATCTGTGTTGGTTGTTTATATCATGGCGATCGCCAGAGCAGGTTCCCAATCTGTCATTTCTGCTTTAATTCATATAAGTTATGTTATATTTTTTAATCTGCTTTAGTTTTTCATGCGGAGTACTGCCCGAGCTTGATCACATGCCGCCTGGCTCTGGTATTGATGAGATCTATAATACGTGTTGTGGCATGGGTGAGGCAATAAATTTTGTGGAGAATCTGCGCGGCCTAGCCCGGAACCGGGTGACGGTAGATCGCAGCCCGAAAGATCAAAGTCGTGGGGTGGAGGACGGACGGCGGTCTTCTACCAGGCTGAGCATTGCCTATATCATAAACCATACCCTTCGTCAATAATGGCACGGCGCAGATTTGATTAAATTTAAATATTTAAAAATATTACTTATCTATAGGAGCCTCCGAGAAGCATCAAATCGTACAGACTAAATGCATCTTAAAGGCTCTTCCATACATTCGTTGGTCTCTTCAATTGGTTTGGTGGTTATCATCTTTGCGTTTTCTGTTGCCTGTTAATCTCCCCAGGTATGCGCCTCTTGTCCTCAACCATCTCGGCAGCATGCTGGCACTCGTGATCCTTGCCTTCTTGCTCACCTTCTTCATCTGGAAGGTGGAGCCCGGCCCGTCCTATGGCCGCCCTCGCCCAGCTTCCTGCTCCCTGCCCAGAGCCACCGATCGCCAATTACAGTCCTCAACACAACAATATTAAATAAATATAGAAAAGCTGCAACTAGAAACAACATGTATAGGGTTATTAATTGCAAAATATCATTGAATCCTAGTTCAGAAAGTTGCGTTGAAGACTATAGATTCGATTGGATTTATTTCATTGCCCACTCGATTGCAGCATTGAGACTAATAATTTATCGAGAGATATTGGCCACATGAGATGATGTAGCGGTGCCCGAGAACATATCACAAATGAGAAAACAATATATACGTCATTGAATACATATTTAAGTTAAAGTATTCGCGAAATGGAGCGAAACTTTCAACATCTAATTACGAAGAAAACGATGCTAGCGGAGATAACCTTTGTACATTAAAGAGGTCGAACTCAAGAACTTCAAGTCCTTCGGCAAAAGCGTCCGGGTTCCTCTGAAGAACGATTTTATGACCGTTACCGGACCCAACGGCAGCGGTAAGTCCAATATCGTTGATGCCCTGCTCTTCGCCCTTTGCCTGTCCAGCTCGCGAGCCATGCGTGCTGAGAGGCTGCCCGACCTCATCTATCGGGGGGATAACGGCAAGAATCCAGACTATGCCCAGGTTACCGTCAAACTGGATAATACCAGTCGCCTCTTTCCCCTTGATTTGGATATCATTGAAGTGTCCAGAAAGATAAAGATCAATCGCGACAAATATGCTTCTTCTTATTATTTTAATGGAAAAACCTGCGGCCAGGCTGAACTCCTCGATTTGCTGGCCAAGGCGGGCATAACCCCGGAGAGCTACAACATCGTCATGCAGGGCGATGTGACGCGCATCATCGAGATGACTCCAGTCGAGCGCAGAAAGATCATAGATGAGATTGCAGGCGTCGCCGAGTTTGATGAGAAGAAAAAGAAGGCCCTGGAAGAGCTGGATGTGGTGCGAGAGCGCATCGGTCGCATGGATGTGATTTTAGAGGAAGTTACCTCCCAGCTCGTCCGACTTAAGGCGGAGCGGGACAGGGCCCATTCCTATCAGGCGCACAGGGAAGAACTCTCGAGACAGGAGGCTTTTCTTCTCTTGGCCAGGCTCAAAGAAGCATCATCCGAGCTGGCCGGCCTGGATGAAGAGATCAATTCTCTAGGGGTCAAGAATCAGACGCTCCTGGAAAGATCGGAAAGCAAGAAAACAGAGCTTTCTGCACTGGATGAAAAGCTACGATCCATACGCTCTGAGATCACACACAAAGGAGAGGATGAGCAGATCTCTGTTAAACGCAGGATCGAGGAGCTGAAAGGGGAGATTTTCCGCGAGGCCGCTCACGTCGAGATGACGGAAAAGGCCATCTATGAGATGAATGAAGAGCAGAAGAGTTGCTTCATTCAGATGGGCGGTCTCACCGCGGAAATGGAGTCCCTATCCGAAAAGATACGAGATGCAAGTCTACGTGGCGCCAGCCTGCGCGGCGAACTGGATGATCAAATAGAGCTCCAGGCAGAGGTCAAGTCCTGCCTGTCCCAGGCGGATGCAAAGTTCTCCCTGCAACGAGATGAATTGGCCGGTGCCCGGCTAATTCGAGAAGAGGCCAAATCAAAGCTTGGCGACCTGGTGCGGAAAAGGGACAGGCTGCTGGATGCCACCAGGCGCGCGGGCCAGGAGAGAGAGGAACTTTCCGTCGGCATCGAAGAGGCGTTGGACACCCTAGCCGGTCTTGATCATGAGGCAGAGACGCTGAAAGTCGAGCTTGCTGCCTTAAACAGCCAGGCCATGGGCATGGAGCGGGACAGGGATGACCTGGAGAGCGTTCGCCTGCGACTGCGCCGGGAGATCTCTGAGGCGGAAAGGGAGATGCAAATACTCCAGGGAGAGTTTGCCAAGAGCGACGGGCGCACGAGATCGGCCGAGGACAAGGTCGGATACAGCCGGGCGGTGGAGGCGATTCGCTCTGCTATCAAGAGGCAGATGCTGCAGGGCCTTTACGGAACCATTGCCGAGCTTGGCGATGTGGCAACGCGTTACTCTGTTGCTTTAGAGGTGGCCGCAGGAGCACGCCTGCAAAGCATTGTGACCGCAGATGATATGGGTGCCTCTGCTGCCATTGAGTACCTGAAAAGATCGCAGATCGGGCGGGCCACCTTTTTGCCTTTGAACAAGCTGGACAAGGGCAGCCTCTCCGTCCGGCCCAATCATGCAGGTGTGGTGGATTATGCTCTAAATTTAGTGGACTATGATGCCAAGTTCCTGGCAGCTTTCTGGTATGTCTTCCGGGATACTTTGGTGGTGGAGAGCCTCGCTTCTGCCCGTCCGCTCATGGGCCGCTATCGTATGGTCACATTGGAAGGGGACTTAGTGGAGAAGTCAGGAGCCATGACCGGCGGCCACTACCGTTCCAAGATGAAGTTTGCGGCGGAAGAGAAGACGAAGCTTTTGGAGCTGTCTGAGAGGATCGCCTCTGCGGAAGCGCAGCGGTCCACAAGACTGGATAAGCTGGATAGAATGGAAGAGCAGATCTCCCGCCTCTCCCGCGAGGTGGAGGAGCACAACCGGGTCATATCCAAGAAGACCTTCCAGATAGACGAGATCGGTTCGTCCCGGCCGCGCCTGGACAAGTCCATTTCGGAGAAGCGAGAGCGTCTGCTGTTAATGGATGGCGAGTCATCGAGCTTCAAAAAGCAGCTTGGCCTTCTGGAGGGCGAGATCAGTGCCTCGGAGGAGACCGTAGCTGGTGTGCAGCAGAAGATCGACAAACTGGATGGCGAGCTGAAGGACTCGGAGATTCCTGGGCTGAACAAAAAGGCGGATGTTGCTAGTTTGGAGATCAAGCGTCTGCAGGAAAGGCTTAATGGCATTGACGCCGAGATTCTCAAGGACGGGATCCGGGAGGATGGCCTCAGAGAGAAGCTTGCTGAGCTTGCAGCAAGAAGAGAATCACTGGACGGCCAAAAGATTCTGGCATTGGCCAGAAAGGGTGCGGCAGCTGCGTTGATCGTGGGCCTGGATGATAAGCTCGCACTCTCTCGGGCGCGCGAGGCGGAGATCGAGGAGGAGCTGCACGGCCTGAAGGGAGTGCGAGGAGAGCTCCTGGAAAAGATGCTGGTATTGCAAAGGAAGAAAGACCTGGCGGATAGGGAGCGAGACAGAATAGAGGCCCGCAATAATGCCACGATCCACGTCAGAGAGGCCACATTGTCCAAGGTCAATGATCTGCGCTCGCAAATTGAAGGCCGCGGAGTTGATTCCTCTCAGGAGCCGCCCAACAGCGAGACCGTGGCAGAGAAGATCAACGCTCTGGAGCGGGCCATGCGGGAACTGGAGCCGGTGAACATGCTGGCCATCCAGGAATACGATCATGTAAGGACCCGCTACGACTTCCTGGCAGAGAGGAGGACCACTCTCTCCGAGGAACGCGAGGCGATCATCAACAAGCTGGAAAAGTACGATCTGATGAAGAGGGAGGCATTCCTGGCCAGCTTCACGGAGATCAACAAAAACTTCAAGCAAATCTTCAAGGAGCTTTCCAGGGGCGAGGGCGATCTGGTCCTGGAAAATTCGGAAGATCCCTTGGCAGGAGGCATGACCATCAAAGCCCGGCCTGCCGGAAAGTCCTTGCACCGCCTGGAAGCCATGTCAGGCGGGGAGAAGAGCCTGACCGCTCTTTCCTTCATATTCTCCATTCAGATGTACCGGCCAGCGCCCTTCTATGCCATGGATGAGATCGACATGTTCCTGGATGGGGCCAATGTGGAACGGGTGGCGAAATTAATCAAGAAGATCTCTTCCAATGCACAGTTCATAGTAGTATCCTTGCGTAAGCCCATGATACTGCAGTCCAAGTACACCCTGGGAGTGACCATGCAGGAGAACAACATCACCACTGTGACTGGCATCTGCACAAGCTGAGGCAGAAAATGAGCGAAGATCCATCTATCCCAGATTTGCAGGAAACCTCTCAATCCAGTTCCAACTCTCGCTCCATCTCCGATTCCATATCAGATTCCCCCTATAATCCGAAATCCGGACATATCCAGAAGGGGAAGGATGCGACTAATGCAGATGATGCGGGAAAAGGCCACAAGGAATTCGAGCTCGGAGAGCCGGCTGAGGTTTTGGTGGAGCTGGCCAAGAGAGGAGAGATCGATCCCTGGGATATCGACATCGCCATGGTCACGGAAAGATTTCTGCAGTACATCGATTCCATGGAAAAGAGGGATCTGCGCATTCCTGCCAGAACACTGCTTTACGCCAGCATCCTCCTGCGCATGAAGTCCGACTCCATGGAAGGGCAACATGAGGTGGAGGAGGAGCCCGAGCAGGAGATGGAGGAGACCCTGGAAGTGCAGGAAGTGGAGATAGAAGAGAATCTGCCTCGTCCTCCCGTGAGAAGGCACACCAAACGGCCTGTAACTTTGGACGAGCTGATTTTCGAGCTGAAGAAGGCGGAGATTGTGGGCAGGAGAAAGGCCATGCGGGAGAGGTGGCCAAGCACTGAGGAAAAGGCCCTAGACGTATCCCACGATGAGGGAATCGAGGACAGAATCGAGGCACTGGGGCCCATCTTAGACGACATGTTCATGGAAAAGAAGAGCGTCAACTTCCAGGATATAAACAGCAAAAACAGCAAGATTGAAGATGGAGTCACTAACTACGTCTCACTGCTCTTCATGGCCCAGAGAAAACAGGTGTGGCTGGTGCAGGAGAAGATTTTCGGAGATCTGTTTGTGAGGAGACATGCGTGAGAATTTGTAGGTCTCAGTAGAATTATTATCTAATTAGTGATAACAGCTCGGCAAAGCAGAAGTCTTTGAAGAGGATTCTTATAAACCCGCCAGTCGCACCACGCCTTTATACACTATTTATAAAGCATGTCCAAAATCCAGAGGTTATTAGGTATCTTCTAGCATAACCAATCGAGGTCCAATGAATAGGCTCGCGGCTTAATGGTCTGTATCTAAGAGCCATCAAGTCTCATGGGACTCTTGCGTCCATTATCTTCAAGCCCTCAAGATGAGAGCCACATTGGGAGCCAAGGGAATAATTTAGCAATGGCCTGAAAAAGCCGCCGCATGAGGCAATTTTTAATATGCAATGAAATATTTATGCACTAATCGAGTTCTTCTTGCGCATCTAGTGCCTACAGTGGAGGTAGTCTGTAACCTGAGATCAGCAACTGGAAATAGCGAAGAGCCAAATTTCTGAAGGACGCATGACGCTCGGAGATCAAGCTTATAGGACCCTCGTCATGGGAGCTTTCTGCATCACCTGAACCCTGCCCCTCGTTTTCAGGTATTCTGCCATCTGCGACTTTGTCGCCCCCATGGACCAGAGATGAGTGCCGTTCAGACAGAACTGAGGCTGGTACTGATATTCATTTCCTGGTACTATAAAAGGATCTGCCGGCGTCAGCTCCGAGGGGACGGCATCCAGGGTGGACTCCAAAAGGCACCAGCGCCCAAGCTCATTTTGGTAGACCACCCAGGCATGGCCATAGGCTCCGTCCGGGGTGGAGATTCTTCCCAAAACCACGCGCACGCAGTGCTCGGAGATGCCGCTGGCCAAAAGAAGAGTGGCCAATAGGAAGGAGGTGTCCTCGCAGTCACCCTTCTGCAAGACGAGTGTCTCCTCTGGAAATAGCCAGAAGTCCTCCAGGCCGAAGGAGCTTTTGTCTGTGATATACTGCACGTTGCTCGCCACATAATCCCATGTCTTCCAGGCCAGCAGGTCAAAGGCGCCAGCCTCGCGTGCTGAGTGAAGATCCATCTGCTGCAACGCCCTCAGGATGACTTCGCTATTAGTGGAGGAGAGCCAGGCTCGAATGTCTGTAGGAATGTAGATGCCCAGGTTGCCGATGATCGCTCTCTTGTCCCACATAACCGTATCTCTGACAATTGCATCCCCTGCCCAGTTAAAGCCTGTCGCCATCTATGATCCACCCTAACCATTTATAATAATTTTAGCTAGTTATATTTAAGATTTTGCATCAACCAATGGTGTGATGGGCAAATAAAGAATATGTTATATATAAAATAATTATATACTATTATTAAACTGACGATTTCCACCTAGTGCTCTAGAATAAAGGTTTTAAATTTTATTACATACACCACAATAAAGATTGCGTCAAGAAAAAAATTATACTCGGTTGGCCTTAAGGAAGACGATCGAGAGGAACTAAGCCAATATCTTCGTCGAGGAAAGGCTTCTGCAAAAAGTCCGATTCTGGCCAGGATATTGCTTCTGGCAGATGAAGGGCGGCCTGACAAAGAGATAGCCGAAACATTAAGGGTTAGCAAGTCCTCAGTCAATCGGATGAGGAAGAGGTACTGCGAAGGAGGTCTGGATTTTGCATTGCATGAAAAAGCCCGCCGTGGTGCTCCTCCAAAGTTGGATGGAAAGATGGGAGCACAATTAACCCTTCTTGCCTGTTCTGAGCCGCCAGATGGGCGATCAAAATGGACTCTCAGGCTTCTGATGGATAAGCTTGTTGAGATGGAGGTCGTAGATTCCATCTTCTACATGAGTGTGCGGAGGCTATTAAAAAAATGAAATTAAACCTTGGCTAAGATCCGCTGGTGCATATGAAAGATGACGAGTGATTTCATTTGGCACGTGGAAGATGTGCTGGATCTTTATGAGCAGCCTTAGGATCCGAAACGCCCGGTTATCTGTTTTGATGAATGGCCATGTCAGTTGATTGGCGATGCGATTATCCCGATTCCAATCACCACTGGAAGTCCCAAGAAAGAACATTATGAATATATCCAAAATGGCATTTGCTGCATCTTTTTGATTTTTGAGCCTCGCGTAGTCAAGAGGATCGTCTGTGTTAAGGAACGTCGGACGAAAGTCGATTATGCAGATTTTATGAAGATGCTTGTTCATCATTGTCCAGATGCAGAGACCATTCTTTTGGTTCAGGGTAACCTAAACACACACATCTGGTTCATTTTATGAAGCCTTATAAACCGAGGAGGCTTTCGAGCTCGCAAAGAGGTTTGAGTTCCACTATACTCCCAAGAAAGGAAGTTGACTTAATATGTCTGAGATCGAACTCTCAGCACTTTTAAAGTAATACTTGGATCGCAGTATTGAAGGTATGGAGAAGCCAGCCGATGAGGTTAATGTATGAGAGTATGAGTGGAATTCAATCGGAGCAACAGTAAGATGGAGATCCGATAAAGACAATGCCGGAGTTAAACTCCAAAGGCATTATCTCAATCTGCAAAATTAATGTTTCGGCACACTAGTCTGCCGGCCAGACATAGATGTAAATGTAGTTGGACCAATCATTGCAGTAGTAGCTAAGTATGTGCCAGCCGGGGTTATTTCCCTTAAACCAGGTTTGATACCATCCGGCGCTCTTGTAGCCGAAGTTCTTGGCCTCCGGGGAACAGTAATAGCCTGGCCCGCTGTCGCAAGTCGTCCACTCAAAGGACCAGTATGCACCTGGCCGACTTACTTTGGACCAGATAGGCAGCCATTCGCCACAGAACACGCCTGCCACAGTTGCCAGCCTTCCCTGGTTACTCTGAACGTAGTACTCATTGCATTTGCAAATGGATGGCACGGGATAGACTGCTTTGTAGCTTTCCGCGGCGTAGCCATAAGGCGCGGTAAGGCTTGGCGAAGTCGCGCAGGTGGGACAGCTCTTCTCATAAGGATAGCTGCTGGAAACGCCGGCTTGATTCGCAATAGCCGGATTTTCGATCAGTCCAGTCCAGCTTGATGGAAAAGGAGCGTTGACGTTGCTCTGAGCAGACTCTTCCGTGACCGGCTTGTATAAGTTGAAATCGGGCAGAACAATCCTCTCGGCACCTGGATCTGGAGGAACGGGTGCGTCCAAGGGAAGAGATGCTGCAGTCATACTCGGAGCAACATTTGAGTAGCTGGAGGATGCTGATATGGCAGTTCCTCTTGGATACACATAAATATATATGTAGTTGGACCATATGCCGCTGTTGTAGCAGAGGATATGCCACCCCTGGACTTCTCCACAAAACCAGCCTTTTTTCCAGCCAGTCCCAGTCCAGCCACACCATTGCACAGAGGAGGTGGACTGTTCTGGATACCATTCATAGACAAAAAAGTTGCCGCTTGATTTGATGTCAGCCCAGAGGGGCAGATAACCTTTGAAGCTGCATCCTCCTACCGTTTTAAAGCCTGATGCGGTCTGGACATAGAACCTGTTTGTCGAAACCACGGAATTGGGATAATACCAGATGCTAGCACCGGGCATGGTAGCTTGAACTGAAGATTGCACGGGATGAGAGACCAACGTGGCAATGTTTCCTGGTGAGGAGGCAGACACGAATTCCAAACGCTCATCAGGAGAAAAGCTCTCCATTTGCGGTAGCGAGAGTCCCAGCTCCTCAGCAGTCAATTGCTCTTGCATCGGACCGCTGATCTGTGGGGCCGAGTAAGCGAATTTTTGGCTAAGGGAATAATCCTGGCCCTGCGCAGGATAATTGTCTTGAGATAATGATGTCTGGCTTAAAGACGCCTGGCCTGACCGTCCACTCTCGTAGGACATGTGAGAATTTGCATCTGTATCCGATACACCCACATCGCCTAATGCACCTGAAACGATGTTAATCATGACCAATAACGTAAGATAAAGCTTCATACACCCCACCCCTGGGTTTGTTACGCTATGTCTTTCTCCATTTTTTAGCGCATTCTGTCTATTTAATACTTGCGATGAGTTCCAAGAGCAGGAAACCAATTAGTTTATAATAATATTATAATCTTTATTTCGCCTGCAGAAAAAATATGATTGTAAGGGCAAGCTATTGACTACTGACCCGGCTCCAGTTGTTTCTCACCATCTCTGCCAGACGAGGATTGTCGAACTGATTGTAGATATCCAGATCCGTGGTATAACCGATGAAGGGATCTATGGTGCCCTTCTCCAGGTTCATTATCCAGATCTGAAGACATTTCTCCTCGGCTTTAGCCCCTTTCTCCTGGAAGAACTGCATAAATGGCTCTAAAGTCTCGCTGCTTGCCACCAGGATGATATAATTAATTTCCGGCTCCGGATTGTAATTATTAATATCCAAGGACTTTACGCTTGTGACTACAAAAGCCTTTACCGTGCGTTTTGCTGCGGTGAATGTCAAATCTCGCCGACTCTGTGCAGAGAGGGTATAACCAGCATCCTCCATGAAATCCTTCAGTTGATCCACCAGGCACCGTTGCAGGATTATCTTCAGCTCGGGAAGCGATCGAAGAAGCATGCTTGTAGCATTGGCATAGTCTTGTTTGCTGTATTTCTTGGTGTGCAGAAAATGGAAGATGCGGCCATCAATCTGGGTGTAGGTATCAAGCTTGGGCAGGTCGAAGAAGATGGGCTCTTTGCTCATGATGCTGGCAAAGATGCCGGGGGCAATTCTCGCGCCTACCATTTTGCCAAGCTCCATTCGTTCCTGGTCGCTTAGTTTTGCGGCTCGAACAACATCGTATGTGCGAAGGAGAAGCTCACATCTGGCAATGATCTTCCTCTCGCAGAGCAGCTCTCTGAGAGGACCGGCAATTTTTTCAATCTCTATCATTATCTGTCCCTTATTCGTCAATCCCTTTAACACTGGCTAATTCCGCTCGCAGCTCGCCCATCTTGGCCGTTCTCTCCGCAAAGGCATTGTGCTGGTGAATGCTCTCCTCGTTGATCTGCTTCAGGGTCACCGCGGCGTCATCAGGAAGATCTGAAAATGCCTCGACCAGCTTCTGGGCCATGGTTCGAACGCAATCCTCCACAAACTTCGGGTTGCTGTGCGCCCTCTTTACCACCACGGCCTCGTCCGGGCGCTTCAATAGACCAAAAACTCTGGAGCTCATGGACTCTTCAATGATCTTAATGATTCTGTCTATGGAAACGCAGCGCCGGTCATGAACTTCTACGGAGATGCTGCCCCGGCCGCGCTGATTATGCGTGGCCACAGGCAGCAGCTCCGAGAGTTCGACGGCCATCTGCAGAGAGAGCCCAGCTTTGGCCAGCTCCTGTCGAACCTGCTCTTTCATGATCTCCTGGGCGCAAGGGCAGGCAGTCATGCCTAAAACCTCAGCCCCGACAGTCTTTCTCACGTATCCTGCGGGCTCGGCCATGGCCACTGCCTCGGCAAAGATGTCCACTACCTCCTGGCAATTGACTTTTGTCACAGGCGTCTGTCTGCGCACAATGTATTCGCTTTTCATCTTCACTTCTGCCCGAGAGGCGTACTCGTGTCGGGAGAGAAGTCTCTTGGCAATCTCTCCACAGAGCTCTTCGATCTCATAGACGGGACCGTTTATGGCCTCTTCTAAAACCTCATCGATCACCTCAAAGTTGCGGGAGAGATTTGCTCCTTTGCGGTCAGATGGTAGATCGACAAAGACCTCAAAATTGGAGATGAGAACTACGGGCCTTTCATCGTTGCTGCGCTCAACTTTCACCAGCTTTTTAACGCCGGTCACACCCACTCTGGTTAAATTGAAGGGATAATCAGGCTCACAAGCTTGAATATCAGGTAGGCTGTCCACTAATTTCACCTTGGGCTAGATTCCTCATCCTCATCTTGGAGCGACTCGCCTTCTATCTTGTCTATGCGAGAGATGAGCCTATCTACTTCCAGCATCATCCCCTCCAGGGTATAACGGATCCTCTGGTGGCGCTCATCCGAGAGAAGGAAAGATCTTTCCATTTCCGCTAATAGCTCCTTGTCGCTCATATCGAGCATATTGTGTATCCTTCTCTCGACATCCTTCGAATCGAGCATGAGGGTTTATTTAGAACGAACATATTTGAGACTTTGCTATTTCGGAGAAGCAGACCTTCAGTCAGATATATCTATTCGAAGGCCCCTCCTTAATACAAGGAGTTCTACTGATGATCAAGCGTTGTCCTCAGCACGATTTTTTCAGGGGAGAGCATTGTGAGTGTGGCTCTGCCGGTCAGCTTCTATTGGACGAAACCAAGACAGAGCAGCTCGGTCGGTTGGTAGCAGGCGGTCTTCGGCATTTTCCCGGTGACCTGGGCCTAGTTATGGACTCCCATGGTTGGGTTGATCTTGACAAGCTTGGCCAGGTGGTGGCGAGCAGGCATCGCTGGGCTAGCATAGAATTGGTGATTGCGCTCGTACAGTCCGATTCCAAGCAAAGATACGAGATTGCCGGTGATAAAGTCAGGGCCAGATATGGCCACTCCGTAGATATAGAACTTGATCATCCGGAGAATAAGCTACCAAAACTTTACTATGGGGCGAGCGAAGAGGAGGCGGACAGGATTCTGGAGATCGGCATCAAGTCTGCATCGCAAAGGTACGTCCATCTATCCACCACGGCCGAGAAGGCCTGGCATGTGGCGACTTTCCGCACCGGCAACCCTAAAGTGATCCAGGCGGATGCCGCCGCAGCGCAAGAGGCCGGTGTGAAGATGATGACTGTGAACAATGATATCGTCATCTCGGAGACGATTCCTTCCAGGTTTCTCCGCATCCTTGCTGCCAAGTACATTGCCAAACAGGAAAAGCATTGAGAAGAATCTAGCGGCCGAAACGTTTCTCCCTTTGCTGGTAGTCCCTGATGGCGCGCAGAAAATCGATCCTCCTCAGCTCCTGCCAGTTGACATCGGTAAAATAAAGCTCAGAATAGGCCGCCTGCCATATCATGAAGTCGCTCAGTCTCTTCCCGCCTGCCCTTATCACCAGGTCAAGCTTCTGGGAAAATCTAAGATGCGATTCTATAGTTTTTTCGTCGATCTGTTCGGGATGCAGATGCCCCGTTTCCACGTCCCTGAGAATAGCTCGGAATGCCTCCGCCACCTCGCGCTTGCCTCCATAGCCCAGAGATATTACTACCTTGAGCGGGCCGCCGGCACCCGTTTGCTCTACACCCTCTGCGGTGTGCAAGCTGATTTGGACTGGAGTCGCAGCGAAAAGGTACGCAATCTTGCGCCGGAGCAGGGGAGCATCGTCATTTACATATAGCACCAGGGAGGAAAGACCAATGGACCGGCTCCATTCCAGTAGCTCGCAAAGGCGCACCAGACCATCATCGAATAGATCGCCAGCGCTGAGGACAATGGCCACGCATCCGGGTAGATTGCTTTTTGCGATCCAGGCCCGCAAGAGACGCTCGTAGAGGCGGTTAATCATGAGTCACGGCTTAATGTATCTTCCATAGGCAAAGTATTTTTGCGATGAAAATGGTCCTGTAGTTTAATGGAACGGGAAGATCTCGCCCGGATGGCCATCGGACTGATGGTCCTGCTTCTGCCTTATGCAGGAGCCTTCACCGTCCTTCCCCTGGCGGCCGTATTCTTCCTGGACCGCGGCTCTCGCCTGCTCGCCGCGTCTCTGGCCATGCTACTCGTAATGAGGCCTGCGCTTTCCCTCACAGATACCAATCTGCCGCAATATGTCATCGCCATATCCTTTGTGGCCTCTACCTTTGCCCCTTTCGCCTTCCGGATGTTTGATTCCATGGCGGGCAGCATCATATATCTGCTTATCAACGTGGGGCTCGGCTATCCAGTCGCGAGTCTGATCGCCGGGGGTAGTCTCTCCTCAGAGAGGGTACTGTTCTTGGTCATATTAGGTGGGCTGTCCGGAGCCTTTCTGCATCATGTCTCCAAGGAGCGCGACTTTACAGTGCCCTTTGGCACTGCGATGTTGATGTGGCTTTTTTCCTTCGATTATCCGCTGCCTGAGCTGCAGCGCATTCTACTCATCTGTATTTTCGCCCTTGTCCTGGGCATCGGAGCTTACTTTGCAAAAGCCGCGGACTCGGATGCGGTGCTCAGCGAGACCATAGTCTGCCTGCTGGTGATACTCTTTGCCGGTCCCTCTTGGTTTATCCTGCTGCTCGCCTTCTATTTGCTGGGCGGAGTTTTCACCCGCTATGGATATTCCCATAAACATCGGCTTGGCATAGCGCAGTCCCATGGAGGCAGGCGCGGTTACAAGAACGTCTATAGCAACAGCCTGGTGGCTCTTGTTCTGGCCATCTGCTACGGAGTTTACGGCAATGATGTCTTCATCTTTGCCTTCATTGCCTCTGTGGCTACTGCCAACGGAGATACTCTAGCCAGCGAGATTGGCGAGACCAGCCACTCCAAACCACGCATGATAACCACGCTTAAAGAGACGGAGACGGGCGTGGACGGAGGCGTGACACCTTTGGGCGAAGCCGCATCTCTTGCTGGAGCCATCATCATCGGTCTTTTGGCCACGGGCATGGGAATGACGGGCGTTCTTGGCATAGTTGTCGCTGTCGTTGGCGGATTTTTGGGCACGAACTTCGACAGCCTTCTCGGAGCAACCATGCAAAGCAGAGGCCTCTTGAGCAACAATGGCGTAAATCTGGCGGCGACGGCCTTCGGCGCTCTGGCTGGCGGCACACTCTGGTATATTTTGCAAATTGTTTGGGGATAATTATGAAGATATTCGGCATCTTTGGCGACCCAATTGAGCACAGCCTCTCACCAGCCATGCAGAATGCGGCCTTACGGGCGCTGGGCATAAATGCCTGCGATCACGCCTTTCGCGTAAGGGGAGTGGATTTGAAAGACGCAGTTCTTGGAGCCAGAGCTATGAGCTTTGCCGGATTGAATCTGACCATTCCTTTGAAGGAAAAGGCGCTGGAGCTGGATTTCTTGCAGCCCGATCCTCTCGCTCTGGCCATTGGGGCGGTGAACACAGTAAGCTTCACCGAGTCGCGGGACATCGTGGGCTACAACACAGACGGATTGGGCGCACTTTTAGCATTGCAGAATGCGCAGGTTATGATCAGGGACAAGGAAGTGCTGATAATAGGTGCTGGAGGCGCGGCGCGGGCCACCGCCTACACTTTAGCGCAGGAAGGCGCAGAGATCTCTATCGCAAACCGCAGCATAAAGAGGGCGCAGGAGTTGGCGGCCTCGGTTGGTGTCATGGGCTATAGCCTCTGCGACCTCGGAAGGCTCGTACCCCTGGCGGATATAATAATAAACTGCACATCGGTAGGCATGCGAGAAGGCGACGCGAGGCTGTTGGAGGGAAGTCTCTTGCAAAGTCACCAGGCAGTCTTTGATATAGTCTACAATAGAGAGACAGAGCTTCTAAAGGACGCTCGAGCTGTCGGGGCAGTGGCATTGGATGGCGTGATGATGCTGGTCTATCAGGGGGCCAAAGCCTTGCAGATTTGGACTGGCAAAAAGGCTCCAGTAGATGTGATGGAAAGGGCAGTTCGGGAGGCTTTGTTGGCCAGGCAGGCAGGTCGATCATAATGGTGCGCATACTGATTTTGGGGGGCACGGGCGAGACCGGGTCCTGGTTTGCCCGCTACTTTAAGGAGAAGGGCTTTGACGTGGTCGTCTGGGGACCGAGCGGCAAGGTGGAGGTGGCAAAGCGGCTGGGCGTACGCTATGCAAAGGACATGATGCAAGAGGTCGAAAAGAGCGATATAGTCCTGGTCAGTGTGACAATCGAGAAGACTGTTCAAGTCATCCGAGAGGTTGCGCCTCATATGCATTCCGGCAGCTTGATAATGGATGTGACCTCCATCAAATCTGAACCGATAAGAGCCATGAAGACCTATGCCCCAAAGGGCGTTGAAGTTTTCGGCACACATCCGATGTTCGGGCCTACCATGCCCTCTTTGCGAGGTCAGACCATCATTCTCACGCCAGTGGAGGGGAAAACGGGAAAGTGGCAATCCGTCATGCAGTCGCTCTTCGAGTCAGATGGAGCACATGTCGAGATTTTAGATGCAGAGGAGCACGACGAGATCATGGCCGTGGTGCAGGCCTTAACCCATTTTGCTTACATTGGCATCGGTGCGACACTGCGCACACTGGACGTTGATGTGCAGAGGTCGAGAAAATTTATGTCTCCAGTCTACGAGATCATGATAGATTTTGTGGGCAGAATTCTGGACCAGAATCCGGAGCTTTATGCCTCCATTCAGAAGAATCCCAAGGCGGCAGCCGTTCGCCATATCTTTGTGGCCGAATGCATGCAGCTATGCGAAAAAGCGGATGCGGGGGATCTGGAAGGCTTCAAGAAGATCATGCAAAAGGCAGCCGAGCACTACGGAGGAACGCATGAGGCTTTGCAGAGGTCGGACAGAGTGATCAATGCACGAATAGTAGGAGAGACTGCTAATCTCTAACCGAATAATAGATTATAAACCGGCTTCGGCTTTTTTTTGAATGTCGGACGGTGCAACGAATGCACCCTGCGGGATCTGCAGCTTTTCGTCCTTACGCCCCATCAGGATTACTGGCGGCACCGACCTCCGACTGCCTTGTGTCATGCCCTTGCGGGACTCTTCCCACTTCGTTTTCGCGCATTTTAACTGCCTTGAATATGTATAATCTGCAAGTAATTCATTCAACATTTTGTAGTAATATTGTGCTAATTCACGAATTTTTCTGTTTTTAATTACAGTCCTCAACACAACAATTTTACGTAAGGATAGGAAAACTGCAGCCAGAAACCGCATGTTTAGGGTTATTAATTACAAAACATCATTGATTTCAAGTTCAGAAATTTGCGTTGAAGACTATAATTGTATTCGGGACAATTTCGCTTATATACAGATTCTCTTCTTGTCATTGACTGCTTAACCTTCATTATAGCTAAACTATCTATTATTTGGAGGATTCCGACTAACCTCAAATTAATGGATCCCATAAAGAACTTTGTCCATAATTCCGATACATACGATCTGATTAGGTTTTAACGCATCCTCTTTTCCCCCAATTCGCCCGAGATTTCTCGATTTCTTAGACGGCTAAAGCTATGCTTGAATTTTACTTTTGGCAGAAGTCAAATGATAGAGATCCTACAGATAGTAGTAACCGCAACGTGCCCTGCCTTGAAGATTCTCTTTGTGAATGCGAAATACCGTTCAACAGGAGATCTTTTGCTAGAGATCCTCTTGTTGTGTATCTTCTCCTCATAACTTAAGAGATGACCCCTTGTGGCTCTTCTCATGGCAGAGTCATATCGTTTTGTCTTCGCACCGAAATAATCCCTTACCAGCATAGCGAACTTCGCCTTCATTAGCCGAATCCACCTGGCTATCGTGGACTTTAGCAATTGTAACCTCGATTCTGCAAATCAGGCCAAAATCCTCAATCCATGACACCATGAAGCTTGTGTCCGAAATAGGATTTCGTTCCCTTCTTCGCCCAGGTTCCATCCTTCTCCGCCGAGTCTTGGCCTCCACTTCGCGTGGTGTATCGCTCTTGGCATGACCAGGATCCGAAGTTATGAAAGATGCATTCCGCATTATTCCCTTCTTCATTTTTAGCTTCATGGCATCAAGCTGTTTTTGCGGCTCGTTCCGAATTTGCTTATCCATTCTGCTATCGGCTAGGCGCTCTCTGAATTTCCATATCTTAGTGAAATCGGGAACGACTTATGTTGTTTCCAAGAACGTCCTGAATGAAATGCGATCAGCCAATTCTCTTTCAAGCTGCTCATCTGAAAGGCTGTAAAGCTGCTGAATGAATGAACACCTAAGCATCACGATAATATCGATATTAGGACGTCCATCGCGATCAGTATTATTGCAGAACAATATGTCTAGTTTCTGTCTGAAATCATCCCAGTTTATTCTATTCCCTATCTCGATCAATCTATCGCCCGATTCTTTGATTCGTTCATACTCATGACGAATAGCAAAGTCGATCAGGTTTTTCATGAGAAATTATATTGCATAAATAGTATTTGTATATTATTTAATCAGGTTTTTGGATTCCTCCTAAAGGAAAAAGGTGTGAACCTTCCAGGAATAAAGATAAGGATGGACGTGGTTGTCAAAGTCAGATCTGAAAGGGCTGAATCGGTTCTGCAGTTCCAGAAGTATGGTTACAACAGTTGGGGAATAGTGTATCAATATGGAATAATATGAGCGAAAGAAAGCGTTTTTTTGGCGATTAAGCGAATCTCTGGCGAAACTATGAGAGCTACCTCGACTGAGCAAATGTTCAATGAGGTACGTAGGATGCTCCCGTTTTACAGTATAATTCTAAGCGTATAATTAGCCATAAAATCTAGTTAAAAAATTTAATTTTTGTCCGGAATCGTAGATTCAATTATATAGTCAAAAAACAGCTTGCATAGCCAAAGCCATGTGGTCAAAGAGGCCCTAAAAGAGTCCTTCGAGAGGCACAATGTGACGATCGAGATGTAAACAAGTAAATGAACTTAAGGGAGGCATGAGCAATGGCTCGACACAGCGACCTGCATGCAGTAGATCGCGACACATATATTCGGAATATTGGTCTTGTCGGCCAGGACTTTCTAGAATTGGCTGCGGCGGCAGTCAAGTTACTCGGATACAGCACGTCGCATTCATCTTGTTGCAAGGGCGATCGCAACTCTTAATAATTAATACAAACTTATGTGTTAACCGCACTCAAATATGTGTCAATAAAGCTATTTTTTTGATTTCTAGCACCGTCAATCCTACGGTGCAAATCTCAAGCAATTTAGACTATAGAGCTATTTTAGCGGATCCAAATAAATATTATAGGGAAGTATTAAGAAGCGTTGAAAATAATAGAAAGAAGTGCGCTCATAGCAGAAATCCGGAGAACTAGAATAATACAGGGGCTAGGATCAGTCCTCTAAATTCCTCTCTGCCAAATACGCTCTGGCCTTCTCGGGATCACAGGCCAGCTCATTGACTCGATTCTCTGACATCTCCCAGAGAAGATCATCAATAGGAGTGTTGTCATCTCTCTTCTGCCACCAGGAAAGGCAGATATCAGCCGCCAGCATACAGGCGTCCTCATTCGTCAAATGGACGGACGCGCAGAATGTCTCGCCCACGCATGCACCCACCGGTGCTCTAGTACAAAGATCACAGGTCATTTTGGCTCCTTATCTCGATCTCATGCATTAATAAGTCATAATTAGCCTCAGTGATTAATAATCCTTCGGCAGCAATTTCGCTTCACAGTTTTCCGCGGAGAAGATCATGCAGTTTTTCGTAATCTCTCACAGGAAAGCGGATGAATATGGATAAAGCAATTGCACACGATTGGGAGGCGCTTAATTCTATTGTGCCACGCTCTTCATCGAGGTATTCTCTGGCATCATGAGGATGAGCGGTATATTGCCAGCCTCCATTCGCACCCGTAATTCTGGAGTGCAGCCAGTTGTCTGCTTCAGGGGCAACTAATGGGAGCAAGGCCCGATACTACGCGCGTTAAAAATGCTTCTGCATCCTCTGCGGCGAGAAGCTCAATTCATATGATGCCCGGCTTATTTTCTTGACAGGAATCGTAGGTAATGATACCGCAGGCCCCGATGGCCTCTAGTCGTGGAACTACCCCTTCGTCCACCTCGATCATCGTGTTTGATGCGGGATGAGAGCTACTGTCTGTTTGTGCTCAGTCAAAATCCACTAGCTCCTTTCAGTTTCTCACGGGTCTCGACATCTTTTGCATTCGCCTCGCCCGGCCATTTGTGTCGGAATAGCTTTCTGAGAGCGACAACGCTTGTGACTAGTCAAAAATTTAGAAATCGGCGGGGCAGGATGTCGCCCCACATAGCCGATTTATGAATGCAATCTAGGCTAAAACAAATAGATTAAATCAAATTGGATTAATATCTTCTAGGTGCCCTGGCAGGTCTGTGCTTCTGGTAGCATTCACTGCAGTAAACCGGCCTGGATCCGTCCGGCTTGAAGGGAACCTGGGTTTGCTTGCCACATTCTGAGCAAGTTACATCTGTCATCTCTCGGGGACCGCTATTGTAGCCGCCACTGCTGCTACCGCTATTTTCATATTTTCTCTCAAACATTTAATTCACGTACCTTCTGTATCGATTCAAAGAATCGAACCTGCTACAAAAAACATCTCAACAAATCTCTTTGAATCGACGAAAATGTAACGCCTTACGCTCGATCAATCTGGATTATATACTTGTTGGTCGAAATGCCAAACTAATTGGCAAAAATATGAGGTGGTAGATCATGAAGCCTCTTCCTTGATGATCTTTCCCAGCCTGGTGGCGCCCTCGAAGATCCTTTCTTTGTTGGAATTGGAGAGGTTCAGCCTCGTGGTGTTACTTCCACCACCATCTGCATAGAAGGCCTGGCCGGGCACGAAGGCCACCTTTTCTTTTATAGCCTGGTTGAAGTGGTCGAGAGACGACATGCTATTCGGCAATGTCACCCATAGAGGCATTCCACCCTCCGATCTGGTGAAGCTGACGTCTCCCAGGGAAAGTCTCTCGCATGGTCTGCATCATGATATCTCTTTGTTCCTTGTAGGCTTTTCGGATCTTGGCGATGTGCCGTTCCATGTCGTCGTTTTTGAGATATTAATAGATAATTCTCTGACACAGATAATTTTTAGTATATGGCCGGTCCTCGCCCATGAACCTCAGTTCGCCATAGGGATTGTTCTCTACGAAGATCATGCGGTTGTCACTTAGCTTTTCCGCCTCAGCTTGAGGTTTATTTTGGGAGCAGGTTATGCCGGTAGGATTCCGGAAGTTAGGGGCGGAATAGACCAGCTTGGCGTCATCTTTCAAGAGCGCTTTCTCCAATGCCTCAGGATCGACCCCTGTACCCTTGCAGTGGTATGGAATGAAATTTAGGCTCGAAGAAGCCGAAAGACTGAATTGCAGCTAGATAGGTGGGGCGCTCCAGGATGACGCCGTCGCCTTTATTCAGGAATACCTTGCTCGGTAGATCGAGGCCCCGCTGAGAGCCATTGGTGGTCAAGGTCTAGGAGGCTTTAGTCTTCAATGCCCATACTGGCGTACCTCTCTGCAATTATAGCCTTCAACGCAACTTTTCGAACTTGAATTCAATGATGTTTTGCAATTAGTAACCCTATACGTGCTGTTTCTAACTGTAACTTTCCTATATTTACTTAAGATTGTTATGTTAGAGTCTATATCTCCCGCATGGGAAGGTCATCTTCCGTTATGCTGTGGTGCTGTCTAGCCGCATTCTGAGAGAACCTTCTGCGCTGCTTGGGCTACCTCTTGCGTAGGAAAATATCTCGGGTCGGGAAATCCGCCTGCAGAGGATACGATTTCTGGATCTTCTGTTGCCTTCAGAATCTCCCTCACGAACGATCTATGGACACAACCCATCCTATCTGCGAACAATCTGATCATTTCGATTCGTCTCCTGTACACGGCCCATGTCAGAAAAACGCCCGAAAAGGTCCTTTCTCCTGCCATGACCGAGATTGAAAGTACCTTTTTATAATATCTTTTGCGAACTAATTTCTACATTCTCTAAACCTGCATTAAGATACTGTTATATCCCCTTAGCGATTGACAGGCAACTTCATGCCAGGTAAAGTCTCGCACAGCTATGCTTTTCGCGGCTCGGAAAAACCGCTTATTGGGAAGACGATCGGCGATATGTTCGATGAAATAGCAGAAACATATCCTGATAATGACGCAATTGTGTCCATCCACCAGGGGAAGCGATACACATACCGCGAACTGAAAGAGGAACTGGATCGCGTCGCGAAAGGATTCATCGCTCTGGGCCTGAAGAAGGGCGATCGTCTGGCAATATGGGCCACAAATCTGGCGGAATGGATTATCACCCAGTTCGCCACGGCCAAGGCGGGAATCATCATGGTGAATATCAATCCCGCCTACCGAACGCATGAGCTGGAGTATAGCCTGCACCAGTCGGAGGCACAGGCTCTGCTGCTCATGGATCGATTCAAGAGCTCGGACTATGTGCAGATGCTCTACGAGGTCTGTCCCGAGGCGAAGACTGCCCAGCCGGGCAAGATTCACTCCGAGAAGCTGCCCTTTCTGAGGACGGTAGTGATGATCCGGGGTGAGAAGCAGCCGGGCATGTGGTCCTGGGATGAGGTCTTGAAGATGGGAGATGAAGTGCCCGATGAGATTTTGCAGGAGGGAGGAGATGGCTTGGACTTTGATGATCCCATCAATATTCAATACACTTCGGGCACAACAGGTTTCCCGAAGGGTGTGGTTCTCACGCACCACAACATCTTGAACAATGGATACTTTATCGGCGAATGCATGAAGTTCACAGAAAAAGACCGGCTATGCATACCTGTTCCTTTTTATCACTGCTTCGGCATGGTGCTCTCCAATTTGGCCTGCGTAACGCACGGTGCCGCAATGGTGCTGCCTGCCGAGCACTTCGATCCAGTTTCCGTTATGTCGGCCATAGAGAAAGAGCGCTGCACTGCGGTTCATGGCGTGCCTACCATGTTTGTGGCGGAGCTCGAGCACCCCGATTTTCCTAAATACGACTTCTCAAGCCTACGCACGGGAATCATGGCCGGATCGCCCTGTCCAATTGAGTTCATGAATAAGGTGAGCACCCTCATGAATATGCGAGAGGTGGTGATCACCTATGGCCAGACGGAGGCATCGCCAGGCATCACCATGTCCTCCACTGATGATTCTCTGGAGCAGCGGGTCTCAACCATAGGCAGGCCCATGCCGCATACCGAGATGAAGATCGTGGAGCCCAAAACGGGCAAGATGGTTATGCGCGGCGAGATCGGTGAGATTTGCGCTCGCGGCTACATGATCATGCGTTGCTACTACAATGACCCTGTAGCTACCAACCAGTGTGTGGACAAGGAAGGGTGGCTGCACACCGGCGACCTGGGGATGTTGGATGAGGAGGACTACTGCAAGATCACGGGTCGGCTCAAGGACATGGTTATCAGGGGCGGAGAGAACATCTACCCGCGGGAGATTGAGGAGTTCCTCTACACTCATCCGGCGATCAGCGATGTGCAGGTTATCGGCGTGCCAGACAAGAAGTATGGCGAGGAGATCATGGCCTGGATCAAGCTCAAGAAGGGCGCTTCTGCCAGCGCTGATGAGATCAAGGCTTTTTGCAAGGGAAGGGTCGCGCACTTCAAGGTTCCAAGGTATATCAAGTTCGTGGAGGACTTTCCCATGACGGTGAGCGGCAAGATTCAGAAGTTCAAGATGAGAGAGGAGTCTATAAAGAAGCTGGGATTGGAGGAAGCCGCCGGAATGAAGACTGCTTGAATGTGTTGTGTCGCATAAACTTATATAGTAAACTATAAAGTTACTATCATGATCTATGTTGACAATAGAGATTGGCCCGAATATAATGCCTAACTCGTTCGAAGATGTGAATTCTATCTCGATCTGCGGTGCGTGAAGAATTGGGGGCGCGAGTTGAAATGAATACGCGGAAAAGAGGCGCTCCCTATAAATATCCAAAAACATTTATGACATTTGCATCAATAATATATTCCTTTTTTTCGAATGCCATATCGTCAGATCGAAGGCTTCATTGGGCGAATTTTCGCCTACGAACCAGGATTATTGGCCGCTGATTACATCACACTTCATAAGCGTATCTCTAAGCAGGATCTTTGGATAGATATACCCGAGAACGATGTAGTTGATTTGATTGGGATAAAGGTAACAAATCGAGGGACTGGATGCGCGAGAAACATGGAACGTAGCGAAGAGGATGGCTTAAGGTTCATGTGGCGATTGATGTTGAACCAAAGAGATTGCTCTCTCTTGAAGTTAAGAAGAAAATACCTTGGATCGCGAGGTATTACGCCCTTTGTTGAAAGGCGCCAATTTTGAGGATGCGTTGGAGGATGGCGCATATGACACAAATGACGCATTTGAATTTATGAAATTGAACGATGCCGATTGTCCTGATATTAAGATAAGAGGGAACGCAGTTGTAGACAAAGAAGAATCCGCCAGGTCAATAGCTGCTCTGGAATGCCAAAAAATGGGATACAAAAGTTGGAGGCAAATGCATCAGTATGAGAGACGATGGGTAGTTGAAGGACTCCTCTCATCGATCAAGCGTGTCTTTGGTAAGACTGTTGGGGCAGTTTCACCCGAAGGAATGGTTTAGAAGTTAAAAGAGTGTTCATATTGTAAAATATACTTACCGGAATATAGGCAATTATGTTAAACTAAATAACAAATTTAAGTCCAAATAAATAATATTATAATAATTATACGACGCAGCACTTCAAGGCAGTTTTGCAGGAGCCAGAAGTTTGGCAGCTAGCACTCAATCGCCAAGAAGCCCGTTAAATTCCTATTCCTGTCACTCGGGGCAGCCCCGTCCGCAGCAGCACATCGGCAATTATGACCGCGAAGAGCACTGCGCGGTAGTTGGCAGACTGGTAGAACAGCTTTTCGCCCCTCTCTGCAATTGGGTGACGCGCGAAGTCAATGTTCTGTAGCAGCAGCCAGCCTCCGGCTGCAGCCGCTGTGACCAGGTAGAGCCATCCTAGATTCGCGGCAAGTCCCATGGCCAGAGAGAGAATGACGCCGATGATCCAAAACCCGGCCACCATTTTCGCCGTGGCCGTAATTCCGTATGTGGCGGGGGTCGTCGGAATGTCTTTCTCTTTATCACCGGCCACATCTCGCGAGGCATCGCAGTTGGTAAAGCCCCAATCGGTGATGCCGATCATTGCTGCCAGGATCATGGCTGCAGGATGCAGACCCGGCCCGGTTTTGAGAAGTCCGGCCGGCTCCAGGGCCAGCCAGACGCCCAGGGGCACCAGGCCGAAGGACAGCCCCACAAAGACCCAGGAGAATGGCGTATTTCTCTTGGCCCAGGATGAGTAGATGGTGATGAGCAGCGTGGCTACCAGGAGGATCACAAAGCTCTCCGGGTTGAGATACAGGGCCACTGCCCCAGCGACAAAAAAAAGAAATAGCGACCAGAGCAAAGCCTCACGCTTGCTCAGCATGGCCGAAGGCAACGGTCGATTGGGCATGGCGATCTTGTCCACGTCTATGTCACAGCAATCGTTGTAGACATAGGAGCTGGTGATGGCACAGTAGGCACCTAGGGAGACAATAAAAAAAGATGGCAAAGGCGGCAGAGTCCCCTCCACAGCGTAAACCGCTAAAAGCGCCGTGGCAGCGGGCATGGCCAGATCCATTGTCGCGAGGGGCGGGCGTAGCAGCTCGATATGTGCCCTGAATCTGGAAAGGCGTTGACGCATTTGCCCTTAAACCTTCAGATGAGTCCTGCAAAGAGCTCCATATGCTCCTCCGGCTTGGTCAGGTAATCCAGAAGGCCAGACTCTCTTAGCAGTGGATACATCTCCCGGCCCTTAGTCAGCCCGAGTTTGCGGAGGCTTGAGCTGTCGGGCGCTTGCACCCGGCGCAGCTCTGCTGCCTCGCTGCATCGATCGTTCTTTATCCAGCCCTCTTTGGTGAAAAAGTAAGCTCCTCCTGCTTTCTCCTTGACGGGATTGTAAAGTGATGAGAAGTGCATGGCCACGAAGTTGGCCATCTTGAGTGTCTTATTGGATCTGTTTATTGTGATATGACCGTAACCAGGCGGCACGAGGATCTTATCTGTCGTTGAGGCGTAAACTGCCACAACGTCGCTGAGATCCTGGTTTTGCAGAAGGCAGAGAGCTTCACCATCCAAGACCTCGTAAAGCTCTGGGTAGGTGACGCTGCCCTCAGGCACAAGCGGATGGTAATGGCCGGCTGTCTTGATATATTCGCGACCGAGACTATTTGGTGGAATAATAGTGATATCATAGCGAAGGCCCTGCTGCAAGAGCTTTTCTTTATCCGCCTGGCTTAAGAAGAGATCGCGATACATGTAATAAAGCTCAAAGTCCTCCGCCCCGGCAAGCCAGCTTTGATCAAAGATCACATCCTTCATATCGAAAAGCCGACGAACGACACTCTCTATTTCCTTACCACCAAATTCAAGTTGCATCTTGTCTGCCACCAAATGATACTGCGTTTTTTTGGCTTAAATATGATCGCATTTTCGGCCAATATTCAGTATTCCTGGTTTTTAGCAGGCATGTGGGCTGGTAATAGTGAAGTACTCCGTGAGCACCTTCCTGTAGTCCACAATCACATCTACCTTCCAGGTTCCAGGCAGGCGGGCGACGTCTGTCCCCTTGATCTTAAGGCAGCTCCAGACGGGTGCAGCCCACATTCCAATAAATCCGTCGATGGGCGGAATGGTGCTAAAAGACCTGGCATAAGTCCTGCCCTCAGGCCAGTACCATCTCCACTCCACGCTGTGCACCATGGCGTCCCGCCAGATGAGCAACCAGGAGGCGACAAGCTCGTCATCGGACGTAAATGTATACGTCCTGTAAAGCGGCATGCCGTTTTGTCTGATCTCTTTGGCGATTGTGTGCTCGGAAAGCGGAAAGAACATGGGATGGGATGCCTGACCGACCCCTCCCATGAGCAAAACCGTCAGAACAAATAAAGCTAGAACTCTTTCTATCATTGCAACTCACCTATTACTCCGTAAGTTTATTGCGACCTCAATAGTATAATAATTAACTTTGCCATAAAAAGATGACGATTGAACTTTTTCAAAGACAATCTATCTATATAAACTATTAAAGCAACAATGGGCTTATGCCTCGTCTTCCGGCAATTTCCGCCGGAAGATCTATCACGCTCGACGCGGCATCGATCACATTGCCGTCACTGGTGGCAATTATAGAGCCGTAGACCTTGAGCTGATGATCGACATCCCTGGCGCACCTGGCCTCTCCTGGCAGATCCAGCTCTGCCATCAGGTTCAGTATCTTTTTGGCCAGTTCTCCGCTGTGGCTAATTTGCTGATCCAAGAGCACCTCTACGCGAGCGGGCATCGCCTGGGCCAGCAGATCTAAAATCTCGGAGAACGCGCAAAACGTAATCCTGGATGCTTTGTAGCTTTTGAAAAACCCTCGTGTATCTCGCAAAAAGCCATCGTCGCAGAGATAGACTGGATACCCGGCTAAAAGGCTCTCAGTATAGTGATGAGGGTGTTGTATCCGTCCATGAACACCACCCTGCCCTGTAGGGCATGCAGCCTCAGGACTTTGGCCATTCTGCATAGCGCCGTATCTGCAGAAACGATAGCTCTCAGGAGCACAAACCTCTGCTTTTCCGGGAGGCGGTGATGATCTGATACATACCGAACGGCGGAGCCTATGGGATATCCGCGATCCACTAAGTATCTGGCCTCCTGGGCGGCATGCTTCAGATCACTTCTCGTCTTTGCGCCGACCTTCTCACATCCTGATATATATCTCGGTCATGGGCATCTACGGCTACGATCATGGGGCCGAATTCTTTGGCCTCAAACACCCAGAGGGACTCGGCCATGCCCAGCTCAGTCAGATGTACGCCTTTCACTTGAAGCTGCTTTGCAGCGGCAGCACCGCATCCACCCGGATAGGCCAGATAGACGGCGCGGTTGCGGAAGGGCTCGCCTGGCAGGCCGCCCTTGCCGATGATGGCCCGTACACCCAGCCGCAGGATCTCATCAGTGTAGCGGGCCATGCGACCACTGGTGGTAGGTCCGGCGGATAGAACCCTATTGTTCTGAATGAGCGGACCGCAGTGATAGAGGACGGCACCATCGAAGGAAACTGGGCAACCGGAGCGGCGCATCAAGGCATGGGCTTTGTCACGGGCGGTGAAGAGTTGCCCGCTCAAAAACACCATATCTCCGGCTACGAGCTTTTGCACGTCCGCCTCCGAAAGAGGCGACCGGAGATGATATTCGGTCATTGGATTACCTCCGTTGCGCTTCGGTTGGCCCAGCACTGAAAGTTTATGGCTACGGGCAGGGAAGCGGTGTGGCAGAAGGCCTTCTCGATTTTTATGCCAAGGACTGTGGTGTCCCCGCCCAAGCCCATAGGGCCTATGCCAAGGGTGTTGATCCTTTTCATGAGAGCCAGCTCCTCCTGGGATGAGCCGGGCAGATTGAGTAAAGCTCGTTTGGCCAGGCGGGCCGCCAGGTCGAAGCTGCCGCCCAGACCAATGCCCAGGAAGAGGGGCGGACAGGCATTGGCTGCGCGCTCGGCGACGCTCCTCACAATGAAATCGAAGGGGTCGTCTGCGGGATTGAGCATGCCAACCAAGCTCATGTTTTCTGAGCCAGCTCCCTTGGGAAAGGCGGTGAGCATGAGGCCCCTGCCATCCACATAATCCAAGATAATGTCGGGCATGCCTGGGCCAGTGTTGTCCCCGCTGTTCTTGCGGGTCTGGGGATGGACGGCGTTGGGGCGCAGCGGAATCTCTCTGGTGGCAATTCTCACACCCTCTGCCACAGCTTCTGCAAGGCGAAAGTCCAAAATCAGGTCGCGGCCCATCTGAACATGAAAAATGGCAAGGCCTGTGTCCTGGCAGAGGGGCAGCCCCACTTCTTCGGCGATGCGCACATTATCCAGCATGAACTGCAGATGGTGCCTGGCTATTGCATGGCTCTCCTGGGTCGCAGCCTCTTCAATTTTCTGTAAGACCCAGCCCGACAGAGTCGTCTCCGCCCTCTGCAAGGCGCGCACGGTGGCCTCTACTACCTTTTCTCTCATGCCTTCCTCCCCTTTTTGCCCGGCTCGATCTTGATGGGCAGCGACTGCTCAGGCAGCTTCAAATTGGTCAGCTTGCCCAGAGCTCTTTCCATGGCATCTTTGTGCAGATCTCCTGAGGTGTGTATACCGCCAGGCGTTCCGCGCACGGCGCGACAGGGATACTGCTGGCAGAAGAGGCCTGTCATGGAGGCTGCCTCATCCACGGTCTTTCCCACTACGCTCGCCGCTGCATGCCAGGTGGCTCCGCAGGGCGAACCGCGCACGACTTTGACCTGGCTGATGCGCCCTTCTTTCGTCTCCACCTCCAACTCTGGTTTTCCCAGCTTCTGCGCGAACTCGTCGATGACTGGAACGCCGCACTCCTCCAGAGTGCAGCAGATCTCATCTACCTCGATGTGGATTCCGTAATTCTCCGCGATCTTCTCCAGTTCGTCGATGGAACCGGCCCGGGCGATGCCGCCCGGAATTATGGCGGCTTTGGCTCCGGTTGCGCCTGCAAGGCGCACGATCTCAGGGGTCAGATCTGGGTGAAATGTGTAGAGAATAAGCAGATCCGCCTGGAAGATCCTGGGATCAAGGTTTAGCTCTTTAACGAATTCTTCCGGGTCCTCGATGAAGCCGGGCAGCACCTGGGGAACCTCGACTGAGACGACCTGAAAGTTCGTCCTGGTCTTGATGGTCTCTAAAAGGCGCTCGCCGTACTTGTCACGCAAAACTACGCCAACCAGCATGAATCAAGAGATGGATGCAGGTGTTAATAGAGATTTGCCGAGGCGTTTTCGTAACACGCAGAGAACGAAATCAACCTGGCACGTCTTTATATCGAATCACTTGCATTGAGCGAACAGCAATGAACGAAACAGAGACCTCTGGAGGCATTGGCAGCAGCATTCCTGCCGTTCTCATCGCGGGCACCCACAGCGGCGTGGGCAAGACCACTGTCACTTTAGGCCTCATGGCGGCGCTACGCGTCCGCGGCCTGAATGTACAGCCCTTCAAGGTAGGTCCGGACTTCATCGATCCGTCTCATCATACAGCCGTCTGCGGGCGACCCTCGCGCAATCTCGATCCCTTTATGATGGGTGAGGAGGGCGTACGCCGCTCTTTCTGCACCGCCCTGCAGGGCGCGGACGTGGCAGTGGTGGAGGGAGTCATGGGCCTATTCGACGGCATGGACGGAACCGAGGTGAGTAGCTCAGCGCAGGTAGCCAAGATCCTGGACATTCCTGTTCTGTTAGTTATAAATGCGCACGGCATGTCGCGCAGCGCTGCCGCCATGGAGAAGGGTTTTGCGGAGTATGACCCGTGCGTGCGCCTGGCCGGCACGGTTCTCAATCGCGTGGGAAGCGAGCGGCACCTGGCTATGCTGAAAAACTGCCTAGAGAGGCCCGTCTTCGCATCTCTGCTGCGGGAGCGGGATATGGAGATGAAGAGCCGTCACTTGGGCCTGGTGATGGGCTTTGAGAAGGAGCATGATGTAGCTGCTTTAGCCGCCTTGCTGGAACGTCATGCTGCCATCGACGAGATACTGTTGCAGCGCTCTTCGGCCTGTCCTGTTCTAGAGGAGAAAGCCACTGCCGAAAAGTCCGTGCGCATAGGCATCGCCAAGGATGAGGCCTTCTGCTTCTATTACTACGAGAACCTGCGCGAATTGGAGAGGCGGGGCGCAGAGCTGGTCTTCTTCAGCCCGCTAGAGGACGATCTGCCCGAAGTGGACGGCTTATATATCGGCGGTGGTTATCCAGAGTTGCATGTTTCTCGGCTGGAAGCAGCTCCCGCGAGAATGCAGATTAAGCGAGCCTCAGAAGATGGCATGCCTATCTATGGAGAGTGCGGCGGGCTGATGTACTTGGGAAATGCCATAGTGCTTGAGACTGGCACTTTTAGAATGGTGGGAGCACTTCCCGGAATTACTATTATGACGAAAAGGCTTGTGGCTCTTGGGTATGCCCAGGCAGAGGCGGTGGGGCAAAATCCCGTTGTAGGACTTGGTAAGACTCTTCGTGGGCACGAGTTTCACTACTCGCGCTTTGACTGCGACAGAGACGCTCGATTCGCTTACCGGCTATGCAGGGGTAAAGGCATCCAGGAAGGCTGGGACGGCCTGGTGGAGCATAACACATTGGGCGGGTACTTGCATGCTCATTTTTATTCCTTTTCTGTGGATCGATTCATAGACAGCTGCAGGAACTACCGGAGAGCATAACTAGCGAAAGAGAGCGCTAAACAGTGAGGAGAATACTTGAAAGAAGAATCCTAAATAAAATTATCTTGGAATAAATGAATTATTCGCGATTGGATCATCAAAACCACTTTTCGGAAGAAATGCAGCAGAGAACTCTAAATAATAATTTTATTAAAAATTTGTTTCTAAATGATGTGTAATTAAATGCGATATTGCGGTATCTTCTCGTTTTCTATTTTATGAAAATACATTAATTATTGGCAAATACTCTTTGCAGTATAATATATATCGATTCCTTCTGGAGAAAAGCTTAAATGCAGATCCATGCTCATATGAGCCTATTAAAGCAAATGGAGTGTAAACAATGAGCAAAATGACAAGTGGAATTGTGCTCTTCTCTCTCCTGATGGCTCTCTCTCTGGGAGTTGCCTTCGCTGAGTCTGAAGTTGCCGCAACTGAAAATGTAACTGAGAACGCCACTGAGAACGCCACTGAGAATGTAACCATCAACGCTACCGAGAACGCAACCATCAACGCCACTGAAAACGTGACCGTTGAGGCAGCTGCAGCAAAGTAGGCTTGATTGCCATCCGTCCTTTGGGGCGGAAAGCGGGCGGGGCTTTCCCTGCCGGTCATTTTTCCAATAGCATAATTGAAGAATTAAAGAAAATTTTTAGAAAGGCTTATATTTTTCTGGGAATAGCATTGTTTGAGGTACGAATATGAGAAACTTAAATGAGTTGATACTATTAGCCGTATTAGTGGCCTTTTCAGCGGGGCCCGTCCTGGCACAAGATGCCCTAAATGTCACAAATTCTACAAATGCCACAAATGTCACAAATGTCACAATTGTCGCAGAAGTAGTGCCAGTGGCGGAAACAGCCGTCTCTCAGACGGAAACCTTGCAAGCAACTGAAGTTGCACCTCAAGTGGCAGCATCAAGGTTCAAGCAGCTATCCATCTATGTCAAGGGAGCAGCTACGATTCTGGGAAAGAACGCCGCACAGGAATACGCTGATGTATCTCAGACCGTCAACCGGGATAGAGTATTCACCCGTGAGGCGGGCGCCTCCACTCCTGCAGTAAAGGTTGGCATCACCCGTGTAAATACTGGCGAAGACAAGTATGTCCAGGTGACCAACCAGGCAGTTGGATCCTGGGACCTGACGGGATGGACGCTGGCCTCGGCCGAGAATACCACATTCACCTTCCCGGCGCTGACTTTGGATGAGAAGAGCTCTGTGCGCGTTCATGAGGGCGAGGGCGCGGGTAGCATGACTGATATCTTCACCAACAGCACCGTCCCTCTCTGGATCGATAATCTGGTCTCTCTGCAGAATGCGGATGGCAATATTATATCCACATATGACGTCTCCATGGCGCCTGCAGCCGCCAAGTGGGCTGATCTACCGGCCAGGCTGATTCAATACTAGATCATGAAGGCCGCGATTTCAGGGTGGCCCTTTTTTTGGGCGAATCGTTCAGACCACGAGACCTTCAACGCCGTCGTTTTTTTCTCGGGCACTCGGCGCAGCGTCGCATAAACGTATATAGTGAAAATATGAAGTCATCATCATGATCTATATTAACAATAGAGATTGGCCCGAATATAATGCCAAACTCGTTCGAAGAGGTGAATTCTATCTCGATTTGAGTTGTGTGAATAATTGGGGGACGCGAGTTAAAAGAAATGAATAAGCGGAAAAGAGGCGCCCCATATAAATATCCAAAAACATTTATGATATTTGCATCAATAATATATTCCTTCTTTCGGATTCCATATCGTCAGCTCGAAGGCTTCATCGGGAGAATTTCCGCCTACGAACCAGGATTATTGGCCGCTGATTACACTACACTTCATAGGCGTGTCTCTAAGCAGGATCTTGGGATAGATATGCCAGAGAACGATGCAGTTGATTTGATTGGGATAAAGGTAACAAATCGAGGGAACTGGATGCGCGAGAAACATGGAACGCAACGAAGAGGATGGCTTAAGGTTCATGTGGCGGTTGATGTTGGATCAAAGAGATTGCTCTCTCTTGAAGTTACCGAAGAAAATATCTCGGATGGCGAGGTATAACGTCCTTTGTTGAAATACGTCAATTTTGAGGATGCGTTGGCGGACGGCGCATATGATATAAATGACGCATTTGAATTTATGAAATCGAACAGCGCAGATTGTCCTGGCATTGAGATAAGAGAGAACACAGTTGTAGGCAAAGAATCCGCCAAGTCAATGGCTGTTCCGGAATACCAAAAAATGGGATACAAATGTTGGAGGCGAATGCATCAGTATGAGAGACGGTGGACAGTTGAAGGACTCTTCTCATCTATCAAGCACATCTTTGGTGAGGCTGTTAGGGCAACTTCACCCGATAGAATGATTTCAGAGGTTAAAAGAGCATTCATTTTGTGTAATATACTTATTAACATATAGATACTTATGTTAAATTAAATAATAAATTTTAATTCAAATAAATAATATTATTAAAATTATGCGACGCGACATCCCGAAATGAAGTAGCCCAGCACCGCCTGCAGGCCGAAGATGCTAAAGCCCGTCTTATAATCCTCTCTCTTCTCGGCCTGATCTTCTACCGTATGGAATTTTACCTTTTGCGCTGAGCTGGTGTTATCGAATTGATTGGCGCTGACTGAGAGGGTGCAGTCGACCCGTCCCGCATTGACCACGAGGCTCCCACCGATGAGGGCATCTCTTTCCACAGTCTTGCCTGGAAGAATGTTCACCTGGCCGCCTGCAGCCATCCGATTGGTGCCGACTTTGCCGCCCTGGTTGATATTTCCGCCAGTTGCCACTACTTATTCTCCTACATCAGCGTTGACATAGACCTGCCCCCCTGGCAGCAATGACATCACCTTTAACCGGGAAATTGATGTTTACAGTGCCGCCTGTCGCCATGACTGAGTCCATCGGGACGTTGATGCTCATCTGGCTACCCGCAGCGATGATATCGTCGGCAACAGGAGTGTCTGTGGTTATTGTCCCTCCGGAAAAGCCTGCAATGCCTGCCCGGCCGAGCAGAGCGGAACGAGAGCCATCAAAACGAGAATTGCTTTAATATACATCATCCCATTCACCGTGATTATAGTCTTCAACGCAATTTTTTGAACTTGAATTCAATGATGTTTTGCAATTAATAAACCTAAGCATGCTGTTTCTAGCTACAGCTTCCCTATCTTTACTTAAGATTGTTGTGCTGAGGTCTATTAATAGCATATTCTCCATTAAATAACCCCTGTATGTACCTGAAAAGATTTATCATTCAACGCTCCTGTTGAGCTACCGAAGCAAAAATAGGTCATAGAATAATTTTTGCAGGAGGCATGTTTTGAAGATCGCAATAGACATTGACGAGGGTTTAGCAGATCAAGTCGGCGCAGTTCTTAAGGAAATTGGGAAAAATTATGGACAAAAATATTCCCAGAGCGATATCCATCGTGCCCACTGGAGCTTTGCGGGAATAGGGATATGGACGGAGATAGCCAGGTTGCTGGCCGATCCGGAATACGCTATGGGGGTTCCTTTGATCGAGGGCTCGCAAAAGGCCATAAAGCAGCTTGTCGGGCATGATGTTTTCGTGGTGACGGCCAGACGAGCCAATACAGATAGGTCCGCCAGAAGATGGCTGAAGTGGCACTTTTCCAGCCTCACGCAGTACTATCATGCCAGGACCGACACCAAGCATAATATTTCTTCAAACGTGCTGATCGACGACCTGGATAGGGACATCGTGGAATTTGTTAGAAGCAATCCAGATAGGAAAGGTATTCTTTTCCCGCATCCTTGGAGCTTAGATGGCATGGATATTGAAGATTATTTAGACCAAGTATGGTACTATCCGCAGTGGCAAAGTGTGGTGAAAGCTATTGACGATATCGATTGCAGAAGCTAATCGTCTTCAATATGGTCATATATATTTTATGAGCGATCGACCATGAGAAGACTGCCTGAACTTCTCGCCCCCGCTGGCTCGCCTAAGGCTCTGCAAGCCGCAATTGCCGCGGGAGCCGATGCCGTTTACCTAAGCGGTAAGAGATTTGGGGCAAGAAAATTCGCGGCAAATTTCGATGAGCTCGCATTAGCTCAGGCCATAGACTACGCGCACCTGCGGGGCGCTAAGGTCTATGTGACTGCCAACATTCTCATCAGAGAAAATGAGCTGAATGATGTGGCTGAGTATCTTATCCAGCTCTACGAGATGGGTGCAGATGCCGTGCTGCTGCAAGACCTAGGTGCAGCCCTGCTAGTTCACCGCATGGTGCCGGAGCTGGAGAGGCACGCCTCCACCCAGATGGCAATCCATAACAAAGAGGGCGCCCTATGGGCGAACCGCGCCGGATTTAAGAGAGTCGTACTTGCCAGAGAGGCCGGGCTGGATGAGATAAACGATATGAAATCACAGGGAATCGGCCTGGAGGTTTTCGTGCATGGCGCTCTATGTTACTCTTACTCGGGGCAGTGCCTTCTCTCCTCGGCCATTGGCGGGCGCAGCGGCAACAGAGGCATGTGCGCCCAGCCCTGTAGAAAGTCCTACGTGCTGCTGAAGGGCGAAAAAGACAGATACGGCAGGCCAGCCCGTCTGAAAGCCCAGCCACAAAGAGAGAGATTTCTCATATCCACCCGCGATCTTTGCATTTACAGACATCTGGACCGGGTCGTCCGCTCGCCGGTGGAGTCCCTGAAGATTGAAGGGAGGATGAAGTCCCCAGAGTACGTGGCCATAGTAACCAGCATTTACAGAAGGGCCCTGGGGGCCATAGCCAAGGGCAAGTGGTCGCCGTCTCTTGAAGACGAAAGAGACCTCGCCTTGGCCTTCAACCGTGGCTTCACAGAGGGCCACCTGCTCGGGGCCGGAGATGTCATGGGCCGGGAGATGTCGGACAATCGGGGCGTTCTCATCGGCAGCGTGGCCTCCTTCGATGTTCAGAGAGGTGAGGCGGCAGTAAGGCTTTCCGGGCTCCTCTGCCCTGAAAGGGGCGACGGCCTGGTCTTTCTGGCTCCAGGCCAGGAGGTTGGGCTGGTGGTGCAAAAAGTGGTGCAAAAAGACGGCCTGCTGCGACTGATGACGCCTGTGAGGGTGCGGCCGGGCACCAGAGTCTATCTGACGGGCAGCACTGCTCTCGCCAAAAAAGCGCAGGAGATCATCGCCTCTGCCAAGACGAAGATCGCTCTGGATTTAACCCTCACATGGCAGGAGGGCACGCCTCTGCTGCAGGCACGGCTGGAAGATGGTCGCAGCGTTCTTGTCAAAGCTGCCTTTAAAATGGAAAAGGCCAAAAATCAGCCCACATCCAGGCAGCAGATCGAATTGCAGATACGCCGCATGGGAGGGACGCCCTTTGTCGTCCAAAAGATTGCCATGGACTACGCGGGCGATCTTTTCGCTCCCATGGGGGCGTTAAACCAGCTACGCCGCGATCTTTTGAAAAAGGTCCAGCAGGCCATCTTGGAGAAGAGACGTCCTAACAAGGAGAAGGTAGAGATGGCTCGAGATACATTGAAAGAGATGAGCCTGTCTGCCGTTCCCTCAGCCGCCGCCATGGTCTCTGCGATGAACCGCAGGCCCTTACTGGCCGTATACGCTGACAGCCTGGAGACGGTGCGAGGTGCAGCCGAGGGGGGATGCAGGCGGATTTACTTCGAACCCGTCTGTGGGAGAGAGAAGAAAGATAGGGCAACGAAAACCGAGATGCTGATAGAAGAGGCAAAAGCCATCTGCGGAGACGCAGAACTGATCTGGAAGTGGCCTCGGATCACAGAGACCGAGTTCTTCAAGTTCGCCATCCCACTACAGGCAGCAGTTATGGCCGACGGGATTATGGTGGAGAACTTAGGGGCAGTGCAGGCTGTCCTGCAAGCCTGGCCAGATGCGCGTCTTTTTGGTGCCATCGGCCTGAATGTCTGCAATCACATGACAGTGCAGGCGCTCTCTCCGCCTTTAGGGCTTCTCACCCTATCACCGGAGCTATCCGCCCGGCAACTGGCCTGGACGGTCGCAGCTGTGCGTCTTCTTTCGGACGCTCCCCAGATAGAGCTGATGGTGCAGGGAAACCTTGAGGTTATGGTCGCGCAGGATTGCATGCCCCTTCCTGCCAAAGGAAAACATGATCCAAATGAGTTCTGGGGCCTGCAGGATATGAGGCGCATCTTTCCCCTGCGCCTGGACGATGACTTGAGGACGCACATCTTCAACTCCACCGAGACCTGCCTGCTGGACCTGATGCCCGAGATATTCGCAATCGGCCTGGATGGCTTGGCCCTGGACGCACGTGGCAGAACGCGCGAGTACGCCCGCGAGGCGACGGAGATTTACAAAAAGGCGATAGATCTGACCGAGCGGGGAGATAGGACTCTCCACCAAGATCTGGAAAGCCTGAAAGAGTCCATCCGGCCCATGGCCTTGGGAGGCATAACCCACGGCCACTTCCAGAAGGGGCTGAAAGATGAGATCACTTAGGGCATTTCCTTTTTCGAGCGGAAGCAGCAATAACCGTAGCTTATTGGCTCGAACTTAGTCGTCTCACAGGGAAACTGCTGGCACTGAACGCAGAGAGCTACGCCCTTTTGAAAAACGCAGGTCGCAATCTTGCACATCCTGTTCTCTCTGGGATGGCAGCCCGCTTCTCCATTGGGGGGCACTTGCCAGACGCCATGTGAGTGCAGGCCCGACCGGCAATGCCGCAAACTCCGATCTTGAAGAGGAGCAGTCAGAGGACATAATCCACCACTATTCGGCTCTCCAGGTCTTGCCGACAAAGTTCGCCGCATTGACGTGTTCTGGATGCTTCTGGTATCTGTGAAGGGCTTATTCGCGCTTGAATTCTGAAACGAGGACAAGATCATAGGCAGCGTTCGCCTCCAGGAAGTTAATGCCCACTTCTAAGAGCTCGATCTCTTCTATTTGGGCAGGGAGAGCAACAAGCTTTGCCTTCAGAGCCTTGATATTTGTCACCTCCTCTCTGCCCTCTGGAGATTTCATTATATCGGGAGCGCGGTGGGTCGCGACCACCTTGACCTTCCGGTTGGGGATGAAGTGAACCCTAGCACGTTTTTTCTGCTCGTCTAAATCAGTAAAACAAATTGTGCAGATCAAGGGTATCTAAGCAACGAAGCCTCTATGATTTTTGAAATCTCGAAAACCTGGCGTGCGGCCCGAAGCATACCTCGTTTTTTCGGGCGGGGCGGTCGCACGTAGTTTGATTTCAATCTCCTGGGATGTTTCTCGTGAGCTTATCTAGCTTTGCAGGTTGAATGACTCAGCCAATACATCCAGGTCCATCTTGCCGCTCACAAGAGTGCGCCTCGACTTGATCTCGTTCATGACAACCTTGGCAGGGGCAAAAACGTTGTGATCCACCTTGAAGAAGTCAAAGCCCGCAGCCTTGAAGGTCTTGTAGAAGGGTGCCCCCCAATCTCGAGAGGCCTGGGAGGGCATGCCTTTCAAATATTGTTGCAGCTCCTCCAGGTTCTCGTATTTTAGTGCGTAGTAAGTCTCCCCTCCGTAAATTATGGCGTCGTTGGAGGAGCCCATGCACATGATAGCATCGCCGGTGATGGGCGAGATGGGTGCCCGGCCCCAGCCGTTCGTGATAGTAGTGATGTCAAAGCCCATGGTAAAGAGCTTATGGAGGCCCGTCTCGACCACACGTGCCGAGACCTGCACCAATCCGGCCATGCTGTCCGTGGGCGCAATGGCAATTCTCAGGTCAGCTGGGTCGATGCCACACTTTTCCGCAATGAGGGCTGAGATTTTTTCATCCGGCAGCTTGTTCGACTCCAGGACAATGACTGCTACATCCGAGAATTCTTCAAACCCTATCTTCTCATAGAGGTCGCGGGTCTTTCTGGCCAGCACGCGCGCTGGACCGCTGCCCATGGCGAAGTACTTGTCTGCCTTGATTTGCCACATGGCGCACTGAGATGCCATGCAGGAGATGGCCGGATAATCAGTGGCCACCTGAATGCCCGGCAATAAAATGCCTTTGATATCAAAGGGTGTAAGCTGGATTTCCGCCAGGTCTGCCATGCAGAGGCGGGAGAGGTATACGCCTGCGCCATAGCCACCCTGGGCTTTCACGCCCGCATCAGCCACAACAGTACCGTTCTTGAGTTCATGGACATCGATCTGCAGCTCGTCTGCATAATCGAGTATCTCCTCGAAGACCTCGAATCCCATCTCATTGATTCCCATCAAGCTGGATCACCTTTCCACATCAAGAATGCAATCGGCCATAAAAGTTTATCGACAAGAGAATACTTTGGTCGAGAACTGTCTCGATCAGCGTCCTGCACAGCAGCCTCTTCCCGTGGATGCAGCTTCCACAGGGCATGCTCCAAGTGCTGAGCAATTCTGCTCGGAGGAGCTATTTTGAGCGTAAGCAGCATCATTGGGGCAGATGCAGTTTTCGCTGCAATTACTGCTACCGTTTCCAGTGCAGTTTCCGTTCGCCTTACATGAGCTGTTATCTCCAGCAAGAGAGCAGGATATGCCGGATGAGTTCAGGACCAGAGCCATTTCTACCAGAAGCAGAACCAGAGCCAATATTGAAAATTTGTCCATTGTTTATCCTCGCATTTTCTCAACCCTTACTCTACACGAGGGCATAGTCTCCGCTTTTTCTATTTATAATTCATTGTGCAAACATCACAACCAAGCAGATTCAATTATTTATAATAAATTGGCAATTCTTTTAGCATTCAAAGTAGGAATGTGAATATTTCAAAAAATCAAATTGCGTGCGTCACCCCGTCCGAAAGGATGGGGCATGCTTCTGGCCGCACGCCTGGTTTTAGGGATTTCATAAATCGTCGAGTTTTCGTTTCCCAGATTCCCAGGCCATGGCTAAAATTGCGCAATTCCAACGCTTATCACATGCCAAGCTATAGGTGGGTGTCACCACTTGTGGCTAAGGTGCCAAAAACAACCTCCTCTTTAAAAGTGCAATGGTTTATTTATCATTTATCCTGCTGTGTTGATTAAATATTAATATTTAATAAAAATATTAATTAATTATGGTTTATAAAGGCAAACGGAACAGGCCGGAATACAATGAGCAACTGGTTAGAGGAGGATGGTTCTATCTATACACCGGTTTTCTGGAACATTGGGGTAAAGAATTAGAAGATATGGGCCATGGCAAGAACGGCCGTCCTTTTGAGTATCCAGAGACGTTCATTCAATTCAGTGGCCTAATGTACACTTTTTTGCGTCTTCCCTATCGCCAAATGTAGGGTTATCTTCAGGCATTAAGGAGGATTCCGATTAACCTCAAATTAATGGTTCCCATAAAGAACTATGTCCATAATTCAGATACATACGATCTGATTAGGCCTTAAAGCATTCTCCTCTCTCATAATTCACCCGATATTTTTCGATTTTTCTAGACAGCTAACGCTATGCTGGAATTTTACTTTTGGCAGAAGTCAAATGATAAAGATTGAAAGCGATATCCGTGATTATCATTTTTGCGCAAACCCTACTGATAGTAGTAACCGCAACGTGCCCTGCCTTGCAGACTCTCTTTGCGAATGCGAAATACCGTTCAACAGGATATCTTTTGCTAGAGATTCTCTTGTTGCGCATCTCGTCCTCATAGCTTAAGGGATGACCTCTTGTGGCTTTTCTCATGGCGGCATCGTAATCTTTTGTCTTCGCACCGAAATCGTCCCAGTTTATTCCATCCCCGATCTCTACCAATCTATCTCCTAATTCTTTGATTCGTTCATACTCATGGTGAATAGCAACGTCGATCAGGTTTCTCACGACAAATTATATTATGTAAATAATATTTATAGATTATGATTTAATAGGGGTTTTCGGGATCCTTGATCTTTTATTATGTATTTCATATTTATCAAGAGACTGATCACGATTATAAGTCCAGACTCCCGCACGTAAAACTCCAATTACTCTTAAGTAGTAACTGCTGCCGGGAATCTGTTCCTCCAATCTCTTGGCTTCATCTCGATCTGCGTCCGATCTAATGCAAAAAACCGAAAACAAGGGGTAAATGGCCTGGGCGTCTCCGTTCGCTCCGTTTATATTTTCTGATCTCGCAATATGCAGTCCATTAAAATTATCTTGAGACTTAGGACAGAAATAATGAGCTGCGTCCACTAGATCCTTGTAATGAGATGATCTAAGTTCACTCTTAACTTCAATGATACAAAGGACGCTATCAATCGGAAGGATGCCCTCATCTCCGGCAAGAAAAATTGGAGGCAACAACACCAGAATCAACGCCGAAATAATGTGGTATAAGCGGCCGAATTAATTGCAGTTTAAAAACTTCCGAAATGTTCCTTTTTATTCATCAGGTTCCACACCACCATACTGTGTCGCATAAACTTATATAGTAAAATATAACGTCACTATCATGATCTATATTGACAATAGAGATTGGCCAGAATATAATGTCAAACTCGTTCTAAGAGATGAATTCCATCTTGATTTGAGTTGCGTGAAGAATCGGGGCGCGAGTTAAAAGAAATGAATAAGCTGAAAAAAGGTGCCCCCTATAAATATCTAAAGACATTTATGACATTTGCATCAATAATAAATTCTTTTTTCAAATGCCTCATCGTCCGCTCGAGGGCCTCATTGGGCGAATTTCCGCCTACAAACCAGGATTATTGGCCACTGATTGCACTACACATCATAAGCGTACCACTAAGCCGGGTCTTGAAATAGATATACCAGAGGACGATGCAGTTGTTGCAGTTGATTTGACTGGGCAGAATTGCCGACACGATAGCAATTTTCGATGCATTGATAACGGTCTTTTAATTTCTCATGTAGCTAAAGAGACTTGTTTTCCCTTCTACCACACCTTCAGATCAATTCCCTCGATCCTTACCTGCATCCCCTCGGAGTGCACCACCACCCCCGAATGCACCTTCTGCATCATGCAGTGCTCCGGCAAAAAGCGCACAGTCTCCCCTACCTCAGGCCTCTTGCCCCGGCTCACCACGCCCTCGAAGGCTGCCACCATGCAGATGCCGATGTCCTCGGGCGCAGGCAGCCCCTGCAGCAGGTACACCGGACCGACCAGGTGCACAGTGACAATTCCCCGATCGTTCCTGAGGACCCTGGCGAAATGGGTGACTGGGCAGCCCAACGGCCTGTAGCGGAAGATGTCGCCCTCTTTGAGCCGCGCCTCGGGATTGAAGGGGTGCAGATCCTCTCTGCAGGAGGGCTCGTCCGGCAGTGGTGCCAAGGCAAAGTCCGCTCGCAGGCCATCCAAAACGCCGATGATATCCTCAGTCTTATCCGGGCATGCTAAGAGCTTCGCAATCTTCTCAGATCTGCCTTTGAATCGCTCTTGCTTGAGAATGGTGCACCTCTCAAGCCCTGCCACATCCACTAGCTTGGTGGCAAACTCCCTGCAGCTTCCAAGGCCGCATTCGCCGCAGTTATAGCCAGGAAGGAGCTTCTCGATATGCTTCATCTTTTATTTAGTCTCCCTGCCAACTTCAACACTTCTGTTCTTTCTCTACTCACCTGTGTACTCCATGAAGCCGTCCAGATGGCGCAACACTCCCCTATGATGCTCCTTGGAGATACGTAGCTCGCCAGTACAAAGGGTGCAAATGGCCAATGGTGGGTTGTGCCGCAAGACCATCTCCCCGCTGATGTCAGGCCAGCCTCGGATCAGTTCGGCCAGCTCTGCAGAGCCCTTGCCTGACAGGCCGTTGGCCTCAATGATCCGGCAGCCGGGATTCGCCTCCAAAATGCGCTCCCGGAATACCTCCCTCTCTGCCTGAGAGACGAGATCGCCCTTGGTCATGACAGCAGCATCTGCGGTGGTGAGCAGCGGCCCCACTTTTAAGGGGCTGTTGGGACCAGTGGTCACATCGATCACGCAGATGGCCAGGGCCTTGTCAGGATATGGCGCACAGCGCAGGCACAGCCCTGCCGTCTCGTTGAGCAAAATGTCCGCCCCCTGGGCCGCCGTCCAGAGAAGCATCTCATCGAAGTTGTAAATGGCGTAGTGATCCGGACACATATCCTTGGAAAGGCCCACAATCACAGGAACATTCAGCCGCTTGAATCGGGCGTCGTCCTCCGTCCACATGCAGTCGATCTTGACAAGCGCAGGAGCATGGCCGGCCCTGAGCAGATTCGTTACGGCGTGCATGAGCACTGAGGTCTTGCCTGAGCCTGGCGTGCCTGCCACTACAACCATTTTCAAACTACTACCTCCCCCTGACGAATGGTCTCCCGCAGCGCCATGAGCCAGCCGTCCACCCGCTCGATATCCTTGAAGACCCTCCGCTCATTCTCATTGGTGCTGATGACTTTGGTCATGCCTCCGTTTTTCATCACAATGCGACGGGAGGCCATGAGGGCCAGCATGGGATCGTGAGTTACTACTACTACGATCTTTCCCTCGCCTGACAGAAGGCGCAGAGCCTCTTGCTTCTTTATGCCCGCATTCTCAATTTCATCGACGAGCACAATGGGCGAGTCGCTGATGACGGCTATGTCCGCAACCATCAGGGCCCGTGACTGGCCGCCGCTGAGAATGGTAAGCTGAAAGGCGGGATTGACCGGTTCCCCAGTCAGGGTGTTGGCCAGAGCTACTACCTTATCTGCTAGCCTTGGGTCCTTGCCTCGTGATTTAGCATGCATTCTCAAAAATTCGCCCACAGACATATCTGCCAGAAAGTGCATATTCTGGGAGAGCTGGGCCACCAGCTTCTTGCGGGGATCGCTTCTTAGCTCCGTCGCGGGCTTCTGACCGTTTATGAGAATCCATCTACCCGACGGCGTGTCGCCTAAGGCAAATTGCTCAATGTCGGCAATGAGAGTGCTCTTGCCTGAGCCCGTTGGCCCTACTATTCCTATTATCTCTCCTCTAGCTATCTTGATCTCGGATACAGCATCGGGATGGCCGTCCTTGTCCACGCCACCCCGAACCGTTAATGTCAGGGGCATGATTTCAGTATTGATTATAGGATTGGCTGTCTGGCGGAGCGTGGGGCCCATGGCCTCGCTCATGCTCTGGCTGATTGCCTGGCTCATTTCTTGCCCTCCAGAAATTGGACTGCTCGCTCCCAGTGGGAGATGACGATTTGCGGCTTTAGCATGTGCATAGGCATCTCATCTTTGATCCTGGCAATGCCGCCGCCTGTGATGTTGAGAAGAATGATATCTTTGGGTTGAACGCTGCCAGCTATCGCTGCCTGCCTCAGTGCAGCCACGGCTACTGCCGGGGCATTGAGGATGTCGATTTCCTCAGAACTCTCAAAGAGCTCCTTGGCTGCTCTTGCCTGTTTGTCTGTTATGCCGTAGACCTCGCCTCGGGTCTCCTGCAGTGCGTCTTTAACGCCGCCTGCAATGGCGTAGGGAGGCTTTCGGTTGAATAGAACGTCATCGAACATATCGCTACATGGGACCTGGGGCTCTTTTCCTGTCCATGCATAGTAAATGGGCGCATTGGGAATATTCTGGGCCAAATGCAACCTGGGAAGGAAGGAGCCGAAGCGGCCGTCCTTCTTCAGTCGTAGGGAGGCCTCCCAGGCGGATATGCCGCCAGTTCCGCTTCCAACTGCCTGGAAATAGTGCTCGGGCATACGCCCCAGGGTCCGGGCGGCGTCGAGCATCACTGTGCCCATGCCATCCCTGCGAGCTATGTTTCTGGCTCCACCCTCTGCCGCAAAGCCTGGCAGGGATTGCACCTTCTCGGCGATCTGGATGGCATCGTAATAATCGCCCTGAACGGCAATCAGCGTCACTTGGTCCGAGTTTTTGCCTGTGCCCATATCGGTCGGCAGCGTTATCCACATTCTGGCCAAGGCCCTTTCCGGCACAAAAAGAACCAGAGGCTGACCTGTCAGATAGGCCATGTGGGCAAAGGCGCGGGCAGTGTTGCCGGCCGAAGCCACTACCAAAGTGGGTCTGTCTGCCCGCTCAGACAGCATCTGTATGGTGGGCGCAGCTTCCAGATCCTTGAAGCTGCATGTGGGCATCTTGGCACTGCGCTCCGGCCAGTAGCCATTGAAGCTGATGTAAAGGTTTTCCAGGCCCAGCTCCCCGGCTAGGCCATGGCTCCTGTAGGTCACAGGCGCCCATTCTGCCTCGGCTATGATCCCATGAATTGGAAGCCAGTCCAGAAAGCGCCAGATGCCGGGCAGGCTCTTTGGCACCATCTGTCTGGCCTGGTAATCGGCGCGCAGAAGCGAATTGTCATGGGGGCAGGCGAGAGAATAGGCAGGCTGCACCGATCCGTCGCTCACACATCTGAGCAGATATTCGCCCATATAGAAAACTTATCCAAATTGGGAATATAAAGTTTTCTATTTAGGGATAAAATTTGTCCTAATTGTGAAAATATCCATCAGAAAAATTACGCTTGGCCTAAATGGTTGCCATTCTGGATATTAATGCGTTGCCAAAGTTAAACTCTTTCATTCCAAAAGTAGAAATAATTGGGGCGCATTGTCCAATAGTATGCCAAATGTGGAGAGGGTGATGAGGGCGGCCTTCCAGTCGGACGAGAGACTGCGGGAGACTTTGAAAGAGGTCCTGCGGGAGTTTGGGCTTTCTGCGCGGGAGTTTTCCAAGGTTTCGGCAATTCCTCAAAGCACTCTCTACAAGATTCTCTCCGGCCACAGAGACCCAAATATCACCACATTGCGCCAGATTGTAAAGACGATTCGCCAGCTGGAGGGCTCGGAGGGAAACTTCATCGCCATCATCGCTGCCCGGCCTGTTCTGGACAAGATCAGCGAGAAGAAGATGAAGATTGGAGACCAGATGCTAACCCTGCGAGAATATTCGGCCACCACCATCGAGGAGGCTATCATCGCCGCCGTAAAAGCAGAGCGAGATGGAGCCTCAGCCCTGGTCTGCGCCCCCATAGTCAGCCCTACAGTGGAGAAGCTGCTCTCCATTCCCGTGGCCACCATAATCCCCCAAGACAGCGTCATCAGGGCCATCGAGGTTGCGGCCAGAAAGATTGAATAATAGCCACGCATTTGCATTGGTAAGGAAAGGGATCTAGCATGAGTGTCAAATCTGCAGATACCATGATACTTAATGTATTATTCATATTCTGTCTTCTCTTAGCAGTCTCAAGTAGCCAGAGCGCCCCCAACTTCCAGAGCGTGAGTGGTGAATTTGCTCAGAAATGGATAACGAATTTCAAGGAAGAGAACGCAAAGCCCGTTCCTGAGATTGACGGAAGTAAGAGCGAAGACAATGGCAGTGACTTATGGAACTGGGGCAATGCTCCAAAAGGAAGCAAGATGGTCGAGGGCAATCTTGTAACAGATCCTTACTATCTCCTGCCGCTCTTGGATCTGTCCAGCAATTGGATGGGCGAGAGCTATACAGATGCCAATACCGGCCTTCTCATGGAAACCTACTCAGATCCTTTAACCGGGAATAAAAGCTACCGCTTCCTAAATCCAAATACGAGAACTCCATTCTTTACGTATTATACTTACCTGGATGTCAAGACCGGCAATCTGGTCTACGCATATGTGGACCCCATGACTGGAAAGGAGGTCTATGCCAGTTCGTTGCCCATTGATCTCATCAATACCCTGGCGAGCAGTCCTACTGACCAGATGGCTTACAATCAGAATGAACCGTGGACCAGGCTTTAAAGTGTGATGGATATTGACATTTTTAACCAAAAATAGATCGACGTGTGCGAAAGGCTTTTATTTCTCTGCTGTCGTTCTTTGCCCGTGGAGTCAGTATGAAAACTGCATTGGCAGTAGTAATAGTTCTAGTAGTGTGCCTATTGGCAGCGGGCTGCTATGCTCAGAGTTCGAGCCGTTTCCAGAGTGTAGGCGGAGATTTCGGCAAAAAGATGATCAGCACCACAAAAGCCAGTAACGCACAGCTGGCAGCTGCAAGCGATAATAAGAGCAGCCTGTGGGACTGGGGAAACTCGCCCAAGGGAACCCTGGTTGTTGATGGCAACCTCATCGGCGATCCAGCATACACAATGAAAAAGCTTAATGTCACCAATAATTGGCTGGGGGATTCTTTCGTAGATCCTTACGGCACTGCAACTCCTGCTTATTCTTACACGAATGCGGTAACAGGTGCGTTGGTTACAACTTATGTGGATCCAAACACCGGGCAGTCCTACTATACCTATACGGATTCGAAGACGGGAAGACTCGTTTACGTCTACTTTAATCCTGAAACCGGAGTGCCGACCTATGTCAGCTTCACGCCCGTTTTCGGCCAGTATATAGAACAAACCAAATTTTCTCTGCCACCTATCTTCAGTTAGAATTCGCAGCGGAAAAAGGCTCTGACACGCGAAAGCCTTTTATGGTTTCGTATTAATGATAGCTCTGGTGGGGTCAGTATGAAGACTGCATTGGCGGTAATAGTATTGCTAATAGCTTGTCTCTTGGCGGTGGATTGCTATGCCCAAGGCACGAGTCGTTTCCAGAGTGTAGGTGGAGATTTCGGCAGGAATGTGATTGGTACCTTAAAGGCCAATGATGCACAGCCGGCTTCCGCCGGCAATAATGGCAATAACAGTCTGTGGAACTGGGGAACTGCGCCCAAAGGAAGCATACTGTTGAACGGGGAACTTGTAGCTGATCCATTTAATTCCTGGAAGGCACTCAATTATACCGATGGCTGGATAGGAGAGGTTGAGATGGATCCCTACACAGGATATTCTATTTATTCTTACAGAATTCCCAATACCGGAGAGACCAAGTATTTCTACATATATCCTTACACTGGGTTGCCGGTCTATGTGGACAGAGGCAGTGGCATCGGTACTGAAAATGTCGTTCGAAGTGTAAGCTACACACTGCCGCCGGTGTTCCGCTAGAGTGCTCTTTGGGTCGAAAGCCGCAGGCAGTTTAAATCGATGGACACCACAATGTTGTAACGGTATATGATAAAATATTGGAGTGATGGATAGATGAAGTATATTGCGATATTCTTATGCTTAGTGGGCCTTGCTATGGCGGTAGGCTACACCGACTGGCAGCAGGGATCATCAGAAGGCCTCAGAATCGGCTTTAAGATGGGCCAGGCATACGAGCAGGCCCAGAATGGAATCAATGTCACTGGCTTTGATGCACAGGTAGACGTCTACAACGCCTGGGTTAGAGAGCACTTCGGAGAAGATCCCATGCTGCTCATGCAGAAGCTGAACGCTCCGGTTGACCTGAGCAAACCGGTCATTATCGCTAACAACACCACTGGAAATGGTATTGTCCATGCAATCGACGGCATGAAAAATGCAACTGGGCCGAGCTACACGACGAATGATGTAAATCTGCTGCCCAAAAACGTGGATCCAACAACTATGGTTAATAAAAATCCTTGGAATCAGGGCGGCGAAGAATACCTGGGCGGAGTCTAGGGCCTCCCGCCCAGGAGCCCTTATATTTTCTTTCTCGGATTAACTTTTTAATATAATCCCACGTTGGTTAAAATCGTTGCTTATTTGCATCCGCTCGAGCCTTTTAGCCAAAACAATTTATATGATTAGGTTATTATTATAATGTCATTGGATACAGTATGGCCTAGGTCATCGTGCAAAACCTTGGTGACGCTGTCGTCGATTGCCTGAAAACCGGTACTCAGGGTAACGATCGATCTCTGAAAGCGGAAGTTCGACATATTCGGGAGCAATCTGCCAAGATGGACGATGCCCAAGGCCTGCCAGATTGCCCTGAATATTCGAAAGAGACTAAAAGGCAGAACATTTCCTGATTCGATAGAGCTTATCTGCGCGGACCGGGAGCGATGATGATGGTAATAGTTGACGCCAGAGTGACTGCAAAGTGGAAGATCTGTTAGGCGCCTAAAAAGCTCTTATCTCCGGAAAACTATATATTCTAGATCTGCTTAGCGCATCGCCTGTGAATAACCCAGAGATAGGCACGGAGACGATAATCACCATAGCAAGTTTTTTAGGAGCAATCTTGCTCCTCTTGGATGTCATGATAATCAGATGATCATTTATGGAGTCGACATTCATTCAAGCCGACGTGTGAAGCCAAAAACCAATTGCAAAGCATTATGAGGTGGAGAGAAGTTCAGGATGAAGGTATGGACCTGCGCGCTCCGCCTCTTAGTAGAACTTCTATCAGCATGGTCGTTGATGATAACTGCGTCCTAACTTTATTATTTGATTTTGTCATATTTAGCACTTTCTGCGTATTAAATAGTTTTATGGCTTAAAGATCAAAAATTTTTAATATTATAGGATGGGCGAAGATTAGAAGTAGCGGCGAATTGAATCACCCATCTGGAAATCCGATCATGGGGGTGGAATTCTTAGCGGGAGCCAAAATGCTAACTGGTGACAACGCAGAGTATGAAAAGGCCCTGATCGTTTATGAGAAGATGCTGGCTTTCGAGATGGACCATGTGCAGCGCAGCAACATAATGAGAAAGATAGGTGACAATTGCCTTGAAATAATCAAGCGAAAAAATGAGTTGAAGAGCTGCGAGCATGCCATTGTAGCCTATAAAAAAGCTCTGCAAGTTTATACTCTTGAGCTCTATCCAATTCCTCGCGCTAAAGTTATGATGGGACTGGGCGTCGCCTATGCCGCTTTGGCAGAATTCTCAAATCGAGCAGAACGCCTCAAGCAGGCTATCGCTTGCTGGGAAGAATCCCTACGCTTCTTTTCCTTAGCCGCTGCTCCAAAAGAACATGCCTCCATTCAAAATGAACTGGGATGTGCCCGCAGAAAACTGGCTGAGCTGGAGAGCCGACTGGAAAACGGCAAAAAGGCAGCAGAGGCAGGCAAAGCAGCTCTTCGCGTCTATAACCTCAAAGACAGCCCATTGCAATTCGCGGCAGCCAAGAGCAACCTGGCAAGCGCCTATCTGACACTGGCCCAGGCTGCAAATGCGGCAGATCAAGCAAGATACTGCAGAGATGCCATTCTCGCCTATGAGGAAGCCATCCATGTTTATTCTCCTGCTCGCTATCCACAGCAATATGCGGCTATGAAAAACAATCTCGCCATAGCCTATCTCTCTCTCTCCGAGGCAGAGGATAGGGCCGGAAATTGCCGACGGGCTCTTGCCGCATGCAAGGAGGCACTGCTCTACAGAACGGCCGAAGAGCAGCCGCAGGCCTATGCTGCCTCGCAGAACAATCTGGGAAATGCTTACCTCGCCCTAGCCGACGAGGATCCGGAAATGGATGGTCAAGGATGCATGGAAAACATCAGACAAGCTATGGAAGCTTATAGCAACGCTCTGCTGATATATTCTCGAGAAGGGTCCCCCAGGCTTTATGCCACTGCGCAAAATAATCTGGCCAATGTCTATCTGGCCATGGGGCAGAGCGAGGATAAAGCCGAAAGCTGCATGAAGGCCATCAGGGCAGCTCAAGAGGCGCTCTGCGTCTTCTCCCTGGAGAACTCTCCGGGGGATTATGCCGAAGCCAAAGGAAGCCTCTGGCTGGCCTATCTTACCTTAGCCGATCTCGAGTATCGGGCTGAGAACTGTTCTCTCGCACTGGAGGCCTGCGAGGAGAGACTACGATCTTATAGGGCCTTGGCCGCCCAGCCGCTGCAGATCGCATCCTGCTGCACTGATCTGGCCATCACGGCCACAATGCTGGCGGATATGGAAATCTCAGAGCAAGCAAAAGCCGAGTACTGCAAGAAGGCGATCTCTGCCACTCTCGAGGCTTCGCAGGTTTATAAAGCGCATTGTCACTCAGAAGGATACGCGGAGGCACAGATATTGCTCTGGGCGGCTTATTCAGCTCTGGCTGAGGTAGAGGAAAAACAGGAGAACTGCGAGAATGCCATTCAAGCCTGCCAGGCAGCCATTAGAATTTATGAGAGCATAAGCCCGGCAGAGCATGCCGATGCTCTCAAGAATCTGGGCTACAGCTTCACCACTTTAGCCGAGATGGGGGACAAGGCGAAAAACTGTAGGAAAGCAATTGCTGCCTATGAACGTGCCTTGCAGTATTACATGCTTGAGGTGGCTCCATTGGAGCATGCCGAGATTCTGAGGGATCTGGCATTTTCTTATGTCACTTTGTCTGCAGTGGAGGATAAAGAGGAGTGCTGCAAAAAGGCGCTTAAGGCTTACAAGAAGGCCAACAAGCTCTACCAGACAAGGTCTAAGGAGCTGGAAAGGGAAGGCAATCCAGGCGTTTATGAAATGCGAGAGCTGGCGGAAAACTGCCGCCGCTCCATGCAGTCTTGCAAGGCCGTCTTCAAGGCAGGACGAAAGGCTGAGGTGGTTGCTCTATCGCAGAAGAGGCCTGGAGCATGACCGATTTGACGGATAAGCAAAAAGCGGAGTATTTCCGGCGATCATACACGGCGACAGGTGAGCTGTGATTCATGAAGGTCGATGAGAAGCTGGGCTTTGCTGAGGCCTTGCAGATGGACGAAGCCGCCTGGAAGGTTCTGCCCACGATCCAGGCTTGCACCCTCAAGGGCATGATGCTTTTGGAAAGCGGCCTGCACGAGCTGGAGAAGGCGTTGTCCGCTCGCATGGCCCTGGCGGGATTCGACTATAAGATGGAGGTGTAAGAGGCCGGCTTTGCTGTGATCGTCAAGAGGTGTCCCTGGCACGATATAATGGTAAAATCAGGGCGTGGAAAATTGTCTGCACAGGTAAGCGACCTGATCTGCAATGTGGAAAACACGGCCTGAGCGAGCGAAGACTGTGAGGGCCTGACGATAATATTCAAGCGGGAGGAGAGAATCTGCCTTGGTGTGGGAGATGTATGCTGAAGTTCAGGAGATCGTAGCCCTGTGGGCGATTAGGGTAAATCAATCTCATCACGGGATCTCTTGCGTCCTTATCCTATCTACTATGGGACGCAAGAGATCCCGTGATGAGATCATACGCAAAATTTTGCATGGGCGGGGTGGATGAATAAGACATATATTTGCTGTGTCGCGTAAACTTATATAATTAAATATGATGTCACTATCTGGATCCATATTGACAATAGAGATTGGTCAGAATATAATGCCAAACTCGTTCTAAGAGATGAATACCTCGCCCCAGGTTCATATTCTTTCGTTCTTTCGATCATCAACGCCGATGAAATCCCCAGAACTTATCTTTTATAAAAATTTGGACTATCAAAAAGGAGAATACATCTAGCTACTGCAAGAACACTTCTGCTTGTGGGGATTGATCCCTGGTTAATCTCTTGAAAGACATACCGCCGGCAAGCGTTTCGTACCAAGAGATTGGGGCATAGTAAGATAGATTGTGGTAAATAGTAGGCCTTCTTTGCGATTTAATGGTCTATTTAAACCAGTCGTGGCTCAATTTGCAGCGATGTTCACATAACTCCATATAGTAATTTCCAAATATATAAGCCTGGTCCACATCAGCCGAACACCCCAGGATCTCTGGGGCCTGGTTTAAGGCCGGATCCGAATCACTCGTGATCGAGAGTTGGTTTGTAGCTAGAGCGACACCTGCCAATATTCTGTCCCTTTTACGCATATCATCGTCTGCATTATTCAATCGCACTGAAGGCAAGGGGCGACTTTTTCCCTCCCTAAGGATTAACAAGAAAACGCCTGGCAGATCCTCTTCTTTTAGAGGAGAGACGGAATAATTGAGGAGCCTGCCGTTTAATTCGATATCATCTGGGATTTGGCGGCAGCAGATATGCAAAGCAGGCCGTTCCTGCCATCCCGTCAGTTCCTTTGTGATAGAATTGATGTATTGGGCGGCTCCTGCCTCGTCACAGATGCAGATCGCCTCACGCATGGCATCCAGAGCGAACCTAAACATATGCGAAAGGCCTGCATCACCGCACTAAGATCGCTCGTACTGGAGAGGCTTCTGCATCCTTTATACTCAGGGGAAGGCAGATGAGATAATATCTGCCGCAAGGGACATCTGCAAGATCGATGCCTTCCAGGATGAGAATATCATTTTCCAGAAGAGTGCGATGCACGGGCAGAGAGTCGTCCCCATATTTATCTACAGAGAGATAATCGATTCCCACCAGGCTGACCTCCAAGGCAGCGCAAATATGGGAAGCATCTGGAGAAATGTGAACGAACTCTTCTGAGAAGGCTGCTTGATGGAGGAGTCGCTTTTTGGAATTGCTGGTCTTGAATAGCAGAGCCTGCCCTTTATTTATCTTGCTGCCCTGCAAGCTCGACGGCAGGATCGGCCCTTCTCCTGGGACCGATATCACCTCGGCTGAGAGGATAAAGCGCTTCGGAGAATACTGTTCTTGCGATTTGCCTCCCTTTAACAGATGGGATGGAAAATCCAGGTGAGTGCCAGCATGAGAGCTTAGGGCTAAGGCAGATAGGCAATAGTCTTCCCCCTCATCCAACCTTGTCGTCCACTTCCGGAAGTATGGCCTGTCGCCGGGATAGGCTGGCACCATGTTTAGGGGCGCACTTATATCGTAAACTTCCTCAAAATTCAGAAAATTTTTAAGGCTGATTTCAGATGCATGAGGCATAAGACGAAACCTTTTTTAGGGATGTCCTTGTCTGCAGCAGTCCTACTATTTAAAATGGACTTTGCTTAGGATCGGCGTCTACTAATGCCAACTCGCCGCCAAAGACTTATAATCCCAAAGAAATACCATCGTTCTTATGAAAAACCTGAGCACAATGGACAGGCTCTTAAGGGTAATTCTGGCGGAGATATGCATCATCGTGGCCTTCTTTTGGGTGACAGAGGTGTGGCAGATCCCTCTTTGCCTGATCGCCGGAGTGATGCTGCTTCAGGCGGGCACGGCCTCTTGCAGCATCTACACATTACTCGGCTGGAATCGGTGCGAGATCGTCCGGCATAAGGACAAGAATCTGATGACTGCCTTCGTCGCCGTGGCCCTGCTGCTGGCTGTGGCTGGAAGCTATGCCAGCGTTGTGCTGACAAAGAATATCTTTCTGGAGGATTTGGGAAACGTAGACGAGTCCTATAACCTGGCGCTGCATTCCCTGGACCAGGGCGAGGGAGAAAATGTAGCGATGCTGTACGGAAAGTTGGAGTGCGTCTTTGGGGCCTTTTCTAAGAAATACAGCAAATACAGGCCGCTGACTGTCAAGTTCGACGGCAATTTTACGGCTCAAATCAATAATATATCTGAGGCGATATCCAGATCAAAGGAAGACATTCGCCTGGGCAATATCACCTCCGGTCACAAGGTGCTGAAGATGATAGGGCCGATCATTGAGAAGATGCTGGACAGATGATTTTCTATTTCCTATCGAGGACTTTAATTAGGTGATATCCGAACTGGGTCTTCACCGGCCCCAGGATCTTGCCCTTCTCGCACTCGGAGGCTGCCTTTTCGAACTCCTGTGCCATTTCGCCCTTGCCAAACCCGCCCAAGTCGCCGCCGTTCTTGCCCGAAGGGCACAGCGAGTATTTGCGGGCCATCTCGGCAAAGCTCTGCTGTCCCGCAGCCAGCTTTTCTGCAACCTCTATCGCTTTCTTTTCCGTCTTGCATAAGATATGATCGACATGTACTTTTTTTTATCATGCGACTAGTGTGAAAATGGAGAGATAAAAAGCTATTCGACGATCTCCTGCACCCGACCCACCTGGCCGTCCTGCAGCCTTACTTTGATGCCGTGGGGATGAAATGTGGAACTGGTCAGTAGCTCTTTGACGATGCCACGCGTCCGCTTGCCGGTGCGTTGGTCCTTCTTGAGGACGACGTCCACGGTCAGGCCGGGGTGAACGTCCTTGCGATGTTGTCCGTTCATGGTTATCCACTCGGCATCGCCCCTGCTATTTTTGTCTTGCGCAGCTTTCCCTGAATCCGAATGATAAGTTATCATGACACCACAGAGATACAAAAGAGCAATCATCACCGGTTGGTGAACCAGGTAGACGGCCAGCGAGTTTCTGCCCAGGGATGCCAAAGCTCTCACAATTGGGGACAGAGCGAGATCGAGCACAAGAGTCCTGCGCCGGTAGTCGGGATAGAGCCAATCTCCTGAGCCCATTCCCACCAGAATCACCCTGGACCAGGAAAGCACTGGAAAGTAGTCCACCGAATAGAAGCCAGGCGGCGCTAATCCCAGCCAGAGTGTCCAGGGAAAACCGACGCTGGCGATATGCAAATATGCTCCCAATAATATAAATAATAATCCAAAAATGATGTTTGCTCTTTTCAGCTGAAGAAAGGGGTAGGTCAGCAGCGAGAGGCCGATGAGATGCAGCACCTCGAAGGCGAAACCGATCTTCCTGCCTCAGTCGCCTGACCCGAGCGTGGCTCAGGGTGAGGGATAGGCCGACCAAGAGGAGGAAGAGCGAGGCTGTGAGGCGGGCGACCGCCAGCCAGAAGCCTGAGAATACATCGATATCGTAGACTGCAAAATAGTCGCGATCGAAGGCCAGATGATAGAGGACCATCAGGACGATGATCCATTCACGTCGACGGTCTACCTCCCGGAAACGGACCGTCGGGCTCTCGACTATTCTAGGATATTTAATTGATAAGCTTTATATATGTTACTCTATTCGCATGTGTTTGGCTCACTTCGATCAGGTGACTGCTTCTTCTGCCATTTTTTCTCTAATTTTTGTTATTGCTCAGGATAGGTTGTGAGAGATTTCCTTTTTCTCTGCACTTGTGGTTGCGGTTCAGATCCTAGAATTACTGACGATTTATTAGATGAGGCCCTGGATGGGAAATTGGAAAAAAGATAGAGCCGAAATATCCGACACTTAAAATCTCCCTGATTTACAGCCCGCTTCCGCCCATGCCGGGCGGAACGCCGCTCAAATCACCGCCCGGCCCGATTTTATCTTTGTACTGGTGAACGTCAACAAACCTTGAGTCCGACGTTGCCGACTCAGCCGATGCATTCGAGGCAAGAGTGGTATCAACAATGGCAGGCTCCGGGGTCCCCACTTTGGGCTCCTCAATGATTGCCGGAGTGTAGCTGGATGTATCCGGGTTAATCCACATGGCGTTGAAGTCGCCGTTGCCCACTTTCTTTCCGCCGCTTATCTGGGTGAAGTTGCCGCTGATGGTATCATTGGTATAGTTTCCGGTCATTTTGGTGGTGACAAGCTCCATATCCTTCTGAGCAGTCATGGTAAGCTCCACCTTATTTCCTGTTACGGAACCCACTACCTCGGCATTCCAAGCTTTTCCGCTCTCGGGCTCATACTTGGCCTGGCCGTACAGCTCGCTCCCTTCCAAATTAAGGGCCATGGTAACAGGACCAATCTCTATGCCTGAAAAAGACCAGATGTAGTTGAGATTGGGTCCAGAACTGGCCTGTGTGGCATTGGCGGTCGTCTCATTTGCCTGAGTACTTTCATTCTGCAATGCGGTTTCGTTTGCCGGAGTGACTGTAATTTCGGCAGTGGTTGCATTATCCTCCATTGTGCTCGTATTATTGGCAGGCTGTCCTTGGGATAGGCCTGCACAACATAGGAATACAAACATAAGAGAAACGATCGTGTATTTCATGTTCAATAATATGCCTCCAATTTATTTCCACTTTTCGGCGATAGGCTTTTCGTCATTTGCCTACAACGAACCTCTGTCGAACCTCCTCCTTTATAAGCTTTTCACATGCACCATCAACCATAGTCTTCAACGCAACTTTCTGAACTTGAATTCAATGATGTTTTGCAATTAATAACTCACGACATGCTGTTTCTAGCCGCAGCTTTTCTATCTTTACTTAATATTGTTGTGTTAAGGACTATAACAACCAGATAATACTGCAGATCAGAAGGTGAATTTGCTTTGAAGGCAGGCCGACTTCTCGTCAAGATAAACCGAATTTGCGCCTGGATGATTCTCATCGCCATGATCATCTTCCTCATATGGGGACATGCCTGGTAGAACAGGGCATTGCTGCCCCTGCAGAGTGCTATATATGCATACCGAATTGGACTTATACCTGGTCTTCTTCCTGGTGCATGTGCTGATCAGCATCAAATTCGCTTTAGCACGCTGGAGGGTTGGCCATGCTCATGTGGTCAATTTACTGCTCATAGTTATAGACATCCTATCATTCTGGTCTGTCCTCAGCATCCGCTAAAAGCTTGCACCGCAAAGTTTATCTAACCTAAAGTTACTAACCTAAAGTTCGGTAAGTGGTTATCGAGTGGTGATATTGGATCCAGTTGAGCTCTTAGACATCCTGGGGAATGAAAATCGAAGGCGCATCCTTCAACTCCTCTCTTTTCGCCCTTTTTACTTCAATGAGATGGCCAAGCGGCTGGATGTCGGGCCCAAGGCGATCATCGATCATCTGGTGATGTTGGAGAGAGCCGGCCTCGTGGAATGCTATCATGACCAGGGAAGAAGAAAGTATTTCCGCATAACCCGAAAGACGGTCCTGGAGGTGGCTGTATCGCCTCATTCTTATGGCGTGCGAGCCTATATCTCCGAGGACGCTCCTGCGAAAGAAGATAGCGGATTAGCTCTGGACATGAAGCTTTTGCGCGATGAGCTCTCAACCCTAGAGGAAAAGAGGCTTGAACTGCGCACTCTCTTGGATCAGATCGAATCTCGGGTGATGGAGATCAAACAGGTAGCTTGCAGCGTGGCCAGAAGCTATGCGCAAAATCAGTTGGATGCGGAGATTCTGACGGCATTGCTATCGGGCGATGGCAAGGCTTCCGAGTTGGCCATGAGGCTGGAAGCTCCAGAAATTATGGTAATAGATCGGCTAAAGAGGCTGGAAGAGCGTGGTGCCGTACATTTGTTAGATCAGGAGTGGAGCATTAGATGATAGAGAGGGAAGGAACGATCATGGGTGCGGTCTTGAAAGAGCCTGAAAAAGATGTCTCTCTGCAGCTTCGGGTTGCTGAAGCTTATCATAAAGATGCAGGAAAGGGCGTGGCCAGGATTGGAGCCGATGCATTGGCCACCCTATCTCTGGAAAACGGCGGCGTGGTGGAAATCAACGGAAACGATAAGGTCTACGCCATAGCCTGGCCCGGAAATCCTGAAGATCCCCGGGATCTCATCAGAATTGACGGGAATACCCGCGCTAACTTGGGTGCGGGGATAGACGGCAAAGTCTCTGTGGCCCGAGCCGAGGCAAGACCAGCCCGAAAGATCGTAGTCGCTCCTACGCGCCAAATTCGGCTCATAGGCGGGCCGCAGTACTTGCTTCGCATGTTGCAAGGAAGGGCAGTCGTAAAGGGTGAGATGCTGCGCGTGGAGATGATCAATAGCAGTCTTAACCTGGCCGTAGTCAGCACAATGCCTGCCGGCGCGGTGCTCGTAACCTCAGAAACAATTATCAGCATCACCAGAGAGACGTTAGAGGAGCTGGCGCTGCAAGTGCGAGATATCTCTTACGAGGATATCGGCGGCCTTTCCAGAGAGATCAAGGAGATCAGGGAGATGATTGAAGTTCCCCTGCGCCATCCTGAACTTTTCTCTCGTCTGGGCATCAATCCACCCCGCGGAGTGCTGCTTCACGGGCCGCCCGGCACGGGAAAGACGCTCATCGCCAGGGCTGTGGCCAGCGAGACCGACGCCAACTTCATATCCATCTCAGGTCCTGAGATCGTCTCCAAGTTTTATGGAGAAAGCGAACAGCGGCTGCGCCAGATCTTTGAGGAGGCCGCCAAGGCCGCTCCATCCATCATCTTCATCGATGAGATCGATTCCATTGCCCCCAAACGCGAGGAGGTGTCTGGCGACCTGGAGCGACGTGTGGTGGCCCAAATCCTGGCCCTTATGGACGGCCTCTCCTCTCGGGGGGAGGTGATAGTAGTTGCAGCCACCAATAGGCCCAATGCCCTTGATCCTGCCATCCGGCGGGGCGGCCGCTTTGATAGGGAGATTGAGATAGGCATTCCCAATAAAACCGGTCGGCTGGAGGTGTTGTATGTTCATACCCGGGGCATGCCTCTCGACGAGTCCCTGGACCTGTTAGAGATTGCCGATGTCACGCACGGCTTCGTGGGAGCAGACCTTTATGCTCTCTGCAAAGAGGCTGCCATGCGAACACTGGAGCGGGCGCTTCCCAACCTGGATGTCAACGAGGATATACCAGCGGGGATTGTGGAGAGCCTTCGAGTTACTAAAGAGGATTTCCGAGAGGCTTTAAAGAAGATTGAACCCTCTGCTATGAGAGAGATATTCGTAGAGGTGGCGGAGGTGCACTGGGATGAGGTGGGCGGGCTGGAGGAAGGCAAGCAGTCGCTCATCGAGGCCGTGGAGTGGCCTCTGAAGTACCCGGAAGCTTTTGCCGTCGTGGGCGTTCGACCACCGCGTGGCATTCTTCTTTACGGTCTGCCGGGAACGGGAAAGACCCTCCTGGTAAGAGCACTAGCCTTCGAGAGCAATCTGAACTTCATCAGCGTCAAAGGCCCGGAACTGCTCAGCAAATGGGTGGGTGAATCTGAGCGCGCCGTAAGAGAGATCTTCCGCAAAGCCCGTCAGGCTGCTCCGGCATTAGTCTTCTTTGACGAGATCGACTCCATAGTTCCGAGCCGGGGCAGCGGATCGGAAACAAATGTAACAGAACGAGTGGTCAGCCAATTCCTGACCGAGTTGGACGGGCTGGTGCAGCTTAAAGATGTGGTAATAGTAGCGGCAACCAACCGGCCGGACCTCATGGACAGCTCAATGCTCCGTCCCGGCAGGTTCGATCGTTTGATTTATATCCCCATGCCGGACATGCAGGCTCGAAAGAGAATACTGGAGATTTATCTCTCCCGCATGGCCGTTTCCGGTGTCTTCGCCCAGTGGCTGGCCGAGATGACAGAAGACTTTTCCGGTGCAGATTTAGAGATGCTCTGCCGGGAAGCGGGGATGCTCGCCTTAAGAGAGCATATAGGGCCATGCACAAAAAGAGAGGAGCTAATCATTGATAGGATACTGGTAACACGAGAGCATTTTCAGAGAGCGCTGGAGCTTATTAAGCCCCATCTGTCCAAAGGCATACGGGAAGAATACCTTAAAATGATCAGAGATTTCAAAGGGTAAAGGACCAAAAAGAGTGCGGATACAAAGCACTAGATATATAGTCAAGAAGGGTTAGAAGACGATATGAGGGCCGAAAAATTGACTTCTGAAGACGAGTCGAATGAGCTGCTTGGGGATATTGATTTCAACGATACCAGCAGCATAACCGTGCCTGAGAGCCTCATAGATCATGTGATCGGCCAGGAAGAAGCCACGGAAGTGATTAAAAAGGCGGCACGCCAGAGACGCCATGTCATGCTCATAGGCTCCCCTGGAACCGGAAAATCCATGCTCGGCAAGGCCATGAGCGAGCTGCTCCCAGTGGAAGAGCTACAGGATGTGCTGGTCTATGCCAATCCGGAGGATAATAACACTCCGCGCGTTCGCATCGTGCCTGCCGGCAGAGGCAAGCAGATAGTTGATGCCCAGAAGATGGAGGCCAGAAAAAAGGTCCAGACGCGTAATATGTTCTTAATGCTTATAGTAATGGCCCTAATAGTGTATGCCTACTATACTGGTCAGCTTCTATTCGGTGTCATTGCAGCAGCGCTCATATTCCTCTCACTGCGCTATATGTTGCCCAAAGAGGATTCTATGGTCCCCAAGCTCCTGGTGGACAACAATAACAAGAAGAAGGCGCCTTATGTGGATGCCACCGGGGCACACGCCGGTGCCCTTTTGGGAGATGTACGCCATGATCCCTTCCAGTCTGGTGGCCTGGAGACGCCATCCCACGAGCGGGTGGAATGCGGGTCCATTCACAAGGCCCACAAGGGAGTTCTCTTCATAGACGAGGTAAATACTCTGCGCCCGGAGTCGCAGCAAAGCCTGCTTACCGCTCTGCAGGAGGGCGAGTATCCCATCACCGGCCAGAGCGAGCGAAGTTCCGGCGCACTGGTCAGGACGGAGCCCGTGCCCTGCAGCTTCATCATGATCGTTGCCGGAAATTTGGATGCTGTGCAGGGAATGCATCCCGCTTTGAGGTCGCGCATCAAGGGCTACGGCTATGAGGTCTACATGAGGGACACCATGGACGACACTCTGAAGAACAGAAACAAACTCATCCGATTCGTGGCCCAGGAGATCGTAAGAGACGGCAAGATACCGCACTTTACCAGGGATGCAGTCTCTGAGATCATGCGAGAAGCCAAGAGGAGGTCTGGACGAAAGGGGCATCTCACACTAATGTTGCGAGACCTCGGCGGTCTGATCAGAGTATCAGGGGATGTGGCTCGCGCCAATGGTGCAAACCTGACCGAAGCGGATCACGTCCTGCAGGCCAAGAAGATGGCCCGATCTGTGGAGCAGCAGCTTGCAGACCGCTACATGGAGAGGCGCAAGGATTACAGCATGTTCCACTCCACCGGAGACGAAGTGGGAAGAGTCAATGGTCTGGCAGTTATGGGCGACTCGGGAATAGTACTGCCCATCATGGCCGAGATCACTCAGGCGCAGTCCAAGGACGAGGGCAAGATCATTGCCACAGGCAAACTACAGGAGATTGCTAGAGAAGCTGTCACCAACGTCTCAGTGCTTATCAAAAAGTTCCTGGGTGAGGACATAACCAATAAGGATGTGCACATTCAGTTCATTGGCACCTACGAAGGCGTAGAGGGCGACAGTGCATCTATCTCCATTGCCACAGCGGTCATATCAGCCCTGGAAGGCGTGCCCGTCAAGCAGTCGGTGGCTATGACCGGCTCCCTGTCCGTGCGAGGAGATGTCATGCCAGTGGGAGGAGTGACGCAAAAGATCGAGGCCGCGGCGAAATCCGGCATCAGGACGGTGCTCATACCCAAATCCAACATGGGCGATGTACTGGTTGACGAGGCCATCAAGGGCATGATCGAGATCATTCCAGTCTCCAATATAAGCGAGGTCTTCGAGTATGCCATGGGCAGCCAGAGGAATCGGCTGATAGACAAGCTGAAGAGATTTGCCACCGAAAAGAAGATCGGTATCAGCCTGCCGGAGCCCATACCCATTCCCAGCAGGAGCATCTGAAAACCCATGATGCCTGAGTTCTATGACATTCGCACCTTGCGAGGCAGTAGGACTAGGATTGTCCTGGACAACGGCGCGCTGGAAGAAATAGCTCAGGCTCCATTCCAGGGAACGGCGGTGCGCGCCCTCTTTGGAGGAGCCTGGGGTTTTGTGACCACTGACAATGTCGCCGATCTTGGGGCAGAGATCGATCTGGCGAGGCGTATCGCCCGAAAGATCGATAGGCGGGAGGAGCTGACTCTGGCAAAGGCAATGCCAGGCAGAAGCGTGGCAATTCCAGTTAAAAAAGATCCCAAGAACCTTTCCCTGGAGGAGAAGGTGGTGCTGCTGCGGGAAATTGAGACAGCGGCAAAAGTCAAAGGCGTCTCCTCCACTCAGGCAATCTACTCCGAGATGGAGATCACGGCGAGCTACAACAACTCTGAAGACCTGGATCTAGAGTCAAAGACGACGCGCATGGGCTTTGTCGTCAGCGCCGTGGCCCACAGAAACGGGCTATATCAGACGGATGCAGAAGGCCGATCTGGCGTAGGGGGACTGGAGCTCTTTGACCAGGAAAACCCCATTGCCCTGGCAAGAAGCGTAGGTGAGACGGCTGTCGCCCTTCTGGATGCCGAGGCGCCCAAAGGTGGAACCTATCCCGTGATCCTCGATCAGGAGCTGGCCGGGACCTTCGTTCATGAGGCAGTTGGCCATGCCACAGAAGGAGACATCATTTTAGAGGGCGACTCCTGTCTGGAAGGAAAGCTTGGCCAAAGAATAGGCTCAGAGCTGGTGACGGTCAAGGATGATCCCAGCTTGATGCAAAATGGCTACTACCCCTTTGATGATGAGGGAAGCCTGTCCCAGGAGACGATTTTGGTGGAAAAGGGTATCCTTCAGTCGTATCTTAATTCTCGTGAAACCGCAGCGCGACTGGGCGGAGCGGCGCGCAATGCACGCGCCGAAGGCCTGAACCGACCTGTGGTGCGCATGAGCAACACCTACATCGCCAATGGAGATTGGAAATTGGAAGAGATCCTGTGCGAGTTAGGCGATGGAGTCTACCTGGCGGGCAGTCGCGGTGGCCAGGTGAGTCCAGGCGAGGGTGTATTCCAGTTCAATGCCAAGAGAGGCTATCTGGTGGAGAAGGGCGAGATGACCAGGCTTTTGCGCGATGTGTCTCTATCCGGCAAGATTCTCGAGACGCTGCTACATGTCAAGGCAATTGCCAACGACCTCAAATTCAACAGCGGACGCTGCGGAAAAGCAGGACAGCTAGTGCCCATCAGCGACGGGTCGCCGCATCTGCTGATCGCCAAGGCGACGGTGGGCGGAGCGGGATAATTTTTCAGAGACTTTTCAGTGTGGAAGATGAATCGCAAGGCTGAAAGAGAGCGGCTCAGTGCATCCTGGGATTAGCAACCTGGGAGATCTCAGAGTTTTAGGGCGCCCACCGCACTCAGTGTTATTGCAGAACAATACGTCTAGTTTCGGTCTGAAATTGTCTCAGTTTATTCTGTTCCCGATCTCTATCAATTCGTCTCCAAATTCTTTGACTCGTTCATACTCATGACGAATAGCAAAGTCGGTCAAGTTTCTCATAACAAATTGTATTATATATATAATATTTATATATTATGATTTAATAGGGGTTTTCGGAATTCTCCGTTATAAGATTAGAAAGACATCGTGCTAAGCCGAAAAAACTGAGTCTCAGTGAACAACGGCAGCGCACCCGTGTAACAAGCTACCGGGCATCCAGGGCGCTGCCGCATAATAACGAAACCCGGTTAAACATATCCAAGCCACAACGAACTGCAGGGTATTACGTTCTAAAATAAATGCTGGATGGTCATCCCATCTTCTCTCTCACCGGCGCCAATATCTCGTTCATGCACTCTGCGCAGGCCTTCTTGAGATCCATGGGATGCATCCCACCGGAGACGAAGTCCGCCTCCAGCTTCCCGTAATTCTCGTAGTACACATCTCCGCCGAACTTCTCAGGCCTCTTGACAGTCATGCCTGCCTCCATCCTTGGGAAGACGTGGTACTTGCATATGGCCAGCACTGGATTGTTCTCCACCACTTTAGCGGGACAAAAAGCGCTCTTGATCTTATTTTCCACTTCCTCAGCAGGCTCGTCCACAGCGATGTTGTTTCCCTTGGAGGAAGACATCTTCTCTCCGTTAAGTCCAGGGATCAGGGGTGTGTGCATGCATGCCGGCGCAGGCAGCCCCAGGTGCGGCAGCTCTTCACGAGCTAGCATGTGAATCTTTCTCTGGTCAATGCCGCCCACTGCCAGGTCGATCTTCAAATCGGCGATGTCGATCGCCTGCATCAAGGGATAGATCATCTGCGAAACCATAGGGTTTTCCGCATTACGAGAAACCTCGTCCATGCTTCTGCGGGCGCGGTTTAAAGTTGTATTTCTGGCCATCTGCAGGATCTTGAGCATGTATTCTGGCTTGAGCTGATAGTCTGTGCCGTAAACGAACTCAGTCCTCTCCGGATCAAGGCCGAGAGCCATAAAGCAGTCCCGGTCGTAGTTGGCGATTTTTCGCACCTCTTCCAGGGTGCCCTTCTCATTGAGAAAGGCGTGCAGATCTGCCAAAAGAACAACGACATCAAAGCCCACCTTCTGTAGGTCCAGGAGCTTGTTGGCAGTGAGCATATGACCCAGATGCACTTTGCCGCTTGTCTCGTAGCCCACGTAAGCCCGTGGCCGTCGGCTCTGCTCCAAAAGGCCCTTAAGTTCGTCTACCGTCACTATTTCTTCAGTATTCCTCATCACCAGCTCAAGCTTATCCAATGCACATTCACCACCCTCACAGTGGAATGGGGATGTATAATGCTTTTGGTTCATAGGAAAACAATTAATACTACCGTTGTTGATGAGCTAGCATGGAAAGGCGTAATTTTAGCCTGCCGTGCCCTGCCTTAAGCCGCGAGAAGAACTTGGTGCTGATATTGCTGGCAGTTTTAACTGCGGTGCTGCTCTGGAACACCTTCTGGTGGTTGATGCGCATTGTGCTCTTCGTAGTGGTAGTTTATACGATCTATCAGATCTTAAAGCACTACGTCTGAAGCACTGCATTCAGCGAGATTAAGGTGCTCATCCTGCCATAGCGCTCTGGCCTTTTCCAGATCTTCTCTTGTATTCAGATTAAAAAATGTGAGAAGATTAGGATCAAGCGGGCGCAGCCGGTCCATAAAGATGCGTCTGATGCATAACTCTTGCAGTGGCGCATGAATCCTGCGCTCAGCTTTTTTTATAGCCCTCTGGCAGGCGAGTAGCATCTTCTCACGATGGTAAACGCAGTGAAGCGGCTCGAAAAATCCATTAGGCTGCACTGGAACAGCAGCCTCATAGTTCTCTTCATTGGCCAGCTCAAAGAGCCTCTCGATAACCTGTGGATTCAAAAAAGGCAGGTCGCATCCCGTTGCGAAGGCCAGACTGCCGCTCGCTTTCTTCATCCCGGCAAAGAGGCCCGCCACCGGCCCAAATCCCGCCACGTTGTCCCAGGTGAAGGTGACTTTTGGTTCAGGCTCAGGAGAAAAATTTGATATGATCTCCTCTAGCCGTCCGGCATGAGCTTCACTCCTGGCCACTACTACTACTTCATCCGCTGCCAGGGAGAGCTTCTCAGTCGTCCAGCAGATGAGCGGCCTTCTCTCAAACGTCAGGAGCGACTTTTCCGTGCCCAGGCGGCGGCTGTTTCCACCTGCCAGGATCACTGCGGAGCGCATAGCCTCCAGCCGCTCTCTTTGCAGTCCTCACCCAGAGCGTTCAAAAGAGCAGCTCTCGCATCGGTTTTTCTGACGTTGATTACGAGAATTATTTGCTCCCTGCTAACTGGCTCAGTCATCTTAATCGGTTTTTTCCAGGATAGCCCTTCCTCCAGCCCTGCCAATCTCTTCGTAGGCAAGCTTCTGGGTGAAACCGTCGCTGAAGATTGTGCAGCCCACGCCCATCTTTTCCGCGCAGGCTGCATCTGGTCGCTCATATTTTTCCTCTCTAACAACAATGAGGTCATGACACTTGATACTTTCGTGCATGGGGCCGCTATAGCCCAGGGCCCCGTCCGCAAGCGCTTGCCTGCGCCCGTGCGCCCGCACATGGGCCAAGCGCGCCAGTGTGGGGCAGGAGACCATCGGGCCGAGGCTTGGTAGCCTGAATCTGGGCGGCTTTTCGGACCGGATCGCATTTTGTTTCCGGTATTTCAGATCGTCCTCGATGCTCTGGAATTGCTCCAGCGCGGTCTCCAGGCTCTTGGCGATCTCCCACGCCATTGGAGATCGTTTGGGAGGTTTGCGTATATTATTCATGCCATTATCGGTCATAATTAAGTAGCTCTCTATCGACACTATACACGTCTTTTTCAATCATAATATCAATTAAACCCAGACACGTTTGCCTCGTTTAGCTTTCTTCATCTTGAGAATATATTTTAAGTTGCGGTGTCGCATAATTATTATAGTATTATTTATTTGAATTAAAATTCATTATTTAATTTAACATAAGTATCTATATGTTAATAAGTATATTACACAAAATGAATGCTCTTTTAACCTCTGAAATCATTCTATCGGGTGAAGTTGCCCTAACAGCCTCACCAAAGATGTGCTTGATAGATGAGAAGAGTCCTTCAACTGTCCACCGTCTCCCATACTGATGCATTCGCCTCCAACATTTGTATCCCATTTTTTGGTATTCCGGAACAGCCATTGACTTGGCGGATTCTTTGCCTACAACTGTGTTCTCTCTTATCTTAATGCCAGGACAATCTGCGCTGTTCGATTTCATAAATTCAAATGCGTCATTTATGTCATATGCGCCGTCCGCCAACGCATCCTCAAAATTGACGTATTTCAACAAAGGACGTTATACCTCGCCATCCGAGATATTTTCTTCGGTAACTTCAAGAGAGAGCAATCTCTTTGATTCAACATCAACCGCCACATGAACCTTAAGCCATCCTCTTCGTTGCGTTCCATGTTTCTCGTGCATCCAGTCCCCTCGATTTGTTACCTTTATCCCAGTCGAATCAACTGCAACAACTGCATCGTTCTCTGGCATATCTATCCCAAGATCCTGCTTAGAGATACGCTTATGAAGTGTAGTGTAATCAGCGGCCAATAATCCTGGTTCGTAGGCGGAAATTCTCCCGATGAAGCCTTCGAGCTGACGATATGGAATTCGAAAGAAGGAATATATTATTGATGCAAATGTCATAAATGTTTTTGGATATTTATATGGGGCGCCTCTTTTCCGCTTATTCATTTCTTTTAACTCGCGCCTCCAATTCTTCACGCAACTTAAATCGAGATAGAATTCCCCTCTTTGAACGAGTTTGGCATTATATTCTGGCTGATCTCTATTATCAATATAGATCATGATAGTAACTTTATAGTTTACTATATAAGTTTATGCGACACAACACTCCATAAGCGTGTCTCTAAGCAGGATCTTGGGATAGATATGCCAGAGAACGATGCAGTTGTTGCAGTTGATTCGACTGGGATAAAGGTAACAAATCGAGGGGACTGGATGCACGAGAAACATGGAACGCAACGAAGAGGATGGCTTAAGGTTCATGTGGCGGTTGATGTTGAATCAAAGAGATTGCTCTCTCTTGAAGTTACCGAAGAAAATATCTCGGATGGCGAGGTATAACGTCCTTTGTTGAAATACGTCAATTTTGAGGATGCGTTGGCGGACGGCGCATATGACATAAATGACGCATTTGAATTTATGAAATCGAACAGCGCAGATTGTCCTGGCATTAAGATAAGAGAGAACACAGTTGTAGGCAAAGAATCCGCCAAGTCAATGGCTGTTCCGGAATACCAAAAAATGGGATACAAATGTTGGAGGCGAATGCATCAGTATGGGAGACGGTGGACAGTTGAAGGACTCTTCTCATCTATCAAGCACATCTTTGGTGAGGCTGTTAGGGCAACTTCACCCGATAGAATGATTTCAGAGGTTAAAAGAGCATTCATTTTGTGTAATATACTTATTAACATATAGATACTTATGTTAAATTAAATAATGAATTTTAATTCAAATAAATAATACTATAATAATTATGCTACGCCAGGATAAGGTACAGATTCATGGCGAAATAAATAAGATAATCACTGGGCCCTTAGAGGCAGAAAAGGATGATAGAATTTCAAACGAGACAAAATCGACAATCCGAAATGTAATGGTAAAAACAGATATAAACGTTAATGCAAGAGTCATTGAGCAGATCGGCGCAACTTGCCCAAATGTTCCTCAGCAGTGTGTTATAACCTGCAAATACAAAATTATTTTTTTATCTAAACCTACAAATTTTTAAAAAGATTATACGAGGCGATCTCCTTATTCTATGCGCCAGATCTCTAAATGAGGGTTTAAGAATTAAATAATTTAGATTCAGTCCTCCAGACAGGACGTCGCCGGCTATCACTCGTTCTCGCGCTCCTCTGGCAGTTCATGTATCCAACGACCCGACTCAATTATCTTAGACCCAATGGAGGTTTCCTGTCCAAATCCATTTTTAACCAATCTTCTCCAAAATCCTGACCAGCCCCTGGTCTGCATCAACCTCTACCAATGTGCCGCTCTTTACCCGCATAATCTCTTCCGGCACCCTGTCCACCAGGGGTATGCCGCTGATAATCGCTCCCACTGCCACAATGGGCTCGGAGCGGATGTTGATCATGGCCGCAGGGGCCAGGCCCCTTTTTTTAAGCTGATAGATGACGTAGGATCCAACAGTGGAGCCTTTGCCCCCTGGAAATATGAGCACTTTCCCTGCGATGCACTGGCCAAAGAGCTCGTGCGCCGGATCTACCACCATGCCTGTCTTTGCATCGACATTTCCCAGGAACGAGATGGCATCCTTTGTCACCAGCGCCAGGCCGCGGGCTAGGCCGGAGGCGATCTTATGGCATTTTATCCCCATTCTTATCACCTCCCCAGGGCCACGTCGATGCACTCTTCCAAACTTCCTAGACCGGCGGCAACTCCGCCAAGACCTGGCAGGTAGACCAGCGCCTTGCCGGAATCGACCATCATCCTACCAAAGCCCTCCGTGGCAGGTGAGACGACCATGCAGGTATCGCAAAAGACCCTCGCTCCGCTCTCCTCGATGGTCGCTACAAGTTGAGGATGCGCATCTGCGATCTTGCGGGCGGTGCAGACCCACATCTCTTTTTGCACCTTTTTGTCATGCAGCAGCCCTGCAATCTTCCCTAGCTCCTCAGCCGAGCAGTGTGGGCAGCCGAGCGCCACTACATCTACATCGCTTCCTGGATATTTGGCATAGACCTCATCAATCTCCTTTCTGTCGAGAATGATCTTCTCCGCCTGCCAGAGGCCAGGCGGCGCCGGCGTGACATCTTCTATGTAGTAAAGGGCAACGGATCCGCTGGCGGCCATGGCCGCGCCCAGGGCCTTGAGCTCATCCGAGGCGGGCCGGCTGCCCGGAAGCCTGAAAAAGGGCACACCGTCTTTGACGGTTCCACCCACTAAAAATCCCAGCGCCCCGTAGTCCGAGCCCCGCAGATCTGCCTCGACCTCTATCAGGTGGGTGGGCCGTCGATTCTCATCCAGATGGTAGCCGTAAAGAGCCGTCTTTCCGACCAAGGCCGCTGCCAAGGCAGACGGCCCTCCCTCGCGATTGGTGCGGGCGCCGATGACCGAGTTGGCGTAAGAGACCGCGGAGGACTCGCTCCAGGCCAGATGATCGCCCCGACCGGCCAGGCCTTCGTAGATCTGATAAGGAGTGCAGGTGCAATCGATGGCGACGCCCAGGCGACGGTAGGCCTCGATGGTCTGATGCTGTTTGAGGGCGAATTCTTCCAATATACCCATCTCTTTCCAGCGGCACAGGTCCATGCCCGCTGGGTTTAGGATGCTGGGCACGGCCACACTGCCCTGCAGGTCGGATATCCACCCCAGGCCCGCCTCGCCGATGTTCTTGTAGGATACTCCCGCGATTTGTACAGATCTTACGGGCACGAGCTTCTTCGCTTCGTAGATGTCGCCTAACGCTACAAGGATCTCCATCATGCGGCGAAGAGTCTCGCCTCGCTTACCCTGATAGATGTCGTCTTCCTCACGGGACAGGTACATGGCTATTGGCTACTGGCTCTTCGAAATAAACTCTTTTCCTGCAACTGAGTAGTGAAGTAACTAATCAGTTGGTATTTTATGATATTCTGGCATGAGGGCGCAAAAAACCAAGCGGCGTGAAACTCCATCATTTCTGCGAAAGGTTTAACTGAGTCGCGCGAAATGATGCCGCCTTCAGCCTGAGCTACGAGCTTCTCACACTTGGGCTACAGAGGCTGTGGTCTCTGCTCTCCGTCTTTCCCGCAGATTTTGATATGGCTGGAGTCGCGGTGGTCTGGAAAATGGAACGAGATCTAGCGGAAGATGCGCTAGGCGAGCTGGTGAAGTGGAGCTTGGTAGGTTTCTTACCCTATGCCACGGGCGAAGGTGGGCGCTACAAACTACACGACCTGGCGCGAGTTTTTGCCGAATCACGTATGGATGCGGTTGCCCGTGATCCTGTCAGGTTACGCCATGCCAAGCACCATCAGAAATTGCTCTTGGTGGCAAACGAGTTATTTATGCAGGGCAATGATTCGTTGGCAATGGGCTTGAAGCTTTTCGATGTCAATTGGATTAACATAAAATCCGGGCAAATGTGGGCAAGTGAGAACAAATCTAGGAGCGACGAAATGGAGGAGATTTGCAGTAATTTTGCATGGGCAGGCAGCATCTTGATTCTGCGACTGCATCCGCTCATAAATATTAAACGGCTAGAGGCGGTGCTCGTTGCAGCTCGCAAGACAAAAAATCAAAATACAGAAGATGCCCACCTGGGTAACCTGGGCAATACTTACTTCCGTCTTGGCGAAACGCGCACGGCCATTGAGTACTACGAGCAGGCACTGAAAATTTCTCACGAGATCTCTTGGCGAGCCAGTCAAGGTCATCGAGTACTATGAGCAGGTCTCGAAGATATCACGAGAGATCGGCGGGCGAAGGAATCCAATTTCTCAACATGAGCCTATCGTTGGACAATTTGGGCCCGCGGGCAAAGGCAGTCGATCTGGCCAAGACCGTCCTGAAGATCTTCGAGCAGATTGAAAGCCCCAAGCCGAGGCCGTCCGCAAAGCTTTGGCCAAGTGGAATAGTTGAGCCATCCCAAGGAACCTTTTTATTCAAATCCCACTAGCTCTCTCTCAATGATATTCGTCTATTCTCTAGGTGGTTCCATCCTGGCCGGAAGGACCCCAGAAAGCCTGCGTAAATATGCCCAGGCCCTGAAAGAGCTGGCAACCGAGCACCAGATCTTCGTCGTCGTCGGCGGCGGCAAGATCGCCCGCGAGTACATCGAAAAAGCTCGTGCCCTGGGCGCCAGCGAGATGTTCTGCGACACCATCGGCATTGGTGCGACCAAGCTCAACTCTGCGCTTCTCGTGGCAGCTCTGGGCGACGCCGCGCCTCAGGAGATCCCGGATACCTATGCAGAAGCTGCCCGGCTTGCGCAGAAGGGCAGGATTGTGGTCATGGGCGGCGTGGCCCCAGGCCAGACCACGGATGCCGTCGCAGCTCTTTTGGCTGAGTACGTGCATGCCGACAAGATGATCGTCGCCACGTCTGTGGATGGCGTTTACACCGCAGATCCTGAGAAGGACCCGACTGCGAAAAGGCTGGAGCGCATGACCCACAGCGCGTTAGCGCGTCTGGCAATGGAGACTGAGATGAAGGCAGGCTCACGCTCGCCAGTCGACCCCTTGGCCGCCAAGATCATCGAAAGAAGCTGTATTCCCACGGCAATCGTTCTGGGCAGCAAAATCGAAAATTTGAGAAAAGGTGCCCTGGGAGGGCACACTGGAACTGAGATTAGGATGGGGTGAGCGACCTGACCAGGTCGCCGGTAGTGATGATGCCCCAAAGTGCTCCTTGATCTGATACGACCAACTGGCCGGCGCCAGTCTTGCTCAGCATCTTGATTGCCTCGTAGATAGGCTCCTCTGAGTCGATTGTCAAAAAGCCGCGGTTCATGATCTCCCTGACTCCCTGATTTGTCTTGCCATCAGCCACAGTGCGGACGATATCAGTCATGTTGATCAATCCAGGGGAGCTCTCGTCCACCAGTGCCTCGGAGACACCATTATGTACAAGTATGCGCGAAGCCTCTTGTAAGGAGGCGTTTGCCGGTATGTGCACTGCGCGCCTGGCGATCCCTTTAACTGACACCTTGGGCACGGATATCATCTCATCGATATGGAAAATGAGGCGGCTCATTGTGTCGTCCCTGCCAGTTACTGTGCCCCTGATGTAGAGCTTGTTCACGGGCGTGGGCCCAACCTCAATGTTATCGCCCACGTTGAAGTCCCTGATGTTGCCTATGATGCGCACCACGCCGTCACATTGCTGAGAATGCATGACCTTGTTGAATACGATCTCGCTGACTGTTGTGCCCTCCATCACAACGCTATTACGCATCACAGGGACTGTTACGACATCCCCCGTGGCCTCAATATTGAGCGCCTCGTAGGCTGCGCCCGTAGCCCTGTACCCGCCCTTTGGGCCGGGCACGCCTTCCACTAAGTTCAAGGCTTTGAGGGACTGCATCTGATTTCGGATGGTGCCGGGATTTCTGTCTATCAGCTCGGCAATCTCCTCGCCCTTCACAGCTCGTCCTTCAACACGATGAATGTTGATCAATGCGGTTAAGATGTCTCTTTGAACAGGTGTTAAATCCATAATTAGATCAACGTTGTTCATGATTAATGCCCTATATAGATTTATTGATCGAGACTTCATCAAAAAAAATTAATTTAATTTGAATCGGATTTTAAACGCTGCATTGCAGAGCAATTCAGCTTAAAATGGGAATAAAAACGCCTTATTTTCGCATAGGACATACTTTGCTTTTTTTGTAGGGAAATGAACCCATTCTCCGCCAGATTTTTTTGATGGGCTCAGCAAAGATGCTGCCCCATGACTCGGGATAGCAGGGGCAGGGATAGACCTCTCCTGCGGGCATTATGTGCATCCAGCTGGTGGCAGCAAAGCAGCCAAAGCTCTTGTAGGCCTCGGGAACGGAGAATATGCGGGGTGCTCCGGCGTTTCGGACAAAATCCGCAAGTCGGGCGTGATCTTCCTGCGTGAGAGCGATGTTCTGCCGCTCCGACCAGCGGCCTGTACAGACCACCTCAAAGAACGTCAGCTCGTGCGCGCCCATGCGACGAGCAAGCTCGTGAAATCCTTGCAGGTGAGACATGTTCTCCCGGCGCAAGACCACATAGAGGTCCACCAGCAGACCGGCTTGTCGGGCGAAGCGCACCGTCTGCATGGCCTCGGAAAAGATGCCCTCCCGTCCGCGCATGGCATCATGTTCTGCTTCGATGGGGCTGTCCAGGCTGACGTTTACTGCATAAAGTCCCGCCTCCTTCAGCCTGCGTGCGAGTGTCGCAGTAAAGCCTGCTCCTGAAGTGAAGAGAGTGGATATGGCTCGATCGTCCACCGATGCCACAAGATCCAGTAGCTCCCGGTAGAGGGCAGGTTCACCACCATCGAATATGACCAACGTGGTTCCCATGTCCAGAATCTGGCAGATGATGTCTTTCACAGTGCGGGATGAAAGGCAGAGTTTGTTTCCGGAATTTGGCAGAGCACAGTGAGCGCAGCGGTTGGGGCACTCCTCGGTGATGGAGATGGTCACCTGGTCTGGGGTACGCCTGCCCAAAAGGGCCCGCAGCCGGCTGTCGGCCAACCGGGAAAAAGCTCGGCCGGAGATGGGCGGTGCCCATGTAGACAGGCAGAGTTTTTCAGAGTCTGCGTAGGCAGGAAGCTGCCCGTCAAACATTCGCAGGGCGGACTTGATGGGAGGCAGATGGGCCAGAGGACCGCAGGCATCGACTTTCACGCGTGTTCCTCGCACGCTGGCCCAGGCCCTGAGCATAGGGCTTTTATAAAGCAGGTAGGATTTGCCGCCGGACTTTCCAACTCTGTCTGCCCCTTCCATCAATAGACATCCTCGGGATCAAAGACCTTCTCACCCACAATTTTGCCATCCAGGTTGCGATAAAAGCAGGACCTATATCCGGTATGACACGCCCCGCCCTTCTGCTCGATGAGCAGCAGAATCGCATCCTCGTCGCAGTCGATCCTGATATCCTTGACCAGTTGAACGTGACCTGAGGACTCCCCCTTCAGCCAGAGCTTCTTTCGTGAGCGAGACCAGTAGTGGGCCTTGCCAGTCTCGCGGGTCTTGGCCAGTGCCTCGTCGTTCATGTAGGCCAGCATGAGCACCTCGCCGGTCTTGACGTCCTGAGCTATAGTCGGGATCAACCTGTCAGTCATCGAGATGATAATAGTGATATATCCTATAAGGGCCTTGCCACATAAAGATTAAAGATGAAATGCATCACCTGCGAAGGCCGAGGGCTGTGCGGCCGGCTCGTTTGCCCCATACTACGAAGGCTGGAGGAGACTGCGGCCCTGCCCCGCATCGGCGGCAGCCTGGAGAGCATGTCCCCGCCCGAGGTCTTCGTGGGCAGGCATGGCTTATCTGTTGGTAGGAGCCGGACCCATGGTTGTCGCGGGGGGCAACCCAGGGCAGCTGCTCGCTCTCGGAATAGACATCGGAGAGATCATAGCCACACGCTCCGCTCTGGTCCGCTCCGAGAGCAAAATAGTAATAAATGAGGCAGAGAAGCCGGGAAGGTTGCTTGGGGCCATGCAGCAGATCGCCATGTCCGCGGCGGCAGTGGGAACCGAGGTCTCATTTTACAGGCCGCCACAAGTGAGAATGCAGTTTGATGAAGTGCTCTCCTCCCATGGGGCAGACTGGCGAGCTGAAAGGGACGCAGATCACCACCAATCCGCTCATTCCCTGGAAGGTGAACCAGATGGTTGAGGACGGGGATGCGAGCGCGGTCGCAGCCGTTGCCGAGCTTTATACCTCTGGCATTGGCACGGATCACATCTCTCGCATGCTCAGCTTGGGACTATTGGGCAAGAGGAGAAAGCTGGTTCCCACCCGCTGGTCGATCACCGCCTCGGAAGACATGATCGGTAAGCTTCTCAAAGAGGCTGTTTTGGACTACAGCCAGGTGGACGATTACTATCTCTTCTCTGGAGAATATCTGGAAAATCACTTCGAGATCCTACTTTTAACTCGACCGTTCAGCTTCGAGCTGGAGGAGATCTGGATGGCCCGCTCAGTGTGGGCTGAGGAGAGCTTCATCTGCGGAGACAGGGCGGAGGCCCAGCAGCTGGCAGAGCCGGCGCAGAGGAGTCTGATGGAGTTTTAAATGCAGAGAATAAGACACAACGAGACGCTGACCGGATAGGCTACATTATTGGTCAATTTTCCCGTCCTGGCGATTTTCGACCGCCAATTACAAATAACATAATGATCATGTATGTAGTTGCCGCTTCATGCAATTGAATAGGGTGGTGGGCGTGTCGTGGGCTTAACGTATCCGATAATGCTCTGGTGACAAGGGGGATATTCCCTTGGTGCAGGAGATGCATGCCTTCGTGGCGTTGCATTTGGCTACGAGCCTGTGAGACTAAAACTTCGCGGCCTTGGAAAAAGTTGCGCGCTGTAATTAGTGCAGTAATCAGCCGAAATATATCACGCTAATACACGATCGGGACATGAAGCGGCACAAATCGACGGCGAGAGGCCCCATGAGAAAATGGTTCCTGTAAAACGGACGCTGCGTGGTATTCCAGCGCTCTGCCGCCTTCGATCCCAGCTTAATGTCGAGCGTTGGGCAGTGTCAGGCCATCATTTTGGTGATTGGCTCCTCCTAAAAGGGTGCTGTGGATTTCAGCATTGGCCTGCCTGCGTCTCGCTATCTCATTCTATCGATTATTTTATTGGTGTGGATCCAATATTTTTAGTCTGGGCCGAAAAGCTTTTATCTCGGCAATTAACGTATGTAGTACATGGCAAAAGTCGAAGTCTTTTTCCCTCCTACTTCACAGACTTTTGCCTCCCTCCTTCTTATTCATCAAACGCTTTCATGAGATCCATTGCGCTCTGTTTTATCCATACTAAGCTTTTCCAAAGGCTTATCGTCTAGCTCATCTCTTATTGCTTCAAGAACGCCAGCCATGTTGTGGAGGGCAATTAAGTTGGAATAGATAAATATGCAGTTACGATCATCCTGGATAATAAATCATGAAGATACGCCTATGAATGTTCTAGCCATCAACGGCAGTTCGCACATGTACGAGGGAAACACAGCTATGATCCTGACCTCTCTTCCTGAAAGGAATGAAGGGAGCAGATGCAAGCGTTGAGGTATTCCACACGAAAAAGTTGAAGATCGGGCCTTGCAACAAAGACCTAAGCTGCTGGTCTTAAAATCCTGGCGCGTGTGGCCAGAATGACGACATGTAGATGCTCTTCCACAAGCTCAAGGAGGCCGACATCATCGTCTAGGCAATCCCTGCGTATTATGCCGGCATTACCGGACCACTCAAGAACCTTATGGATAGACAATTGCCGCTTCACGTGATGGGAAAACGGATATCTAAGAAACAGAAGGCGGTTCTAGTCTCCACCTGCGGAACCTGGAAGCTGTCCATGTTCGATCTGCTCCCGGCGCAGATGAAGGCTATTTATGATAGGCCCACGGGGAACTTCGGGGTTGCGGGCGCACCGCTGCGACCCATGGCTGAGGGTGTGAAGGAGATGCTCAACGCAGGGGGAGACAAGATTGGTGGAGGACATATTCCTGGCTGCGAAAGAGACAGGTCGTCAGCTTGCGAAAGATTGCAGGATACCCGAGGAGGCCCAGAGGGCGGTGAGCAAGGAGCCGATGCCACAGGATGCTCATTACGAGGTAGCTCACGCGATGATGGAGCAGTTAAAGAAGGAGATGGGGAAATAGGAGAACTTAATAAGAGAACTTAAATCAAAATATTTTTGAAGTTATGTTCATGTATTCTCCCTCTTTCCAGTTAATCACGTTTTTATGGAAAACACTCCCCTTTGCATTAGATCTACTCAAGATAATGCATGTTGTTCCACTTCAAGGCGCTGTGTCGCATAAACTTATATAATAAAATATAAAGTTACTATCATGATCGATATAGATAAATAGAGCTTGGCTAGAATATAATGCCAAACTCGTTTGAAGAGGTGAATTCTATCTCGGTTTGAGTTGCGTGAAGAATTTTTGGGCACGAGTTGAAATGAATACGCGGAAAAGAGGCGCTCCCTATAAATATCAAAAAAACATTTATTACATATACATCAATAATATATTCCTTTTTCCGAATGCCATATCGTCAGCTCGAAGGCTTCATTGAGCGAATTTTCGCCTACAAACTAGAATTATTGGCCGCTGATTATACTACACTTCATAAGCGTATCTTTAAGCAGGATCTTGGAATAGATATACCATAGAACGATGCAGTTGATTTGATTGGGATAAAGGTAACAAATCGAGGGACTTGATGCGCGAGAAATATGGAACGTAGCGAAGAGGATGGCCTAAGGTTCATGTGGCGATTGATGTTGAATCAACGAGGTTGCTCTCTCTTGAAGTTACCAAAAAAAATATCTCGGATAGCGAGGTATTACGCCCTTTGTTGAAAGACGTCGATTTTGAGGATGCGTTGGCGGACGGCGCATATGACATAAATGACGCATTTGAATTTATGAAATCGAACAGCGCAGATTGTCCTGGCATTAAGATAAGAGAGAACACAGTTGTAGGCAAAGAATCCGCCAAGTCAATGGCTGTTCCGGAATACCAAAAAATGGGATACAAATGTTGGAGGCGAATGCATCAGTATGGGAGACGGTTGGCAGTTAAAGGACTCTTCTCATCGGTCAAGCGTGTATATTTGGTGAGACTGTTAGGGCAGCTTCACCCGAGGAAATGAGTTCAGAGGTTAAAAAAGCATTCATTTTGTAAAATATGTTTATTAGCATATAGACAATTATGTTAAACTAAATAATGAATTTTTAGCTCAAATAAATGATATTATGATAATTATGTGACATGGCACCTCCTTCTACTACCGTCTTTGTGTCCGGCACAGCCATGGCCTGTCTCATCCGCTCCAGGGCTACCGCACGGCAGCCGAACCTCTGCAGCAGATCCAGCTCCTCTAGGACCCTTCCAGCTAGGTGGGAGTTCTTGCTTACATGGAATATCTTCAGTTCCAGATCCTAATAGAGTATATCTAGCTTCTCCTCTTCTCCCTGAATGATCCTGGGAGCATGTGACTAACAACGATTGGCACGGATGCGACATAATTCGCCCTACCCGATAGATCATTTCGGTGGACCTGAGGTGATTGGCTCGAACCACCAAAAAGGCATTGGAATTGAGGTTTTTGGCGAGAGGAGTGCATAGATTGCATCAGAGTCCAAGTTGAACATGATCAACCCCCCACAGCCACCTTGATTCTCGCTTTCAGCAGATCGACCTCTGTCGTTGAATCGCCTGATGTATGCGAAAAATCGATACCCTTTAAATGCGCCTGTCCATGATCATTGGGTTTATTCCGTGGCCGGAAAGCACGGTAGCCACGCTCTTTCCCACATTCTCTAATCCCAGGATTATTTGATGACCTTCTCCGCGAGGGCCTAAAGTGAGACCCCTGATGGCAGATAGCTGCTCCATGTTTCCCACCGCCATTCGCACAGAGTTAGAGCGCATGGTCTCCTCTTGCCCGAGGCTGGGGGTGAAAGACGCCTCTCTGCCAGATGCCCACGATGCATGCGCCCGTGTTCTTGGTCCCTATTTCCTCCAGTTTTTCTCTGATCAGCTCTGTATCCAGATAGATGGGCAGCTTCACCAAGAAAAGATCGCCAAAGAACTGAATAGATCCCGAAAATACATTTCTTATAGGCAGAGAGGTGATCTGAGCGATGAAGGTTCCAAGCAGGGTTTTAGGCGAAATGATGCGGGAGGCTTCCGTATACCTAAGGGGCCTGAATCTGGTCAGATCATTTACCAGAACTATGGTCTCAATATCCGAGATATCTCGCAATGTTAAAATGATCTCGGCATTCAGTTCGTCGTTTTCGTTGGCTATGATGAGTCTGGCAGAGCTGATGCTTGCTCTTCTCAGCACCTCCGCAAAAGAAGGATCTCCCCCAAGCACGGGATAATTTTTGTAGATGCTTTTAGCCACGCTCTCCGACCACTCGATGACCAAAGAAGGTGCCTTCAGCAAAGAAAATCTCTCAGCTAAGGTCTCCACCAGGGAATTGCATACGGAAATAATTATGTGGCCATTCATCTTCACCGAGGCAGAAGTGGGAGCGGCACGGATCATGCGCTCCAGGATGGGTGTTATGTCAAATGGAACCACTACCGCCCAGAGAATAGCGATCCCGGAGAGTGAGACAAAGATAGTAAAAAGGTACCATGCTTCGCTTTGAAGACGATATCACCATAGCCTAGCGTGGTCATGGTCACCAACCAGTAGACGGCCGTGGCAATGTTCACATTCGGATTCTGGCCATCAAAGCTCATCAGCAACATAAAGACGAGGCGTAAATCAGTAAAACGAGTAGCAATGAGAGAGTGAGCCTGCAGACTTTGCGCAGTAGCGATCCCCTTATGCGAATAAATCCCTCCAGAAAGCGGATAAACTTAACGATCGCCCGCTTATTTCAATTTAAATACTCTGAAAAATTTTTCTTTTTGCCGGTGTATATGGCAGAGAATGAGATCAAACTGCTCGCTTTCCGTGCCGGCAAAAGCCACGACTGCCCCGTTCTACATACAGTCCTCAAGCCCAGCCTCGGCAAATTGCAGATAGAATGCATGCGATCCATCCGGCGTGGTCTTCAGTACAATCCCCCCGCTCTTTCTTTGTAGTAATTTTCTTGCGAGGCAAACATCGTTGGGATCGATGAAAGGGAGCCCTGACGGGTATCTGTCTAGCCAAGACAGCACTTCGGCAAAGCCGTCCCCTTGATGAAAGATTATTTTGGCCGGCTGATAAGACCCGGAGGACTCTAATGCTTGAGATAAGACCTCCCATGAGCTTGCGACAGACGGATCAATGTCCCAAACATCAACCTCTAATTTTCCTCCTTTTCTCTTCGCCGGCTCATAGATGAGGCGGGCGGATCCTGTATGAATCAAGGGATTCAAATCGGCCAATATATCAAAATAGCAAAAATTTCTGAAGAAAGGCAGAAGCAGCCGGATCTTGCCTATTCCGCCCTCCCATTCACCGGGCGCTCTCGGGACGTATTCGGGGCGTCCTGCATGACTTTCTGCATAGATCAGGCTGCCGTCGGGGTTGAGGAGGCAATCTTCCGCCTCCAGCAGTAGGAAATGCTTCCAGACATCGCCTGCATTGCCCGCATGCACTCTGTGATCGTAATGGTGCATTTGCTGCGCGGATCTCTCATTGCTGGTACATCTTCTTGGCGATGTTAAAGGCCTGGGCAGGGGTGGCAGTGGCAATTCTCTGGGAATCGTCAAAGGAAGCCTTAGAGGCAGCAGCTGTGGCCGCCGCTGTTCGTAGCAGCTTCTTGTCAACCTCATTGGTCAGCCAGCGCGCTCCGCCTATTCCCACCAGGACTGCGCCGGCAATGGATGAGATGGATACGGTTATTTCCTCCGTTCCTAGTCCAGAGGTCGCACCCCAGATAACCACATTGCTGAAGGCTCCGTAAAGGCCCCAGGAGATGAAGGCGGCAACAGATCCCAGAATTATGTTGCCTGCAAAGCCGGGGCGAATTATTGTGACATTGCCCGCAGTCTCCTCACTGGGCCTGACAAAGCCGTTGTCGCTCACCAGTGCATTGACAATTCCTCCTACTGCGCCACTTAGCATTACTATGCCGATAGGTATCAACATTGACATTTTATACTCCCCCTTAATCCAATTGATTCAAGCAGGATTTCGGAAACGCTGCAACCATCCCTGAGACAGTTGAAGAAGGCCCTAATCTCTTGCCTCCCTTTATTTATAACTAATTTTTTTAATAGTGATTTATCCTAATGCTATTTGAACTTTGTGTCTCAAGTTACATGATAAATATAAGTTATGTAAATTATTTGGCCGAGTTAAATTCAATTATAGTAATATTATTAATATATATATATATATCAATTGACCTAAGCTCCCTTGCATAAGTGCTTTATCTTCAAGACTAATTTGGGGAAGCGTGGCTGGCTTGTGGCCGGTTGAGATTTTCGAGCCTGAATAAGCCGTCGACTTCATTATCAGGCGAACCAACCAAGATGATCGGGGCTCGGCGGAAGCCCTGGTCAAGGAGACCGGAAGATCGACTCTGGCACTGGAGCAGGCAGGAGTTTACATTCAAGATACAAGAATGACACTATCCGATTATCTTGCACGATTCCGAAAATACAGAGCGGAGCTGCTCAAATGCGGCAAGCCAGCCGACTATCCCGATACCGTTGCCGCAACATGGAATCTCTCTTTTCAAGCATTAAAATCAAAGTCGCAAACAGGTGTTGATCTTCTCGTCCTTTGCTCCTTTCTTGCGCTCGACGATATTCCAAGATCATTGATCGCAGAAGGTACAGAGCACTTTCCAGAGACCCTGGTCTTTGCAGCCGCAGGCGAGATTGAGCACGACTCTGCAATGGCAGAGCTGAGACTCTACTCGCTTATCACTGGAGACGGAGATAGCTTTTCCATGCATCAACTCGTGCAGGCGATGCTGCGTAGCGAGATGGCAGAGAAAGAGCAAAAAAAGTGGTCTGCAGCTTCCCTGAATTTGCTGAACGGCGAATTCCAGTTTGATGAAAATAGCCAGAAAAGCTGGGGAAAGTGCGCGCTGTTGTTGCTTCATGCTCTGGCTTGCGCCATATATGGTGAGGAGCTCGGTGTAGCACCAGAGATTATTACAGCGATTTTGAATAACGTTGGCGGCTATCAGCGTCATTTCGCAGATTTTAATGACGCTAAAAGCGGCGGCGGGCGGGCTCTGAAGATCGACGAGAAGACCTTAGGCATAGAGCGTCCCAGCGTGGCCATTGATGTCAACAACCTCGGATTGGTGCTGCAAGCTCTGGGTGATCCGAAGGGCGCAAAAAGATGCTCCGAGCGATCTCTCAAAATTCGGCAGAAATTCCTGGGAGACGACCACCCACTCATAAAAAAGCGGAGGCTTAATTGAAGGCATTGAATTCCAAAAAATCCTGATCGCCCAAAGAGTCGTGCTAAAATAGATATACACTTCTCAATACCCTTCTAGCCAAAAAAGATTCGTGGATATGAAACACCAACTTTCGACATTGAAGATCCTCCTCATGGGAAACCCCAATGTGGGAAAGAGCGTCATCTTCTCTCGCCTCACCGGGATCGAGGTCATCTCAGCCAACTACCCCGGAACCACAGTTGAGTACACTGAAGGACGCATGAAAGTGGGCGAGCAGATGGCAACTCTAGTGGATGCTCCAGGCGTCTACTCCCTTGATCCCACATCGCGGGTGGAGGAGGTCAGCCGCAAGATTTTTTCGAAGGGCGCTGATGTGGTTGTGAACGTCATCGATGCCACCAATCTGGAGAGAAACCTGAGCCTCACATTGCAGATCCTGGAGTGGGGCCTACCTACCGTTGTCGCCCTCAACCTCTGGGACGCTGCAACCAGAAAGGGCATCGATATCGATGTGCCGGCCCTGGAGAAAGAATTAGGTGTCCCAGTAGTACCCACCGTGGCAGTGAGTGGCCAGGGCATTCGAGATCTGGTGGCGGCCCTGGCCAGGGCGAAGACTCCACCCGTCATGCACTTTGCCTCCCCGGATCAGAGATGGGCTCGCATCGGCGAGATCGCAGCCAGGACGCAAAAAGTCATGCACCGCCACCCCTCTTTTTCGACCGGCTTGAGGATATCTCCATCAAGCCGCTGACTGGAATTCCCATAGCTGTACTGGTGCTCTATTTCTCCTTCAGCCTGGTGATCAAAGCAGGAGAGCTGCTGCAAGATAGAATCACCGATCCGATATTCTTCGCCTACTCTCAGTTGATAGGCAGCGTCGTAGAAAGCCACATCAGCTCGCCACTGCTTCGTGACATCCTTATCGGGATCTCTCCAGAGCTGCTCAAGTCCTTTGGCATTCTTACCACCGGCCTCTATATCCCGTTAGGCGTGGTCCTGCCCTTCTTGATCCCCTTTTACCTGGTGCTAGGCGTCCTGGAGGACATAGGCTACCTTCCAAGGCTTAGCATCATTCTGGACGCTTTCATGCACAGAATAGGCCTGCACGGGGCCGCCATCCTGCCCTGCGTCCTTGGCATGGGCTGCAGCGTGCCTGCCGTCCTCTCAGTGCGAATTCTTGAGTCGCCAAAACAGAGATATCTGGCTGCCACGCTCATGACTATGGCCATCCCCTGCGCCTCGCAATCTGCCATGATCTTCGGCATGCTGGCACCATATGGCCTGAGATACATTTTTGCAGTGTATCTCTCCCTCTTCACCACTTTCGCAGTCACAGGTTTCCTGCTGCACAGGTTTATTGGCGGAGAGTCTCCTGAGATTTTTTTGGAGATCCCACCCTATCGCATGCCAAACTTGAGCTCGCTCTTCAAGAAGACCTTCATTCGCATTCGCGAATTTTTAAAAGAAGCAGTGCCTTACATTGCGTTGGGCATGATTGTGATGAATTTCTTTTACCTCTCCGGTTTGATGCGCCTGATCGGCGAGGCACTCCGGCCTGTCGTCTCCGGCCTTTTAGGGCTGCCAAGCGATGCATCCACTGCATTGATCATCGGTTTTTTGAGAAAGGATGTGGGGATCGGCATGTTCGCGCCTCTGGATATGACGGCTACGCAGTTGGTGGTTGCCTCTGTAGTGCTGGCCATGTATTTTCCCTGTGTGGCCACCTTCATGGTGATGCTGAGGGAGCTGGGCGTCTCTGGAACCCTGAAATCCGTGGCACTTCGGATGGTTGCGGCACTCTTAGTGGGAACGTCTCTGCACTTCCTCCTACTCTATCCTCTCTCACCCTTATTCCTGAACCACATACGCATCTCGTAAACCCCTTCTTCGCTTCTCATCTCAGTATCAAATCCCATCTTCTCAAAGAGATGCACCATGGATTTGTTCTCCACCAATACCTCTCCCGAAAATCCGAGCAAGCCCCGCCTTTTCGCCAGGTAGATCAAATAAGAGAGAAGCTCTTCGCCCACACCCTGTCCCTGGAATTTATCCCCCACCACCAGGGCGACCTCTGCCGTGTGCATGTCCGAGTTGAGCTCATACTGACCAAGGCCAATGATCGTCTCCATATTGGCCTTGGCAATAATTGCCAAAATCTCCATATTCCGACTCCAGTCCACAGCTACGAAATCCTGTAGCCTCTTGTGAGGCATATCCTTTCGAGCCGAGAAGAAGCGCTTGTACATGCTGTCCATAGATAGGTTATAGAAGAAGTCCTTTAGCATTGATTCATCTGTGATCTTGGCCGGCCGCAGGAACAGGTCGAGCCCTTTTGTAGTTGTCCTGTAGATCTCGAGCTCCTCTGGATATATTCCCTTATCTCCCGGAATGAAGATCTGATCTTTGTAGATGAGAGCTTTCTTCCTAGCCGTTTCCATCAGCCAGGGTCGGAATTTGGGATGAGCGATGGCAATGAGATCCATAGCCCTCTCCCGAATGTTCTTGCCGTGCAGATAGGCAATTCCATACTCAGTTACCACATAACGAACATCGCCCCGGTTCAAAGTGACTCCTGCCCCCTCCTGCAGTGCAGGAACAATTCGGGAGACGCTTTCATCTAGAGCTGTGGAGGGCAGGGCGAGAATGGTCTTTCCTCCTGGTGCCAGCACTGCCCCGCGCATAAAATCCGCCTGTCCGCCGATTCCACTGTAGAAAGTGCCGCCCAGTGACTCTGCCGTAGCCTGGCCTGTCAGATCGACTTCCATGGCACTGTTGATGGCGGTCATGAGATGGTTTCTGGCGATTATGATGGGATGGTTAGTGTAATCGATCCTTTTGAATTCCACCGCAGGGTTCTCGTCCAGGAAATCATAGGTCTCCTTGCTGCCCATGCAAAAGGAGGCAACAGTCTTTCCGGGATTGTGGGTCTTTTTGCGATTGGTGACGACCCCTTTTTTCATGAGATTGACGATTCCGTCGCTGAGCAGTTCAGTGTGAACACCCAGATCCTTTTTATCCACCAAATTTGGCACCACCGCATCCGGGATCAGGCCGTAGCCCACCTGAATGGTCGAGCCGTCTTCGATGATGCGGGCCACATATCTTCCGATGCTCTGCACAATATTGTTAGGCGCCTTGGCGGAATACTCCAGCAGCGGCTCGTCATGGGGTAGAAGGAAATCTATGGATTTTATATTTATGAATCCATCACCCTGGGTACGAGGCATATGCATATTGACTTGAGCCACCACCAGCTCGGCCATTTTCACGGCTGATTCGACCACATCCACGCTTATTCCCAGACTCAAATAGCCATGTTTATCAGGAAGAGAAGTCTGAATCAGGGCTACGTCCACGGGTATCAGTTCCGATCGAAAAAGATCTGGAACAGAAGAGAGGAAGACGGGTGTGTAGTCCGCTGCGCCGCGGTTGACGGCATTTCTGGTGCTGTCGCCCACGAAGAAGGAGTCGAGCCGGAAGTTTTCCTGCAATTTTTCATCGGTGTAGGGCGCGACTCCCAAAGTCCAGACGTGGATCAGCTCGGCATCGAAGAATGCTTTGGGATGGTTCTTGACGTAGTTGACCAGTGCGGAGACCAGATACTGTGGCTCGCCGCAGCCCGTGCCGATGAAGATGCGGTCACCAGCATGGATATGGGAGAATATCTCATCTTCTGATGCGAACTTTTCAGGATGGATTTTCTTAAATTCCCCCAGGAGTTTCCTGTCTTTCATCTCTTTTTCCCTCGCCGCAGAAAATCTTTTAGGATATGCTGCATAATCAGCCTGACGCTACGAAAAGAATTTTTATAAGGGAAAATGATTGATGAATGAAATGGCAGACGTCTTGATCTATGGTGCGGGAGCTATTGGCTCTTTCATGGGGCACCTTCTCTCAGAAGCCCCCCATGCAGTGGGTGGAATAATAGAGAACGTGGCTCTCCTAGGAAGGGAGGCCCATATAAATAGAATAAAAGATCGTGGCCTGCAGATAAATTTCCCAGAGGGCAGAAAGCTTGTGCAGTTCAAACACTGCTTTAAATGCCTGGAAGATCTAAAAGCATCCGATTTTTATCCAGAGATCGTAATAGTATGCGTTAAGACATATTCGCTGTCTGCGGTATGCAAGGAACTTGTCCAATCCGGCCTGCTGCAATGGAGACTGAAGAAAGCCCACTTCATACTATTGATGAACGGCATGGGAAACCGGGAAGCCTTTGCTAAGCAGGATCTGCCCGTGTCTCAAGTATTCGAAGGTGTCACCTCCCTGGGTGTCAAGTTCTCAGAGGAGGGCTTGGTGGAGCTGAAGGGAATGGGAAAGACCATTTTTGAGGAAAAAATGAGCGTGGATAAGAAAAATTTTCTAAGGGAGAGGTTTTTGGAGAAGGGCTTTGAGATTGAATTTGCCCAGAATTTTAAGGAGCACCAATACGACAAGCTCTTCGTCAACGTCGTGATTAACCCAATAACCGCGTTGACCCGCCGGGAGAACGGAATTGTTTTATCCCCTGCACTCAAAAACACGGTGGAAGGCGCGATCAGAGAAGCAGTGAACGTTGCCGCAACGGAAGGCATAGACAAGAATGAAAAAAGCGTTCTTGAAGTCATCTATTCTGTAGCCGAGATGACCTCCGTAAATACTTCCAGCATGCTTCAGGATGTTTTAAACGGAAGAATAACGGAGATTGATTCCATAAACGGCTACATCATTCGCCTGGCAAAAAAGCATAAAATAGAGGTTCCCGTAAACGAGGCAATATACGGACTGGTAAAATCTGTTACCGGTAGCAAGTTTGATTGAAATCCGATTAGAGGATTCCGAAAAACCTTATTAAATCATAATTTATAATTAATATTTATACGATATAATTTATCATGAGAAACCTGACCGACTTTGCTATTCGCCATGAGGATGAACGAATCGAAGAATTGGGAGCCAGATTGATAGAGATCGGGAACAGAATAAATTGGGACGATTTCAGACCGAAACTAGACATATTGTTCTGCAATAACACTGAGCGCTGTGGACGCCCTAATATTGATGTTATCGTGATGCTTAGACGTTTATTCATTCAGCAGCTTTGCAGCCGTTCAGATAAGCAGTTTGAAAGAGAATTGGCTGATTGCATTTCATTCAGGATGTTTTTGGGAACAACAGAAGTCGTTCCCGATTTCACTACGATATGGAAATTCAGAGAGCGCCTTACTGATAGCAGAGTAGACAAGGAAGTTTGAAACGAGCTGCAAAAACAGTTTGATGCCATGAAACTCAGAGTGAAGAAGGGAATAATGCCGGATGCATCTTTCATAACTTCAGATCCTGGTCATGCCCAGAGTGATACACCACGTGGAGAAGATGCCAAGACTCGGCGGAGCAAGGGTGGAATCTGGGGGAAGGATGGAACAAAATCCTATTTCGGATACAAGCTTCATGGTGTCATGGATGAGGATTTTGGCCTGATTCGCAGAATCGAGGTTACAACTGCTAAAGTCCACGATAGTTAGGTGGATTTGACTAATGAAGGCGAAGTCCGCTATGCTGATAAGAGACATTTCGGTGCGAAGACAAAAGGGTACGATGCTGCCATGAGAAAAACCACAAGGGGCCATCCCTTAAGGCCTAATCAGATCGTACGTATCGGAATTATGGACAAAGTTCATTATGGGAACCATTAATTTGAGGTTAATCGGAATACTCTAAAAAATTTAGCTAAGGACTATAAATAAAGAAAAAGACGACCTACTTGTCCCGTCGTCTATTCGCTTTTTGTCGGTGCCATCTCGTCTACCCCGCAGGCTGCGATCTTCTCCGCGAGCTTTGCCAGCACATCCTTTCTCATACCGCCCACAAACTTGATTGATCCGACGACCAGATGTCCGCCTCCGGAGACGCCGCCATTGGGAATCTCCTCCATCAGCTCTTTGACCATTCTAGGGATGTTCATTTTTACGGCCTTACTGCGCAGCACTGCGAAGTCCGGACCGTAGCCGATGGTCACCACTGGCTTGCCCGCAAACTTCTTGCACAATCGGTCGTGCACCTCGCCAGAGGTCTTGCCAGGTGGCGGGAATGTGAACTTGTGGGCGAAGTTTTCCACATCCAGCACATTCATGACGATGCCATTAGGGAGCCGCGTGCTCTTCACATTGCCCATGCTGGCACGCAGCTGCTCATCAATGGCGGCATTGGCCTGCTCGCATAAAAGCTCCACAATCCGCTGGTGCCGGTCCAGTCGGCCCAGGCATAAAATGTCGTTTATCAGCCCCCGGCCGTCATTGAAGCGCTGCCAAAATGCCTCGTAGTCCAGAGCCAGAGCGACCTTCTTGAGATCCTCTCGGCTGTACTTGTCCTCGACCAGCTTGATGTAGGCTGTTGCCTCCAGCGCTTCACTTCTGTCGCCTATCGCGGAGACTGCAGGAAAGTGCTTGATCTTGCTCTCCACCGGAGGATAAATCATGCGTGCGATCTCCGTGGCCAGCATGCCAGTAGTCAGGCCGAAGTCGCCCCCCTGATGTGCCGGATTAACGTGAGCGATGAGGAACTGGTCCACGATCTTGTGGGGATGATGGTGATCGACGACCAGCATCTCCAGGCCGTAGACCTGGGCTTGGCGCATGGCCGGAACATCTTCTTCAGTGGAGCCATTGTCCATTAAAACGATGAGTGGCATCTTCTGGCCGTGCCGGGTCTGATCCTCCAGGGCATAGGTCAGATCCTTGGTCACATCCTCCAGCTCGTAAAAAGGCGCTTTGCTGGGGGCACGTCGGTAGTTGTGGTACTCGGCATCGGGCCCGCCTACCTCCGTGATGAGCGGCAAAATCGCCATCTCGATGGCTACTGCCGCAGTGATGCCGTCGGCATCGGCATGATGGCGCACTACAATGGGTTGGGACTTGAGTACCGCCCGGCGAATCTCCTTGGCCACTTGCTTCATGGCCGGCAATAACCGGGTCATGATCTCGCTTTTTACCAGAAATTCGATATCTGAGGGCTCGGCACGCCTGTCAATTGCCTGTTCAATCAGTTCCTTGACGCGGGACGCCTCACCGCCCCAGAGGCGCTTCATGGACTTGATCTCCACCTGAACCTGGTTGTTGCGCAGGCTCGCCTCGCCAATGACCCGCACCATCATCTCGCTGTCGATATCGGCATAGGCCCGCACTCCGGCCCGCTCAAAGGCAGCACAAAAGACCAGCCCACTGTCGTCCGCGATGGTGAAGATGGTAGGGCCTCCCGTCTGCTTGACCTGGACGACCTCCCCCTTGATCAGGATCTGCTTTCCTACCAGCTTTTGCAGGTCCGCGGTCTTGGATAGAGGAAGCTCCTTTTCCACCTCAAAAGTGTTGTACTCCTTCAGCTCGGTCGGCTCCAGCTCGATGTTGCCGTTAGCAAGAATATTTCGCACCGTGACGAAGATGCTGTCGCCTACTTCCGGCTTGCTCTTCAGGTATTTGTTATGGGCAAGCCCCCTCACACTCTCGGATAGATCCACAAAGGCGCCAAAGTTGGCCAAGCCATTGACCTTTCCCTGATAAATCTCTCCGATCAAGATATCTTTAACATCGCATGCCGGGTCCAGAATATGCACAAGCGGCTTTTTGGCACAGTTCTCACATAGCTCCGTTTTGCTTGAAAGCTTGGCCCTGCACACGACACACAGGTAATCACGCCCCGGACTCTCGCAGGCAGGGCAACTCTCTGTAACTGGCATCTTGCCCGATCCATGGCATGCGCTGCATTTCGTGGAGCCGCTTTCAATAAGCTCCTTCATATCCGTATCCGATGCCTCTCCCAGGGAGATGGACTCGGTCTTTCCGCTGCCATCGCAGTTGGGACAGGGCTCCTCTCCTACCACCAGGTAGCCCTTGCCTCGGCAACTCTCGCACAGGTTCATCTTTGAGGTTGACGCACAACAGGAATTTAGCTATTTTGCAGGGGGTTCGGCTAAAGCTTTCAAAAAAAGAGGCCAAATAAGACTAAATAAGATGCCAGCCCTCCCGCGTGCATGCGAGTCGTGGTTTTGCGCATCGGTCACCGGCCAGAGAGAGACAAGCGGATCACCACACATGTTGGCCTGGTGGCCAGGGCCTTCGGGGCGGAAGAGATGCTCCTCTCCGGGAGCGACCCTCATGTGGAAGAGAGCCTGGCAGATGTGGCGGAGCGCTGGGGTGGCAGCTTTCGTCTAAAATCGGGGATATCCTGGAAGGGCGAAGCTGTGCGCTGGAAGGAGGCGGGAGGAAAGGTGGTTCACCTCACCATGTACGGCTCCAACCTGCCAGATGTGATCGACGAGATTCGCGAATGTGAGAATGTCCTAGTGGCAGTTGGCGCAGAGAAGGTTCCGGCAGAGATGTATAATCTGGCGGACTGGAATGTGGCAGTGGGCAATCAGCCCCATTCAGAGGTGGCGGCGCTGGCGATCCTCCTGGACCGACTCTTTATGGGCCGGGAGCTTGTGGGGGCATTTAAGGGCGGTCTTAAGATTGTGCCTTCTCCTCGCGGAAAACATGTATTGAGGATTCCTAGTAATCTCTAATTTTGACCGCTTGCTTATAAATGGTATATAAAGCTCTGGCTGGATTTAGTGGGTTTATAGGAATTATCTATTACATCCGAAATTCTGCCAGGAAAAGAGAAATGAACGACAAAAGCCACAATGACAGACAAATTCTGATTTGCCATTTGAGATAGGCCCTCTATGAGAATACTGGTAATTGGCATCAACATCAGACACATTGCAGGCTCTGCCAGCCGGGCCGGCCATGAGGTTTTCGCTGTCGATTGTTACTGCGATGTGGACCTAGCCAGATGGGCAAAAGAAACGGCTAAAATACCACGCGAAGGAGCGGAAGAGTACATATCCTTTTTTATAGAAAAATTCAGCCCGGATGCCGTCGTCCTGGGACCGGGCTTGGAAGAGGCATCAGTCCGAGGGGTGCCCGTGCTTAATAATCCTCCTGAAAAAACATCCCGGGTATCAGATAAGCTCTGGTTGGCTCATTGGCTGGAAAAGAAAGACATTCCCTTTATAAAAACACAGCTTTCCGCTGAGGATCTGCGTTTTCCCTTCCTGGTCAAGCCGCGCCGGGGCGCAGGGGGCGTGGGCTGCAGGGTTGTAAGCTCTCCCTCCGAATTAAAATGGGAAGAGGGCCTCATAGCACAGGAGCTAATCTTTGGCAAACCCGCCAGCGTCTCGGTCATTGGGAGCGGTCGCGAGGCGCGCACCATTGCCGTCAACGAGCAACTCATCGGCGTGCCCTGGGCCGGGGCGAAAGGATTCAGGTACAGTGGAAACATCACGCCCCTCGCTCCCCCGCAATACGCCATAGGACAGATGGCAGAAGAGATAATTGCGGCCCTGCAGCTCGTGGGCAGCAATGGAGTCGATTTTCTGCTCACCGAAAAAGGTCCAGTGGTGGTCGAGGTCAATAGCCGCTTTCAGGGCAGCTTAGACACGGTGGAAATGGCAGGCGGAGACAATGTCTTCCAGGCTCATCTGCAGTCCTTTTTGGGACGACTGCCAAACCGGCCAGTCCAGTCTCGCCGCACAGCAGGCAGAATTATAATCTACGCCCCCCGCGATCTGACCATTGAAGCAGATCTGGTCAGAGACTGGACTTGTGACGTGCCTGGGAAGTGGTCACGAATAGCCGCAGACGATCCAGTCCTGTCCATAATGGCCCAGGGATCAAGCAGAGACGGGGTAATAGCCCAGCTAAAGACGAGAGCGGCAAATTTTGGGTTTTAAAGAGCCATGTATTGGCTCAGATCACCAGGATACTACCCTGTAGAGCCAGTTACTGGCCAGCGTCCAGGCCTTGACAAAGCCAGATCCGCTCTCCAGGTTTTTTTTATCCTTTTCGCTGTACTTTTTTCCGTCCTTCATCCACGAGTCCATGAAATAGAGTCATTTCTCTTTTGAATTTAACAATATCGGTCTACTGCGATAGCGTCATTGGAGCCCGGAGTGCCAGGAATACAAGTTCCGGTATCAGTATAAAAAGATAATGCTTGATAAAGGTAATATAGCATAAGGGGAAAGGCATTGATAGATATGAATGTTGGAGATTAAATGAAGTCACCGGAAAGAATTACCATCGCTTTAGACGAAGAGACCGCAGGCCTGTTCAAGAAGATGAAGGAAGACCTCGGCACGTCCCAGAGCGAGCTGATGCGAGAGTCTCTGAAGTTCTTTGGCAAACACAAGATGCTCTTTGACTTCGCCGAGGACAAGAAGGTTTACACCCATGCAGAAATGCTCTCCGCTGGCGAGCATGTGATTCTAGATATAGACCACTGGGTACTGTTCCTAAGCTTCATTGAAACTCACCCGGACAAGGAAAAGTTCTGGAATCTGCATAAAGAGGTCTGCCGGGCTCATGTCGAGCAATTCAAGCACAAGCTCTTCAATGCAGAGAGCATACTGAGACGACTTGAGATCTGCAACCTCTTTAATATGAGCAAGACCGACAAAAATGAGTTCACCCTCGTCTTCGGCTCGGATGCGCCCAAAAAATTCGTGAGAATTGAGCTGGAGGAGATCTTTGCCGGCATGGGCTTTATGGTTGAGATCAAAGATGACTTCTCAAAGCTGCGAGTCAAGGTAATTCATGATCTCTAGCACCATTATAAATTTGAGGGATGAATAAAACAGCATCATTCATGAATCTCAAATCACTGGTGCAGGGATTCATGGCCAAAAATCAAGAGAAGCTCAGCGATGCGCTGGCAGAAAAGTACGGTGTTCCTCATGGAGAGGTGGACGGAGTGATAAATTCCTTTTTGGAGGATACCTATGGTCCGACGATAAAAACGTCTCAGGCCATTGATTTCAATGAGGTGGTGGTGCTGCTCTTTATCGGCAGAAAAGACTGCGCCATCTGCCAAAGAAGCGAGCCGATTCTAGAGATCTTTCTGTCCCCTCGGCACATGGATTTAAAGCTGGTAAAACTGGATTATTCCCAACCGGCCGGCCTGCTTTACCATATAATTCATGGCCAAGAGAGTGGCATGCTCCCGCTGATTGCTTTTATAATCTTCAACGCAATTTTCTGAACTTGGATTCGATGGTATTTTGCGATTAATAACCCTATGCATGCTGTTTTCGACTGCAGATTTCCTATCTTTACTTAAGATTGTTGTGTTGAGGATTATATCTTCCGGGGCACTATAAGGATGATCTTTACCGGAGAACGCCTTCACGCTGCATTTTATGAAAAATATTATAACTGCATGCTAGCCGAATGCAGCCAAAATATATATGCTAACTGAGATTACAGGAGTACTGCGAGGGATATTATGACCTTAATCGTACTTAACTTCAAAACCTATCGTGAATCGACCGGGACAGAGGCTTTGCGTCTGGCGGAGATATGCAAGGACATTTCTAGGGATTATTCCGTGCAAATGGTAGTAGTGCCTCAGTTAGCCGATATCCAGACCATCTCAAAGGCCGTAAAGATGCCAGTCTATGCTCAGCATGTGGACGGAGTGGGATATGGCAGCTTTACGGGCCATGTGACCGCTGCGTCCTTGAAGGCGGTGGGAGCTTCCGGAGCTCTCATCAACCACTCTGAGCGAAGGCTCAAGCTGTCCGAGATCGAGGCCTCCATCTCCGCCTGTCGACAGGTCGGCATAAAGACGATAGTCTGTACCAACAACGTGGCCACAACTCGCGCCTCGGCCGCAATGGAACCGGACTATGTGGCTGTGGAGCCGCCTGAGTTGATCGGCAGCGGTATTCCCGTATCCAAGGCAAATCCCGAGGTCGTTTCTAAGTCCGTTGATGCCGTCAAACGCATTGCCCCGAATGTAGGCGTGCTCTGCGGTGCGGGAATAACTCACGGCGAAGACCTGAGAAGCGCCCTAGAGCTGGGTTCGATTGGGGTCTTGCTAGCTTCCGGAATTATCAAGGCAAAAGACCCGCGCAAGGCGTTAGAGGATTTGGTGACAGGTGCGAGGAAATGATAGCGGTGCACGTTCGTGTCTCGGGCCGAGTTCAGGGAGTTTTCTATCGCGCCTTTACCCAGGAGCGAGCACGGGCTATGGGGGTAAAAGGATGGGTGAGAAACATTCCTAGTGGTGGGGTGGAGGCTGTACTGGAGGGAGAGAGAAAGCAAGTTGGCGAGCTGCTCAAAGCCATGAAGTCAGGACCCACTGGAGCCATAATCCTGGGGATGGAGTTCTCCGAGCTGAAAAGCAAAGGGTACGAGGATTTCGAAATAGAAAATTGAGTGTGATCTCATGCTTACCGTCAACAGATACAAATGCTGCTACTGTGGTGCCTGCATCGGAGTCTGCCCGATATGTGCCCTGGAGCTGGTGGAGACCTGGCTTGAGGTCTCAGCGGAGTGTAAGGAGTGCGGCCTGTGCACCAAGATATGCCCAGTAGGAGCGCTGGAGGTCGAGGCATGAAGTGCGACTTGATTGTGGTGGGCGGGGGGCCTGGCGGATCTATGACCGCAAAGACGGCAGCCTTGGCTGGCCTCAAGGTCGTCATGCTGGAGAAGCGCCAGGAGATCGGCGATCCGGTGCGCTGTGCTGAGGGCGTTAGCAAGAGGGCCCTATACCGCATGATGAAGCCTGAGCCGGAATGGATATCTTCCGAGGTAAAGGGCGCCAGAATCCACGCTCCGGACGGAACATGCATGATCATGTCCGAGGACAAAAGCGGCGGCGAGGTGGGCTATGTCCTGGAGAGAAAGATCTTCGATCGGGGCTTGGCCATGCAGGCGGCTTCGGCAGGCGCTAAAGTCCTGGTCAAGACCAGAGCTTTAGGTCTCTTGAGGAGAGACGGAGTTATCTGTGGTGTGTCGGCGCTACGCATTGGCGAGCCCCTGCAGATCGAGGCTCCCCTCATCATCGGCGCAGACGGGGTGGAGTCCAAAGTAGGACGCTGGGCAGGCATAGACACCACTTTGAAGCTTGATGATATCGAATCTTGTGCCCAGTTCCTGGTGCATGATGCATCCATTGATGACGAATATACCGAGTTCTTTTTGGGAAACAGCATCGCTCCCTCAGGATATGCCTGGTCGTTTCCCAAAGGCGAGAAGATGGCCAACATTGGCCTGGGAATTCAGGGGTCTCGGTCTAAGCCCGGCGAAGCTATGCGACTGCTGCGGCAGTTCATGAAATCTCGTTTTCCGAACGGCAAGGTCGTGGAGATGGTAGTGGGTGGTGACCCCTGCTCCGGGCCCATTGACTGCGCCATTGCAGACGGAGTGATGTTGGTGGGGGACGCTGCTCATCAGACAGATCCGCTCACGGGAGGTGGCATTCTCAATGCCATGAAGGCGGGAATCATCGCGGGAGAGGTAGCTGCAAAGGCCATAACTGCAGGCAATGTCCACCGGGCAGGGCTACAAGAGTACGAAGACCGCTGGCGAGACGATTTCGGAAAGGTTATAGCCAGGAGCTTCCAACTCAAAGAGTTCTTCGTCAAGCTTACAGATAAAGACATGAACCAGCTCATCGGCTCTCTGGCCAAGGAGGACATATCCAAAATGGACCTGCCAGGAATGCTGCGCGTTCTCTTCAAGCTTAACCCGAAACTTCTATGGGGGCTAAGAAGCCCGATTATTTAGCTGCATGGGGGGAGAATAGATTATGATATTCTCTCCTTTCTTTTCGGGCACCGCGCGAGATTATCGCCTGATCTACGCCAATACCGAGGAGCCATCCTCTCTCGTGGGCAGCCGATCCATATCGAATACTATCACTATCTTCTCCTTATCCGCATCAATGGCTGCCACACTCATGTGGAAGATGTAGCGCAGGGTTCTGCGTCCGTCAGGGATCTTCAGCTTGTGCTCCCTGCGTAGAATTACGGCACTGGCGGTCTGCAGACCAGGTCCGCTCTGCAGGAATAAGAGGCCAGGCAAGTTGAGGCGATGGTGGCTCGTGGTGGGGTATCTCTCGCCGATCAATTCGCCCAGCTCTTCGCGACGAATCATCACCTCCTTCTCGCCGCCCTTCACGGCAATGCGGCTCTCATCGGCATGCACCTGGTCTATGTGAGAATGGAGCGCACTGAGCACGTAGCTATCCCCGCGCCCCATGTCTTCTGGGGGCAGTAGCGCTTCCAGCTTATTTATAAAAGGGCGCAGAAGAGGACTGGTCCCGGCAAAGAGAGCCCCGGGGAGGTTCCCCACCTCGGTCCGGGCCAGCTCATTTAGATCCTTCTTGCGAACCATTATGGATATCATGATGATACATACGCCTGCTGGCAAATATATCTTGCTCGAGCAATCTGCATTGCACATTAATTTTTCTTTAGAAATAATCTGATAATTGAATATATAACTATCTACCCTAAATTAATTATTTAATCCCATTATGAGATTGACCCCAAAAAATGTGGGCAAAATCACTCAAGCTGTGCAACTTCATCAATGGGCTGAGAGAAATTAAAATAAATATAAATTCTAAACTTACGGTATTCTTGCATGCATAGTCACCTAAATGTAAATTCCATTTGCTTTTACAATTATTATCTAAAATATTAGTCTAATTAAGTAAAATTAAAAGACATTCTCTTTCAAAGCAAATTATTTATATCATTAAGTATTTGTGATAAGAAAAATATGGTGACGATTATGAGAGAGTCCACCGTAAAGATCCTGGATGACAAAGACATGGAATTTGTCGACACGCTTCGAACCCTGAGCGTTCCGCGCAACGTTGCAACGCTCATAACCTTTCTGGCCAATGTGGATGAAGCCTCATCTCGCGAAATAGAGATGGGCTCAGACCTACGTCAGCCGGAAGTGAGCATTGCCATGCGCACCTTGCGCGACAACAATTGGATAGAAGAAAAAGAAATCAAGCGCGAAGGCAAAGGCAGACCGATGAAGGTCTACTCGCTAAAAGCCAGCATTGATGAGATTATAAAGCATTTCGAGGAGGAGAAGCTGCACGAGTCTGCCCAGGCTATGGAGAGCATCCAGAGGCTAAAGCAACTCATATCAACCTAGACTATTAAACGAGAGGGGGACGGGCCTAACACTAACGTGTGGAACTGGCAAGTACTCCCACCTCGATTTTTGCAGCAATATTGCGGCCGAGCGATATCTTTGAGCCATTTACCTCAATTACTACCGGCCCGCCGAATGGCTGAGAGGCAATTTTGCGGATATGCCTTCCTTTCCGTATGCCCATGGACTCGAACCTCTTCTCCCAGCCGGCACCACCACAGACGGTCATGACTTCCAGCGTCTGATTGCAGGGAGCCTTGTTAAGTTCTATGTATCTCATTTGCGCACGTTCACGCCCCTCTCTTTGAGATAGGTCTTCACGCCCTGTATATTCCACTCTCCAAAATGAAAGATGCTCGCAGCTAGTGCTGCCGAAGCATCAGTCTTCTTGAAGACCTCCAGCATGTGCTCGGGACTAGCGCAGCCTCCCGAGGCGATCACAGGCACTTTCATCCGTTTGGCCACTGCCCTAGTGAGAGGGATATCGAAGCCATCATAGGTCCCATCCCGATCCATGCTGGTGAGAAGAATCTCCCCCGCCCCCAAGGATACGGCCTCGCTTGCCCAGGCGATGGCATCAATCCCTGTAAACTGCCTGCCCCCGTAAAAGGAGCACTCAAACCAGCAGGGCCCAAGCTCCGTCTGCACGATCTCCCGGCCTTCTTCCAAAGTGTAGCGCCGCTTGGCATCAATAGCCAATACCACTGCCTGGTTTCCATATCGATCAGATATCTCGCTGATAAGCTCAGGGCGCTTTAGAGCAGAGGTGTTCACGGTGATCTTGTCTGCCCCGCCATTGAATACGTCTCTTGCCTGCTCCACGCTATTTATCCCGCCGCCGACGGCTAGCGGCACAAAGACCGAAAGCGATGTCTTTTTGATTACGCTCGTCATCGTCTCTCGTCTCTCGTGAGATGCCGTGATGTCCAAAAAGACGATCTCATCGGCACCATCCTCATAGTATTGGCCGGCCAGCTCCCAAGGGACACCAGCATACCTTATTTGCTTGAATTCGATGCCCTTGACAACTCGACCACCTGGCACACCCAGGTCGCAGTCCAAACAGGGGATGATTCTTCTCGCTAACATCGTATGGACCTCACAAAGTTCTCCAGTATTCTCAGGCCCTTGTCCCCAGATTTCTCGGGGTGAAACTGGGTGGCAAATAGATTGTCCATGGCTATAGCTGCGGTGACATCCACTCCATGCTCCGTCGTAGCAACGATCAGCGATTTATCGTCCGGCTGTCCGTAGTAGGAATGCACAAAATAGAACATATCACCTTCTTCGATTCCCTGCAGTATCTCCGCTGGGCGCTTAATGGAAAGACTGTTCCAGCCCATTTGAGGGACCATAACAGATGAAGGCAGCTTTACCACTTTCCCTCTTATCCACCCAAATCCTCTGGCCGCAGGGCTTTCCTCGCTCTCCTCAAAAAGGACCTGGAGACCTATGCAAATGGCAAAGATAGGTACCCCCCCTTTCAGCGCACTACTAAGGGCGCTCTCGAAGCAGGTAAGCTGATCCATGCACTGCCCAAAGGCCCCCACGCCCGGAACCACGATACCGTCTGCTCCGGCCATACCCTCTGGGTCGTGAACGATTCTGGGATCGCCACCAACCTGATCAAGGGCATTGTAGATGCTGAACAGGTTGCCCATACCATAGTTAACTATCGCTATCATCTTCTTACCAGCCCTTCTTCTCTCGCCCCTATCTAACTTTTCTGTTTGTTCGTTCTCCCATCTAGAGCCGCACCATTACCGGAAAAGCTTTTCCTTCGGCGACGTTGATTAATTAAATCTACGATTCAAGATAAAAATTATTTTTTTATTAGACTTCATGGTTGATTATACGCTTAAAATTATATTATAAAATGTGGGCATCCTACGTACATCATTGAACATTTGCTCAGTAGAGGTAGCTCTCACAATTCCGCCGAAGATTCGCTTAATCGCCAAAAAAACGCTTTATGCAGCTCATATTATTCCATATTGATGCACTGTCCTCCAGCGTTTGTAACCATACTTCTGGAACTGCAGAACCGATTCAGCCCTTTCAGATCCGGCTTTGACAACCACGTTCTTCCTTGTCTTTATTCCTGAAAGGTTCACACCTTTTTCCTTTAAGAATTTGAACACATCTCCGTTGCATAAGCTCCATTCATCAAAGAATCCTCTATGTTGAGTTTTTCGAGAAGCGGCTTTGCCATTTCATGATAGGTAGTCCTCTCATCAGTTATCTCGAAAGTTACCGGCTTTCTCGTTTTAATGTCCACCGCGATATGTACTTTGATCAAACCTCCGCGTCCGACTCCATGTGTTCCTCTCATCTAATCTCCTCAATTGGAAACCTTAATACCGGTTGAATCGACAGCTACAACAATATCATTTTCAGATATTGGAACATTAAGCTCTATTTTCGTGACCCTCTGCCATAAGGTAGTGTAACCTGCGAATCCCAATTCAGGAATAAATCCGCTTAATATCCGAAGATAACTCTCCAGTTGGCGATAGGAAAGACGCAAAAAAAGTGTACATTAGACCACTGAAGAGGATTCCGATTAACCTCAAATTAATGGCTCCCATAAAGAACTTTGCCCATAATTCCGATACGTACGATCTGATTAGGCCTTAAAGCACCCTCTTTTCCCCTAATTCGCCCGATATTTTTCAATTTTTTAGACAGCTAACGCTATGCCTGAATTTTACTTTTAGCATAAGTCAAATGATAGAGATTGAAACAGATACCTGTGATTATCATCTTTACTCGAAACCTGCCGATAGTAGTACCGCAATGTGTCCTGCCTTGTAGATTATCTTTGTGAACGCGAAATGCCGTTCAACAGGAGATCTTTTGCTAGAGATTCTCGTGTTGCGCATCTCATCCTCATAACTTAGGGGATGGCCCCTTGTGGCTTTTCTCACGGCAGCATCGTACCCTTTTGTCTTCGCACCGAAATATCTCTTATCAGCATAGCGGACTTCGCCTTCATTAGCCAAATCCACCTGGCTATCGTGGACTTTAGCAGTTGTAACCTCGATTCTGCGAATCAGGCCAAAATCCTCATCCATGACACCATGAAGCTTGTGGCCGAAATAGGATTTTGTTCCCTTCTTCGCCCAGGTTCTATCTTCGTTCCACCGAGTCTTGGCATCTTCTCCGCGCGGTGTATCACTCTGGGCATGACCAGGAGCCGAAGTTATGAAAGATGCATCCTGTATTATTCCCTTCTTCACTTTGAGTTTCATGGCATCAAGCTGCTTTTGCAGCTCGCTTCAAATTTCCTTATCCCTCCGCTATCAGCAAGGCGCTCTCCGAATTTCCATATCTTAGTGGAATCGGGAACGACTTCTGTTGTTCCCAAAAACATCCTGAATGAGATGCAATCAGCCAATTCTCTTTCAAACTGCTTATCTGAACGGCTGTAAAGCTGTTGAATGAATAAACAACTGAGTATCGCGATAACATCGATATTAGGGCGTCTACCGCACTCAGTGTTATTGCAGAACAATATGTCTAGTTTCAGTCTGAAATCGTCCCAGTTTATTCTGTTCCCGATCTCTACCAATTTGTCTCTCAATTCTTCGATTCGTTCATACTCATGGCGAATAGCAAAGTCTGTCAGGTTTTTCATGACGGATCATATTGTGCAAATAGTATTTATAGATTATAATTTAATAGGATTTTTCGGAATCCTCCATAATATAAGCGGGGTTCAAAACTTGATTCAAATTATCCATCAATTAAACACCCTGTGGTCGATTTGGTTATTTACAAGGCAATCATCTTCATATAAAAGACATTTCGCACAAAGGATTATTGTTATGAGGTTATTGTATTTTCTCCTGAAATCGAAGAATACATTCGCGCAAAAGCTCTCTTTAATGGCGAATTCGATTCCCGAAGGCCGTTATCCTTATTCGCCAGCATCCCCAGCAGATGAGTGAAAAATTATCTAACGCTTGTCGATCTATTCTCGCCCAGGATCCACTTTCAGCCGATATTCGCTTTCCTTCACAAATCTCGCCAGGACAATAATCACGAATGGTTCGAAGCCCACCGCCCCGAGTACGAAAAAGCCGGAGCGCTCTTTATGGACTTCATCCAGGGCCTCATCTTCCGCTTTGATGCCATCGAACATTTGGACGATCCCGTTGCCAAAGACCCCCCTATCTTTCGCATCCATAACGAAATGCGCTTCGCAAAAAATATGCCATCCTACAAGATCCACCTCTACGCCATGCTCGTCCCCGAAGGCAGGCACTCCCTGCGCCTGCCCTACCACATCCGCATCATGCCCGCAGGATTATTTCTGGCGGGAGGGTGTACATGCCCACCTCTGCAGGTCTGCCGATCATCCGCGTCGCCATCGCAGACGATCCCGGCCACATAAAAAATATGATCGACGCGCCTGTTTTTAGGAAATATTTCGGGGAGGTCTCCGGAGAAAGGCTCAAGACAGCGCCGCGAGGATACGTCTTGAATCATACCAAAATCGAGCTGCTACGCCACAAACAGCTCGGGCCCACCATCCCCTCAGCGGTGGGAGAGTGCCTGAGCCCGATCTTGCCGAGCATTCCCTGGAAGTCTTCTCTGCCATGAAAGCAGTTCCTCGATTATCTCCCGCCGCTCGCAGGTCAGAAGATGCGGCCCGCATGGAAAGCGCCGAAAAGGAAAAGCGAACGGGGAATGAAAAAGGAGAGATTTGACAGGATAATAGTGCTCAGAAGCATCTTGGGAAGCCAGGGGCGGGTCTACTGCGGCGTGGACCCCTTGGAGACGACATAGTGGGGCTCACTGCATCAAAGTGGATGAAACGCCCTCGGGAAAAGGCATCCTCGAGGCCCTGGGCGTAGATGTGATAGAAGCCATAGCCGAGCTATGTGCATCAAAATTGTTATCTATGTGGCAGCTAACCTGAGGCTCATGTTTACGATACTCACCGGTGCGCAGTTTGGTGATGAAGGCAAAGGCAAGGTTATTGACCTGCTGGCCGAAAATTACGATGTTGTGGTTCGCTTCCAGGGCGGCGACAACGCCGGCCATACCGTAGTTGTAGGCGGAAAGAAGTACAAGCTGCATCTGGTCCCCAGTGGCGCCATCTTCGGCAGAAAGCTGCTCATCGGCCCAGGTGTAGTGCTCAACCCCCGCGTCCTGTGGAATGAAATCCAGACCCTGGAATCAGAGGGCATTAAGCTCGATATTGGCATCGACGCCAAGACGACCATCATCATGCCCTATCACATCGAGTTGGACGCGCTGCGTGAGAAGGCCAGGACAGAAAAGATCGGCACCACCAACCGTGGCATTGGATTTGCCTACGTGGACAAGATCGCTCGCGAGGAAGTGCAGATGGGAGATCTTACCGATCCGGCTCTGCTGGAGGCAAAGCTCAAGGAGATCGGTCCGGCCAAGGAGAAGGCCATCGCAGACATGGGCGGCGACCCCACAGTGGTCAGGTATGCGCCATACATCGATGAGTATCTGGAGATCGGAAAACACCTGAAAGATCGGGTAACGGATGTCTCACGAGAGATCAATATAGCACTCATCGAGGACAGAGGTGTTCTTGCCGAAGGCGCGCAAGGTGCATTTCTGGATGTCATCCACGGTACGCAGAAGTTCGTGACCTCTAGCTTCACTATCGCTGGAAGCGCTTGCGCCAACCTAGGCGTCGGTCCGGTAATGGTGGACAATGTGGTCGGCGTGATCAAGGCCTACATCACTCGCGTCGGAGAAGGTCCCATGCCCACGGAACTAAAAGACGATCTTGGGGCTAAGATGCGAGAGAAGGGTGCGGAATATGGCACGACCACGGGCAGGGCCAGGCGTTGTGGCTGGTTTGACGCCGTCTTGGGTCTGAAGTCTGTCTACCTGAACGGCTACACGGAGTTTGCTCTAACCAAGCTGGATGTGCTGACTGGCATAGATCCCATAAAAATCTGCGTCGGCTATACGCTCGATGGCGAGACCCTGGGTTATCCACCAGAAAGCACTGTGGACCTGGCCAGATGCAAGCCTATTTATGAAGATATGGCAGGCTGGACTGAGGATATAACCGAAACCAAAGAGTACGGCGATCTGCCTGCCAATGCCAGGACATATGTTGAGCGACTGGAGGATCTGCTGGGTGTAGACGTCTCCGCCATCTCAGTGGGACCGGGAAGAGAGCAGACCATCTACAGGGATGAGCCGGAGGAGCGAAGCTCTAAGTAAAATTTTTAAAGTACAACGAGCCGGGCCTATTTGGTTCGGATCACTTTGTTTATTAAATCTTTTATACTATTTATTATTATATTACAAGAAGCGTCCTCGGGTTCATCGCCCTTCATAGGACAACCAAAAAAAAGGGAGATATCCCATTTACAGATCAATGCGTGGGATATTCTCTACGGACTCTGGGTTGGCCAGAGCAGACAGGTCTCCGGTCTCCTTGCCCAGTGCCTTGGCCTTGATGACACGGCGCATGATCTTGCCGGATCTAGTCTTGGGGACATCCTTCACGAAGTAGACTTTGTCGGGATAGGCGACGGGACCCAGTACCTTGCGGACGTGAGTGGAGATCTCCTTCGCAAGCTCTGGAGACTCGGCGACGCCATCCCTGAGAATGACGAAGGCCACGATCTTCTCGCCCTTGACCTCATCTGGCTGGCCTACGACGGCAGCCTCAGCGACCTTGGGGTGAGAAACAGCGGCGGACTCAACCTCGGCGTTGGAGATTCTGTGTCCGGCTACCTTCAGCACATCATCGATTCTACCCTGGATCCACCAGTAGCCATCCTTGTCGCGGGTGGCCTTGTCTCCTGCCAGATATGTGCCGGGCTTGGTCTGCCAGTACATCTCCCAGTATTCTTTCTGGTATCTGACAGTATCCCTGAAGAAGGCGCGGAGCATGGACGGCCATGGAGTCTTCTGAACGATGTTACCACCGTAGCCCAATGGGACAGAGTTTGCATCCTCGTCGAAGATATCGGTGTTGAATCCGGGCAATGGGAAGCATACGGAGCCGGGCTTCTCGGGTGTCATGGCCAGCGGGGCGATGACGTGGCATCCGGTCTCGGTCTGCCACCAGGTATCAATGATGGGTGCCTGGTCTCCGCCGATGTTCTTCCTGTACCACATATAGGCCTCGGGGTTCAAGGGCTCGCCCACAGATGCCAGAATTCTGATTGTAGCGAGGTCGTACTTCTTCACAAAGGCTTCGCCGGTCTTCATGAACATTCTGATAGCGGTTGGTGCAGTGTACAAGATAGATACGCCGTACTGCTCAATTATGGACCACCAGCGACCCAGATCTGGGAAGTCGGGAGATCCCTCGTACAGGATGCTGGAAGCGCCAAGGCACAGAGGGCCATATACTACGTAGCTGTGGCCGGTGATCCAGCCGCAGTCTGCGGTGCACCAGAAGACATCATCGTTGTGAATATCCAATACCCAGGCAGATGTCTGAGCGGGAGCGATAGCATATCCGCCGTGAGCATGCTCAATACCCTTGGGCTTGCCGGTTGTGCCGGATGTGTACAGAATAAACAGCCTGTCCTCTGGATCGAGCGGGACGGTCTCGCACTGAGCGGACTGGCCGGCTACGAAATCATTGTAGAAGACATCGCGTCCCTCTGTCATGGGTACGGTAACGCCGGTCCTCTTGACGACGACTACCTTCTTGACGGAGGGTGCGTTCTTCATGGCCTCATCTACATTGGGTTTGAGGGGCAAGGGCTTTCCGCGCCTGTAGAATCCGTCTGCTGTGACGACAACTTTGGCCTCGGCATCGTTGACCCTGCTTGCCAGTCCACCTGAGGAAAATCCAGAGAATACGATGGTGTGAATGGCTCCGATCTTGGCGCATGCCAACATGGTGATGGGTAGCTCAGGGATCATGGGCAGGTATGCGACAACTCTGTCTCCCTTCTCCACGCCAACACTCTTGAGGGCATTGGCCATCTTGTTGACCTCTCTGTACAGCTCGTAGTAGGTAATGGTCCTGGTGTCGCCCACGGGCTCGCCGATGAAGTAGTAGGCTACCTTGTTCCGATTCGCGGACTTGGCATGCCTGTCTACTGCGTTGTAGGCTACATTTATCTTGCCGCCGGTAAACCACTTGAAGTAGGGCTTGGCGGAGTCGTCGAGAACCTGGGTGTAGGGCTCGTACCAATCAGCATAGGTCTGAGCCATCTCATCCCAGAAATCAATGTAATTATCTGAGCACCACTTGCGCATCTCAGTCTCAGTTTTGAAGCCCTTTTTCTTCATCCACTGAAATGCATTTGAGTGCTCAACTATCCACTGCGGGGTGTTGAAAATCCTGGTCTCTTCCTGCAGAGAAGACGTTTTTGCCGTGTCAGCCAATTTCATACCTCCATATGATCAAGTGTTTCCCCAATCTATTGTGTCCGGGCCTATTTGTTAAGAATCATTCTTAGTACCTCTCTTTTGTCATGCCCTGGCCACATCCGACAAAACGCGGAACGGTTTTGGGAAACATCGACTCAAAACCTACTTAATGATTTATAAAGTTATCGCAATAAAAATCATACTAATCGTTAATTATAATGATTTTTCATAAATGATATCGGTCACAGCAAATTATTGATTATGTTGTAATTGTCGGCACATTTTCTTATTATCTTTAGTGATTAACAGCAGGAACACGTGAATAAAAAAAAGGGTTAAAATAAAAAAAAGGTTTTTCCGCTTACTTGATGAGCGGAATGGCCTCGACTGATTCTGGATTGGCCAACGCTGAGATGTCTCCAGTGGGATTGCCCAGAGCCTTGGCCTTGATGACGCGGCGCATGATCTTGCCGGACCTGGTCTTGGGCACATCGTTCACGAAGTAGACAGACTCAGGATAAGCCACAGGACCCAGGACGGAGCGCACGTGCTTGGCCAGAATGGGCCCGAGATCAGCAGTGGCTTCAACGCCAGTCTTGAGAATGACGAAGGCCACGATGACCTCACCCTTGACCTCGTCGGGCTTGCCGATGACGGCAGCCTCTGCTACCTTGGGATGAGACACCAGCGCGGACTCGACCTCTGCGTTTGAGATTCTGTGTCCGGCAACCTTCAGCACATCATCGATTCTGCCCTGGATAGAGAAGTAGCCATCCTTGTCCTTGGTTGCCTTGTCGCCGGCCAGGTAAGTGCCGGGCCTGATCTCCCAGTACATATCCCAGTATTCCTTCTGGTACCTAACCGTGTCTTTGTAGAAGGCCCTGAGCATGGACGGCCAGGGTGTATTGCTGATGATGTTGCCACCGGAGCCTGGAGGTACGGGGTTAGCATCCTCATCAATGATATCCACGTTAAAGCCGGGCAGCGGGAAATAAGGGAGCCGGGCTTCAAGGGAGTGATGGGCAGAGGAGATACCAGGAAGATCCCGTTTCAGTCTGCCACCAGGTATCCATGATCTGCAGCCTGCCGGCACCGAAGTTGTTTCTGTACCAGATCCAAGCCTCCGGATTGATGGGCTCGCCGACTGATCCAAGCAACCTCAGGCATGAGATGTCGTGCGTCTTAGGCCACTGATCTCCTGCCTTCATGAACATCCTCACAGCTGTAGGTGCCGTGTAGAGCACTGACACCTTGTTCTCCTGATGATCTTGAACCACCGGCTAAAGTCGGGAAGTCAGGGGAACCCTCGTAGATCATGCTGTAGCGCCGAGGCAAAGAGGACCGTAGACCACGTAGCTGTGGCCGGTGATCCATCCGACATCAGCTGTGCACCACCAGACATCATTGTCTTTGATATCGAAGACCCAGGAAAGCGTCTGAGCGGGAGTTACGCAGTAGCCACCATGGACGTGTTCGATGCCCTTGGGCTTTCCAGTTGTGCCGGAGGTATATAGAATAAACAGCCTGATCCTCGCCGTCCATCTTCTCGCTCTCGCACACATCAGACTGCTTGGCCACCAGGTCGTGGTACCAGATATCTTTGCCAACCTTCATGGGTACTTCTATGCCCGCCCTCTTCACCACTATTACGTTCTTGACGCTTGGGGTGTTGGCGGTAGCATCATCCACATTGGGCTTGAGGGGCAGTGGCTTGCCGCGCCGGAAGAAGCCATCCGTAGTAATTACTACCTTGGACTCGGCATCGAGAACCCTGCTGTTAAGGCCGCCAGAGGAGAACCCGGAGAATACCACGCTGTGTATGGCGCCGATCTTCGCGCAAGCAAGCATGGCAATAGGAGTCTCGGGGATCATGGGCATGTAGATGCTAACTCTATCGCCCTTGACAACTCCTAAGCTCTTGAGGCCGTTTGCAAGCTTATTGACCCTCTTAGCCAGATCTGCATAGGTGATCTTCTGAGTTGGCTGGTCGACGGGCTCAGGGACGAATATGTAGGCTACCTTGTCCTTTTTAGCGCCTGCGGCATGCCTGTCCACTGCATTGTAGGCCACATTGATTTTGCCGCCTACGAACCATTTGGCATAGGGTGGGACCCAGTTAAGACCTGGACGTAGGGCTCGAACCAGTCTGCATAGGTCTTGGCCATCTCATCCCAGAACTGGATGTAATTCTGGCCGGTCCAGGCGCGCATCTCGCGCTCGCTCTTGAAGCCCTTTTTCTTCATCCACGCCATGACATTGGAATTCTCAACGAGCTCCTTGGACGGCTCGAATACTCTCGTTTCCTCATAAAGAACAGACGTTGTTGCTTTTTGTTCAGCCAATTTATAACCTCCGTTTGAATCCCTACGCGTCTCCAGATTTCCTCTAAACCTGCCCAAATGCCTAGCCATCGCCCCGGGGTAGTCTTCCGGCATGATCCGTTTCATATCATTTAGGATCGAATGGTTGCGCGGACAAGAGGCTCTGTAAACATTATAGTGATCGATAATTACCATTGTTTTTCATTTATAAAGTTGTCGGGGAAACTTTAACTAATGTTCAATTATTATCATTATTAATCTACTTAATACGCGGTGCAGCATAATTATTATAGAGGATTCCTAGTAGCCTTTAATTTTGGCCGCTTGTTTGTAGGTGATATATAAAGCGCAGGCTGGATTTAGTGGGTTTATAAAAATCCTTCAGAGTATTATTTATGTGAGCTAAAATTTGTTATTTAGTTTAACATAATTGTTTATATGCAGATAAGTATATTGAGGATTCTGATTAATCTCAAATTTTACTTTTGGCAGAAGTCAAATGATAGCGATTGAAAACGATACCTATGATTATCATCTTTACTCGAGCTCTACTGATAGTAGTAACCGCAACGTGTCCTGCCTTGCAGACTCTCTTTGTGAACGCGAAATACTGTTCAACAGGAAGTCTTTTGCTAGAGATTCTCTTGTTGCGCATCTCATCCTCATAACTTAGGGGGATGGCCCCGTGTGGCGTTTCTCATGGCCGCATCGTACCCTTTTGTTTTCTCGCCGAAATAATCCCTTATTAGCATAGCGAACTTCGCATTCATTAGCCAAATCCACCTTGCTACCGTGGACTTTATCAGTTGGGGAATCATGAGCACGTACAAAATGACTCCATCCCCCTTCTGCACGCCCAGGCTCTTGAAGTCGTTGGCGAACTTGTTGACCTTCTTGTAAAGCTGTAGATAAGTGATCTTTTGGGTAAGCTGGTAGGTGGGCCCAAGGTATGAAGATAGTAGGCTATCTTGTTCTTTTTCACGCCCTTAGCATACCTGTCCACACAATTGTAAGCCACGTTGCACTTGCCGCCCAATGACCACTTGGCATAGAGCAGCTTCCATTCCAGGATCCGGGACCAGGGCTCAAACCAATCGGCATAGGTTTTGGCCATCTCGCCCCAGAATTGAATATAATTTGCAGAATGTCACAGACGTAGCTCTCTCGGTCTTGAACTCCTTCTCCTTCATCCGCTTCATGACGTTGGAGTTCTTGACAAATTCCTTGCTCGGCCCGAATACACTTGTTTTATCATATAACACTGCGATTTTTGCAGTTGCTTTTTGCTCAGCTATTTTGAACATCTTTTATCAATTTATGCATCCAAAACCATCTTAATTTGCTTCTTATAAGCATGTTTACACATATGCTCATAAAGATAGGGCTCCATCTATTCTTGATGGGGGGTCGCAGGAGGTCTTAGAAATACTATCATGATTGATTATTCTCATTATTAATAATGTTTATGGAGCTCCGAAACATTCTACCTAGAAGAACGAAATAGATACTCTGCTGCAAGAAATGTTTTGTTCAGGCAGGCCATTTACTGCCATCGAATATCCCTTTAGGAATTCCCTTTGTATATTTTTAAAAATTGGATATATGTATTTAAATCATAAGAGACTCTTCGCGATTCAGCTGGTCACCGCCCACCAGATACGTAGAAGGGATTACATACAGTCAGTCACTACAACCCAGACGGTGGAACCGGGCTTGGGGCGGCCCTTAACAACGATGTCAAGATAGTTCTCAGCCCGGTCCTTCATGGTGCCGTCCCACCACCGCTCTGTGATCCTGGCCTCTAAGACCTCACCCTCGTATCTTTGATTTCTTTGAGCGGCGATCTTTAGCCATCGCCGAGTCATCTCTCGATCTGTTCTTCTTGATACGAGCCGGCATGTCGTAGAGCCTGGCCGCTGGCGTGCCCCGGTCGCACCGAGAATCTGGCGATATTTACCTTATCCGACTGCAAGCGCTTTACGATATCCAAGGTCTCTATGGAGTCCCCATCCGTCTCATCTGGATAACCTACTACGACATCAGTGACTATGGTGATCTTTGAGTGAGCCGATCGGACCGGGACATGCGAAGTGCGATATATTTTGAGGCTCAGATATGCCCTAAGAAGCTGATCTTTGATAAAAAGAACGCTATTGGGATTCATCATGCCTAAGCGCAGCATGAAATCGCCTGGAATTTGCACCAGCCTTTCCAGCAATTGTCCCAATTTTGTCCCGATCTCCGATCCATACGCGGGCGCGTCCTGAACAGAGATCTGCACATCTGCGGTTCCAAAAACCGCCAGCTTTCCCCACCTCTAAGGCCACATCTTCCGCCCTGCGGTGCTTCAACCGGCCTCTGGTTTTTCTAACTATACAGTAGCTGCAGGAACCGTCGCATCCTTCCGTCACATTGACGACGACGCAGAAGGCGTCCACAGGGAATGATTCATGGGGCAAGTCATCACGGGAAGATCCATGCAGCAACTCGTCTTGATGTGGGATGAAATATTCATTAAAGGGATCAGAGATCCCGGCCGAAGAGGATCGATTCAGCAGTCTCAGTCGCTTCCGACAGTTTATGCAACCAATCGATTCCGGCATTGCAGCGGTGAGACATTTGGCCACTATAAGTCGCTCGCCTTGCAGCAGGCTCAGCCTTCACAAGACCTTTCGCTCCGTCTTTTCCGTGACCGCGCAGGTATTCGCATGAAAATCCAAAAAAACAATTTAAACGAACCCACATCTTTTATCGCATTTCGTAATAACATAACCCGCTCGGACGATGCCGTCAATCATTTCTCGGATCGGCATCTCAATGGGTGACGGCGGTGTCAAGGGCTTCCGACGCACATTCTTCTTATCTCTATATTCAATATACATTTCCTGATTCATGAGGAGATGGTGAAGAATGTATAGGACCTTTCTTGCCAGAACAACCACTGCCACTTTAGATCTCTTCTTGGTCTGAATCCTCAAGAAGAATTTCTTCAGCTTGGAATCCCTGGTTCGCGATATAGCATAACGACTTGAATCAATACTCTTTGAATATGCTTGGAGCCTTGTTTGGCGGTCCATCCAAGGATGGTCTTTTCTGCGGACTGATATAAAGAAGGAACAATGCCACACCATGCGGCAAACTGCTCTGGCTTTTTCGAAATCGGTGTAGTTGCCAATTTTCGCCAGAATGGCAGTAGCGGAAACAAAACCTGTCCCCGGCACGGACACGGCAATGGCTAGATTATTCTTTCGATACCGAATTCTGGCGCTAATTTCTCCATCCAGCTCATCTATCCTCTCTTGGATGAATCTCATCAAGTTCAGAGACCCCTGAATCAAAATGGCCTGGGAGATCTCTAGACGACTCTTGATAGACTCTTTAATCTGATCCGCTTTTTTCTTGAGAGGATTCCGATTAACCTCAAATTGATGGCTCCCATAAAGAACTTTGTCCATAATTGCGATACATACGATCCGATTAGGCCTTAATGCAACCTTTTTTTCTCGAATTCACCCGATATTTTTCGATTTTTCTAGACAGCCAACACTATGCCTAAATTTTACTTTTGGCAGAAGTCGACTGATAGAGATTGAAGACGATACCTGTGATTATCATCTTTACTCGAACTCTACTGATAGTAGTAACCGCAACGTGTCCCGCCTTGCAGACTCTCGTTGTGAACGCGAAATACCGTTCAACAGGCGATCTTTTGCTAGAGATTCTCTTGTTGCGCACCTCATCCTCATAACTTAGGGAATGGCCCTTTGTGGCCTTTCTCATGGCGGCATCGTACCATTTTGTCTTCGCACCGAAATATCCCTTATCAGCATAGCGAACTTTGCCTTCATTAGCCAAATCCGCCTGGCTATCGTGGACTTTAGAAGTTGTAACCTTGATTCTGCGAATCAGGCCAAAATCCTCATCCATGGCACCATGAAGCTTGTATCTGAAATAAGATTTTGTTCCGTCCTTCCCCCAGGTTATATCCTTGCTCTGCCGAGTCTTGGCATCCTCTCCACGTGGTGTATCACTCTTGGCATGACCAGGATCTGAAGTTATGAAAGATGCATCCTGCACTATTCCCTTCTTCACTTTGAGTTTCATGGCATCAAGCTGCTTTTGCAGCTCGTTCCAAATTTCTTCACCCGCTCCGCTATCAGCAAGGCGCTCTCTGAATTTCCATATCGTAGTGGAATCGGGAACGACTTCTGTTGTTCCCAAGAACGTCCTGAATGAAATGCGATCAGCCAATTCTCTTTCGAGTTGCTTATCTGAAAGGCTGTAAAGCTGCTGAATGAATAAATACCTAAACATCACGATAACATCGATATTAGGGCGTCCACCGAGATCAGTATTATTGCAGAACAATATATCTAGTTTCGGTCTGAAATCCTCTATCAATCTGTCTCCCAATCGTGGCGAATAGCAAAGTCGGTCAGGTTTCTCATGATAAATTATATTGTACAAACAGTATTTATGGATAACAATTTAACAGGGTTTTTCAGAATCCTCTCCTGAAGATATTTAAGCATTCAATCCTATTCTATTATTACTATAAGCAAATTCGACCTTATCTTAATCGACACCGGCGCAGGCGCGAATGTGGCCACTCGGGCCAGACACGCGGGGCTGCAAGTCGTACTGGTGAATCTTTGCTCAGCCGGTGGCACCTGTCTGAACAACGGTTGCATTCCTTCTAAGATGCTCATATACTCGGCAGATATTATCAGGACAATCCAGGATGCTGGCGCCGTATGCGTACATGCCGACATCAACGAGATTGATTTTCAGGCCATAGTGAGCGCCGCATGCACGCAGTGGTGGATAAAGCGCGCACCCGCTTGGAAGCGGCTCTCAAAGCCAAAGAGAATTTGACATATTATCAGGAAAAGGCGGAGTTCATCGACGACTATGTCTTAAAAATAGGCGACAAGACCATTACCGCACCCAAGATCGTAATCGCCACAGGCGCCCGGCCCCTGGTGCCGATCATCTCCGGCCTCCTGGAGACGGGCTTTTGGACAACGTCTCATTGCTATGGCTGCGGGCTCTGCCCCAAAGCCTGATAATCATTGGATCTGGCTACATCGGCTGCGAATTCGGCCACTTCTTCTCTGCGATGGGAACGCATGTTACAATCCTGGGACGCGGCCCGCTTGTGCTTAAGGGCGAAGACCCGGAAGCAGCAGGATTGGTGCAAAGAGTGCTCTCCTTGTACCTGCGAGTGATTACCGGTCATGAGGTAGTCTCCGCAGAGAAAAAGGGCGATAAGAAGATCGTCTCTGCCAAAAATATGACGGATGGCAAGGTCCAATAGTTTGAAGCCGAAGAGATTCTACTGGCAATGGAACGCCAATCCAACGCCGATCTGCTCCATCCAGTGAATAATGGCATAAAAACAGACATCAATGGCTGAATTATGATAAATGAGTTTTTGGAGACGGACAAAAAAGATATCTGGGCATTAGGTGACTCCATCGGTAAGCACATGTTTCGCCATACGGCCAACTATGAGGCAGAGGTAGTCTCTCATAATCTGCTGCGTGCCATTGTGAAGGAGGACCGGGAAGCCGCTGACTACCATGCCGTGCCTTACGCAGTCTTTACCTATCCCCAGGTGGCAGGTGTCGGTATGAAAGAAGTGGACGTTCTCGCCACAGGGCGAAAGGTGCTGATAGGGCGGGCTAATTATACGGATGTGGCCAAGGGCATGGCCATGGAAGAAGAGCACGGCCTGGTCAAAGTGATATTGGAAGAGAAGACGGAACGCATCCTGGGAGCAACGGTTGTAGGCCCCATGGCGTCGGTGCTGGTGCGAGCTTTCTCGGTGCTGGAGCATCCTTGTTATCAGCCTAGTTAGTAGATAAAAGAGCAGCATGCCGGCCAGAAAAGACAAGAGCTTATTGGCCACATACAGCAAGGATTCTCATATAGTGTATTATAGAATCCGTTCAATTATCGTTATGATCCTCAGTCAAGTGTAGTTTCAACTCTTCCTTTGATTCAAAGACCATGCGACATATCTTGCATTTGAACTTGCTCTCTCCTTTGGACCCGGTGTCTGTCATTTTAACACCTCTAATCGTGCATATCGGTTGGATGTCACTATTATTTAGTTTTTCGCTGCGATTGGCTTAAATACTTTGCAGACCAAACTTAACTATAGGTTAAAAATATCCGTGCATCGTTTGTGGATATATTTACGATCTCGAAAAAGGGGACGCAGACTCTCCAAAAACGCCCTTCGTGGATTTGCCGGAAACATGGTGCTGTCCGCAGTGATGCGCTGAGAAAGATGATCTCAAAGAGATGAAATAGTCGGGAAAAAGGACAAAGGTAATGACGCTCACAAGAGAGATCAAACCCGGCGTTAAATGGGTCGGAGCAATAGACTGGGATCGCAGGCTATTTGATGCCTTAATTCCACTGCCCAATGGGACCAGTTATAACTCTTACCTGATCCAGGGCAGCGAGAAGACCGCACTTATTGACGCAGTGGACGAATCCATGGCTCATGTGCTGCTTGGCAATCTGAAAGCGTTGGGAATAAAGAGAATCGATTACATCATCGCCCAGCATGCCGAACAGGACCATTCAGGAAGCCTTAAAAGGCTGCTTGAGATTTACCCTGACGCCAGAGTGCTCGGCTCCGCCAAGTGCCTGGATTTGCTCATGCAGTTTGATCTGGTTGGCAAGGACAGGGTGCAAGAGGCGAAAGACGGCGAGAAGATATCGCTTGGTGACAAAAGCTTGCTGTTCATTCACGCTCCCTGGGTGCACTGGCCTGATACGATATTCACCTATTTGGCAGAGGAAGGCATCCTTTTTACCTGCGATTTTTTGGGTTCGCATCTGGCTAGCAGCGACCTTTACGCCAGCGATGAATCAGTCGTCTATAAGGCCGCCAAGAGGTATTACGCAGAGATCATGATGCCCTTCCGGCAGAACATCAACCGACACCTGGCCCGGATTGAGAATCTGCCTGTTGCTGTCATCGCCCCCAGCCATGGCCCACTTTACGGCAGGCCCAAGTTCATACTGGAAGCCTATCGCGATTGGGCCTCAGATAAGGTGAAAAACCAGGTGGTTTTGCCTTATGTCTCCATGCACGGGTCCACCCGTATCATGGCAGACTACTTTGTAGAAGCTCTCATCTCCAGAGGGGTGGGCGTGTTGCGATTCGATCTCACTGACTATGACGTAGGTGAGCTGGCCGAGTCTCTCGTGGACGCGGCAACCGTGGTCATTGGCACGCCTATCATTCTGGCCGGAACCCATCCCCTGGCGCTTTATGTTGCCATACTGGCCAATGCCCTGCGACCCAAGACCAGGTATGCCTCCATCATCGGCTCCTTTGGCTGGGGAGGCAAGATGCTGGAACAGATCACTGCCGCCCTGCCTAATCTGAGGCTGCAATTCTTCGATCCGGTAGTCGCCAAAGGCTGCCCCAAAGAGGCAGATTTCCAGGCCCTGGACCGACTGGCTGAGGAGATCTCGGCCAAGCACAGGGAACTTTAGAGGATTCCGAAAAACCCTGTTAAATTGTTATCCATAAATACTGTTTGTACAATATAATTTATCATGAGAAACCTGACCGACTTTGCTATTCGCCACGATTGGGAGACAGATTGATAGAGGATTTCAGACCGAAACTAGATATATTGTTCTGCAATAATACTGATCTCGGTGGACGCCCTAATATCGATGTTATCGTGATGTTTAGGTATTTATTCATTCAGCAGCTTTACAGCCTTTCAGATAAGCAACTCGAAAGAGAATTGGCTGATCGCATTTCATTCAGGACGTTCTTGGGAACAACAGAAGTCGTTCCCGATTCCACTACGATATGGAAATTCAGAGAGCGCCTTGCTGATAGCGGAGCGGGTGAAGAAATTTGGAACGAGCTGCAAAAGCAGCTTGATGCCATGAAACTCAAAGTGAAGAAGGGAATAGTGCAGGATGCATCTTTCATAACTTCAGATCCTGGTCATGCCAAGAGTGATACACCACGTGGAGAGGATGCCAAGACTCGGCAGAGCAAGGATATAACCTGGGGGAAGGACGGAACAAAATCTTATTTCAGATACAAGCTTCATGGTGCCATGGATGAGGATTTTGGCCTGATTCGCAGAATCAAGGTTACAACTTCTAAAGTCCACGATAGCCAGGCGGATTTGGCTAATGAAGGCAAAGTTCGCTATGCTGATAAGGGATATTTCGGTGCGAAGACAAAATGGTACGATGCCGCCATGAGAAAAGCCACAAAGGGCCATTCCCTAAGTTATGAGGATGAGGTGCGCAACAAGAGAATCTCTAGCAAAAGATCGCCTGTTGAACGGTATTTCGCGTTCACAACGAGAGTCTGCAAGGCGGGACACGTTGCGGTTACTACTATCAGTAGAGTTCGAGTAAAGATGATAATCACAGGTATCGTCTTCAATCTCTATCAGTCGACTTCTGCCAAAAGTAAAATTTAGGCATAGTGTTGGCTGTCTAGAAAAATCGAAAAATATCGGGTGAATTCGAGAAAAAAAGGTTGCATTAAGGCCTAATCGGATCGTATGTATCGCAATTATGGACAAAGTTCTTTATGGGAGCCATCAATTTGAGGTTAATCGGAATCCTCTTTAATGCTCATTTGAGGCCAATCTAGGCAAAAGAGGAGCTTGGTTGAGCCATTCATCCTCCTCTATGTTCTGGTGCTGCTGGTCACGGGCATAGCTATAGGATTTGCCTGCGGCCTACTGGGCATAGGGGGCGGCTTTCTCATGGTGCCGGTGCAGATCTGGGCGCTGACCTCACAGGGAATCGATCCCACCCTGGCCACCAGAGTTGCCTTCGGAACCTCTCTGGCCGTTGTTCTGCCTACGGCTCTGTCCGGATGCCACGGCCACAGCTGCCGGGGCGTTGTGCTGTGGCGGCCTGGAATCATCATGGGCCTTTGTGGCCTAGCAGGTGCTTTTTTAGGCGGGAGCATTGCCGCTCATGCTCCAGGAGATCTACTCAGGTTAGCCTTCGGATTCGTGGTAATGCTGGGAGCCCTGAGGATGCACTTCGCTCCAGGTCTGCGGCTCAAGAAGGAGGCTTTGCCGAGAGGGGCAAGAGATAGCCTTCTGCAGTATGTTCTCTGGGGGCTGGCGGTAGGAATCATATCCGGTCTGACTGGGATTGGCGGAGGCGTGGTACTGGTCCCGGCCATGACCATCGCCATGGGCTACGGTATTTATCAGGCCATCGGCACCTCGTCGGTGACCATTGCTTTTAATGCCGTGGGCGGGGTCATAGCCTACGCAATAAATGGATGGGGCGTGGCCGGGCTTCCGGCGTACTGCGTAGGCTACATCGATCTTCTGCAATTTGCTTTGTTGGCTGGAGCGAGCATCTTCACTGCCCAGTGGGGAGTAAAGGTCGCCCACAGGCAGCCGGCAGAGAGGCTCAAGCACATCTTTGTAATACTGATGATCTGCATCGGGCTGAAGATGATTGGGGTCTTTGGGTGGATTGGGCTTTTGCTCTCACGAATCACTTTATAAGCCAGGAAAAGGCAGATTTGGCCGCAATGGACAGAGAAAACTGGCTGAAGATACAAAAGGATTTAAGCGAGCTGCATGAGCTTCATGAGAGTAATGTTTCCGATCCAGATGCATGCCGAAACTTCAACTTCCGCGCCTCGCTTTTCCTGGAAAAACTTGAGGACCTGCAGGCTTACGATATATCGGACAGGGTAATGGAGCTATTGGCTGGCTGTAGCCCCAAGGATTTCTCTCCCTGTGAAAATCGCCAGTGCACCAAAGGCTCATTAGAACGACTGCAGCATCGGATCAGGGAGAAGCTAGAAAAGAGTTGATCCTCGAAAGTGAAACGGCGATGACGGCACCAGCGCAACAAGTTATGATATATAGCAGAACTCATGCCGGCACCAAGCGAATAAGGATGGTGCTGCGTGGTGAAGGAAAAAGTCTGGCGCGAATACGCTAGCTTATAGAGGATTCCTATAAACCCCACTAAACCCAGTCGGAGCTTTATGTACCATTTATAAGCAAGCGGCCAAAATCAGAGGTTACTAGGAATTTTCTATAATGTTATAATGTTGTCATCTGGACCATACACAAGGAATACGCTGTCGGTTCCAACTCGTTCCCAGTGTTTGAGATCTATAATGCCAGAGCTATCCAAATGGCGAATTGCTTCGTCAAGACATGGGACGTCTTCACTACGACCATAAATCGTCATACATTTATAGCCACTCGATGATAGCTTTCCGATCAACTGGATCTCCATGCCTTCACTTTTAGACAAAAGCTCCAAGATTTCACCCGCTGTAGCGGTAATTGTCCTTAAATCCTTGCAAGACCGCGTTGCGTAGTCTTTCTCCGATTGAGGAGAATCTCCGTTCGAGCCACAGACCGCGACGTTTAATTTGTCCGCATTCCCAAGGGAGTCAGTGGCACGTTCTTGGATAATGTAATCCTCATTCGGGATGTATTTTCCTACATCATCTGCAGTTACAGTGGAAGTAGCTAATAGTGCGGGCTGCCGTGATGTAGCGGTCCTGTATTTTAGGACTAATCCTATGGCCCCCATCAAGATCAGAAAAGATACGGCGTTGGATACAATGATAATATTATTCTGAAGATGCCAGCCGTAGAGAAGCCAAAGGAACGTGCCTAGGCTGAATTGCAGCAACGTGCCCGGGCTTATATCCTTCGCGGACTTCGTTCGAAGGATCTTGCGTATCTGCGGCACGAAGCCGAATGTGGTTAAGAGGGCTGCAAATGTCCCGATCACTTCCCACTGCATCAAACTCATAGAGGATGTGATGGTATATTAGCTTATTTGCTGATATGTGACGGTTATGGTCCGGCTCACTTGCCGCCCGTCCGGTCACAATTCTGCCTTTGAATATCTGTGTCGCATAAAATTATATAGTAAAAATATAAAGTTACTATCATAATCTATATTGTCAATAGCAATTGGCCAGAATATAATGCCAAACTCGTTCAAATAGGTGCCACCTATAAATATCCAAAAATATTTATGATATTTGCATCAATAATATATTCCTTTTTTCGAATGCCATATCGTCAGCTCGAAGGCTTCATTGGGCGAGACTAGTGGGGACTGGATGCGCGAGAAACATGGAACGCAACTAAGAGAATGGCTTAAGGTTCATGTGGCGATTGATGTTGAATCAAAGAGATTGCTCTCACTTGAAGTTACAGAAGAAAATACCTCGGATAGCGAGGTATAACGCCCTTTGTTGAAAGACGTTAATTTTGAGGATGCATTGGCTGATGGCATATATGACACAAATGACGCATTTGAATTTATGAAATCGAACGATGCCGATTGTCCTGGCATTAAGATAAAAGGGAACGCAGTTGTAGGCAAAGAATAATCTGCCAGGTCAATGGCTGTTCTGGAATACCAAAAAATGGGACACAAAGGTCGGAGGCAAGTGCATCCGTATGGGAGATCGTGGGCAGTTGAAGGACTCTTCTCATCGACCAAGCGTATCTTTGGTGAGACCGTTAGGGCAGCTTCACCCTGGGGAATGATTTCAGAGGTCAAAAGAGCATTCATTTCGTATAATATACTTATTAGCATATAAACAATTATGCTAAACTAAATAACGAATTTTTAGTTCAAATAAATAATATTATAATCACTATGCGATACCGCGCATATATTGTATATTCATGCAACTTAAATTTTCATACTGTTGTGCCTTATCTATAGTTTCTCATCAGAAATGGGCTAGCTGAGAGAATGGAGTGCGAAACACTCAGGTAAAGGACTACCCCTAATGGTGCAAAAATCCTGCGACATTTCCAGGAGATTGAGAAGTTGGTGCCGAAGAAGGAGGCGCAGGACGGGCTGGCATGAAGAGATCATGGGTAATAGGACTGGGCGACAGCTCCCCAAAAAGGGCATGATGAATGGAGACTGCCTCTGACAGTCCCCACAAAGATGGGCACGATCCTCTCCATCCCATTCTCAAGGAGAACGACTGACTTAGGCGAGCCCCCTTCCGATTCGGCAATGTAGACCCCGTCGACTCTGACGAGAACTGGCGCATCCATGAGATCATCATCCATGCTTATATTATAGGACTCCGATCTATGCCGATCCTCACACAGACTCCCTCAATATCCCATTCCTTAACCAGGCTTCCCTGCAATTCCAGGCCCAGGCCTAGCTGGAAGCTTGCGGCCCGAACCTCGCCTGCAATATGCTCCTTCTTTTGCAGGGCTAAGTCGAGGATCGGCTTGCTCTCGATATCGACGATGGCCCGGATCTGATCTTCCACGCGCAGATTCAGTTCTTTTCTCATGTCCTGAATGCGGCGAATGATCTCTCGGGCATACCCTTCTGCCTCAAGCTCGGGAGTGAGGGCGATATCCACGTAGACGACTCCACCGGAAAACTCAGCGGCAGGCAGATTTTGCGGTGGCAATTCCTTGATCTGCACCATCTCTGCGGTTATTTTATACTCCATTCCGTCGTAAGATATGGTCGCTTCCCCTCCATCCAGTTGCCTCTCGATCTCAGTCGGATCGGCTGAAGCTATTGCCTCGATTACAGCTTTGGCTTGGCCTTTGTAGACCGGCCCGATCTTCTTATGGACTGGAGCGATCACCAGGTCCATCTTGGGCTTCTCTCCGGCAGCGAGCACGGTTATCTTCTTGGAGTTGGTCTGGCCCTTAAGGACATTTTCCAGGTCGCCCAGATCTACGATCTCTTTGGCCGGAGCTATCAAAATATCTCTGACCGGCCAGCGCAATTTGCGGCCTCCTTTCTGACGAGCATTGGAGACCGCCATGGAAATCTCCCTTACCAATGCCATGCTCGCCTCCAGGTGTTTGTCTATTCGCTCCTTTTGGGCCACTGGCCATTGGCACATGTGCACCGACGACTGAGCAGCATCGTCCAGCCCCTTCACCAGATTCTGGTAGATGGACTCGGAGATGAAGGGCGTGAATGGAGCCATGAGTTGGCAGAGTTTGACCAACACCTCATAGATGGTGGCGTAGGCTGCGAGCTTGTCCGGATTATCTTGCTCAATCCAGGTGCGGGGCCGCACCAGTTGGATATACCAGCGGGAGAGATCCTCCAGTATGAAGTCTGAGATGGAACGCACAATGTGGTGCAACTGGTAACCCTCCATCTCTTCTGTGACCTCCTCTATCAAGCTGTTTATGCGAGAAAGTATCCAGCGATCCTCGGGGCGCAGGCTGCTCTCGTACTTGGGCAGATCTGCCTTATCGACGTCGAACTTATCCAGGACCATGTAGGGTAGAGCAAAGCGATAGGCATTCCAGAATATGTTGAGCATGCGACCTGTGTTCTCTACAGCATCCCAGGAGAAATGCAGATCCTCCCATGGGGCATTGGCTCCCAGCACATAAAGGCGCAGGATATCGGCTCCAAACTTCTGCACAACCTCCTCCGGCTGGACGATGTTGCCTATGCTCTTGGACATCTTCCTGCCCTGGTCATCCAGGGTAAAGCCGTGCATGAGAACGCTCTTGTAAGGCGCTTTGCCAAAAGAGACCATTGCTGCGCCAAGTTGAGAGTAGAACCAGCCGCGCGTCTGGTCATGCCCCTCCGTGATGAAATCGGCAGGCCACCAGTTCGCGAATTCCTCCTCGTGACTGGGGAAGCGCAAGGTGGCCCAGGAGGCTACAGCGCTGTCAAACCAGACATCGAAGACATCCGGTGACCTTTTCATCTTTCCGCCGCAGGGGCAGTCCAAAAAGACGGAGTCTACGTCTGGTCGGTGCAGATCGTTCAGCTTCCTGCCGCTTCTCCCCTCGAGCTCCGCTGCAGTGCCGATCACCTCCAAATGACCGCATGTCGGGCAGGTCCAGATGGGCAGTGGAATCCCCCAGTATCTCTGCCTGGAGATGCACCAGTCGCGGGCATTCTTGATCCAATCTGAGAAACGAGCAGATCCCGCCCACTCCGGATACCAGGTTACGCGCGAGACCTCTTCGAGCATTTTGTCCCGCAGATCGGATATTCGTAAAAACCACTGGCTTGTGGCGATGAATATAATGGGCGTCTTGCAGCGCCAGCAATGGCCATATCGGTGCGCGAGCCTTCCCAGGGAGAGCAACCTGCCTTGATCCTCCAGATCTGCGATTATCTCGCTGTCGGCTTCCTTGACATATAGGTCCTGGTACTTCTCACCTGCTAGAGCAGTGTAGCGTCCGTCTTCGCCCACGGGGCAGAAGATTTCCAGGTGATGTTGCACCCCCAGCTCGTAATCCTCCAGTCCGTGGCCGGGAGCGATGTGCACGCAGCCAGTGTTCTCTGCCGTCACGAAGTCTGCAGCATAAACATTATGTAAGATCTCTTTTTGTCTGGGAACCAAACTTTCCAGACGGATGGCTGTACTTCAGCTCCTGCATCTGTTGAGCGGATAGGGTGGATAGCAGCTCATAGTCCTGATAGCGCCCGATCTTGAGCACTGATTCGACCAGATCCGAGGCCATGATGAGGATCTCGGCCTTTCCATCCTTCCAGGCCCGCACCTTGGAATACTGGAATGTAAGATTCACAGCCACGGCTACGTTGGCGGGAATTGTCCAGGGCGTGGTAGTCCAGATGACAATGTAGGTGTTTTCTTCGTCCAGCACTGGGAACTTGACATAGATGGAGTAGTCGGTTTCATCCCAGTACTCCACCTCGGAGTCGGCAATGGCCGTCTGGCAGCGCGGGCACCAGTTGACTACTCGCAGCCCCCTCTCTAGGAGGTTATGCTCATGCGCTTTCTTAAGAGTCCACCAGGCCGCCTCGAGATACTCGTTTTTGAGCGTCATGTAGGGGTCGTCCCAGTCAAGCCAGGCGCCCAGGATCTTGAACTGAGCCGTCATATCGTCCTTCTGGCGCAACGCAAACTCCTTGCATCTCTGTATGAACTTGTCGATGCCATAAGCCTCGATATCCTTCTTGTTTCTAAAGCCGAAGGACTCCTCTACTTTGACCTCGATGGGCAGCCCATGCATATCCCAGCCAGCCCTGTCCTTGACCGCAAAGCAGTTCATGGACTTGTATCGCAGGACCGAATCTTTGATCACCTTGTTCCAGGCGGTGCCCAGGTGAATCTGGCCCGTGGTGTAGGGCGGCCCGTCCACAAAGAAGAACTTTTTGCCGCCAACTCGGAGCTCGCGGACCGTTCGGTAGGTTTGCTCTTTCTCCCACAACAATCTGACCCGGTTTTCCAGATCCTCTGCATTATACTGTCCATCCACCTCAGCGATCACAGGAAATCCTCCAAAAAACGATTTGCCTCCATGTTACACATCTATATTTAGCCTTTGTTGCCTTGCAGCAATATTGATATAATGACATCACGAACCACTTCTTTGGAGGGTTTTTAATCAAAGAGGAGATCTGGATCGAGAAGTACCGGCCTGAGAAGCTGAACGACATTGTGGGCCAGGACGATATAGTCCGCCGTCTCACGTCCTATATAAAGACCAGAAACCTGCCGCATCTTCTGTTCTCAGGGCCGCCGGGCGTGGGCAAGACGGCTGCCTCCATCTCCATAGTCAAAGAGATCTTTGGCGAGACATGGAGGAACAATTTCATCGAGCTGAATGCCAGCGATGAGCGGGGCATAGACATCATCCGCCACAAGGTAAAGGACTTCGCCCGCATGGCACCGCTGGGCGAGGCAGATTTTAAAGTTATATTTCTAGACGAGGCCGATGCCCTGACCAATGATGCCCAGAGCGCTCTGCGGCGCACCATGGAGCGCTACTCGGCAACAACCAGGTTCATACTATCCTGCAATTACTCCTCCAAGATCATTGAGCCCATCCAGTCTCGCTGTGCCGTTTACCGCTTCAAGCCCTTATCTGCTCAAGCCGTCACCAAGCGCATCAAATTCATTGCAGGAGAAGAGAAGCTGATCGTATCAGATGGGGGCCTATCCGCTATTGAATATGTGGCCAGCGGAGATATGCGAAAGGCCATCAACGCCTTGCAGGCGGCTGCCCTTTTAGGCGATAAGGTGGACGAGGAGACGATCTACCAGATCGCTTCCACAGCCAAGCCTGAGGAAATTCGAACTTTCATAAAGACGGCTCTTTCCGGAGACTTTGTGGGGGCTCGGGCGGCATTGGACGATCTGCTGCTCTCCAAGGGGCTCTCAGGTCAGGACGTGGTAGTTCAGATTCACCGGGCTATGCTGGACCTGGATATACCGGACAAGGACAAAGTCAGACTGATCGACCGCATCGGTGAGGTCGATTTTCGCATGACTGAAGGCGCTAACGAGAGAATTCAGCTGGAAGCCCTGCTGGCATACTTTGCCCTGAGCGCCTAAGCTGTAGGCGGTTTTTTTCATTTTGTCTGAACCGACCGATCGGCTGCGCTCAATGGCAGCCTTTAGCTCTTTTATTCGCACTGGTTCTGAGACATAATCGTTCACGCCCATCGTGATGCATTCCTCTCGATCGTCTTTCATGACGTGTGCCGTCATGGCAATGATGTAGGGCTGACAGTCAGGCATACTGCGAATGCTTCTAGTGGCCTCCAGGCCATCCATTTCCGGCATCTGCACATCCATAAACACCACGTCGTGCGGACTGCTTTGCGGTGCGTCCAAAACCTGGCAACCATTGGCGGCGATATCTGCGTTATAGCCCAGGCGCTCCAGCATGCGCGTTGCTACCTTCTGGTTAACTGCGTTGTCCTCAGCCAGCAATATGCACAGCTTTTTTGCCCGTTTGCGTCACCTGAATAAGGCATGATGGGGCTCTTTTGCCGGCTCTGCTAGGGAGTGGTTTTTGTGACGCGCCCGTCCGAATGATGAAATAGAAGGCCGCTCCCTTTCCAGTCTCGCTTTCTATCCAAATTCTCCCCACCCCATCAGCTCCGCCAGATCCGGCTTATAGTCAGGCTCAGGACCGTACTGCCGTACTTTCGGGTGATAGAGGTATCTGCCCCCTTGGCGGAAGGATTGAAAGAGGCAGCCCACGCGATCTTCGCTTATGCCGATACACGTATCCTTGACCGCAAACTGTATCTCATATTTTCCGTTTTTGGGCTGGGAAGTGATGTGTCGCATAAAATTTTATGGTAAAAATATAAAGTTATTTTCATGATATATATTGACAATAACGATTGGCCAGAATATAATGCCAAACTCGTTCAAAGAGGGGAATTCTATCTCGATTTGAGTTGCGTGAAGAATTGGGTGCGCGAGTTGAAATGAATACGCGGAAAAGAGGTGCCACTTATAAATATCCAAAAATATTTATGATATTTACATCAATAATATGTTCCTTTTTTCGAATGCCATATCGTCGACTTGAAGGCTTCATTGGGCGAATTTCCGCTTACGAACCAGGATTATTGGCCGCTGATTACACTGCACTTCATAAGCGTATCTCTAAACCGGATCTTGGGATAGATATGCCAGAGAACGATGCAGTTGATTTGATTGGGATAAAGGCAACAAATCGAGGGGACTGGATGCGCGAGAAACGTGGAACGCAGCGCAGAGGACGACTTAAGGTTCATGTAGCGATTGATGTTGAATCAAAGAGATTGCTCTCACTTGAAGTTACCGAAGAAAATACCTCGGATAGCGAGGTATAACGCCCTTTGTTGAAAGACGTCCATTTTGAGGATGCTTTGGCGGATGGCGCATATGACACAAATGACACATTTGAATTTATGAAATCGAACGGTGCAGATTGTTCTGATATTAAGATAAGCGAGAACGCAGTTGTAGGCAAAGAATAATCAGCCAGGTCAATGACTGTTCTAGAATACAAAAAAATTGGATACAAAGGTTGGTGGCAAATGCATCAATATGGGAGACGGTGGACAGTTGAAGGACTCATCTCATCTATCAAGCGCATCTTTGATGAGGCTGTTAGGGCAGCTTCACCCGAGGGTATGATTTCAGAGGTTAAAAGAGCATTCATTTTATATAAAATACTTATTATCATATAGATATTTATGTTAAATTAAATAATGAATTTTAACTTAAATAAATAAAACTATAATAATTACGCGACACAGCGTATTTTGACATTCACGGCATCCATATCTATGGCGCCAGCTCAATATATCTCATCGAGGAAAAATAATCCGACGATGACAGAGAACATGTCCACGGCGTCTTCAGGCGTGCTGGACATCTGGAAAGCCACTTTAGGAGAAAAGAGATTATCATGTCCGTGAGCCAGTCAACAGAGCCACCTCTTCGATCTGGCCAAATTCGAGGGCGACAATCCCTGGAATGCTGTTTTGACAGGTTCTCTCCGAGTGCGGTCTCCTTCTCTCTGGCAGCAATGGAGGGCGAAGCACTAGCATCCATCTACATTAGCGCTACATTGGAAGGCGACAGCATGTTGGGATTTTTCATCCAATCGAACAGCAACGGAAAATCCAGCCGGGACGATTCGCCGCTATCATGATCAGTTCGGATACATCCAGCTACACCCCCAGCCGTGGTTATAACCACTCCTTTGCCGGCAGTCCGTACTGAGCAAGTGAGCGCTGAGCAGAAGAATGAGACTCCTTCCGAGGAAGAGCCTGCCGCAGCTTTTAAGAGCAAAAACGGATTTAAGGATGTTACAGAGCCGGCAACGGGAATTGATCCCAACATAATGCCCAGAATGGCTACATTGTAGGTGATATTAGTGAAAGATAAGTATTGGCTCTTGCTTGGTATGGCACTCTTGCTTATCATGCAGGGGCAATGTTTGATGCTGGATGAATTGGCCGTCACTTCCGTCTCAGAGGACTGCGGCAAGTGGAAGATCCGCTTCAACTGGTCGGAGATGGACGAGTACAAAATCAGCGTCTCGCATGGAGACAGTACCTCTGGAAAAGTGGCCATCGCGACAGATGCTTTGACGCTGGCGTCTGTACCCGATAATGCCAATATCTTGAAGGTCTCGGTTATAATGTACTCCAAGAACGATGCATCTCAAACAAACGGTACCAGCATGATGGCTCTTGCCAACACAACACTTGTCAAATCCAAAGTATGCAAAGAGATCAATGTGGTCGAGAGAATGATAGATGGCCGATCAGGGATATTTGCCAACGGCCTGAAGTGCCCAATGAATGTGCCTGTCTACGTTGCAGTCTATCCTGTAGATTACCACTTGGATCGACCTGGGGGAGTCCTGGCATCCAATGCAGTAGGATTGATTCTCTCTACCTATGATCGAGAGGCCACAGAACGATTTATCAATTCAGTTAAGATCGTACAGATAAAGTAGCGATGAAGATGCTCTTCTGGCAAAGATAGCAAATGAGGCCGATGGAATGGCAGCAGAGACTTCATCACCCCGCTGGAACCCCCCCTTCAAGGGGTTCAGAGCAAAAAAATAATCGCCTAAGGCCAGAGACCAAAGGCGATGTTCAATCCCATTACTGCTACGCCTGCACCGATACAGGCTCCAAGTACCATCTTAGGATTGAGCTTTATTGCAGTATCATCGGCCTCGAAATATCTCATGAGGCCTGCAGATGACTGAAGACCACCGCCCACATTCTTTTTCTTTGTCATATCCTATCCACCTCATTTTCCATCATCTTAAGCATTGTGGTTTCATCCTTTCCGACCGCCTGGCCTTAAACCGTCTCATTAGAAGATGAGGTGGCGGCGACAGCCCCACGCCAGCCGCTCTCATCCTGAAAAGGATAGCGATCCAGCATGTTTCCGCCTTTGATCATCCTTGGCCAATCCTGGCTGGGATTGCCGTTGGCCACGTGATCACTCCAGTAGTTGCCTCCTGTGACATTGCCATCATCCCAGCTATTGTTGCCGCCTATATCTTGCGAATGCTCCTGGTTGCTCAGGAAGTTGTTGTGGAAAATTTTGTTTCCTGTAGAGAGCATTGCCTTCAGGCCCAGAGGATTGTTGCTTATGTTATTCTGATATATCTGGTTATCAGGGGAGAGGTTAAGCCAGATACCTGTGGCTGCATTTGCATCCACCATATTGTCGCGAATGACATTCTGTCTGCAGGATAGGAGCGATATGCCGTTCTGGCTGTTTCGCGAGGCATTATTTCCTGCAATTTGATTCAAATCAGAATCGTATAGGAATATGCTGCTGTATCTATTGCCAAGCAGACTATTGCCTGAGATCTCATTCTCATTGGACTGTACGAGACGCATGCCGTAGCATCCAGAGATGTTATTCTCCAATATCCGGTTATTTTTTGAATCGAAGAGGAATACTGCATCGCTGGTGATGGCCGTGTTCTTTACCGTGACATTTTCGCAGTACGCTAATGTGAGGTGAGCAATATTCCTATCATGAATCTGCCCGCCAAAACAGCCAAAGAGATAGACTATGGGTACAGAATCCACTACATTGGATTCATCAATGGAATTATTAAAGCTCTCTTTAGTCTCGCCCTCGGCGTAAAGGCCCCACTCTACATTCCGAAAGCGATTGGCCTTTAGCTGATTGGCGGATGATTCCAATAAGATGATTCCTTTAGAACTATTAGTAATCTGATTGCCTGAGAGAGTGTTTTCGTTAGAGGATGTAATCTGTACAGCAGTGTCCGTTATGCCTGAGATCTGGTTTTCTTTGATATTGTTCTGTCTGCTTAGACCCAGGTCAAAGCCAATTGTGCCGTTTTCGATCTTGTTTTCATTGAAGGAATTTCTGCTGGAATTCTCCATTCTCATGCCATACTCTGCTGCATTGATGCTGTTATTTTTCATATTTTGCGAGTCTGAGTTTGTGATATAAACGGCATTTCTGCTTCCGGAAATCGCGTTATTCATCAATATGTTATTCTTGCTGCCATTAATGAGCAGTCCGATGACCCCACCATTGATTTCATTGCCCTGCAATTCAACCTCGCTGGCATTCGCGAGATTTATTCCGTGTGTAATGCCGGATGAAGAATTTTTGATGTTCACCTTATTTTGGGATACATTGATGTAACTGCTGTTCAAAACCCACATGCCATATCGTTTGCTTTCTACATCATTGCTATCGATCTGGCAATTGCCGGTATTATAAAGCAAGATGCCCCAGTATGCATCCGATATTTTGTTGCGGAGGATTTTATTGTCCGCAGCTTCCCGTACGATAATGGACACATTGCATCCTACTATCTCGTTTTCTGAAACCAGATTGCCACGGGAGTTATCCCAAAGGGCCACCGCCCCCTGGCTGTCCATTATTGTGTTTTCGGAGATTAAATTTTCATGCGAGTCACGAACCAATATGGCAGGGTTGGCGTTTTTAAATACGTTTTTCTTGATGGAATTTTGGTTGGATTGAACATATATTGCCGGCCCAGAAAAGTCTTGCATAGTTAGGCCCTCTAGAGAGCAACCCGCCGCAGTTATTGTTATCCCCGTCTCAAGGCCATCCCCTTTGAGGACTATAGGCCCACGTTCACCGGTGAGAGGCATTAGCGTCAGGCTCTTGTTCAAGATTACCTCTTCACTGTACTCCCCCGGCTTGATGTGTATGGTATCTCCATTACTGGCAGCAACAACGGCCTCTTGAATGGTATTAAAATTGGCAAAGCCGCTGTCGTCAACGATATATGTTCTTGCTCCCTCGATGGGTGAAAGCCAAATGAGCAAGGCCATGAAGATGATCATCGGAATTCTTTGCATGAGCAGCTAATTTGCCAGGAACCTTTTATAGTTAATGCAAAATCTGGAGCGGAATATCCCCTCATCGACCCCTTTATTTCCAGTGGAAAAATAAACATCGAATTTTTTATTCATTGGAAGAATGACCGCCACAAAAAAAAGTCAAACTGTATGATCGTTATAATAATGTTATTTTTAAAGTTATATATCTTATAAGCATGACAACCGGACCCCATCATACGGATAAGGCTGCGATAGGGGAAAAATAGCCTCAGTAACTTTCAAGTAATGCAACAACACGCCACCTGCCGCGGCAAAAATAAAGGCTCAGGCAAAACCTTATTTACTCTCTCTTCTAAAACCGAAATAAGGTGATAGGATGACAGAGATTATGTCGCACAAACATTGTTTAGTCTGCGACAATGCCGTGCGCCCGGACGAGAACTTCTGCGACGAGTTATGCGAGTCGAAATTCAAATCGGCTCAAAGAAAGCAGCAGTTGCTTTTTCTAGCATTTCTTGCTTTAATGGGACTGGTTTTGTTCCTACCGCCAATCCTTAAGATGTTTGGGTGAAAGATGCAACGCCTAGCTGCAATTCTTGCCGTTCTTATTCTGAGCACTATTACTAATTGCTCTGCAGCCAGCAGCGAGTGCCTCTACATAACAGAAGTGACCATGCGCTTGGAAGACGATGATGCCACTTTTGAGCTGAACTACACACTGGATACCTTTACTCGTATCTATGTCATAGCTCTGGGATGCAAATATCTGGAGCCGGAACTGATATCCTTCCTGAGTGGGTACAGCGATGTCAAGCTGATTAAGGCGGATACTGACGGCGCGGCCCTGCAGGTTGTTGGCGCGGGCAAATACAATAACGGTTATTATATTTTCGATTCCATGCCCTTCGGTAGCAAGGACAAGCCTTTGAAGGAAGGCGTTGCCAGGTTCTCGGTTGTATATCCGGAAGGACGCGTCAGGACTTTTTATAATGTAACGGCCACGCAGAGCGTCTTTTCCCAGGCAACAACGGACTTGGCGTCAAAATAGGCCTGGGTAAAAAGCCAAGACCAATAGTAATGCCAGAACGTATTTTGAATAAGATTTGAATATTCAAGCACGGATCAGATCGTTGACGTTTTCATATGAATGCATCATATTCAGGCCGCAAAGGATAGTGCTGGAGGCTTCAGATCAAAAAAAATAATTTTATTATTACCGTATAGATACGAGGATAAGAAAACTTAAATTCAATTTGCCCACACAAAACAGAGAAGAGCCAAAAGAAATGATGAACTGAAGTATGCAGGGCTTAATTGAACGCACTTGCTTCAAAGATCCTGACGAGGCGATACATCAAAAAAATAACAGAATATAATATTGTTTTTTTAATTAGTTTTTATATGGGGCAATGATTTTAATACATGACTTCTGCAGTTGCAATCTAGCATTATCTATATAAAGATCGAATTTAATTTCCTTATCAGGGTGATAGCATGAAAAGAATGATTCTATTGATTTCAGCATTATGTTTCTTTACTCTAATGGGCATGGCAGTGGCTCAAAATGGTTCAGCTAGCGTCAACTCAAGTATGACCATCATCAAGCAGGATACTGCATTAAACAACACTAATATAGTCTTGTATTCTGCTGCCCAGGACTGGGGCGTTTATGCGTATAGCATAGGCGAAGCAGTCAAATTCACGGCACCAAAGTCTGAATGGAAATTGAAGCAGATACAGGTGTTGGGCTATAATGGCTTCAATGAAACCACCAGGACGGTTCCTGCCTCAGGTAATTTTCTCATAGAGATAAGAGATATGGATCTAAACCTGCTTTACCGACTTGCAGATACACAGAATGCCTATTTCACGAACCCCCTGCCAATTCTCAGAACCATAGATATTCCAGCTCTTCCATTGACAGGCGACTTTTACATTATCTTCTACGATCGAAGTACAATGAGGATCGGTGTAGAATTGGAAAATGGAACAGGAAACTCCTATCAATACAATGAGATGAATAGCGATCTGATTCCTGCAGAATTCAAAATTGATAATAACGAGTCGACCAAGGTTAACTGGGTCATTAGAGCAGTCGGTGAGTAGAACAATTTTCTTTTTTTGCTGATTAGATGCATTCTTTTCTGCTATCAGAATCTTTATATGGACAAAATTCGGATATCTGCTCAGGTGATCGTTTGAAGAAAATGGTCTTACTAATAACGACATTCAGCTTACTGGCTCTATCTTTGACCGACATACCTGCAGCCGTTGATGCACAATTTCCGGACGACCAGGTGCTTTATTCGTACGAAGGAAATCTCACAGATAAGCAGATTATCCCCGTTTACCTGCAGTCGCTTTATGGCGCTCCTGCATATTTCATAGCGGAAACCGTCAAGTTTGAGGCACCGAAATCCAATTGGAAGCTTAGTGCTGTGCAGCTCTACGGATGGGACGGTTTTAACGGAAGCGATGAGTCCATCCCGATGGAGAGGGTAATTGCTTTGGAAATAAGGGACAAGAACCTGAAATTGCTCTACAAATTATCAGATTCTCAGATCCCCTACTCCAATTACGCCCGCAACGCAACTACAATGTATCCTCTGACCATCGACGTACCGCAAATATCTGTTAACGATGAGTTTTATGTTTGCTTCTACGGCAGAGGCGCGATCGCAGTCGGCAGTGAACTTCTCAATGAGACCAGCAAGAATTCATTTATCTATGTAGGGGACGCAAATCGTCTATTGAATGCGACCTTGCCCACTGGAGAGAATATACTTACTCCAGTTAATTGGATTATCGCGGTTAGCGGACAATAGCAATCCTCTAGCAGTTGCATGCGAGATGTTGGGAAGTCTACGGAGCCAAGCCATGCAACAGCTACTTTTTATTTAAACTCCAACTCCTACTAATGCAACCGGAAAAATTATTATAGAGGATTCCTATAAACCCACTAAATCCAGCCGATGATTTATATACCATTTATAAGCAAGCGGCCAAAATTGAAGCTTATTAGGAATTCTCGATAGTCTTAAACGCAACTTTCCAAACTTAAGATTACTCATGTCCTGCCATTACGATTTCTATGCATATCGCTTTTGGCGGAATATATCCTTTGTTTGTTTAAGATTGTTATGTTGAGGAATATAATTTATAGAACTTAACATCATTTGATTCCTAGAACGTTTTTCATTATTGGTTATTTCATCAGAATCTTTATATGGATAAAAATTCTTTGATATATCTTAGGTGATCACTTGAAGAAGGCTAGATTATTGGCTTGCCTATTTTGTGCAGCATTGTGCGTAAACGCTGTTGCAACAGAGGCAGAGACACCGCAATTAACTACACTAAGGGGAAATAACGAAACGAATTATTCGGAAATGAACATTACTTTTTTCTCATCATTGATTGAATTTGGCTCTTTGAATATTGGGGAGGCTGTAAAATTCACTGCCCCCAAAGCTGGCTGGAAGCTGCAAAATGTGCGGATTTTGGCATGGAGCGGATATAATAATACCACACAAACGTTCCCGGCAGACAGAAATATCATGATTGAGATAAGAGACAAAGACCTCAATCTTCTCTATAAATTCGCTGATGCACAGAACAATTACTTCCTGTCAGAGACGGGCCCATTATTCGGCGAGATAGAGATACCAGCAATGCCAGTAACAGGAGACTTTTATGTGGTATTCTATGATCGCGGGGCCGCGTTCATCGGCATGGAGAACAGAAATGGATCAGGCCACTCGTTCATATTTAACAACGGTCAGATTCTGCCTGCAGAGAGCACCGTCCAGGAGACCAATGAGACAATTAAGATCAACTGGCTGATCGAGGCTGCCGGCAAATAAGAGAAGATTAAGTATCGGAAATTGGTTGGCGAAAGTATGTTATAGATGCACGCCAACTTTATTCCGATGTTTGAGTCTCGTTTCATCTGCATTTGCGGTCTTCCGGGAATTGGAAGCGTTGGCAAAGTGACTGCCGACTACCTGGCTACAGCCCTGAAATGCAGTGCCATAATGTCCTTTTTTTCACGCAGCTTCCCGCCCCAGGTCATGGTCTCTCAAGGGTTAGCTGAGCTGATGCATGGAGAACTGATGCGTCCCAAGGAAAAAGAGAACATGCTTATTCTCTCCGGTGATGCTCAACCACTGGATGTGATCGGCATGTATGAGCTAGCGGGAAACATCCTACAGGCCCTTAAGGAGCAAGGAGTTACGGATGTGATCACCCTCGCGGCATATGTGGGAGAAACAAACGATAAGATACTTGGCACTGCTACGGATCTCGATTCGGCGGCAGCCCTCTGTGCGTGCAAAATCTCCTTGCTGCGAAGCGGCGCTATCGGCGGATTAAACGGCCTTCTGGCAGGGCTTGCGCCTCTGTATGATCTGCGTGGCTTCTGCTTGCTGGCAACCAGCTCTGGAGCCGACCCTGTTGACATCCTGGCGGCAACTAACTTGCTCGGTGCAATAAAAGATCTTCTCCACCTAGACATTGACATATCTCTCATGGAGCCGGCTACTACAGAGGAGCTGGAAGAGGTGGAGGCTTCAGAAGTGGATATGAACTACCGATAAAAATATTAGTCGAATGAACTAAATTGATTTTGCCACCAAAGTTCCCCTGGGCACCCCAATCATCATGGCCACAGGCTCGCACTTGGCCCTCATGATGTAGATAAGCCGGCCAGAAAGCTGCCCTTCGAACTCGGAGATTGTCTCGAAGTTACCCATGCCTTTAGACAATATCAGCCAGCTGGGATCGAATAAGAGAGAGCGAGCCTCTGGCCTCAGGTGCTCTAAGGCAGTTCCCACGACATTTCCGGTAGCAGTGACTTCCGTATCGATCATAGCTGAGATCTCTTGTACGGTAACATCATTGAGAACAGGCTCTGACTTTGATCCCACTACCACGCGCTTTCCCATACTCACAAGCTTTCCGATTACGAAGAGATCGAATACAACCTCACCGCAATTATCTGTGAGATAAAAGACATTACTAAAGCTAGATAGACGCCTTTTAACCTCGCCAATATCTCCATGCAGCCTTTCGCCAAGCGTATTTAAAAAATCCCCGGCAAAGGTTCTGTTATCGAAGTCGTGGCCCTTGACGCCAAACTCCATGGAATTGGCGGCCGCAGCTATGCGAACTAAGGCTTCAACCTTGTCATCAGATCTTTCGTAGAATTCCTCGGCCAGGGGTAGAAGATCCGCAGCCACACGGTTGCTCTCTCGTTTCAGTCTTCGATACGGATCAGGATTTCCGCTGCGCCTTTTGATGATGTTCTCCCGCTCGGTTCCCACCAGCGCCGGCACTCCGCCCTTTTGGCAAGCCATGTAGTCCAGCAGCTCCTCCACAGCCGCCTTCTTCTCCTCCTCTTTGGAAAAGACGAGATCGCACTCGAACTTGGCCCTGTCCATGATACAGGGATAGCAGTTGGAGGCCATCCTCAATCCTGCCACCTTCTCGCCAAGACAGAGATTACATCTGGGATAACGCGCTCTGCAACATGCACACACGAGCCTCCGCTCAATACAAAGACCAGACCCCTATCGCCCATCGCATCCACTATCAATTGCGCCATCCTGGGATAGGCTTCGAAGGTGAGATTAAAGCCCCCATAATCGTCCTGGTGGGAGTCATGGCCGAAGATGACAAATGCCACCTGAAAGTCAAAATCCCGGGCCAATTCGAGGGCGCTTTTGAGAGCGACAAGGAACCGCTCATTGCTGGCTCCAAAAGAAAGGCCGATGTCGTAGTTGTTTTTTATTGGATCATGCTCTTCGCCGATGCCGCTGTTCATGTTAATATGAAATACATCGGCATCGTCCTTGAAAAAGTCGCGCGTGCCGTCGCCGAAATGAGGATCTACATCCACTATAAGGAAGCGCTGCAGCCCCATCTGCCGCAAACGCAATATGGCGATGGCCACATCATTGAAGTAGCAAAAGCCCCAGCAGCTGCCACGCGAGGCATGATGTCCGGCTGTGCCGGTATATGCGAAGGCCCTCAAGGCCTTGCCGCCAGCAACCATTTCGGCAGCCATCATCACGCTGCCTGCGGAAAGCATTGCCACCTCTCGGTATGGATCATCCTCCATATTGACCATGTGAGATTCGGCATGAGCTTGCTTCACCATCTCCAGAGGTGCAGGCCTTGCCTTGAAGACCTGTACATCTATGCCATCCACCAGCCCAGACTCCATCAGCTTCTCAAATGATGGCCGGATTCGCTCTTTCAGCACGCTAAATCCATGCTTCCCGAAATCCTCGTGATAGGTAATTGCAACCAACATTTTCAGTGCCCTCGGCTACTATTTCTATAGCTCAGTGATCCTGGGGTACCTCCCCAGAAGCATACCCTCGACAACGATTGGCATCTGCCGGGTGGCATCCTTTACGGCGTTCTCCAGTTGCCAATCCGAAGAGGAGCAGATGGTGATCAAAGGCTCACCCTTCTTTACCCTCTCACCCATCTTCCTGTGGATTATGACGCCTGCCTTCTTGTCAGAGGGTGCTCCAGCCATACGAGCCAGCTCCACCAGCCGTTTATTGTAGAAGGCCACGATGTAGCCTCCTGCCGGAGCAAGAATATCCTCACATTTATCACCTACAATGATCTCCTCGCTCTTGACCTGCGGGTTGCCGCCCTGAACCTCGATGATCTCCATAAGCTTCTTGAGAGCTCGCCCACTTGTGAGAATATCCTCCGCCGCCTTGTAACCGTCTCCGCGCCCCGCAATTCCTCCCATTTCCAGCAAGATGCCTGCTAAAGAGAGGCTCTTTTCCATCAGGCTGTTCGGTCCGCCCTTGTTCTCCAGGACAGTGAGCGCCTCGCGCACCTCCAAGGCAGGACCTATGGTTCGGCCTACCGGCGATCCGCCGAAGGTCATGGCGCACTCCACACGAATGCCCAGGCGTGCCCCCAGATCGATGAGGTCATTGGCCAGAGTGCGGCCGGATTCCGGAGTGGCAAGCTTTGTGCCGGAACCGACCGGCATGTCCACCACAACGGCATCTGCGCCTACAGCTCCCTTCTTAGCCATGATGGAGGCCAGCATCTGGCTGTAGGGATCGATGGAAAGGGCATATTCGGCCTTGATTAATTTGTCGTCAGCAGGAGCAATGTTGGTAGCTCCGCCCCAGACGATGACCCCGCCAACCTTCTCAGTCAGTTCCTTTATCTCGTCGGCGCTAAACTCTACCGGTGCCAAGACTTCCATTAGGTCCGCAGTACCGCCGGCGCCGGTAATGGCGCGAGAACTGGTCTTGGGAATCAGAAGTCCTGCCGCCGCGACTATCGGCACTAACAGCAAGGAGACCTTATTGCCGGGAACGCCTCCAATGCTGTGCTTGTCCATGACGGGATGGGTGTCGAAGTGAATTCGCTCGCCGGTATCAATCATGGCACGGGTGAGCCATTCAACCTCCTGGCTGTCCATGTTGTGGATGTAAGAAGCAGTAACATAAGCTGAAAGCTCAATCTCACTGAGGTTGTTATCCACAATATCCTGTACGATGGTCCGGATCTGGTCCTCGGTGAGCTTTTGCTTATCCATCATGCTCTTTATATGGCAGAGAGAGACGGGCCTGGGTGCAGGCGTGACATCCACGCTAGAAGGATCCTTTAGGTCCTTGAGGGCCTCTGTGAAGATGCCTATCTCGCCCTGTTTAACCATTTTCAGGGTAATGTCGAGTATGGCCGTGGTCGCAGCACCCTTTGTTCTGATCCTGACCCGGTCACCGACATTAAGACCTCTCTCTCTTGCATCCACTACATTGAGCATGACTTTATGCTGACCAATCTCGAGATCAAAGGGACGAACTCGCAACATGCAAAGACCTCTTTATAAACGCAATTTATAATTATTGGTTTAGCTTTCTAACAAGGTGAGCGATCTGATCCATTCTCCGCGGGCCTCGCGGGTGGTTCCCACCACTAACCGAAGGCCGTGAGATGTCTCTTCCAGCACTCCTTTCGCGTCTATCGTCTCGCCGGACAGAGCCTGGCCCGCATAGGTATGCGAATAGCAGAATATCTCTTTTACCTCGGGATGATCCAAACAGAAGATGGCGGGACTATCGAAGGCGAAATCGGCATTAATTACTCGGGCCTCAATTCGGCACTCTCCAGCCGGCTTGCCTGCAGGTTGCGGATGTATCTGATTCCACTCGCGAGTGAAGAGAAGGTCAAAGTAGGTGCCTTCGATAATGCCTCGATTTCCTTTTCGCATCTCATGCAACATGAATTCAGCGAAGCTGATCTCCGGCTTTCGCTTAGAGTAGATCTTTCTCCAGGTAGCCTCATCCAGATCCCCTATTTTTCCTTTTGCCTTGGCCAGGGCCACGATATCCCTGGCCTTCCACCAACTTGGGCCATAAACCACAAAATCGATATCTGAGCTTGGGCTGTGCAGACCTACCAGCATAGATCCTGTGATGCCCATCTGCGCCCACGGCACTCCGGCTTGCCCCAGCAGGCCGGCAATCTCTCTGACTCTCGAGTCCCGCTCCGCTACGACCAAAAGGCCCTCGGACGGCCGGTAAATCCTGAGCACATTAGTCAGGGGAACCACGTGCAGATCGCGAACATAGGCAGGTCGTTCTCGCCTTAGAAATTCGAATGCCGGTTCGAAATCCATCTTACGATAGCGCTTGCCATTGGCCTCGCGCTCTCCTGCAGTATCGGGAACATAGCGTAGCATTGAGCGAAGACCGTCCGGGTGACTATAGTCCGCGACGGCGAAGATCCAGCCTTCTTTGGTCTCAAAAAAGTCTCTGATTCTGGCGTTCACGATATCGCCCTCATTGCCATATCCAGGCCAGCGCCTGGCCTAATGATCTTACGTTTCTGCAGATCCAGCAGGGTTGAGGATTGCCCGTATCTGCATTTTCCGCCGTCCACGATCACATCCACTCGATCCCGGACCTCCGAAGAGACATCTGCTACGCTTGTGGGTGGCAGCGTGCCTGTGCGATTGGCACTGGTGGATGTGATGGGTCCGGCCAGATCGATGATTCTTAAAGCCGTCTCGTGATCCGGGTACCTGACGCCGAGCAATGGCGAGCCTGCGGTGAGTATATCCGGAACTATGTTCTTTTTCTTGACAAGAACAGAAATCGGACCAGGCAAGAGTCGCTCGAGAAGATTCAGGTCATCTTTGCTCACCTGCGCAACATTCGTCAGCATCTCAAAGTTGGAGACTGCCAAAAAGATGGGCTTGGAGAGGGGCCTTTTTTTGATCTGAAAAACCCTCATCACCGCTTGCTCATCAAGAGCATTGGCGCCCAGGCCGTAAACGGTTTCTGTAGGATATACTATCACACCACCACCAATGACATAGCGGGCGGCACTGGCGATCATCTCTCAGTTTTCCGTTTGATGTTGGCAATATCACCTAATGTCAATCCCCTGCCACTGCTGCCGGACTTGACATGAGTCTCGCTCGCTTGGTCGAGCAGTTTGATCTTCAGCTCTTTTTCCAGCTTTTTTCTAACCCCATCCTCTGGAGAGATCTCCTCCCGCTCTATCTTTTTTAAGAGAGTCGCCTTCTCTTTGATCCTCCCACCCAGCTCCTCCGGAGAGAGACCCAGGCCCTCCCGTGCCTCCCTGATCTTGCGCCCGAAATCCGGGACCAACTCTACCAAGTCCTTGAAATGGTCGCGAGGTTTTGGCCGACTTACAGTGAAGGCCCTCTCCACAGGAATCATTCTCTTGGGAACCGGAGACCATTTACCTTCTGGTTTTCCGAAGCGCGCACAACTCTTGCATACCTCCAGCACTGAGCGATCGATCACGATCCTCTGGGGTGCTCCTGAGATCTCAGCGCCGCAAATCTCGCATTGCTTCTCGGTCATTTCGGAAACCTTTATAGGGGTTGGTGTTTAATAATGTTTGTAATTATGGATAGTGGAGAAGGTATGAATGAGTCACAGGCCGGCGCGGACTTTTCGCGCTACATCCTGGACCGCATGCGCCAGCTTGAAGAGCGCAACCTGGCGCTACGAGAGCAGAAGGACCGCGTGGAAGGCGAAAAACGGCTCATTGAGAACCAGAAGCTCAAGTTCGAGCGAGAGGCACGCAAACTGAGAAGCGAGTTGGAGCGCCTGCGCGTCGGTCCCATGATCGTAGGCACCATTGTAGATGTCCTGGACGAAAACAGGGTCATCGTCAAGAGCAGCACCGGCCCAAGGTTTGTGGTTAATCTCTCCCAGTTCATTGAAAAAGAGATCAAGCCTGGAGCACAGGTGGGATTAAATCAGCAGTCTTTTGCTGTGATGTGCGTCTTACCGTCCCCCCGCGACCCGGCTGTCTTCGGCATGGAGATAGAGGAGGCCCCAAATGTGCACTTCGCACAGATTGGGGGCCTGGACATTCAGATCTCCGAGATCAGGGAGATTGTGGAGCTGCCTCTCAAGCGTCCGGACCTTTTCACAGCCGTGGGCATCGAGCCGCCAAAGGGGGTCTTGCTGCACGGGCCTCCTGGAACCGGCAAGACCATTCTGGCCAAGGCGGTTGCCCAGAGCACCGATGCTACATTTCTGCGCGTGGTGGGCTCGGAGTTCGTGCAAAAGTATATCGGAGAGGGTGCGCGCCTGGTGCGTGAGCTTTTCGAGCTGGCCAAGAGTAAGTCGCCCGCCATTATCTTCATAGATGAGCTGGATGCCATTGGAGCCCGGCGTATGGATGGAGCCACCAGCGGAGATCGCGAGGTACAAAGGACTCTCATGCAGATCCTGGCTGAGATGGACGGCTTTGATGCACGAGGCGAAGTCAAACTCATCGCCGCAACCAATCGCCTGGACATGCTCGATCCGGCCTTGCTGCGGCCGGGCCGATTCGACAGGGTCATCGAGATCCCCATGCCGAGCTGCGAGGCACGTGAGTCGATTCTGAAGATCCATACCGCTGGTATGAGCCTGGATGAAGATGTGAACCTCAAGTTGATCTCAGATATGGCAGTGGGCTCGAGCGGCGCGGATCTCAAGGCGCTGTCCACCGAGGCGGGTATGTATGCCATTCGCGAGGAGAGGACGATAGTATACCAGAGCGACTTTGAAGGTGCGGCGATCAAGATACTGCACAAAGATAGAAACCAGATAAGCGAGCCCGAGGGGCTGGTGCAGCAGTACATTTGAAGGCATATGACGATGGCCCGAAGATTGGGCCAGATCATTCCTTTTCCATGTCAAAAAATAATGCCATGAGCAAATTCTATAAAGGAATAGGAGCGGTTATGGTCCTGATTATTCTCTTGGCATTACTGGCAGCGTCTGGATCAGACATGGAGACCAAGACGGCATATACCCGGGATGGCATTCATTATGTTAGTAAACAGCGAGTGGACGAAAACATACTATATGAATACGCAAAGCTTGGGGATTATAGAGAGGTTCAGATTCCTACTAATATGATAGTAGTAGGCGCATCTACCATTCCGGAAAATATATCCATGCCGCAAGAAAAAAAGGAGACTGCGATAAATTCGCCACCAAAATCCAATCAAACGGCTTCTGCGTATGCTTCGGAAAATAAATATCCTCATGCACCTCACTTCATTGGGCTGCTGGTAATTGGATGGCTGGTAATAGTTGTCGCATCCACCTTCTCTGGGCGGGATAGGTAATGAAAATAGCAGATCTGGAGCGTGGCTTGAGAAAGACCGCCTGCATGAGAGTGGGGAAGGATAGAGGCCAGGACTCGTGAAGAATAGTTCATAAACCCTCATTCCATTCAGGCCGCCGGCCGGCTTACTCTTGGGACCAGGGAGGCCATTATCTCCTATGGCGACGGTTATTTCACTTGCGACCACTGCCGAAAGCCCTTCCGTCTGGACAAGATCACCAAGACTCCTGTTGAGGAGTTGCATCAGGATCTGGCCGACTGCTCAATATGGATCGGGCCAGAGTGATGCCGGGTGCCAGGCGCAGTTTTCAGGTCGTAGCTCAATTGTTCCTGAAGATGGGCGATAGCGGCGTCGTCTCCGCGCTTGCTCACTACATGGAATTTTTGGCAATAGAGGTAGAGGGTGACGTTGTGCGCGAGGTCCCCTCCAAATGACGAAAATGTAATCACGGCAGAGGCAGTAGCCGAAAAGATTGAGGCCATTAGGAAATAATTGGGGAAACCGTCCAGTTTGATCATGATCGACCACTTCGATTATCAGTCTGCCAAGGAGCATGATGTGCAGGGCATTGGCCGAGTGGCAAAGGAGTATGGCATTCCCTTCCTCTACAACGGTGCCTATACGGTGGGCATAATGCCTGTGGACAGCAAAAGGTCGGAGCGGACTTCATCGTAGGCCCGGGCCACAAAAACACATGGCTGCGGCTGTCTCCATTGGGGTCCTGGTCACCACGGACGAGTGGACCCCTAATATTTCGAACCACGCAGATGGTCGGCGATATCACCGAGATAAAGTTCGGCATAAGAGAGGTGGAGAACATAGGATGCACCCTCATGGGAGCGACATTGCTCTCCATGATCGCTTCCTTCCCGCGCGTGAGGGAGAGGACAAGCACTAGGATGAGGTGGTCAGAAAATCGAGCTACTTCCTTGAGCAATTTCAGATAGCTTCAGGCTCACGGGTGTTAAGCGAGTGGTCCAGAAAGCGCACACTCACCAAGGTGGATACGACGGCAAGCTTTGATGTCGTGGCCAAGACCCCCAAGTGGCGTGACTTCTTTTCAGATGGGCCGAAAGCGATGGGAATTGCAGGCGAGTTTGCAGGAGCCATGCGCACCTGGAAGCTGAACACCTACGGCCTCACCTGGGAGCAGATAAAGCATGCTGCAAACTCCATACTGGAAATCACGGGCAAGTACGGACTGGGCATAAACTGATTGGACAATCTGACCGAAATTCCTCATGTGGTTGACAAGACCTCAGCAGTGAGCCTAGCCGGATGGGCATGGAGACGACATAATCGTCCGGTTGGCGATCATTCTCAATGGCTTCAATGAGATCCTTGTGACATTCTTCGAGCGTGTCTCCCACTGTAATTGCTGTGCCGCATAAACTTATATAGTAAAATATAAAGTTTCTGTCATGATATATATTAACAATAAAGATTGGCCAGGATATAATGCCAAACTCGTTCGAAGAGATGAATTTTATCTCGATTTGAGTCGCGTGAAAAATTGAGAGCGCGAGTTAAAAGAAATAAATAAGCGAAAAAGATGTACCCCTATAAATATTTAAAAACATTTATGACATATACATCAATAAAATATTCCTTTTTCGAATGCCATATCGTCGACTTGAAGGCTTCATTGGGCGGATTTTCGCCTACGAACCAGGATTATTGGCCACTGATCACACTACACTCCATAAGCGTATCTTTAAGCAGGATCTTGGGATAGATATACCAGAGGACGATGCAGTTGATTTGATTGAGATAAAGGTAACAAATCGAGGGGACTGGATGCGCGAGAAACGTGGAACGCAGCGCAGAGGACGACTTAAGGTTCATGTAGCGATTGATGTTGAATCAAAGAGATCGCTCTCTTGAAGTTACAGAAGAAAATACCTCAAATAGCGAGGTATTACGCTCTTTGTTGGAAGACGTCAATTTTGAAGATGTGTTGGCGTATGGCGCATATGACACAAATGACGCATTTGAATTTGTGAAATCGAACGGTGCAGATTGTCCTGGCATTAAGATAAAAGGGAACGCAGTTGTGGGCAAAGAATCCGCCAGGTCAATGGCTGTTCTGAAATACCAAAAATGGGATGTAAAGGTTGGAGGTAAATGCATCAATATGGGGGACGGTAGGCAGTTGAAGGACTCTTCTCATCAATCAAACGTATCTTTGGTGAGACTGTTAGGGCAGCTTCACCCGAGGGAATGATTTCAGAGGTTAAAAGAGCATTTATTTTGTATAATACATTTATTAACATATAATCAATTATGTTAAACTAAATAATGAATTTAAGCTAAAATAAATAATACTATAACAATTATACAACACAGCAAATGCAATCGTTCCTGGAAGTCTCGGTGCCGTGACCACGTAGGAACCATCTTCCAGGCCATGCGGCAGAAAGCAATTATAGTCTCCAAGAACGTTCTTGAGCGGGGTAGCCATCGAAAGTCTCTTTGTTCTATTGTAGCTGCCTTCAGCCATTGTCATGGATTCTATGAAAGTGCTATTGGAAGGACAGAGAGTGAGCAAGAGGGATGCAGTTTTTGCAGACGGGTGCAGATGATCTCCCAAAATCCTAAAGAGTCCTTGAGCCATCACATGAATATACTGGAAGCCTTTTTGAAACCGCTTGATGTGCAGCAGATGAGCTGCAAAGAAGATATGCTCTCTGAGCAAAATAGATCCTTGATGATGTCGAGCCGCCGGTTGATGGTGATTTTCTGAAAATATATCCTCATTAGCTCAGCGGCGATGAGGTGCAGCGCGTGACCATTGCCAGGATTCTTGTGCTTGTCCCTCAAGCGATGCTTCTCATTGATGATAAATCCCTGAAATAACAGGGGCATTGCTCAGGTCATGGGGCTACGAGGATTATGTTGAGGTCCTTAAAAGTTTCGATAAGGCCATCTAAATCGATCCCAACTGCACGCTGGGTCAACAAAGGCAATGTCCTCAAATTGGCCGACCGCGGTCCATAGGCGAATGCTGCCTTAGAAAAGGCTAAGCGGCTTGAGTATAAGGCAAATTCTGAATCTAAATAATGTATTATGTAATTGAATGCATAAAAATATTGTATGTGTTAAGCTTACTTTAATCTGCATCAATAAACCTATTTCGTGATTTCTTGCGCCTCCATCCTGTGAGCAAATTTCAGATAAGTCCGTCTAATAATATCGTTTTTCAATCATGGGTAATTTTTTTTCGTTGATTCCGAAAGACGCTTGTATCTCCTACTCGTCTTTAGAGCCATGCGCACTTTCATCGTTGTTGGCCACATGGCCACCACTTCGCCGAACTTCTCCTTGGAAGACATCCCCGGCACCTCCGGCCGCCTGGACATCCTCTGTCGCGCCGTCACTGCAGCCTTCGTCCTCTCGCACGGCATCCGAAAGGACGTCTGCATCTACCTGGTCCTCTTGGGCGGGGACGTTCCCAAGACCATACGGCTCGTGGGCGAGACGCTTCGTCATCTCAACCCGGATGAGCGCACCACGGCCGCTTTGCTCAAGAAAGCTCTGGCAGTGCCCGCGGCCTCGCTGTGGGCCATGTCCACCTCAGGAATCTTTGTGCGCACAGGCGGTCTTATCGAGCTGCTGGCCGATATGAAAGATGCAAAATTTATCTACTTGCGTGAGGACGGCGTGGATATTTGTGGCCTTGATGCCAGCAGCCTTTCAGGCGAGGCGGCATTCATTCTGGGAGACCATACAGGCATGACCACGGGAGAGGAGGTCCTGATCGAGCAGGCCGGGGCAAAAGTCGTCTCCCTGGGGCAGACCAGCCTGCATGCCGATCACTGCATTGTTCTCTTGAACTGGTTTTTGGATACCAACGTATTTATGCCGGGATGATGATAATATCAGCTTGAATGGATGCAATTGCAGGGCCAATTCGAAGAGCCCAACTATCGCGGTGATATTGAACCACATCATCGCAGGACTCTGCCACGTTTATTACATCGGGGGCGCGAAAGGTCACGAACACCCCCGACCTTCCGGTCGGGGATGAAGCAAATCCTCACACATTTTTTGCCCTTCTAAATCAATAAAACAAATCGTGCAGATCAAGGAAATCTGAGTAATGGTGACTCTATGATTTCTTAAAGCCCGAAAACCGGGCGGCGTGCGGTCCGAAGCATACCCCGTCCCTTTAGGGCGGGGTGGACGCATGTGGTTCGATTTTAACTCGCGCCCCCTATTCTTCACACAACTCAAATCGAGATCGAATTCTCCCTCTTCAAATAAGTTTGGCATTATATTCTGGCCAATCTTTATTCTGCACTTTACAACTTTCTAATATATTTATATTATTCTTAAATTAAATCAAACCACAAATTTCATATAAATAATCAAAGCTTTTATACTATGATCAAATTCCGACAGAGACGTAGGCTGAGAGGTCTCGGCCCGTCGAGCCCGGGGCGTGCCCGTCCACTGACCTTTTGCCAGCCAGAGCATGCTTCTTCTTCACCTCTCGATCGCGGTAGATGTACCTCCCCATGATAGTTCATGACCTTGGCCAGGCCAAAGACCCCCCTCTTCCTGCATCAGCTCGAATAGCGCATCTATGTCCAGGCTTGCGCCTGAGGCCCCTGAGGTCTCAAGATTTGTGGCTAGGACGCGAGAAGAAAGCATTACAAAAACGTTCAAGGGAACATCCCTTGAGGCCTCCAGCATGTGGCGAATGCCTGCATCACTCCCACATATTGGCGATCTCGTGTGGGGTCGGTGACCATGGTTTTGGTGCCCTTGGGCACGACTGCGCGCGCGTATTCGGGGACGGTGGCCATGCTGTGCTAGATATGCATATGGCCGTCGATGAATCCAGGCGCGATGATTTTGTCTCCGAGGTCGATGGCCTGATCGGCGCCGGCGCAGTCGGAGCCAGCTATCCGGTCTTTATGAATAGTCACCTCTACTCTGTGCACATCGCCGGAGGGGGGAAGATTGGCCACCCTGCCCCCGGCCAAGAGGAGGTCGACTTCTATTTCGCCGTGCGCAGCAGCGATCAGATCTTCCGAAAGGCTCATAGAGCCTCCTTCTCTTGCCGTCTTATTTAGATTATCCGCAGCATATCTTGCCGCAAAAAATATTATGTTCGGCGTCGGATAAACTTATATCGTTTGGGTTAAAATAAAGGCACGGTGTACGGGAAGTGAAGGATATTCTTCTCAAGGTGGCCAAAGCCTATCCCAATGATTCGGCTCGAGGCATCGCTCGCCTGGACCCCAATGCTCTGCTAACTCTCCGGCTTTCTCCTGGAGACATCATTGAGATTGAGGGAAAGAGGCTGACGGCAGCCAAGGTCTGGCGCGCCGACAGGCAGGACTGGTCTCAGGATTACATCAGGATAGATGGCTTCATTCGCCAGAACGCGGGAGTGGGCATTGGAGATCGAGTGAAGATTCGCAAGGCCAAATTCGCCGACGCCCAGCGGATCGTCTTGGCTCCGCCCTCAGGCTCACACATGCATTATGGTGAAGAGGCGGCCGATATGATTCGCCGCCAGACCCTGAAGCGACCGATTGTAACAGGCGATATTCTCCCCATCATGAGCTCTGCCGCTCATCCATTTGTGGGACGCATGGAAGCTGTGCCACTGGTGGTTACTGAGACTCATCCCAATGATGTGGTGATCATATGCGAGCGAACCGAGATCTTGCTGCTGGAAAAACCGGCCAAGGGCGTCCGCTCAGTCAAAGCCACCGGAACCACCTATGAGAATGTAGGTGGCCTGCGTTCTGAGGTGCAGAGGGTGCGAGAGGTGATTGAGCTGCCCATAAAGCACCCCGAGGTATTTCAAAAGCTGGGGATCGAGCCGCCAAAAGGCGTTCTGCTCTACGGGCCGCCAGGCACGGGAAAGACTCTCATCGCCAAGGCGGTGGCCAATGAGTGCGGGGCCAACTTCTTCTCCATTGCCGGTCCTGAGATAATGTCCAAGTATTACGGCGAAAGCGAGCAACGGTTGCGAGAAATCTTTGATGATGCCCAAAAGGCGGCTCCTTCCATCATATTCATCGACGAGATCGACTCCATCGCACCCAAGCGGGGCGAGGTCACAGGCGAGGTTGAGAGGCGCGTGGTGGCGCAGCTCTTGGCCATGATGGACGGCCTGAAGGAGAGGGGCCAAGTGGTGGTGATCGGCGCCACCAATCGAGACGAGGCCATTGATCCGGCACTGCGCCGTCCTGGCCGATTCGATAGGGAGATCGAGATCGGAATTCCGGATCGGGCCGGGAGAATCGAGATCCTGCAGATTCACATGCATAGCATGCCCATCTCTGAAGACGTGAACCTGGAGAGCCTGGCGGATAGAATGCATGGCTTCGTAGGGGCCGACATAAATGCGCTCTGCAAGGAGGCGGCCATGAGGGCTCTGCGCCGCTACCTGCCCGATCTGACAACAGAGGACGAGATACCTCAAGAAATCGTGGAAAAGATGCTGGTTATGGGAGAGGACTTCGAAGAGGCTTTAAAGGAGATTGAGCCCTCCAGCATGCGAGAGGTTTTAGTGGAGGTGCCGCGCGTGCACTGGAGCGATCTAGGGGGGTTGGGAATGCTCAAGCAGGAGCTGATCGAGGCCATTGAATGGCCCCTCAAGCAGCCTGAGAAATTTCATAGGATGGCCATACGCCCGCCCAAGGGAATTCTGCTCTACGGGCCGCCGGGTACTGGAAAGACCATGATCGCCCAGGCGGTGGCCAACGAGACTAATGCCAATTTCATCAGCGTGCGCGGTCCGCAGATGCTTTCCAAGTGGGTCGGTGAGTCGGAGAAAGCCATTCGGGAGATCTTCAGGAAGGCAAGGCAGGTGTCCCCCTCCATCATATTCTTCGATGAGTTGGATTCCATTGCGCCCATGCGGGGCACCGATGAAGGCAACCACGTTATGGAGCGGGTGGTAAATCAGCTATTAGCGGAGCTGGACGGCCTGGAGGCTCTCAAAGATGTGGTGGTCATAGCAGCCACGAACCGGCCGGATATCTTGGACCCGGCGCTTTTGCGATCGGGACGATTTGATCGCATGCTTTTGGTGGGGCCTCCAGACAAATTGGGGCGGTACGAGATACTCAAGATTCAAACGGCGAAGATGCCCAAAGGCGAGGATGTAAACTTAGAGGAGCTGGCGGAGCTGACGGAAGGCTATGTTGGCTCCGATCTGGACTCGCTCTGTCGCGAGGCGGCCATGTTGGCCCTACGCGAAGAAAGAGAGAATGTGGAAATGAACCACTTTAAAGAGTCTTTGAAGAAGGTCAGGCCGAGCGTGGAGGAGAGTATGGTCAGCTACTATGAGAGGATCAGCGAGAGGTTCAAGGGCGGAATTAAGGTGGAGCCGGCTTCGCTCATAGGCTACAGATAAAATTTGTCAAGTGAAGGGGGGAAGGTGAGGGAAATGGGAAAAGTGTTCTCGGGAAGCATTGCTGGAAAAGAGATAGTGAACATCGATGGCATGGTGTTAGGCGAGCTGGAGGATGTGATCTTTGATGTCCAGACCGGGAAGCTGGTGGATCTGAAGGTCAAACCTGACAAGGAGCTGAACCGCATGAAGTACAGGGAGGACGGAAAATTTGTGCTCGTACCCTTTGCTTCAGTGGTGGCCATCAAGGACTACATCGTAATAGACGAGAGCCGGGCGATGAAGACGTAAGGTGTGGCTTGAATAGGCACGAATCAAAACCATATGCCATGCATTTTGGACCTATTAATCATAGAGCATATTTGGCTAACATATATTTGTTACGTTTTTTTGGATTTGATTCAAAATGAGACCATCTCTTTGACACAGGTGCAGGTTACTGAAAATCATCACACGCGAATGGGATGCATGGATTTCATTTTGGCAGTAAGCCGCCATTGCGTCACATGTTAGCACTTTTCAGTAGCCTGCGTACGCGATCACCCTTTTGATGGGTATACTTTGATGGATATATAATCAAAGATCATAAAAGATTTCGAGACTACACACGGCAGATGCTTGACCGACAGCTATATAGCCTAAAATGCTTCTGTTGAAGAAGCTTCATTTGCATCGATTCAAAAAAATTGTTGGGATGTTTTTGTAGCACCGATCGATTCGTTGAAATCGATAAAAAGGTAGAATAAATGAGATTTGGAAATGGCAGAGACGGCTTGAATATCGGACTCGGAGATGGATCCAGGCCCGCGTATTCCCAGGAATGCTTGCCAAAAGCACAGGCGAGAGGCCTGCTAAATAGCCCAGGCGATATTAAAGGATTTGATTATAATATTATCACTTCATTTTAACAAAGTAGCATTCTTCCCCAAATGCCTCTGCAGCCGGTTGAAGTATCTCTCTACTAAGATCCAGCAGATACGATTCAATCAGTTTTCGGATGTGATATTCGCATCATAGGGCTTCAACCAAATCAAAGATCAATGCTCAAAATTATCAAGAGGCAAGAATGTCATTTGGAAATTTAAATATCATAGATCCGCTTTGCCGAGCACTGGCCAAGGAAGGATACACCGTGCCGACTCCTATACAAACGCTGGCCATACCCCATCTTTTGCAGGGAAAAGACCTGATGGGCATAGCTCAGACAGGTACTGGCAAAACAGCAGCATTCGTGCTGCCCATATTGCAAAGGATATCGGAAGAGCGCAAGGTCTCCGCCCCCGGAGTTCCGCGTGCTCTGGTGATTGCACCTACAAGAGAGCTGGCCGCACAGATCGACCAGAGCTTTGCCACATACGGCCAGTTTCTACGCTTCCGACATACAGCCATTTTCGGTGGCGTTAGGCAGGGGCCGCAGGTCAATATGCTTTCTCAAGGCGTCGATATCCTGGTTGCTACACCCGGCAGGCTGCTCGATCTGATGAACCAGGGCTACATTATGCTGAAGGGCGTAGAGTTCTTCGTCCTAGATGAGATAGACCGGATGCTTGACATGGGTTTTGTCAAGGATATGAGAAAGATTGTCTCGGCGCTGCCGCAAAAGCATCAATCCTTTTTCTTCTCGGCCACCATGTCCCGGGAGACCGGCGAGTTTGCAGAAAAGCTACTCACAAATCCCGTACGCATCGAGGCCACCCCTCAGGCCAGCACTCTCGAGTGCATCAAACAGAGCGTTTTTTTTGTGGATCAGAACAACAAGTATCCGTTATTGCAGGGTCTCATCAGAGATGAAGAGATGGAACGCGTCTTGATCTTCTCCCGCACCAAGCATCGGGCGGATAAGATCGCGGAGGCGCTCAACAAGAACAGGATCAACGCCGATGCCATCCACGGCAACAAGTCGCAAAATCAGCGCACCAGGGCCATGCGTGATTTCAAATCAGGCCACTTGCGGGTGCTTGTGGCAACGGATATTGCAGCAAGGGGCATCGATGTCGATGACATATCCCATGTCATAAACTACGATCTGCCTAACGAGCCTGAGAGCTATGTCCATCGCATCGGTCGCACGGGGCGCGCCGGCGCGGATGGCAAGGCATATTCGTTTTGCGCCGCAGATGAACGCAATATCCTGCGTAGCATTGAGAGGCTGATACGGATGAAAGTAGTGATCATGGAGCACAAGTACCATTCCGAAACGGCAAAGATGGCTGTCGGTGCTGCAGCCGATCCGGCCACTCCAAATAGATCCCGGGCCATGCAGAGAAGTCCCAGACAGGAGAGCATGCACAAATCCAGTCCTAGAAAGCCGTATCCTGTCAGACGGCGCTAGTTGAAAAAAGGCTAGAAAATCCAAGAGCGGCTATTTTTATGCCCAAAAATAGCCTACTATTTATGTCTCTTATGCTGGCGACAGCATCTGAGAATTTTTCTCGCTCAGCATCATTGAAATCCGTTGGTAATGATCGCCTGAAGATATCTCTGACGTCCTCTAAGGCAAAGAGGGCTTCGAATATCTTTTGAATTTGCAAACCCTTCTTGGATGTGCTTAACTGTTGCCGCCTCCGAACAAATCAGCTATTATTGCCAGCTGTGAATGGCAAGTTAACAAATGTCATGCGTTTAAAGCTTAGGATTAAGTACATTTGCGTAGCAACTATGATCAGATTATACATGAATATTCTTATTGCCGAATACGCCTCGGCTGCTAGGCTGGGCGGGACATGCGAGCTAGAGGGCAGAGCCATGCTGGCCACCCTGGCGAGCAGCTTCGAGAGAATCGGGCATGAGGTACTCTATCCCACATCTGGGCCCACTGTGGGAGCTGGCCGGCCCATTCTTATTAAGGGTGAAGTGGAATTTGAAGGCGTCCTGGACTGCGAAGCGGACGCAGGGCTCTTGATCGCCCCGGACTGCATGCAGCCGCATCTTCTGGAGATATTGGAGGAAAACACGGTGAACCTGGGGGCCACTCCCGCTGCGGCGCATCTAGCCGCAGATAAGCTGCTCTGCACCCGGGCCTTGGTGCAGGCAGGCGTGTCTGCGGTCGAGATCGTAGAGAGGCCAGATCCTGTGGAGAAAGGCTGCCGTCGCTATGTTGCAAAGCCGCGCATGGGCTGCGGCTCAGAAGGCGTGCGCATCACCTCTTTTGCCCGGGCAGGCCCAGAGGAGATCGTTACCCGCTACCATGAGGGGCTGCATCTGTCTGCCAGCTTCATCGTAGGTGTGGATGGCTTTTTGCCGCTCACCATCAATCGCCAGATCATCGACTTTCAGGGTGATGGACTTAGCTATCGGGGAAGCCAGGTGCCCTATAAAACGCCCCGTGCCAATGAGATCTGGACGGAGGCGAATAAGGCTGCTGCTGCCTTGGGCCTCTCCGGGTACGCGGGGATCGATTTCGTGCTGGGGAAGCGGCCCTGGGCGGTGGATGTGAATGCCAGACCGACCACGTCCATCATCGGCATTGTCAAGGTGATGAAGGAAGAGATAGGGGAGCTGATCCTGGGGGCAAGGTTTGGAGGGATGCCAGCGGAAGTGCATGTGGACGGGGAGTATGTATTTAGAAAGGAAGATCTCGTTGGCACTTAGATTGCTGCCGTTGGGCCAACTTTTTGCCTCATGGAAAGGGGGATCATTCTAAGTTACGCAGGCCGTTAAGAAAATCATCGATATCATCAAAGACCTTAACTTGGCCAGCACGACACGGCATCGTTCTCGGATTATGCCGGCTTTAAACTCGGCCATTCTGGATTAAGCATCGGTGAATAATACATTACAAAATATAGCTAAATTTTATCACGCTATTCGATTATGTCTATATTTGCATTTTATTTGGTATTCCAGATTAATCAGACATAATTTTAGTAAATTCTTCATCAATCTCTCTGTTTTCGTTGACCAAATATATATTATATCAAATATTTATAAATAGTGCTATATTTTGTTCCGCCTACAAGCATACCATGTCTGGTCGCTTTTCAATTTTCATTAAATCGTTTTAGTTTATTTAGTAATTCATCAAAATCTCATGTATAATTATCCCTCAATATTTTTTTGGATTTTTCCATCTTGATAATTTTGCCAATTAGTATTTTCGATATTTTATCTTGCATCCTCTCGAGACTTATTCAGATTACTAAATCGATTGAATTCGCCAGAGCGTTCATTTTGCCTGAGTAAGTCATTTTATCTCTTATGTATGCCTCAAATTCTTGTTCCGCCACCTCATTCCACCCTATTTCAATTAGCATTTGAATCTGCTGTTCCGCATAATTATTGTAGTATTGTTTATTTGATATAAAATTTATTATTTAGTTTAACATAATTATTTATATACTAACAAGTATATTACACAAAATGAATGCTCTTTTAACCCCTGAAATTATTCTCTCGGATGAAGCAACCCTAACAGTCTCACCAAAGATACGCTTGATCGATGAGAAGAGTCCTTCAAATGTGTCATTTGTGTCATATGCGCCATTCACTAACGCATCCTCAAAATTGACGTCTTCCAACAAAGAGCGTAATATCTCGTTATCCGAGGTATTTTCTTCTGTAACTTCAAGAGGGAGCAATCTATTTGATTCAACATCAACAGCCACATGAACCTTAAGCCATTCTCTTCGCGGCGTTCTATGTTTCTCGCGCATCCAGTCATCTCTATTTGTTACCTTTATCCCAGTCGAATCAATTGCATCGTCCTCTGGTATATTTATCCCAAGATCCTGCTTAGAGATACGCTTATGAAGTGTAGTGTGATCAGTGGCCAATAATCCTGGTACATAGGCGAAAATTCGCCCAATGAAGCCTTCGAGCTGACGATATGGCATTCGAAAAAGGAATATATTATTGATGCAAATGTCATAAATGTTTTTGGATATTTATAGGACACCTCTTTTCCGTTTATTCATTTCTTTTAACTCGTGTCCCCCCAATTCTTCACGTAACTCAAATCGAGATATAATTCATCTCTTCGAACGAGTTTGGCATTATATTCTGGCCAATTTTTATTGTCAATATAGATTATGATGATAACTTTATATTTTTGTTATATAGGTTTATGCGACACAGCAACTGTTTCCAAAAATACAACACGAAAACTTCGAGCGAATACATTTGGATTTTATGCTTAAAATGGAGTTACAACTATTGATTTTGAACCTGATTCAAAAAAAGAATCCGTATGCGATTTATTTAGGACAACCGGAATGGCTAACGCCGATAAGAATATAATTGTGATTCTTGGTAATTTCTCCTCGCACAAAACAGAAATTACTAGACAACATGCGAAAATTATGGAATAAATCCCATTTGTCTGCCACCGTATTCGCCGGACTTGAATCAGATATAGTTCATTTGGAAAAGCATTAAGAGAGACGTTTCATGCAAATTTATTTGTGATGTGGATCGCCTTAAAAACTTGATCACAGAAAAATTTCGCAATTTTTCAACGAGACGCAGCTTTGCATCAAATTGATAGAATCATTTCTCGGTAATAAATTAAGTATAACTAGTTAGGTTAATGATGATAATTTTTGGGTCTAATGGATTGTGGGATTTTTCATGAACTCATAAGGGAGCTAAACACATACTCTTAATCAAAGCTTTAAATTTTAAATCAAGTACAGCCTTTCAAAATCAGATCGGAGGTATGATCAACTTAACCTCCGCGCTAATGAAGTTTTCAGGTCCGAATCAAATCAGAACTTTTCAAGCTATCTGCTTCCCTGCCGCCGGTCCCCACATGGCGTTGTAGATCTCAGTGATCTTGACCATGGAGCAGCTCTTGGCAGGCAGCTTGTTGTTGATGCCGTGCACCCAGGCCCTCATCGCCACGAAGTCAGGCCCTTCCTTGGTAACAGTGACGTCCCCCTTGATCTGGAAAGACTTCTGGGTCTCGCTGTTGTAGCAGAGGATGGATATCTTGGGATTTTCTGCCAGGTTTTGGGAGGTCTTATAAAAAAAGTTGTCCGCGAACATGAGCGTCTCATCGTCTATGATCTTCATCAGCCCCACAAATACCACATTGGGCATGCCCGACTTGCTGGCGGTGGCAATTGGTATTGGCTTTTGCTTCTCCAAGGTCTCTCGAACTTCCGCTGGCATCTTTACCATAACAAATCACCTTCGCAATAGTATAGAGGTTCAGCCTTCAATAAATACTTATGCATCAAAAATTGTACATGCGATCACAGGATTGTGCTATGCACGTAAAAAACGACCACAAATCTAGTATAAAGCACTCTGTGTCTCGGTGGTTCTATTTATAATCCTTGAGACTAATTATCAGGTTTACGGACCTAGACACAAAGGCGCAGAGAACGACAAATGTTTTTCTGCACCTATCGCTCCAGGCATGCCCGCAGAAAGCTTCCTGGAAATCCCCTACATGATGCACTGTGGACGTGGGTGTAGCTGGCCATCAAATTTCCCTCGCACATGCCGTCCCAGCCCCCTTTGATGCCGGTGCCCCGCTCCAGGCGAATGGCGTATTTTACACCTTCATCCATCAGCATTTCGGAGTGGTGAAACTCGTGCCCCATGATCGCATCTCCTGCTTTTCCCAGAGCGCAGTCGCGAGCGAGAGCCCCGTGCACGTAGCTGACCACTCGCACATTGCCGCGTCGCGCCCTTCCAGGCACGAGCCCGATCATTTCATGGCATGCGCCATCCCACTTGATCTCCCGTGCCAGGTACATCAGCCCGCCGCATTCCGCAAAGATGGGTAGATCTTTCTCGTGCGCCCGCCGAAGGGCGCTCTTCATGCCTGCATTCTCAGATAGCTCACGGGCATACAGCTCAGGATAGCCCCCTCCGATGTAGATGCCGTCCACCTGCGGGAGCGTCGCGTCGTGCACCGGGCTAAAGGGCACGACCTTCGCTCCGGACAGCTCCATCAACTCCAGGTTATCTCGGTAATAGAAGTTGAATGCCTCATCCCTAGCCACGCCGATCTGCAGACCTTGGCCCAAGACATTTTGCCGATAAAGATCTGCCTCGACCGCAGGCAGAGTCTCCGCCCCCTTCGCGATCTCATGGATGCGATCCAGGTCCAGGCCCGCCTCCACAATCTGGCGAATCCTGCCCACTCGCTCCGGGAAGCCCTCGTGCCGGGTCTTGCCCTCTAGCACGGGCACGAGCCCCAGGTGGCGCATGGCCAGGTGCATCTCCTCATTTCGCCGGATCACGCCCACTACTTCCACGCCCGCGTAACGCTCTATCTCTTTGATTGCCTTTTGGGCGTGCCTCTCCGATCCCACCTTATTGAGAATTACACCCTTGAACTCTACATGGGGGTCAAAGTCCATATAGCCCCTGATCAGCGCAGCGCAGCTCCTCGTGATGCTTCTGGCGTCTACCACGAAGATCACGGGAGTCTGGAGAAGCTTGGCGATTTGCGCAGTACTGCCCAGATCACCGTCATACCCCTCGTAAAGGCCGCGCACGCCCTCGATTATCGCGATGTCGGCGCCTTCTATCGCGTGATTGTAGATCTCCTTAACGGCTGCCTCAGTCATGAGGTAACCGTCCAGATTACGGCAACTTCTGCCAGTGATCCAGGTGTGATAGCTGGGATCGATATAGTCCATGGCCACCTTGAAGGGCTGCACCTGCAGGCCCTTGCCGCGCAGGGCGGAGAGCAGGCCGGCCACGATGGTGGTCTTGCCGCTGGAACTTCGATCACCAGCTATCAGGATGCGAGGACATTCTGCCGGCATTTTATCATCCCAGGGAGAGCTCTCGAAGTCTCTCATCGCTGAGCGGCTCAGGAACCCTCGGCTCTGCTCCCGACATGATCTCTCTGGCCAAGGCACGGTAGACCTCTGCGATCTCGGAAGCCGGCGCGCCCTCAATCACAGTGACTGCCCTCCTCTCGCACTGCTGCACTATTGGGTCTTTGGGGATGAAGGCCACCAAGCGGCTGTTCAACTCTTCAGCAAACCTATGTGCGATCTCCTTCTCCCGCCCGACGGCAGTTTCGCGCGAGTTGCAGATCACGCCTGCTAGAGGCGTTTTCAAACGCCGCAAGCCCTTGCTGATGTTGTTCGCAGCATAAAGCGGCATGTACTCCCCGGATGTGATGATGTAAGCTTGGCTGACCAACCCCTTTCGGATGGGCGCGGAAAATCCGCCGCAGACAATATCCCCTGGCACATCGTACAGCACCAGGTCCACATTTTCCATGGCCTTAGAGACTTTGCGCAGGAAATCAATGGCGACGATTATGCCCCGTCCGGCGCAGCCCACGCCTGGCTCCGGGCCACCCACCTCAATGCACAAGACTCCTTTATACCCCTGGAAAACGACATCTTTTTCCTGGATATCTCCTCCGGCTAAGATAAGGTCCATCATGGTGGGGATCCTTCTGCCAACCAGTGTTATGCTTGAGTCGCTCTTGGGATCGCAGCCCACCATCAACACCCTATGGCCATTTTCAGCACAGGCAGCGGCTATGTTCGAGGCAGTGCACGACTTGCCGATTCCGCCTTTGCCGTATATCGCAACGTGTTTAATAGATGACATCTAACTCCGCTTTGCGTGTAGATCCTCCCTAGAATATACAGCTTATCCAGGAATGATGCTTAAGAGGTAGATGGAGATCAGGACGATCTGGTTTATAGTCGCGGCAGCAATGCTGGTTTTGCTTTTTGGGCTAGTTTCGAGCGCCACAGCGCAAGAGACAGTGGAAGCGGCCTTTGTGCGGGGCCATTTCAGTGGCGGCAGTGGGATCTGGCGGGCAGATGACTTCGGTTGGTTCTATTACGACCTGGATAAGAATCAGGGCGGCGAGGAGCTGCGCATAGATCTGCAGGGAAGGACGGCAGAGAAAGGGCATATTGTCTATTCCTCAAAGACATGGTCGCAGCAATTTGAGTACGAACCCTGGGGTAGCTTCCAGAAGGTGGCGTTTCTGGGCAAGCCTTATCTTGCCGGCTATCCTGAAAGCAACTTCACGAAAGAAGTGAGCTCTCTTGAAAAAGGTGCATTGAGAAAGGTGCTCGTAGACTCAAGAGACGCGTTCACTTTGACCTACAATAAAATACTACCACTTATGGATGGCTATGTTCTGGCGGTGGCTGAGATCTCCACGAAAAGCAATGTTGTTAGTTTCGTTCTCTTGAAGAATGGCAAACCAGTTCATGCCGCAATAGTCAGCATGGGCGGAACCTATGTTTATAAAATTAACGAAATTCCCATAGTTTTGGTGCATCTAGCCAATGTCATGAGCAGCGAAAATTCCGGATTTGCCGAGGTGGATGGTGTATTTCAGGTCAGTGATGATCCGATTGTCACGCTTTTTGAGGGTGGCAGGCTCGGTAATATGAAGCTGACATCCCTATCAGATAGTGGTATAGAATTCCGAAATAACATGTCTCTAACTCTGATAAAGAACAGCCAGGTCCTTCTGGTGACGGGATTTGTGTTGAGAGTTGCGGACAGTACAAAATTGATTTACTATCCAGAAGGGGGCATCTACGATTACGGTGTGCATGAAATTAGGGGACCGACATTCAACGGCAGTCGAGTAATCACCGGCATGTACGGCGAATATCCTTCACCCCTGGCAGCAAGATGGAACTCCGGGAATTATACGAACTTTTTCATGGACCCGGAGAAACAGCTTGGTTCTGAAAATCAATTCGGCTCTGAAGATCAATTCGGTTCGGAAACGCTGTCGCTTCATAATACAAATGGAAGGACGGTTCTACCGCCCACCGGTCCAAAGGTTTTAAATGGAACGGTAATTTTAGATGGATTTCAGTACACAACAACCATGAGGTCTAAAGAGTACGATTACAAGCCTTGGGGATCCTATTATATCGTGCCTTTCCTTGGCGAAACGTGGTTCGCTGGCTATGATCGGTCTTTGGATGGAAAGCAATCCTCATTAAATCTATTCGACCATGAAAAGATCGGACGAGTGCTGATTGATCGCGAAATAGTTCAAGGAAATGTAGTCGCCGGAAACTATTCACTGCAAGAAGGCTATGAATTTTGGATTAGAGATGTCGAAACGGACAAGATCTTCATCCAGCTTATCAAGAATGGTGTTTTGCAGGATAGTTCTGTTGTAAAATCGAACACCACTTACATTTACAAAAAGGATCTGGATGATGTTGATGATATGCCGATAATTATGCTGCATTTTAGTAACGTTTTCAGTAATGAAAGCAGTAGATTTGCGACCATCGATGCCATCTTCCAAATCTCAGATGAGTTTTTGCTGCCCATAGAATCCGGGCTTGGCATCGGAAAGCTTCAGACCGTGTCAACGTCCCAACCCTATGTAATAATCATGGTTAACGACGAAACCATCAATTTAAATAGCGATCCTACCATTTTCCTGGCTCCGAATATGAATATCCGGGTTGCAGATAACGATACACTTCGATACTATCTCTATTCCCAAAAATATGTAGTCCCTCCGCCCGAACCCCCATTGATTAACGCACCGAGCAGTGTCAGCTCTTCTGCAACCGCAAACTTCTCGCTCCTCGTCAAGGCCGCTGAGATCCGCCAGGTCATGGTGAACATTCTGGATTCGAACAACAGAACGGTCTTCTCCAGAGACATCACCAAATTTGGCCAGGGTTCGGGCGACTTATGGGGCTTTGCCTGGAAATGGAATGCTACGACTATGCAGATGAGTGATGACAAGAGTCTCGTCCTGGATGCGAACGGCAGCCCTGTACCTGGGTTACTGTACCTGAATTCACCTGCATCTCCCCAACCAGTCGGCGTGACATTTGCCTCCGATGGAAGAATTAGTGCAATATCTGATATCGCGTCCACATATTACGTTTCCCGCGACGAATATAAACGACTTAATAGTCCGTTTGATTACGATGCCATGCTGGCCAACAACACTGTCCGAAATCAGTTCATTAAGATTGAGCCTGGGAAGAGCGTTCTGCAGTTTCTTGATGTTGTCAACGGTGTATTAGCTCCTCGCGGCATCAATCATACCCTGCAAGGCAATCTTGAGGCAATAGAACCCCATGTGGTTGTGGTAGGGGCCAAGCCCGGCCGATACGAGCTGCGGATGAGGGTGGAAAATGCAGTCAATGCCATTTGGGCAACAAACGAGTTTATCAATGTTACTCCTGCCGAGATGCGCAGCGTTTCCATGGGCTCTGCACAAGCGTTTGTCGGGGATGATGTATCTATTCCTCTCCTGGCCCCTAAGTCCAACATCGCGAAGAGAATTAACATCTCTTATGACGCAACCAAGATGAAGGCTACTGGCATCTCAGGGGAGTGCAAAGCGTCCTGGAAGGTGGACGCGAAGAAGGAACAGATAGGCGTTTTCCTGCCGGAAGACTGCGCCGTCGCCAATCTCACCTTTGCGATCGGCAGCAAACCCCAGGTGAATGATACAATCGACCTAACGGTGACAGGCACGAGCGACTTTAAACCCGAGACCATCTCCAACGGCACTATAACCATTGCAGCGAGTGGTAAAGAGGCAAAGAAGAGCCATGCCCTTGGCTTTTTGGCCACACTTGTTGTCCTGGCAGCTGGAGCCTGCGCCCGGCGCAGGTGAGGGTTCATCGTTTGAAACGATTATTGGAAATTACCATTTTTCACCATCAATGGGGATACAGCTGCGTTAGCCATCTCTTGCAGCCCTCTTTATCGCTCTTCCGAGCGCCGTGCTCATAGCTTCAATCTTGCTACGATCGTCGCCTCCTTCTGCGGAAATGACTAGATTGAACCTGCCGTTGTAGGCTAAGGCGCGCAGGAAGTGGTTGGAGTTCTCCAGGCACATGCCGCCCAAGGCTTGAGACTGCAAAGCGAAATTGCCCTGATAGCCAGGCTCGCCGAAGCGCACGGCTGCAGTGGCCACAGACCGGCCGGATGGAACCATTGAGCTTCCTATGCCGCTTTTAATCTCCTGAGCCAGAGCACTTCCAAGAGTGATGGCTGTATCTTCTGTTGTGTGGTGGTCGCCAGTTTCCAAATCGCCCCTGGCCTTGATCGTCAGGTCAAATTTCGCGCCTCTGGCTATGGCCGACAGAACCTCATCCAGGAGCTCGATTCCCGTATCGACCTGGATAATGCCATCGCCATCGGTTTTGAGAAAGACTTCAATGCTTGTCTCTTTTGTCTCCCTTTTTCTCGATGCAGACATGGCTCTTATCTCCTTGTTTTTCATTATTAAACAATCCCCTGCAGCCCATGGTGGCCAGTGAAATGAACGGTAGGAATACGGAACCATAAAATCAAAATGACTGGGGCGGATTGAGCTTGCAGAAGATGCAGTTCGTTAGGCTGGCAGCCCTATCGCTGTCGCCATGGAATAGTCTGATTATAGTGAGGTGGAATGGTATAGCAGAACTCAATATCTGGATTCCAGAAATAAACGACTATTGCGATGTTGATAATATACATAATTGGGGAAAATTTTGACGAATTATATTTGTACACATGTGGTTTTGAATGCTAACGATGATGGTTCAGAAGCAAATACAATAAGCGCAGATGAAATTATGCAGAGGATCCGGATTAACCTCAGATTAATGGTTCCCATAAAAAACTTTGTCCATAATTCCGCTACGTACGATCCGATTATGCCTTAATGCATCCTCTTTTTCCCTAATTCGTCCGATATTTTTCGATTTTTTTAGACGACTAACGCTATGCCCAAATTTATTTTTGGTAGAAGTCAAATGATAGAGATTGAAAACGATACCTGTGATTATCATCTTTACTCGAACCCTGCCGATAGTAGTAACCGCAACATATCCTGCCCTGCAGACTCTCTTTGTGAATGCGAAATACCGTTCGACCGGAGATCTTTTGCTAGATATTCTCTTGTTGCGCATCTCATCCTCATAACTTAGGGTATGGCCCCATGTGGCTTTTATCATGGCAACATCGTACCCTTTTGTCTTCGCATCGAAATATCCCTTATCCGCATAGCGAACTTCGCCTTCATTAGCCAAATCCACCTAGCTATCGTGGACTTTAGCAGTTGCAACCTCGATTCCGCGAATCAGGCCAAAATCTTCATTCATGGCACCATGAAGCTTGTGTCTGAAATAGGATTTCGTTCCCTTCTTCGCCCAGATTCCACCCTTACTCCGCCGAGTCTTGGCATCTTTTCCACGTGGTGCATCACTCTGGGCATGACCAGGATCTGAAGTTATGAAAGATGCATCCTGCATTATTCCCTTCTTCACTTTGAGTTTCATGGCATCAAGCCATTTTTGCAGCTCGTTTCAAACTTCCTTATCTACTCCGCTATCAACAAGGCGCTTTCTGAATTTCCATATCGTAGCGGAATCGGGAACGACTTCTGTTGTTCCCAAGAACATCCTAAATGAAATGCGATCAGCCAATTCTCTTTCAAGCTGCTCATCTGAAAGACTGCAAAGCTGCTGAATGAATAAACACCTGCGCATCACGATAACATCGATATTAGGGCGTCTTCCAGTTTATTCTATTCCCGATCTCTACCAACCGATCTCACAATTCTTTGATTCGTTCGTACTCGTGGCGAATAGCAAAGTCGGTCAGGGTTCTCATGACAAATTATATAATATTGATATTATTTGTAGATTATGATTTAATAGGGTTTTTCGGAATCCTCTGTTATATCAATATTCGCAACGATCACCTGCTCGGTGGTCGCTCTCCCGGAATCTTTTCTAGAGATCTTCCTTTTCTCTGGCAATATGGCGTGTATAGTGCATGTATCGGGATTATCCCTTGAAAATGCAACCCAGTCTCCGACGGCCATATGCAGGTCATCCTGGCGCAATCTGCCAGAGATCTTGGCTCTCACTTCGCCGTCTTTCGTATAAATTTTGAAGCCACCTCTATTTAATCACACTGGTTTAACCCTCTAAATGGCTTCATCGAACTCGTTTCTGTATCTAGAAACGCCATACCTACCAATTAAAACTTCTTCATTCAAAAAAAATAAATGATCAGGAACCGGATCTGCTAGCTGTAGCGTTGCCGTTTTCTGCCAGCTTCTCCATCTCGTAAAGCTCGTAGCTGCCTTCCAGCTCGCTCTTGACAAGAGCCATATCCAGCCTGCAATCCTTTTTCTGCTGGGTCATTTTCACATCCAAGCTTACGCCATCATCGGATATGGAGCCTGTGGCTGTGACCGGAATGTCGGACCCGCTTTCGAGAAACATGCCGTAACCCTGCAGCCTATCGTCGGTCTGGATCAGTATCAAGTCGATGGCCTTTGCAGCATTCTCCTCAGCTGGTCTCTTTTCCAGCAGAACCTTCCACTTTCCAGCCATGTCAATGACTGGGGCTTTTTTCTCGACGACCGTCGCTTCTTCGTTCAACTCTTTCGTCTCGTTCTTAGCTTCTTCCGCAGTGCCGTCCGGATTCAAAGTGGCACTGCTCCCGGCGGAGGATAACACGGCATCGTCGAAGATCTGGTCTTTCAGAAAATCGGTATTATCTCGAACTACCCATTTTCCGCAGCCTGCAAAGGCCGGGCAGGCGAGCATAGCTAGAATTAATGCAATGCATACAATTAACTTGCTCTCCAATTGTGATCCTCCTTTTAATGTGATTGATTCAAGACGCAAATCTGCTGGCTGTGGCATTTCCTTTGCTTATCAGATCAACGCCGGAATACATTTTATAGCTTCCGGAGATGACTCTGTCCACCTTGACCAGATTGATCTCGATGCGCTTGTCTATCTTGTTGCCATATTCGGAAACTATTGTCCATGCCTCAAGATTCATGGCATTCTCGGAAACAGAACCTTTGGCGCTGACCTGAAGCTTCGTGTTCTGCTCATTAAGAGTCCCCATACCAATAACGCTTTCTTCTGTCTGAATGAGTGTGAGGGGGTTTAAGGTAGCGCCCTCATTCTCCAGCTTTACCGTCCACCTGCCCTCTACTTCCATGATACCTGGCTCCTGAGGCTCAACCTGTACCGGCATAGCCACAGCTGTTTCTACCACCGACTGTGTTGTGGCCTGAGGCAAGGCTTTAGGTTTTGTATCGGGCATTTTCATATTGGGCCCGCTGGTTGGTGGGTTTATGCGCGATTTCTCGTCGGGGGCAACTCTCGGCTTGTTCTCGATGGGGCCGGACGTTTTTGATTCAGGATGAGCTTCAACCGCGGAGAATGCCGCAATGGAGACGTGGTTTGATGACGCATTGGATATCGTATCATTTTGAGAGTGCGCGGCAATAACATAGCTTTGCGTTTTGCTGTCTTCAGGTGCAGCAGATCCAGCACGCATTGCCCGAATAACAATCTGATTTTCTCCTGCATCTGCGTCTGTGGTATTCCATGTCCAGGAGCTTTCGGCTATCCATCCGGTTTCATCTGTAAGCTGCCCGCCGGTTGCAGGTCCCATAATCTGAAAATTATAGCGCATCTTTTCATTATTGGGATTGGACGCCTCTATCTTCCAGACTATGGCAGATCCTGGGCTTTGCGGACTGGGCTTGTCCGGGTTTATGCTCTGGATCGTTACATTTTGGCCGGCCTTGGCGACGGTTCCAAGAGTTACAGAGGCCTTTACAGGAGCGGACTGTGCAGTCGACGATATGCCAGACACGCCTTGATTCTGGTTTTTGCTTACATAGAAGTCCGCATCCCCAGACGTGTCGCTCAAAGGGTTTGTGCCGCACCCCTGTCCCCCAAATGCCGCAGAGCTGAGCAAAACGGGTAACGCTGCCAGGCAAACGAGCACAGCTATAGAAAGAGACAATATTTTGCACTTCATCTATACTAAACCTCCACCATTTCTCAGTACGCATTTGGTTGCAACGTTTTAAAGCTTCCCCCTAGTACGTCATTCAACGAAATAGCTTCTGGTATGATCAAATGCATCCAGGCGTGTCCCTCGTTAGCTTTATCAATCATTAAAGATCTCAAAACTAGAACGGCCTGCGGGGCCGAGGGTGATTGAGCATGAATGCGTGGGATCGCTTTATTTGGTAAAATACGATTTCTAGACACTACCTTACGTGACGGTGAACAGACACCAGGAGTCTCACTCGGCATGGATGAGAAGCTCGCCATCGCCCAGGGGCTTGATTCGCTGGGAGTGGATGTGATTGAAGCCGGCTCTGCCATGACCTCCGAGGGTGAACGCCTGTCGATAAAAGCAGTTGCTGATTTTGGTCTAAAAGCGGAGATATGCAGCTACGTTCGAGCCTTGACCGCAGATGTTGATACGGCATTAGCTTGCGATGTAGACTCAGTCCATCTTGTGGTACCTGTATCGGATCTTCACATAGAGTGCAAGCTCAAATCCGACCGAAAATCGGTGATAGATAAGGCTGTGCAAGTGACAGAGTATGCCAAAGATCACGGCCTCATTGTAGAGCTCTCTGGAGAAGATGCCAGCCGTGCCGATCAGGATTATCTGGTCAGCCTTTACATGGCTGGAATTGAGGCAGGAGCCGATAGGCTGGCTTTTTGTGATACTGTGGGCGTGCTGGTTCCCGAGGTTGCGGGGGAGATCTTTCTCCGGCTGTCTCAGCTCGGCGCACCGATCAGCATACACTGCCACAACGACTTCGGCATGGCTACAGCCAATACCGTGGCAGCTCTTCGCGCCGGCGCGGCCCAGGCGCATGTGACAGCGAACGGCATAGGCGAGCGAGCCGGCAATGCCAGCCTAGAAGAGGTGGTCATGACCCTTGAATCCCTTTATAAAATAAACACTGGGATTAAATGTCAGGACATCTATCAGCTCTCGCGAATGGTCTCGCGAATGACCGGCCTTCCTATGGCCTCCAACAAGGCCATTGTAGGCGAGAATGCCTTTACCCATGAAGCGGGAATTCATGTGCACGGGTTGTTGGCCGATACTAGCACATATGAGCCGATACATCCGGAGACAGTGGGCAGGAAGAGGCGCATAGTGCTCGGCAAGCATGCCGGCCGGGCCTCGGTGGAGCTGGCTTTGCGAGAGTTCGGAATCTTAGCTTCCGAGTCGCAGTTAGCTCAGATAGTGACCCGGGTAAAGGAGCTGGGTGACAAAGGAAAGCGCGTCTCAGATGCCGATTTGCAGACCATAGCCGACACCGTGCTCTCCATCCAGATGGAGCCGAAGGTTAAGCTGCAAGAGGTGACGGTGGTGGCCGGCAATACTGTGACGCCCACGGCCTCGGTCAAGATACAGCTTAATGGGATTGAGATGCTGGAAGCGGGAACCGGCGTAGGGCCTGTGGATGCGGCCATAAATGCTATAAAGCGGGCCATATCAGGCGTGGCGGATGTACGGCTAGATGAGTACCATGTGGACGCCATAACAGGCGGAACGAACGCGGTAGTGGAAGTATGGGTGACAATGGCAATGGCAGACAGGAAGATAACGGCTCGAGGAGCTGATGCTGATATAATCATGGCATCGGTCGAGGCGGTACTGGAGGGCATCAACCGATTGATGCGACTGGAAGAGGAGGACAAAGCCAAATGTATCAAAAGATGACTGGGGCCCAGGCGGTACTGGAGAGCCTGAAGAGAGAAGGCGTAAATGTAGTATTTGGGCTTCCCGGTGGTGTGCTGCTGCCTCTTTACGACGCCATCTACCAGTCCGATATCCACCATATTCTGGTACGCCACGAGCAGGGCGCGGCGCATATGGCAGACGGATATGCCCGAGCCACGGGAAATGTGGGAGTATGTATTGCCACCTCCGGGCCCGGGGCCACGAATCTGGTTACCGGCATTGCCAATGCCTACATGGACTCAGTGCCCATGGTAGTCATCACTGGCCAGGTTAACACCTGGTTAATTGGAAAGGACGCGTTTCAAGAGGCGGACATAACCGGGATCACTCTGCCCATAACTAAGCATAATTATTTGATTCGTAGTGCTAAGGATATCACGCGTGTCTTCCGGGAGGCCTTCTACATCGCCCGCACCGGCCGCCTCGGACCGGTGCTGATCGATCTGCCTAGAGATGTGACTGTGGATGAGGTAGAGTTCACCTGGCCGGAGGTAAATCTGCCCGGCTATCACCCTTCCGTTAAGGCGCACGAGATGCAGATCAAGAAAGCAGCCAAAGCTCTCATGGAGGCAGAAAGACCCGTTATTTACGTGGGTGGCGGAGTGAAATATGCTGGCGCGCACCGCGAGCTCATCGAGCTGGCGACAAAGATCAACGCCCCGGTTACTACCACCCTTATGGGCGTGGGATGCTTTCCAGAGGACCATCCTCTGTCGCTCGGCATGCTGGGCATGCACGGCACGAAGTATGCCAACTATTCCATTCAGGAGTCCGATCTCATTTTGGCTATTGGCGCGCGATTTGATGATCGCGTGACCGGCAAGATCTCCAGCTTTGCGCCGCGAGCCAAGATAGTTCATATCGATGTGGATCCAGCAGAGGTGGGCAAGAACGTGCGGGTGGACATTCCCGTAGTGGGGGACGCGAAAAATGCCCTGCTAGGTCTCTTGAACGCGGTCCGCCCCAAAGGCAGAAGCGAATGGAATGAGAAGACTGAGGCATGGAAAAAGGACTATCCGCTGCGCTACATTCCAGACATGTTTGTCATCAAGCCGCAGTATGTGATTGAGAAGCTATGCGAGATTGCACCTGATGCCATCATCACCACGGAAGTTGGGCAAAACCAGATGTGGGCGGCACAATTCTTTGTGCATAAGGACCCAAGCAAGTTCATATCCTCGGGTGGTCTTGGCACAATGGGATACGGCTTTCCCGCTGCCATCGGAGCCAAGATGGGGCGACCTGAGTGCGATGTCATCGACGTGGCCGGCGACGGAAGCTTCCTCATGAACAGCCAGGAGCTTGCGACTGCGGTCGTTAACGACATTCCTGTGAAGGTGGCTGTCCTGAATAACGGTTGCCTGGGCATGGTCCGGCAGTGGCAAGAGCTGTTCTTTGAGAAGAGATACTCGGCGACGATTTTGGGTCGCACCAGCCCCGATTTTGTGAAGCTGGCCGAGGCCTACGGAGCTGTGGGCCTACGGGCCACGAAACCAACGGAAGTCGAGCATGTCATTCGCACGGCAATGGCCACGAATAGGCCGGTCGTCATGGACTTCATAGTTAGTCCGGCTGAAAAAGTCTCTCCAATGGTTCCTGCCGGTGCTGCGCTCAGCGAAATTCTCGAGCTGGAGTGGTGTGATGAAGCTCAGTCCTGCCATCTGGAGAAGATCTATGCAAAAGGAAGGAAAGAGATCCTGGGCCAGGAGGGTTTCTAGATGAAGCACACCATTGCAGTCATTGTGGAGAACAAGTCCGGCGTTCTCACCCGCATCGCCGGCCTCTTCAGCCGCAGGTCCTTTAACATCGACAGCCTCTCTGTGGGAGCGACGGACAATCCGGATTATTCGCGCATGACAATCACTGTGCATGGCGACAGAGACGTCCTGGAGCAGGTCACAAAGCAGCTGTCTAAGCTCATAAACGTCATTCGCGTCAGCGAGATGGAGACGGGCGAGTCCATAGAAAGGGAGCTTGCCATTATCAAGGTGAGTGCGGACAAAGAGAACCGAAGCGAGATCATGCAGATTGTGAACATCTTCCGGGCCAGTATCATCGATGTCTCGCAAAGGTCCATGATTATCGAGGTCACGGGAGACGAGGAAAAGATTGATGCCATTGTTCAACTGCTACGCCAGTTCGGCATAAAAGAAATGGCCCGCACCGGCAAGGTATCGATGGTGAGGGGCGCGAGAATAATCAAGGCTTAATTTGGCTGATTCGGATCCAAGGGCTACCTGCCACAGAGGCAAGCCTAACCGTGCCATTATTTTCGCAATTATTATTACTTTAAGAATAGAGGATTGGAGGAATAAAATTTGGTGAAGATATACCATGAAAAGGATGCGGATTTAAGGGTATTGAAGGACAAGACCATCGCCATAGTGGGATGGGGCAATCAAGGCCACGCTCAGGGAGAGAACCTAAAGGACTCAGGGCTGGACGTCATAGCTGCCGACTTGCCGGGCTCTCGGGCCTGGAAGAGAGCGGAGGCGGACGGTGTGAAAGTCATGTCCGTGGCCGATGCTGCCAAGAAGGCAGACTACATTCAGATCCTTCTACCAGACGAGTATCAAGGCAAGATCTACCGGGAGCAGATCGCGCCTCACTTAGAAGAGGGCAAGACACTGGGCTTCTCGCACGGCTTTAACATTCGCTACTTCCAGATTGTGCCGCCCGAGAACGTGGACGTAGTCATGATAGCCCCCAAGGGTCCAGGGGATCTGGTGCGCAGAACGTACCAGGAGGGCAAAGGCGTGCCCTGTCTGGTGGCCATAGAGCAGGATGCCTCTAAGTCGGCTCTGAAGCGAGCGTTGGCCTATGCCAAGGGCATCGGTGGGACGCGGGCCGGCGTCATTGAGACCACATTCACCGAAGAGACGGAGACAGATCTGTTCGGCGAGCAGGTGGACCTGTGCGGCGGCGTGACCGAGATGATCAAGGCTGCATTCGAGACGCTCGTAGACGCCGGATACCAGCCGGAGATCGCCTACTTCGAGGCCTGCCATGAGTTGAAGCTGATTGTGGACCTGATATACGAGGGCGGATTCATGCGCATGTGGAATAATGTCTCCAACACAGCAGAGTACGGAGGCATGACCCGTGGCCAGAGGATCATCAATGAGGAATCACGTGCCGAGATGCAGGATATTTTGTCAGAGATTCAGTCAGGCGAGTTCGCTCGCGAGTGGATTTTGGAGAGCCAGGCAGGCCTGCCTGTCAAGAAGTCTTTGGAGAAGATAGAGGCCGAGCACCCCATAGAGAAAGTGGGAGCGGAGCTGCGGGCCATGATGCCGTGGCTACAGAAGAAATAGCGTTTATTCAGTGGGAAGCGTCAAGCATGGCGTTCGACGGCGCGGGAAGGCGCGCGCTCTTACGCGAAGCCATGCTATCATTGCCTTGAAACGCGCGATTATAAGATCCATAGAAGACTGTATCACAGGAGGGTGGAGTAGTTCCAGAAGCGTAGCCCAAGGGGACCGTTCCGTGGCTGCAGTATATCAATTTCTTCCATAGATGATATGTTTGAGGATTCCGATTAACCTCAAATTAATGGTTCCCATAAAGAACTTTGTACATAATTCCGATACATATGATTTGATTAGGTCTTAATGCATCCTCTTTTTCCCGAATTCGCCCGATATTTTTCGATTTTTTAGACAGATAACGCTATGCTCGAATTTTACTTTTGGCAGAAGTCAAGTGATAGAGATTGAAAACGATACCTGTGATAATCATCTTTACTCGAACCCTGCCGATCGTAGTAACCGCAACGTATCCTGCATTGCAGATTCTCTTTGTGAACGCGAAATATCGCTCAACAGGAGATCTTTTGCTAGATATTCTCTTGTTGCGCATCTCATCCTCATAACTTAGGGGATGGCCCCATGTGGCTTTTATCATGGCAACATCGTACCCTTTTGTCTTCGCATCGAAATATCCCTTATCAGCATAGCGAGCTTCGCCTTCATTAGCCAAATCCACCTGGCTATCGTGGACTTTAGCAGTTGTAACCTCGATTCTGCGAATCAGGCCCAAATCCTCACTCCATGGCCCCATGAAGCTTGTATCCGAAATAGGATTTTGTGCCGCCGAGTCTTGGCTTTCTCTTCGCGTGGTGTATCACTCTTGGCATGATCAGGATCTGAAGTCATGAAAGATGTATCCTGCATTATTCCCATCTCCACTTTAAGTTTCATGGCATCAAGCTGCTTTTGCAGCTCGCTTCAAATTTCCTTACACACTCCGCGGTCAGTATTATTACAGAACAATATGTCTAGTTTCTGTTTGAAATCGTCCCAGTTTATTCTATTCCCGATCTGTCTCCCAATTCTTCGATTCGTTCATACTCATGGCGAATAGCAAAATCGGTCATGTTTTTCATGACAAATTATATTGAGTAAATAGTATTTATAGATTATGATTTAATATGGGAGTTTCGGAATCCTCGTAGTTGATCTCACAATCGTTCATCTTATTACTTGACACGAATTTGTAATTTAGTAAACTATATTAATCCTACACCACTCGGGCAAAATCCATTGCTGTTAAAAAAGATAGAATGCCTTCATGGCACACCACAGTTAGAAATGCTTACCGCACAAAATCATGCTTTTACATTATATTGTGAAAATTTAATTAAAAGTCAAACAGCGACTTCTGTCTTTTCCCAGTCTTGGCCTCTGTCTTCCCCTCGCCCTCCGTTTTCTTCGGCCTGCCCCTCTTGTGGTCCTCGGGCTTGGCGACGATCGTCTCTTGCCCGTCGGAGTCCTCCGCAGGCGTGGGACCGACCGGCTGCCTAGCCTTGCCCTGGGCGACTCCGCCTCCACAGCCTTTTCGGCGCTGGCTTGCACAGCCCAAGACACTTCCGCGTCCACCTGCACGATGCCCCCGTCCGCTCGCACCGACGCAGTACGCGCCAGCGCGGGCACCAGCGGCTGCTGCGCCCTGCCTGTGCTCTGCCAGCCAAGTTCAATCTCCTCGTACAACTCCGCCGCCCGCATCTTGCTCGCCTCTTCAAAGATGCTCTGCACCTTCTTGGTGGTGGGCGTGCTGCCTAAAAGAAGCGCAATCTCCTCCGTCTCCAGCTCCAGCTCCGCAGCCAGGGATACTGCCCTCTTTTTGTCGGCCAAGAGCAGTCCCACAAAGCCCATCAGCTCAGCTCGCACGAATGCCGCAGAGACGTGGCAGTGATTGCCGATCTTCTTCGCAGCCGAATCCCGAATGCTGCGTGCCTTTTTCGTCTGGCCCATCCTGAGCCAGCGACCGGGTGGCCGGAAAGCCACGTAGCCGTGCCGACGCTCTGTTTTAACGGACTGCACGCCGCCAGTCATGAGAAAACTGGCGTAACGCCAGAGACCATAGTTCTGCCTTATGCGCACGCGCCCCAAAAAGACATCAGCTCGCGCCAGCCGCTCAAAACCCTGCCAGAGATCCTCGCCAGCGTAGGCCCGTGGCAGGTTCTCGTCCACCCAGCTGATGAGATCCTCCGGGCTCTCATCCAGAGCGTAGGATGCCGCCAAGGCTTCCTGGGCGCTATTGCCCTTGAAGACGACATCCATTACCTTGAAGATAGACGACTTTACGTCCCGCTCAGCTGTGGCTACGTCCTCCAGTCTCAGTGTTGTCTGGCCCTGGGCAGCTGCCTGCAGGTCGTTCACGCCTGAGCGCATGTCTCCTCCCGCTCTCTCCGCAATCATCATCAGTGCATCGGGATCGCAGTCCACATCTTCCGCCCGACATATCTCCCGCAAAGCCTGGGCTATTGTGGTGGCTCTCACGGAGCGAAACTGTATGCCCTTGGCCGCATCCCTCAAGGACTTTTCAATCTCGTAGTACTCGTTGGCAATGAGGAGAACGGGCTGACTGGTCTCTCTGACCAGGCGCAGCATGGCTGCAGCCCCGCCCCGATCGGCAGTGCCGTGCAAATTGTCCGCCTCATCCAAAATGACCAGCCGCGGCTTGCCTGAGAAGGTCATGGACTGCGAGGCAGGCCCGGCAATCTTGGCAATCATGCCGGCAGTGCGTGCATCGCTGGCATTCATCTCGATGTAGTCCCAGTCAAACTCGCGCGCCAAGGCCAGAGCTGCGGAAGTCTTGCCTGTTCCAGCAGGTCCGTAGAGGATGACACTTCCCGTGATTGGCTTGCCTTTCTCCCAGGACGCCGCCCAAGCCCTCAAATCCTCGGTGGCCTTGCCGTTTCCTAGAACCTGTTTGAGAGTATCGGGCCGGTACTTCTCAGTCCACTTCACTGCTATGGGCATTCTATCTCAGACCGACCGACGCCTTACCAGGCGCCTTCTCTGCCAGTCATTTCCAGAATATCAATCTCCCAGACAGTCATGGGCATCCTCTCCAGCTCCTCGCGAGCGAGCTTCTTGCCGCCGTGCCCCCCTTGGCCCTTTTCGGTGAAGGCGTCAAACATCTTCTGCTTGGCCTCCACACTCTCGGACAGCCGACTGATGCCAAGGGCAACGACGCTCGACCAGCGCTCCTTCTCTAAAACATCTACCTGAAAGCACACCCTGGGATTCTTCGTGGCATACTCTACCTTCTTTCCTTTTCCCCGAGAGTGAAGGTAGATTTTGCCATCCTGATAAACGTAAGACATGGGAACGACATAAGGCCGGTTGTCCTTAGACAGTGCCAACCGGCCGTATCTGGCCTCAGAAAGAATACTCGTGCACTCATCCTGTGATAAATTCCTGGACATCATGGCGCAAAATTAGGGCCTCATGCATTTTTAGCTTTTGCTTTCATGACCGGCCCGACAAAAATGCACCTGCAATTAGCAGAATCATCCCCAGAGCGATCATGGGCACTCCAGGAAATGCCGTCTCCACCTGAAACTTGGTGGTCCCTGCCTCCGCCCCGATAAGCTTGAAGCTATCGTTTTGCATCTCACCGCTGCCGCTCTCCATCACCTGTATTCCGACCAGCGCGATGCCGGTGAGAATCACAAGCACACCCATCGCCGCAGTTAAGTTTACCTGAACCATTCTAAATCCCCCTTCGCAATAATATATTTGACACCATCAATATAATGTTTTGCCTACTATTATCACATTGGTTCATCCAAGCGGGGTTTCTTGATCATCGCCAAAAAGGTTTTACCTTGGCAGCGCCTAACACACGGGGATGTTCAACAAGATCCTGATCGCCAACCGCGGAGAGATCGCCATCCGTGTCATGCGTGCATGCCGGGAGCTGGGTATCTCGACAGTGGCCGTTTACTCCGAAGCGGACAAAAATGCCCTTTTCGCCAAATACGCAGACGAGGCAGTCTTCATCGGGCCGGCACCCTCCAGTCAGAGTTACCTGAAGATAGACAACATCATCAAAGTCGCTCTCGAGACCGGGGCCCAGGCCATCCATCCCGGCTACGGCTTTCTCTCAGAGAATACGCTATTTGCCTCGACTTGCGAGGAGAACGGCATCGTCTTCATCGGTCCGCCATCTTCTGCCATCGATGCGATGGGCTCCAAGATCACCGCTCGCCAGACCATGAAAGATGCCGGTGTCCCAATTGTGCCTGGCATCGAGGAGGGCATCAGCGATCCGGATATTGCAGTTGAGATTGCAGACGCCATCGGCTATCCCATTATCCTCAAGCCGGCGGCGGGGGGCGGGGGGATTGGCATGAAGATCGTGCAAAATGTCGAGGAGCTCTTGCCTGCTCTCACCTCTTCTCAGTCCGTGGCCAGGAGTGCCTTTGGCGATGACACCATATACATCGAAAAATACCTGACTGAGCCTCGGCACATTGAGTTTCAGATCCTGGCCGACAATCATGGAAAGACCATCTATGTCTCAGACCGGGAGTGCTCAATCCAGCGCCGCCATCAGAAGCTGATCGAAGAGTCCCCTTCGCCCGTCATGACCGAAGAACTGCGCCAGAGGATGGGCTCTGTCGCCGTCAAAGCCGCCAAGGCCATCGGCTATTCCAGTGCCGGCACAGTGGAGTTCATGTACTCCCGCGGCGACTTCTACTTCCTGGAGATGAACACTCGCCTGCAGGTAGAGCACCCCATCACAGAAATGGTAACCGGCGTAGACTTGGCCAAAGAGCAGATTATGGTGGCAGCCGGCTACCCCCTGGGCTATGATCAGAGCGACATGAAGATTAACGGCTGGGCCATCGAATGCCGCGTTAATGCCGAAGATCCCCTCAACGATTTTTCCCCATGTCCTGGAAAGATTAAGCGCTACCGAAGCCCGGGTGGTCCGGGCATAAGAGTGGACAGCGGGGTCTACACCGGCTACGTCATCCCGCCCTACTACGACTCTTTGATCTCCAAGCTGGTGGCCCACGGCAAAGACCGTAATGAGGCCATTGCCAGAATGGAGCGCGCTCTCTTCGAGTACATCATCGTGGGAGTTAAAACCAATTTGATATTCCACAAAGCAGTGCTCAGAAATAAGAAGTTCCGCAGCGGGGAGATAAACACCCATTTTATCAAAGATGAGAACATAGCCGAGGCAGTCAAGATCGTAGCCGTAAAAGATTATGAGAAAGGCATGTCGCTGGCTTCAGCCTTGGGCGCAGACAACAGCCAGATCGCCGCCATCGCCACGGCTGTCGGCACCTACCTCAGTCAGAATAAGGCAGGAGAGAAGAGATGAAAATGGCAACTTTTGATATCCTCCCATTCTTGATCCCAGAAGAGTGGGTATCGGGCGAGGAAATGGCCAAAAGGCTCGCCATCTCTCGTGCCGCCGTCTGGAAGCAGGTCCAGGCTCTTCGTCAGAGAGGATATGAGATATCTGCCTCTACCAGAAAGGGCTACCGATTGGCTAAAAAGCCCGATCTTCTGGATGCCGACCTGGTCTGTGGCATCCTCAGGACAAAGTGGCTTGGAAGAGATATACGCATTCAGGCCGAGGTCAGCTCTACCAACGTCGTCGCCCTCTCCCTGGCTCGCGACTGCCAGAACGGCACAGTCATCCTGGCCGAGACCCAGACAGAAGGCCGGGGCAGACTCTCTCGTCTTTGGGCCTCGCCTCCCGGTGGAATCTGGATGAGTCTCATCTTAAAGCCGGAAATGCCGCTTAATCGTGTCTACCAGATAAACATGGCAGTGAGCGTAGCTCTCAGCCGGGCCATCTCCTCCTCGCTGAGTCTGGATGCGGGCATCAAGTGGCCCAATGACATCTTGATCCGGGGGCAAAAGACCTGCGGCATCCTCATGGAGGTGAGTGCGCAGGTGGATAGACTGGATTATGCCGTGGTGGGACTCGGCCTCAATGCTAATAATGACCCCTCGGGCTTTCCTGCCGAATGGAGATCGACTTCGCTGGCGGCAGAGCTGGGCTATGACATCGACAGATGCGAACTGATCTGCAGGATTCTTGAGGAGATCGAAGTGGCCTACGAAAAGATGGGAAGTAAAGAGATATATGAAGAATGGCGCAGCCGATCGCTCACCTTGAATAGACAGATGCGCATCACCTCTGCAACATGCGACCTGGTAGGCCAGGCCGTGGATCTGGCCGAGGATGGCTCCCTTATCCTTCGAGTGGGGGATGAACTGATGCGCGTATTGGCCGGAGACTGCATTCATCTGCGCCCCCTGGAAGTGGAGGCATTATGAGTGGTGACGATGGGCAGGGAGCTTGGAGGGTGAGGAGAAGATGAGGGCGAGAAAGGTCCGCGGCATTGCCAGGGATACGTTGCGATTCATCTCGGAGGCGTCCCGTTCCTCTCTGCCGCTGGAGTTCGCAGGACTGCTTCAGGTTGATAAAGAGATCATCACCGAGGTTCTCATCCTGCCCGGCACGGAGAGTTCTCGGATGAGCGCTCTGGTTTGGCTCTACATGCTGCCTAACATGCAAGTGGCAGGCTCAGCGCATAGTCATCCTTCCGGCGATCTCAGGCCGTCCGAGCCGGACATCATCTTCTTCTCCCGCACCGGGGACTATAACATCATTGTCGGCCTGCCTTTCAACGAACAAAGCTTCGCCTGCTATGATGGCGCGGGAAGGCGACGCGATCTGGCCATTTTAGATGTGGAGTTTAAAGACGATGGCTTTGATGACGATTTGGATGATGAATCTGATGACGAATCCAAAGAGGACCTGCCTTGGTGCTTGTAGTTGCCACAGGTACCTTCGACCTTCTCCATCCTGGCCACGTCCTCTATCTGGAGCACTCTAGAGTGTTAGGTGACAAGCTGGTGGTAATTGTTGCCAGGGACGTGAATGTGCGCCACAAACCCAAGCCCATCCTCCCTGAGGAGCAGAGGCTGAGAATGGTTGAGTCCCTCAAGGTCGTGGACGGGGCCGTGCTGGGTGAGGAGATGGACATCTTCCAGACAGTTGAGCAGCTCAGACCGGACATAATCACGTTGGGCTATGATCAGCATTTTGATGAGGAGGCTTTGCAGGCGGAGCTATTTCGCCGTGATCTGCATCCTAGGATTGTGCGCATAGAGGAGTATGAGACCTGCCATCTCTGCAGATCAAGTAGCATTGTGGCCAAGATCCTGGAACGTTTCCGAGGGCGGCGAATCTAAGCCGTAACCCGCCAAGTACTTATACGGTTCTTTCGTTAGCGAGCCTGTATGGCCAGAGTTGCAGTCGGGGGCACTTTCGATCCCATTCATGATGGGCATATCTCCTTGCTGAGGCGTGCCTTTGCGTTAGGGGGAGAAGTGGTAATTGGTCTTACCTCAGACGATATGGCCAGAGAGAGCAGAACCCGAACCGTGCGTAGTTTTGATGTCAGGGAAACGAATTTGCGAGCAGTCGTGCTGAGGTGCTTTGGCGTCAAGCATGCCAACATCATAAAAATCGATGATCAATGCGGCTCATCTATCTATGAAGACTTCGATTTCATTGTGGTCTCTCCGGAGACCTTGCCCATGGCCGAGAAGATCAACCGGCTGAGGGCAAAGAAAAACCTAACGCCGCTCCAGATATCCGTGATTGATTATCAGCTTGCTCAGGATCTTGTCCGAATAAGCTCTACCAGAATATCTGAGGGAAAGATCGACAAGCATGGCAAAATTTTAGTTGATTAATCTTTTATAGAGTTCCTATTATCATGCTTGAACATCTCCACTTGCCGCAGGTCGTCGAAATTCGTATCGTAATCACTGTGATGACGTCGGCGTTGGCTTCATTAAGAAGGTCCTAAATGAGCAGGAATCAATCCTCTTGTACTTCATCGACCAGCTCAGCTCGCCGTTTCATACCTAACAAGCCCATCCCATCTCTCTCCCTGAAACTTCGCATAGACGCCCACATCGTCCTTCCCTGCAGTCGCATTTCCTTCAAACAAATCCCCTCGCGACGCAAGATTGCTCCATTCGTCTCCGCGTACCACTGAAACATTCCCAGCACCTGGAACCCTTATCTTGAACCAATAAGTCTCCCCTGCCTTCAGCTTGCCTTCCATGGGGCTGAAGAGGTAGGCTCCTGCTTCGCTGAACTTTCCGTAGGCCTTGGGAAAGCCAGCGCCTCCGCCGGAGGCAGCATTGATGCGGTATTCTAAAACAGAGTTGTACTTGCCCGGCTCGTCCTTATGCTTGGCGTACGTCTTCAGAATATAACTTCCGGCCGCAGGAAACTCTGCATAAATATCATATCGCTCTCCATCTCTCTGGCAAAATGTGCGGCCATCCAGCGCTCCACCCACAACGCGGTCTGCGTACTCCAGTCCAGCCATCATCAGCACATCCTCTGGAGCATAGATGGAGACATTGATCTGCTTATTCGCGCCTATCGTCTCATCTCGTTGGCCAAGCTTCAGACCCAGGTTAAAAAAGTCCGATTTCAGATGGACCAAATTCTCAAACTGTTCCTTGGAAAGGGGCTTATCAAGGAGCTGCCAGCGGGCCTCCTCTGGGAAGTGACCATAGATGAACTGCGTGGGAGGCGTCATAAAATAGTGATCATCGAACAGGCGCACGTATTTCCTGTCTTCGCTCACATATCCTGCCCCCCAGGTGGTGTCCATCAGATACCAGGATCCGTTTATCTTAACTGCATTCCAGGCATGATTGGATGGGCCACGGAAGTTCTGGCCAGGCAGATAGCTGTACCCCTTTCCGTAGCCGCTGATACTTACTGCTTCAAGGTCGGCTTCCTCTGCCAGGGAGAGAAATATATCAGAATACCCGTAGCACACCGATTTTCGGCTCTTCAAAACATTCTCCAAATTCGTGGCCCCTGTCTCTTTCTTGAAAAAAACATCAACGTTGTAGTCGATGTTCTCGCAAATCCACCTGAATATAGCTCTGGCCTTCTCGCGATCATTTGTGGCCGGTTCGATCAAGTAGGCAGCCAGGCTTTCCACCGAAGCCTCGACAGTGGACGGTGCACTCAAAGCATGACGATCAATTTTCTCATAACTATAATTCAGGGCGGCGTTAAAATCATTAGGAGCAATTGCCACCGATTCATTTTCAGCACACTTCTCCAGGGCGCCGGACGCATCAAGCGCCCCCATCACGGCAAGCGGCTCTAGCATTAAAATAAGTAAAATAATTATTATATTCATGAAACACCACCCGAAAGAAGTGGTTTATTTTTTACAGCACTATCTCCATCATGTCGTGGCCCAGCGGCCATTTCTTGAGGGCCATCTCATGCGGCGGATAAAGGTGGCTCAGGTGCGTGAGCAGCAATCTCTTCGCCCCTAGCCGCTCCCCTAAAGCCATGGCTTCGTCTGCCGTCATGTGCTTGCTGATAGTGTAGCCTGGCGGAGTTATGGCATCGGCCAGTAACAAATCTGCCCCTTTCATAAGCTCCAGGCTTTCTGCTGGGATTTCCATCTTGGTGTCGCTGGTAATAACCACCACTTTATTGCCATTGTCTATCCTCACGCCTACCGTTTCCGTAGGCGGATGGTTGACGAGAAAGAGGGTAAACTGCATTCCTGCTATCTCAAAGGGCTGACAGGCTACTGCGTCATGGCGCACGGGCTTTAGGAAATAAAGATAGTTGAGGATATAGTTCATGGTGTTCTTGAGAGCATAGACATCCACGTGGCTTTGCACCCGATGAAAATCCCCAAAGCCGGCATAGTGATCATAATGGGCATGCGTCCATATCACGCCGTCCACACTGGATATGTCCTTCTTCAACAGTTGCCAGCGCAGATCTGGGCTGCTGTCCACCAGCACCCGACCGTCCTCCTCATCCGACTCTATGAGAATGGAAAATCTCATCCTGCGGCTTCTGCCCCCACGCAGAGCATCCATGCATGCCGGACATTTGCACCCGATCTTGGGTGTGCCTATGGCATCGCCCGTGCCGAGAAGCGTGACCTTCATGCCGCCCTCATGTCGTAACGCTCCGCTTGTAATCAGAGATCCTGCGTCTAAACTCCTCTACAGACATCTCCAGGTCTTCCTGGCCCAGATGTCTGCGATCCTCCAATAGAGCATTGAGTACCGCTTCTCTGATTACCAACCTCAGATCTGAGCCCGAATAGCCCTCCGTCATTTCTGCGAGCGTGGTTGTATCTATATCGGCATCAATGCGGGACATTACTTTGTCCAGGATCATGCGCCTCATCTCTTGATTTGGCAGGGGGAAGCTCAATACCTTGTCAAACCTCCTCCAGGCAGCATAGTCCAGCAGTTGTGGGTGATTGGTGGCTGCCAGGAGCAAAACGCCGTGCTCCACTAGACTGATCTCATCTATGGCTTTTAAGAGCGTGTTGACGGCCCTCTTCATAGCTCCGTGCTCATCCGAGGTTCTGGTCTTGGCCACGAAGTCGAATTCATCAATGAGAAGTATGCAGGGTGCCAGCCTCTTGGCCAGCTCAAAGACCTTATCTATGTTCTTGGAGGTCTCGCCCAAATACTGGCTGGTGATCATGGAGAGGCGAACCTCTACAATGGGAAGGGAAAACCAGTTGGAAAGAGCGCGAGCTGTGGTGGTCTTGCCGGTTCCAGGCGGGCCGACAAAAAGAAGCTTGCCTATCTCATAAAGGCCGATCTCTCTCAGGTATTGCCGGTTTTTCAGAGCCTTGCCCATCTTTTCTATCTCAACCTTCTGCTCCTCGGTCAGAATCAGGCCGGCAATGCTGTCCCTCACATCTTCAGGGGCCTTGATGTAGGCCAGCTTGAGAAGATCTTCCGCCTCCTTGGAATCCTTGCAAAGCTCCTTTATGCGAGCGTCGATCCACTCCCTGTCGGCAGAGAGAGGCTTATTGGCGCTCTTAGCCTGGGCATAGCTCACATCCAGTGATTCATAGTTCTCATAGAAGTAGGCCAATGTGGGATTCGATTTGATCCTGGCCAGGTCCTTTTGATTGGCGAACCACTTGGCCGCGACGTCGAATACAGTCAGCCGGAGCTGGGAGCCAAACTCCTCAAGAGCCACAAACGTAAGATTTTTTATGACTGCTTTTACATTTTCAATGCCATAGATCTTCTGTGCGTCTGTGCCGGTTACATGAATCGGCCTTTTAACGCTCTTGGTCTGCCCATCGAAGTAATACTTGCGGATCTTGGGGGGCAGGTCATCTTCAGTCAAATTTTCTTTGCGGTTATAAATATCTGCAGTTAGCAGTAGCTCTGCAACATCGATAGCACCAAATTTCTCCAAGCCATTCTCTATGCCCATCTTAAAAGCTCCATGGAACTGAACTAAACTAGTGGCCTATAAAAAGAGATAAAGCTTTCCATTAAAGTCTCCCGGTTATTGATGGCCGCCCGGCAAGCTGCTAGGAAAAAACTGCAGAGTGTCGGGCCGATGATCAGCCTAATGATCCCCACTAAGAATATGGGGACGGTTTAGGCGAGCAGTGTGACTAGAGGGGTGAATCCTGACGCTCTTCATGGCCAGATGGGGAGACGGATTACGTTCTCCGGTATCATCATGAGCACGATCGTTCCGAATACCAGGATTATCAGGAAACGAATCATATCCCCTCGAAACAGATAGCAGAGGGCCATGGAGACGAATACGAAGGACGGACCGAGCATTGGTATGAGCGTAAAGACGCCCACAACGGTCTCCAGTTCAACGGGGTACAGCACACCCAGCATGAAAAAATCGACAGCCATCAGGACTCCACTTAACATGGATATGGTGAAGTAGACTGGGGAAAGGGTGGTATAGATGTTGTTTAGCTCCTGTAAAAAATTCGGTGCTATTTCTCGCTTCTGCCCGGGAATCCGGTCCATAGCCTTGGTTATGAACTCATTGTCGTCTATGAGAATGTAGTACGTAAAAAATACCACTACTATCAACTGGGCAAAGATCACGGGCAGATTGGAAGCAAAAGAGAATAGTTCTCGCTGTACAATGGGGCAGAGCCAGGTGAGAATGGCCACTGGTATGTCGCTTATCTCACGTACATTTTTAAGAGGATCCCGAAAATCATATCAAATCATAATATTAAATATTATTTATGCAATACAATTTGTTATGAGAAACCTGACCGACTTCGCTATTCGCTATGAGTATGAGCGAATCAAAGGATTGTGAGATCGGTTGGTAGAGATCGGGAATAGAATAAACTGGGACGATTTCAGACAGAAACTAGACATATTGTTCTGCAATAATACTGATCGCGGTGGATGCCCTAATACCGATGTTATCGTGGTGCTTAGGTGTTGATTCATTCCGCCGCTTTGCAGTCTTTTAGATGAGCAGCTTGAAAGAGGATTGGCTGATCGCATTTCATTCAGGATGTTCTTGGGAACAACAGAAGTCGTTCCCGATTCCGCTACGATAAGGAAATTCAGAAAGCGCCTTGTTGATAGCGGAGTAGATAAGGAAGTTTGAAACGAGCTGCAAAAATGGCTTGATGCCATGAAACTCAAAGTGAAGAAGGGAATAATGCAGGATGCATCTTTCATAACTTCAGATCCTGGTCATGCCCAGAGTGATGCACCACGTGGAAAAGATGCCAAGACTCGGCGGAGTAAGGGTGGAATCTGGGCGAAGAAGGGAACGAAATCCTATTTCAGACACAAGCTTCATGGTGCCAGGGATGAGGATTTTGGCCTGATTCGCGGAATCGAGGTTACAACTTCTAAAGTCCACGATAGCCAGATGGATTTGGCTAATGAAGGCGAAGTTCGCTATGCAGATAAGGGATATTTCGGTGCGAAGACAAAAGGGTACGATTCTGCCATGAGAAAAGCCACACTGGGCCATACCCTAAGTTATGAGGACAAGATGCGCAACAAAAGAATATCTAGCAAAAGATCTCCTGTTGAGCGATATTTCGCGTTCACAAAGAGAGTCTGCAAGGCAGGATATGTTGCGGTTACTACTATAGGGTTCGAGTAAAGATGATAATCACAGGTATCGTTTTCAATCTCTATCACTTGACTTCTACCAAAAGTAAAATTCAGGCATAGCGTTAGTCGTCTAAAAAAATCGAAAAATATCTGGCGAATTAGGGAAAAAGAGGATGCATTAAGGCATAATCGGATCGTATGTATCGGAATTACGTACAAAGTTCTTTATGGGAACCGTTAATTTGAGGTTAATCGAAATCCGTAGCAGTCATCATGACCTCACTGAATAGAGACCTAGGATATGAGACGACTGGAGAAGTACCTGGCCATCGTGAGACAACGCGGTGCTGATCCAGTCATCATTCTAAACAAGTCTGATATTTGTGCAAGGATTAACGATGTAAGGGCAATTGCGCTGGACGTGCCAGTACATGCAATTGGCGCTACAAGAGATATCTGAATAGGATCCCTATCATTATATATTCAGCAAGGCAAGACAGTTGTGTTGATTGGCTCATCTGATGTCGGAAAATCCACTCTAATTAACGCGCTATGTGGAGTTGAAAGACAAAAATTGGTGTGATCAGAGAAGATGACAGTCGAGGCCGGCATATTACGACCGCGAGAGAGCTGATCTTGCTAGGGAATGGTGGGGCCATAATTGATAATCCTGGCATGAGAGTTTCAACTATGGAATGCCCGAGAGGGCCTACATAATACGTTCCAGGATATTGAAGAACTTGCAGTAAAGTGCAAATTCTCTGATTGCCGGCATAGACTGAGCCCGGTTACATGATCAGAAATGCAATTGAAGAAGGAAGTTCCCTGCGGTCAGGTTTGAGAGCTACAGAAAGCTCCAGAGGGAGTTGTTGGCAATAGAGAGACAGAAAAATCCACAGCTTCAGGCAGCCGAACGAAATAAGTGAAGAAAGCTAGGGCACATGGCCGAGGAAATCCAAAATAGGAAAGAACGGGGCATGTGAAGGGCCAGCCCGGGTGCCTGACTTAAGCCGTTACTGTTATTGATTATTATTTATGATACGGCTCATGATGCATTATCCGAAAGCTTCTATAGATCTGCTCCAGAAGAATTATTCTCATCATCTGATGTGGGAAGGTCATCTTAGAAAATGAGAGAAGAATGTCCGCCCTCTGCACAGCCTGCGGTGCGAGGCCTAGGGGGCCGCCTATCACAAAAGCAGCCTCCGTTTTTCCTTCCATGATATTCTTGTGCAGACTGGATGCCAGCTCTGGTGAGTCGAGGGCTAATCCCATTTTGTCTAGCACTATCACCGGGCCGCGATGCCGCTTCAGCTTCTCAACAATGGCCAACGCCTCGTCTTGCATGGCTTTTTTCTCCTCTGCAAGGGAGGCCGTCTCTTTAATATGAGCCTCGGGCACCTCTATCATCTCCAGACGAACATAGAGACGAAGTCGGCGACTATAGTCAGAGGCCGCGTCCTGCCAGTACTTCTCCCGCAGCCTTCCAACGGCGATGATGCGAATGATCAGCTTCTATCCTCCACGTTCTCCCGATAGAGCAGGCCAGTAGTCGTGGCTCTCTAGCTGCCTCCTGTCTGCTCGATAATCAGGGCTTTTTCCAGCGTGCGTAGATTACACTTTGCATGGGTAACGCCCAGATCTAGAATCTTTTCGATCTGGCAATTGCTCCTCATGCCGCTCACAATGAAGATAAGCATCTTTCGCCGAAGCCCAAGCTGCAAAACCTCCAGGGCGAAGCGATGATCTTTGGCGCTCTACCACCGATTGGGCTCATTTTCGTTTTCAGAAGACACGACGTCATGAGTCGTGCTTTATTCCAGAAACAGCAACGGAGAGTAAGAATAAACGTGGCAAGCAGTAGTAATTGCATATTAACTCAATCTCATTTCTCCCCATGTATCTCGCAGGCGCCACTTCCGATCTCGCATACCCGGCAGACCTCCCGCTCTTCGTCCAGATGACGGGTGGCCGTAGCAAGCACACTGGCCGAGGCCAGGTTTCCTGCCAGAAATACGGCGGCTGCAATCTGGTCATCCGGAATGCCAAGATTTGAGGCGATGCGAATATGCAGCTTCAGGCAATGGCTGCATCTCATAGCGGCCGATACAGCAACTGAGATCAGTTCGATCGTCTTTTCATCTAGAGTAGAGCTTCTTTGGATGGCATTATTGTGCAGTATCTTGGTAATGAGAATCTCGGGACTGTCTTGCATGAACTGAAAAACATAGGGTATCTCGCCGTAAGTGCCCTCCACTGCTTTCAAGATATCCTTTGCAGCTTTCTCCTTCCCCTTGACCAAAATAGCGTCCAAATCATCCTCGAAGCTCATGATGCTCTCCTCTCCGGGCCCAGGCTAGAAGACGAACCCGGTCTCAGAAGCGGACAGTATTCTCACAAGTATATAGTCTTTCATCCGCGAAGGCTTAATGGTGGCAATATCGCCAAGCTTCACTCCCTCGTCGAAGGTTACAGCTTTTATTGCATCTTTGTAAGCATGGTAGGGCAGCTTCACTCGCACTCCAGTTAGATTGAGGGCTATGGGAAGCGGTGAATAGGAGAACTGCACATCCGGCACCTGCTCGCGCACGGCGTCCATGACCCTAGGTGGCGAGGTGGTGAGCGGATCCTTGGCAATAGAGGCTCTCGTCTTGTCCAGGGCTCTGCCTACGGAATCGACGATTCTGTCTAATGTTCCAATCTCCGTAGCCTTACGGGCACGATGAGCTACCCTTCCGATGGCCGGAACATATTCAAAGGCATAGGGAAGATCGGTGGCCCCGATCTGAGGTCCGCCCGTAACCACCACAGGCACGCTGATGTTTCTGTATAAGCTCTCCTTCTTCTTGATGCACTCCTGGAAGTTGCCGAAGATGAATACGGCGGCATCATGCTCGTTTATCAGAGCAATCTCATACTCATTTATCTGGGCGATCTCGCGACCGACGCCTCTGGCCAGTCCCAGCATGTTGGTCTTGGAGCCATGGCGGCGCAGGTACTCGGCTATGTCGCATGCGGTATGCGGCAGATGATGAATGGCCAATGTCGGCGTCACTACCGCCACCTCCGTTCCGGCCAGCGGCGCTCGTACCAGCTCTCCTCTCAGCTCCTTGGCGAGCGCCTGCAACGCATCCATGTCATCTGTCGGAACCAATATCAAAAGGATGATCTCGGTCTGTGTCACATTCTTTTGCAGGATGTAGCCTCCCAGATCCTCTACCAGCTCCACGACCAGGTCGTGCTTGTACAATCCTCCCGTGAACATCACAGGCTCAAGCATTCTCCATCTCCCGGATTTTTCCTTTGATCTCAGATACCATAACCGGCGTCAGGCTCTCTTCAGCGGCGATGAAAAAGAAACTGTCTTTGGTCATTTCGTTGCGTCGATTGCGAAAACCTTCCGGTGCTACTCTCACCAGGGCATCAGTCAGGTCTTGCAGGAACTCTGCTTCCAGGTCCGCAACCATAAGCTCGGAAGGCGATGTATCCGAGGCTATGATCACAATATCCCTTGCCGATTGCTCTACCCTCTCCCTTCCGTAGCGCTCCCAAAGAGCCCGGAGCAAATCGGCCATATGCTCCTCATCATTGATCTTGATCTGATAGCCACCAGCCACCCGCATCACATCGCCCACATCCTTGACCGTGAGTGGTGGAATTCCTGAGCGAAGAAGCCCGTATACCGCGAAGAACGGCTTCAAGATGTCGATATAAACATAAAGCCTGCCGATGGACCGAATGAGACCGAGATCCTGCAAAATGTCCATGATGAGCTCTCGGTACTTTTTGGCCCCGAACTCCTCTTGGCCTGTGACAAGAATCTTGAAGACCTCCATCGGGTCCATCTCAGTCCTCCAGCAGCCCTGAAACAAGCAGCGCCGCACCCACCGCCCCTATGTACTGAGCGTTCTTTGGAACGTTCACCTTAACCTGGAGAAGCTCTTCCATGGCTTTCGGCAGTCCTTCTATGAGAGAGGTCCCGCCAACCATTATCACCGGCTCCTTAACCTCAACCTCTTGCAATTGCTGTTCGTAGACCTGTTCTGCCACAGAATGGCAAGCAGCCATGGCTACGTCCTCCGGTTTACAGCCTATGGATAGGCTGTTGACCAGGCTTTGCGTGCCGAATACTATGCAGTAGCTGTTCATGGCAACATTCCTAAAGTCGCCCTTAAGTGCCAGCTTTCCGAGTTGTGTGATATCAACGCCGAGCCTTTTGGCAGTAAGCTCCAAGAACCTTCCCGAGGCTCCAGCGCATATTCCGCCCATTGTAAAGCCACCCGGAATGCCGTCCTGTACGGATATAGCTTTATTGTCCATGCCGCCGATATCTATAACAGTCGCCGGCCCCTTCTGGGCGTCAGCCAAAAAATACGGCACCCTTGGAGTTGACTGTGATCTCCTCCTGAATCAGCCTGGCGTTGATGTGCTTTCCCACCAGAAAACGGCCATATCCGGTCACACCAATCGCAGAAACATCATCTTTTTGCACGCCGGCCATATTTCAGGGCAGCCTGCAGAGCATCTTCCGCGCTCTTCAAGACCTCGTTAGTGGGAACCCAGCCAGTGCCTATCACCTGATTGTCTCTCATCACCACTGACTTGGTAGTGGTGGACCCGGAGTCGATTCCTGCAGTTAGGCCCTTCTGTTTCTCCCTGGCCAAGAGGCCCCTGTACTTGACTGTGGTAACCAGCGCTTCCATCCTAGTGAGCAGGGTCTCTGCCTTCGTCCTTTCCGTGAATGAGTAGCTCAAGACTGGAATCTTGGAGTGCTCATGAATGTATTTCCTGATTTCCGATCGGATGATGGCCGCCTCGGCGCAGCGAAAGCAGGTCATGACAATTACGGCATCAGCCAGATCTGGATTTTGCACGATCCGAACCGCACGAGCTATGGCTAAGTTGAGGTCGCCCGAGGAGACGGAAACGCCAAAAGTGCTTTCCACGTTGAGAATATCCTCTAAAGATACCTCTGGATAGATGATCTTTGCTCCCACCGTTTCTGCAGCGCGCTCAATCTCTTTTTGAATGCCGCTGTACTCCGAACCGCAGGAGAGCTGGGCGATGCGAATCACAATAAACCCTCCAAAAAGACCCTGATTTTCTGCACAAAGACCTTGGCCTCGGCATCGGTTGTGGGATAGGATAGGTCCAGCACAGGAACTCCTTTTGTTCGGATGAGTAATCTCACCAATTCATTGGTTCGAGAGCAGCCTGCACAGCCCGTCAGCCATCCCGGGTCTTCTACTATGATCGCCGCCTCTGCCTCTTCTATGATGGGTCCAATCAAAGCCATCCGGCCCCGCACGCCGGAAGGGACATCCACTGCCGCATAACGTAGCCCTTTCTTGGGCTCCTCAGGTGTGACATTCAAAGGTGGAGAATCAATCTCATTTGCTGTAACGAGCCTGCGCACTGCTTCTGGAACCACAAGCGCCTTGTGACCCATCCTCTCCACAAGGTCGGATAGTATCATGCTGGTGGGAGGATAAACGATAACTTTTGCCATTGATTTACCTCAGGATAAACCCTCTTTTGCGATCTCTTTCAGCCTCTTGATAGGAAGAGGTTTTTTCTTTTTCAGGAATAACCGGGATCTCGCCCTCCCAGGCCAGTGCCCTGGAGATCATAGGCAGCATCTTCGATTCAGACTCGATCATATAAAAGCCAGGTCTCGCTCCTCCACCCCTGCGACCACGGCAACGCCTGGGATCGCCCGGTGGAAAGCCCCTATCCTTGATGAATATGCCGGGAGGGTCAAGGGCCCTGATCTCTTTTATGAGCGCACTTATCACGTCCTCTTCGCCATTTATGACGACTCCAAAGCAGGTCTCCTTAACATTGACCTCGTACTTCGAACCGTAAATCTTCATAGCGATATCTGAAGGAAGGATATTCGACTCAGAGGATGTTATCACATATTTAGTGACCAACATCATCGCACCTCCTTAATGTAAATCGTCTCCCCTTCCGACACATCTTTCAGCTTTTCAGGCTCCAGCACCCGACCGATGATGTTCGTCGCCTCGAATTTCTCACCCGAGGGACCGTAGCGCTTATCATCCACGAGCTTGATTCCAACAAGTCCGATCTTCTTGGAAATCTGGTTGGAAACGGCGATAGAACCAGCAGGTACAGGCCCAGAAGGCTTGTTTTCGGGCAACAGCTCCTTTAGGCTGACTGCATCAATCTCCGGCTCGAAGAGCAGAGTATTCTCATAGACAAAATAGACCGGCAAGGGGCCCACAGGCCTCTCCTTAAGACCGGTCACGTGCCGGAAGTAATCCAGAGTCTTGGGTGCCAGATCGTCGTAAAGCTGGACTGAGACCAGACGGGTGGCAGGAATAGATAAAAGGTGAACCTTTTTATGTTTCAAAATCGCCATCGTGGCTCCTGGCTCCTGCTTCACCACTACGGCATCTTCGCCAGTATGTCCTTTCACCTCTGCCTCGATGCCTCGTTCTTGCATCTGCATCAGGGCGTCTGACAGACGGCTGCCCATGAGCATAATGCGCTGTGGCAAAACATTAATGGTTATCAACTGGCCGGGACCCGCCAGCTTTATCATATCCATTCCGGATGTGATTCTTGCCACCGCAGAGTGGCCTGGATTCGATGTTCGATCCTGCTTGTATACGAAAATTCTACCTAAACCTCGCCCGCTAGTCCTTACCGTCACCACTCCTTCCAGGCGAGGCTCACGATGCTCGAAGAATATGGGCACCGTGAGCAACTGATCTGATGAGATATATGAGCTGGAAACGGAATCGACCTTAAAGCAGCCGTCTCGAGTCAGAGACAGGAAAAATTCCGCGCCTATTGGCGCATCCTCGATCAGATGCGCTTCAACTTTAGTGAATATCTCCATTCCCTCTTCAAGGGGCATAGTCATATCATTTGTGGCCAGCTTCGAAGTTATGTCCTGCCATTCCACAATGGGCTCTATGCCCTGTATTTCGTCGCCTGCTTGCAATCGATCTAGAGTATTTTTGCCGCCGACAACATGACCGAGCACTCCACCATTTTGGGGTGTGCCGTAGGCTGCTGTATGCCTCCTCCGTACGAATATGATATGGGTGTTCTCTGCGTCAAATCCAGCTGCTCCGAGCACGACCTCCCAGCGACTGTATTCCAAGGCATCGCGTCCAAAAGAGAGGGTGGAAGCAAATGACCCGAAGGCTACGCCGTCAGCCGAGGCCCATCTAGCTGTTGATCCCGTGATTTTGTCTACGCTCTCATGCCAGATCTTCTGCAGATCGCTATCTATTAGCTCTATTCTAAGTTTGCCCTTGGTGGTGTTGAGCCAATAAGAGTTGGTCAGGCGACTTTTCTCGCCTCGACCTTTTATCATCCCTATTATTGCGCCATTCACAGGATTAGCGCAGGCTTTGTCCAGGGCATCGGCAAGCTGCGCTCCGGGCAATAGCTCGATCTCTCTGCCGTCAACGAAGACCCTCAAATTAACTCCCCAGCATCTCCTTCTCTTCCTCTTCTGTGATCTTGGATAGGACTTCGCTCGGAAGACCAGTGAAAATCGCCTGCCCGTCGCGCATAAGCATGGCTTTATCGCAGATATTTTTCACGAAGTCCATGTCGTGGCTGACAATTACGAATGTCTCTCCCAACTCCTGACGGGCGCTCAGTATGGACCTCGTAACCTCAATCTTGGTAATGGCATCCATAGTTCCCGTAGGCTCGTCCAGGATTACTATTCTCGGCTCCGTAATCAATACCTGTGCCATGGCTACGCGGTGCCTCTCACCCTCAGAAAGCTCGTCCGGCATCTTGGCCAAGATCGTCTCAGCCTGATCCTCAGTGAACCCCACTGTTTCCAGAGTGTGAATGGCTTTTCTTTCTGCCAGCTCAAAGGGCAGGGTGAGGCCAATGGCCTCCGTCAGGTTCTCGATGACGCTTCGGGATGGGTAAAGAGTGTACTCCTGGTGGAGAATGCCGATATATTTGGTGGCCCGCCCGCGGCCATTAGATCCGAGTACTGTCATATCCACCCAGTCGTCTCCTATCCGCACCGAGATGCTGCCACCGGTAGGAGTGATAATGCCGCTTACCATCTTGGAAAGGGTAGTCTTGCCGCCTCCGGAAATGCCAACCAGGCCAAAGATCTCACCCTCATTTATTTCCAGGCTGACATTGTCCACGGCCTTTACCACGCCCCGATCGATGCTGATATATCTCTTTGCCAGATTGTTAGCCTTGATTATTGGCGCCCCAATTTCAACGTCTTCACGCTTGCCCAGCGTTCCGGCCATGGCCAGGAACTGAGCAGCGATATCTTTTGGCTTGCCTTCTGCCTTGATCTTTCCGCCATCCAACAATATGGCTCTATCGGTCAGCTCGACCATGACATCTTCCCAGTGGCTGGTGATTATCAAGGTCATATTGAAGTCCCGGACGGCACGCTTGATTGATTCATGCACAACTCTAGCAGTAGCCGGATCAAGTGTTCCTGTCGGCTCATCAGCTAAGAGAATCATTGGCGATTTGGCGAGCTGGCGGGCCAGGACGACGCGCTGCTTTTCTCCGCCGGACAGCTCTCTGGCCACATGCATCAGCCTGTGGGACAAGTTTACCTCGTCCAAGAGGTCTGCGGCGCGATGAACGCTCATGGAGTCACCTTTCTCCTCCATTGCCCGCATAACATTTGTTATCACACGCTCATCGCCATAAAGTGCGAAGGTCCTCTGCAGCATGATGGCAATTCTGTTCACAATGTCACGTCGAAGAGGGTCGTTTATATCAAGTGCCACAAAATCGGCTTCAATCGGATTCATAATTCCGCCGCACCTGCACTTTTCCCCAGACTGGCTTCGCGGCTCTACGTGACGGCATTTCTCACATCTGGCCACATGAAATATCACGCTCCCGCTCATGCCGGGAAATGACTCCACCCCACGCAAGACATGCATCAGGACGCTCTTGCCGCAACCGCTTCTGCCTAAGATTCCTACAGATTCGCCCTCTTCTATAACCAGATTTACATTGCGAAGAGCTACAACATCACCGAATCGAACTGTCAGATCCCGTATCTCGATAAAAGGTGCCAAATCTATCATGCCCCATAAACCACACTGTAATTTAAGGTTGATCTATTACCGATCCTGGCATAATGCTACTTAAGTTTATCCGAAGCTTTGAATGTGTCTTGCTGATAACGATCGTTAAAGGATTCTCAATGACAAAGATCGAAATTGCCCTACTTCTTCATGAATCTTCTTTCTCAATATGCTGCGTCGCATAATTATTATAGTATCATTTATTTGAATTTAAATTCATTATATAGTTTAACATAATTATCAATATGTCAATAAGTATATTATACAAAATGAATACTCTTTTGACCTCTGAAATAGTACCCCACGGGTGAAACTGCCCCAACAGTCTTACCAAAGACACGCTTGATCGATGAGAAGAGTCATTCAACTACCCATCGTCTCTCATACGAATGCATTTGCCTCCAACTTTTTTATCCCATTTTTGGCATTCCAGAGCAGCCATTGACCTGGCAGATTATTCTTTGTCTACAACTGCGTTCCCTCTTATCTCAATATCAGGACAATCAGCACCGTTCGATTTCATAAATTCAAATGCGTCATTTGTGTCATATGCGCCATCCTCCAACGCATCCTCAAAATTGATGTCTTCCAACAAAGGGCGTAATACCTCGCTATCCAAGGTATTTTCTTCGGCAACTTCAAGAGAGAGCAATCTCTTTGATTCAACATCAATCGCCACATGAACCTTAAGCCATCCTCTTCGCTACGTTCCATGTTTCTCGCGCATCCAGTTCCTCGATTTGTTACCTTTATCCCAATCAAATCAACTGCATCGTTCTCGGGTATATCTATCCAAAGGTCCTGCTTAGAGATACGCTTATGAAGTGTGATGTAATCAGCGGCCAATAATCCTGATTCGTAGGCGAAAATTCGCCCAATGAAGCCTTCGATCTGACAATATGGCATTCGAAAAAAGGAATATATTATTGATGCAAATATCATAAATGTTTTTGGATATTTATAGGGGGCACCTCTTTTCCGCTTATTTATTTCTTTTAACTCGCGCATCCAATTCTTCACGCAACTCAAATCGAGATAGAATTCACATCTTTGAACGAATTTGGCATTATATTCTGGCCAATCGCTATTGTCAATATAGATTACGATAATAACTTTATATTTTTACTATATAATTTTATGCGACACAACACAATAATCTGCCTAGCTCCTATTAACAATACTGGGCGGCAGTCATTCATATGAGTTGGAGGCAACTGATCTTAAACTGATCTTAATGCGATCTCAATCATTCTGGCTCATTAATATAATAATATATATTCCTATATAAAAAATGATAGCGCTGTGATTAATACATTTGCCAAGTAAATTATATATACTGTTATGAACTTATTAAACTGACTGAAGGTGAGTGATATGAAGAAGTTCGTCTGTAGAAACTGTGGGGCTGTAAATGAAGCATCCAAAGACGCTCTGGAAAGCAATAGCGATTGGCTGCAATGTACACTTCCGAAGGGTTTCGAATGGATTCTGCCCGCCGGAAAAATCACCCTAATTATCGGCGATCCGATATACATTTCCAGCATGGGAGAGCATATCTCCTATGAGGCGTATTTGAATAAATATGGTATTGATCCGGAGATTGCGTACAATTTTATGAGAGGAAATGCTGGCGACCGATTCGCATCGCGCGATTCTGTCGGGCAGTCCCCTATAATAAATCAGATAAGCTCAAAGAGAAGAGCCCAAAACTGGCTTGCTGAGGACGACTGGACCTCCTGAGGCAAAATTAGCCTTTGCAATAATTCTATTTATACTTGCTCGATAGCAACTCTGTCGTCGCGAACGACAATTTAGCTCGCAGAGTTTTTGGGAATTGCAACCACAGTCGCAACGGATAGATTAAAATATGCATGTGAGGCAGTCACCATGTGCTGAGGAATGAGCATGAAGGAGAGGCTTGATGAAATCGGTTCACGCCTTCGTGAACTGAGGGAGCTAACTCGGGTATCGTCCGAGGAGATGGCAGAGCACCTTGGGGTGCCTGTGGGGACGTACAACTGCTATGAAGATGGAAAGCTGGACATTCCTGCCAGCATTCTCATCGGCATTGCGCGAAAACTCAACGTGGATACAGGCCTGCTGCTCACCGGCGAAGAGTCCAAGATGAGTATCTTCGCCATTACTCGAAAGGGCGAGGCGGTGGAAGTGGAGCGCAGAAAGCAATACCACTACCTGAGCCTGGCCAGAAAGTTCGCTCATAAAAAGGCGGAGCCGTTCATAGTCACCATCGATCCCAAGAAAGGCAGCCCATCATTCTACAATCATCCGGGCCAGGAGTTTGAATATGTGCTTGAGGGGTCTCTAAAGATCACCATTCACGACAACGATATAGTGCTAAACGTTGGAGACTCTATATTCTTCGATTCGTCTTATGATCACCTCATGGAAGCCGTAAACGACAAGCCGGTGAAGCTGCTGGCTGTGATCATGTAGGAGAGAAAGAGGAAGGAAAAATGGTTTCATTATTGTCCAAGTTCGTCTCTCGGGTCGATTACAAATCATACGAGGATTTCAAAGAAAATCTGAAGATCCTGGTTCCCGAGAACTTCAATTTTGCTTACGATGTAGTCGATGCCTATGCAGCAGAAAATCCTGATAAGCGCGCCTTAGTCTGGTGCAATGCTCACGAAGATGAGTTGATCATCACCTTCAAAGATCTGAAGATCATGAGCGATAAGGCCGCGAACCTCTTTTCTAAATACGGACTGCATAAAGGGGATGCGGTCATGCTCACCCTCAAGAGTCGCTGGGAGTTTTGGGTCTGCATGATAGGCTTAAACAAGATCGGTGCGATCTCCATTCCTTCCACACATATGCTCAAGGCCAAGGACTTCGTCTATCGCATCAAGAAGGCAGACCTGAAGATGATCATTTGCATAGCAGAGAACGGGGTACCTGACGAGTTCGATGCGGCTCACAAGGATCTGGACAATATTTCCCTGGTCAAAGCCCTCGTAGGAAGTGCTGACCAGAAGCGTGAGGGCTGGATCAATTTCAATAAGGATATGGAGGAGGTCTCGGCAGATTTCGTCCGTCCGACTGGAGTGCAGGCGACGAGAAATGAGGATATCCTCCTGGGATACTTCACATCCGGAACTACCGGATACCCAAAAATGGTCAAACACGATCAGACCTATCCTTTGGGCCATATCCTCACTGCCAAGTATTGGCAGAATGTGGAAGATGACGGACTGCACTACACCGTGGCAGATACGGGATGGGCCAAGTGCGCCTGGGGTAAGATCTATGGCCAATGGCTGGCTGGCTCAGCGGTCTTCGTCTACGATTACGATCGCTTTGATGCCGGGGAGATGATGGACGAAATGGGCAAATACGGAGTGACGACCTTCTGCGCTCCGCCGACCATCTTTAGATTCATGATCAAGAGCGACATGTCCAGATACGACTTCTCCCGACTAAAATATGCAGTCACTGCAGGAGAGCCGCTCAACGCATCCGTGTATGAGAGCTTCCTTGAGACCACTGGCCTGCGGCTCATGGAAGGATTTGGTCAGACTGAGACCGTGGTCTGCATCGCCAACTATCCCTGGATGAATCCCAAGCCCGGCTCCATGGGCAAGCCTGCGCCGGGATTCGATGTAGTACTGGTGGGCAAGAACGACAAAATATGCGAGGTGGGCGAAGAGGGCGAGATCGTAATCAAGACAGACAGAGGAAAGCCTGTCGGTCTTTTCACAGATTACCATTCCGATCTGGACAAGACCCGCAACACCTGGCACGACGATTACTATCATACCGGAGACACCGCCTGGCGAGATGAGGACGGATTCTTCTGGTTTATAGGCCGGACAGATGACATGATCAAGAGCTCCGGTTATCGGGTCGGGCCCTTCGAGGTGGAAAGTGCACTCATGTCCCATCCTTCTGTAATGGAGGTGGCAATTACCGGCGTGCCTGATTCCATTCGTGGACAAGTGGTGAAGGCAACCGTGGTCCTGGCCCGCGGATATACGGCTTCAGAGGAGCTGAAAAAGGAGCTGCAAGACCACGTAAAGTTGGTCACTGCGCCCTACAAGTACCCGAGGATCATCGAATTCGTAGAGGAATTGCCCAAGACCATAAGCGGAAAGATCCGGCGAGTGGAGATTAGGGACAAAGACAAGCCCTATCCACGTATCAATGCCCTGGAATGCAAGGCCTGCGAGCGGTGCATTGTGGCATGTTCTGTGAATGTATTGAAGATGGGTGAGGAGCTCAATTCCCGAGGCTATCATTATGTGCTCTATGACGGCGACGGTTGCATTGGCTGCGCCGCATGCTATTACACCTGCCCTGAGCCACTGGCCATTGAGGTTCATGTGCCCCAAAAAGAGAAGGCGGAGGAGAACTAAAAATGGCATCTCAGTTAGTGGCCGGAAACAGCGCCGTGATCGTGGGAGCTCTTTATGCAGGCTGTGACTGCTTCTTTGGCTACCCAATCACTCCCGCCAGCGAGATCTTGCAAGAAGCCTCTTTCCATTTTCCCAAGGTGGACCGCAAATTCGTGCAGGCGGAATCAGAAGAGGCGGCAATCAACATGGTCTACGGGGCAGCAACAGCAGGGCATCGCGTGCTTGCGGCCTCATCCGGCCCCGGCATGAGCCTGAAGCAGGAGGGTATGACGTACATCGCTGGCGCAGAGCTGCCTTGCGTTATTGTCGATATCTGTCGGGCGGGCCCCGGCCTTGGCAACATCGGGCCGGAGCAGTCGGATTACAATCAGGCCTGCAAGGGAGGTGGGCACGGATGTTATCACAACATCGTTCTGGCACCGGCAAGCGTGCAAGAGATGTGCGACTTTACCAGGAAAGGTTTTGCTTTGGCCTTTAAGTACAGAAATCCCGTGGTGATTTTGGCGGACGGCGTGCTGGGGCACATGGTCGAGCCCCTCAAGTTCCCAGAAGAGGCGCTCAAGCCTGCCATTGATACCACCTGGGCAGTGGCCGGTCGGGCCGAGACCAGAGGAAATCTGATAACTTCGATTATGCTCAACTTCGATGATATGGAAAGACACAATTACAAGCTGCAAGAGAAATATCAGCGTATAATCGAGAACGAGGTAGCCTGGGAGGGCTATCGGCTGGAGGACGCAAGTGTTGTTCTGGTCTCCTACGGCATCAGCAGCAGGATCGCGAGGTCTGCCGTGGATGCCGCCCGAAAGGAGGGCATCAAGTCAGGGCTCTTCCGTCCCATCACGCTCTTCCCCTTTCCAGAAAAGGCCGTACGCGTTCTCGCCGAGCGCGGCTGCAAGTTCATATCCGTGGAGATGAGCAACGGGCAGATGCGTGAAGACGTTCGCCTTGCCAGTGGCTGCTCGTCAGTAGAGCTGGTCTGCCGCTACGGAGGAAATTTGATCAGGCTGGATTCAATCTTGAAGAAGATCAGAGAGGTGGCCTAAAATGGCGGCAAAAGAAAAGATGATCGGGGGACATCCCGGGATGTATGCACAATTTTCCAGAAAAGGCGGGGCTGCTCCCACTGCTACCCATTACTGTCCCGGCTGCGGGCACGGCATTTTGCATAAGCTCATCGGCGAGGCCATGGCAAACCTGGGCATCCAGGACAGGTGCGTCGTGATCAGTCCGGTGGGCTGCGCCGTCTTCGCTTACTACTATCTGGACTGCGGTCATGTGCAGGCCGCTCATGGTCGGGCTCCGGCCATAGCAACAGGCATATCCCGGGCCGAGGACAACGCCATCGCCATCTCCTATCAGGGAGACGGCGATCTGGGATCTATTGGTCTAAACGAGACCATTCAAGCTGCCAACCGGGGCGAGAAGCTGGCGGTGTTTTTCGTCAACAACAGTGTCTACGGCATGACTGGTGGGCAGATGGCACCCACTACCTTGGTAGGAGAGGTCACTGCCACCACCCCAGCCGGGCGCGATCCACGAGAGCAGGGTTATCCTATTCATATCTCTGAACTACTTGATACGCTTAAGGCGCCGGTGTTCATCGAGCGCGCATCGCTATCGGACATAGAGCATATCAGAAAAGCGCGCCGGGCAATCAAGAAGGCGTTGGAGATTCAGAGGGACAAAAAAGGCTATGCCTTTGTGGAACTGCTCTCGCCCTGTCCTACTATCCTGAGGATGGACGTGCATGGAATTACCAGGTTCATCAATGAGCAGATGGAAAAGGAGTTTCCATTAAAGAGGTTCCGGGACAGATCTGCAGAAGCAGAGGCCATTACCAGGGCCGAGAGCGACTTTTCCCGGGAATCCCTGGATAAAGTCTTCGGTTGTGAGAGCGGAATTTGCGTGCAGTTCCAGGAGGACCCTGAGTTTGCTGCCAAGGGCGTGAAGATAGCCGGCTTCGGCGGACAGGGAGTGCTGAGCATGGGCCTGGCCTTAGCCCAGGCGGGCTTCGGCTGCGGGCGCGCTGTCTCCTATTATCCCGACTACGGGCCTGAGCAGAGGGGCGGAACCTCGAATTGCTCCGTGATCATTTCAGGCCAGCCCATCGGATCGCCTGTGGTGGATCATCCTGATGTTCTGGTGGCCTTCAACCGGCCGTCTTTGGAGAAGTTCGCACCCTCCGTCAAGAAGGGCGGCGTGATTCTCTATGACTCTTTAGCTGGACAGTTCCAGGCACCGGAGGGGGTCAATGTCATATCAGTTCCGGCCACAGAGATCGCTACTGAGAAGGGTGCTCATCAGGCGGCCAATACTGCCATGTTTGGGGCCTTGATGCAGGCGGGAAAGCTGGGCCTGCCCCGCGAAGCCTATGGGAATGCCTTCCGTGTGACCTTTGCCAAGAAGCCAAAGCTTATTTTGAAGAACCTGGAGATTTTAGAAGCTGGGGCGCAGGCGGCTATGGTGTTGGAGATGTCCAAACGGAGGTAGGACCAAAAGCCTTTATGTTCTTGTGCCTTAGTGGTGGTCGACAAGTAGCGGCCCACCACAAAAGCACAAAAAAACAATTAAACTAGAATTTTTAGATGGGCCTAGACCATATAATTCAGCGAAAAGCCTAAAAGACAGATAAGTGGAACCAAGCAAGGATGAGACAAAGGCTAAGAGGGAGAGCTGAAATGGATATTATAGTCCTCAACGCAACTTTCTGAACGTGAATTCAATGATGTTTTGCAATTAATAATCCTATGCGCGCTGTTCCTAACTGCAGCTTTCCTATCTATACTTAAGATTGTTATGTTGAGGACTATAATTTGACGGGCCAATTTTGGGGTTTGCCTTTCAATTTAATGGTCTCTGTGAGTGATCCACCAATTTGGAGTAATGCTGTCCTTGTTGCTGTATTATCCGCGCTTTTAGTATCCTTCGTGAATTTACGGATAGTAGAAATAATAAAGTTACCTGCCAACGACGGCAGCATGTCTATAGTATATTGAAGGCCAGAAACACAGTAATCGCCGAATCCTACGAAAGCCGAATTCTACGAATCATATGCAATCGCATTTATTAAATTTAATGTTCAAAAAACAGTCAAAAACTGAATTAACATATCTTTTTACACATCATATAATGCATATAACTAGCATAAAATGAAAATATATGCTGAATTTAGCAAAGATATCATATCGAATACGGGAAATTATTAGAGATTTTGAGCTTGATTCCGTTCATATTAAGCAATACGGGTCGATCAATATATAATGTTGAGAGTTTGAATCGAGAGTTTATTAGGATCAAAATCAAGAACTTATTTAAAAAAATATTATACAGATAAATCCTCCAATAAGTTTCAGCCCCGGTGTTATACCATCGGAGAAACAGCTATCACCCAATGAAACGCAACAACAAATTAATATGGAGTACTCGTTAATGGAAGAGATCATAAGTGAGATCAAAGCCGAAATAAAAACCCATATCTAAGGTCCAGTTGAAGCACTATTGGAGGCTATGATATGCGAGATCCCCTCGGAATAGGGCTAAACAGTGGCAGTTCTGAAAGGTGAAGCAAGATAGATGGAAATATCATTACAACATATAGCAAGTTGGTTTTAGTTATCATAACCGACATTAGCGAAATTTTTGTTTCTGAGCAAGCAATCTCTATTAGAAAAGTATGCGATCAACCGTAGAGAATCGGTTTATAGATGCTGGTTTTAGTTTCTGACAGATCAATATATATATGTGTGTATATAACATTATTTAACCAGACATCGATATAAAATAGCATCTTGACCCTCAAAACGACGCCCAACAATTAGCGGCAAAAGAAGTCGTACAATTGACACATAGATGCTGATTATGGTGAGCCAGGCACATACGAACATTCATTTTTGCTTTCACTTTCTCGTATAGTTTTCCTGTCCAGGGCCAGCAGCGGCACTCTTCTCGCCTCCGCTACCGCCCGGAAGAGAGGATCGTAGTAAGATGTCTTGTTTTCCATTGCAATCTCGAACGCTTTTGCAGTCGAATCAGAGGCTTTCAGGAGTATGCAAGCGATTGTGGTGAAATCCTGGCAATCTCGGAGTGCATCTAATGCCATATCTTTGCTTTCTCCAGAAAAGACGACCTGTTTCCAGGCTACATTGCCCACCTCAGAATCCTTGTGCTGACTGCCAGCCTGCCTCGCAGAGCTATCGCTTCTCCCGTGCCTCCGCCCGGCTCACCTTTTAACAGTTCCCTAAGCACTCGCTACACATCTAGCCCTGGACCTTTACTTGAACACGTTCATCCCCCTATTACCCTTGCCCCGGCCATTGTCCGACAGTGCGTTATCCTGCCTGCAGACCGAAGGAGATGCACGCTGGGCTTGCGGTTGAGGCGATAACGTCTGTGGGCGTATTCTCTTTCAGTCGAACTAGTGCACCGGAACATTAATTTTGCAGATTGAGATAATGCCGTTGGAGTTTAACACTGGCATTATCTTTATTGAATATCGATCTCACTGTTGCTCCGATTGAATTCCGCTCATACTCTCATGCATTAACCTCATCGGCTGGCTTCTCCATACATCCAATACTGCAATCCAAGTATTACTTTGAATGTGCTGAGAGTTCGATCTCAGCCATATTAAGCCAACTTTATTTCTTGGGAGTATAGGGGATTCCTATAAACCCACTAAATCCAGCCAGAGCTTTATATACCATTTATAAGCGAGCGGCCAAAATTAGAGGTTACTAAGAATCCTCCACAGTGGAGCTCAAACCTCTTTGCGAGCTCGAAAGCCTCCTCGGCGGATAAGGCTTCATAAAATGAACCCAATGTGTGTGTTTAGTTTATTCCAAACCAAAGGAACTGTCTTTGCATCTGGATAATGGTGAACAAGCATTTTCATAAAATCTGCATAATAGACTTTCGTCCGGGGTTCCTTAACACAGACGATCCGCTTGTCTGCACGAGGCTCAAAAGCCAAAAAGATGCAGCAAATGCCATTTCGGATATATTCATAATGTTCTTTCTTGGGACCTCAAGGTTTGATTGGAATCGGGATAATTGCATCGCCAATCAACTGACATGGCCATTCATCAAAACAGATAACCGGACGTTTCGGATCATAAGGCTGCTCATGAAGATCCAGCACATCCTCCACGTGCCAAATGAAATCACTCGTCATCTTTCCTATGCACCAGCGGATCCTTAGCCAAGGTTTAATTTCATTTTTTTCAATAGCCTTTGCACATTCATGCGGAAAATGGAATCTACGATCTCCATTTCAACAAGCTTATCTGCCAGAAGCCTGAGAGTCCATTTTGAGCTCCCATCTGGCGGCGCAGAATAGGCAAGAAGGGTTAATTGTGCTTCCATCTTTCCACCCAACTTTTGAAGGGCACCACTGCGGGCTTTTTCATGCAATGTAAAATCCAGATTACCTTCGCAGTACCTCTTCCTTATCTGATTGGCTGTGGACTTGCTAACTCTTAATGTTTCGGCCATCTCTTTATCAGGCCGTCCTTCATCTGCCAGAAGCAATATCCTGGCCAGAGTCAGACTTCTGCAGAAGCCTTTTCTCGACGAAGATATAGGCTTAGTTCCTCTCGATCTGCTTCCTTAAGGCTAACCGAGTATAATTTTTTTCCCTTGACACAATCTTTATTGTAGTGTATGTAATAAAATTTAAAACCTTTGTTCTAGAGCACTAGTTTTTGGTAGACCAATCGGTTTAAATACAGTGAGCTTGAACGGTGTTCGGATTAATATTATCTTGGAGGATGTTTATTGGCTAGAAGATCACAAAGAAAGGCTGAGAGCAGAAAGGCCAAGCAATGGTATAAGGTTGTAAGTCCGGATATGTTCGGCAGGGTTCCCTTTGGTGAGACGGTTGCCAACGATCCGGAGAGAATTGTGGGAAGAATTATTGAGACGACTCTAGGAGACCTCACCAACAATTTCTCTAAACAGAACACCAAGCTCAAGTTTAGAGTAGATCGTGTGGCTGGAGATTCGGCATATACGAAGTTTCTGGGCCATGAGATGACCACGGATTATGTGCGCTCTCTGGTCAAGAGAAGAACATCAAGAATCGATGCCATTGTGGACGTAACCACTACGGACGGCTACCAGGTCCGAATCAAGCCAAGTTGCTTCACAGTGAAGAGAGCGCGGGCCAATCAGGTCAAGAGCATCAGAGAGCTCTCCAAGAGGGTCGTCTTAGAGAGGTCGAAGAGCTTGGACCTAAATCAGTTGATCCAGGAAGCTGTGGGAGGCAAGATCTCTTTGGACATCTACAAAGAGGCCAAGGCGATTTATCCCCTCAGGCGCGTGGAAGTTCGCAAGACCGAGATCAAATCCGAGCCAAGCATGGTAACGGCAGTGCCCTCTCCTGTATCAGAAGCCCCGGCTGCCTAATCTTAGTTTCTCACGCCGAGCTCTAGCGCCTTTCTTGCTGCAAGGCTTGAAGGGCGCAGTTAGGGATTTTTGGTGGCAGATAGCTATGCTTTTTAAAAAGTTTTTATATGAAAGGCGATTGGACGCAAAAGTATTATAATGCATTCCAGCGAAGCTAAAACGACATGACAGACGTTCCTGATATTCCCTTGGAGCAGATCCAGCAACGTGTGGTGGCCATGTGGATGGGCAGCTTCTACGGCAGCAGAGGCTATGTGGCTCGGAAGCTGGGCAAGAAAGGCCTGCGCGAGTTTCAGGACCTCGGCGCCCGCCAGGTGGCGGCCACATTCAAGCAATTGGGCCTGGCCGAGCCCAAAGATGTGGCCATGGCCGTGGCAACCAATGACAGGAACCTTTTCGGAAGCTTGGTGGAGGTTACGGCGGGGGACAGCTTTGTGGAGATCAAACGTCATCGTTGCGGCTTGATGGAAGGCGCCAAATTCTTTGCTCGCGTAGGAGCCAGCCTGATTGCCACGGAGCATTGCAAGACCTGCGTGGAAAGCCACTGGCAAAAGGTCTTCTCCGACCTGAAGATGGAGCTATATATGGAGCCAACGGAAGACGGATGCATCATGAGGATCTCCAAGCAATAGATGCTGAAATCTGCAGAGATCGATTCATGAGCTGACTTCTGCTTTCGTCAAGACTAGTTAGATGCAGCGTTGGCCCGCGATTGTGCCGCCTTTTTCTTTATGTTCTCTGCAGCTCGATTTCTATTGGCATTCAGCTTGGCTCTGGCTTCCCGTACTTTTTTGGCGTGGCTTGCGGCACTCACTTTGTTTTTTTGCGAAGAAACGCTCTTCGTTACTATGGCCTTTGAATTGGTTTTTTTAGCAGCATCTTTTGAGCGTTGCGATTTATTACTATTCAGACCATGTTCAGATTTCGGTCTGGATGGAGAGTTTGTCTTGAACTTAATTATTGATACAGGCTCTCTTGCAGAGGTGTTCTTGGCTGGATTGATGATCGTGCCGATAGCAACGTTCCTGGATTGATTTATCAGCATTGTGCTCATTGGCATCTTATTTATCAGGTTGTTCTTGTTGTTGCTTTTTTTTGCCGACTTTGCAGAAGATGAGAAGGAACTGTGATGTTTTTTGACGATATAGCTGCTGCTCGATGATTTGCTTGCAGCAACGACTCCCTTTGCAGTCTGAATGGATGGCAGCGATGCATTAGCTTGCAATGGCTTGACAAAGTTTTGTTCCTTGGTTTGAAGGCTCTCGTCCTCCAAGGACGATGATGTATTTGTGTCAATATTTCCGCTCATCTCCTTGTCGCCCGTCATGGATACAATGTTGTTTTCCGGACCATTGAGATCAAGGTCGACTAGAACTTTATTATGATCCGGATTCGAGGCAAACGAGACGAGATCGGATATGAGAAATATGGCCAGGCCTGTCATGCAGATCAAAGCCAGTACCACGAGAACGTTGATCAGCCTGGGATATTTATTCATCAATTTCTTGCGAGCCAGACCATAGTAGGTAATGCTCGACCCTGCAAAGTTCTTCATACATAAACAGATATTTTTTAAAGTTTATAACTTTTGCGATCAAAAAAAAAATATTGAGTGATTAACCCAATCATCAAGCTAATGCTTTGCAATTACTTTTATTCATCTAAATGACTACAGATATCCTTGCCGCGTGCCAGGCAACAATTTCGTCGAGAGGACAAATGCCATCGTGACCGCCATAGACCCTCAGCGTCTGAACGGCAAATGCGGCATTGGCATCAATAGCGCAGTAGACGGCAACCTTCTGGCCGACAGGGACCATGCCCCTCTGCAATATCAGATTTCCCAAGGGGATGTTCATTGCTCCAGGAATGTGATCTGCCGCGTATAGCTGTGGCGGCCGGACGTCAACAATCGCCCAGTTCTTAACCTCGTTAGATTTGTTAAGGAACTCTGCAGCGCTCAGGAAATAGAATCCATTGTTCATTACATCCTGATGGAAGGAATCCGTCTTAGCCATGTAGTTGCCTTGTTTCATAGAAATCTGGACCGCGGAGACAGATTCTACAGATGCTGCGTTCTTATTAGAGTCATTTAACGATGAAGTTGCCAACGGCTTGCCCTCGTAGCTGTTTGTATCCGTTTTCTTCACTCCAAGGATCTGCTTATTTATTTGAGCAACTTTGATTTGATCATCTTGCCCCCGGGCTATCTTCCTGCGCAATGCTTGAACCAAAAGGCAAGATTGCGCCACTAAACATAGAAGCAAATTGCATGGCCTCATTTAGAAACGCCGGCGCCATCACAACAATCTGTTGTGTCGCCTAATTATGATAGCATTATTTATTTGAGCTGAAATTCATTATTTAGTTTAACATAATTGTCTATATACTAATAAGTATATTGTACAAAATGAATGCTCTTTTAGCCTCTGAAATTATTTCCTCGGATGAAGCTGTCCTAACAGTTTCACCAAAGATACGCTTGATCGATGAGAAGAGTCCTTCAACTGCCCACCGTCTCCCATACTGATGCATTTGCTTCCAACCTTTGTATCTCATTTTTTGGTATTCCGGAACAGCCATTGACCTGGCGGATTCTTTGCCCACAACTGCGTTCTCTCTTATCTTAATGCCAGGACAATCTGCACCGTTCGATTTCATAGCTTTAAATGCGTCATTCGTGTTGTTATATGCGCCATCCTCCAACGCATCCTCGAAATTGACGTCTTTCAACAAAGGGCGTTATCCCTCGCCATTCGAGGTATTTTCTTCGGCAACTTCGAGAGAGAGCAATCTCTTTGATTCAATATCAACCGTCACATGAACCTTAAGCCATCCTCTGCGCTGCGTTCCAGGTTTCTCGCGCATCCAGTCCCCCTCGATTTGTTACCTTTATCCCAGTCGAATCAACTGCAACAACCGCATCGTTCTCTGGTATATCTATCCCAAGATCCTGTTTAGAGATACGCTTATGAAGTGTAGTGTAATCAGCGGCCAATAATCCTGGTTCGTAGGCGGAAATTCGCCCGATGAAGCCTTCGAGCTGACGATATGGCATTCGAAAAAGGAATATATTATTGATGCAAATGTCATAAATGTTTTTGGATATTTATAGGGTGACCTCTTTTCCGCTTATTCATTTCTTTTAACTCGCGCCCCCCAATTATTCACACAACTCAAATCGAGATCCTCTACGATCAATTCATCCATCTCGATCCGGTGACTGGCCTGGTGGTTCATGATGCCATTGAACAGTTAGGTTACCGTGGAATTGTGTCATGGTCAATGTGGCCAGGAGCCGCGGTCATGATCTCATCAGGCATCGTATTCTTTGTCCTGCAAGGGAAAACGGTCTTGCGGGCTTTCACGTCTTTTCGGCGCGGAGGAGGAACGCGTGAGACAAATCTGATTGACAGAATCGAAGTTTCCAATTCTGGGTCCATCTGGGGCGTCCTGCTTTCCGGCGTGGCCTGCATAGTCATTCTTTATTACGTTGTTCAAACAGACTTATGAGGGTGGACATTATAACAGTCCTGCTTGCCTTCCTCCTGGCAATGGTCGCCTGCAGGGTGACGGGCGAGACCGACATCACTTCGGTTGGAGCAATGGGCTATATCATCCAGCTCACCTACAACATCGTCGCACCCGCGAAAATGGTGACAAGTCTGATGACAGCAGGCGTTACAGCCGACGCTACCGGCATTGCCGCAGATCTGCTTACAAATCTTAAATAGCGGATATATCCTTGGCGCCAACCTCTTTACCCCCATTGCGATCCTTTTGCAGATAGCAAATTCACTTCAATGATTTGCCCTAGATCAATCGGCGCATAGGATGCTTGAGGCCCGGCGCATTCTCCATATCGCGCACAGCTTCAGCAACAAAAATGTCGGCCATAGCCGCCACTGGAAATATGAAATCGGCGCTTTCAATTGGGCCGTAAAGCAAAAAGTCAGCCGCAGCCAACAGCTGCATTGCTGCCGCAGCGGCGTCGCAACATTTTCTGGCAGCCATCTCTTTTTTGGAGAGCCACGACCAGGAGGATACGGCATTGTGAATGCCTGAGCCGACGGGCAGGCCCAGGCGCGCCTTGGCCGCCACGGAAAAACGCAAAGCTGACCCGGCACCATTGCCCAAAGGTAGCACCGCAGGATCTATAAGCAGATTGACCATACCTAGCTCACGGGCAGCGGCCAACAGCCCCCTCTCGCGCACCTTTCCCCCCGTCTCCAAAATGGCTAGTGAGCCGTCCACGCCCGGCCGGGTTGGATTATAGGCCAGAATGATGGCCGAGTCGATCTCAGAATCTCGCAGCGCCTGCGCCTCAGCTTCATCCGTGGCCAGGCTGATGCTGTTGTAGATGGTCCGGTCGGCATAGCCCAGCTCCGAGGCCAGGAGCGCTGCGGCGCTTCGCGTCGCAGCATCCGCAGAATCGATGATGAATGGCCCTCTCCAGATCCCTTCTGCAAAATCTAGGTATTTTTCGAACGCCATAGTGCTGCGCGCGTAAAGGTGCAGAACAGATGGGCATCCTGTCTCCTCGGACAGCTCAGCCTGGCGAGCGATCAGTCTCTCCGCTGCCGCCCTATCGAAGAGGCCTCTATCCTCATCCTCTACAATCTTGTGTCCGTGATAGAAGATGGTGCCACATAAAACAGAAGGCAGCTCGCCCTTCTGACCACCAAACTTCACTCCCCCCACATTCACTATGGACTGCTCTCTGCTGAATCGAAACAATTATCCTCCCTCTGTCAAAGACTCTTCTGTAATAAGCCACGCCGATGTGTCCATGACAACTCCAGCTCCAAAGGATAGATCCCCATGGTGAAACGCAATCTGGCGCGATGCAGCCTTCTTTATTACCTGGAAGGGCTTTGCGGGATAGGGCTCACAAAGGCGGCTATATCTGGAGATTTGCTCTTCGATCTCTGCAATGTCTTCCAGGCCGATGCAGTCTATCAACTCCACCTGTTGCTGGAAGCGCGCGATGGCCTCAGGCGGCAGATTCTGGATAAAGGGTATGGCACCGCAAGAGCCGATTATCCTGCCCTGCTCATCTATGCCGTTTTTATGCAGCGCCAAAATGGTATTGCCGGGCAGATGGCCCTTCGACTCCATGCCGCAGAGGAGGAGGAATCGGATATTGCTATTGGATATCACATTGGCTACAATCTTCTCTACGCCCAAATTCTCTGTCTTGCACTGGCCGCAGATGGCAGTCTTCTGGGGGAAGAGCGAGCTGGCTAAGGTTATCACCGCCACACCGGCGTTTGGGTTACCAACCTGATAGTCGCCACGCACAGGCGGCCAGGGATCTTCGTAGCCTCGCATGCAGCTATTGCCTTCCTCTGTCATGTCGCTCCTGCGTTCTCATCTCAAAGATCGATCAGCATTTATTTTTTCCTGTCTTAAAATTGAAATATGAGGATGACAGATAATTAAATCCGATAGGTAGTAGGAATGACTCACATAAGATAAGTCTTGCCAAGCGAACGGTGGCACAAAAAAATGGCCTCGTACAAAGAAAAGATCCTGGAAGTCATAGGAGAAGCCGACGTAGGTCTTACCACGGTAGATGTGGCCAAGAAAGCAGGCGTTAGCAAGACCACTGTGATCAAGTACCTCTCCGTACTCAGCTCGGAGGGCCAGGTTGAATTCGTGGAGGTAGGCCCATCCAAGCTCTGGAGAAATAAAAGAGTGGGCATAATGCAGATTGAAGAGGGAGCGCAGACTTTGAATATAGAGGCGTTGCCCATGAGAGACATTGTTTTTTGCAATTGCGAAGACGAGACCGTCCATTTTTCATTTCGGGTTGATCCGGAGCAGATATGCGCACTCTTGAAGCGTGCCAACAAATGCATGTGCAAAATTGAGGAATAAATATATGCTAGGCGCCCTGCAGATGTCCATACCAAGGGAGATCAAAGATTTCTTCCAGGTCGAAAGCGGCCAGACGCTTCTTATCACCGGCCTGCCGGGAACCGGCAAGACCACTTTAGCCCTGGAGATCATGAATAGCTTATGCGAGGACCGGAATGGATTGTACATATCCACTCGCACAGATCCACGCCGACTTTATGCCACCAATCCGTGGATGAAAGAGGTCGTTCCCCCCAAGAATGTGGTCAATGCGACCCAAGCCAAGCTCTTAGAGAGCCTGAAGGGAATGGGAAAAGACCTATCCAACTATTATGCTGTCCTGGACTTCTTCAAGGTATTCTTTGACGAGGCAGAGGAGATGGACAATCCCATGATCATCGTCGATAGCTGGGATGCGGTCTTGAATTATACCGCTCATCTCATAGGCAATTCTCTAGCAAGTTTCGAGCAAAATATATGCGAATTTGCCCGAGATCTGGGCACGCACCTCATTTTCGTCTCTGAATTTGCCAGTGTGATGCCTTTGAACTACATCGTGGACGGAGTGGTGACCATGGAGCAGTTCCGCCTGCCCAGCTATGCCGAGGGAAGCATGAGGAGCCGCTACGTTCGACGGATAAAACTGGACAAGCTGCGAGGAGTCGAGATCGGCCAGAAAAACTACACAGTTACATTGCACAACGGCCGGTTCAGATTCTTTGAGCCTTACCGAGAACACAAAGATGCTAGAATTGCCAGTGATGGTGTGAGAGTTCCCGATCCCAACGAGGATCGCATTTCCACAGGCATTCCGGACCTGGATGTCGTGACAGGTGGTCTGAAATACGGCTCGTGCAATGTCCTGGAGATAAACCACGGTGTGGGCAAGAGGTACTACCAAATCCTGACGGCCCTGGCGTCGAACGCCATCAAAAATGGCAGGGGTGTTTTTATCCTGCCCAGCATCGGCTACCAGCTAAGCTCAAGGGATATTTTTGTGCCCACCAACGTCGTTGTCTCCCAGCCAGAGGGAGAAGATCCGGTCGCATGGGGAAAGGAGCTGCAAGGGAAGTGGGATGCACTGCGGGAGAGGACGGGCCGACCCATACTCAACATCATCGGCCTGGATTCCATAGAGTTCGCCTTCGGATACAAAGCGGTGCTCAATTTGGCAAACCTCATGATAAGCAAATGGAAGGAGACCAACGATATAAATGTGCTCGTGGTAAAGAGCGGCCAAGAGAGCATGAACATGGCCGTTCATACCGCGGATACTTATTTGCTGGTCAACGAATTGAACGGAGGGCTGTGTCTATATGGAATCATCCCGAGAACTGAGCCTTATTATATACGTTTAGAAGATCGAAACAGGATCAGTCTGACGCCCATAGTCTAACTGCGCGGGATAAGACCTCTCGGACCGCCCTTACGCCGTCCACCTTCTAGCGACAGGAGGGACAAGCCACAACCCAGGACCATCCTTCGGAGTCTTTTTGCAGCTCAACGGGCGCGCAGGACCGTATTTTCTCCCGCATCGGCTTTGCCGCAAAGAACTTGCCGCATGATGGACAGGGCGGCAGAGGGATGACGATCTCAGTCTCCTGGCTTGCTTTTGTAAAGGACAAGGGGTTTTCCGGACAGATCTTCACGCAGATATCGCAATCCTCTTCACAGTGTACACTCCCGAGCCCACCACATAAGCTCCGATGGAAACCGCTTTTTCGCTCATCCACTCCGGAGCTGCGCCAGCTGCGGGAAGGTCGCTTATGTCCACGCCGAGTGCATTGGCGATGGCCGCAGCAGCCACCAGAATACGGCTGATGTCCACGCAAGAGCCCATATGCAGAACAGGCGGGATTCCCCCCAGAGCCTTGCATACCCCCTTCAAGCTTTCTCCAGCTAGGTCTGCGGCATTCGGGAGGAGCAGACCGGCCTTGGCACATGCTTGGGCATTGCAGCCAGTTGTGAGTACCAGTACATCGTTCTTGATGAGTTCCTTGACTAGGTTGATGTGGCCATAATCCTGTACAATTTTGGGATTGTTGCAGCCGACAACAGCTCCAATGCCCCGAATAGCGCCACTCTTTATGGCCCCAATAAGAGGATCTAGCGTTCCTCCCAGGGCGCCGACAATCGCTTCGTTTGAGAAGCCCACCATGCATTTGGACTTCTCTTGGGGAATGTGGACCTTGGCGGGATTTCTGTTCTTGTAGTTCTGGACCGCCACTTGGACAATGGACTTGGCCGTCTCAAGCGCGGTCAGTTCATGAAACTCCATGTGCACCGCTCCCGGGAACCTGGCTTTGGGTGAGGTGGAGATGAACTTGGTATGGAAGCAGCCTGCGAGCGCTCCTAAAGCAGGCATGACACATTGCACATCCACAATCATGGCATCTACGGCTCCTGTGGCCACGGCCAGCTCTTGCTGCAGGAAGTTTCCGGCTACAGGCACACCATGACGCATGAGAACCTCGTTTCCCGTGCAGCATATTCCTGCTACGTTGATGCCTACTGCGCCCTGTTTTTTGGCCAGCTCCACCAATTCCGGGTCTGCGGCCGCCGCCACAATCACATCCGACAAAAGAGGCTCGTGACCGTGCACAATGACGTTGACCTGATTGGGCTCCAGGACGCCCAGGTTGGCCTCGGAGAATGTGGGCGTAGGTGTGCCAAAAAGGACGTCCTGCAGCTCTGTGGCGATCATGGAGCCGCCCCAGCCGTCGGCCAGGCCGGTGCGCAGGCCCTGCAATATCAAGCTCACATAGTCGTTGTCCACGCCCATATGAGTGTGATGCACGCACTCCACTATCTCCCGGTCAATGCCACGTGGCTCGATGCCCAGTTTATTCCATAGCGCGAGTCGTTTGGCAGGAGCCCGACGGGTGAACTGGGGAGAGCCATCCTGCTTGCCGAACTCCGCCATGATGGCGTCTGCCAGAGCGATCTGAGTTTCCACGCCATACTCCTTCATGAGGTGCTCCAGTTTGGCCTGATCTTTGATGCTGTAAGAGGGGGCCTTACCTTCCACTACGGCTCGAAAGGTGTAGGCCACGTCGCGAGCATGATCGGAGTGGGCGGCGGCCCCGGCGGCGATGCTGCGCAGAAAATTGCGGGCAACGATTATGATTTTTGAGCACGAATCATAAGTAAATCCGCCCACAATTATTTAATGTTATTTTATCCAAGGAAATGATTTATAAGATCAGGCCGCACTGCCCTCTTACATGGGGCGTGTATTTGTAAGTCCTCTCAACTGGGGTCTTGGTCACTCTACTCGAGACATTCCCATCATTGAGGAGCTTTTGCGCCAGGGGCATGAAGTGACCATTGGCAGCAGCGGCAATGCCCTGGCCCTCTTGAAAAGAGAATGCCCTCAGTGCAATTTTCTGCTCTTCAAGGATTATCCGGCACCATACAGCGACTCGCGATTTTTCCTTGCCAATTTTGCGGCCGGCCTTCCTGACTTGTTGCGTGCTTTTGCGGCTGAGAGAAAGAGACTGGCGCAAATACTGGCTGAAAATAGATTCGACTTGATCATCAGCGACAACCGCATGTGCGTTTACAGTTCGAAGGTTCCCAGCTACTTCATCTCTCACCAGCTTCGCTACAGCATGCCAAGCTATCTCTACCCCATTGAGATCTTGACCATTCCCTTTAATAGCTTCTTTCACAACAAATTCGGAGGCGTGATCGTGCCTGATATCAATCCCAATGGCGGCAGCAAAAATCTGAGCGGCAAACTCTGTCGCGCCCATCTGGATGTCACGAAGCGCAAGGTCTACTACGCCGGAATTTTGACCAGCGCCAGAAAAATGGCGGTGGCGGAAGATCTGGACTTCCTGGCCATTGTCTCCGGCCCGGAGCCGCAGAGAACCAAGCTGGAGGAGATCATCATGAAGCAAGTGCAGATGCTGCCAGGCGAGAAGGTGGTTCTTCTTGGAAGCCCGCAAAAGGACTTGCACCAAAAGGTGGACGAGCACACCACTGTGCACTCCTACGTCTCCACAGATGAGAAGGCAGAGCTGATGAATAGGGCCCGGTTCATCATCGCGCGTTCGGGGTATACTACTATGATGGAACTGGCTGAGCTTGACAAGAGGCATGGGCTCTTCACCCCCACCCCAGGCCAGACTGAGCAGGAGTACCTCTCTCGCTACTACGCCAGAGCAGGCTGGTTTTTATCCCGCTGCCAGTATAAGCTACGGCTGGCCGAGGACGCGCTGGAGGCCATGCAATATAGGGGATTTCCTGAGATGAAAAAGACGCAGGAGAACATAACGAGGCTTTATCAGGATGTGCTCCGGCGGCATCTGAACTGATGGCAATTTTCATTTATAGCGTCCTTCCCTCAATTTGCCTCTAGAAAGGGATGCAAAAATCCCAAGGATGCATAGAGCAGAGAAGACTACAAAGGCCACTTTCACGCTTGCTAGGAACTGGGGGATAATCAGCGGAGTTATCTCCACCGCTCCCAGATGAAACGAAAAGACCATCATGACAAGGCTCATGCTTGAGACCTGCCCACCAGACGCACGGTCCCAAGGGTTGCCGACCCTACATGGTAGTGGTGCGGCTCCACAGAAGGCATGATGGCGTTGGTGTTGGGAGAGGTGAAGAGCGCCAGTCCAAGGGCCAGAGTGATGAGGTGGGCCACGATGAAAAATAGGCTTGTTTTTTCGCTCAGAAATACGAATGCCAAGACCGCTACAAATGTGAGAGCCGTTCCTGCGGTGGCCACGGGGCGCGGCTCCATCCCGTCTGAGTGCTTTCCAGTAAAGGGGGGAAGATGGCCATCACAATCGGCTGGGTCAGCATGATTAGCCCGGCCTGATCTGGCTCCAGCCCATTGATGTATTGCAGATAGAGGCTGAGCAGGAAGGTTATGACAAAGGTGGCGCCGTAGCTGATAAGTGCTGCAGTATTGGAGTAGGCGTAGACGCGATTTTTTTAAAAAGAGCCTGACGTCCAGCACAGGGCAGGCCACGCGCGACTCCCAGAGGATGGACCGGAAAAAGGTAGCAGCTCCCAACATCACGAATACAGCGTCCTGCCACGTAGAACGGTGGGAAAGTCGAACATGACTGCCACAAGCATCGGGCTGTAGACTGCCGATACAACAAGATCGAACCTGTTCCTCTGGCCTCGGCCCACTCGTCTTTCGTCTCCCATGGCCCCAGATCCAGCGGAATCATCTCCCCAGTGAAACGTTGACCAGAAATAGGTTTCTCCAGCCGAAATAGTGGGTTAACACGCCCCCCAGGAACTGCCCCATGGAGAGACCCAGGTAGGCGGAAGCGGCATTGATCCCCCAAATCCTGCCTCGTTCTTGCGGTGGGGAAGACATTGACAAAAATGATAGTTCCCTTGCCGAAGATCATGACACCGCCTATGCACTGCAACACCCTTGAGCCGATGAGGATCGTAGAGGTGTGCGCAAAGTAGGCTACCATGGATGATGCGTGAATCTGAGAATGCCAATGAAAAAGACCTTCTTCATGCCGTAGATATCAGCAATTTTTCCGAATGGAATCAATAAGACTGCGGCGGAGAGCAGGTAACTAGTGGCAATCCAGTACAGGGGGATAGCATCCATGTGGAACTCGGTTTCAATGGCAGGCAGGACGATGTTGATGGAGGAGGCCATGAATGGCAGCAGGAATGCGGTAAAGGTGGCGATGATCAGGGCGCATTTTATGGTATCCGAATCAGTGCACGTCTGCATCCAGGAGTTTGAGGGCAGCTTCATAAATTAACCTTTATCCCATTGCCGTCGTGTTTCTGCAATACTACCAATAATCGAGGAGCATATTTTCAACGATACGGCGCTTCCTTGCGATTTCTTCGCTTAAGATCTCATCAGGAAGCAGTTTGATCATGGCATCGAGATACTCAGCTTTCAGCTCCATAAGCTCTAGAGCGCAGGCCGAAGGCAGATCCTTTTGCATTCGCAAAGCCAATTGGCAGGAGGCTGCAATGGTTGAATTGAGGAAGCTGTCGGGCATCATAGGGTGTGCAGCCTAGCGCGCCCGTATCCTGGTATATCGCCTGTCCCAGCTCCTGGAAGGCCTCTATGAAGAGGCTAAAGGCGGAATCGTCTGCATCGCAGCGGCCGTGCGTCGCAGCGTAGCCGCAGCCGACGCAAGCCCGATCCTGATCGTACTGGATGCAGAAAGGGCAGGTGCCTGGCCGAGTGGGCAGGCAGCCGAGCAGGGTCAGGCTCAGGGCGCGGGCGAACTTGTGTAGCTCCGCGCCTTCCACAGTCTCCATGCGGCGGAAGAAGAGCTCAGCCCAGCGCAGATATTCTCGACAGTTCACTTCGATGGCAGCTATTGCTGTCTCCAGGGTCTGAGAATCAATCTCTGATGCTGCTGCAATAAGCTCTTTCGCACGGTCGGTCATATTATCGGCTTTGGCAGTGTGCTGCGGAGTCCTGGAATTATTTTGCGGCCGTCTTGATTTTATAGAGCTTGAATTATTCATATGATTTCACAACCCGAACAGCCTATGGCCAATTGCGAAATAAGCTTCCAGATATATTTTTCACCTGAAAGCCCTTTCTGGAGTCCCCAGGCTTTGGAAATTCAAGTTTCCACGAGGTCTATCTTTATACCACGTGATAAACTCGTCGAATGAAGGGAAATCTGACCTGTGCTTGACGTATTCTCCGAAAAACCATTCTAGCTTTCCGTTCGTCTGAGGATGATTCACTCTGGCTGATATTGGCTTGATACCATTTTTTGAGGTGATCTTTGAATTCGTGGTTCCAACTGCCGTCATCGTGGATTCTGTGGGCGCCGAACCCGCTTCAATGATCGAATATCAACTCTCTTCTGGGAAAAGCCACCCGGATTTGTCCACCAGTTAAATCATCCTGGTCTCGGCCTGCATCCCCTAATGAAATCCTCATTGATCTATAGGCATCCTATCGGCGGATTTGCTTTTCTGACCGAGCAAGCTGGACCTTATTCTCGCAGGTACGATCAAGGTCAGGAGTCCGGCTGCTGTGAGCAGTACTACAGGAGGAATCCACATGACCCCCATCCCAAGAAGCCTACGCCTATCTGAGCGATTCAGGCGATGTATCCGACTGGAAAGTCCAAAAGCCCGCTGCAGAGGAGGAGCCACGCTGTCTTTTTCCTGATGCGAATGTGGAGATTTGAGCCCGCGATCCTTGCCAGGCCCTTAAAGTGGAGCCAGGACTTGGATGGTGAGCCTGCCCAGTCGATCACTATCTTCCGGCTGCTCCGACGTCGCCATAGGATTCGATATTCTTCTCACCTTCTGGCTTGTCCGTCTCATCACCTACTTTCCAAGATTTTTCTATCCTTCTAATATTATCGTTTTAAATATTATTCCTTTCTCGAGCTTGTTCACTCAACCCCGAGCCATTGTCGCGCACGGTAATCATCGGGTGGCCCACGCCATTGAGGGCGCTGCAAATCGTCAATTCGCGAGCGCGGCCGGTGTTCATCGTTGCCTCCATTCCATTCGTCACCAGATTGAGCAGCAATTGCTGCATCTGCACCGGGTCGACCCGCACCTGAAGGGGCTTCTCGTACAGTTGGAGACGAATTGTGACACTAAGGCGTTCGGCCTCATCGCGCAACAGTTGCACCACATCGCCGATGAATCGATTCAGGTCGACAGTTTCACGGGGCAGATCTTTATCGTTGAATAAAGAACGGATGCGATCGATGACGGCGCTGGCTCGATCGCTTTCACGGACCAGATTCTCAGCTGCGCGGGTGGCCTTCTCGGGATTCATGGGTTCAGCTAGCAGCCAGCGCCTGCATGCGTAAGCCTGCGCGACTAAGGCCGTCAACGGCTGTTTGATTTCGTGGGCGATCGAGGCGGCCATCTCAGCCATGCTTAATGTGCGCGACCAGCGAGCCGAATCGCCTTGCGCCACTCGCAGGGCCTGCTCAGCGCGGTATCGCTCCTCAATATCGATTTGCACTCCATACCAGCAGGAGACTTCACCACTAGCCATTTGCTGATGAATTCCGCGAATGAGAAACCACCGATAATTGCCGATCGCGTCGCGCACCCGCGCTTCCACCTCGAAGTCATCGCCGGTACGGCGAGCAGCATTCCAACTTCGGCGGAATATCGGCACATCGGAAACATGGAAAATTGAGAAAAACTCCTCGCCGCGCAAACTCTCTATTGAGCGGCCCGTATATTCAATTAAATCGCGGTTACAATACTCGATCTCGCCGTTCGCATTGGCACGCCAAATCTGTTGTGGGATTGCCTCTGTAAGAAAGCGCAGTTGCCGCTCGCGCTCGAGGGCTTCCTGATGCGATCGCTCAAGCTCAGCTGTACGTTCTTTGACACGAAACTCCAGGTCATCGCGCGCAGCGCGCGATATGTTCTCGCTCCGCCGTCGAGCCGCACTAATCGCGGTGATGGCGATCGCGCAGACGATGAACGCTCCATAATAGGTCTTTAATTCGCGGTTGACGGCAATCGAATAGAGCGGCGGCATGAAAAAGAAAGCAATCAGTACTGACGAAAATACGATGGCCCACGCCCCGGCAATAAAGCCGCCGAACCATGCGCTCGCCATGACGGCACCGAAAAATAGAAAGACAAAGGGAAAAGCAATGACGTGCTGCAGCGGAAAGGTCCATAGCAGCGCCACGAGGACGAAGCAAACCGCAATGGCCAGAGGCTTGAGGCCATGTTCCATCGCCAACCGCGAGAGCCGGCTGATTGCGGCTTCTGTCATGTTGGCATGATAACCGGCGATCTTTGATGCCCCGTTCTTTTCTCGGGGCCTCAGGAGACTGACATTTTTTCTTGCCGGAATGCCATTTGCGGCACATCGGGTTCGGAAGCAAAAGATGGCTTTGGCGCCGAGTGACTGTAGACAAAAACGTAGCTGTCAAAACACTGAGGAACAATACAGAACCACAGCTTTCAACCCGCTGCCGGCAAGTCTTTCCATCGCAAGCACATAGAAACGCTTAATCTCAACGGATTTCAATAACTAATTGAAACCGGTTCGGGACCAGGGGGTCGGAGGTTCGAATCCTCTCTCCCCGACCCATTAAGACATGAGGTCCTTCGTCCGCTGCGGCGGACTCAGGATTTCGCCTGCGGGCTCCCGCTGGCGCTCACGCCCGCAAAGCGGCTCAAGTTCGAATCCTCTCTCCCCGACCCATTAAGACATGAGGTCCTTCGTCCGCTGCGGCGGACTCAGGATTTCGCCTGCGGGCTCCCGCTGGCGCTCACGCCCGCAAAGCGGCTCAAGTTCGAATCCTCTCTCCCCGACCCACACTTTCAATCGTTTATGGACTGATGGCCGCGACCCTTTGGTATTGACCCACGTACCCTCATACCGAAACCTGCGTCTTTATTGAGTAATTGTTCAAAGATGAACGCAATGGCAGTTACAAGATCGTCTGCGGCCAGTTGAGATCTACCCCGCCGGGTTGGAGAGCCAGGTTGCTGTCGAGAGCTGTGGCGAGTCAAGAGCGGAGGGTTGGATGCTGCCGGAATCACATGGACCGCACTATGAGGGCCAAGGTCTCAAGCGAACGTTGCCAAAGTGTTTGATGCCAGAGGTAGGCGTCCGCGGAGACAAGGGCGGTTTGGCGGAGTTCGAGAACGCTGCTGCCGAAGTTTCCCCGAATACGGAAATCGACGAAGCTCTCGGCAAAATTCGGCCTGCATGTGTTTCGCCAGGAGAGGCGCATCTTTCGCCGGTGGCAAAAGAGGAAGGAACCGATGATACTCGTGACGACACGGCCGGCGCGCCAGTGATCGAGCCCGTAGCCGTCTGACCTTTTCGAAGCTACGATCGACGAGCCTTCCACTTGATCGGGCATGGAGATCCAGGCCTCGAGATACTCCGGCTCGGTGAGAGCCTGAGAGATGCGGCGCGCATCCGCGTCAACACTGATCGAAAGGGCAATGACCCAATCTAATTTTGGCGCCGGAAGGACAGTGTGATTAAGTCCTTGCGCCGGCTGCTCTGGGGAAGCTTCCAGTGTCTCCAACACGACAATGACCTCCTTCTTGAGGATGTGCACGCCACGGTCCACAACCCGGGAACGTTCGTGGAGAGTGATGAATCAATCTCCGATGGGACAAATCGCAGCCGGCCGGGAGGAGCCGCACGAATGGATGAAAGCCAACAAACTGCCGCAAGTTGCGGGCTTCTTCCATTTGGGAGATTCGCGAGCCTCGCCTTCCAATAGAGGGATTGAGGGTTGGATCGCCGGGTAAGAGTGACGAACGGCCAGGAGCACTCGCCAGACTGCAGATCGAGCGAATGAAGCGCCCTTCGAAACTGGACGCACTCTTCAAGAAACGGAAGATTCAGGAGCGATGGAGGCGGTCGCCGAGGGATGACCTGTAACTGCGGCCCATGGCGACCTTTTGGCCGTTGTCAAGGATGACCACGGAGTCGCCGTTCATTTCCCTGCGCACTTCCTTGACATACTTCAGATTCACGATGAAAGAACGATGAACGCGAAGGAATCCCCGCGGGTCCAAACGATCCTGCAAGTGGGCCATGGTCTCGCGCAGGAGATGTGTTTCAGTGGCCGTACAAAGGCGGACGTAGTTGCCCTCGGCGCCGATCCAGCGAATATCGGAGACGGGAAGGAAGAGAATGCGTCCCCGAGACTTAAAGACAATGCGATTGGTGTACAGATTGAGAGCGGAAGCTGAACCACTGCCCGAGCCGGCATTCTGCTGCGGCGGAACGAACTGCTCGCGGACACGCTGGACCGCGGAGCACAGCCTTTCGCGCGTGAATGGCTTCAACAAATAGTCGACCGCATTCACTTCAAATGCGCGTACTGCGTACTGGTCGTACGCCGTGGTGAAGATGATGCGCGGGACCGGATTCGCCGGCTGGTTGCTAAGCGCTTCCACAACGTCAAATCCATCCATGCCGGGCATATGGATGTCGAGGAACAAAAGCTCGGGATTGGCGGCGCGCACCAGCTCGATGGTCTCAAGGGACGTAGCAGATTCGCCAACGATTTCGATGTCGGCTTCGCGAGGATGAGCTGGCCATCCAGCCAGGCCTTCGTCGAGCGTGGGCAGATCCCTCTTATTAATTGCGCTTCAAAAGGGAAAGGGGACGGAAGCCGAGCGGCTCCCATCCCCGTTGTTGGACCGCGAGACAGGTTTTAGAAGGTGATCTTGGTGTAGAACTGCATCTGGCGCGGATCGCCATAGGCGCTCGCCGTAGCGAAAGAGCCCTGAGCGGTCGGGGACCAGGTGGTGTTGATGGTCATCACGTTGGGATGGTTGAAGACGTTGAAGGCTTGCGCACCCAGTTTCACGTTGGCCCACTCGCGGATGGCAAAACCCTTCTCAACGCTTATGTGGAAGGCGACTTCCTTGGAATCGCGCAGGCAGCCAACCGAAGCGGTGCCGAAGTATCCCCAGGCTGGGTGGGTGAAGCTCTGATAGGAATACAGAGGAGCCTGGCCGGGCTTGCCATCAGTAGCGTGGTTGCGCACCAATCTTCCCGTGGCATTGGGCCGCGTGGCCAAGCCGCTGCTATACGAGGTGTTTGAGCGAAGCCGCTTTCGACGACGCCATAGGAGTCGAAGTTCCAGCCCAGCAATACATTGGATATGTTATGTACCGTTACTGGTTCAGATTCGTGTTGTTCAGGCGCATCGTGATGAAAGAAATTTGCGAGACATGGACGGATTAATTCTAATGGTGCATTCCTGTTTGGCGGCAGGCCTGGCTTTTAGTTGGAAACTGGCTGGCACTGATTCCTTGGCGGCGCAACAAGGACGAGCGTTTTGGTCAGAGCAGGCGCGGTTGGTGCATCCGGTCGTTGTGGCCGCCCGCTCCAGTCTTTGGACTGTTCCCGCCATTCTCGTGCTGACGGTGCTGCTGTTATGGCCGGATTCATCACCGCTTTGGCTGTTGACGGGCATCGCCTCTGTATTAGGCGCCTATGCAGGAACTTTTCCCTTGGATCATGAGCTTTTCCCGAGGATTTCATTCCGCGATTTATTGCGCCAAGCCGCCATCGGCATTCTGCTCCGGTTTCTGA
>CAWDQJ010000003.1:0-77668 GCA_963804475.1 Methanotrichaceae archaeon
TGATGTTTTCATAAATTTTATGAACTGCGCATACTTTTTCCCAAATATGTTTATTAAATAGGTTCTGTCTTAATTCTTGGTGGTAACATTGCTTTGCGTCCGTTCACTACTATTATGCTTATTATTATCAGCACTCCTGGCGAGCACGGCCAGTGCTGAAGATACAGCCATAAATGCCGCTGACAACGCCTGGGTGCTTCTGAGCGCAGCTCTTGTCTTGATCATGATTCCAGGCGTGGGCCTCTTCTACGGTGGCATGGTCCGAAAGAAGAACGCCATCTCCACGATCATCTTCAGCTTTGCAGTGATGAGCATCATAAGCTTGCAATGGATTTTGTACGGTTACACCCTGGTATTCGGAAGGGACATCTCCGGTCTCATCGGTGGCTTAGACTTCCTGGGCCTAGTTGGCGTAGGCATGGGCGTCAAAGAGGGCCTGACCATCCCCTCGCTCACCTTCATGATCTTTCAGGCCATGTTCGCTATCATCACCGTTTCTTTGATCACGGGCTCTTACGTGGAACGAATCAAGTTCAGCTCTTTTCTCATATTCTCCTTAGCTTGGGCTACTCTGGTCTATGATCCCGTGGCCCATTGGGTTTGGGGTGGGGGTTGGCTGCAGCAGATGGGTGCTCTGGATTTTGCGGGCGGCATAGTGGTGCACATCACAGCAGGCGTTTCCGCCATGGCCGTGGCTATGGTCATCGGCGTTCGCAAGGGCTTTGGCACAGATCCAATGGAGCCACACAACATTCCCACCACAGTTATGGGTGCGGCCCTTCTCTGGTTCGGATGGTTCGGCTTTAACGCCGGTTCGGCTCTGGCGGCAAACGGTATAGCTGCTAACGCCTTCGTCACTACCAACACCTCTGCAGCGGCAGCGGCTACCACCTGGATGCTTCTCTCCTGGCGGCAGAGGGCGCCCTCGGCCTTAGGCATCGTGACGGGCGCGGTGGCCGGGCTGGCGGCGATAACGCCTGCGGCTGGCTACGTGACGCCCCTGAATGCAATTCCCATCGGCATCGTGGCTGCAATTGCCGGCTACTATGCCATCATACTCATTCGGGGCAGCGGCCGGGTAGATGACTCGCTGGACGTTTTAGCCTGTCATGGCATCGGCAGCACCTGGGGCGTACTGGCTACAGGCATCTTCGCCACCATCGGGGCCACGGGCCTGTTAGCTGGAAATGCTCATCAGGTGCTGGTGCAGCTCATGGCAATTGGCGTCACCTGGGGCTACTCCTTCGTTGTCACCTTCGGTCTGGCCAGGATCATCGACGCGGTCATGGGGCTACGCGTGCGGGATGATGAAGAATCTGTGGGGCTGGACATCAGCCAACACGGCGAGGGTGCTTACATGTGAGGTGGGGAAGATGAAGAAGATTGAAGCTATAATTCGGCCCGAGAAGCTGCACTTGCTGCGAGACAAGCTGGACAAGAAGGGCTTTTCAGGGATGACTGTAACAGAGGTCAAAGGCCGGGGCCGGCAGAAGGGCATCGCTTTGCAGTGGCGAGCCGGAGAGTATCGGGTGGAATTCTTGCAGAAGATAAAGCTGGAGATGGTGGTTGATGACAAGGATATAGAGGCGGTCATCGATCTCATCTGCGAGTTTGCCAAGACGGGCGAAGCCGGGGACGGCAAGATCTTCGTCTGCCCGGTAGAGGACGTGGTGAGAGTGCGTACGAAAGAGAGGGGATGCGGGGCGATTTAAGACAACATCTCAAAACGCTCGATGCACATATTTTTCAACATTTTTACTGGACCGCGCAATCATTATAATATTATTTATTTAAGCTGAAACTCATTATCTAGTTTAACATAATTGTCTATATGCTTATAAGTATATTATACAAAATGAATGCTCTTTTAATCTCTGAAATCATTCCCTCGAGCGAATCTGCCCTAACAGTCTCACCAGAGATACGTTTGATCGATGAGATGAGTCCTTCAACTGCCCACTGTATCCCATACTGATGCATTTGCCTCCAACCTTTGTATCCCATTTTGTATTCCAGATCAGCCGTTGACCTGGCGAATTCTTTTTTGCCTACAACTGCGTTCCCTCTTATCTTAATGCTAGAACAATCTGCACCGTCCGATTTCATAAATTCAAATGCGTCATTTGTGTCATATGCGCCATACGCCAACGCATCCTCAAAATTGGCGTTTTTCAACAAAGGGCGTAATGCCTCGCTATCCGAGGTATTTTCTTCTACAACTTCAAGAGGGAGCAATCTCTTTGATTCAACATCAATCGCCACATGAACCTTAAGCCATCCTCTTCGCTGCGTTCTATGTTTCTCGCGCATCCAGTTTCCTCGATTTGTTACCTATATCCCAGTCGAATCAACTGCAACAATTGCACCGTTCTCTGATACATCTATTCCAAGATCCTGCTTAGAGACACGCTTATGAAGTGTAGCGTAATCAGTGGCCAATAATCCTGGTTTGTAGGCAAAAATTCGCCCAATGAAGTCTTCGAGCTGACGATATGGCATTCGAAAAAAAGAATATATTATTGATGCAAATGCTATAGACGTTCTTGGATATTTATAAGGGCACCTCTTTTCCGCTTATTCACTTCTTTAAACTCGCGCCCCCTATTCTTCATGCAACTCAAATCGAGATAGAATTCATCTCTTCGAACGAGTTTGGCGTTATATCCTGGTCAATCTCTATTGTCAATATAGATCATAATAGTAACTTTATATTTTATTATATAAATTTATGCGACACGGTGGAGATCTCTCCAAATCCCACGCCCGCATCCCTTCGAGCGAGGCATAATAGTTGTGATTAGCGTTGGAGGGCTGAAAGGGATTCTTTGCTCGCATTCAAAGCCGCTCGCGCCCCAAGTCTTGCCACTCGCACCGGTTCGGGGATGCGACCATCCAGGGTAAACTTGTTGAGCAAAATCCTGGCATCCTCTGCGGACAGGCCGAGCACCCGCACGTAAACCTTAAATCCAGTCCTGAGCTGCACGCTCACGCGTGCGCCCAGGCGTACGTAGCGGCGCAGCTTTCCCTCTGGTAGCAGGAAGTACTCGCGGATATAATCCTCCAGGCCTGACGATTCCTCGTAAGTCAGGCATATGAGCGGCTTTTGGATATCCACGAATACCTTCTCGATGTCGATGATGTTGAACCAGCTGATGACCGCCCCGCTCAGGAGCAAGACATTCACATCAGAGCGATCAAGATCGTGATAGATCTTGAAGACTGCCTCTGTGGCGTCATCTCCGCCGACGGTGGCGCAGGCATAGGCCAAGCCGTCCACGCGCAAGTCTGTGCGCATGACAACGCCCGCCAATATGGAATGAGGACGGGAGCGCACAAAGCTCTCCGCAATCCCTAAAACTCGCAGACCAGGCTTGTTGAGATGAAGGGGCATGCTAATCTACCGTAATCCTGCGAGTTTTCCGTGCTTTTTCCAGGGCATCTCTCAGGGGGGCAGCCAGTTCTAAAATGGCATCGATGGTCATTGGTTTTCCCTCAAAGGATAATGCGTATTGTTCTGCCGGCTCTATGATGAGCATAGCGAGAGGAACGATCTGGATTGCTAGGATCCTGTCCTCACAGGTCTTAAAAATAGAGACTCTCATCACGGGCCAGATGGTTCTATCGCCCGCTTTTACCTTCTTGCCCACCAAAACCCGCATATCCATTCCGGAAAGCCTGATTGACTTCATAGTTATGCCCTCCCCAGCATCTCTCTTAAGAGCAGCCTTATCTCCCTCACCCGCATGGCCTGGATCGCAGCAAAGACGGCCCACAACAATCTGGCCTCTATCTCGGCTATAAATTCTCCCTCCAGCCGCTCTCCTTCAAACCAGGGTTCTATGAATATCCTGGCAGGAAATAGCCCGAGCGCGGATGCTATGGACCAGATGTAGCCGCTGATAATAGCAGTTTGGGCAGGATCGTCCAGGCCAAAACATAAGCGGCAGGAAATTTTTTTAAATAGGATTGATTTGAGCAGATCCAACAGGATATCTGCCAGGGCTGGAGCTGCATTGATCAGATATTGAATACTGGAATGCAGAACGATACCTGTCTTCTGGTTATCCTCTCTGGCTTTCTCTTCCCCGTTGAGGTTTCTCTCTTCAATGGCTCGCTCTTCTTTTTTCCCGGCTTCCTCTTTCCAGACGGACGCCCGCAATTCCCCAACTGATTGAAGGGAAATCTCTGCCTTCCTTAAAGTCCACCCAAGCCAGGTCAATCTATAGCTGCCCTGTAGCATGGGCCCCTTCTTGCTGAGATCCAGGGAGAGGTGAAAGGGAGCAATTAGAAGAAAAGCAAAAAGAAGGACAAAAAGCAAGATAAATATGGCTAGATAATTAAGGCCGCTAAATGAGCCCGATGAGCTTACATTTTCAGCCGATAAAAGGGAAGAAAAGAGCATCCCTGACCTCAGTTGACAGCTACTCTACCTCGATCGCGACCATATTTTCAGCTCTTTTTTTCCGGTTCTCCTTATGGCCCATTATTTTCTCCATAACGATATGAGCAATGCTGGACGTCGATTCCCCTGGCGGATACAATGGAACAACCTTCACACCATCCGGCCCGGTGATTCCTTTGAAGACAATCACAACAGCGACGGGAAAGAGACCCACTGCTCCGCAAGCTCCGCGTCTTGTCAGGCTTTCTTTGCTCGTATCCGTGCCTCTTTGGCCAATATCAGTGCCAAAGCCCAGGCCCATATTTGTGACGGGTATGATGACCTCGTCCTTCATCTTTATCGGCTTGCCGATTATGCTCTTGGCCGAGAGAACATCGAGAAGTTCATCGAGAGGGGCATCAACGTCAGGCATCCATATCTCCTTTTAATAACCATTGTTTATTTATATTTACATCTTTCTGACCGAGTCTCCATCTTGTCTCGGGATGCTGGGGGCAAAAAATGTTTTGGAAGGGTTATAATCCGAGAAAGCTATAATTCATAAAGATGATGAGACTCACCGCCTGTATCTCCAACAGATCCCAAAGAGTAGACTACAGGGCAAAAGCTGTCGCCCTAGTCACCGAGATGGCTTTAGTGAAGCGTTTCTACGATGGAATTGAGCACATCAAACGGACGGCCTTCAGCCTTAATCGACTTGATAATAAAATGGATCAAATGCTCGACGAGCAAGAGACTGCTATCGAGGGGGATTTGTGAACTGAGGAACGACTTGAACGCCTACATGGATATGAGGTTTGAGCGTATCGAAAAAGACCTTGCCGTCTGCAAAATTATCAAAAAATTGTCCTGCCAGGCCGAGTCTACCGACCTAGCAGGCTCTCTTTGCTCTTTTAATTCGTGGCCAGGATGTGCCCGATAATCCTGCCGTAAGCTGGCCTCGCTACTAATGTGCCCAGGATCACGCCAAGGATGATGATGAGTGCAAATCCGGTGAGCACGCCAAAGCCCATGACGAGCAACGGCAACATAGCCACAACGGTGGTCGCAGCCGCACCCAGGATGATCATGAAAGCCCTGGACAGTCGGGTCAAATAAACCTTGCTGCTGGTAGCTACTGCGATCTTTCCAACGCCCGCCTTTTCCGCGGCTTCCGCAGCCCTTTCCTTAATACTGCGCTCGGCTGACGATGCAGCCGCCTCGCCGCCTTTCATGAGTTCATCGGTGATGATGATCAGTTGATCAACGCCCGTGCCTATCACCATGATGATGCCGGCGAGGCTTGCCAGATCAAGTTGCCAACCTGCCATAGCCCAAACGCCCAGCATCATTACGACCTCGGAAAAGGAGGTGGTCACCATAGGCAGGACAATCCTCCTCTCCCGGTATCGGTAGAAAACCATGCCGGCTACGGCAAGAAGGGCAATCAGTCCGGCTATGACCATCTGAATCTTGAACTGCTTGCCCAAAGCTGCCGAGACCTGACCGGAGCCGACAACCTCGACGTTGACCGGCAGAGCGCCTTCTCGCAGGTGAATGTAAAGCTCTTTGGCCTTAGCAGAGCCTGCATCGCCTCCACCTACTGTCGCCTGCATGCTTCGAGAGGGAGCCTTCTGCATACTGCTTGCCAGCTCGGGGGCAAGAGGGGCGGAAAAGATCTCATCCTTATCCAGATACATGGATATGTAATGGTCCTCGGGCCTCTTGGTAGCGCCCGAGTCAATCGCAGCCTTCTGGAAGACTATAGCTCCCTCTTGAGAGAGCACAAAGGGAACACCCCATCCACCATTGCGTTCTCCCTGGGGGATATCCACAGTCTCCACGGCATCTCCGTAAAGCACATGCATGCTCTGGTTGTTCTCTGTCTGAATCTTTATCTCGAACTTGCCGGGCTTGCCCACTACATCCTGGGCAGAGGCCACATCCATTCCAGCCAGATCGATGAGGATGTACTTATTATCTACAACTCTGACCTTTATGTCCTGCAGGCCCAAGCGATTGAGCTTGTTGTCCAGGACGTTCTTTGTCTCGTCCACTGTCTCCTTGGACACGCCCATTACAAATGCGTCTTCGTCGGGTGGCACTTTGCCACCCACCGGAGCTAAGAGAGCATCAAGCGATTCCCGGGTAACATTGGTGCGTATCTCATAGCGGATTGGTGCGACTTCGACATTTATCTTTACGTCTGCGTCCAGATTCTTCTTGAGGTAGTTGATGACTATCGTCTCAGGAGCAGCCATTATTGTGATCTTGGTGCTGTTGTTTCCTTCTGCGATTTTCGCTCCCGTGTAGCCAAGATCATCGGTAAACGCGGGCTCGACAATGCCCGGCACCGTCACCACATAGCTCTGTCCGTGCTTTTCTACGGAGGATGCATTAAACTGAAATTCGAGAATTTTTTCTGGGGCGACATCGATTTGTGCCTCAGCACCCTGCAATTGCAGCTGCAGATAAGATCCACCCTCTAGATCCAGCCCGAACTTCAGACCGAAAAAGCCGATGGAAATTATGGCCAAAGCCACGAACACAGCATACAAGACGACTCTTCGATCTCGGGATAATTCCTCGAAAAGGCTCATCTTCTCTGCCCCCTTGTCGTCTTCTTCGACCTATTCATGTACCATCTCAGCCCCTGCGCATTTGTGACCCAGGTGTTGAAGAGATCCGCAGCCAGGCCGAATATGAGAACAGTGGTCATATCAGCAATGATGTTCATTCTTGTGAATGACGGAACTATAAGATACAGAAAGTTTGAGATGATGATAAGCGAGATTACCGCAGCAATGGTGGTCCCGGTCATGGTGAGGCCCGTTCCCATTGCTCCTATGATTTTCTCTTCTACTGCGCCCTTGCGCTTCAAGACCCTCATAGAGAGGAGAATATCGGTATCAACAGAATAACCGATGAGCATGAGAAGAGCGGCCACTGTTCCCAGCGAGAGCTGAACGCCTGTAAGGTTCATGGAAGCCGCGGCCGTCAAAATGTCAGCCAGGGCACTTATCACAACCAAGAGTGATACCATTGGCTCTCTGAATACCAAAAGTACCACTATGGCCATCAATATAAAGGAAAGAGGAAGGTACTTGACGACCTGGTCTTGAAGCTCCTTGCTATAAACCGGTCCCATGTGCCTGATCTCGGGACTATCGAACTTGGCATTGGCGAGCTTTGCCAACTCGGCATATTGCGAATCGCTCATGGGGCCGAACTGGAGCATATACCTGCTGCCTATGTTTCTTAAGTCCACCATAGGATAAGAAGCAAACACTGCCCTCACGTTGTCTTCCGATTCAGTCGAGGGCGTTGTGACAAGTGTGCCTCCCGTAAACTCTATTCCCAGCTTCACCGGCGAGCCTGTGGCCAGATAGGTCGCGCCCAAGCTGATAAGTGCCAATATTATGATAGCGATAGGAATCAGCATTATCTGCTTGGGTGGGTACTTAGAAATGATGTCATCCAATTCCATATTATTCTCCTCGAACGTTCTCTATGTTTAAACCCACCGAATAATATTACTTAGCGAATATGCTACTATTGCGAATGCTCTCTGATGCTTATGCGCCTTCATAAGCATATTTCAATCTATTTACGGCTTGTCGTCAAAGCTTGTCCTCAAACCTTCTCCCACTTCTTGAGGTTCATCACCTGCGAAAGGGTCTTTCCACGCCGGATCTCCTCATAGAGCCTGCTTTCCATCTTCTCCACCTCTTTGGCCCTCCTGGCGATCTCGTAGGCTCTCTCTTTGGGTATGACCACTACTCCGCTCTCGTCTCCCACAATGTAGTCTCCGGACCGCACCGTCTGGCCGCCACAGGTGATCTCGCAGTTGATCTCGCCCTTGCCCTTTGGGTCGCTGGCATTTGGTGTGATCCCCGAGGAGAATATGGGGTAGTTCAAAGTTCTGATCTCATCCACATCCCGCACGGCTCCGTCCACAACCACGCCTTCAATTCCCCTATTTTTGCTGCTCAAAGTGGCGAGACCTCCCCAGGGCGCGACGTAATTGCTGCCATTGTATATAACCAGCACATCACCAGGTCCTGCCATATCGATGGCCTCCACTGGCTTGGCCCAGTCTCCAGCAAAGGTCTGCACGGTTATGGCTCGGCCCACGATTTTGCTGCCAAGGTTTATGGGAAGGATGCCGCGCATAGCTCCCTTGTGGTGCATGGCATCGGAGATATTGGGAGCAGATACCTCTCGTAAAATACTGGTCATCTCCTCCTCCCGGCTCATTTTTGGAGCAGTGTTCATTTGGGCATTGTCTATTGCTTCGCGAATCTTGCGTGCGGAAACGGTCACATTAGCGCTTCTCACAATGCTTCCACCAACGATGACGATAGCAGCACCTCTAGCTATTGCCTCGGCGCCGGAGACTACACCTATGCCACCTGCCGCTGCCACGGGAGTTTTAACCTCTTTTACGATCTCTTTCAGGAAATCGATTGTGTCGCGACCGGTCATCTGCTGGTCGATTCCTACGTGAACACAGATATAGTCCACATCGAGCAGCTCAAGCTCACGGGAGCGCTTTACTGGGTCTTGGACGGTGAGAAGATCCATCATGATCTGCACGCCGTATTTTCGCGCTGCTCTCAGGGCATCCTCTATGGTGGAGTTGTCGGAGGTGGCAAGCATTGATACTATATCTGCTCCGGCCTTCGCTGCCATCTCCACCTCCATGGCACCGGTGTCCACGGTCTTCATATCGGCCACGATCCGGGTACCAGGAAGGGCCTTCTTCATCTCGCGCACAGCGTTCATGCCCTCGCTCTTTATGAGAGGTGTTCCGGCCTCAATCCAGTCTGCACCGCCCGAGACGGCCTCTTTGGCTATCTGAATTGATCTGTCCAGCTCCAGAAGATCCAGTGCCACCTGTAGAATGGGTTTAATATGACATCACCACACATCAGCACAAGCCTAAGTAAAAAGATACATGGTATATAAAATGAAGCTGGCAGAGATTTCTGAGATAGAGCTTGACGACAGTCCCCTTCGGCCTCACAGTCTGACCTTCACCAAGCTGCACGGAAACGGCAACGACTTCATCCTGGTGGATGAGAGGGGGCGGGAGCAGGTAGCCGAGCGCGTCAAGAAAAGATTTGCCATTGCCTGCTGCCATCGCCACTATGGCATCGGTGCAGACGGAGTTTTATTCCTGATAAGCAGCTCGCGAGCCGATCTCGGTATGAGGCTCATTCAGCCGGACGGCTCGGAGGCGGAGATGTGCGGCAACGGCATACGCTGCCTGGCCAAGTATGCCTGGGACACGGGATATGTGGGCGAGCTATTTGATGTGGAAACGCTTGCAGGCGTAATACCCGTGCAGGTTCGAGAAATGGACAGCTCTTTTTGGGCCAAGGTAGATATGGGGGTGCCCAAGTTCGAGCGGTCTTCCATACCGGCGTGCGGCTCTGGCGAATTGATTTCGCAAGAGATCGAAGGCTACCGGGTATCTGCAGTTAATACAGGCGTACCCCACGCCGTTGTTTTCGTCGAGGATGTGGAGTTTGACATCCAAGAGATGGCCATGCCCATAAGACACAATAACCTCTTTCCGGAAGGAGCCAATGTGAATTTTGTCAAGATCGGCCAGCCTTTAGAAATCAGGACCTTCGAACGGGGTGTGGAAGGGGAGACATTCTCTTGCGGCACGGGGTCCGTGGCTGCGGCCAGTGTGGCACGCCGCCTGGGACTGGTGGATGATGAGGTCCTGGTGCAGACCAAAGGCGGACCTTTGACTATAACTTTCGAAGAGGGCAAAGCCTTCATGGAAGGACCGGCGGTAACGGTCTGCTCCGGCGAGCTTTCCGAAGAATTCCTGTGGAACCTCTCTTTGGAGCCATGAGAAAATTATTGGGTGAAAAGGATGGCTAAGGTGGAATTTTCGAGGCTGATGGCCCCCATCATTTCTTTCATTGTCCTTTGCATTGTCATAAGTCCGGCAATAGCTGAGCATTATGTGATGGAAATTGGGAGCAAGAGCAATATCAATGCCCATCTTTTCGCCTATGACCAGAAGTTTCGGGAGAGCACCAATCTACATAACTATCCCATGAAAACCAGCGCATCCAAGGAGTTTACAGATGCCACCCGTCTCTCTACCAGGATGGAATTGTTGGCGTTTCCTAATCTCACAGATATGACCATAGATGCAGACTTCATAGGCATTGGTAGAATCGGCTACCTTGTGCTGGACCCGGAAACTGGAGACATAAAGGACGAGGTGTCGCGCATCAATCATATGTTCGTGGGCAATTTTTCCATTGAAGAGCAGATCCTGGTGGCCAAGGATCACATGTTCGAGTGCGGATACTTGCCATGCGCGTGAAGGCATATCTTTAGTTGCTAATCTGCCTGCCTACCGTTGAATCCACCAGCTCCAGAAATTCCTGCTTCGCCTCCGGCGAGATAGTTGCCCCTGCAGCGACGTTGTGCCCACCGCCAACGCCACCCACAGCACGCGCACAGCGCGACAAGGCATCGGCCAGATCCAGACCCGATCTGACCAGATCCTGTGTGCCTCGCGCCGAGACTTTTAGCTCCCCATCTGCAGTCCGGGCAAAGGCCAGGATGGGTCGTGAGCGATCAGCCATCTGAAAGCTCATGCCGGCTACAATGCCGACGATCGTGTCCAAAATGGCATCTCCGGCATCAAAGTACTGGATGCTTTTTAAGGGCGTGATGCCTTTCGCGCGAACGAGCTTCAGACCGTTTACCAGGTTGCTGCGGTGCTGCCCAAGCAGTCTCTGTGCCTCGCAAAAGGCTTTGTCTCTGTCGCCCATGCAGACCTGCAGTCCCACTCCGGCATGACCGTAACGAGCGGTAGCATTGAGAAGGGTCGAGTACTCGCTGGCATCGCGCAGTTCTGTGCCTTCCCGCTCGCCCAGCAGAACATAAACTTCTCCTATCATGCGCTCAAGCTTGACATTGGATATACCGCTCCGGAGCCCCCTCTGAAGAACGGCTGTGACAAAACGGGTCTTTTCTTCTTGGGATAGATCGATCCAGCGCCGCCAGCGCTCTCCGCCCAGGCGTATGCCGATCTCTTTTAGAAAGGCGATGCAAGCGTCTTCATTTCCTGAGAGTCCTGGCAGATACGGGTCCTGAGAGTACTCTAGCATCTTACAGACGGGACGGGTCTGCCTGCCGAAGAACTTGATGTCGCGGGAGAAGGAAACGGTCCCTGCCCGTGATCCTATATCTAGGATATGGCGATTGATGCCGACAAGATGACCGCATGCCATATCCTGCAGGTCCCCTACCGCCCCCACAACCGCTAAAGCTGCCAGATCATCATTGTTGCCGGGAGAGGATGCCAGCGCCCTTGCCAAAAGGAAAGAAGTCCCGCTGCCGCTGAGATGAGTTGCTCCATCAGCGCCTACAAGATGGGGATTGATATGAGCGATTGATCGGGCCTCACAGGCAGCGGGCTTATGATGATCAGCAACTACTGCCGAAATGCTGCGATCGCAGATCTGCTGAATCATTCCGCTGCCCAGATCCGTGAATATGACCAGATCTGCGCAGTGATCTGCAACCTTGTCCAGAGCAGGCCCGTCAAGTTGGCGGAAGAATAGAGATTTGAAGTCCAAGTCGCACCTCTCCAGGGCGGTGCAGACTATAGCCGCTGCCGTGAGTCCATCAGCATCTACGTGCGAGACGACGAGAAGATTCGTTTTCTTCTTTATCTCTTGGGCAGGGCTCTTGCATAGCTCGCATAGCTCGCGAAACTTCTCGGCGGTCTCCTGGCCATCCTCCATATCTATCATAACTTTGAGGGAGTACTAATATATCTTTGGCGCACAGCGAAACTAATCATTTTGCGGGGTAAGATTTATTTTTGCGGCCCAGGTCGCTCCAAGCAGGCGGAAGCTTCCTGGGATTCTAGTCATCTGAGAGTAGTCGTGCAAGGCGATCTCGTGGGCGACAGGTGCCTTTGTAAAAAGGAACTGGTCTTCGATGGAGACGTTCTCGGAGTTGTTGCTGACAAAGACATATTTGTTCATAACCTCACCGCTTCCCCGCACCCTTCCAGTGGCCTGCATGCTATCGGTAGTCCCCATCTTGAAATCAGTCATTACCGTCCCAGTACCTATTACGTTATGGCAATAATCAATATCCATATTTGTAGAGACTGCATATGCTCCAGCCATTACCATCGTCATAGCCAAAATTAGCAGAGCTAGAGGAAGCAAGAAGGAGTTAGGATGATGCACATTTCTTTTTTCCATGGTTTAATTACCTGACCCTTATTCATGTTTAATCTGATTCATGGCCTACATTATCTCTATGCTTATTTAAGGGCTCTACGTGCTGTGTCGCGTAAACTTATATAGTAAAATATAAAGTTATTATCATGATTTATATTGATAATAAAGATTGGCCAGAATATAACGCCAAACTCGTTCGAAGAGATGAATTCTATCTCGACTTGAGTCGCGTGAAGAATTGAGAGTGCGAGTTAAATGAAATGGATAAGCGGAAAAGAAGTGCCACTTATAAATATCCAAAAATATTTATGATATTTACATCAATAATATGTTCCTTTTTTCGAATGCCACATCGTCAGCTCAAAGGCTTCATTGGGCGAATTTCCGCCTACGAACCAGGATTATTGGCCACTGATTGCACTACACTTCATAAGCGTATCTCTAAGCAAGATCTTGGGATAGATATACCAGAGAACGGTGCAGTTGATTTGATTGGGATAAAGGCAACAAATAGAGGGGACTGGATGCGCGAGAAACATGGAACGTTGCGAAGAGGATGGCTTAAGGTTCATGTGGCGGTTGATGTTGAATCAAAGAAATTGCTTACTCTTGAAGTTGCAGAAGAAAAATCCGCCAGGTCAATGGCTGTTCTGGAATACAAAATGGGATACAAAGGTTGGAGGCAAATGCATCAGTATGGGATACAGTGGGCAGTTGAAGGACTCTTCTCATCGATCAAGCGTATCTTTGGTGAGACTGTTAGGGCAGATTCGCCCGAGGCAATGATTTCAGAGGCTAAAAAAGCATTCATTTTGTACAATATACTTATAAGCATATAGACAATTATGTTAAACTAAATAATGAATTTCAGCTCAAATAAATAATGCTATAATAATTAGGCGACACAGCAATATGCGACCAAAGGATCTTCCAGGAAAGATGCGACATGATCCCAACATATGAAGACGAGGATAAAATCATCTGGCTCAAAGATCAGGATGCTCTGGCCAGGTTGTATTATGTGAGGGAAAAATGGCAGTTTTGTCGCATCCGCACCGGTCCGGTTAAAGCTCCGTCAGGCGAGATGCTCATCGGCTATGCCGTCTTGAAGAAGACTGCGGCCAAAACCGACGAAAATGGCTTTTGCCGAAGGATCTTCACTCTGCTGCCCGAGGATCAATTCTGCGATCCTGAAGGTGCCTTCAGGGATTATGCGACCCCTGAATCCGTCGATCTGCACTCTGTACAGGCCGGAAAGCCCAGCCGAAGAATAATTTAGTCTAGTGCACCAGAACATTAATTTTGCAGATTGAGATAATGCCTTTGGAGTTTAACTTTGGCATTGTCTTTATTGAATCTCCATCTTACGGTTGCTCTGATTGAATTCCTCTCATGTTCCCTCGCATTAACCTCATCGGCTAGCTTCCACACAAATTCAATTCTGCGATCCAAGCATTTCTTTGAAGGTGCTGAGATTTCGATCTCAGCTATATTAAGCCACCTTTCTTTCTTGGGAGTATAGTGGAACTCAAACCTTTTTGCGATCTAGAAATCCTCCTCGGCGGATAAGGCTTTATAAAATAAACCAGCTGTGCGTGTGTTTAGGTCATCCCGAACCAAAAGAATGGTCCCCCCGCGTCTGGATAATGGTGAACAAGCATCTTCATAAAATCTGCATAATCGACCTTCGTCCGGCGTTCCTTAACACAGACGATCCTCTTGCCTGCGCGAGGCTCAAAAGCCAAAAAATGCAGCGAGTGCCATTTCGGATATATTCATAATGTTTTTTATTGGGACCTTCAGGTTTGATTGGAATCGGGATAATCGCATCGCTGATCAACTGGCATCGCCTCTCATCAAAGCATATAACTGGGCGTTTCGGATCGTAAGGCTGCTCACAAAGATTCAGCACATCTTCCACGTGCCAAATGAAATCACTCGTCATCTTTTCCATGCATCAGCGGGTCTTTAGCCAAGATTTAATTTCATTTTTTTCAATAGCCTTTGCACACTCATGTGGGAGATGGAATCTACGATCTTCATCTCAACAAGCTTATCTGCCATAAGCCGGAGGGTCCATTTTGATCTCCCATCTGGTGGCTCAGAACGAGCAAGAAGGGTTAATTGTGCTTCCATCTTTCCATCCAACTTTGGAGGGGCACCACGGCGGGCTTTTTCATGCAATGAAAAATCCAGATCACCCTCGCAGTACCTCTTCCTTATCCGATTGACTGTGGACTTGCTAATTCTTAATGTTTCAGCTATCTCTTTATCAGGCCGTCCTTCATCTGCCAGAAGCAATATCCTGGCTCGAGTCAGACTTCTTGCATAAGCCTTTCCTCGACGAAGATATCGGCTTAGTTCCTCTCGATCTTCTTCCCTAAGGCTAACCGAGTATAATTTTTTTCTTGACACAATCTTTATTGTAGGGCATGTGATAAAATTTAAAACCTTTGTTCTAGAGCACTAGTTATCTTGAAACGAGATCAAATAAGCCATGACGCCATGATCGCCTCAAGAAGTATTTTTTGCCCTTGGCGCATCCATTGGAGTAGCTAGGCCCCTTCCAATAGAGGTCTTAAAATATGAGCGATTTAGTTGTACTGGCCTTCGGTACCGAAGTAGGTGTCGGGCAGATGAGAAATCGCCTGTTGAAGCTGGAAAATGAGCATCTAATAGGATTGGAAGATGCTGCGGTTATTGTTAGAAACGAAGAAGGAAAGGTTAAGGCGAATCAAGAAGCCAACATGGTAGGCGGGAGCCATGGGCGGAGCCTTCTGGGAACTTCTGATAGGCTTCTTCTTTGTGCCTATATTCGAATTAGTCTTCGGTGTAGCAGCTGGAGCCGTTGCCAGGAAGTTTACAACTGGGGGTATGGACGAACAATTCATCAAATAAGTCGGAAACACCATTCCGCCTGGAAACCCAGCATTGTCATGCTGGTTAGAGAATTCACCCCCGGACAAAGTAATGGACGAGCTGAAGATGTACAAGAACGTTAAGGTATCGAAGAGGATTCCGAAAAAAACCCTATTAAATAGAACTATATAAATAATATTTACACAATGTAATTTGTCATGAAGACCTTGGTCGACTTTGCTATTCGTTATGAGTATGAGCGAATCAAAGGATTGGGAGACAGATTGGTAGAGATCGGGAATGGAATAAACTGGGACGATTTCAGACCGAAACTAGACATATTGTTTCGCAATAATACTGAGCGCGGTGGACGCCCTAATACCGATGTTATCGTGATGCTTAGGTGTTGATTCATTCCGCCGTTTTGCAGTCTTTTAGATGAGCAGCTTGAAAGAGAATTGGCTGATCGCATTTCATTCAGGATGTTCTTGGGAACAACAGAAGTCGTTCCCGATTCCGCTACGATATGGAAACTCAGAAAGCGCCTTGTTGATAGCGGAGTAGATAAGGAAATTTGAAGCGAGCCGCAAAAGCAGTTTGCAGCCATGAAACTCAAAGTGAAGAAGGAAATAATGCAGGATGCATCTTTCATAACTTCGGATCCTGGTCACGCCAAGAGTGATACACCACGCGGAGAGGAAGCCAAGACTCGGCGGAGCAAGGATAGAACCTGGGGGAAGAAGGGAACGAAATCCTATTTTGGATACAAGTTTCATGGTGTCATGGATGAGGATTTTGGCCTGATTCGCAGAATCAAGGTTACAACTGCTAAAGTCCGCGATAGCCAGGTGGATTTGACTAATGAAGGCGAAGTTCTCTATGCTGATTAGAGATATTTCGGCGCGAAAACAAAAGAGTGCGATGCTGTCATGAGAAAAGCCACACAGGGCCATCCACTAAATTATAAGGATGAGATGCGCAACAAGGGAATCTCTAGCAAAAGATATCCCGTTGAACGGTATTTCGCGTTCACAAAGAGAATCTGTAAGGCAGGACACGTTGCGGTTACTACTATCTGTGGAATTTGAGTAAAGATAATAGTCACGGGTATCGTTTTCAATCTCTATCATTTGACTTCTGCCAAAAGTAAAATTCAGGCATAACTCTAGCTGTCTAAAAAATCGAAAAATATCGGGTGAGTTCGGGAAAAAGAGGATGCTTTAAGGCCTAATCGGATCGTGTGTATCGGAATTATGGACAAAGTTTTTTATGGGGACCATTAATCTGAGGTTAATCGGAATCCTCATCAATAGGACTTCGCATCTAACTAGAAAAAGTATTAGTCTATTGATATTTAAGTTCTGAATCAAATTGATTTTATTTTAGATTTTGATTACTCCGCAGCTCTGCTGCTGGATGCTCCGTCGACGTTTCACTTTTTTCGATATGTTAGTTTTAAACCTGTTAAAAATAAGACAAGAATACCGGCGATTACCGGCAGGTAAGGCACCTATGAGAATAAGCGCTGTTCGGCATTTAGCGGTCCTGGTGGCCTTGGCAGCCCGGATGATTATAGTGGCCACAGCCCATTCTTCTGAGATTACGGATCTCTACTCCAGCATAGACTCGGCGGATGTTGCTCTGGAAGGAGATGTGGCCGGCATGACTTTGCGGCTGGATCTGATCGATGAGGAAAGGCTAATCATGACCAAGAACCTGATTGTGATGGTTCCGGGAACCTGGGTCATTCGCTGGCCAGCCTTCAAATGCTGATAAAGGTAGCTATGATGTCTGCGCGTCCTTACTAAAAAATGGGATCACCGTCTCCAGCAAATGCTATAGCTTCTTTTATGGGGAAGTGGAGCCCATAAGTTTCGTGCCGACTCTCGCGGCATGCACCTTGCCATCAGTGCCAGCGATCCTACTGTTGTGGATATTTACTATATGCTCATCGATGGGGAGAACAAAGCCATATATCACCAGAGTGCAGATGATGCCTATCACTGGAAGCAATCCCCTGCCGATTACCGAGGACGATGCCTGAAAGCAGATCCTGGGAAACTTGCATGAGTATGCGGGCCAGGTGAAGATTGTGGAGCTGAATCACAACCAAACAAGGGCCTTCATGAATTTCTTCCGAGCAGTCGATGATGCCATGATCACTGAGATCTACCAGGATGAGACCGGTGCCAGCGCCACAGTCCTAGGCAACCCTCGCGTTTTCTTTGAGGGATCTTTGCGGTTTATCCCACCTCAAAACGGCAACGTTCTCAATATCACTGAGAAGAAGACACCCGTACTTCTCACCGGAGACGATGAGACTGTGGAGATCACCTGGAACAAGACGTTTACGCCTGGCATCTATCAGCTACGCACTGTTTTGCTCGGCCAGGGTGACGCTGTTATGGATTTGGAGGAGAATGTGATTGAGGCCAAGCCCCTTGTCAGAAGCAACGCCGCAGATACGACAAAGAAAGCAAGCTTTTCGGCGGAAGCTGCAGCATTAGCCATTCTCATGATCGTTATTCTAAGGAGAGAGATGAAGATTATGCCCCCAAAAAATGCGAGCCTTATCTGCACTCTGGCGCTGTTGGCCCTTTTGATGCCGACGACAATTGCAGAAGACGGTCAGAACGCTACGGCGAACATTACAATGAATAGTACCCAAAATCTCACAGGCAATATCACATCAAATGTGACAGACAATGTAACCGCGTCCGTCGCGCCTATTGAGATACTGAATGCCCCAGAGGTTATCTCTCAAAATGACAGCCAAAATAGTGTCCCAAACGCCACCCGAATGGGTGCCCAGAATGCCGCCCGGCATACCACGGTTCTGCGTGCCGGCTTCGAGAGAACAAAGCCACTAAACAATCTGGATGTGTACGGCAACAAATCAACCTACAATATGTCTTCTGGCACATCTCCTAACTCCGCCTTCAATGTCAGCCAGCGTCTGGGAGACATATCCCAAATCACCTATAACACAGATATCTATAAGCCCATTTACAATGCGAACCGGTACGGAAGAATCAAGCCCTTTTATGAGTTGCCTGACAATCTCATATCCAAACCAGTTTACAGCATCTCCGGCTATCCCACGATCAAGGCTGTTAATAGCATACCCTGATGAGCAGACCTAAAGAAATAAAAGGTAATTCTCTGAAGGCTGACTGCCTGGCCTTCAGAGGAACTTTTGAATTTTTGCGGCTAATGCCGGCTTGGGGTAAGCACCCACCAGTTTATCGATGAGCTTGCCATTCTTGAAGATCATCAGAGTGGGAATCGCTGAGATCCTGTACTTGTTGGCGGTTTGCATATTCTCGTCGACGTTCAGCTTGCCGAAGACGGCCTTGCCCTTCATCTCCGCAGCGAGCTGCTCGATAATCGGCCCGATCATGCGACAGGGTCCGCACCACTCTGCCCAGCAGTCCAGTATGAAGACCGGATACTGGCTGGCTACTGCATCAATCGTAGCGTCCGTTATCACAACGGGCTTGTCCGGTAGCTCTATGAACGGTTCCACAGGTTTGTTCATCTCTTTTTTCATCTGTTCCATTTTCTTCCTTTTTATCTCTTCCAACTCGTCCAAGCTCAGTCCTCCAAGCTTTCTTTTGCCTTGACTATAAGGGATTTGAAGTGGCCTAGATCTACGGGCATTACCTCGAAGGGCAGATTTGTGAAGTCAAAAAACTCCAAAAGCTCTTCCTCGCGTGCCACGGCATCCTTCAGTGTGTCCAGGTAGACCGTTCCCCGGAAAGAGCCCATCTGCATCCTGGCCTCCTCCGGGCCCCAGTTCAGGCGGCGGAAGATGTCCTTCCAGGCATCCATCCAGCCTGGGGAGAGGTAGAAGAAAAGCCCACCCTTGGCCTTCTTCTCCAGCCCCTTTCGAGTGATGAAGGCGTCCACGCAGTTCTGGCACGCTGCAAGCTCAGCATGGTAGGGCTTGAGGATATCCTCAATCAAGGGAAGGCATTGGCCATATATTACTATCGTGCCCTCGCTTCCTTCTTTTCGGCACTTCTCCAGCTCAGCCAAAAGGGCCATTTTCAGATCGTCAAAATCCACATGCAGGCCTGCCCCCAGGTAGTGGGCCTCAAAAGAAAAGTCAAGCTCTCTACGCAGCGCCTCGATCTCTTTTTCAAATATGCCGCAAGCGATGACCGCATACATAGTTGCATCGCTTTAGTGCGGCGATAGGATATATCTGTGATCCTTGATTTTTAGCATTTAGAACGCTGTCAATGAAAATTAGTGGGCTTCCTGGTCAGCTATCCGAGGAAATCAGTCGCCCACATCTGCATCACCATAAAAATACTGACTGACCACATAAGCGAAACCTTTGCCAAGTATCTTTATTATATCGCTTTCTTCTATTTGACTTAAAAGAGAGGATTCCTATAAACCCACTAAATCCAGCCAGAGCTACACACCATTTATAAGCAAGTGACCAAAATTAGAGGTTATTAGGAATCCTCAAGAGCCTGCAGGCTCCCCATCCATAAAAGTGGAAAAATAAAATTACATATAGTGGTCAAAATAAAAGTTAGTATAGAATACATTGGTATAATAACAACAATTATAGCAATTATATATCATATGAGCGTAAGCAGACATGATATGACTTTATAATATTATATATAATATTATAATATATCTTAATAAGTAAAAATATTTGTGGGGCATCAGCTGTTTCAGTGTACTATGATGAATCGAGATTTGATACAGGCGATCCAATCTCACAGAAGGTCACATGATGTAGCGAGATTGTGCGATAGTCTGTTTTTATATTAGCCCAAAGAATTGATATGCTCACTGATCACAGGCAAAATCCGTCTGAAAAGAATTAAGTCCATCTTCCACCCAAATAGCGCACCATTAAACCACAAAACTCGTGAGATCTCCAAAATGAAATCGATCATAATAAAAGGTGCCCGCGAGCACAACCTCAAAGACATAACCGTGGAGCTGCCCCGAGATCGCTTCATCGTCATCACTGGCGTTTCCGGCTCGGGTAAATCCACTCTTGCCTTCGACACCATCTACGCAGAGGGCCAGCGCCGCTACGTAGAATCCCTTTCCGCCTACGCCCGTCAATTCCTGGGCCAGATGGACAAGCCCGATGTGGACTCGATCGAAGGCCTGTCCCCTGCCATCTCCATCGAACAGAAGACCACCTCCAAGAATCCCCGCAGCACTGTAGGGACGGTAACCGAAATCTACGACTACCTTCGGCTGCTCTTTGCCAGGATCGGCGTGCCCCACTGTCCTGTGCACGACATATTGATCCAGTCCCAGTCGCCGGAGAGGATCGCCGAGAGCATTCTGGAAGATGCGGAATTGCATGCAGGAAAGTCGGAAGGCGAAGCTGGGGATGCAGACTCAAGAGGATGTCAGGTGACGGTTCTCGCTCCTGTCATCCGCCAAAAGAAGGGAACCTACGGCCAGCTCTTCGTCGACCTGAATAGAGAGGGCTTCTCAAGGGTGCGAGTGAACGGAAAGATCCGTAGGACGGATGAGGAGATCGAGCTGGACCGCTACAAAAAGCACGACATCGACGTGGTCATGGACAGACTAGACCCCTGTCAGGATAGATCACGGCTGGTGGAGGCCGTCGAAAACGCACTCAAGAAGGCGGGAGGCCTGGCCATCGCCCTTTCCGTCGAAGGCAGAGAGCGGCTCTATTCCGCCACCATGGCCTGTCCTGTCTGCGGCATGGCCTTCGAGGAACTGCAGCCGCGCATGTTCTCCTTCAACAGCCCCTTCGGAGCCTGCGAGTCCTGCAAGGGCCTTGGCATTCGCATGGAGTTCGACCCGGATCTGATCATGCCGGACAGAGAGCTATGCATCGCAGACGGGGTGGTGGCGTTGTACAGAAATGCCATCGACGGTTGGAGGGGCCAGCATCTGGCGGCCGTAGCCAAGCACTTTGGCTTTGATGTCTTCACTCCGATAAAAAACCTCAGCGAGGAGCAGTACAACGCCCTGATGTACGGCTCTGAGGAACGCATCCAGTTTTCCATGAGCATGAAAAATGGCGATGCCTACTGGATGCACAACGGTCAGTGGGAGGGCCTAATTCCGCAGAGCATCCGCCTCTACGGCCAGACCGCTTCAGAGTACCGGCGGGAGGAGCTGGAGAAGTTCATGCGCGTCCTACCTTGTCCAGATTGTAGTGGTCGCAGGCTGAAAGAGAAGGTGCTGGCTGTAAAGATTGGGGGAAAGTCCATTGTAGATGTGACCGATCTTTCCGTTCACGAGAGCAGCGACTTTTTCGCAAAGCTTGCGCATAAGCTCTCGGAAAAGGAGCAGGAGATCGCCCGCCAGGTCTTAAAGGAGATCTCCTCACGACTGGGCTTTATGGAGCACGTGGGACTGGGCTACCTCACCTTATCCCGGAACGCCGGCACCCTCTCTGGAGGCGAAGCACAGCGTATTCGCCTGGCCACGCAGATCGGCTCCAACCTGACAGGCGTTCTCTATGTACTGGATGAGCCCTCCATTGGCCTTCATCAACGGGACAACGCCCGATTGATTGAGACACTAAAAGAGTTGCGGGACCTGGGAAACACCCTCATCGTAGTAGAGCACGATGAGGAGACCATCCGCAGCGCGGATCACGTGCTGGACATAGGACCGGGAGCTGGAATTCACGGCGGCTATGTGGTGGCACAGGGCACGCCTCAGGAAATTGAGAAGAGCGCCTCGCTCACAGGCCGGTACCTCTCCGGGAAAAATACCATAGCGGTCCCGGCCAGCCGCCGGAAGGGCAATTGCTTCATTCGCCTTTTGGGTTGCCGGGAGAATAATCTCAAGGACATAGACGCCGCCATCCCCTTGGGCGTCTTGACAGTAGTCACCGGCGTCTCGGGCTCTGGCAAGTCCACCCTAATCTACGACACTCTCTACCGGGCCCTCATGAAGAAGATATACAAATCAAGTACAGAGCCAGGAGAGTACGATGAGATTATTTTCGACTCCGAGGTGGACAAAGTCATCGTCATCGACCAGAGCCCCATAGGCCGGACGCCCCGCTCCAATCCTGCTACTTACACCAAGATCTTCGATCCCATCCGGCTGGCCTATGCCGAGGCTAAAGAGGCCAGGGTGCGCGGCTACAAAGCAGGGCGCTTCTCCTTCAACGTGAGGGGCGGCCGTTGTGAGGCCTGCCAGGGAGACGGGCTGATCAAGATCGAGATGAATTTTTTGCCTGATGTCTACATCGAGTGTGAAGAGTGCAAGGGTACCCGCTACAACCGTGATACCCTGGATGTCAAGTATAAGGGTAAGTCCATTGCCGAGGTGCTGGACATGACTGTGGAGGAAGCGCGAGAGCATTTTCAGAACATCCCTGCCATCAGAAGCAAGCTCGACACTTTGCTAGGCGTGGGTTTGGGCTACATCAAACTGGGGCAGAGCTCGACCACACTCTCGGGCGGCGAGGCACAGAGGATCAAGCTCACCCGTGAGCTGGCCAAGCGGGGCACAGGAAAGACCATCTATCTGCTGGACGAGCCCACTACCGGGCTGCACTTCGACGATGTTATGAAGCTCATCTCCGTCTTAGACGATCTGGTGGCCAAGGGAAATACTGTGGTGGTCATCGAGCACAATCTGGATGTGATCAAGTGCGCAGACTACATCATCGATCTGGGGCCGGAAGGGGGCAGCGCAGGAGGACGGATTGTGGCGGTGGGCACGCCGGAAGAGGTCGCTCTCGTGGAAGAGAGTCACACTGGCCGGTACTTGAGATCGAGAGTCGGTGGCAGGGAGCCGAAAGCAAAAGCTGCGAGAAAGAAGGGCGCAAAGATGATGTAGCAGCTTCGCTAAAATCAGGATGTAAAGATGACCCGAATAATCGCTTTATCCGATACTCACCTAGAGAATGAGTCGCTTCCACTCGTTGTAGCCGCGCTTGCTGACAAAGCGGACATCATCCTTCACGCCGGCGACTTCATATCCATGCAGTGCCATGCCGCCCTGGCCGATCTGGGAAGACTGGAGGCGGTGCATGGAAACTCGGACTGTCCAGAGCTGAAGAGGCTCCTGCCGCAGCAAAGGGTGATCGAGGTGGAGGACATCAAAATTGGCCTTGTGCACATGGCCTCGCATGGCTCAGACCTGGTGGGCGCCGAGATGATGGCACGAGAGATGGATGTGCAGGTTCTGGTCTTCGGACATATTCATAGACCTCTCATCGAGAAGGGCAAGCGTCTGCTCATCTGCCCGGGCAGCACCACTCTTCCACGCATGTCTGCGCCTTCCCTGGCTGAGCTTGAGATCGTGGACGGCAATGTTCGTGGCAATATCATTCCCATGGGCAGCCCCGCCTGCAACTATCTCAAGTTTGCAGGGGAGCTGGCGAGAGAGAGGTAGAATCTCGTCCCCCGACCCTCGCACGATCTCAACGTTACTCTGGACGGAAAAGCTAATGAGAATTCAGGATGTTATTAAGCCCATAGAAGCCGATGGATGGTATCAGGAACGTGCCAAAGGAAAGCCATAGGCAGTTCAAACACCCATTTAAAAGTGGACGAGTGACAATCGCGGGCAGGATCGACCTCGACCTTCATCCCAATACCCTAAAAAGCATATTAAAGCAAGCGGGCCTAATGAAAATAAGTGACGACTGAATATACGATTATCATTGAGACGTGAGAAGGAAATTACTCTACATACTGCCCGGATCTCCCTGGCATGGTCGCTGCGGGCAAAACCGAGGCGGAGGTCCTTCTATTGATGAAAGAGGCAATCGAGTTTCATATGGGCGGTCTTAAGGAGGATAACGTTCCTATCCCAAAATCAACAGGCATCGCCAGAAGCATAGAAGTTGCCGTTTAGCGTACCATTTCGACCCACCTATGGACTACTGTAAAATATGCGTATGAAAAATTTGGTTGGCTTGATTTTGATAAAAGTTTATTCAAGCAGGATCAGAAGAAATTTCATAACAAAGAATAATAATAATTCTCCATACACTATTTACTATTATCGTTTTTCCGCTATTCGAAGGATATATCTCCGAAGAGAGCCGATTACAGACTGCTAGGGAGCTGAAATATTCATGCAAGGCATCAAAGACGAATTCCCCCATCTTCCCGAAAAGATCTCAGGACTGCGAGAGCTGGCCTATAACCTCTGGTGGAGCTGGCATCCCGAGGGCCGGGCGCTCTTCAAGCTCCTCAATCGTCGGGGCTGGTATCTGAGCAACCATAACCCTGTAAAGATGATCAATCGCATGGACCAGGGAGCTCTGGAGGCGGCCTCTTCCGACATTCATTTCATGAGACATTATGATTCTGTGATGGCCCGCTTTGAGAGCTACATGAATCCATCTACCGGCTGGTTTTGTTCTCCTGTAGCTGATTCGAAAAAGCGCAAGATCGCCTACTTCTCTGCGGAGTATGGCCTACACCATGCTCTGCCCTTTTATGCAGGCGGTCTCGGCTTTTTGGCGGGAGACTTTCTCAAGGAGTGCAGCGACCTTGCGCCTGCCCCTTGTGGCGGTGGGATTCATGTACCCGCAAGGGTACCTGCGCCAGATGATCTCTCCAGACGGCTGGCAGGTGGGGGCATGCGAGATTATGGACAGGGAGAGTGCACCTATTAGAAAGATGGTAGATGCCAATGGAGATCCTATCACCATCAAGGTGCCGGTCATGGACCCGCCTATTTATCTGGAGGTCTGGAAGGTTCATGTGGGAAAGACCAGCCTTTATTTGATAGATACCTCCAGCGAGGCCAATGATCCCTGGAATCGCGTCATATCCGACCGACTTTATACAGGCGATCTGGAGCAGCGCCTGCGTCAGGAGATAGTCCTGGGCATTGGCGGCGTATGCATCTTGCGCCATTTTGGTGTGGACTATTCCGTTCTTCATTGCAACGAGGGCCATCCGCTTTCGCCATCCTGGAGAGAATTAGAGGAAGGTAGAAGAAGGGCAAGACTACGCGGATGCCTTCGAGCGGGTCCGAAGCACCACCGTCTCACCACGCACACGCCAGTGCCCGCAGGCCATGATGTCTTTCCTACCAACTGATGGACAAATACTTCGGCTCATACCTACCCACACTGGATCTCTCTCGGGATGAACTCTTCCGTCTAGGAGAGAATCCGGCCAAGCCGAAGGGCTTCAACATGACTGCCTTCGCCCTGCGCTGCAGTGCTTTTAAAAATGCGGTGAGCAAGAAGCATGGAGAGGTCAGCCGAAAGATGTGGCAGCAGCTTTGGCCCGAACTCGCTGTAGACAAAATTCCTATTGAGTACATCACCAATGGAGTGCATGTGCCCTCCTGGATTGACCGACACCTAGGTGATGTGATCTTCAACCGCTACCTCGGACGAACATGGCTGGAGGAGCACGATCAGCCTGCCATCTGGCAGCTGATCGACGATATACCGGACGGCGTTATCTGGGATCACCATCGCTTTATGAAAGAGATGGCGATTGCCAAGATAAGAGAGCGGGCGCGCAATAAGTGGCGCAAATTTGGCTCGAATTCGAGCAATGTCATGGCCTCCGGAGCGCTGCTCGATCCGGCTGCCCTCACCTTGGGCTTTGCCAGGCGCTTTGCCTCTTACAAACGGCCCGCTCTCCTCTTACAGGATATGGCCAGGCTGGCTAGAATCGTGAGCGATCCCTGGAGGCCGGTGCAGATCATCTTTGCCGGTAAAGCTCATCAGGACGATCAGCAGAGCAAGCAGCTCTTGCAGCAAGTCTTCAATGCCGCCAAGGACCCGGCCTATGGAGGACGCATCGCCTTTGTGGAGGACTACGACGAGCTGCTGGCGCAGTATATGGTGCATGGAGTTGATGTCTGGGTGAACAACCCCCGGCCACCCATGGAGGCCAGCGGAACGAGCGGCATGAAGGCGACGCTAAACGGAGTTCCGCAACTTTCCATCCTGGACGGCTGGTGGATTGAGGGCTACAACGGCAAGAACGGTTGGGCCATTGAAGGAGCTGAGGGACAGGATAGAGACGCACGTGATGCTGCAGCCATCTACGATCTACTGGAGAAGAATATTGTGCCTCTTTTTTACGATGTGGACGAGGATGGAGTCTCGCACGGCTGGGCGACTGCCATGAAGGAGGCCATCAAGATGACCGGACCAGGCTTCTCCGCTCGCAGGATGGCTAAGGAGTACACAGAGAAGTTCTATCGCAAAGCCCTGAAGACGGCCATGGAGACGGATAGCGGCGGGGAAAGAGAGAGAGCCAAGGGGGATGTGTTCGGCAGGATTTAAACATTTTTTGATTTTTCGCTTCACCTCAAAGGCATTCCTTTCCGAAGGGCTTATCTACCTTCATGCCAACCCTGTAGTTTCAAAGGTCACAATTCAAAGGGTTATCACCATGATTTCTAAAGAGAATATTCAGGAGATTTTGAAGGGATACGACAAGAACGATCTAACCATTGCTACCATCTGCTCTCACAGCAGCCTGCAAATTTTCCATGGTGCGCGCCAGGAGGGCTTCAAAACCATTGGAATCTGCATCGGTCAGCCGCCCCGGTTCTACGATGCTTTTCCCTTGGCCAAGCCGGATAAGTTCTTCCCATTAGAGAGCTATAAGGCACTCTTGGATTATGCAGATGATCTCGTAGCCGAGAACGTCATTATAATTCCACACGGCTCTTTGGTCGAGTATTTGGGAATCGAGAAGTTTGAGTCACTGGCTGTCCCCACCTTCGGAAACCGCCGCGTTTTGGCCTGGGAGAGCGACAGGGAGCTGGAGCGAGAATGGCTTCTAAAGGCAGGAGTAAACGTTCCCATGCGATTTGAGAAGGCGGAAGATATCGACAGACCGGTCATTATAAAATATCACGGAGCCAAAGGCGGGCGTGGTTTTTTCATTGCCAAGACCAAAGAAGAGCTGCAACCAAAGATGAACATGGCGGAGAAGTACACCATTCAGGAGTTCATATTAGGCACCAGATACTATATCCATTTCTTCTATTCGCCCATAAAACAGGAAGGGTACATTCTACGCAAGGGATCTTTGCAAATGCTGGGCATCGATCGGCGCGTGGAGTCCAATGCAGACGAGATCTTTCGCATTGGAAGCATGAAAGAGCTGGCTGAGGCCGGCATATATCCAAGTTTTGTGGTCACTGGTAACTTGCCTCTGGTACTGCGTGAGTCGCTCTTGCCCCGTGCTTTTGAGCTGGGCGAGAGGGTCGTGGAAACCAGCTTGGACCTCTTTGGCGGGATGATCGGTGCCTTCAGCCTGGAGACGATAGTCACCGACGAACTGGAGTTCAAGGTCTTCGAGATCTCGGCCAGAATCGTCGCGGGCACCAATCTCTACACAAGCGGGTCGCCCTACTCGGATCTCATAGAACCGGACCTCTCTAATGGCCGGCGCATTGCCCAAGAGATCAAGTTGGCCAATGAGAAGAACCTGCTGCATGAGATCATAACGTGAGTGTAGTCTTGAACGCAACTTTTAAGCCCAAATTTGCTCAAGTAATGTTATCACCAGATATATGCATATTGATCTTGGCAATTCAGTCCCTAACTTTGTTTAAGATATTTGTGCAGAGGGCTATAATTTGAAAATCCCGAAAAGAAAGGCTTATCTTGGAAAGGTCTCAAAGGTATCACCATGTCAGGCCTTATTAAGACTTTCCAAGAGGCCACGCTGCTACAGTGCGGCTTTTTAGAGAAGCTGCTTGATCTGGATATGGCAAGCGTTGCTGTCTTTTCCGACTCCATGGTGGAATTTTTGAAACCTTCGCAGGACAACAAATTCGTCTATGGCCTTGCCGCAGGCAGGTCCGCGCTCGCTCTTTACAGCTTCTTGCAGCTTATCCAAAACAACTTTGATAACGTATTTCCTTTCACCCTGGAAGATCCCGTACAGAGGCACTATCGCAAAGGCAAGAACCTTGGCATCGCCATCTCTGGCTCCGGGGAAACACTGGCTGTAAATAAATACATAGATGATATTATAACTCTGGGCGGCGAGATCAAGCTGATAACTGCTAATAAGAATGGAACTGCCTATAAGATGGTAAGCGAGTACGAAAAAGGCGTCGTTCTTGTGTTCACGGCCAGGACAAAAGAGTCCAAAGATAAGGACGAGAGGTTCAGGCTCTCACCCATGGGCACGGAGTTTGAGCTGCAGGTACTGGCCTTTTTGAATGCCATTTTTGAAGATATCCAGTCCCGGCTGAAGGGAGTTTGCGATCCGACCTGTCCGAAATACCGATCCACAATAAAGGATTTTGAACAGAACGCTCGCCTCATCTCCAAAATGGATCCTGAGCATCTGGAGTACTGGTTTGGCAGGCTGCTGCCCCGCAGTGGCAGATACATCATAGGGGGTGTGGGAAGATCCGGCCTGGTGGCCCGCGCATTTGAGATGAGGTTCACCCATCTAAATAAGATCAGCTACTGGGAGAGGGATTTCAACACGCCCAGCTTCCAGATCGGAGACGTTTACATTCCCATAACAGGAAGTGGCAATACCTATGAGGCCTTAGAGGGAACGATCACTGCCCTCCGCAAAAGCGCTGATGTGATGCCGATTACGGCTAATTCCTCATCGCGACAGAATCTAATTCTTAAGAGGCACGGACGAGAGAAAGATATAGCCGTCATTCCGTTAAAACCTGATTACGAGTTGCTATTCAGTGGAGACTCCAGCTCTAGCACCTGGTTGATGTCCGATCATTCTAAATTCCGCTACCCAATATTCGAGATCAACGCTTCTGTGTTCACCAACAGCATCGTGGCATTGGGCGCAGAGTTCCTGGGCATAATGGAATCGGGCATGAGAAGAATGCACGTAGGATGATCCCGGGCGCAAATCGGCTGCAAAGCCCCTTTCATCCCGCTCTAATTTTAAATTTTGTTTTTATCTCAGTGATACTTGCGTTCTTACCATAGCTTCGCTACTTCCGCGATCAAATCTCCTGCCCAAAGACCTCCATCAGCGAATTTTTGGCCTTCTTCATGACCTCGGTGGGACAGGTCTTGTAGGCCCTCTGTAGCGGCTCTATCGCCCTCTCATCTGCAATCTCTCCCAGGCTCCAGGCAGCCCAGGCCCGCATCTCCTCGTCCTCCTGTCCGAACATGACCTCCACCAGAGGCATCAGTGCTTTGTTATGGCCGATATCGCCAAGAACCGTGACTGCGGTGTAACGGACCTGCCAGTCCTGATCTTTCAAGGCTAACAAGGCCAGGTCGCAGGCTCTTTCTCCCTTTATCTTACCCAGGGATTTTAGTGCCTCGCACTTGACGACACTCTCGCTATCCTGCAAAGCCCGGACTAGGTGGCTCAAGCCCTCATCGCAGGCCACCTCTCCCATGAAGGCTGCAGCTCTGCGCCTAACCTCCACCTCCTCATCATCTAGCAGGCGGGCTACATTTGGCAGAGATTCCCGGTGACCGATCTTGGCCAGACCAGTCACGGCCATGCCCCTAATCTCGGGCTCAACATAGTTTAAAAGATCACGCAAAGGCTCTGCCGCCCCCAGTGTGCGCAGTGTCATTGCCGCCCGCAGACGCACATCTTTGGAGCTGTCCAGTTTCATGGCCAAAACTAGTGCAGGGACGGCATCATGGCTCCTGACAGCCTCCAGGGCAGCGGCGCACCATTCGCGAACCACATGATCCGGATCGCTCCGCATGGCCCGGCAGAGCGGCCCTACTCCACGGAGGCTGCCGATCTTCCCCAAAATCCAGGCGGATTTATATCGCAGATCGGAGAATTCGCCCGTCTCCAGGGCTTCGGCTGTCTGATCCACGGCGGCCTCCTCCAGATTCACCAGGGCCCATGCCGCCTTTTGGCGTTCGAAATAGTCATCGCTCTTGCCGAGCATTTCGATCAGTTCACGAGCCTTATCCATGCTGGTTGTTTGGGCCTACCGTCATTTAAGCTTTATCGGCAGTTGCTCTGCCATGCCAAACCGCGAAGAAGCCTAAAAAAGTTTTTAGGAATTGCAGCCTTTCCCTCAAAGATCCACCTTAACAATCATTCCTTTTCGGGTTCTGCACCCATACTCAAATCCATAGATGCAGCTCGATCGTTGATCAAAGGCCAAAGCGTCTCCTTCATCTCTGGCCGCAGTCCAATCATCTTGAAGAATATCAACATCTTGCTCGACATGCAGATGTCCTCAAGCTCTGCACGGATTCCTTCCCGGCTGCCGCTGATGGGAGCAAGCGTTTCAGCGATCCCTTCCAGGCTTTCTTCGTTAGGACCTACGTCCCTCACATACCCTGCCACCATTTGCCATTCAGGGGATAAATATAGTTGCTCTCCCAGAATCAGCTTGGCTTAAGCTGCATCTTGGGCCGGATGTCGGGATTTTTGACTGAAATTGACCTTCTTCATTGAAAGCCTTGCTAGGGCACAATCCGTCAGGTCCAGGCGCAATCCCTTAACCTCGGAGACAATCTCTTTCCTGGCTGTGTCAATTCTATCCACCATCTTTTCCTGTGCCTTTACGATATTGTCGAGCTTTCCGTCCAATTTATCGAGCTTGCTGTTCATGCTGCCCAGGCGCGAGTTGGTCTCCTTGAAGCCGCCCTTTACTGCCACAATCAGCTCCTTAAGGAAAACGGTGGCTGTATCCAGCCGGGAGTCTGTCTCTCTATCCCCTGAGATCTTGTAAAATTCATCCCAGGCTCCCTTCGGCTCGGAGAGCTGCACTTGCAGGTCTTCGACCTTGATCAAGGGGTCTTCCAATCGAATGGCCCGACAGAATCTCTCCAGATCCGGCCCCTCCCCTTCAGCGACGACCAGAACCCTGCCGCCTGCCAGGTTTTTCACATATCCCTTGAGATCCAGGGTCCTGGCCATGGTCACCACCCTGGACCGGTAGCCCACATGCTGAACCCTCCCCGATACTATTGCTGTGAGTAGGTGCATTACTTACACTTGCATCTCGATTTATTTAAGGATAGCTTCCTTTGCGATCTTGGCCGCGGCCTTGCAACTTCTGGGACCGAAAAGTCTCTTCTCGGCTCAATTCAATAGCATCTTCCTGCCGCTCCAGACCTGATCCTGCCTCTTTCGGCTTATGATCGGTCCTGCATATTTCACGCTCTACACTTTCCAGTCCCGCAGGCGCCTCCAAAAAATTGCCGCTCATATCTTTTCTGCTCTTTATTGTTTCTTTACATGGCTGTAGCTGCATCTCACGCCGGAAAATAGTTTTATTAAAATTGTCAAATTCTTCTGTTGCTTCTCTGCAGTCGATCAAAATACCCTCTACCTTAATTTTGGCGTTGTCTATCCGGATGGCTCTGACAAATCTCGTCAAATCCTCTTTTGGCCCCTCGGCAATAATGAATGCTTTGCCGTCGGCGAGATTTTCAATGTATCCTTTGAGGTCAAGGGTCCTGGCTAATGTCACTACCATCGACCCGTATCCTACCCCCTGCACCTTTCCCGAGACATGGGCAATTAACCGCTTCATATCATGCCAAAATAGACAGGCAACGCCAGCAGAATCGTTGGCAAGCCAATAAGCAACCACACCATGCGGTTGCTGTCAAAGATCTTCTTGCCATCCAGGGGACCGAAGGGGAGCAGGTTGAAGGCCGCTAAAGTAAGGTTGATAAATAGGGCGAAATTGGCCGCTCGAGCGACAAGGCCGCTCGATGGACCCAGCCACAACAAGAGGAAGAAGAATATCACTAATACAATGTTGGTCGTGGGCCCGGCCAGGGATATCCAGAGTGTTTCCCTTTTCATCTCTCTCTTCAGCTCCTCCTGTCCAACGGGATCCTGCATATAGAATTCCTGCGGCACATTTGGCTTGCTTATCATCACCGCTCCAGGTGCTGCAAAGATGAATCCGACAAAAGCGAGGATCACTGCAAAAAGCAGCCCAACCTGGTTGGCCCTGTACTCAGCCCAGTAGCCGAAGTGCAGTGCTACGAACTTATGTGCCATCTCGTGCAGCAAAAAGCCAGTGCCTACACCCACTGTAATGATGAGAATCATCTCCAAATCGGGAATTTTCTTCCCGTTAATCAGTATAGAAAAAGCAACAACCAGCGCTACCAGCGATAAAAACAGATCTTTCAGCTCAATGGAGCTGATGCGGCCAGCAATGCTCATACAAAATAATTGCACGTGCTGACTATATCTCTTTATTGATGCAAATAGAATGGCTATCCATGAATTAGATAACCTGCTACTATCATCAATACGAATAGCAAGGCCAGAAAGGCGAGACCGTGCCAGGGTTGTATGGGGCCGCCCACCCGGATATGTTTAGGTTTATGCTTCATAATCTCTTCTGTGAACTTTTCTTGTTGCCTCATAGCGTCATTCTTTTCCATCATAAATCATCTACTTGCCCCTTTTGCCCCTTGCCTGGAAACGGCGTCCGACTTAATCCAGGAGCATGCGTTTGATCTTCTCTCTGAGCCTTTTCTCGTCTTGCTCTACGATGGGAATCTTGGCGGACATGCCGCATCTTTGGGGCATGGGGATCAGCTCATCCTCCAGAAGATCGTAGTAAGCCTCATCAAGGTTGATCTCGTTCGTAGCATACCGTCTCATGATGGCTTTGATCTTCTCGCGATTTGGCTTGCTTGATGAGTCTATCTTTTCTAGGGCCAGTTCTATTTGTTTGTACATAGACTTGCATTGCATGAGATTTGTATTTATGCCTTTTCCGAGCAGTTTGTACAAAATATCTTATAGAGTATCTTATAGAGAAGATGGCAAGAAGGCATTTGAAGGAAAACATTTTGGTGGATGTAATCGATTACAATATTTTTGGAAACGATATACAGGTAGTGGAAATTGAGCTGGACGCAGGCGAGGGTGTAAGGGCGGAAGCAGGAGCCATGCTCTACATGGATAGGGGAATAGGGATGCAGACCTCTACAGGTGGCGGGCTGTTCAAAGGCTTCAAGAGAATGCTCACTGGGGAGAGCTTTTTTATAACCACCTTCCTGAACAATGCCAACGAGATAAGAAAGGTGGCCTTTGCCGCCCCCTTTCCTGGAAGGATTCTGCCCGTAGACCTGGGCAGCGCTGGAGGAAGCATTTTGTGCCAGAAGGACTCTTTTATCTGTGCCGCCCGGGGCATTGAAATTGAGGTGGCCTTCACAAAGAAGCTAGGTGTGGGGCTTTTCGGAGGAGAGGGCTTCATCTTACAGAGGCTAGAGGGCAACGGTCTTGTTTTTATTCATGCCGGGGGGGCGCTGCTGGAGATGGACCTCGAATCGGGCGAGGCCCTCATGGTTGACACCGGCTGTCTGGCTGCTCTGGCCCCCAGCGTGGACTATGATATTCAGTTCGTAGGCGGCTTCAAGAACGCCCTGCTGGGTGGTGAAGGCATCTTTCTGGCCAGGCTGGAGGGGCCGGGAAAGGTGTATCTGCAAAGCTTGCCACTCTCCCGCCTGGCTGACAGGATCATTGAAGCCAGCCGGCTAAGAAACGTGCCCGCCGGAGGCCCGCAGAATGACTGACTGACAAAAGTAGACCTCCAAGAGGCTTTAGCTTCTTTTTAGATCGGCCACGAGTAGCACCGTATGATAGCGACTGGCACAGCACGAGTATAGATAGGTTTATATAGAATCTCAACTTGGCAGCTTATTGATGAAGTTAAGCATAACTGTCTACTGCATCACCCTTAAATCAGGTTTGGAACGGACATTTTTCTAGCACGGCCTTAGACGATCCCTTTCAATTAATGCGAGCAACTGTTGATTCGCATTATTAAGATAACCGCAGAAAGGGAAAGGCTTTCTCATCGCGTGATATTGTAAATAAAATAAAACTTGGAGGTGACTCGCTATGATGAACCGCACTATGAAACTGCTCCTGCTCTCGGACATATTCGTCCTTACGGGATTTGGGTTGATCCAGCCCATACTTGCCATTTACATTAACGATGGTGGCGTGGCAGGAGGAACGATGCTCACAGCAGGCATGGCGAGTGCTCTCTTCCTGTTCACCAAGTCCATGGTTCAGTTGCCATTTGGGCATTACGTGGACAAACAGTCGAGCAAGTCAAAGTGGCTAATCCTGGGGACGCTGCTCATGGCTGCCGTTCCCATAATCTACGTTTCGGCCAGTAGCATCTATCATATCTACCTGGCAGAGATGATTTACGGGCTCGGCAGCGGTCTTGCCTACCCAACCTGGCTTGGCCTGTGGTCCGCTAACCTGGATAAGGGAAGGGAGAGCTTCCAGTGGTCTGTTTACTCCACATCCACTGGACTAGGAACGGCGGCCACAGGTGCCGGGGGCGCTGCGCTTGCCAGCCTGGCTGGTTTTTATGCCACCTTCATAATGGCAGGACTTCTCTGCCTCTTGGGCTGCCTGGCGCTGATAGTTATGGAGCGCAGGAGTGCTAGAGTCGCTGAGGATTTGGGGGGTGAGGCCCGTTTCCGTAGAAAAGGGATGGGTTTTTTCCTATCCCGGCTGGAGGACCTCGGGCAGAAGGCCTCCAGCTCTTGCTGATGAGAGGGGCATTCTACTCCAACTTTGAGCCGCCGTTTTATAAAGATATTAAACCAGATCACAGACGAAGAACATCTTTCCCGTATCTCGCATGGCCTTGATGGGTATGCCCAGTTTCGCGGCCTCAATCTCCACATGTCTGGGATTAAATATATCAGAGCCACCCACACCGGTTCCAATCTTGAATGTGCCTTTAGGTTCGCTTACGACTTGAGCGGAGGATGCACTTGCCGCGACCAAGGGAGCAACCCCAGCCAATTCGCTGATGGAAGCGACTACAATCGGTTGGCCATTCACAGTGCTTAGATTCTGAGCGGTATTACTTGCAACGCTAGTATTTGATGCAACATCTGCAGAATCATTTGCAGGAGTGGAATTTTGCCCGGTCGGATTGGCTACACTTGCAGTCACACTATCTAAAATGGTGTTGTTCAGAGTGGTATTATTCGTGCTAGCATCGGTCTCCTGAGCGTTCACAGCAAATGTTGCAGCCATTGCGACAGCCAGGATGCTTGTTAAATATATAAACTGCTTATTCATGTTTGTCCTCGGTTGGGAAAGATAGCTTAGGAGCTTATTAAATTAACCATCCTTCAATAAATCCTTTCATAAAATAGATAAAATCCTGGGACGTCCAGGGATCCGCCCACAATACGGATGCGAGGCTCAAAACGGCAAAGCGCTCAGGTCCATTATCGTCTTGGCTGGCAGGCCGACTTCGTAAGCCGCTTGGGGGAGGGCTTTGCCGTCGATAGAGAAGAGAGGTGGAGTCCTTTCGCCTCTGCCAATGGCAAAGACCGCCATTTGAGGAGATCCTATCTGCGCTACCTGAGGTCGCGAGATCGTGAGCATTTGGCTTGCTTTACTAACCGGCTCTACTATGGCAGTGATATTCTCAGGCATAGTGAAATTTTGTGCTGGATAGGTCTCATTTTGCACCACCACTACTGTCTCATTGCTTGTAGTGGCATTAAATGTTTCATTTAAAGAAGCATTCAATGTAGTGTTATTCAACAACGCTGTGTTATTCATGGTAGCATTATTCGATGTCGTCGTGCTCTCCTGTGCGGAGACGGCAAGGAGAGTAGCTAGCATGAACAGAACGCCTGCAGATTGGATCAACTGTTTGCTCATATAATTCCTCAGCTATAGGACATAGCTTGGTAGTTTATCAATTCTACGCTCTCTTTACCTTGCCGTTATCTTCTCCCAGATCACAAAACTCACTGATGACAGAGCCACCCTCCTTACGCATCATCTCGCAGACTATCTTGCCGTCCACACAATGCACACAAGATGCGGTCCGCCTTCTCGGCTAGTGCTATGTCATGCGTCACTAGAATGAAGGTCTGGTTGATCTTTCTGTTCAGCTCCCGCAGCAGGTTATAGATGAGATCAGAAGTCTTTGTGTCCAGGTTACCAGTCAGCTCATCGCCGATCACTATGGATGGCCCGTTGGCCAGGGCCCTCTATTTGGTTATCGCCCGGCTTTTCTTGACGATGAGCATCGACGTCATGACGTTCTCAAAGCTGAGAACCCCGAGATGAGGTGATAGCACTGAAAGACGAACCCCAGCTCGTGACTACGAAGCCTTGCCTGTTCTTCCGAGCTGACGCGACTGACATCTATCCCGTTAAGAAAGATTTGGCCGCAGCTTAGAGTATCAAGAAGGCCGATCATGTTGAGCAGCGTGCTTTTTCCGCTGCCGCTGGGACCACAACGACCACGAACTCGCCGGCCTTGATTTTGACGCTGACGCCGTCTAAGGCCCGTATCCCTACCGCCGTTTCCATAGATCACGCTCAGGTCTTTGAGCACAATTACGTCGTCACTCACTTGCCAATCGCCCCCACGAGATCAAGCCTCGCGACGCGCAGGCTGGATAGGTTTCCGAGAGGAGATTGTGACCAGGGCAAAGATCATGAAATAGGCAATAATACTCCGGACGGACTAAAATAAGCATCCTTCCAACACATACGGTTTAGAGACAGACATATTAATAGAAGGCACACTTTGGTCTCCCAGGATGCCGGATAAATCCCTGGGTTTGAAGGTTAGCCGAGAAAATGGAGAGAAAATTCGCCGGTTTTTGGTGGAAACTAGCGAATTTGATCGCAGCCGCAAGATTTTCTCTGATGAAACCCATGTCTATCTGCCGGTTTTAGATATGGATGGAAAGTCGATCGCAAAGCTTCGCAAGATTGCACAATTTGAACTGGTGCAGATCAATTTTCAGCAGGAAAAGCGCGTGCTATGCCCGGAGGACCTCCTGGGCTTTCGGCCCAGCTTCGAGGTGGTAGGCGACATTGCCATGGTAGAGGACAACGATGCAGAGCGCGTGGCTTTTGCACTCATGTCCACAAGCAAGAGCATAAAAACCGTCATTTCCCCCATCTCAGGTGTCGAAGGTGAATTCCGCACCCGCCGCTTCAGACACGTGGCAGGAGAGGCTGGCACAGTCACAGTCCATAAGGAGCACGGCCTGCGCTATCGGGTAGACCTGCAAGGGGCATATTTCACTCCTCGCCTGGGCACGGATAGGCTAAGAATCGCCGGGCTGGTTCGACCTGGTGACGAGGTGCTGGACATGTTCGCGGGCGTCGGGCCGTTTGCCCTGCTCCTGGCCAAACGGGGGGCAGCAGTCGTCGCAATGGACAAGAATCCCGTGGCCGTGAAATACTTGCGAGAGAATGCGCTTTTAAATAAAATTAAGCATATCGAGATCCTGGAAGGCGACGGCGCAGAGCTTGCCCTACGCTATGAGAACAGAGCCGATCACGTGATCATGAACCTTCCCCACAGCGCCTCTGCATTCCTTATCCCCGCCATGCGGGCGGCAAAGCCTGGGGGCATAGTTCATTACTACTGCATAGCTCCTGAAGATGATCTTTACAGAGATGAAGCTCTCATAAGAAAAGCGGCAGAAGAAATAAGCGCAGAGGTTGAGGTCCTCTACAGGAATATAGTGAGAAGCTATGCACCCCACAGAAGCAATGTGGTCATAGACTTTAGGGTTCGCAAAAAACATCATTAAAACGGAGTTGTTTCACTAGCAAAAGACTTCGACATAAGAACCGCAAAGGGCCTATCAGATTCTGAGGCTACCAAACTGCTCGAAAAGTTTGGATTTAATGATCTGCTGCAGCCGAAACCTCATAGCATATTCACAATCGTCCTGGCTGTGATAAAGGAGCCCATGTTCCTGCGTTTAGTGTCGGCGGACTGATTTATCTTTTTCTCGGAGATCTTCAGGAGGCACTTATGCTTATGGGCTTCGTCTTTGTGGTGACGGGCCTCACTCTCTACCAGGAACGAAAGACAGAGCAAGCTCTGGAGGCACTGTAAGACCTATCCAGCTCCTCGCACCCTGATTATCCGGGACGGGCCACATAAACGCATCGCTGGATGAGAGATTGTGCCCGGAGACCTGATTGTCCTGTTGGAGGGCGATCGTGTGCCTGCAGATGCAGAGCTGCTCTTTTGCACCAAACTCTCTGCAGACGAGGCCTTCTCACAGGCGAGTCTGTATCAGTTCGAAAAATCTGCTCTGATGAAAAGACGGCAATGGCTGAGCCGGGAGGCAACGACCTGCCTTTCGTCTATTCAGGAAGCCTGATCGTGCAGGGCCAGGGGTGCAGCTCTTTTAAGGGCAACGGGAGAGAGCACATAAATCGAGAAGATTGGAAGAGCCCTGCAAAATATCGAGTCTGAGAAAACGCCGCTACAAAAGGAGACGTGGATCCTTGTGCAAAGGCTGGCAATTCTTGGACTAACGCTTCGCACCTTCGTGGTTATGATCTACGGATTTACCCGTGGAGACTGGCCTCGAGGTTTTTTAGCATGCATGGCCATGGCTGTACTGCCGAAAGAGTTTCCAGTCTTCCTCGCAACCTTCCTGGCGTTGGGGGGTTGGAGGAGAATTTCCTCAAACCGGGTGCTTACGTGCAAAATTTCTGCCGTGGAGACGCTGGGTGCAACTACTGTGCTCTGCACTGACAAGACCGACACACTCACAGAGAATCACATGGCTGCCAAGCAGCTTTTCGCAGAGGGCCGATTCTTCAGCATAGACACTCAGAAGGACGCACTTGCGAATGAAGTTCATAATACCGTAGAATACAACATTTTGGCCTCGCAAAGTGAAACCGTTTGGCCCAATGGAGGAGGCGTTCAAGAAACCGGGCGAAGACTACCTCAAGAAGACGGAACACATCCACAAAGATTGGACTATCTAGGCAGAGTATCCTCTTTCTAAAAAGTTGCGGGCCATGTCTCACGTCTGGAAATCGCCACTAGGATGCGATTTCATCATAGCTACTAAGGGAGCACCCGAGGCCATAACCGAGCTGTGCCATCTTGGCGAAGCATTTCGCCAGGATCTGACCGAAAATATTAAGGAGGATTCCTAGTAACCTCTAATTTCTACCACTTGCTTATAAATGGTATATAAAGCTCTGGCAGGATTTAGTGAGGTTTATAGGAATCCTCTATGATCGAAAGACAGAATATTGGAGACGAAATATGTCCAATATTCCTCTTTACGGGCAGGGCAAGGTCAAAACTGAGGCATTTCCCACAATCGTTTCCGACCTTATCTGCGTGTATCCCATGTATGTCCCGTCCATTATAAAGGACGGCACAGTCTTGGCATTCTTTTGCACCCGTTGGCCGATCCTGGCTGTTCCCTGGATCTCGGCGCTGATCTCATAAACGGAGAAGCTGTCGTTCTGGTAGATTTTCGTATCCTTTATGAGATCTTTGTCGATGTTATAGGTCTCAGATATGGCTGAGCCTACCTCGTAATTCTTGGCACACAGAGCATTTCTAAGGTCGCTTTGCGTGAGCAGATGTGTATAGGGCCTATAATCACAATTGGAAGAGATGGTGAGAGATGCCTCATCTACATTCGAGTCCCGATAGACCTCTGAATCTATTGTTCTGGTGACCATTCCGCTTCCGCTCGTGCCGAGGGAGATCTTCTGGCCTCGAAAGCCTTCCTTGGTATGTAGGACTCTCGATTCTTCCATGTATCCGTTGACGAATATCCAGGAATGCTCAGTGAAGTTCTGAGCTAATCGATCATCCGTCGATGTGTCCTTGGCAACCTTATCGGCAGCTCCGGCGGCCACACAAAGAGCAATCAGCAGCATTGCGGAAAGCACCCCTCTCATTTAATCTACCTGCACCCTCTGCGAGTTGATTATTACCAGCTTAGGAAGATGCACCTCTAATATGCCGTCCTTGAAGCTGGCTTTTACCTGCTCCGGCTTGATCTCTATGGGTAGCTTTATATCTCGCTTGCGGCCTATGGTGCCAATCTCCCGACGCAGATATTTTCCTTCTCGGACCGTCACCTTGGCATCGACGTAGAGGTTATCAGCCGTCACCCGCAGATCGATCATCTCCTTGTTGACTCCTGGAAGGGCCACCAGGGCTACCAGCTCCGCTTCCATCTCTATGAGATCAATGGGAGCGAGATTGTAGCTCTTGGCCTCGCTGATCTCGTTGCTCACATCTCCCAGGATCTTCTTGGCCGCCTGGCTGGCCTGGCTGGACATTCTGGCAGCCTCAACGGCCGCCTTACCGATCACACGTTCCAGATCGCTGCTCCCCGAGGAATCGAATTTCATGCTTAAATTAATGTCATTGCCATCATAAAACCTTTTGCTTTATCCTCGGCCTTCCCAAAAAGCCGCCATAGCCTGCAGAAACAAGGAAATCTCCATCGTAGACAACGCTACCCCGAACTATTGTCATTTGAGGAAAGATAGCATCCTTTCCCTGGAAGGGCGTCCATTCCGCCCGGCTGTGCAGCCGATCGGCATTTATTTTCGAGATTGACTTGGGATCGACAATAACCAGATCGGCATCCTTGCCCGGTTCTATGGAGCCCTTGCCTGCCAGGCCGAAGATGCGAGCCGGCCTCGAAGCCACCGCGTCCACCAGCCTCTCCAGGGAGAGCATGTTTCTTTTCACAGCAAAGAGCATCAAAGGCAGCATGGTCTCCACGCCCGGCACCCCAGTCGACGCCTCCCAGATGTCCCCACTCTTCTCCTCAGGCAGGTGCGGCGCATGATCCGAGGCCAGAATATCGATCGTGCCTGAGCGTAGTCCCTGCCAGAGGGCGTCGTTATCCGCCTGGTTTCTCAGGGGCGGGTTCATCTTCAGATATGTTCCCTGCTCTCTGTAGTCCCTGACATTTAAGAAGAGATGATGTGGTGCGACCTCGCTTGTCACCCCTTTTCCACTTCTTTTTGCTTGAGCTACCCTTTCCAGCCCCTGGGCCGAACTGAGATGACAGATGTGCAAGCGATTCGACCAGGCCAGAGCCTTCTCTATGGCCGCCGTCTCGGCCACAGCAGGCCGCGCCTGCGAGTAAACCTCCGGATCATGCCGGCCTAAGAGCTGGGCGGTTAACTCTCTTATGATCGATCCGTCCTCGGCATGAAGGCAGGCCAGCATTCCAGCCCGCCCAACTTCTACAAAAATTTTCTGAAGCGTTTCATCGCTATGCTCATAGGAAAAAATCTCGCCGATAGCTGCCGCCCCGGCCGCCGCCAGTTCATCGATATTTCCTGCCCCGCCATTGAAGCAGAAGTCCACGAGAGAGCGATGTCGGGCTATCTCCAGTTTCTGGGCAAAGGCGCGGGCATCCAGTGTGCGAGGAACGGTGTTGGGCTGGTCGATTACTGTGGTCACGCCACCTGCTGCCGCCGCAGCCGAGCCGCTGGCCCAGTCCTCTTTGTAATTGGGTCCAGGATCCCGAAAGTGCACATGGGCGTCGATTGCTCCAGGCAAGATCAACATGCCTTTGGCATCGATTCTCTCCTCGGCCCGGTGCGCTCCGCCCAAGACTGCAATGCATCCCTCCTTGATCCAGATATCTATGCTCAGCCGGCCTCTGGCGGTGAAAACCCGACCGTTTTTTACAACCAGATCAAAGTTTATATCCGAACCTCCGGAGCAACTTGCGCCTCTCCTCGACCTGGGCGAGATTCTCTACTCCACTGGGCGAAAAGCCGTCGATGACACCCATAATTCCCCTTCCTTGCTCAGTCTCGGCCACAATCACCTGCAGTGGATTGGCTGTGGCGCAGAAAATACCGCAGACCTCCTGCACTGCCTTGACGGCGTTCAGAACGTTGATGGGAAAAGCTCCCTTTATCAGTACCACAAAAGTATGGCCGCAGGACAGTAAGAGCGAGTTTTGTCTGGCTGTCTCGATGAGATCTTCATCATTGCCCTCCGTGCGCACCAGGCAGTCGCCGCTGGCCTCGGAGAAGGCTACGGCATACTTCGCTGCCGGAATCGTGCCCGCCATGACCTCATAGATATCCTCAGCAGTCTTGATAAAGTGGCTCTGCCCTAAAATCAGGTTCGCTCCCTCAGGAATTTTTATATCCACGATCTTTAGCTCCATCAACAAAACCCTCGCAGAGTATTGTGTGCGGCAGAAGACTTATACTTTAGGGAGAATGGTTCTCAGAAAATAAGTCCATAGAAAACAGCAAAAAGAGCGCACTACTGCACAGCGCTCTTCACCTCATCCACGATCTTGTCGATGAGGCCCTTCTCCTTCCCCGTCGGCTTTTTCTTCTCGCCAAATTCCGCAGCCAATGCCACCAAGAGCTGTTTTTGCCGCTCAGTCAGGGACGAGGGCGTCTTGATCTTAACCTTGACATGCAGATCGCCTGAGCCTAAGCCCTGCAGCCGGGGCATGCCCTTTCCCCTTAGCCGGAAGACGGTTCCCGTCTGCGTTCCCGCTGGCATCTTTATCTTGGCCCTGCCTCCCAGGGTGGGGACCTCCAGCTCTGCGCCAAGCGCAGCCTGAGTGAAGCTGATGGCCGTCTCCAAGAGCAGGTCGCTGTCCACGCGCTGGAACAGGGGGTGAGGCATGACGTTTATGACCACGTAAAGATCTCCGCTCTCCCCACCTGGCCCGGCCGCATCCCCCTGGCCGCGCAGCTTTAAGTGCTGGCCGTCCTCCACGCCCGACGGGACCGTGATCTTGATCTTGCGATTCTTTCGCACCCTTCCAGATCCAGCACAATCCCCGCAGGGAGCGACGATGACCTGCCCTCTGCCGCCGCACTTGGGGCAGGCAGAAGAGGTGACCATCTGTCCGAAAGGAGTGTTCTGGGCACGGGTAACCTGGCCCGTGCCCCGGCAGTTGCTACAGGTAGTGGGACTGGTGCCGGGTTTGGCCCCGCTGCCGTGGCAGGTGGTACAGCGTTCCGTGCGCGGCACATCAATGGTCGGCTCCAAACCCGTGGCTGCCTGCTCTAAAGTAAGTTGGACGTCGTAGCGCAGATCCTGGCCCCGCGCGGGTCCGCGGCCCCGCCCCCCGCCTCCGAAGAACATCTCAAAGATGCTCTCACTGCCTCTGCCGCCGCCAAAGCCTCTTAGAAGATCCTCGAAGTTCACCCCGCGGAACAGGTCCTCTTGCGAATACTGGCTGTTGATTCCGGCATGGCCGAACTGATCGTACTTCTGCCGCTTTTCCGGATCGGAGAGGACTGCATAGGCCTCGGATAGCTCCTTGAACTTCTCCTCAGCATCAGGCTCTTCCGACCTGTCGGGATGGTACTTCATGGCGAGTTTGCGGTAAGCTCCCTTGAGGTCCTTCTCGCTCGAATCCGTGGGTACTCCCAAGACCTCGTAGTAGTCCTTCTTCTCCGGCATTTTTTATTCAGTCCCTTGAGAGCAGCATTTCTTAGAGCGCTTCACTTTGTCACTTCTTATCGTTTACTACTTCGTAATCGGCATCCACGGTCTGATCCGATTGTTCTTGACCTGGCTCTTGACTTGAGCCCTGCGAAGCTTGCTGCTTTGCCTGCTGATCCGACGCCGCCTTCTGGTACATGGCAGCCGACAGCTCGTAAATTGCGGTTTGCAGGCTCTCTGTTTTGGCCTTGATCTCGGAGATCTCGCCTCCAGTCTGGGCATTCTTCAGGTCGGCAATGGCCTTTTCGATCTTTTGCTTCTGCTCGGCCGTGGCCACATCGCCTGCCTCTTTGAGCATCTTCTCAGAGGCGTAGACCAGAGAGTCAGCCGCATTCTTGACCTCGATCTCTTCCTTTCTCTTCAGGTCGTCGGCAGCGAAACGCTCTGCGTCTTTGATCTTGGCATCGATATCATCCTTGCTCAGTTTGTGGGGCGCAGTGATGGTCATCTTCTGCTCCTTCTTGGTGGCCAGATCCTTGGCCGAGACATGAATGAGGCCGTTGGCGTCGATGTCGAAGGTGACCTCAATCTGCGGAATGCCGCGAGGAGAGGGCGGAATGCCCACCAATGTAAACCTCCCCAAAGAGACGTTGTCTTTGGCCAGAGGCCTTTCGCCCTGCAGTACATTGACCTCAACACTTGTCTGGTTGTCTGCAGCGGTGGTGAATATCTGGCTCTTCCGAGTGGGAATGGTGGTATTCCTCTCAATCAGCTTGGTGGTGACAGCACCCAAAGTCTCAATGCCCAGTGAGAGAGGTGTTACGTCCAATAGCAGCAGGTCCTTGACCTCGCCGCCCAAAACGCCCGCCTGAATGGCTGCACCCATGGCTACGCATTCCATAGGGTCTACGCCGCGCTCAATATCCTTGCCCATGAAGCCCTTTACGAACTCCTGAACCACAAGCATCCTGGTGGGACCGCCTACTAATATGATCTTCTCGATGTCCGATTTCTCCAGCTTGGAGTCTCTCATAGCCTGAGTTATGGGACCGCGGCAGCGTTCAATTACATCCTGGATGAGTTCATCTAGTTTGGAGCGATCCAACGTCATGGAGAGATGCTTGGGGCCGCTGGCATCCGCCGTGATATAAGGCAGATTGAGATTGGTCTGCATCACGCTGGATAGTTCTATCTTGGCCACTTCCACGGCCTCCCGCAGGCGCTGCATGGCCATGGAGTCGCCCCTCAGGTCGATGCCTGAATCCTGCTTGAACTTCCCTAGGACAAAGTTGGTCAGCCTTTCGTCCATGTCCCTGCCGCCTAGCTGGGTATCACCAGATGTGGACCTGACCTCGAAGACGCCCTCACCTATCTCCATGATGGTGACGTCCAGCGTGCCGCCGCCCAGATCAAAGACCATGATCTTGTGCTCGCCCACTTTATCCAGGCCAAAAGCCAGAGCCGCAGCCGTGGGCTCGTTAATGATGCGAACAACCTCCAGGCCGGCGATGGTTCCAGCATCCTTGGTCGCCTGCCTCTGGTTGTCATTGAAGTAGGCCGGAACGGTTATCACGGCTTTATCAACGGTGTCGGCCAGGTATGTCTCAGCATCTGTCTTGATCTTGCGCAGGATCTGAGCAGATATATCCTCAGGGCTGTACTCCTTTCCATAAACCTTGACTTTGTAGTCCGTGCCCATCTTGCGTTTGATGCCCGTGATGGTGCCGTCCGGATTGGTGACCGACTGTCTCTTGGCCGGTTCTCCTACCAGGACCTGGCCCTCTTTTGTGAAGGCCACGTAGGATGGAAACGCCTTGCCGCCGATGCTTGTCCCTTCTGCGCTGGGAATTATGGTGGGTCGGCCGCCGATTAGAACTGCAGCCGCCGAGTTGCTGGTTCCAAGGTCAATGCCGATAATTTTTGACAAAATCTCATCTCCTGAAATTGAAAGTTATCACAACTTTGCGAATATTTTACCTTTTCGCCACCGCAACTTTTGAGAAGCGAATGACATGGGCATTGAAGATGTAGCCCTTCTGTACCTCTTCTACCACATTGCCTTCTTCCAGTTCTTCCGTCTCGACCTGAAAGAGAGCCTCATGTCGATAGGGATCGAACTTCATGCCTTTTGCCTCTATGGGCATAAGCCCCTCCCCTGATAGTATATCGAGCAGTTGCACGTAGAGCATCTTGCTGCCTTCGTCGTGCTTTGCCGCTACGTCCAGGCTGTCGAGCATGGGAAGAAGCTTTGAAACGAGCTTCTCAGAGGCGTATTTTACATTATCTTCCTTCTCACGGGCCGATCTTTTCATGACGTTGTCCAGATCCGCTCGACAGCGCATCAAGAGGTCGAGCCGCTCCTCTGCCAGGTTCTGGGCTGAGGTGAGCATTAATCGCAGCTCCTCGATATTCGCGCCTGACGTGTCCTGTTCCGTTTCAGACTTTGTATCTGCAACCGCATCCGCCATAAGTTCCACCCAAAGTTTGTTCTTTAGCAATCCGGGAGGAATTAGGCCGGCTTTACCGGCCACTTTTAGTCCCTCGCTACGTTAATAGTGAGGCATCTGCATCGGAGGCCTGGTGTAGTCATGCGGGCTTTGGCCTGGCTTGGGAGCCATCTCTTCTCTCTTAGCTGCAATGACATCATCTACACGCAAAACCATGGTGGCAGCTTCGGTCGCTGATTTAATGGCCTGAGTTTTTACTTTTAACGGCTCTACAACGCCTTGGGCCAGCATATCTGCGGGCTCACCCGTGATTACGTTCAGCCCGAAGTTCTTCATGCCCTGACCACCCTTGGCTCTCAGAGCCGCCAAGCTGTCCACTGGATCGAAACCTGAGTTCTCTGCCAGGGTCAAGGGTATAGACTCCACAGCATCAGCGAAGGCCCGAACAGCCAATTGTTCTCGCCCTTCCAGAGTGGACGCATACTGCCTCAGATTCTCGGCCACAACGATCTCCGGAGCACCTCCACCGGGCACAATCTTTCCGGAGCGAATTACATCCAAAACCACATTGAGGGCATCATCCAGGGCACGTTCCATCTCCTCTAAGAACTGCTTAGAGACGCCATGTAGAATGATAGATACGGCCTTGGCCTTCTTGCAGCCTTCCACGAAGATCATGTGCTTGTCTTTGCCGATCTTGCGCTCTTCCACAAGAGCTGCCGATCCCAGATCTTTAGAAGTGACGACCATCACGTCGCCCACCGGCCTTGCCCCTGTGGCCAATGCCAGCATTTTCAGATCCTCTTTTTTAACCCGACGAACAGCCAAAATTCCCAACCTTGCCAGGTAGTTTTGGGCAGTAACACCTATGCCCTTCTCGCAGAAGACAACATTGGCCCCGGCGTTGGCAATGGCATCAACCTGAGACTTGATAACCAACTCCTCGCCTTCTTTAAAGCTGGCGAGATTCTTGGCTTCAGTGATAGTGACCTTGGCGTCCGTATCCAGCTTCTTCAGCTCGAGAGTGCCTTCCAGGAGCATGATCTTGGCAGTTTCTATGCGCTTTGGCATCTCCTGGGATGTCCTCTCTTTCTCGATTACTATGCCGTAGTTTATGACCGAGTCTTCGATTCTGCCGCCCGGTATCAGGATTATCTTGACATTCTCTTCAATGTCCTTGCCCTCAAAACCGGCCACTGCTCGTGCTGCATTCACTGAGATTTTTGCCAGCGTATCCATGGCGATCTCTATGCCCTTTCCTCGCATAGCTGTCTGAGCAATCTTCAAAAGCACGCTGTCGTCGCCTGAGACGTCTATGGCCATCTCTGAGAGCACTTTTTGCGCCCTGGCGGCAGCTTGTTTATATCCCTGCACTATGACGATGGGGTGAACATCCTGATCCAGTAGCGCTTCGGCCTTTTCCAGCAATTTGCCAGCGATTATCACCGCGGTGGTGGTGCCATCTCCAATCTCGTCATCCTGGGCTTTTGCCACCTCGACTATCATCTTGGCCACAGGGTGCTCGATGTCCATTTCCCTGAGAATAGTGGCTCCGTCGTTGGTGATGGTTGCATCTTCGCCGGCGATGAGCATCTTGTCCATTCCTTTGGGTCCTAGGGTGGTCCGGACAGCCTCTGCGACCGCCTTTGCAGCTAAGATGTTCCTGCGTTGCGCTTCTTTACCTGTCTCTCGTTTGCTTCCTTCTTTTAATATAATTACCGGTACGCCGCTCAATCCTGCCAAACCTTATAGTCCTCCCCGACTGTTTTCATACTACCAGTTTGAAGTTCTATATAAAAGATTCGCATGATTTTGGACTACATTTGTATACTGCACAATATATGTATATATAGTCTATATAGGAAGATCTATATAGTCCTCTCTCGATCACAGCCAATTGGAACAAATGCCAATTTAGCAAATGATATTAAAAGGGATCTGCGGTGACATCGAAGATCATCTCAAAAAATCTAAATCTCTGGTATGGAGAAAAGCAAGCTCTTAGGGACATAAGCCTGGAAATCCCTGAGAAAAAAATTACCGCGCTCATCGGACCATCCGGCTGCGGCAAGTCCACTTTTATCCGCTGTCTGAACAGGATGAACGATCTCGTGACCAAGATTCGCATTGAGGGCCAGGTCCTATATGACGAGATCGATATTTACGGAAAAGATGTTGATGTCGTGGAACTGCGTAAGAGGATAGGCATGGTATTTCAAAAGCCTAACCCCTTCCCAATGTCCATTTACGACAACATTGCCTATGGTCCCAGAATTCATGGGCAGAAAAATGTCGATAAAATTGTAGAACGCAGTCTATTGGATGCCGCCCTCTGGGAGGAGGTCAATGAGAGGCTGGACCAGCCGGCCTTAGGCTTATCCGGTGGCCAGCAGCAGCGGCTGTGCATCGCTAGAACCCTGGCTATGAAACCAGATGTTATCTTATTTGATGAACCATGCAGCGCTCTCGACCCCATCTCCACCGGCAAGATCGAGAGCCTCATGGAGATCCTAAAGGACAACTATACCCAGGTGATCGTGACCCATAACATGCAGCAAGCAGCCAGGATCTCTGACCATACCGCCTTCTTCTTGCTCGGCGAGCTGATCGAGGTGGGAAAGACAAAACACATTTTTGAGATGCCGAAGATAAAGAGCACTGAAGATTATATCACAGGAAGATTTGGCTAATAGCTGAGGTTTTGAGGGAGATAAGATGAGCCAGTATCGAGAGCGGTATCGCAAAGATTTGAATGAATTGAAAAATCTTACAAAAGATCTGGCAGATCGAGTTGGAGACGCTATAGATAAATCTGTTTTAGCCTTGAGTGATTTAAATATGGATCTAGCCAGAGAGGTCATCAAAAATGATCAAGAAATGGATGATTTAAGCCTGAAAATAGAGAATTTATGCATGGAGCTCCTGGCTTTGCAGCAACCGATGGCCAAGGATCTGAGACGCATTATAGGCATCCTGAAGATCGGCATCGATTTGGAGAGGATCGGCGACTTGGCCGTAGATGTGGCCAGAGTTACCACGCAATTGCAAAATAAGATTCAGATAACAAAGCTGGAGTATATTCCTCGTATGGCGGATATCAGCAAAAAGATGCTTGAACAGTCCATGGAGGCCCTCATGAATAGCGACGTAGATTTGGCCAGACAGGTCACCAAATGGGATTATGAGATCGATGGTCTTTACGTCAAAGCCAGAACCAAGCTCCTGAAAATAATTATTGAAAGACCTGATGTAATCAAAGAAGGAACGGCTCTGCTCATGGTGAACCGGCAACTGGAAAGGACCGGTGATCATATTTGTAATATTTGTGAGACCATCGTATATATGGTGGAAGCAAAGAGAGAACATCTCAATTAGGGTTATTTATGGACACAAGAAAGGTACAGAGAACCGGCAAGTCAACCTTTATCGTCTCCCTTCCCAAAAGCTGGGCGACAAAGAACGGCATTTCTGCAGGTTCGATAATTTACATCAATCAGGGGAATAATGGAGCTCTAACATTATCCACAGATCGCTCCGAGCGCGACCTAAGGGCTCGCCTGGACATAGGCGACAAAAAGGGAGAGCATCTGGTAAGGGATATCATTGGGTGCTACGTGGGGGGCTATAGAACCATTGAAGTGACATCAGGGCATATGTCCTCTATCCAGAAAAAGGACCTGCACCAGATAGTCAACAAACTCATCGGCCCCGAGATTCTGGAAGAGACCATTAACAAGGTTGTCATTCAGGATCTGTTAAGCTCTGAGGAGCTCCAGTCGGAGAGGGCGTTGAAAAGAATCCGAACAGTAGTTAAATCTATGATCACCGATTCGCTCTCCAGCCTTTTAAATAATAACGAGGAACTGGCTGCTGATGTGATCCAGAGAGACAATGATGTGGACAGGCTCAACCTTCTTATCTCTCGACAGTTCACTGAGATCCTGAGATCGGGTTCCGTGAGGCAACAGACTCTCAATCCCATCACAGCGTTCAATTATATGCAGGCGGCGTCCAACCTGGAGCGCATAGCGGACCACGCACATCGCATTGCAGAGATTGCCAGCCAGCAAAGCTACAGCCTGCCCGAGGATTTGAAAGCGGAGCTATCCCGCATGGATTCATTACTGTGCGGCCTGATTGACAACTCTATGTCCTATTTGCTGCAGACCAACTCCAACAAGGCCAATGAGCTTATCGACAGCATCAAAGAGAGTCAGAAGCATGCGGAGGGAATAGCCGATTCATCCGGCCGTAAAGACAAATCGGAGATGTTAGTTCGGCTGGTCCTGGCGAGCAGTCTGGAGCGCATGTTTAACTACATCATGAACATAGGTGAGCTGACCATAAACCTCAGCCATGCCACTCACTCAACTGAAAAAATATGAGGCTCAGGTTTCAAAAAGATGGCATGTCATCTTCCGCTAAGGCAGATCTTGCTTTTTCCTTGTGAGCGACTGTTCAACGGCATTTGCCCTACCGAGGAAGCGGTCATCAGGTGCGACCAGGCTTCCCATGCACAGTAGGACTAATCGTCTCACACGAGGATTATTTCGTGCTCGATTCCCTTTCAAGACGGAGTAGCTCCTTCTTCATCTCCTTGCCCCAGAGATAGCCTCCCAGCCCATCTCTGGCGACCACGCGATGACAGGGCACAAGAATAGCGAAGGGGTTGCAGGCCATGGCCCGGCCTACAGCCCTGGCCGCCCCCCGTCGACCCGCAAGGGCGGCGACCTCGCCGTAGGTCCTAGTTTTGCCGCGCAGGATAGACTGCACCACGGCATAAATCTGCTTTTGAGACTCACTGCGTGCGGACATATCCAGCTCCGCCTTTGGGCAGGGCGCGCCCCTCTCCAGATGGGCGACAATCCCTTCTGCTAGCTCGGAAGTCTCTACCGGCCTTTCATGGGAAAAAAAGATTCTCTTCGCCTTTGGCCCGGCCATATCTACGAGAAGATAGCGACCCAAAGAATGGACAAAGGTGCCTTGCATCATTATTTGATGATCTCCCGGAAGGTCTTGAACCGGCCCAACTCAATTGGTTCCACCTCAAGGCTGGCGGTGTCCAGGATTGCGATGCTGGAAAACCCAGTGACGTGACCCCATATCTCGCCGGGATTGACGAGGAGCGTCTTACCGTGCCTTGTCACCTCAGCGCAATGATTATGGCCGCGGACCACGACATCGTAAAGCTGCGAGGCTACTACAGCCTCTACCAGCGGCTCATCGGTGCCGTGCATGAGTGCGATCTTCAGGCCGCCTGCCTCAATCCCCCCAAAGTCGCCCAGGTACTCGCAGCCCACGCGTGCGAACTCCCTGGCCAGACCGACCCGGTCTCCGTCGTTATTTCCGTAGACGAGCTTGACAGGAATGCCAAAGCATTCGAATGTGTAGCAGTTGCCGGAGCCGATCATGTCACCGGCAAAGAGCACCAAGTCCACTTTCTTTTGAGAAAAAACCCGCAGAGCATCCTTGACGCCTTGGATGCTGTCATGGGCATCGGACATAATTCCTATGAGCATCAAATCACCTGCAAAATCGCATCCGATAATTATATTTTGCCATCGAACCGCCCTGCCAAAAAATGCTTTGCAGGCTTCAGGCTCGAAGGGCTTAAGTACAAGGAATAACCTGGTAGCGAGAGGCCCGCCTTAACTCAGCCTGGTAGAGTGCGCGGCTGTAGTATGTCTCGCACCGTAGAGGTGCTGCGCGCAGTCACCGCGATGTCCCCGGTTCGAATCTGGGAGGCGGGATCTGTCTATTGTCCGGATGGTGTAGCGGCCCATCATGAAAGCCTGTCGAGCTTTCGACCCGGGTTCGAATCCCGGTCCGGGCGTTTAATTACGGATAAGGGAGGGCCTCTCAAGGGTTCTCGCTTTTCTCTAAATTTTCTCATGTTTTTCATGGCTGGCCACCATGCCTAAGACATAACTCCCTAACCAGCAGCAGCTCTTCATCTAGGTAGCCATGCACACGCGCGCAAGTACCTGTTAAGTCGGACAGACTTTCGACAAAGCTATATTCTTATCAGTTCATTTGGGTATTGTATCTCAATATTTGCTTTGGCAGTCATAAGGAGTATGACGATGAAAAAGCTCAATCGAAAGGATATCTCGATCTTGAAGAAGCTGGCACTATATAGTGAGCCGGAAGCTTCTGGCGGCCTGCTCACTTCCATCTCCAGATACTACATAACCGACAGGGACGACTTTCTGTCCCGGCTGGAGAAGCTGTCCGATAAAAACCTGAAGTATCTGGCAGAGCGAGCCATGGACGGCTCGGAATGCCTGCTGTGCATCGCGCCGCAGTGTGCGGAGACCTTCCTGAATGCCGTGGACAGAAGGCTTTCGCCAGAGACGGCAGGACGGTTGAGGGAGATCTTCGAGAGCATCACAGGCTACAAAGAATAATTCCGCTGCTCCATAGCAGAGGCTGATCGGAGGAACGTGCCAGAAGCCGCATTCCTTGTCAGATGCTATGATGAGCAATCGGAATGACATGCGCATTAAAATTCGGATTAAGCCATTCTCATGCGCGATTTAATGCGAGATTCGCATATCCAACTCTAAACCACATTCTCCTCGATTCTGATCCCGAAAGACGCATTTGAATTTATGAAATCGAGCGGTGCAGATTGTCCTGGTATTAAGATAAGAGGGAACGCAGTTGTAGACAAAGAAGAATCCACTAGGTCAATGGCTGTTCTGGAATATCAAAAATGGGATACAAAGGTTGGAGGCAAATGCATCAGTATGAGAGACAGTGGGCAATTGAAGGACTCTTCTCATCGATAAAGCGGATCTTTGGTGAGACTGTTAGAGCAGCTTCACCCAATAGAGTGATTTCAGAAATTGAAGGAGCATGCATTTTGTAAAATATACTTATTAGCGTATAGATAATTATGTTAAACTAAATAATGAATGTTAGCTCAAATAAATAATACTATAATAACTATGCGGCACAACACCGAAATATTGAATATCGATCGGATGTTCAACATAACTGTGAAACTGTGCCTTCTCCACTCAGTCGCTTTGCTGGTTATGCTCTCGCTTGCTTTTCCTGCTTCTGCCCACGTACCCCTCATGGCAGGGGGAAATGAAAATATCTCCACGGCCATGCAATTCTCAGATCCGGGCGAGTCCTGGGCGGTTTATGGCACTCTTGAGAGAGACGGCGTGCATTACTACTGCTTTGATCTGTTGGAGGGAGAGCGCATTTATCTCTCCCTTTTTAAGTCATCAGATGCGAAAGAAAGAGATTTTCTTCCCGCCCTGGCGCTCCTGGGTCCAGGATTGAACACGGACGGGCTGCTACCGGAGCAGTTGGCCTCGCCCACGCAAGCTTCTGACTTAGAAATACTTATGGCGGAAGACAAGAATTCTGCCAATGCCACCTACGAGCCCTTCAGCCCCAGCAGCTTCATTGAAATCGCTGAGATAAATATATCTGCACCAAGATCGGCCCGCTACTATGCTGCGGTTTATAGTAATATTGGCAATAGCACAAACGGGCCAAATGGCCCTCTCGGGCACTACGGCCTGGCGGTGGGTTATCGGGAGAAATCCAACTTCTCCGAGAGGATTACCACGCCTATGCGGATCATATCTGTTTATCTATGGGAGGGCCAGAGCCTGGGACTTATATTTATTCCCTACATTGTTGCGGAGATCGTAGCCCTCCTATTCTTCTGGCGCGGCTCTCGTCGCACCTCATTTTGCCTGGCCGGATCTTTGGCCGGATTTCTCTTCCTGGCCACCAGCGCAGCCATCTTCACGCAGATGGTCTTCAATCTCACCCGTGCTCCCTTTGGGTCGGAGGTGTACCTCACAGTGGCCATTGCCGGTTTCCATGCGCTCCTCGGTGTGACGGCCATCCGCCTGGCCAGGGGAGATGCGGGGATACTGCAAAGAGCACTTCTAGCAGTCCTCGGAACCTTCGCCCTGCTGACGGGCTCGGGAATGATCATGGGTCCCATTCTGGCAGTTACAGCAAGCTTCTTGTCCTCGAAGAGCGGAAGCATCTTCAGCAAATCCATCGCAAGAGATCAAGAGAAAAATTGGCGGAATAAATCTTGAACTGAACCAATTATGCCGATTTTTTTAAATAAATTAAAGAATATATTAAGTGTGGGAAAAAGATAATGTTCCAAAATAAGGCTGTATCATTGCTTATCTTGCTGGCTTTAATTTCTGTGGTCGCCTTGAGCGGCTGCGTTAATAAATCTGATAGGAATCCTCTCTCGGTCACGAACTTGGAAATTGTTCTCGGCCAGATAAAGAGGACGCCGAAAAATCCCATTTAATAGTAATATATAAATACTATTTTCACAATATAATTTGTCATGAGAAACCTGACCGACTTTGCTATTCGCCACGAGTACGAACGAATCAAATAATTGGGCGATAGATTGGTAGAGATCAGGAATAAAATAAACTGGAACGATTTCATACCTAAACTAAACATATTGTTCTGCAATAATACTGAACGCGGTGGACACCCTAATATCGATGTTATCTTAATGTTTAGACGTTTATTCATTCCGCAGCTTTGCAGTCTTTTAGATGAGCAGCTTGAAAGAGAATTGGCTGATAGCATTTTATTCAGGATGTTTTTGGGAACAACCGAAGTTGTTCCTGATTCCACGAGACATGGAAATTCAGAGAGCGCCTTGCTGATTGCGGAGTGGATAAAAAAATGTGGAACGAGCTGCAAAAGCAGCTTGATGTCATGAAACTCAAAGTGAAGACGGAAATAATGCAGGATGCATCTTTCATAACTTCGGATCCTGGTCATGCCAAGAGTGATGCACCACGGGGCAGAAGATATTACGGGTGAATACAGGATTACAGCCATTACGGAAAACTCCACCACGAAATTTAAAGTGGAAGTGGAGAGGATTTCTGGCTCTAAAGAGGATACGAACACAATTACCGGAAAGGTATCCCAGAAAATCAAAACAAGGATGGAAGTCAAATCCAAGGAAGTCGTTGTTCTGGATGAAGGTTCTCTGCCGAGGGCGACACACAAAGCGAAGAGATTGGTTGATTTAAGGGCAGCCATCAAACCCGCATATTAATTTAGCCTAATAAAAGGATAAGCTAACTCTGAGGTCAATAGCACTATGTCGTCACTAAGCCGTCGGCTGTAATGTTTCTCAGAATAAGTCATCCGCAAAATGACCAGAATTGCCAACGCCCATGGAGCCGTTAACCTCTCTCAGGGCTTTCCGGATTTCCAGCCTACCGAGCCACTTTTGCGAGCTTTTGAAGAAGTCGTCATTAAGGGACGGCATCAGTATGCAGTAACCTGGTGTGCTCAAAATTTCCGGTAAGCTCTGGCCAAAAAACAGTCCAGGTTTATGGGCATGCCTATCGACCCGGAGAAAGAAATCGTCGTCACTTGCGAAAGCACAAAGGCCATGATGGCCGCCATGATGACGATCTGCAATCCTGGTGACAAGATTGTTGTGTTTCCGCCCTTCTATGAGAATTATGGTGCAGATGCCATACTATCCGATGCAGAGCCTATCTTTGTGCCATTGCATCCTCCCAACTTCTCATTTGATGAAGAAGAGCTAACAAAGACATTTGAGCAGAGATCCAAGGCATTGATGCTATGCAATCCCTCCAATCCTACAGGAAAGGTTTTCACTTTAGAGAAGCTGCAGCTCATCGCAAAGCTGGCAGATAGGTACGATGTACTTGCAATAACCGATGATGTCTACGAGCATATCGTCTACAAACCGCACAAGCATATCTACTTCGCATCTCTGCCGGGCATGTTTGAGAGGACCATTTTCTGCAGCTCTCTATCCAAGACCTATTCCACCACCGGCTGGAGACTGAGATATCTGATAACTCCGCCGGCTATCATCGATGGTGCAAGAAAGGCGCATGACTTTCTGACCGTGGGCGCGCCCGCACCCTTGCAGGAGGCGGCAGTCACAGCACTTGGCTTTCCTGATGAGTATTATGAGGGGCTATGCGAGATGTACACGGAGAAGAGAAACTTCTTCATCAAAGGACTGGATAAGGAAGGGCTTGCTTACATCTTTCTCCAGGGAGCCTATTATGTTATGATGGATATATCCGAGTTTGGATGTTCGGATGATACCGCTTTTTGTAAATGGATGGCAAAGGAGGTGGGCGTGGCAGTCGTTCCGGGCTCCAGCTTTTTCCGGGAGAATGTAAGGCATTTGGTGCGCTTCCACTTCGCTAAGAAAATAGAGACCTTGGAGGATGCTCTGCAGAAACTCTCTACACTGAGAAGCAAAGCCAAACGAGGGATCTCGTAATTGAGATACGCTGGCATGGAAGAGGTGGCTGAAGGGCTTTTACCGCATCCAGGCTTCTGGCAGCATCGGCATCGCTTTACCAGGGAATGTACGCACTGGTCGTTCCATCATTAGGTCCGGAAAGACGCGGTGCGCTGGTGCAGGCATTTACTGAAATTGATGAAAGGAAGATCACTGACCGCAGTGAAATCGCCAGCTCTGATTATATTGTCATACTGGATGATACTCTCGCCCATGATGGAATTGCAGGCGATAGCAAAGATAGCGACCTGGTGATTATCAGCACAATCTGGCCGGAAAAATATGTACATCGACAGCAAGACCTTGATAGCTGCATCGCTGCCTTTGATGCCACAGCCCTGGCGCTGCAGGTATTGAAAAAGCAGATCACAAATACCGCCATGTTTGGGACTCTCATTGCAGTCTTCGGGATTATCAGCCTGGAATCTGCCGTCAAAGGTATGCAGGCAGTCATGAGAATATCCATTTTGGCAGGCAATATCGAGATATTAAAGAGAGCTTATGAACTAAACAGGGGGAATCTGAGATGAGCACGATGTTGAGCCGGCCTGCAATTAAGACGTTCAATAAGCCATTACATATCTCAGAGTATCCTACCGGACCCTGCTGTGAGGCCTGCCATCTAGTCATCGAAAATACAGGCGGGAGAATTGAGAGGCCAGTGGTCCGTCCGAAAGAATGTATCAGATGCTGCTACTGCTAACTCTGCTGCCCGAAAGGGGTCACCTTCAAATCAGAGGATGAGAACAAGATAGAGATAGATTATGCCTTTTGCAAAGGCTGCGGTATTTATGCCAGAATCTGCAAGAGAGATGCCATTGAGATGATCAAGGAGGCTTGCGTCTGATGCCGGTCGAAAAGGCTCTCCGAGATGGTGGAAGATGGCTCGCTAAAGGCGGAGTTCATGTATGTGGAATCAGAGCATTCGACTCTGTCTGCCTGCATGGGTTCCAGCAGCGTTTGGGCCAGGACATTTACCGCCATATCATCCCAAGGGGCTGTTGTACATGGCGGAGTGCTTGCATTATGCAAGCGACTGCAGATTTCCCATCTGTATGATGAATGCCAACCGATCGCTGACATTGCCAGAGAGCATCTATGACGATCAGAGGGATTCGCTGTCGCTTCTGGACTGCAGATGGATACAGGTGTATGTTGAGAATGCCCAAGAGAGCCTGGATATGGTTTTACGGTCTTATGTCATCGCAGAAAATGGAAGTGTTCTGACGCCGGTGATGCAAAACCTGGATGGCTTTGCATTGATGCACACCTATGAAACAGTAGAGTTTCCTACAAGCGAGCAGGCAGATGCATTCTTGCCGCCTTTCAAAACGCCCTATAAACTGGACTTGGACAACCCTAAAAACATGGCATTCAGCACAGGGCCGGCAGACAATATGGAGTTCAAGCATCAGCAGCATAAGGCGGTGCCGGATGCCATAAAGGCCATCTCTGAAATGGATGACTCCATCTATAGTCATTTCGGACGGCGATACGGGGGAATAACAGAAACGTACAGGTGTGACGATGTCGAGATGGTGATGGTCACTCTAGGAAGCATCACCGAAACTCGTCGGGTGGTGGTGGATGTGCTGCGAGAGGAAGGCTGGAAGGCCGGACTACTGAAGATCCGTTTCATGAGGCAGTTTCCGGAGAAGGAGATCATGGACCTTTCCGCCCACGACATTGATTATGCTGCCACGGCCAGCGTCGGCTACATTCATGATCTGCTTCATAAGGAAAACAAAGCAAAGTCAGTAGACGGGACATCCTACATCCATATATTTACGCCATGCCCGACGGGGTGGGGCACGCCTCCCGATATCGCCATTGATATCGGCAACGAGGTGGTGGACTGCGACCTGTGGTACCTGGTGGAGTGGGAAAACGACAAGTTCATCTTAAATAGGAATTCAAAGGATTTCGCATCAGTAATGGATTACCTTTCCCAGCAGGGACGATTCAAGCATCTAAAGGATGAGGACGTAGAGCAGATAATCCAGGAAAGAAATGGGAAGTGGGCAATGATCAGAAAGAGCTGGAGTAGTGATTCTCTTTGGTATTTCTCTTCAACCTATTGTCGACCCTTTAGCGGTTCGATCCTTTAAAGGTATATCTCCCTCCGCCAGCCTTTGCGTCCTCTATGACGATATCCAGCTCGTTTAGCTTACTGCGAATCTCATCAGCAAGCTGCCACTCCTTTTTCTCGCGCAGTTTTTGCCTGGTCTCGATCAAAAGCTCGATCAGATTGGCAGTTACATCTTCTGCTTTTTTCGGCAATTTTTTGCATGCTGCATTGAAGCTGAGACCGAGGATTTCTCCAAATTCCCGAAGCTGCGCACTCGCATCTTGCAACCTCTTTCGAGAAATGGTCTTTTCATTAATGCGACGATTTACTTCCCTCACCAAGTCGAAAACAGCTCTCAGGGCATAAGGCGTATTGAAATCGTTATCCATGGATTCCAGAAACTTGGTTTTGGCCTCGGCCACGCCGGGATCTATGCTGGAATCCATCTGTTCAGGCGCAAAGGATGCCGGGGATGTCTCCAATTGCTCCTCAATGATCTTTGCGGCCTGGCGTATCCGCTCCAGGCTTTTCTGAGCCTGCTCTAAAGCCTCCTCTGAGAAGTCGATGGGGCTTCTGTAGTGCGCCAGAAGAACGAAGAAACGGAAGGCTTCAGGCTCATAATTTTGCAGCATATCCCGGATGGTTGTGAAGTTCCCCAGAGACTTGGACATTTTCTCACCCTTAACATTAAGAAAGCCGGTGTGCATCCAGTATCTCACCAGCGGCTTTTTACCTGAAGCCGCCTCCATCTGGGCAATCTCAGCTTCATGATGTGGGAATATCAGGTCCATAGCTCCGCCATGAATATCATATTGTGCCCCAAAGTAGGTCTCGGTGATAGCCGTATCCTCGATGTGCCATCCTGGCCGGCCTTTGCCCCAGGGTGAGTCCCATGTCACTTCCTCTCCGTCTTGCCGCTTCTTCCAGAGAGAGAAGTCTCCCGGATTTCTCTTCGTTGGATCCGGCTCAATTCTGTGCTTCATTAGATCCTCAGCACTCTGATGCGACAGCTTTCCAAAATCTTGAAACCGAGATTCATCGAAATAAATCCCAGTATCTGTTTCGTAGGCAAAGCCCAACTTGATCAATCTCTCTATCTGGCCGATGATCTCTGGAATGTGCTCAGTAGCTCGTGCATAATAGTTGACGTTAGTAACGCCCAATACGCGCATGTCCTCCAGGTATCTCTGCTCGAATCTCCTCGCAAGCGACCTGGGACTGGCTCCTGTCTCCGCTGCTCTCTGGATGATCTTGTCGTCTACATCCGTGATGTTCTGCAGGTAGAACACGCTGAAGCCCTTATATTTTAGGTAGCGTGCCACCACATCGAAGGCGATGTAAGTTCTGGCATGGCCGATATGCGAATTGTCATAAACAGTGGGACCGCAGACAAATAGATTTATGCGATTGTTATGTATGGGCTGAAAATTCTCCTTGTTTCCAGTCATAGTACTTTGGATCTTCATGAGGCCGGGATTGGGAGTCGAACCCAATTCTCGCGGTCTGCAGCCGCGCACTTAACCGATCAGTCATCCCGGCACCTCTATCTCACACCTATCGTATAAGATGCACTAATACTTGCGGGTAGCGGCAATTTTTGGCAAGAAGATTTCGGCAGACACGATGCACAAAGCATCCTTTAAAGAACGAAAGACCTGAAAAAATGACAATCGAGGTCATATACCTCGTATCCATTCCATTTAGACTGTAGAGGCTTTGCCGAACACCGCGAAAGCAGAAGCGCTCCGAAGCGCTCCTCCGACATCTCTTCTCCCTTGAGCCTGCCCAGGGCATATCTCACAGTCCTTTGTGGAAGATCTGTTTTGCTTATGATGTCTTTCTGAGTCAGAATGCCGTCAGACGCTAGCACAAGTAATACCTACTATGGCAGATGGCGGTAGATATTTCACTACATCCAGGTCAGGCGGTCCTGCGTTTGTAGGTGCAACTGGAACCACATGGGTGAGCGCACCGGCATTGCAGTAGCTTGCCAGGCCATTTGAGCCCGGTCTGGCAGGCGAACGAGAGCCGTTCTTGCTGAAATAAGAATAGTCAGGTGCAAATCAGGAAAATGCGGTAATCTGAGTCGGTTCTCAGGATCGATATCCTCCATCCCAGACGGCAGGCTAGAGTAGCCTTCATCTCCAGTGGCAAGCAAAGTCTGATTTTACCACCGCTTGCAATCAAACTGCCGTCTTCTTCTGTGAGATTACTGAGCTTGAACGCACCCACCTCCCAGGGAGCGAGGCGAATGGTGTCGAAAATCGTCACCTATGTTATCTCCTCTTGGAGAAATCACTGGTGAATGTAACATTTTCAGGATCATCGTAAAGTGTCTGCGTCCATTTGACCGTCTGAGCTGAAATTGCGCTCAAAAGCGAAAGAGGTTGTATATATTGCGCGTGCTTTATTCAAACAGAACACCTCGGACATTAGTCGTGTCTTGCCTCTGGCATTCAGAAAAGCGCAGTACTCCTTTTTACTCTATAGACATATTCCATGGTCGAGACAATGCCACGAAGGTCACAATCCCCATGAAATTTCTGAATGAGGTCGTTCGCGTTATTGTTATCCACGGTAGAAGTGGCGATCACTTAATCCACCTCCAGCCCTGGGCGGTTTCCTTCACCAGACCGAAGCTTTGCAGGGATTCGAGCTGATTGTTCACCAGCTTCACTGCCTCAGTCTCGCCGGGATCTACGCCCAGTTCTTTCAATATCGCATAGCCTTCAAGAGCCTTGCCGCGTTGCAGAATCTTAATTAGTTTCTGGTCGTGGCGTCTGGTCCCTTCGGTCATCTCGACATCATGGAAGCTGGCATAGCAGGCCTTATAGACATCAGCATCCAGCTTCTTCAGGAGCATGGTCTTCATCTTTAGCTCGGTGCGAAGCTTTTGTGCCTCCTCTTTAGCTTCGGCGAGCTCTTTGACCATATCGCACCAAGGAGTCTCATCCTTTGCAGCTCGAAAGGCTTCCACAACCGCGAAGACGAACTTTGACATAGGCAGCCCTGCCATCTTTGCTTCCTCCGCCCATTGTCGTTTTGCAGCCTCAGAAGGGAGGTACACATCGACATATCTTGCCTTTAGCCCAGGGGCGACCATAATAAGCACCCAGTGAGCTTATAGGCACCTAAGTTATTTAAATTTTACCGGTATAAATCCCTACGCCTATTAAGGCAGGATGACCGCACGTAGTTTGATCTGTTTAAATAGGTTGAAATAATAGTTTCGATTAGTGAGAGCCTACTCGATAGCTATGATAAAAGAGATTCTCGCTCTAAAAGAGGAGTGTCAGGCAGCCATTCTGGCCCATAACTACCAGATACCACAAGTGCAGGACGTAGCTGACCTTGTGGGCGACTCACTTGAGCTCTCCAGGGCAGCAGCCCGTTTGGACTCAGAGGTCATCATCTTTTGCGGAGTGGACTTCATGGCTGAGACAGCAGCCATTCTCTCCCCGCAAAAAAAAGTCGTTCTGCCGGTTAAGGGTGCCTGGTGCCCCATGGCCCACATGATCACGCCAGATCAGCTTCGCGACCTCAAAACCCTAAATCCAGCGGCGGCAGTGGTATGTTATGTTAACTCCACGGCAGAGATAAAAGCCATGAGTGATGTCTGTTGCACGTCCGCCAACGGCGTTCAGGTGGTAAGTTCACTATCTGAGGATCAGGTCATATTTGTGCCGGATAGAAATCTTGCAGCTTACGTAGCTCGTCATACCGATAAGAAGATCATTCCCTGGAACGGCTACTGCTACGTGCACGATCATCTCACCGCAGAGGAGGTACGTGCCGCCCGGGTGGAGCATCCGAATGCAGAGGTACTGGTGCATCCGGAGTGCCGACCGGAGGTCATCGATCAGGCAGATTTCGCCTACAGCACAGCCGGAATGGGCAGGCATGCCAAAGCCAGCGCTGCGAAAGAGTTTATCATCGGCACTGAGACAGGCATGATCTACCGGCTGAAAAAGGAGAATCCCGAGAAGGGGTTTTATCCGCTGAGCACGAACGCCATCTGCCAGAATATGAAAAAGACAGGCCTGGCTGAGGTCTTGAGGGCGCTGCAGACACTGGAGCCTCAGGTGACTGTACCCGAGGAGATTGCTGTGAGGGCGCGCCGGTCGATTGAGAGGATGCTGGCGGTCAAGAGCTGAGTGATTGGGTGGAACAAATCAATTTTCAACGAGGTTGTCCACGGACTTCCGGCCGATCTTGTCGACTCGCAGAGGTAATGGAAGTCGCATCATCCGTCGCTGGCGAGATGAAAGCAGAGCCCTTCGCCCTGTTTTTTTGCTTCCAGTGTGAATCACAAATAAATCACTAAAATGTAAAATAGATTCCTTAGTATTATATTAGTGGATTTCTGGCAGATTAATGCGGGGTACGGGATTCGAACCCGCGAACTCCTGCGAGACAGGATCTTAAGTCCTGCGCCTTTGGCCAGCTTGGCAAACCCCGCTCTAATTTTAGCTACAAATATCGTTATTGCCTAATCCCTGGATATCCTGGGCACTTAGCATGTATACTTCTGGAATAAGTACTTTCCCGATGCAATAAACCCTTTTTGCTTCCTTAACCAGATTCATGATGAGAATTGTATAGGTTTTGGAGTTACAACTGCACCATCAAGGCAGTAAATTCTGATGAAAAAGGACCTTGCGGCTGAAAAATGGCAGCCGACCTAGTCCTCTCAGTTTTTCTAATTATCCAGCTCAAGTCCCAAAGCCACAGCTCTTCCCAGGTTGAGCATATGCGTCGATTCAGGGGCCAACGATATGAAATCCCAGAAGTTGTTGTGGCCTGTAGATGAGGGCGGAATGTTGTTGTGTGGCTCCACTTTTACAGAATGGACCAGATTCGGGAATTTCATGGCATCTCTGATGAAGAAAACCGGTATGGCGTTTCCTACCAGATCGTAGTTGTCCTCCTTTATGTAAAATTTTACTGCAAATCCCTCTCACATCTTGGACAATGTTTGCAGAGCCCATGCCTTCGGCAACGGCTTACAAAGACCTGAGTTATAGCGTTCAGATCCTGGAGAAATTTGGCTTTGGTGTAACTGGCCATTGATTTGTAGACTCGGAAGTTGCCGAAGGCTCCGGCGCCCTTGGCATTCACCACCCTTTCCGAAATGCGCTCTTTATCGAAGCGGGCGATCTTCTCGATGAACTGGAAATCCTGCAATAAAGTGGAATCGCGATTTCCGACAGTCGATCAGCTGTTGTAGTCAGAGGTTGGATAGCCCTGATTTGTGGTCGTTTTTCTTCCGACATTTTTACTTAACTCTTAAAATCTGTGATTAGTTATTCTGCTGCCAGTGAATCTATATGAACTTATTCTTTTTTCTTGTTATCGCACCATAAACCGCATCGATCTTTTTTGAACTTTGTCGCCCAAAAACAATAAATATGAAGCGCCACATCTTTATTTCTGTTAATGTTTCTATGTTATGGTTGCAAGAGTCCGAAGGCGGGCGATATTTGCAAGGTCTTTTATCGATCTTTCGCCAAAACCGAGCCAAATTGAACTCTTGATGTCCTTAAATGAGTTCCAAGGCAAGTTATTGACAAGCTCTAAATATTTAGCAGATGAAAAGAGCGGAAGGTATTTTGGGGGTTTAAGTCATGTTCAGTGAGTCCAAGAATTTAGCATTATTGGCATTAGCGGTAATGGCGGCTGTTTCGATGGTGGCATTCGTAATAGCGAATACAGCCCATTCCCAGGATTGGAACAGCTACAGTCCGGCGCAAGCAGTAGGATCCGGTGATGACGACTGGTGGACGACATATCCCGACCAGCATGAAAACTCCGGCTCAGAGGCAAAGCATCCTGACTGGGTAATGGAAGCCCTCAAGGAAAAACCGGTGCTCATCCTGATTCATAGCAGCAGCTGCGTGCCCTGCCTGACCCAGGTGCCAAGAATCAAAGCGGCAGTGCAACGTTTTAGAGAGGATCTAAAATACTATGATGTGCTGGCAGAAGGAAGCAGCATTGAAAAGGCAATTGCCATCCTGGATGTCTGTGATCCAGTCGGCGGAGAATCATATGTTCCAACGACAATCTTCATCACCTTTGCCAAGGGTCCAGATGGAACAGTAGATGTAGCCTGGCATAGCGAAATCGATGCCATGAGCCAGGAAGAGATCGAGGCTTACGTGAAGGATTCAATCTACTACTACAAACAGAATAGAGCCGCATGGATGTGAAGGTGGCGGCAATATTGCCCGACAAAAAAATGCTGCACTCGGCAGCTCTTGTGTTCTTTTTAACCCTGGCTGTCGTTTGCCTCTTTTCCTGCTTCGTCTTTGCCAGCGAGGCCATCAAGGCCCCGCAGTTTACTGCGGTGGGAGTCGATGGAAAGAACTTTTCTCTTGCCGACTTTCGCGGTTCGCCCCTTATTTTGCATATCACCAACATCGAGATCCCTTTATGCGTTGAATGCGAAAAGTCCCTGAAAGGACAGGTGGAGGAACTGGCAAAGCTCAAGACCATCGACCCCAGCATCCAGATAGTCACATTGAACCTTAGGAAGAATTCCTACTCACGAGACGGCAAGTCCCTGGCAGAGAAGTGGTGGAAGGTCAATGTCACCTGGCCCTGGGTTGAGGACATCGAGCCTTATACTATCGGAAGCATTTATCTCAACTACTGGAATATACGGGGCGGCTCCTCTAATCCGACACTCCTTCTCATCGATAAAGAGGGCAACATCTCCGAAATCTATCACGTCTACCGAGTAGGCGAGGGTGAGTTAGACGGCGTACGAAGCGCTGAGAAGCTTTACCAAAAACTGCAAGATGTGGGCGGCTCGGAGTGGAATGACCTGAAAGGAGAGGTCTTCGGGCAGGAAGTGACAGTCTTCAAAATGTTTTCGGCAGGCATTGTGACATCGCTGGCCCCATGCTCTATCGCATTCATGATTGCGGTATTTTCCTATGTTCTCACGGTGCGCAGGAAGGACGAATATCTGAGAAAGAACGTCTCCACCTCAAGAGAGGGCTTCATGATGGGCATTGCCTTCACCTTGGGCATGGCTGCAGTCTTCTTTGTGTTGGGGCTGTTCCTCTCTCGGGTGGGCCTTTTCATTCGTGACTCGAAGCTCTTCGACCTGGCAGCCGGTCTGATCATGATCATCCTCGGCATCAGCAACATCAAACCCCTGGAAGATATCTTGGAGCCGTTGACAACTCGAATTTGGCCTGATCTAGGAGGGTATTGCGAGACTAAGAAGAGCCTGCTGCAAAGGTCGGTGGAAGTCTCCCTCGTCCTTTTCGAGCACTCCGCTTTTATTGGAGCCTTCACACTTGGCACCTTCTTTGCCATGGGCTGGGCGCCCTGTGCACTCTCCATGGTGCTGCCTGTATTGATCTGGCTGGCCTCGCAAAATATCACCCCTCTGGCAGGAGGCGTGATGCTCTTCGTATTCGGAATTGGGCATGGCGTGCCCATAATTCCCATTGCCACTTTCTCTCGGACAGTGGGCGGGAGGATCGGGGAGAAGTATGTCTCCATTGGAAGGTGGACGACTAAGTTCTTCGGGCTACTGGTGATAGTGGTCGGCATGGTGTATGCAGCGAGGTATGCCGGGTTCTTGCTGTGGTGAAGGATTCCGAAACCTCTTTATAATCTTCCAGACAACCTACTGCTCATGAAAACACACTTCTCTCTTCTTCTAATTCCACTCCTCTTGCTCCTGACAGGCCAGGCAGGTGCTTCCGTCTGGTTCCAGGTGATTGATGTTTCGCCCATTGAGATGACGCCGGGCAGCGAAGCCAACTTCACAGTCTCTGTCAAGGGCCTGGGCAGCGAGAGAGCCTATGTAGAGCTGGTCTTCAAGAACAAAACAGACGGGTCGGATTTCTCCTGTCCGAAGATGATAAAAAACGTATTTCCTGCGGGCGTGACCGAATATAACTGCACAGTCGAGGCCGCAGATGTTCCGCCTGGCAACTACTCCTTTGTGGTGGATGCTGCTGCCAGGGGATCGCCATCCGGCAAGAAAACCGCCTTCATTAATGTGCTAGCGGCAAATAATGCATCCTGGACAAACCAAGGCCATCAGACCCAAGCCGACATTCCGACCAAGCAAATGGCCCAGAACGCCCCTGCCTTGGGGGCAATTGTGCCAATTTTTGCCATGTTGGTTGCCATGCGAAGGATGAAAAGATAGATGCTTAAGGTCTTTTTCCAAATAAAAGCCAGGACTGAATTAATCAGATTCGCCAGAATTTTCCGTCGGGATTATCCCTGCTCGTCCATCTCCCAGCCCAGCCGCTCCCTGATGATCAGGTAGCTCATCTCCGGTGGTATGGCTCCCACCTCGGTGCAGATCAGGTCGATATACTGGTGGGGCGTGACATCAAAGGCCGGATTTCTCACTCTAACGTGGCTGTATTTGTGAATGTCAGGCAAAACCTCCCTGGCCTCGCGTTCCTCGATGGCAACCAGTTCGCCAAAAATTGTTTGGGGGCTGAATTTGTAAGTCTCGGCGGCCACCATGAAGCTCGTCCTGGCCTCATGGGCAGAGAGGGCGATCTGGGCTGTGCCGATCTTGTTTACCAGAGTTCCATTGGCAGTTATCACATCTGCACCCACTACCACCAGATCTACCTCATTCATGACGCTTCTTACCGCCGAGTCGACAATCAGCTCAGTCTCGGTGCCGAGCTGATCCAGCATGCCGATGGTGGTGATGCCCTGAAATCGAGGCCGCGACTCGGTGGCTATCACTTTGATCTTCTTTCCCGACTTATGGGCTGTACTGATGACGAGAGCGCAGCCAGAGAATTGCAGTGAGTGAGCACGGTATCACCATCCCTGATCCGGCGACTGCCGATCTGGCCAATCCTCTCTAGAGCCTTTTCGGAACTTTCGATGAAACGATTGGCGTTAAGAACCACAGCAGAACGGGCCATAGCAAGGTCATCTGCCCCGTACTTCATCACCATGCGTATGGCGTTGGAAAGGGAAACCGCAGTAGGCCTGGTCTTAAGAAGGATATCGGCTGCCCTCTTCATCTGTAGGTTGAAATCCTCAAGACTTTGTGCTTCCACTGCCCGCGAGAAGTCTCGTAGTGCTGCTGCGGCTGCTGTGGCAATTTGGCCCGCTCCTCGGATCTGCATGCTGCGAATCTTTGCAGAAGTTTCCAATACCTGGCCCATCGATTTCATCTGGCCTTTATTGGGCCGGATGAGGTTAAATCATTTCCTATATTGTTTATCAATTACATGCAAAAATTATTAATAGAATTGAGACATATCTTAGCAAGGGGGAGATAGCGATGGAGGAGAACGACCAGGAGTTTTTGCGCGCACTTCATGAAGAGAAAATAAGAACGCAAAATGAGCGCACGCAGCTTATCACCATGAAGCTGGCCTTTATTACTGTCCTCTTTGGCCTTAGCTCCGTCAATTTGAGAATCGATATCGCGGACATATTCTGGCTGCTATATTTCGTTCCTCTTGTGGCTATTAGCTACGATCTCTATATCATGTCCGCCGACTCTCGGATCAAGCGCGTAGGAATCTTCTTGGGCAGAAATCCGGTCTCTTTGGCAGGCAAGGCGGAAAAGGAATGGGAACGCTTTTGCGCCTCTTATCGGGATGGTATGGCACCTTCTGCCAATTTGTTCTTCTCCACCATAGTAACCCTGGGAGCAGCTGCCTTTATCCACTCACAAGGAGGTTGGACTGAGAAAATTATGCGGCTTTGGTTTGCAGTCTGGCTGGTCGCCTCTCTGGCCGCCATCATCGTCTTGTGGATGAGGCATCAGACGCTCATTAAGAACATCGGCGACTACGAGCCTTTTGAAAAAGAGAAACAAGCAGACCAATGAACTGATGTGTCTTTTTTCGCTTCTTATTCATGTCTGTTTAAGATCCGTATGTCCTCACATGTATTTACCAATTATCGCGAGAAGGAAACCTTAATAAAAGCCTATGATCATGATGATGAGATGCAATTTCCGCAGTCAAAGGTCAATCGCAAAAATTTAATAATCAATACCGGGAGGTTCTAATGACAATTAAGGAAAAGGAGATCAAGAGAGCTGTAAAAGAAGGCTATGCTTGCATTGCAAAACAGGCTACATCTTATTATTCGTCTAGAAGCTGCGGCGGATGTGCCGATATTTCTGAAGAGATAATTAAGAGTATGGGATATTCTGAGGAGGAGATCTCTGCCGCGCCCCCGGGATCGAACCTGGGACTTGGCTGCGGCAATCCGGTTGCCTTGGCGTCTCTGAGGGTTGGGGAGACTGTTTTGGACATGGGTGCGGGAGCGGGATTCGATTGCTTCCTGGCCTCCTCTCGGGTGGGTGCCTCGGGAAAGATCATCGGCGTGGATATAACATCGGAAATGGTGGAAAAAGCCCGGTCCAATGCCCGCAAAGCCGGATATGCCAATATTGACTTTCGCCAAGGGGACCTGGAAAACATGCCAGTGGCGGACAGCTATGTGGATGTGGTCATATCCAACTGTGTCATCAATCTCATTCCAAATAAGAAGATGGTCTTCCGAGAGGCTTTTCGGGTGCTCAAGCCTGGCGGAAGGCTGGCGGTATCTGATGTGGTATTGACCAAAGAGCTTCCCGATTTCGTGAAGAGGTCCAGCAAAGCCTACATCAGCTGCCTGGCCGGGGCTATCATGAAAGATGAGTATCTGCAGATCATAAGAAGTGTGGGCTTCTCCGAGGTTAATGTGGTGGATGAATCGAATTTTCCTGTAAAATCGCTCCTCTGTGAGACATCCGGGTCGACAGTGATCGAGAGGCCCAGGATCTCCGCCGAGCAGCAGAAGGAAGTGGCCGATTCGGTCTTGAGCATAAAGGTCATTGCCGTCAAGCCCGCGTAGCTGTGCAAATGCCGACTACCAGCTTGATTCAGATCATGGTTGTTATAATAATATGATTAGTATTAGATATAAGAGTGGAGAGGAATGTTTTCGATGAAGACCAGTTCACTATCCTTGCTGATATTTATCATAGCGGCATCTGCTATGACTCCATGGGCAGAGGGAGCTTGCTCTGTGGGAGGTTGCGGTGGAGGCGATGAATCCTGGACTGCATCGGCTCAGGCCTTCATGAACTGGGATGCCCCCCTGGTGAGAGCAGTCGCAGATCAGAACACAAAATCGAGCAGCTTTAGTTCCGGAAGTTTCCATACAGGCCCGCATGTGGGCGAAACTGTAAACAAAACCGTCAACAGCACAACTCTCATCTCAGCTGCAAGTACTAGCGGTGTACATGTAGCGCTCGGCAGCAGAGCGGATTTGTTCCCGACGCCCGGGATGCTCAAGTCCCTGGATGCCGTTTCTGAGAAGGATGTGATGCTGGATGTATCCAGCAGTCGATCCCCGGGCGAGGCTCACATCAGAGGAGCCGAACACATTCCTGCTAAGAGCTTTTTTTATGAGAATGGAACGCTGCGCACAGTCTCGGAACTGGCAGCGATTTTGGGCGGGGCTGGCATCTCCCGCGAGGATGCCGTGATGGTCTACAGCGACGCCTTCAGCTCTGGAGAGGCAGCGGCCGTCCTCTGCATGCTGCGCTACTTGGGACATAAGGATGCAAAAGCCTTGGATGGCGGACTGGACAACTGGATCGCGGCAAGCTTGCCCATGGAGACGAAGGAGAATATGCGCTCACCTGTCCGCTATGCTGCGTGCCCTCAGGAGGAGCTCTTGGCCGATTATCATTTTGTTAAGTCCGGTCAGGCCCAGATGGTGGATGCAAGGAGCTTTCAGGACTATGGCAAGGCAAGAATAGGCAATGCCACTGTCATCAGCCCGGAAAGTGTGTTGGAAGAGGGTAGGCTGAAGGCGGGTGCTGGGCTCAAAGATATATTCGCCAGGTTGAACGCCAGCCGGACAACAGTGGTCTACTCGGACGATTTTTATAGGGCTTCAGTCGTGTGGTTTGCTCTGCAAATCATGGGATTCGACGTCCGAATTTACACCTGGCAGGACTGGCAGGTTCATGAGTTGAAGAAGGTTTAGGGTGCCATGTCATGTGGAACGGAGGTGCGCCTCAATTTTTTCTTTTTACCATCATCGCATTTCCGACGGATGCGGCAGTGTTGGTTTTATCATGAAATAGATTCTAATAATTAGATTGTAAACCCAGTCTTCACAAGCGCAAGAGGTCTTGAATATCTTTGGAAAATGATGAGTATTCTGGATAACGGTCGTTTTCATCACTCGATATATTTCCGTGATCCATTATGCCATATTCAGAGCAATCTTTTTTCCAGAAAAACGAACCAGCTAAGACCGATCGATTTGCTTCCATTGCTTTTCCCAAAGTCAAACGGCGGCGCACCCCGATGCAGGCATAGGGGGTATTGCGACAAAAATCCAAATCTTTCGCGTACGACGCCGTCCTATTTTGTTCTTAGAGCTTACCAAGGTCGATCAGATTAGTTAATTTAATAAAAATATTCTATGCACGGAAATATTGCATGAGAAATTTTTATTGCTATAATTCTCACAATAAATACATCCTGATGATAATTATTTTAGTAAACTTTTTATAGATTGAAAATAGCATAATAAAATAGTGCGTTTGGATGGAGAAGCAACCAGTCACTAATTGAGCGGGGGGAAAGGAAATTACTTTTGACCATAAACAGACTACAGTTTACTATCCAGGGGAGCAGGATTTCATAGAGGTGGATGAACGGATTGCGCCACTTCTATTAACGCTATGGGACGCAAAGATAAGGACCTGCAACTCTTGCGAAGAGAACGAGGCAGGAATAATCTGGATAGAATTCTATTCCATGAAAGAAGTCGAAAGACTATTGACGATATTGATAAAATCCTTGGGAGATCGGATTCATAATCATCCGGAATTTAATGATTGGTTCTCCTATAGAATATTGGGCCATGAGGGCGAAAAACTCCCACCATGGCGTTTCGATGCTTACCCTAATTTAAGCCCAATTGGGCCCAACCAAAAGAGTATATACCCTAAAAAAATATTTGAAAGCAAAGTTGAGCTTTCTGTTTCGGTGCGTTTTCCCAGCGAGGATAATCAGACAATTCTTGATCTTGTCGGCAAATATCTGAGAAAAGGCCTTGATAACTTCGAGGAATTGAGCGATACCCAATGGGACTATGTGAAGCAATACATTCCGCTACAGCCATATAATAGAGTGCCTAAAATAGAAGATAGGAAAATCCTAGACGCAGTCCGATATGTGTTGAAGACCGGTTGCATCTGGACGGAGATTCCCCGCAAATATGGATCTTATTTGGCCGTCCATACAAGGCTGAAAAAATGGTCTGCAGAGGGGATTCTGGACCCTATACTTAGCAGCATCGAGAGTGAAGACGTATATAAAGGGAGGCTTTCGAAGTATTTAAATGCCACCGAAGACCAAATGACCTCTAAGAGAAAGCGGACTGCAAATAGCACGATGTCCGCAAGAGGAGAAATGGCGCCGATGTCCATATCTCAATGATCTTGGAGAGAAGATTCCGTAATGGGACTTGCGATTAGGCAATAAGAATTGGGACTTACTTGACTTATCCAGATTAGAATTTCATGCTTATCTGAATGACAATTTAAAGATTTCGGCCTCATTATTTATCAGTAATACCCCGCTGCTCTGCCGCGGGGATAAAGTACACACGTATCTAACTTAGAAGTGGATCTGCGACCTGTTTCCATCTTCATGCGGCGACATTTCGCATGCCCAGCCAGCTCTACTGTGAGATGCGCCGCCGCAATTACGCTCATATTCCCTAGCTATTTCTGTAAAATATATAATTTATATATTAAAAGACTATATGAGCAATTGATCTGGTAGAGGTGCAAAAGAATAATTTATATTCGATTTGCGTTCTCTTTAAAATGCGGCGAACCATTCGCAATTTTGCTTCCAAGAATTAGGAATCAATTTCGAAATATTGCCATATTTATATGCCATACGGATTTTATATTAAATATAATTAATATATAATAGTAACTGAATACAAGGTAACCAAGTTAAAATCCCAGCTTAAACTATCGCAAAGTTTGATATCCTACCGACCATAATGGCAGACTCATCCATGCAACTTGATCTGCCAATCCGCCTGGGAGAAAAAAATTGGCTAATAGTCTTTACGCTAGGCCTTATCATCCTGCTTTCTTACTACATCTGGCCACTTCTCGATGGCCTTGTTCTCGGCCTAGTCTTCGCCTATGTGGGCCGACCAGTGCGTGATATATTCGGAAAGAATCAACGTATAGGCTCGCTGGCTTCCATCATCTGCATTGTCGTTCCGCTCTCAGCGATCTTTGCTACTGGCGTCATCGAGACATCAAACCAGATCAGGTGGCTGGAGAGCCATAAGAGGGAGATCGTCTCCCTAATCTACGAATTTATCTCGATAGTCCATATTCCGCAAGCAATATTCGATGAAATCTCTCGGGGCCTGGCCAATTTGATAGGAATGGTCCTCAATCTTTTGGCCAGCCTGCCAGTCTTCAGTTTGGGCTCCACCATTACCCTGGGGGTTGTCAATTTCTTGATCGCCTTTTGCGTCTGCTACTTTTTGTTACTCGATGGAGACCGGCTATCTCAAGCCGTAAAGGAGCTTTTCAATCTGGAAAACGGCAGCTTTGAGTTGCGCTGCCTGGTCAGAATAGACAGCATTCTTTGCGGTGTTTATATGGGCAGCATCTACACAGCCATCGCGGGCGGGGTTACATCTGTGGCCATCTTTTACCTATTTGCGGTTCCCCGACCCTTCGCCATGGCCAGCATCGTCTTCTTGGCAGGGATGGTGCCATTTCTGACATGGCTTGTCTTCATACCCACGGCGATGGGTCGATATATCGAGATCGGTCCACTGGATGCCTGGCTCTTTTTCCTGGCCGCCTCGATTCTGGTCCACATCGCGGAGCTGGTTATCCGGCCTTACATCGTCTATGCCAAGTCCTCGTTGCATCCGCTGCTGGTGCTGCTTGCATTCCTGGGAGGCGGCCTTGCCGCCGGAATCGCCGGCTTCTTTTTGGCTCCGGCATTGGTTGGCGTGGTGACGGGGATATACCAAGTGGCTGCAGAAGAACGAAAAGAAAAATCAAACGTTGGCTCGCTGTGCTAGGCCTAGCTTTTCAATTATTTGGCAGGATTACCCACAAGGGCCTTCTTGTATCCCGACGCGCAGAAATAGTACCTCTTGCCTATATACTCGCTCTTAAGTCGGGCCACCTCCTCATCGGCGGTCATCTTGCATGTAGGATCTATTGCCATTTTTTAGCCTCCAATGTTTTTGCCTATATTTTTGTTTTATATTGTCGAATGTATATACTTTTTGAGCAGGCGTGAGAAGGAGATGACTGTCACAGAGCGGAGAGCCATGGCGAGACTCGCCAGCTCCAGACGGAAGGTTATGCCGAATGTCGGATATAGTGCGCCCGCTGCCACGGAAACCAGGGTCACATTGTAGGCAAAGGCTCAGAAAATGCTCAGCTTGATGCGAGATATTACCTTACGGCTGAGCTGCATAGTAGCCACGACATGCAGGAGGTCGTCTTTCATCAATACGAGCGCTCGATGGCCACATCTGTGCTGCTGCCGATGGCAATGCCAACATCCGCCTGAGCCAAACCCGAAGCATCATTGATGCCGTCGCCCACAAAGGCCACCCTGCCCTCGTTCTGCTGTAGTCTCTTGACTTCATTGAATTTATCTCCCGGCAAAACCTTGGAGAGAACCTTCTTTATGCCCAGCATGCCTATCGCCGCTGCCGCACTTCGTACACTATCACCGGGAAATCATCACCACAGACAAATTTGGGATTATTTCGATATCCATATCAGTGAGGGAGAAAAGCAGAGTATATTATGGGCCACAAAATATCAGTAAACAAATGCAGAGAAAGCAATTGCAGGGATGGTAAGGATGAAATAAGCCACGGCCCTGTTGACAATCCTATGTACGGCAGGCCTGGATCCCTGTGCATTTTCCACGGACGCCTCGATCTATCGTCTGTCCCTAAGAATGGAGGCCCTCTTGGGCACAAGGCCCACCAGATTTTTGATAGCCTCCGATGTGCAGCCTTTGGCCCTGGCCTCTAAATAGCGGCCCAGCGTGAGAAATGATGCCAGCATAACTGCCGTCTCATAGAACATGAAGCCGGCTGTAAACACAATCCCGAAGGCCCCGAGAATCTGAAGCCATAGGCCACGCCAATGCTCATGCTGTACATGACGTCCATATCCAGGTTCCTGTTGGCAAACGCACGCAAGGCGGCCCGGAAGATGGAATGGCTCAAATAGACAACGACAGGTGCCGATGCTATGAGCATGAAGAGGCTCATAAAATTAGGAACCGCCATGGCCAATTGCATGGAGGCGATTTTGTGCACGGGCAGGTACATCAGAGCCATAAGAAAAAGGTTTGTGGCAAAGCCGATGATGATGCACTTCTTCTTGTCCGCCAAGTTCTTTTGAAGGGCCTCCTTCTCTCGATCGACTAAAGCTTCCTCGCCGACGGAGGCTAAGGAATTGACAGCCCGTATCAAGAACAGCTTTCTTATATCCTCCAGGCCAACCATGCTGGGATTGAAGGTGAAATAGGCTTTTTCGAAGCCAGGTTCACATGCACCTCCACCACCACCATCCAATTTTTTGAGGGCTATTTCCAGTGCACCTATGCACATGGCGCAGACCATGCCACCTATTTTGAGCACGCCCTTCTCATCAATCACATCGTAGCCGACATCTCGGATCGTCTTTTCAAGATCGGCGAGGCGAAGCTTCTCAGAATCGTACTCTACAGATGCAATCTTCATTCCCAGGCTGACGGAAGCGAAGGCTACGCCGTCTAAACTGCGCAGAGCCTTCTCGATTGCCGGCGTGTAAGCAGCGCAAACTGTGCCTGCTATATTCAGCTCAGCCTTCTTATTTCCGGTCACAGATCGTCCTTTGAATGAAATTCAAGAAGAAAAGTTAAGCCTAAATAACCCGCTCAAATCGCTCCTTTCCGAACTTGCAAATTGGACAGACCTCAGAGGGCTCCGAGCGCGAGGTAGCCGCAGACCGTGCACCTCCAAACGGGAACGGATAGCTTGAGGGCCATTTTTGCGATATCTGCACCTAGTGTACTGGAACATTAATTTTGCAGATTGAGATAATGCCTTTGGAGTTTAACTCTGGTATTGTCTTTATTTAATTTCCATCCTACTGTTGCTTCGATTGAATTTCACTCATACTCTCATGCATTAACCTCGTCGGGTAACTTCTTCACACCTGCGATCCGAGCATTGCTTTGAAAGTGCTGAGAGTTCGATCTCAGCCATATTAAGCCATCTTTCTTTCTTGGGAGTATAGTGGATACCCAAACCTCTTTGCGAGCTCGAAAGTCTCCTCGGCTGATAAGGCTTCATAAAATGAACCAGCTGTATGTGTGTTTAGGTTACCCTGGACCAAAAGAATGGTCACTGCATCTGGATAATGGTGAACAAACGTCTTCATAAAATCTGCATGATCGACTTTCGTCCGACGCTCCTTAACACAGACGATCCTCTTGCTTACGCGAGGCTCAAAAGCCAAAAAGATGCAGCAGATGTCATTTCAAATATATTCATAATTTTCTTTCTTGGGACTATCAGGTTTGGTTGGAATCGGGTTAATCGCATCGCCAATCAACTGGCACGACCTATCATCAAAGCAGATAACCGGTCGTTTCGGATCATAAGGCTGCTCATAAAGCTCCAGCACATTTTCCATGTACCAAATGAAATCCCCCATCATCTTTCCTATGCACCAGCGGGTCTTAGCCAAGGTTTAAGTTCATTTTTTTCAATAGCCTCTGCACACTCATGTAGGAGATGGAATCTACGATATCCATCTCAACAAGCTTATCCACCAGAAGCCTGAGAGTCCATTTTGGTCTCCCATCTGGCGACTCAGAACAGGCAAGAAGAGTTAATTGTGCTTCCATCTTTCCATCCAACTTTGGAGGGGCACCACTGCGGGCTTTTTCATGCAATGCAAAATCCAGATCACTTTCGCAGTACCTCTTTCTCATCCGATTGACTGTGGACTTGCTAACCCTTAATGTTTCGGCTATCTCCTTGTCAGGCCGCCCTTCATCTACCAGAAGCAATATCCTGGTCAGAGTCGGACTTCTTACAGAAGCCTTTCCTCGACGAAGATATTGGCTTAGTTCCTCTTGATTTTCTTCCTTAAGGCTAATCGAGTACAATTTTTTCCTTGACATATTTTTTATTGTAGTGCATGTAATAAAATTTAAAATCTTTATTCTAGAACACTAGTTTAAAAAATCCTTAAATACTACTATCTCCTAGCAAAAGAATATGAGACTTAGATATACACCTGTAATTTTTATGTTAGCTCTGCTACTATTGGCGAATACTGCTGCGTCTACCACATGTGCAATCTTTGTCATAGATGAACATAAGATGACTGTCAACAATGCCAATATCTACCTCGATGGTTCCTCGCAGCCAATCGGAATCACAGCCTATCATGCCGGCGCTGGACGGAATTGCTGGGTTGGCGATCTCAACCTGAACGGCACGCACACGCTTAGTGCCAAGTGGGCGCGAGCGAGGCCAAACCGAATACCCTACGAAGGATATATAGTGGTGGATTTCGGAGAAGAGAACATGATGCTCATAAGCATTCCCACTCATAAAGCGTGATGTGCTCCAGAGACGTCAACTTTGTAAATTAATTTTTTATATCTATTATTGTACCACGTGATAAGAAGTATGGATGCTCTTCGATCTGCCACTGCTATCGGGTGAGGATGAAGGGCGGCTGGAATTTTGCAGGAATACTTTTGGAGAATATTTTCCGGCGATTCTCAGCGCCCGGTTTATAAGACAAACCTCCAATTGGCCAAAATTCAGATGGAATCAACGATCCGTGAAAATATAGTGGGATCAATTTTTACTTCTGCGCAAGGATTATTACATAGTGAGCGCGGAGGGCCGCGAATACCCCCACATTCAGGTCGGCGATGAAGTGAACTCTCGCCCTTTGGGGAGTGAAAATCTATTATGGAGGATTTTGAAAACCTCATTGTATAGTAATTTATAAATAATAATTTCACAATATAATTTGTCATGAGAAACCTGACCGATTTTGCTATTCGTCATGAGTATGTACGAATCGAAAAATTGGGAGATAGATTGGTAGAGATCGGGAATGGAATAAACTGGGACGATTTCAGGCCGAAACCAGACATATCGTTCTGCAATAAATACTGAGTGCGGTGGACGCCCTAATATCGACGTTATCGT
>CAWDQJ010000004.1:0-199337 GCA_963804475.1 Methanotrichaceae archaeon
ACGATAACGTCGATATTAGGGCGTCCACCGCACTCAGTATTTATTGCAGAACGATATGTCTGGTTTCGGCCTGAAATCGTCCCAGTTTATTCCATTCCCGATCTCTACCAATCTATCTCCCAATTTTTCGATTCGTACATACTCATGACGAATAGCAAAATCGGTCAGGTTTCTCATGACAAATTATATTGTGAAATTATTATTTATAAATTACTATACAATGAGGTTTTCAAAATCCTCCATAATAGATTTTCACTCCCCAAAGGGCGAGAGTTCACTTCATCGCCGACCTGAATGTGGGGGTATTCGCGGCCCTCCGCGCTCACTATGTAATAATCCTTGCGCAGAAGTAAAAATTGATCCCACTATATTTTCACGGATCGTTGATTCCATCTGAATTTTGGCCAATTGGAGGTTTGTCTTATAAACCGGGCGCTGAGAATCGCCGGAAAATATTCTCCAAAAGTATTCCTGCAAAATTCCAGCCGCCCTTCATCCTCACCCGATAGCAGTGGCAGATCGAAGAGCATCCATACTTCTTATCACGTGGTACAATAATAGATATAAAAAATTAATTTACAAAGTTGACGTCTCTGGAGCACATCACGCTTTATGAGTGGGAATGCTTATGAGCATCATGTTCTCTTCTCCGAAATCCACCACTATATATCCTTCGTAGGGTATTCGGTTTGGCCTCGCTCGCGCCCACTTGGCACTAAGCGTGTGCGTGCCGTTCAGGTTGAGATCGCCAACCCAGCAATTCCGTCCAGCGCCGGCATGATAGGCTGTGATTCCGATTGGCTGCGAGGAACCATCGAGGTAGATATTGGCATTGTTGACAGTCATCTTATGTTCATCTATGACAAAGATTGCACATGTGGTAGACGCAGCAGTATTCGCCAATAGTAGCAGAGCTAACATAAAAATTACAGGTGTATATCTAAGTCTCATATTCTTTTGCTAGGAGATAGTAGTATTTAAGGATTTTTTAAACTAGTGTTCTAGAATAAAGATTTTAAATTTTATTACATGCACTACAATAAAAAATATGTCAAGGAAAAAATTGTACTCGATTAGCCTTAAGGAAGAAAATCAAGAGGAACTAAGCCAATATCTTCGTCGAGGAAAGGCTTCTGTAAGAAGTCCGACTCTGACCAGGATATTGCTTCTGGTAGATGAAGGGCGGCCTGACAAGGAGATAGCCGAAACATTAAGGGTTAGCAAGTCCACAGTCAATCGGATGAGAAAGAGGTACTGCGAAAGTGATCTGGATTTTGCATTGCATGAAAAAGCCCGCAGTGGTGCCCCTCCAAAGTTGGATGGAAAGATGGAAGCACAATTAACTCTTCTTGCCTGTTCTGAGTCGCCAGATGGGAGACCAAAATGGACTCTCAGGCTTCTGGTGGATAAGCTTGTTGAGATGGATATCGTAGATTCCATCTCCTACATGAGTGTGCAGAGGCTATTGAAAAAAATGAACTTAAACCTTGGCTAAGACCCGCTGGTGCATAGGAAAGATGATGGGGGATTTCATTTGGTACATGGAAAATGTGCTGGAGCTTTATGAGCAGCCTTATGATCCGAAACGACCGGTTATCTGCTTTGATGATAGGTCGTGCCAGTTGATTGGCGATGCGATTAACCCGATTCCAACCAAACCTGATAGTCCCAAGAAAGAAAATTATGAATATATTTGAAATGACATCTGCTGCATCTTTTTGGCTTTTGAGCCTCGCGTAAGCAAGAGGATCGTCTGTGTTAAGGAGCGTCGGACGAAAGTCGATCATGCAGATTTTATGAAGACGTTTGTTCACCATTATCCAGATGCAGTGACCATTCTTTTGGTCCAGGGTAACCTAAACACACATACAGCTGGTTCATTTTATGAAGCCTTATCAGCCGAGGAGACTTTCGAGCTCGCAAAGAGGTTTGGGTATCCACTATACTCCCAAGAAAGAAAGATGGCTTAATATGGCTGAGATCGAACTCTCAGCACTTTCAAAGCAATGCTCGGATCGCAGGTGTGAAGAAGTTACCCGACGAGGTTAATGCATGAGAGTATGAGTGAAATTCAATCGAAGCAACAGTAGGATGGAAATTAAATAAAGACAATACCAGAGTTAAACTCCAAAGGCATTATCTCAATCTGCAAAATTAATGTTCCAGTACACTAGTCAAAGAGGTTTATTCAAAGTATGGCGCTATGATTGGGCTTCAATAGTGCTACTCCAGTACCCATGAATATTTCGTATCCAGCCCTACATGACAGGAGGTCCTATGATCGGCGTTAATATCGCGTAGCCCTACGAAACCTGCTTATAGCTGTTGATTTTAATGATTTAGTGAACAGGGCGGAATAGTTACAATTTTTATCGATATATTATCTTAAGACCCTCGTTATCCACTTTTGTCTCAATTGCAATCTCCAGCCCCAAAGGCTCTATCAGCTTTGCTACCGCCTCTCGGCTGCGGTCGGTTACAATGGCGATGGAGGGCCCTACCGAACTCATGCCCACGAATTCCAGACCGCTCTCCCTCAAAAGGCTCATGTGCCGATAGATCTCAAAGCCGTGGTGCTCCACCTCCGCCCTCTTCGAGCCACGAAACTCGATCTCCCAGACGACATCTCCAATCTTTTTCAGATCTGCTCTCTCCAGGGCGGGTATAAGATCCATGAGCAGAAGATAGGCCTTGAGTTCTCGGTCCTGATAATCAAGGTTCCTAGCCCGGTTCATGAGCAAGTCAAACTCCGCCCTTCCCGCTGAGGATACGACCGTAGGAGGTATGGTGACAAAAACGTTCTTGCCTTCAGCAAAGCGGTGGCGGTAGACCAGCACCAGTTCATCGCCGGTAATGACCATGCCTCCGTAAGTGGCCGCCGCCGGCCCTACTCCGGTTTCGAAGCCGTTTGTAACCCGCCCATCCTCAGTCTCCTCCACATAGTTATGGCCTATTAGCAGGCGGATCTGCTCAAAGCTAAGTGGAGAGCCGAGAGCTGCGTTCAATGCATGGCCCAAGGCTAAGAGCACCGATCCGGTAGAGCCCAGGCCGACGTGCTTTCTTTCGTGGTCCTGGATCACAATCTTAAAGCCGCCCTCATAGCGCACCGTCTTTTTAAAGACCTCAGCGAAATGGCGAATGATGGTCTCACGCGAGTAATCGATGACGAGGCCGGTGGGGGTACACTCTACCTCGGCCGAGCAGTAGATTTGCAGGGCAAAGCCCACGCCACCACCGCCCGGTCGGTTGGGAGCAAAGCGATTCATGTCCAGCACAGTGAGATGAATGCGCCCCGGTGCAATTGCCTTTATTATGCCGGAGTAAGGCGTGAGATGGTAGTCTTTAACAAATTCCAGTGTGCGGATGCATTCCCCAGGGTGAAAAGGCTGGAACTCATACTCCACCAGATCCAAATCCCCGCCTCTTATCTTCATTTTAACCAAAAATGCCCACCTCTCTCAGGTTGATCTATCAAAGTATATGTTCTTTCCCGAGGCTTTGAGGGGCAGTCCATAGGCCACAATGCAGCCCTCCAGCCAATTCAGGGAGAGCGCTGCCACTCCTGCCGAGAACATGATGCGGTTGTCGACATTATGCAGGCTGGCCGTCTTGGCAGCCGAGCCCAAAGCGATGCCAAGGTCAGCCATCTTGATAATACAATTAGGACCGTGGAAGGATTTTTCCAGCTCCAACTCTCGGAATTGTTTTTGTGCCTCAAGCATATCGTTACAGGTGGCATAGCCGCATCCTGCGCAGTCCAGACCCACACTGTCGGTTGCCTTGCTGCCTATGAGCAGGCACGCCTCGCTTTTTTCCAGATTGCCTGCGTCCCGGAGAAAGAATTTGATGCCCCGCGCCTCACCCAGACGGCGTAGCTCTCTAGAAAGCATCCCCAGCTCTTCGCCTGCCACCACTTTGATTACTATGGAGTCCTGACCCCGTCCTTTGGGTGCGGTGCGGGCGGAAAGTGTCATCAGCTCTGCCACCATTTCCACTGCGTTGTTGGTCATAAAAGATGACTTGCGGACTCGTATTTATAAGATGCGTTCTCAATGCCTATCATCTAGAATGGTGTACTCATCAAGGTCAATGATTTGATCCTCTTGCCGCTTGCTGCCGTTATCAGAACGTTCTTCTCGTCCCCTCATTATAGCCAGCAGTAGAGCTGCGAGAGCGGGGAATGCCACTGGCACGAAAACACCGCGTCTCCTTGCAAATCGGAGTAGTGCTAATTCCACGACACCCTTAAAAAGGCTTGGAAGAAAAATGGACCTGCGGCTGCCTCGCGCTGACTTTACCAGGTTTACGGAAAACGTCATTATTCTTGTAATCGTCGAATGCCGCAAAATCCAGTTCACTGATTTGATCAGAGCGACAATGAAGGCATTCCTGACCGTCTTTTTGAGCAGAGCTGCGCCAATAACGGTTTTTATCAACCTAACCAGCATTCCCATCGGGCCTAATTACCTCTTTGATTGATATATTATTATCTATCGGATTGAAATCTCTCCGGCCAGAGCATTCTCTCTTTACTTCTCTGCTTTATCATCTCTTCCGCCTCGACGACTGTGATGCCAAAGACCTCAGACAGTATCTCCTGGGCGGCATTAAGCTTTAAATCTATCAAGTCATCACCGCTTATTCGCAAGCTTTCGCGAGACACAATGGGCTTTCCCTTCGCTTTGCCCATGTTGTCGAGGACTTTTGTCATAAATGGACTTGACGGGATTCGAACCCGTGGCCTCCGCCTTGCGAAGGCGGCGATCTACCACTGATCTACAAGCCCGATTGTAGAGCCGAAAACAAGAAAGTGGTTTAGAGGAGCCCGACCTCTTCCACCTCTGCAGATTCTACGCCGGGTAACTTGCGGACTGCTTCCTCAATCTCATCCGGGCTTCTGCCACCTTTATCATCCATTATTGTTACGACGATTAAGGCCTTCAAACCAAAGGCTATGGGCATCTCCTCGATGACGTGCAGCCTGGCAAAGGATGGCACTACCTTCTTGATCTCCTCGGCGAGCTTTTTCAGATCCACGTCTGTGCTCTCCGGCATAACTTTCATTCTTACAGCGGCGTCTCCCATCGATTACACCTCACGGTCCTGAGAAGCCACAGGCTTTGCATGTATAAACGTTGCTCTGCTTTTTACATTTGTTACATCTGGCAATCACGGTACCGCAGCTAGGACAGGGAAATCTCGACCCGCCTACGCCGGTCAGCGCAGTGCCACATGATATGCATTTCTCTGGCAATTCTTCCTTCATGTTATCTCCTCTCTGGTTGATGTATTTCTCTGTATAAACCTTCCCATAGGTGGACTGAATTCGGGATGAATTATCCCGTGATAACTGTTCCACCTTCTCCTTTCTTCAAGGCATTAGTGAACCGCAGCGTATCGGTGCCATTGAGCACCCAGATGCGACTTCCCTTAAGGCGGCCACAGAGAAGCCTAATTGTGCCCTGATCGATGCAGCTAACGCGACCCAGCATGCGACTTGCCGATACCTCTAGAACTACTTTTCCATCCAAGATCACGCCATCCACATCAGTAGCCTTGATAAGTGGGGCAGATAGCTGTGCGGCTAGCAGGATCGCCACCGAGTCCGAGGTATAGTCCCAGTTGTGCCCCAGACCGTTGTCGTCCCGACAAAGAGCCTGATAAGGCAAGAGGATCTGCACGCTGCAATCACTTTTCGAACGGCTAATTTCCCTGGTGAGAGAAGCCCCGCTTCCATCTGCCAGAAAATAGGCATACTGCTCCATGGCTAAGATGGCCATCCAGTGCGCGGCCTCCTGGCTGAGATCGTCACGAGAGTAGATCGTTCGCACCAGATCGGCCATGGGGCCGCCGCCCGGCACCACCAGAAAGCTGTAGCCCTCCTCAGCGAGGGTCAGGAGAGCGCGCATGAGCGGTCGGGCTGAGGCCATGAGACTTCCACCCACCTTCAGCACATAAAAGGTCATCAATGGTAGTAATCGCGCCTGCTATTATAGCTTCATCATAGGGCCAAATATGAGAACAAGTAAGAGATTAAGACGTATTAATTGCAGATACGTATCCGCAAAAAGAATAGCCAAAGGCCGATTGGATGTAGGGTAGGGAGGGATTTACTATAATCGACCTTTGCCGTACAAACGCTCGACTTGGGTCGTAGATAAGCCTTTTGATTGATGAACGAAATTTAGCTCAATGATATTGACACCTATTTTAGCGGTGGACGCGGTCATATTCTTTCAGATCGGGATCGTGCTCATTAAAAGAGACCGCCCACCCTTTGCGGGCAGCTATGCCCTGCCTGGCGGCTTTGTGGAGGTAGGCGAGACGATTGAGGCAGCTGTAGTAAGAGAGGCCCGCGAGGAAACCGGCCTGGCCATAGAACTGCTGGGGCTGGTTGGCATCTATTCAAACCCTGCCCGCGATCCCAGAGGGCACGTCGTTACCGCCGCCTTTCTCGCTCATGGCAGTGGTGATCTGGCAGCCGGATCGGATGCCAGAACGACCCATGTCTTCCTTCCGCAAAGCCTTCCGCATCTGGCTTTCGACCATGATAAAATCGTAAGCGATGCTCTTTCCCTGGCGGAACGCTGCGGGCTGCATGAAGCAGACAATCAAATTAAAGTAGAGTGATCGAAATTAGCTCATTTACCTGAACAGGAAGATCGCAGGGGCATATTTTTTCCGCAGATCTTCCCGGGCCTTTGGGAGATGTTTCATGGAAGAGATCAGAGAGCTCATAGAAAAGTATGCGCTGCAAAACGCCGTAAAGTATAAAGCTGCACCCAATGCAGGAGCAGTCATGGGCAAGCTCCTGGGAGAGCATGCGGATCTGCGCACCCGGGCCAAAGAGCTATCGCCTCTGATAAAAGATGTATTGGCTATGGTGGAGAAGACCAGCCTGGAAGAGTGGCAAGAGAGGCTGAAGGCCATTGCTCCAAGGCTGCTGGTAGAGCTCTCAGAAAAAAAGGAGCCCGACAAGGGCTTGCCAGCCCTGCAGGGAGCGGAAAAGGGCGTAGTCATGCGCTTTGCTCCCAATCCCAATGGGCCGCCAACGCTAGGCAGTGCGCGGGGCATCATCGTCAACTCCGAGTATGTAAAAAAGTACGGCGGCAAGTTCATCATTCGCTTCGATGACACCGATCCGGTTAAGAAGCGGCCCATGCCCGAGGCCTACGGCTGGTATCTAGAGGACTGCGCATGGCTGCTGGCCCAACCGGACCTGGTTATTACCGCCAGCGAGCGTGTCGACAAGTACTACACAATTGCTGAGGATTTGATTCGCCGGGGCGGAGCCTATGTTTGCGGCTGTGCGCAGGCAGTCTTCAAGGAACACAAGGACAAGGGGATAGAGTGCGAGCACCGGGACCAGAGCGTAGAGCAGAACCTGGATCTTTGGGGGCAGATGCTCGACGGCAGGATGCCCGAAAGGGGAGCGGTCTTGCGGGTCAAGACCGATATGCACCACAAGGACCCTGCCATACGCGACTGGCCCGCTTTTCGCATCGCCACCGCCTCTCATCCGTTAGTGGGAACAAAGTATCGCGTTTGGCCGCTGCTCGATTTTGAGTCGGCTGTGGAGGATCACCTGCTTGGAACCACGCACATCATTCGTGGTAAGGATCTGGCAGACAGCGGAAGCCGGCAGAGATATCTCTACACTCATTTAGGCTGGGTGTATCCACAGGTTATCCACTGGGGCAGGATCAAAATTCATCAGTTCGGCTCTTTTTCCACCAGTAAACTGCGAAAGGCCATTGAGGCAGGGGAGTACAGCGGCTGGGATGATCCGCGGGTTCCGACGGTGCGAGCGGCGCGCTGCCGGGGCATCCGGCCCGAAGCGCTGCGAAAATTCATGATCGATCTTGGCGTGGGCGAGACTGACATTTCCATCAGCATGGATTCCATCTACGCCGAGAACAGAAGGCTGATCGACCCCGAGGCCAACCGTCGCTTCTTCGTCTGGGAGCCCGTTGAACTGACAATCGAGGGTGAGGTGCCAGCGCTGGCGAAAGCGCCCCTGCATCCCACAGCAGATCGAGGCTTCCGAGAGATTCCTGCAGGAAACAAGTTGTTCATCTGCAAGAGCGATCTTGAGGGCCTGCATGCAGGCGACAACATCCGACTGAAAGACCTGTGCAACGTAGAAATTTTGAGCCTGGAGCCGGCCAAGGCGCGCTTCCTTGGCAAGGATATGGGCAAGAGGACCAAGATCATCCAATGGGCGCCCGCAAACGGGCCAAAGGTAAGGGTACACAAGCCTGATGGGGTGGACGAGGGGATTGGCGAGGCCGGCATTGCCGAGGAGATTGGCAAGGTGGTGCAGTTCGAACGCTACGGGTTCGCGCGCATCAACTCAGTGGGCGAGCCGATAGTGGCGAACTTTGCCCACCGCTGAACAATAGTATATCAAACCTGGAAGAGATCCATTGGCAGAAGAGCTGCTGCCAAAAACGCCAGCAGCGCCACTGCCATTCCCATTTTTAGCGCCTTTTGCGAGCTCGTTGCGTCCCCGCGGGCGATCTTCAGCACGGAGAGCAGAAAAAACAGATCTGCCACAGCTACTATGGCCAGATAGACCCTGCCAAAGGGCGCGAAAAATCCCAGCACCACGGCAGCCAGGGCAAAGGCCGCGGCCAAGGCCGCGCAGACGCGCTCGCCTGCAAGGATTGGCAGCGTCCGAGCGCCGCCAGCCCGGTCGCCAGCCATATCCTCGATGTCTTTAACGATCTCCCGGCTCATGCTGATCATAAAGGAGAGCAAAAAGGGAACCTCATTGGCGAAGAGGCCCACAACTCCTGTCGCTGCGCCCCCGAAGAGAAAGGTCGAGCCTGTGAGAAAGGCCACACAGATGTTGCCAGCCAGCGGTGTTGCCTTGAGATTTCTGGCGTAAAGATACAGGAGCGCAGAGTTGAAGGCGGCCACGGCCAGGCAGATCTGGTTTACAAGGCCCGCCAGAAGGCAGCCCGCCGCAAAGAGGGCCAGAGAATAATAGAAAGCCGCCCGCACGCTTATGCGACCGCTGGGAATAGGTCGCATGGGTCTGTTTATAGCATCGATCTCTCGATCATAGTAATCATTGACGGCGTTTCCCGCACCTGTAATCAGAAAGACCGTGAGAAAAATCAGTGCTGTCACACTTGGGTCCAGACCGCATGCAATTGCCAGGCCGATGATGGCCGCTGCTGCCGCCATCACGCAGTTAAAAGAACGCAAGATCTCCCAGTATGCCCTCAATGGAATAAGCCCCATGCGGCCCTATCCAGAGATGCCGCGCAAAATATAGAGCAGATAGAACTCAGTTAAGTAGCTATCGATGTGGCGGCGAACAGGCTTGCTAAAAGAGATCTCCTGTGGGGGCTGGGCGAGCTTTATCAGATATGTGCGGCTGGCGGGAACCTCCTCTCGGTAGATGCGTCCTGAGCACTGCAGCTTGCCGACTACCTTCGAGCACTTGCTGCTGTTGATAGGACAATAACCGCCGTGGCCCCGACTAGAACAGGCCGCTTCCTCGTGAGTCTATGAGATTAAATGCTCTCTCCTGCATAGAGGAGAAGCTGCCGGCGGGCTTTTTGGCATTTTACCACTTAGCCGGCATTAAAACTTGATTTATTTTGATATACTGCCATAGTGTTTTTAGTATAAAATCTTTTCGTTGATAAAAAGAGTATTCGAATTTGTATTGATTCTAAGCTACTTGTGGTCCTTTTCCGGCAGCGGGAATTTGGCTTGAATCTCCCGGCTTCTCAGCACTGGCAAATCCAGCTCAGCTAAAATCCCCTCAATCCTTTTTATCTCCTCGGACCGGAGGGACTTTCTATCAAGATAGGCATATGTAGCTTTCGATTTGCGATGTGCCTCTTCCAATACCTCGCGATTTACTCCCGCCATCTGGTAATTAGAGAAAAGATGCCCGAAGGCCACAGCCGCATTGAACATGAGATCCGTCTGTCTGGCCACATAGTGCCCACCGCCAAAGCCCAGGAATACAGGATGCTCCCTTACCTCCAGGGCTAAAATCGCCCTGGCTACCACCTCCCCTGCCTGCCGATCCTGCCATTCTTTCTGAGTGCTGCCAATCTCGGCAAAAAAACAGGGCGTCTTCAAGTCCACAGGACCGTGATGGGTGGCCTCAGCTGATACCGCATAGCCAGGAAGGGCAATGTTATGCAAAAATGTTCTGAGGCCGCCAGGCGCAGCTGCAGAAAGCTTCCCATGGCCGTCTTCCAGTATGCCAGTGAAGTGCCCTCCGAGCCATGGCAAACCAGCTTTCGCTTCATGCCGACTGGCAAAGACCACCATCTCGGGCTCAAGGCCTAAACCGGCCAGCCGATCATCCAGGTCGCAAAGCCTCGTCTGCTTTTCATCGTGAATTATCAGGCGCCATCGACCGTAAGAGCTGTAGCCCTCATGTGCCTGCCAGAACGATAGCTCCAGTAGACGTTCATAGATATTGAGGCTTGCCGGATCTACCCGAGAGCAGACTACGACAATCTCGCCGGGCAATGTGATCTTCAGATCTCCTTGCCCACGTCCAACATCTTGGCCACCATGGGCGCATAATCGATCTTGCTGGTCTTGATCTCTGAAAGGGGCATGATCACGAGCATGGGCCGCTCCTTGACGAGGCCTTGGGCAGAAAGGGCACGAAGCTCCTTATCCATGCGGCTCTTTAAGTCCGGATAGCCCGTGGACAGGAAGGCACCGAAGATCTCTCCTGGCTGCAGGTAGCTGAACAGGGGCGCTCCGATCCTGCGGAAGGCCTGGTAGACCGGCGATAAATCCTCGCGATCGTGGCCATGCCTGATGTGCACATGATAAAAGGACATCAGCTCGCAGCAGATCTTCTGCCAATCCACGTAGGCCTCGCGGGTCAATAGGCCGTTCTGGAAGAATTTGGTTCGCTTTCCGGAGATGGTGGGTCGGGAGATGCCCGTTCTCCGGGAAAGCTCCAGGTCGGAGAGCATGGGATATTTCACAAAGGCGTAGAGTGTGAGCTTATCCTTTTCTGTGAGGCGAGAGTCCTCGTTTAAAGCGGCATTGGGCGACATTATCTCCATAGGAAGATCGGACCTGGTGAGATCGAAGAGGTCGTTTATCGCAAGAGCAGCATCAGCCGAGTAACTGGAAACCTGGAAGGGATAATGGAAGTAATGGATATCTTCCACAAAATCGTTCCGATAGTATTCATCAATGATTGGATCGAAGTTCACACGGAAGTCCGTGAGACTTCTGGAGTAGAACGTTGAGACTGAATCAGTATCAGTGGCAATATGTGAAACGCAATTGGGATAGTGGATCCAATTATTGTAAGAGGGGGATCCCTTTCTTACCTCAAAGGCAGCGGTTGGACTGTATTTCACGAAAACAGAGGTCAGGATTTCGGCACCTACAGCTTCTCCGGAAGGTACGTTTAAAAGTTTTATGAGTTTCCAATCTCTGAACTTTCTTTTGCTCTTGAATATCGTTGAGCGGTCAACGCCTATATTAGAAGCGAGATCTATGTCACTGAGCCCCAGATATCTGGCAAGACCGTAAAGAACTAACCTCTCCTTTGATGTCAGTTTTAGCTGCATTCGCATAACATGTACATTTTATGAGTATTTATAGATTGCCTAATGTTAGATTTTCGAATATATCTCGCCGTCATATACAATAGATATACAGTAGATCATGGGGATCAATTTTGCCAGAATTTAATCAGGGAGCTTAGAGCCTGTACATCCATAGCCAGGACCTATTCTGACTGGAAGGAAGACATAAGCTTTTTTCCGGATGGAGAACGGAAAATCGTGTCCGGGAATTACAACGTCTGCAAGTGCGGTTATTCTCTGCATACTGTCCACTGCCAGGTCACAATTGACATGCAAGGCAGGTGGAACTTTTTTCAGGAAGTTTCCCAGTGTGGGGAGCGCATCGCCGGATATTACTATTACCTCGTTCGTTTCAACCGCCACGGAAATGCTATCCATGCTGTGGCCGGGAGTTGCCAGGATCCGAACGCCGGGCGCAATGGCATCTCCCTCCTTTACTGCCAGAACCTTCGCACGGGAGAATAGATGATTGTTGCCGCAGTGATCGGAATGAGAATGGGTGTTAACAATGCAGTCTACCTCCTCCGGCTTGGTGCCAAGTTCTGCTAAGGCCTTGCGGATCGCCTCTTCTTCGCCCTGAAGGCCGCTGTCCACTATAATCTTATGCTGTCCGCTAATAATCATGGTCACTGAAGATCGAGCGTCTAAGATCCGGCCGCACTCGTCCCTTTCAATCGATCCGGGCTTGAGAAGTGATACCTCGGGCATCCTCAAGCCAAATAGAGCTTTCGCAGCTTCTCGCAGAGCCTCTCTATCTGAGAGACAGCGGTCCCGATATACTGATGTGGGTCTAGCATTGCCTCTATCTCCTTGGCGCTCAGGTGCAACATGACAGTTTCGTTCTGCAAAAGGACGTCATTCAGCTCCATCTTCTGCTCGAAGGCAGCCATTGAGCTTTGGCGCATGATCTCGTGTGCCTGCTGACGGCCCACGCCTTTTTTGGCCAGTTCCACCATCACGTTCTCTGCCATATTCAGTCCGTGTAGCAATGTCAAATTACGCTCGATGTTCTCAGGCCGAAGCGACAGCCCGCTGAGCGTGCGCGTGGCCAGGGTGATAAGGTGGTCGGTGAAGATAAAAGCTTCAGGGAAGATTATGCGCTCGCAGCTACTGTTGGTCAGATCGCGCTCATCCCAGAGGGGAATATTCTCAAAAGCGGGCAGTATTTGTGCTCGTACGATTCTGGAAAGGCCGCAGATCTGCTCAGACTTAATCGGATTTCTCTTGTGAGGCATGGTAGAAGAGCCAACCTGCTTTTTACCGAAGCCCTCCTCCACCTCGGCAATCTCAGTGCGCTGCAAGGTGCGTATCTCCACGAATATCTTGTCCAGTGTGGAGGCAACGAGCGCCATCCAACAAACCATTTCTGCATGCCGGTCGCGCTGCACCACCTGATTGGAGACATCCACTTCGTTAAGCCCGAGGTGCTCCATGACCCTCGCCTGAATCACCATTCCACTTCGGCCATAGGCGGCCTGAGTGCCAACAGCTCCGCTCATCTTACCGACAGCTGCACGGGGTCGTATCTGCACCAGCCGTTCGATGTGGCGCGCGATCTCCGAGGCCCAGATGGCGAATCGCAGTCCATAGGTGGTGGGTACAGCAATCTGGCCATGAGTACGACCGGCGCAGACAAGGCTTTTATTCTTCATGGCCAGGTCCAGCAGCAGCGCAAGAAGTTTTTTTAATTTGGGCTGCAGCACATCCAAGGAGACCTTGATCTGCAGGCCGGTAGCTGTGTCCAGAATGTCGTTGGAGGTGGCTCCCAGGTGAATCCACTCCCCGAATTTCGGAGCGCACTCCGCCATGGCCAGGACTGCAGCCATCATGTCGTGGCCTATCTCGTCTTCGATCTGCTTTGCTCTCTCTGGACGGGTGGTTTCAGCAGCAGCAGCGATCTCCGCGGCTGCACCCCGAGGGATCATGCCCAGCTCTTCTTCAGCCAGAGAGAGGGCAGCTTCCACACGGAAGAGACAACGCAACCGGAAGTCCTCTTCCCAGATATCCTTCATCTCTTTGGTGCCGTATCGAAATTCAATGGGGTGAATAGACATAGAAGGAAGAATGGCGCGAATGGTTGATGGAGCTTTTGGTCGAAGGAAAACATGCAGCAGCCACAACCAAAATTTACGTCCATATGAAACAGCTCTGAAAAAGAGGGCTTATGATAATTATACTGTATCTTCCAAATTTTAGTATATTTATAATAATATCAGATTAAATCAAGCTATGAACTTTATACAAATGCGATTAAAAATTTTATACTGATATCAAATTCCCCTTTTTGGAGAGTGGGACTACCAAAATAGTAAAGGCTCCATCACAATTAGAGCCGTTCTTAAATGAATTGATATATATGTGGAGCGCTAAGCGCATGTGATAGGACTGAAAGCAAATAAGCTTAAAGAGGCATGAATATTAGTATGACGAAGCATCTTTCCTTCGCGCCCATGTGGCCAAAAAACTCAAACCCCGATCTGCCCTTTCAGCCAATCCCAGCCCCTTTTTGCCGCTCGATCCAGCTCTTTTTCGGCCGACTCCAGCCGCCTGGAAAGCAGATCTTCAGTGAAATTTTGCTTTGAGTTCTGTTCCAGACGCTGCTGCGACTCGGCCTCTGCCTGGATGTCCTGTCCGGACCACCAATCTTGAGGATCGAACTCGTTGTTGGTGAAGTTATCCAGTCTGGCATGCCCGCTATCCACCAAAAGACGGTTGAAATTAGGCGCAGCCAGGGGCTGGCCATAGATCCCTGTGAGGTAGGCCACGCAGATCAACCTGCCATAGCTATCCCGGCCGTTTGCTGAAAAGTCGTCGATGTCCAAGTAGACCCTTTTGTTCATGAGCACGGCAAAGGTGAAATCCTTTGCTGCCGGCCCGCTGTCCGATTCCATCTCTGGAGAGTCGACATCCGCCAGGCGGATTCTCTCCACACTGTAGGCTACTTTTGCATCGGCTCTCTCTATGGTAACGTCGAATGTGTCGCCATCCACCACTTTTGTTACTATTCCGCAGGCCTCATCTGAAGCGGCCAGGGCGAGAGAGGGGAGAATAATTAGTGAGCCTAATACGGAAAGCAATAATAGTGATAATATGGAGATAGTCCCTGTTCTGCAAATTGAGATAGAAATCATGCCCTAACTCCTTGTGATCTTATTGCTGTTTCAATCCCCTGCACATTTTTTGCGCATTACTCTATTCAAAACATCATGCTATTTATTTTTATCCTTATACCTAAGGCTCGTCTGCAGAGATTACGCTAAACGATAAGACAGGCAGTGCATCAGGGCCGCTGCACCATTATTGTAAGAGTCATGGATCTATTTATCGATCCATTTACAGCCGTCAATCTGTAAGTGGTGGTCCGGGACGGCTTAACCTCTGTAAAACTATTGCGATTTACCTCGCCAACTCCCTGGTCTATATATACCAGGCTGGCGCCGATGACATTCCAACTTAAGTTGGAGGCGTCCCCAGAGCTTACGACCGCTGGATAGGCATGAAAGAATTCAACAACCGGATAGGGAGAGCTGAAAACGTTGAGGGCGAGCAGGCCCCCGCCCAGGAACACCGCAAGGAGCAAGAGCCAGATCGCAATTCCGGTCGGTGTTTTCCAGAACGACTTTTGTATCTCCCAGTAGTTCTTCTTTTCAGCCATCATAAATATACTTTACCGTATCAGCATACCTCAGTCTTATGCTCACGCCGCGCTATCTTATATTGGCCGGGGCATTGGTAACAGATCACATTCAGCCCTATGATCTGTTCACAGACCAAAGATCCCCTACCCTTTTTTCTGTAGATATTATCGAGCAAGCTTTTTCCCCCTATTTGAGTTCGCTTTTGCCTGGATGAGGATTTGCCTTGATCCAGGGAGAACAACGCCCGCGCCCTTCAGTTCAAATCCGAGCGACATTCCAGTCCTCCAGCCGGCCGGCGCAAGACCTACCTACCCGGAGAGAAGCTTTCACAATTAACGCACGTACCTGACGAATAGTGAACCTTCTTTTCATTTAAGAAATCCGTGTCTCCCTCAAATCGCATAGTTTAACAACTCTGGTCTGCAGAGATTTCACACTCACATTATGAACTAAGGCTGCAGCTATCATGTCACCGTATCCGTCTGCTACCTCTTTGAGAATATCATCCACGATCTCATCATCTACGAATTTTTCTGTAATTTGTATTGTTACTATCATTTATTTCTAATAATAAATGATTATATTGTCATAAGCATTTTTGCGAAAACCACAGGAGAACTAAGAGGAGTAATATATCAGCCACATAAGGTTTCCGAGAATCAAAAAAAGCAGGACCATTCTCCCGGGTCCTGCTTTTATCTGATCCGCAAGTTGCGGATAATCGCGTCTTGCTAGGACAGACCAATTAGATAATAATCAAACCATTTAGTATCTTCTGGATGGCCTGGATGCACCGGCTGGTCTTGCAGGCTTGTGCTTCTGGTAACAATCGCTGCAATATACGGGCCTAGATCCATCCGGCTTGAAGGGAACTTGACATGTCTTTCCGCACTCTGCGCAGGTGGCATCGTGCATCTCTCTGGGGCCACTGCTAAAGCCGCCCCTGCTGCCGCTTCCATATCTTTCCATTTAATTCACTTACCGTTTTATCGACTCAAAGAATCGACTTATGCCACAAAAACATCTCAAGAAATGCTCCTTGAATCAATGCCATTGCAACCTCCTCTACATGCCTGTACTCGTCTATATACCTGTTGGTCAAAAGGTATTCTTTCCAGGGCACGTCTGGTGTGCCCCAAGAATAGAGATACTATCTCCGCTCTCTCACCCAGGCCGCGCAGATCAGCCACGACATCGAAGCCCTTGCTCTCCAGGATGCTCTTCCAGGACGCAGGGCTCTGGCCGACGATATCATTTTCTGCGTGCCCTCCTGCTACAAGCAAAAAGGGCAAGATATGCACAACTTTCGCCCCACAGCCTGTCAGCTCAGGCAAAAGATCGGCAAGACCGGAAAAGCCCTCGATGGTGCCCAGGAATACATTTTTGTGCTCTATTTTCAAAACATGAGCCATCAGCGAATAGAGTGCATCTGCAGGGTGGCCCGTACCGTGGCCCACCAGCAGAATCGCTTCTTTTTCCGCGTCCCGACGAGATGCAGATCCGCTAAAAAGGGTGGGCAGAAGAGATGAGACCCTTCGACAGTCAGAATGGTTCGAGAGGAGCGGCAGGCCCACCTCCAGGCATGCGAAGGCAGGACTTTTGCCCTTCAATCCCTGCACCAGCGCTGCCACCTGGTGAAACTCTCCTCCAGGCACAATCTGCAGAGACTGGACGATCACGCTCTCAGATCCCAGGTCGTGCAGATCCGCCAGCGTCATCAGGAGGCTGCTGATGCTTATGCCCTCATTCTCCAGCAGCCTTTTTCTCATGAACCGCGATGTGAAGGCTAGCCGAACCGGCGAGCCGGGAAATTCGCGTTCATAAGCTTTTAGGATGTAGTCATAGGTGGCCAGGGCAGAAGAAAAAAGAGTGCCGTAGGGAGCAAGGACAATTCCGGGCAATTCTCGCATCGGCATCAAATCATCTCCATATAACCATGAAAACTCAAGCTCGTGGATACGATCCCAGCATCCGGATCATGGCAGCTTTCTCTTTTATGGCCGCTATTGCCTCTCCAACAGCGCAGTCATGCACATGTCCTTCCAAGTCGATGTAAAAGTAGTAATCTCCAAGGCCCCGACGACTGGGGCGAGACTCTATCCTGGTCAAATTGATACTCCGTCTGGCAAACTCCTCTAAAATGGAGAAGAGCGCCCCAGGGCGGTCACGATCCAGATAGATGATCAGAGATGTCTTATCTCGTCCAGTGGCCTCGAGCATACTTCTTGCTACCACGATAAAGCGGGTGATGTTATCCCCCGCATCCTGAATCCCCCTGGCCATGATCTGCAGCCCGTATTTTTCAGCTGTATCCGCTCCTGCTATCGCCGCCATCTCCGGGAATTCCTGGGCCAGGCGAGCAGCATGGCTGGTAGAACCGGTGGTCCTGATCTCTGCCTCCGGGTAGTGCTCTCGCAAATACTGTCGACACTGGGCCAACGCCTGTGGATGGGAGAGGATGACTTTGACCGCACCCTCACCCCGGCCCACCAGACAGTGTCTGATGGGAACGTTCACTTCCCCCACAATCACAACATCCAGTCTCAAGAGCAGATCCATGACAACGGTTACTGCTCCCTCCAGGCTATTTTCTACAGGAACTATGCCTGCCTCAAGCTGGCCAGCCTGCACCGCCTTCAGCACTCCCTCAAAGTCATTGAAGTAGACCAAAGTAGTCTTGGGCCGGCCTTTTGACCATAGAAGAGCCGCCTTTTCCGAATAAGTTCCCTCTGGTCCTAGAGATCCAATCCTACATTTCTGTCTCAAGCTTTCCCCGTCGCTTTTTCATCCAATTCGGCCATCAGTTCCACTGCTCGATCCACGCTTATCCTGCGTTCAGCAGCCATGCGGGCGGCAATGATCTCAATCAGATCGCACTTAGCCCCGGCCTGCACAGCCACGTTCTTGGCGTGCAGGGACATGTGCCCCCTCTGAATGCCTTCCGATGCCAGGGCACGCAAGGCTGCGAAGTTCTGGCACAGGCCTACCGAAGCGATTATGCGGGAGAGATCGTCTGCGCTCTTGACACCCAAAATTTTCACGGCCGTCTTGGCCACAGGATGAACGCGCGTCGCTCCACCCACCAAGCCAACAGCTACGGGCATCTCAATGGTTCCCACCAGGTCTCCATCCCTGTTCATCTCATAATGGGTCAAAGATCTGTAGCGCCCGGAGGCCCCCGCGAAGGCATGCGCCCCGGCCTCCACCGCCCTGGTATCGTTTCCAGTGGCCAACACCACGGCAGTCACTCCATTCATGATGCCCTTGTTGTGGGTCGCAGCGCGATAGGGATCGACCTGTGCAAGCTCCGCTGCTAGAAGGATTCCGTCCACAATCTCATGCCCGCCTATCTCCTCTGCCTTGAAGACCGCTTTTGCACGAACCAGGCGAAGGTCGGCCAAATTGGAGATGATGCGCAGATACACCCGCCCGCCGGTGATCTGCTCGATTCGCGGGGCGAGCGCTTCGGCCATGGTATTGACGGCATTGGCACCCATGGCATCTCGGCAGTCCACTATGAGATGGGTCATGACCATCATTCCCATCTTGGAGTCGATGAGATGGACCTCGATATCCTTGACACCGCCCCCGTACTTAACCAACATGGGATCTTTGTCATTGGCCATCCTCGTCAGCTCGTCTTTATGAAGTAGAATCACCTGGCGGGCCGCAAATGGATCACATATTCCCGTGGTCTGAATCTGGGCACGCATGATTGGCCCCGTGCTGGAGGTTAAAAAGCCGCCCGCTTCCCGCGCCATTCTTGCGCCATTGCTGGCGGCGGCGATGACGGAAGGCTCCTCTGTGGCCATGGGTATGAGCACCTCTCTGCCATCGATGACGAAGTTGGTGGCGATTCCGAGCGGCACCTGGAACATGCCGATCACATTCTCCGTCATCTTGTCGGCCTGGTCAAGAGACAGACCTGTCTCAACCTGGGCGGTCTCTTCCGGGCCCAACGCGGCCTGCTCTGCCACAGCGATAAGCCTCTCTGAGGGAGCAAGCTTGTAGAATCCTGATATTCTAGAAGTCATAGATCTCAATTCCTTTGGAAGGGGAAAAACTTTATTCCAGCCGAAGGATTTATTTTTATGGTCCAATTCTCTCGCTCCCTGGCCAGAGATAGCTTAGAGCTGGAGAGCATAGTGGGAAGGCTCAGCCCCGTGCAAAAGATGCTGCTAGGGACAGATGAATCGGTGACGAACCTACTGGAAGTCGTCGCAGAAAGCCCGATTGAGATTGAGACACTTGTGCAAAAGGTTGTTCCGGTAGATGAGGCAGTGGCAAGAGAGCTTCAGGTAAACCCAGGAGATAAGGTCAATTTCAGGGTAGTGCTACTAAAGAATACAAACAGCCAAAAGGCATCGGTGTACGCAATCTCGCATACGCCTTTAAAAAAGCTCGATACGAGCTTTAAAGACGACCTTACTAAGGCCGATATTCCCAATAGGAGTCATCCTGAAAAAGCACAGCATCGAATCACGGCGAGACATAACAAGTGCCGCATTTTTGCCTGCTGGCCAGGAGCATTGCCGGACCTTTGGCGTCTTTCCTCACGAGATTATGCTCACGAGAGGCTACAAGATAATTCGCCATGGCCCGCCGCTAATAGCCATCAACGAGACGTTTTCCTACAGCAGTTTCCGAAATGAGAGCCGGGTTGTGATCCAGACGCTTTCCAGATTGCATCTGACCCCGACCGATTTGACGGGCATCAGTGGTCGAGTGGACGGGTGCGTGACGTCTCTCTGGACGAGCCTAGCATATTGCTGGAGGCGGAGAGAAATAAGGAGCTGATGGCAGTGAATGAGAACGCACAGCGCGCTCTGGCTACGGCCAGGGCAGTGCAAAAGCATCTGGGCCTGGGCAACGGAACGCAACGGGGCATTGCAACGGGAAAGGCTCTGTGTGAGCTTTATGGCCAGCCCCTCTCTGTGCGCGAGATCGCATGCATCATTCACCAGGATGGAACCAGCGGCATAGGCACGGCAGCATTTGAGAAGGAAGGCTTTTTAATAGACGACGGGCACATCTTAGGTCCTGGAAAAGACAAAATGAGCTTTCCTCCCTCACCTGCCTGTGGCAGCGTGCGGCCGCCATCAGTTACTATGCGCCACGACTTTCCAAGAGACTGGGATATCATTTTAGCCCGGCCCCATGTTGCCGCGGGCGCTCACGAAACGAGGGAAGTGGACATATTCCAGGAGTACTGCTCCTTGCCAGCAACAGAGGTGTATGAGCTATGCTATCAGATCCTGGTGCGCATGGTGTCTTATTTGGTGGAAGAGAACCTGGACGAGTTCGGAGCGGCCGTTAATAGAGCACAGGAGATCGATTTCAAGAAGATTGAAGTAATGCTGCAGCATCCAGTAGTGCGCCAGTTGATGGTGCAAATGCGAGAAGCAGGTGCGACCTGCGCGGGCCTCAGCCCTTTTGGGCCAACGATGTACGTGATAACGGACACACAAGGCAGGGATATTGAGGCTGACGCTTGCGATGCCATGAGAGACGCCGAATAGGGATCCTGCTTACTCGCGCCAGAAATGAGGAGGCAAGAATAAGGACTGCCTAGCAAATCTCGGTAAAGATGATACGATTTATTATCTGGTTTAGATAACCAAAATTGATTAAATTAAATTCAAAGGTGATAACATTAGCAATATAAAATATTTATTGGAAAAACTGAGCAACGCACACGGCATATCTGGCTGGGAAGGATCAATCCAGCAGATAGTAAATGAAGAGATTGCGCCTTACGTGGATGAGATTCATTTGGATAAATTAGGAAATCTCATCGCCACCAAGAAAGGACAGCAGCCCTCCATCATGATCGAGGCCCATGCAGACGAGATAGGCCTCATGGTAAAATATGTGGACGAGAAGGGATTCCTTCGTTTTATTCGTATCGGTGGCTGGTTTGACCAGACCCTGCTTAACCAAAGAGTTATCATCCATACAAAATCCGGGCCCATTACCGGCGTCATCGGCTGCAAGCCCCCTCATGTCATGAAGGATGAGGACAAAAAAAAGCTGGTTGAGGCCAAAGATATGTTCATCGACATCGGCTGCACAAGCGATAAGACGGTGAAAGAGCTCGGCATCCTACCAGGCACGCCCATTTCAATCGACAGAACCTTTTCCTCATTGCAGGGAGACAGAGTCACAGGCAAGGCCTTCGATAACCGGGCAGGACTCACCGTCATGATTGAGGCACTGAAGAGGACAAAATCCAAGTCCACTATTTATGTCGTGGCTGCTGTGCAGGAGGAGGTAGGCCTGAAGGGGGCCCGCGTTGCCGCCTTTGGCCTGGATCCCGATGTAGCCATAGCTGCCGATGTAACAATTACGGGGGACCATCCTGGCATTGAGATGAGGGACGCTCCAATCGAGATGGGCAAGGGGCCGGTTGTGGTGATGGCCGATGCTTCAGGGCGGGGCCTGATCGCCACACCTCAGGTCATCGAGTGGCTGGCTGGCACCGCCAGGGAATTTGAGATCCCAGTGCAACTTGAGGCCTCTGACGGAGGCACCACAGACGCCACCGCCATTCACCTCACCAGGTCGGGCGTACCCACGGGCATCATCGGCGTGGCCACGCGCTACATACACTCGCCTGTAGAGGTGCTGTGCATCAGCGACATCAACCAGGCAGCGGATCTGATGGCCAGATGCCTGGAGACGGCGGGGAGATACTTTAAAAAATAATTCCTTCATAATTTTTAACGATATAAAAATCAAAATATAAGAGGCCTGGCCGGACTTATCCAGCAGTCCCCTCAGAGCAGAATTCAGCTTGAACCGATGAGGCTGATCACAACGAAGCCCAAGACCACACCTACTACGAACACAATAGCAAACGAGGTGTAGATCAGGGATTCAGCAAATACAAAGGCTTCCATATATTCATCTCACTACTAGCACTGGGATCGCTGCCCAGTAGAGAACTTTCTGCACTACGCTGCCAATCAACAGCTTAGAGACGCCGGACTCACCATGGCTTCCCATGACGATCAGGTCTGCCTTCTCAGCTCCGGCCGTATCTATAACAGCATTTGCGGGAGCTCCAATTCTGACGATTGCATCTACATTGACGCCAAACTTGGTGCCCATGGCCTTGAGATCGTCAACTGCTTTTTCGCCGGCTTTCCTCAGCTTGGACTCAACGTCCTTTCTATCAGCCCCAAGCTGTCTAACTGCGCTGGCAATAACGACCTCGTTTACTACGTTGAGCGCTATGACCTGTGCGCCGAGTGCCTTGGCGAGCTCCATGCCCTCCTCCGCGGCTATCTTAGATTTATCTGAGCCATCTGTGGCAATCAATATCCGCTTGTACATTCTATCCCACCTTTGAAGCGTTTATCTCACTGACATTGTATAAATAGCTATCTTCCCGATTCAAGAATTCTAAGGGCTAATAGCGCCGCATTTTCGCCATTATCGATGCCCACACAGGCCACCGGAACTCCGGGCGGCATTTGAACAATTGATAAAAGTGCATCCAGGCCGCCAAGTTTTGCACTTACCGGCACTCCAATGACCGGGCGTGGCGTTTTTGCGGCGATAACGCCGGGCAAAGCCGCGGAAAGGCCGGCGATACCGATAAAAACACGAGCATCACTATTCAAGATGAAATCTTCCAACTCGTTTGGATTTCGATGGGCTGAGAGCACTTTATGCTCAAATATCACGCCTTTTTCTTCCAGTTTGGCAACGATCTTGTCTACAATTGCCTGATCTGATTTGGACCCCGAAATTACCGCAATATCGACCATAATCTATCCTTGATTTCGGCCCTGCAGCTCATGTTGCTTATTCACGCTCATTAAAATCAGAGTCTCGAAGATGCTCTTGACAGCACCCGCGTCCAGGTCCAACTCCGTAGCCAGATCCATGGCCCGGCTTAAGACCATCTTCTCACGCTCAGGATCGCTGATTGGCTTTCCTTCCTCCCTTTTAGCCTCAAAGATCCTTTTAGAAATACCGATACGCTTATTGATTAATCTTATGATCTGCTCGTCGATTCTCTCTATCTCGCTGCGATGCTCTTGTAGCCCCATCAAATCCCCCGGCCCTTAGATGCGCACCTATTATTCACTCTCGTTCTTATCACTCTTCCGCCCAGGGGTCTCCAGGCAGCTTCAAGGGCGTCCATCTTACCTTCATCAATTATTGCCGCATAAGCCGGTCCGGTTCCAGAGAGGCTCACACCTTTCGCACCGGCCTCAAGTGCCAGGAGCATGGGCTCGGTGGGCAGGCCTAAAGCCGCGCAATATGCCAGGCCGTTCAGGGTCATGGCCCTGCCATAATCGCCACGCATGGCCAGTTCATAGATCACATCCGCCACTGGCGCAATGAGTCGGGAACGAGAAACATTGGTATCAATGGAGAAGAGCTTCCTCTCGGGAACCAGGAGCATGACGTGACTATGGAACTCCTCTCTCTTGAGGAGAAGCATGCTGGCGTTGTCGGTAACCACAACGCCACCCAGCATGGAGGCCAACGCATCATCCAAAGCGCCAGTGATGGTCACCCCCACTTCCCTGGCAGCAGCCACGCCGATCTTGGACGCCTCAACCAAATCCATCTCTTCATGAAGAGCATCCAGGGTTGCCAGGACGGTGGCGTTGGCCACGGTACTACTGCTCTTCAGGCCGCCTGCCACAGGGATTTCGCTGTAAGTTCGCACTACTGCACCATAGGCATATCCCAGACGCTGCACTACCATCTGGACGCATGCCTCTATGAGGCGAGTGTCTACACCAGGAACGTCTCCCAAAATGTCGCCGGAATTGTTCAGCACCACCTCGGCTCGTGTCTTGAGATCGATTCCAAAGGCCGCCCCCTTCCAGGTAGCAACTGCATTGAGGACAGTGGCAGCGCCGTTTGCCCATGCATATCCTTTCACGCTTGCTCCATCTCAAAGATCTTCTTGAGCTTGTCCAGCTCTCGCGCAAACTCTTCCTTTCCCTCGCGAGTATATTTTGCAATCATCTTATTCAGATATTCAAGTTCAGTGATAGATGAGATGAAGATGGGCTGGAAGCTTCCCAATTCAAAGAGCGACAAGACCTCGACACCGCCTTTGTTTGTCTTCTCTTCCAGCCCCTTTACGATTACTATGAATGCAAAATTCTTGTAGCCCAGTCCTCTTGCAATATTTTTAGCGAAGCTGTTCATCTGCTGCACCCTTCGGGAGGATAGGTCCTTGTAGGCGGCGACTGAATCCTTGTACTCTACAAACATTATGGAGTCATCGGACCAGAGCAGAGCGTCATACTCCACCACAGCAATAGCGTTTTTTAGAGCCACTACATTGAAGAGGACGCCACGACACCAGCTTATGTTAAGGTGAAGCCGAAAGTCCGCTTCAGTCATAGGCGTGTTTCTGGGTTTCAGCACATAAGGATCGCTGGACAGTTCAATCATGAGGGGATCGTTTCTCTTTTCAGATAAATGGACTTTTCCGCTGCGGGCATCTCCATCATTTTAATTTCAGCTAGCATCGCATCAGATTAATGGCCAAACCGAGCACGGTCTGTGGCCGCAAGAGCAAGACCATAGCTGCGCTATAGGCTGCCTTTTTAGGAAATGAGCCGCTCGAGATGAGCTTTTTTCCGGACAGGCCACGCACAAGTCCATCGATTTCCGCATCTTTCATCATAGCCAGCGTCCTTAAAGATGCTCTGCCCATGCAGTACTGCCAGTAGAATTCCCTTTTCCAGAGCTTTTTATATTGGGAAAGACCGCAGCTGGATGTATCTCCGGCGACTATGGCCTGGGCAGCCACACTGCCGCAAATGGCGCCGGCACGCATGCCGTAGGCGAGGCCGCTCTGGGCTGCCGCTCCACCTGTGACCATCAGGGAGTCAGCTGCCATTTCGTCGGGCAGAACGCAGATGGGGTCGCCTCCTCGCCGCACGGACAGTATCTTGAGATCATCAATATCCTTGTATTGTGCTTTTTTGTAAGCCTTAAACCGCTTAAAGAAACTCCGGAAAAAAGGCTGCACATTTTGACCGTGGCCGCGCACGAAGACGCCTAGTGTTGCGCGATCGCCACCTGCAGGCGAGAAGGTGGCCTTCCAGCCGGGTGCCATGCTGCCGATCCAGTACTGAAAGAACATCTCCTCGCCCAGGCCAGGATGCTCGACATCAGCTTCCATGGCCCAGGCAATATCCTCGGCATGGCGCATGGGCTCCAGGCCCGCTCCGCGAGCGAGGCCGGACAAAACCCCGGAGGCGTCCACAACTACCTTGGCATCGATCTCGCCCTCATCCAGGCATACGATTCTGCGAATGCCTTCCAGCCGGGATTTTTTGGCGACGGCAGCCAGGAGGGACACGCCGCAGCTTTGCGCGAGGCGGAGATAGTGCTCATCGAACTTTTTTCTGTCAATGAAATAGCCTTTGGCTGGGATGGCGACGCCCTGGCCGGAGGGAGAGATGATGCGCATGCCTTCCAGCTCTTTTTTCAGGAAACAGTCCTCCACCTTGATCCCAGAGGCTATGGCCATTCCCTCAAAGAGCGTATTTGCGACGTGATTCAGGCCGGCCAGATCTCTGTCCAGCAATATTACGCTAGCTCCACCGTTTGCGGCAGAAATGGCTGCCATCAGGCCGGCTGGGGATGCGCCCACTACCAGAACATCGCACTTCACGACAGTAATTGAGGTGGAGGACAAGATTAACTTTTCCTGAGAACGGAAGAAAAAATGATAATAATAACAAATATATATTCAGAGAAATTCCTCAATGCAGTTGCGGAGAGACTAGAACTCCAGGAGGTGCACCATAAGGAAAAAGAACGCAAAATTATAGCTTGAAGGATTCAGAAAAGTAGATAGTTTAGAAGGTTAAGAGGCTATTGAGAAGATAGCCAATTGCTTTGGCCATCAACTGGACAGTAAATCCATCAGCCATTTTGTCAGATGCGGTCACATGGCTGATTTTATTGCTTGTTGCGATGCTAAACATTTCAAGCAATCGATTGCTCCAAAGAGGCGAATAAAATATGGGAAAAGTGATCGTTGATTTCCCTGAGAAGACGCGAGGGGTAAAATACCCAAACAAAAAACCTGGAAAGAAATTGTCACCACAAATGTACCGTCCGTGCCTATTAATCAGCTATCTTCGAATCAGGATGGGTTAAGCCAGCCAGGGCCGTGATCAATTTTGAGGATCCCAATCAACCTCAAATTAATGGTTCCCATAAAGAACTTTGTCCATAATTCCGCTACATACGATCCGATTAGGCCTTAATGCATCCTCTTTTCCCCGAACTCACCCGATATTTTTCGATTTTTTAGACAGCTAAAGCTATGTCTGAATTTTACTTTTGGCAGAAGTCAAATGATAGAGATTGAAACCAATATCTGTGATTGTCACCTTTACTCGGACCCTGCCGATAGTAGCAACCGCAACGTGCCCTGCCTTGCAGACTCTCTTTGTGAACGCAAAATACCGTTCGACAGGAAATCTTTTGCTAGAAATTCTCGTGTTGCGCATCTCATCCTCATAACTTAGGGGATGGCCCCTTGTGGCTTTTCTCATGGCAGCATCGTACCCTTTTGTCTTAGCACCGAAATACCCCTTATCAACATAGCGAACTTCGCCTTCATTAGCCAAATCCATCTGGCTATCGTGGACTTTAGCAGTTGTAACCTTGATTCTGCGAATCAGGCCAAAATTCTTATCCATGACACCATGAAGCTTAAAACCGAAATGGGATTTGGTTTCCTTTTTGCCCAAGCTCCGTCCTTGCTACGTCTGGTTTTGGCTTCATCTCCGCGAGGCCTATCTTTCCCGGCATGACCTGGATCAGAAGTGATAAAAGTTGCATCTTGCATGATTCCTGTCTTCGCTTTTAGTTTCATGGCATCAAGCTACTTTTGCAGCTCGCTTCAAATTTCCTTATCCACTTCGCTATCAGCAAGGCGCTCTCCGAATTTCCATACCTTAGTGGAATCGGGAAAGACATCTGTTGTTCCCAAGAACATCCTGAATGAAATGCGATCCGCCAATTCTCTTTCAAGCTGCTCATCTTAAAGGCTGTAAAGCTGCTGAATGAACAAACATCTAAACATTAAGATAACATCGATATTAGGGCGTCCACCGCACTCAGTATTATTGCAGAACAATATGTCTAGTTTCGGTCTGGAATCGTCCTAGTTTATTCCATTCCCGATCTCTACCAGTCTATCGCCCGATTCTTTGATTAGTTCATACTCGTGGCGAATAGCAAAGTCGGTCAGGTTTCTCATGACAAATTATATTGTGAAAATATTATATATATTAAGATTCAACAGGATTTTTCGGAGTCCTCCTTGATAATTCCGTTCTTCTCCAGCTATCTGGCCAGCTCTTCAGCCGCTCTTCTATCGTCTATCTCCAGTAGATTTCCGTCGCTCTCCATCTCAAATTCGCATTCCTCCCGAAAATTCTCCATGTCCATCTCGCTCGAGGATGGCTCTTTCAGATCGGAGATGAGCTTTTCCAGGAAGACAAGGCACGCGTATTTCCTTTCATATTCGTCTTCAAACTCATCGTCCAGCTCTTCAGCAAGGACGGCAGAGAACTCATCAACGAAAATCTGAGCCTAAGCCTCAAGGGTGAAATCGTAGTCGTCTTGGCCAGCTCGCTCTCTTCTTTCTCCTCATCCTATACCTCATCAAAGACGCGCAGGATGGGACCATCGGGTTTACCGCTCACATCTCCCCATCTCGATATCATTTAGATCCAGGACCGTGTCGACAAAGGACTCAGCATTGAGCACATTCAATAGATCCACCATCAAGCCGGCGGAGTTCTTCCTTCTGGCCTCCAGTTCGTTCACGATAGCCCGCCTTCCATGTTCTTACAGAACTGTTTTCTCTTCTCATTCACCTGCGGGTCGATCTCCAGTTGAAGTCTCTCCCGTAAGTCTTTGGGGGATTGGCTCCTGCCTACAGAACCTTTCGCAGGGCAATTATGTATCGTTCGTACCTCTGGAACGTCTTTTCCACCAATTTTCCATTCAGCACACTCATCCGGCCCCCCCAGTAATGGAAGTGCTCGCAGTAGCTGATGGTAAAGGTCCTGATATCCACCTTCATCCCGGCGTTTTTAAGGCGGTCGGCTGCGTCCCTGGCCACATCCTCGCAGTATTCTCCAAGCGAGAACATGAGATAAAATTTGCCTCGCATGCTTAAGAAGATTTTTTCCAGCGGCTTTGTCGCAGATCCTTGGCAGAAGGGGTATGGGGGACAGACAGCGGCAAAATCAAACTGCGTGCGGCCATTCCGCCCTAAAGGACGGGGTATATTTCGGGCCGCACGCCGCCCGGTTCTCGGGATTTCAGAAATCATAGAGTCTTCGTTGCTCAGATTCCTTTGATCTGCACGATTTGTTTTATTAATTTAGAAGAGCAGAAAAAACGTGCGCGATGATTCACTTCATCCCCGACCTGACGATCTGGGTAGTCGTGACCCACCACGCTCCCGATGTAATAGAGGATTCATAGTAACCTCTAATTATGGCCGCTTGCTTATAAATGGTATATAAAGCGCCGGCTGAATTTAGTGGGTTTATAGGAATCCTCAATAAACATAATTGCTAATGATGATTTTAACCCTAGGTATTCATGCAAAACCTCTTTATCTCATCCCTACAAAACTTCGTTTTCAGGCAGGGTGAAGGATGAGAGAGGTATTGCTGGAATCCCAAGATGACATGCAGCATGTCTATCTGCCGGAGAAGTGCATCGGCTGTGGATCATGCGTTGCAATTTGTCCCAAAGGGGAGCTGGTCATCGGCTCTGTTGGCGCAGTGGCCCGCGATCTAATTGATAAAGATTTCATTGATAAGAAAAGGAGCGGTGCTTGTGTTTTATGCGCTCTGTGCGCCCGCGTCTGCCCCACTGGGGCCCTGGAGATCAGGACGGCAGGCAAGGCGGAAAAGGACGCGTCTTACCTCAGCGTAGCATTGCAGTCCACGACTGCAAATGAGAGATGTGTTCACTGCGGCCTATGTGCTGAGGTCTGCCCGCAAGCCTGCATTGAGGTTAAGGACCGGCACCTGGCTGAAGACAGCAGCCTGAGGATGGAAGGAAAGACCATCGTCGACCTGAATCGGTGTGTGCACTGCGGTTGGTGCGCAGAGGTTTGCCCTGTCGGGGCCATAACTTTCCAAAAGCCCTTTGCCGGCCAATTTTCTCGAGACGACTGCGTCTGCCAGGCCTGCCGGACATGCATTCACACCTGCCCGGCCAATGCTCTCTTCAATAAGGAAGGAAATGCCGGAGAGATCGTGGAGAAGGTGACCCACAGAAAAGATGCCTGCATCTACTGCGGAGCATGCGAAATGGCCTGTCCGGTGCGAGCCATCACCGTTTCAAAGAGTGCAATCATCCCTGAGATGAAGGGTAAGAAGGCTCTGGAGAAGAAACTGCGTGCCCCCGCTGCCAAGCCTACATTGGACTCCGTCCTAAAAACCAACGAAGATGCCTGTCTTGGCTGCGGAAACTGTGTCATAGCCTGTCCGGTCAATGCCCTCTCCGATCCCTATCTGGCCGCCGGTCATCTCAACGAGCTGGATGAGAAACCGCTGCTGGAGGTTTTAAACGGCACAGTCCGAGTGGTAAACCAGGAGGTTTGCGGCTCCTGCGCCACCTGTAGCATGATCTGCCCTGTGCAGGCCATATGGCTGGAGAAGCGGGAGGTGGCCTAGAATGGCTACTGCTACTAATGCTACTATTATTAAAAATGGGTATGTATTCGACCCCCTTAATGGAATAAACGGCGATGTCGTGGATATTTTCATAAGGGACGGAAAGGTGGTCTCCAGTCTCACCGGTGCGGAGCAGAGGGATGCCACGATCATCGATGCCACTGGAAAGACGGTCATGCCCGGAGGCGTGGACTCCCATTCTCACGTGGCCGGATCCAAAGTCAATGTCGGTCGGCTCATGCGCCCCGAGGATCATTATAAATCTGTACGGACAAAGACCGATATCACCCACTGCGGCAGCGGCTACACAGTCCCTTCCGTTTACAAGCAGGGTTATGATTACGTCGCCATGGGCTATACCACAGTTTTTGAGGCTGCCATGCCGCCTCTAGAGGCCCGCCACACCCACGAGGAGATGCGCTCCACTCCGATTCTAGATATGGGCGCTTACATGGTCTTCGGCAATAACTGGTTTATCATGCGCTACCTGAAAGAGGGAGACATCGAGAAGGCAGCCGCTTATGTGGCCTGGATGATGAGAACCCACAAGGCCTACGGCATCAAATGCGTCAATCCGGCCGGCGTAGAGAACTGGGGCTGGGCCAAAAATGTACACGGCCTGGACGAACCCAATATTCATTTTGAGGTCACTCCCCGAGAGCTTATCCGGGGCCTGGCGGAGGTAAATGAGATGCTGGGCCTGCCAATGTCTTTGCATCTGCATGCCAATAACCTTGGCCATCCCGGCAACTGGGAGATTGCCAGAGATTCGCTCAAGATTACATCAGGACTGGACCCCAAGAACAAGTCGGTGCTCGAATGGGCCGAAACTCGGGGGAGCGCTAGAAGAAAGCAGGCAGTCTACCTGGCCCACGCCCAGTTCAGCGCCTACGGCGGCACATCCTGGAGGGACTTTTGCTCCGGCGCATCTGAGCTTGCGAGGTACATAAACCAAGTTGACGACGTAGTAATCGACAGCGGCAGTATTCCCTTCGGCCCGGCCACAACAATGACAGGCGACGGCCCGGCCCAGCATGATCTCTACATGCTCACCGGTCAGAAATGGTCCAATACCGATGTGGAACTGGAATGCGGCTCAGGTGTCCTCTCGCTGACTTATCTGAAGAACAACCCGGTGCACAGCACGCAGTGGGCCATAGGCCTCGAAGTAATGCTGCTCATTGATGATCCCTGGAAGACCATTATGACCACCGATCACCCCAACGGCGGCATCTTCACACAGTACCCGCAATTGATAACCTGGCTTATGTCCAAGAAGGCCAGGGACGACACATCCAAGGAATGCCATAAGTGGGCTTACGATAAATCATGTCTTGGCAGCGTGGACCGGGAGATGAGCCTCTACGAGATGGCCATCGTTACTCGCGCTAACCCCGCCCGCACTATTGGCATGGCCTACCGCAAGGGCCACCTGGGACTGAGAGCAGACGGAGATGTTACCGTCTATGACATCGACCCGGGAAAGCTGAACGTAAACGACACCGCGGCGTTGACGGCCCGGTTGGCTCGTCCGGATTACACTATCAAGGATGGCCGGATCGTGGCCAGGCAGGGTGAGATCGTGGCTGTGCCAGAGGGCAGGAGATACTACTGCAGGCCTTATGTTGACGATGCCTTGGAAAAGGAGATGCTATCCGATGTCAAGGACTGGTTCAAGTACTACACAGTTGGCTTTGCCAACTATCCTGTGCCGGATAAATATCTAAAAAATCCTGTAGCTATCCCGGTCAATAAGCCCCTGGAGACAAAGGCCCTGGTGAGGAGGTGAAGATATGGCAGAGATTCTACTCAGGCCCAAAGGCAGCATAGGAATCATAGTCGAGGCAGAGGTAATCAGACCCGATATATTTGCCGGAAAGAAGAAGGAGGAGATTGAGAGGCTGCTCGTTTGGCAGGGACCGACGCCACTTCCTTTAGTCGAGTTTTTCGATGTGGATGCAGCGGGAATTAGCACTCCCGAAGAGACGGACATCCTAATTGTTGGAGATGTTTCTCGTGTCAAGCGCATTGGCCAGGGCATGAAAGCAGGCAGAATAGAGATCCACGGCTCGGCTGGCATGCACTTGGGTGCGGAGATGGCAGGAGGCAGCATCTCCGTACGGGGCGATGCCGCGTCCTGGGCAGGCATGGAGATGAAGGGCGGACTGTTGCACATTGCGGGCAGCGCTGGTGATCACGTTGGCTCTGCCTACCGAGGAAGCTGGCGGGGCATGACAGGCGGCGAGATTCAGATAGACGGCAACGCTAGAAGCCAACTGGGAGGAGGGCTGGCCGGCGGCCAGATAGTAGTTGCCGGCAATGTGGAGAACTTCTGCGGCATTCGTCAGAGCGGAGGGCTCATTCTGGTGAAGGGCTCGGCCGTGCGCGGCACTGGAGCCGAGATGAATGGAGGCATTATTGCTGTCTGCGGTGCAATCAAGCAATTTTCCCCTGGTTTTATAGAGATTGGCCGGGAAGAAAATGTAAAGTTGGGAAACATGCAGCTTGATGGATGGTACGCAAAGTTTGCAGGAGACTATGCCCTCGGCAAAAATCCCAAAGGATCGCTCTACTGCAGGGAAGTATAGAGATGCAGGCAATGCTCAATTTCACTGATTTTTCGGGAGTGACAGAGGGTATGACAGAGTTTCTACTTAATACCGGAAGCACCATTGAGGAGGGCAGGCTGGCCAAAGGGGGAAGCAAGCTCACCGAGGAGTACACTCAGGAATGTGCCGTTTGCGAGATGAATTTTGAGGATTTTCAGGCAATGGGTTCGCCGCCGAGGGTATCGATATCCACCATGAACGGCCGACACGTTGTAGCGGTCTATGCCCATGTGGCAGACTCTTTAGAGCCGGGTCAGATCTTCATGCCCAGGGCAATTTGGGCCAATGTGGTGGTGGACCCGGAGACATTCTCCACCGGTTCGCCTTATTACAAAGGCTCTCCTGTGCGAGTGCAGGCCACAGTTGATGATGTATTGAATGCAGGAGATCTTGTTTTAAAGCTCTACGCAAGGGAGGTTTAGATGATGGCCTCTAAGAACATCGTCTGTCCAGTCTGCGGGGCCTCTTGCGACGACATCCAGGTCGAGCTTTCCTGCGATAAAATTAATGTAAAGAATGCTTGCAAGATGGGCAATGCCAAGTTCCAGGAGATCGTAAGCAGCCACAGAATCCGCCAGCCACTCCTCTGGGAGAAGGGAATAGTTCGACCTGCTTTATGGAAAGAAGCCATGGAGAGAACGGCAGAAATTCTGACCGACGCCTCGCGCCCTCTGATCTTCATGGGAAGCGAGACCTCCTGCGAGGCTATGGAGGTGGGTCTGCATCTCGGTGAGTTCCTGGGTGCAGTCGTTGATTCCAACTCCACAGTCTGCCATGGGCCCACAGCCATGGGCATCCAGGAAGCTGGGCGCGTTGGCGCCACGGCTGGCCAGAGTAAATCGCGCGCGGACCTGGTCGTCTATTGGGGCACCAATCCCCTGGAGTCCATGCCCCGACACATGTCCCGCTATTCCGTCTATCCGCGAGGCCATTGGACCAGACGTGGTCGGTTCGATCGCACCATCATAACCGTCGATCCGAGAAAGAGCATCACCGCGGAAAATTCCGATCTGCATATCCAGCTTCGTCCAAATACCGATTACGAACTCCTGTCTGCTCTGCTCGTACTCTTGCACGGCAAGAGGCCCCATCCTTCGGTGGAAAAAGTGACCGGCGTCTCCATATCCCAGATGGAAGAGATGCTTGAGCTGATGAAGGGCTGCAACTTTGGGTCTATCTACGTGGGCCTGGGAATCGCCTCCTCCTATGGCAAGCACCGTAATGCAGAAACTGCATGCAATCTGGTCAAAGAGCTGAATGCTCACACCAAATTCGTGATCGGGGCTCTACGTGGCCACTGCAACGTGGCAGGCTTCAACCAGATCGCATCCTATCTCTACGGCTTTCCTTTCGGCCTGGATTTCTCACGCGGCTATCCTCGATATAATCCGGGTGAGTACACGGCTGTAGACCTGCTCAGAGAGAGAGATGTGGATGCTGCCCTGATCGTCTCCGCTGATCCCGTCTCGCACTTTCCGGCTGCCTGTGCGGAGTATTTAGCCGAGATCCCAGTAGCTTGTATCGATATAGCTCCATGTCCTACTACTATGATCTCCGAGGTAGTTCTGCCAGGCGTGATCGATGCCATGGAGTGCGATGGGACCTTCTATCGCCTGGACGATGTTCCCATCTATTTCCAGCCCTTCACAGGATCGCCCTTCAGCAACACAGAGAGCAATGCGGATACCATGAAGCAGATATTTGAAAAGGTTAAATCAGCTCATCGATATGCTTCATCTCAGCAACATCGGTCAGGTCGCTGATCGACTCGTGGCTTATGTTGATGCCGCATTCCTGGGCAGCAGCCACCAGATTCGTGCCGCCCACAAGGGCGATTCCCACGTGGTCTCTCTCCACAGAGACGCCAAGCACATTCATATTTGGCTCGCCCAGCTCCAGTACTCCAGTAAACTCCGCAGCGTTCAGAAGGTCGAGCACCCCTTCGATTCTATCTCTGGCCAGCATGGGAGCCTCATGAATATTTCCCAGGATGCGTCCGTTTCCCGTGCGCATCATTCCCGTGATATCTGTCAGACCCTGCGCAGTGAGAACGTCGATGGGATCAATGGTTGTGGCCCAGTACATGAGCATGTCTGTGAACCTGGTCGGCTCGCGCTCTACCACTTCTATCAGGCCGCCGCCTTTGGGACGCACCGGTATGCCATACTTGAGTAAAACGCTGCTGATGGTCAGGCTGCAAGCGGTCTTAATTTTCACCAATCTGCTCTCTTCCCCCAGCATGATCAAGGGAGAGACGGAAAGGCCGCTTTGGATGGTATCGTGAAAGACAGCTAGCGTCTCATTTAGGCGTTTCTTTTCCACCAGAGATGTGTTTGTAATGATTTTCCCTTTCATCTCCACCGGATCAAAGTTCACCTGATGCATGAGGTTCTCAATCCGGGATAAGGTGAAGACCAGAGGCTCAGAGGATTTCACGATAAGTAATATGCAAAGGGATTTATTAGCTTTTCACCTGTATAATTATGATGGGTGGCTTTTCATACTCAAAAAATCAAGGCGATCTGAGAGAAGCAATACAATCCCGATTCGATCATGACAAATCGAAACGGTTAAGGTCTAATTGGTGCAAAAGACAGCTCATGAATTTTGCATTATTTCCAGCGGTGGACCTACGTGGCGGCAAGTGCGTGCAGCTCGTGGGCGGCGTGCCGGGCACAGAGGTCGTGGCCCTGGACAATCCCCTGACTCAGGCTGAGCGCTGGGTAGCGGAAGGTGCAGACCATCTGCACATCATCGACCTGGATGGGGCTATTTTGGGAAAAAGAGTCAACGCCTCCATCTTAAGTCGGATCGTGAAGAAGTTGGACCTGTTTGTTCAAGTTGGCGGAGGCATCCGAACTGAGGAGGATGTGGCCAGCATCCTGGATCTCGGAGTGGACAGAGCCATTCTGGGAACGGCAGCCCTAAAAGATCCGGACATTGTCTCTCACCTGGCCGATCGTCACGGCCGGGAAAGGATCATGGTGGCCCTGGATGTAAGAAAGGGGGACGTGACCACAGAGGGCTGGCAAAAGACGCTGGGCAAAACGGCTGTGGAGCTAGGCCGGCTCTTTGAGGAGAAGGGAGCCGGCTCCATTCTCTTCACTAATATCGATGTAGAGGGGCAACAGTTGGGCATAGACCTGCAGCCGACGCGCGACCTCGTGCAGGCCCTGCAAATCCCAGTAGTGGCGGCAGGTGGAGTGACAGCCGTCAAGGATGTCCTGGCCCTGCGCGATGCCGGCGCCGCCGGAGCTGTCGCTGGAACAGCGATCTACACAGGCAAGCTCTCAGTGCGACGGACCCTGGAAGCCATAAGGTGAAAATCATGAGAAAAGGTGAGGCAAAAGGACTGTTTCGAGAGTGCCGGGCCAACGCTGCCGTGAATCTGGACGGCTCAGGAAAGGCTACAGTCAGCTCAGGATCTGGATTTTTGGATCACATGCTGACAGCCCTTGCCCGTACGGCCCTGCTGGACTTGAACGCAGAAGCGGGAAAGGGCTTTTACAGAACACAGGCCCTGGGAGCTGTCATCGGCCTGGCATTGGACAGAAGCCTCGCGGACCGAAGCGGAATTCGCCGCTACGGCTCGGCATCAGTACCCATGGACGAGGCACTGGCAGACGTTGCCCTTGACTTCTCCGGCCGGCCCTATCTGGTCATGGCCGGAGAGTTTCGGGGCGAGAGGATAGGCGACTTCGATGCACAGCTTCTGCCGTCATTCCTGGAAGCACTCTCTGTCAGCGCGAGGCTGACATTGCACGTGCGTTTTTACGGCGAGAACGAACATCACAAAGCAGAGAGCGTCTTCAAGGCTCTGGGCTTTGCAATGCGCCAGGCTGTGGCATTAGAGGGGACGGGCGTCCCCAGCACTAAGGGCGTGATTTAAGAAAGATGAAGGGAAAAACTTAGGTATTGCTATGCATTTATGTCAATAACAATATCGCACGAATATCCTCTTCCGAGAGCACTTTCACCAAGCCTGTCAGGCCAGAATCCACAATGTTAGCTACAATAACAGGTATCTGGTCCACCTCGACACCAAGTTCCCGCAGTGTTGTGGGATTTCTCCACGAATGGATCTTTTCCCGGAATGCTGCCACACCCATTTCAGCACTGTCCACGTTCCAGACATTTTTGGCCAAACGTTTGAAAAGCCCTGGCTTGACATGATGACAATAAGCTATCCAGGCAGGGACAACAACGCTTAATCCAGCACCATGAGCGATTCTAGGATTGATGGCGCTGATGCCATGCACGCAAAATCTCCAAGACTCAATCCAGCACATTGAATGCCTGAAAGAGCCAAAGAGGCCGCCCATGCAAGGCTAGCTCTGGCATTGTAGTCTTCTTTGTTTTTTTGGAGACTATCAGTCATAGCGACAATAGTGCGCATTAAATTTTCATCGATGGCAAGAGTAACCTCAGCATCTTCGGCTGTGACGTATGACTCCATAATGTGTGCTTATAGCATCCACAGCGCCGTTGACAATCTGGTGCCATGGCAGTGTGGCCTGCACAGTTGGATCAATAATTGAGACTTTAGGAAAGAGCGAGCCACAGGCAAGCAACCACTTTTTCTTCTCGTTCTCATTTGTAATAACGGCAAAGGGATCAAACTCTGATCCTGAGGCTGAGAGGGTCAGTACAATGAAGATCGACAGAACTGGCACATTTACGAACCTTTTCTCAAACAGCTCCCAAGACATCTCCTGAACATACCCCGGCAGCGACCGACTTTCCAGAATCAATAACGCTCCCTCCTCCGACTGCGAGAATTCCGTCGATTTCAGAGTTCTTTGCCAGCGTTATCATCTCTCTTACTTTGGATAGCATAGGATTTACTTGAACCCCCCATGCTTCTACCCATTCGATTTCAGCTTTTTCTAGCGACTGGACAACTTGATCGTACACGCCGTTGGTCTTGATGCTGCCGCCTCCCGGCGATGAGTAGGACCTTTTTTATCCCAAATTCCTTAATTTCATTCCCAATGCAATCTATTGTGTTCTTGCCGAATACGATCTTTGTGGGATTATAATATTCAAAGGCTTTCATTTTTGATCCCGTTTCCTATTTACATTCTTATTGAATATTATGATTTCCTCCTAACAGATTGAGCCTCAGATGGCAGTGTGCCTAAATAGCGCCCTAAAACAACTTTTTAACCTTATCAAAATCAATCTTCGCAGTAGAGTCCAGCGTTAGAGGCGTCAGAGAGATCTTCCTGTCCTGATAGATCGTCTGCACATCTGTGCCCTCCGCATCGCGACAGGTCAAGTCGCCATCTATCCAGTAGTAGGGCCTCCCCCGCGGATCGAAGCGCTCCTGCACGGTGGTCTTAAAGATCTTTCTGGCCAGACGTGTGACGACGATCTCCGTATCCTCCGTAGCATCCGCAGGCACATTCAGATTCAGGACATCCACTCCCTCGGGAAGGCCACGCTCCAGCACCTTGGTGGCCACGCGGCGCAAGATTTTCGTGGCTGCCTCAAAGCTGTGCTTCTCTCCGTGGTGCATATCGAATTTATCGCCCTGGTCTACAACCTGAATGGATGCGGCGATGGAGGGAATGCTGTAGCTGGCCGCTTCGAGGGCAGCGCCAATCGTCCCGCTTGTGGTGACAGTGTCCGTACTGATGTTCTCCCCAACATTGATTCCTGATACGACAAGATCGGGGAGCTGGCCCTTCATGATGGCGAAGATGCCGAGGATGACTGAATCCACTGGCGTTCCAGTAACTGCATAGGCCTGAAAACCGTTCAAATTGACTTGTGCGTAGCGCAACGGCTCAAAAACGGAAATCGATCTTCCCACGCCGCTCTTCTGCCCGGAGGGTGCAGCTACTACTATCTGGCCCAGGCCCTGCACGCTTTTAGCGGCAGCCTGCAGCCCGGAGGCGTAAACGCCGTCGTCATTGCTGACCAGTATGCGATGCATCGCTCCACTCCATAGGTGTCTCAGATATTAATAGGCAGCTAATTGAACATCGCCAGAAGCCTCTCCACAATCTCTTTGAAGCAGCTCCCTGCCAATGTCCCGCTCTGTACAAATGACTGCCCGCGATCGCCAAGAGCACAGACCCTGGGGTCCATGGGAATGGCCCCTAGGAAGGGAACGTTCATCTCCTCAGCCATCTCCTGCCCGCCGCCGACTCCAAAGACGCTTATGCTCTCCTTGCAATGCGGGCAGATCAGGCCTGACATATTCTCCACGACGCCCAGAACGGGAATCTTCATGGCCTTGACCATATTCACCGCTTTTCTGGAGTCGAGTAGAGCGACCTCCTGGGGTGTGGTTACTATTATCGCTCCCGCCAGCTCGGGAATGAACTGTACCACGGAAAGCGGCTCGTCGCTAGTGCCGGGCGGCAGGTCGATGAGCAGAAAATCAAGATCTCCCCAGTTCACATCCTGGATGAACTGCTTGATGGCCGCCATCTTCATGGGCCCACGCCAGACAACTGGCGTTTCGCGACTGGAGAGTACGAGAGCCATGGAGGCCGCCTTGATGCCCTCCGCTCGTGCAGGCTCAATTCCATCCTGCCCTTGCATAAGCTTTGTCTCCTCGATTCCCAGGAGCTTGGGGATATCCGGACCGGTGATATCACCGTCCAGTATGCCGACTAAGAGGCCCTTCATCTGCAGGGCGCGGGCCAGGTTGACTGAGACGGTGCTCTTGCCTACGCCTCCCTTGCCGCTGGCGATAATGATTTTGTGCTTGATTTTGGCCATGCGATCGACCGTGCATGTGCATTCTTGTTCATCGTTTTGATCCTTGCAGGAGCCCTTTTGGGCACATGAATCGCAATTGTTATTCTGTTTTGTCATGAGAGTCATTCCAATTTGTCGATGGCATGAAAATAGAGCTTTCCGCTATGCAGCCTCCTGGATATCAGGCGGTCCTTCTCCATGATCTTGCAGTATTTGATGACATCGTTTCCGCCTATTTCCAGGCGGCGGCTTATCTCCTCCAGGGTGCAGGGCCTGCTGGAGAGAAGATCTATCAGCTGGTCACGGACCAGGACGGGAACGCTCCAGTCCCAATCTGGTATCAACTCAGCACCTGGAAAAATCTTCAGCATCCTTTGCATCTCTTCTTTGCTCAGAGCCTCCACCGGCTCCGCCGGCGGTCGGACCACAGTGTTGAGTTGAATTCTGTCCGGCTCTGTGAACTGTACCGCCCGAGCGATCAATTCCGCCTCCTGATCATTTATGCCCCTCACCAGCATCACTTCCAGCCAGATCTCGCCGGAAAATTCCTCCCTGAAGTCCTTTAAGCCCTGAATCATCTCCGCGGCCTGTAGGCCGGATGCCGGCCTGTTGATGGCCAAAAAAGCCTTCTGGCTGGCGGCATCCAACGAGGGAAGGACCACATCCGCACCTGCAACCTCTTTTCGAACCGCAGGGTTGGAGAGAAGGGTGCTATTGGTGATCACTGCCACTGGAGAGTCGACTATCTCCTTGGCCTGGGTCACGATCTCGCCCAAATCCAGACTTAATGTCGGTTCTCCAGATCCAGCAAAGGTGAGGTGGTCGAAAGACTCGTCCCGCCTCAGTTCGATCTCTTTTAAGACCTTTTGTCGGGGCACAAAACGATCCCGGCAAGAAGTTTTGCAGGCAGTGCGGCCCAGCTCACAGTAGACACAATCCAGGTTGCAGGTCTTGTATTTGAGCAGATCCACGCCCATGGACAGGCCCAGGCGGCGAGAGAGCACAGGCCCAAAGAGGTATCCCATAATTATTTTCCGATCTGCGTTTTCCTTATTATTTATTCCTTTCAGTTGATGACTAAATCCCATTCAGATTTAACTCTATTAACACCTAATGGAAACGTTTCGGATACAGGATATATCCTTATCCCCAAAACCTCTTCGTCCTGGCATACTCCCTCTCCGCCTTCAGAATATCCCTGTAGAACTCCAGCTCATCCCTCTGCCTCTTTCCGACGACGCGTGCTGCCGTATCCGGTCCCAGCCCTCGGCTCGCGAGTGCTATCGCGGCGATCTTGCCGTAGCTTAAGACCAAATTGGCATTTCGAAAAACGCGCTTCGTCCTGCGTTTGTCCTCGACGGTCTTCTTCTTCTCCGGCTTCTTGACTACCTTGATCTCTTCTTCCTCCCAGGGCTTGAGGGCTGCCACCATGCGTGAGCCGCATAAAGGACATTCGGGCTGCTCTGGCACTCGCTCAACCTGACGCATGTTCTTCCATTTCTTGCAGTTCACGCAAAACAAGAGGACTCGGTCGTTCATGATGCGGTTCTTTAAGATGTCAATGACCGCGGCATCTGCGTGCTCCGGAGAGGTGACATCCCTGCCCCCGCCTCGGCCGGATGCGCCAATAGGGCTGAGTGAGCTGGTAATAACCTCAATCGAGCCGTCTCGAATCCTCTCCAAAACCCACTTCGCCCGTTCGATGTCCAGCCGGTCATGGTAGATCTCCCGTAGCGCCTCCCTGTGCATGGGCGTGCCCTCGAAGACGGCCAGAAGTTTGACCATGCTCACCCTCTGGTAGTCTACATCTCGAGAGAAGGTTCCGAACTTGCGTGCCACATGCACCATCTTCCAGCGTAAAAGAGTGGTGTTTTTGAGGGTCATCTCCAGGATGGGCTCCACGTAAGTTGGGTCCAGCCCCAAGAGCAGTTTTCTGATCTCTTCGACCAACAGGGGCCGGGGCAGCGTCAGCTCGATTCGGTAGGGATCGATCTGCAGAGCCACGCTGCTGCCGAATCGAGCGGAGAGTATGGAGGTGACGACACGGCCTAAGGTGTCGTTGGTCTTGTGACCAAAGCAGGCGTTGATGACGACCCCCTCTCCCCCACTCTCCACCACGATGTGAGATTCATCTGGAACAGGCAGGTTCTTCTCCATCTGTTTTTTTATGAGATCGACCAGCTCCTCTGCTGCTTCCCCGTCTAGCGGGTACTTTCCCTGCAGCATATCCACGGCCAGCTTGCTGACGTTGCAGCTTTTGCTTTCTCTTCCGTCCATTTCACAGCCTTCGCTTTCCAGGATCTGGTGTATCTCGCGTCGCATGCATCCTACCTCCTGGGCTACAGCGAAGGGAACGGGAATTTCCTCTCCCGTCCAGCTGGGAATCTCGCCGCTTCGGTGTATAGGCACCACCTTGATCTCGTTCTCAACAATCTCGGTGATCTCCCAGATCTCCCCCTTAGTGACGAACGTGGCACCCGGCTGAGCAAAGCTGATGACAAAGGCCTCATCCAAGGTTCCCACGGAGCGGCGACCTACAATGTCGTAGATGTTGTACCTCTTCTCATCCGGAATCATGGAGAGGTTCTCGATGTAGTACTCCCGCGCCTTACGAGTCCTATGCAAAATGCCACCATCCCGCCACACCAGCCCGTGCTCTTTCATTTGAGTGATGACGCCGTTCATCTCCTCCATTAACAGATCGCGGAAGGGATAGGCTCTCGTGATGATTCTGTACGCCTTCTCTGAAGCGATATCACCGAAATCCATCTCCAGCCCCACAATCTGATTGGCCAGAACGTCCGAGGGCTTCTCGTGAACAAGAATTGCTTCCAGCTCGCCGGCTGCCGCCCTGCGGGCAATGGCGCAGCCTTCGGCCACGTCATCGGCGCAGGTGGCGATGATGGTCCCGGTAGATATGAGGCCGATCTTGTGCCCGGCTCTGCCTACCCGTTGCAGAAGGCGCGATACCTCACGTGGCGAGCTGTACTGGATGACGTGATCCACGTCGCCTATGTCAATTCCCAGCTCCATGGAGGAGGTGCAGATCAGGCCGCGCAGGTCACCCGTTTTGAAGGCCTCCTCTGCCTCCACCCGCGCCTCAACAGAGAGGCTGCCGTGGTGCACGCCGATTGGCTCTTTAAGCTGGTGGAACCTGGAGCCTAAGACCTCAGCAGCCTGCCGGGTGTTGACGAAGATGAGGCACTTTTTGTTGTGCACCGTCTCCCGAATGAAGCGAATCTGTGCTGCCAGACGGGGATCGCACTCTAGGGTTTTGGCCATGGTATAGTCAGATCGCATTGGCTGAGGACTTACTATCTGAAAATCGCTAGCTTTCTCCACATCGGTCTGGATAATTTTGAAGCTTCTTTTCGTTCCCACGAGCAGCCTAGCCACAACCGATGGCGAGCCGACGGTAGCAGAAAGCCCAATCCTTTGAAAGTCGCCAGCAAGCTCCGCTAGCCTCTCCAGGATGACGGCCAGCTGCGAGCCACGCTTGGAGGAGGCCATTTCGTGCACCTCATCTACCACAACCGTCTTGACTGTGGAGAGATTTTGGCGCAGGAGCTTTCCGGTCAGCATTATCTGAAGCGTCTCCGGTGTGGTGATGAGCATGTCAGGCGGCTTTAAGGCCTGTTTTCTGCGATCCGCCTGGCTGGTGTCGCCGTGCCGAACTGCGACAGTGATGTGCAACTTCTCACCCCATTCATGAAACCGGCGCAACATATCCCGGTTCAGGGCACGAAGAGGTGTGATGTATACTGCCTTCGTGCCATTGCGCTCGCTGGAGAGAATTTTGTGAAAGATTGGCAGGCTGGCAGCCTCCGTCTTTCCAGTGCCTGTGGGCGCTATGAGCAGTACATTTTCTCCTGAGAGGATGACAGGTATGGCTTCTTCTTGCGGCTCTGTCGGCTCGAAGATGGACTCTTCCACTAGCTTTGCTCTGATCTGGTCATGAAGCAGCCCGAAAACGTTCACAATTATCCATTTCCTGAGCCGATATATGAAAACCTTGCGGCAAAGACGACATTAGCCTCGTCGATGAACGATTTAAAAAAAGGAACTGATGCTAACGAGATCTAATCCGGCATAATCAGGCTTTTGAGCGGGAAAAGAGGAGACAAAAACTCAAATTAAATCATCCACAATATTGTATGTTATTTACACATTCATAATTGTGAATAATGTTTTTTATAATATTTACAGATTATAATGTAATAAGGTTTTTCGGAATCCTCTTTGAGGTTAAAAGAGCATTCATTTTGTATAATACATCTATTGATGTATACATATATGATTATGTTAAACTAAATAATGAGTTTTAGATCAAATAAATAATACTATAATAAATATGTTACACAGCACATTCAAACGACATATGTCCTGGCATAGTCGCACTCGGAGTAGAGGGTTGAGGGATAATAATTTTTATGAATATGGGGAGAATGAACATCATACGACTACTTATTGGCAATGAAGTCCTGTTTTAATCTGATCATTAAAAGGAGAGAATACTATTCACATCTTTTTCAACCTGCCTTTTACCCGAAATATTTGCTATTCGAAAGTATTATGATCTCACAGGACAATGAACAAAAACTAGGGATGATTAATGCTGATCAGGGATTTCAGACAAGGCCGCATCTTTTTTGCCAGGCTCGACCACTGTGCAGATATCATCAGCCAGATCACCAATCTGGCCGAGGAGAATGGAATTGAGGCGGGCGCTTTGACCGCTATCGGCGCTCTTTCCCGAGCTGAATTGGGCTACTACGATCAGTTTTCTCAAGAGTACGGCAAGATCTATGTGGAAGAGCCTGTGGAATTGGCCTCTTGCTCTGGAAATATATCTATGAGGGACGGCCGGACCTTTGTGCATGCTCATGCGGTTTTATCAGATCGAATGGGAAGGACCTGGGGCGGCCACCTGACATCCGGCACCATCTTTGCCGCTGAGGTCTACTTGCAGGAGCTTTCTGGCCTGCCCCTGAAAAGAGTCCCTGATTCTATCACGGGCCTCAAGATATGGGGCGAAGAGTAATGGATAATTCCGAATACTTTGAGCATTTGCAGCATGGCCTTAAAACCGCCATGGACATCGCTCAAATGGCCCGCGACCGTGGCTTGGACCCCAGCACCGATGTGGAGATACCACTGGCTGTGGACCTGGCGGAGAGAGTAGAGAAGCTGATCGGCATTCCCGGCATTGCCGTGCGTATTCGGGAGCTGGAAAAGAAGGGCGTGAGCCGGGAAGAAGCAGCTCTGGCCATAGGTATTGATTTTGCAGAAGGACGTCTGGGAAAAGGCGCCTCTAAGATCGAGTCAGTGGAAAACGCTATCCGCACATCGGTTGCCCTGCTAACCGAGGGCGTGGTGGCAGCGCCCATTGAAGGAATCGCTCGCGTAGACCTGGGGAAGAACGATGATGGAACAGAATATCTCAAGGTTTACTACGCAGGCCCTATTCGCTCCGCGGGCGGAACCGCCCAGGCTCTCTCAGTTCTCGTAGCCGATTATGTGAGAAGAAGCGTGGGCATTGCTCCCTGGAAACCGAGGCCTGAAGAGGTGGAGCGCTATGTAGAGGAGATTGGACTATACAAGCGTGTGGCAGGACTACAGTATTCACCCTCTGATGACGAGATTCGAACCATTGTGCGTAACTGCCCCATCTGCATCGAGGGCGAGCCCACAGAGGAGGAGGAGGTCTCGGGATATCGCGACCTTCCCAGGATTGAGACCAATCGCGTGCGTGGCGGCATCGCTTTGGTATCAGCAGAGGGCATCGCCCTAAAACGGCCCAAGCTCAAGAAGCATGTCACAAAACTGGGCATCACAGGCTGGGAGTGGCTCGACTCTCTGGCCGGCAGCAAAAAGAACGGAGGAGACTCATCCCATAAGTTCTTGCGAGATCTGATTGCCGGACGTCCCGTCTTTTCTCATCCATCCCGGCCGGGCGGCTTTCGACTTCGTTATGGGCGGGCCAGAAATACGGGCCTTGCCGCAGCCGGCATCAATCCTGCCAGCATGCTGCTTCTGGGGGAGTTCATGGCAGCCGGAACCCAGATCAAGGTAGAACAACCGGGCAAAGCGGCGGCGGTTGCCCCAGTCAGCTCTCTCGAGGGGCCGACGGTGAAGCTCTTAAACGGTGATGTGGTCCGCTATGACTCCGCTCAGGATATCCTGGAATGGATGCCTATAAGCAGCAAAGATCCCAAGACCATTCAGATGGCGCTAAAAGCCCACGTCTCCAAGATTTTAGACCTTGGTGAAATTTTAATCAGCTACGGCGAGTTCTTGGAGAATAACCGGCCCCTGGCACCTGCTTCCTATGTTTTTGAGTGGTGGGCAGAGGAGCTACTAAAGGCTGGAGGCGATCCATCCGGCAAGGAGAAGATCAGCGGACAGGAAGCTATAGCTTTATCCCGAAAATTCTGCGTGCCACTGCATCCGGCTCATACCTATCTCTGGCATGATCTAACTATACAGGAGTTTGAGAGCCTTGCCTCTATGGCCTTCTCAGAAGGCCGTCTTGAATCTGGAAAACTCCTGCTTCCCGTACCTGCCAAGGCTGCCCTGGAGACGCTGCTGGTTCTCCATAAGGAAAGAGCTGGAATAATCATAATCGAAGATCCTCTGCCACTCTTGCTCTGCCTGGGATTGGAGCCGAATGGTGCCGACCTGATGAAAGTCAGTGCTGAAGGGGACAGGGGAAAAGAGGACAACGTAGACGGGGAAAAGAAGGAATGCTCTGCACTGGAGGCAGCGAGCAAACACTCAGGCCTCGTTGTTCGCGCCCGGGCTCCCACGCGCATCGGTGCACGCATGGGCCGGCCCGAGAAATCGGATAAAAGGCGGATGCGCCCACCACCACATGTGCTATTTCCGACAGGAGAAGAAGGCGGCAAATCTAGGTCCATTCAAGAGGCTGCCAAGCACTTCACAAGCAATACCACAGGCATCATCAATGTGGAGATCGAGCGCAGAGTATGCAAAGACTGTGGCAAGGAGGGATTTTCATCTCGTTGCCTGTGCGGCGGCTACGCAGGAAAAAAGAGAGTCTGCCCAAAATGTAACATTCCTGCCCCGGATAAGTGCCCCAAATGCGGTAAAGAGACGACGGCCTCCACCAAGATGCAGATCGACGTAAAGAAGCTGTATCACCAGGCTCTGGAGCGTTTGGGCGAACGCGAGCCGGAGTCGCTCAAAGGCGTCCTCGGCCTATCCTCTCGGGATAAGACTCCAGAACCTCTAGAGAAGGGCATTCTGCGCGCCAAGCACGGCGTGAACATCTTCAAAGACGGCACTGTGAGGTACGATCTAACCGATCTGCCTCTCACCCATTTTCGCTCTGATGAGATCGGCACGAGCCCAGAGATTTTGTGCAGTTTAGGCTACACAAAGGACATGCATGGCCAGCCGTTAACTGCAACGGATCAGATCTGTGAGCTTCGCGTGCAGGACATCATTTTGGCTAAAGATGCCGGGGTTTATCTCCTCAAAGTGGCTACGTTCGTGGATGAGCTTCTTGTCAAGTTTTACGACCTACAGCCATACTATAATGCCAAAACCCCGTCGGACCTGGTAGGCACTCTCATGGTAGGATTAGCTCCGCACACCTCGGCGGGCGTGCTCTGCCGCCTCATAGGCTACAGCCCGGCCTCGGCCGGCTTTGGCCATCCCTTCTTTCATGCAGCCAAGCGCCGCAACTGCGATGGCGATGAGGATTGCGTAATGCTGCTCATGGATGCACTGCTCAACTTCTCAATGTCCTATCTTCCTGCCAAGCGAGGTGGAAAGATGGACGCCTGTTTGGTCATGACCACCATTCTCAATCCGGCCGAGGTGGATAAGGAGGCTCATAACTTCGATCTGACGCGCGTCTACCCTCTGGAGTTTTATGAGGCCACACTCCTGGGAGCAAATCCCAAGGACCTGGAGGCAAGGTTTGATCTGGTCTCCAAGCGGCTGGGCTCTATTGGCCAGTACGAGGGCTTCAATTTCAGCCACAGCACAACGGACATCGCCGCTGGCCCCAAGAACAGCGCCTACAAGACCCTGGAGACCATGGTCGACAAGATGGACGCCCAACTGGAGCTGGCGCGCATGATCAGGGCGGTGGATGAGCAGGATGTAGCAGAGAGGGTCATCAATTCTCACTTTCTTCCAGATCTGATCGGCAATCTTCATGCCTTTTCCAAGCAGAAGGTGAGATGTGTAAAGTGCGGGGCCAAGTACCGGCGCCCTCCCTTGAAAGAGACCTGTCCCAAGTGCGGCGGCAGGATAATACTCACTGTGCACGAGGGCAGCGTTCGGAAATATCTGGAGGTCTCCATAAAAGTGGCCGAAGAGTACGGCGTGAGCAGCTACACCAAGCAGAGACTGCAACTTTTGAAGATCGAGATCAATTCCCTCTTCAAGAATGACAAGGCCAAACAAATGGGCCTGGCAGACTTCATGTAATCCAAGTCTATAATTTTAAATAGTAAGTGATTTAAAGGCATATCATTCATGAGAAATGGAATGGGTGATATGACTTATGCATAGCAGGAGGATTACGCTTTTGCTGCTGGCGTCATTGCTCGCCAGCAATGCGCTTTGTAATGCGCTTAGTGATGTGACAACAATTCCTGCCTCGCAGGATGTTTACATCAGCATGGGAGGGAATAGAGTCTCTGTTTATAATCAAACCGATTTCCTTCTCTGTGCAGTCAATGTGACCGAGGGAAACGAGACTAATAATATCAGTTATCCCGGGTCTCCAGTAGTTCAATTTGATATTTCCAGCCTGAACTTCACAGATAACGACGTTGCAGTTCTGGTTCTCAAAGCTGCCCCAATCCAGACGCAAAATGATCCAGTCTGTGCCGCATTGATGTCCATAGGCTCAGATTGGGATGAAAGCTCGGACTACACAACATTTTTAGTCAATATCCTTCCTGCCTGGAATACCATCAAGAAGAACGATGTCACTGCCATGAGCAGCAACACCGATGGCGACGGCATCTTTGCCTTTGACGTCTCCAAGAATCTGATGGATGCCAGCGCAGAGGGAGACAAAATATCCTTCCTCATGGAGGCTATCAGCAACAGCAGCTCGAAAATATCCTTCCTGCCCAGGGAGAGTGGCCAGGGGCCATGCCTGGTGATCATGTCCTACCCGGCATTTTCGTTTGATGCGACTATGCTGCCCGATTTAATTCTTAATTCGAGCTTGCAGCCTGATCAGACCACGATCCTTTCCGAAAACATGAGCCAGGTAGGTCCGCAGACAGACATGCCAACCGCTCCACAGACAATCCTGGCGGGCGCAACGATTTCCATGGCAGGCAGATTACTGAGCAACCAGAGTATTGAATAAGCATGAACTGATCCGAGTTTACGGCTATTTCGTGCAGATAAACTAAGATTGGGATGGTAAGGTTAGATTGGAAGCCAAAATGCCTGCAGGCCCATCTTGCTTATTCATCATCTTTTTCCAGCACAAAAAGGCATGCACAATTTCCAGTCACAAGTTCTGCGTCATATAATTATTACAATATTATTTATTTGATTAAAGTTCATTATTTAGTTCAACATAATTGTCTATATGCTGATAAGTATATTATACAAAAGAAATGCTCTTTAAATCTCTGAAATCGTGCCCTCGGGTGAAGCTGCCCTAACAGTCTCACCAAAGATCCGCTTTTATCGATGAGAAGAATCCTTCAGCTGCCCACTGTATCTCATACTGATGCATTTGTCTCCAACCTTTGTATTCCATTTTTGTATTCCAGAACAACCATTGACCTGACGGATTCTCCTTTGCCTACAACTGCACTCCCTCTATCTTAATGCCAGGACAATCGGCACCGTTCGATTTCATAAATTTAAATGCGTCATTTGTGTCATATGTGCTTTCCGCCAACGCATCCTCAAAATTAACGTCCTTCAACAAAGGGCGTAATACTTCGATATCCGAGGTATTTTCTTCTGTAACTTCAAGTGAGAGCAATCTCTTCGATTCAACATCAACTGCCACATGAACCTTAAGCCATCTTCTTCGCGACGTTCCATGTTTCTCGCGCATCCAGTTCTCTCTATTTGTTACTTTTATCCCGGTCGAATCAACTGCATCGTTCTTTGGTATATCTATCCCAAGATCCTGCTTAGAGATGCGCTTATGAAGTGTGTTGTAATCAGCGGCCAATTATCCTGGTTCGTAGGCGGAAATTCGCCCAATGAAGCCTTCGAGCCGACGATATGGCATTCGAAAAAAGGAATGTATTATTGATGCAAATGTCATAAATGTTTTTGGACAATTTATAGGGTGACCTCTTCTACGCTTATTCATTTCTTTTAACTCGCGCCCCAAATTCGTCAAGCAACTCAAATCGAGATAGAATTCACCTCTTCGAACGAGTTTGGCATTATATCCTGGCCAATCTCTATTGTCAATATAGATCATGATAGTAACATTATATTTTTTGCTATATATGTTTATGCGACACAGCATCTAGAGTTATAAGCCAAAGTTTATTTTCTCCTCGGCAGAAAGAAATCCCAATCTATGCCCTCCCTCGACCCACGCGACAGTGGCGATGTCTACCAGCCCGCTGAGGATACCTATCTCCTCCTCAGAGCAGCTCTGGCCGAGGCCAGGCCCGAGGACCTGGCCCTGGAGATCGGCTGCGGCAGCGGCTTTATTTCCCAGGAGCTGGCCGGCAAGGTTGGACGCCTCATAGCCACGGACATAAATCCCCATGCCGTTCTGGCGGCAAAAGCGAGGGGAGTCGAGGTTATAAGAGCTGATATTTTCCAGGGAATCAAAGGAAAATTCGACATGATACTATTCAATCCACCTTACCTGCCCACCAAGCCAGAAGAGAGAATAGGTCAATGGATAGACTACGCTCTGGATGGAGGGGAGAGCGGCCGGCAGACCATTGGCCAATTTCTCGGAAATCTGGTGGAGCATCTGCAGCTCGCAGGAAGAGCACTGCTGCTCATATCCAGTCTGACGGGTCTCTCAGAGGTGCAAGAAACGGCGACTGCCGCCGGGCTAAACATCGATGTGGTGTCCAGCGAGAGATGTTTTTTTGAGCAGCTTCAGGTGCTCAGGCTAGAAGTCGCACATTATCGGAATGATCAATCAACGACATCTTGCGATCTGGACTCAAGCAGGTCGACAAGCTTCTCCAGCACATCATTGACGCCCTGACCGGTCTCGGTGGACATCTCAGGTATATTTTTGTCTTCCCCAAATCTCAATATGTCGGCCTTATTGGCCACAACCAACGTGGGAAGCGTTATCCAGTTCTTGAGATCCTCGACCAGGGAAAGCTGCGAACCGATAGGATAGCCGCAGTGCTCACTCGGGTCCAGAATATAGAGAACAACTCCTTGCAGATGACTCAGGGCAGCCATGGTCTGCCGCTCAATTTCATTTCTCTCATCCATCGGTCTGTCCAGCAAACCCGGCGTATCCACGACCTGAAACTTCTGTTCGCCCCGAACGAAGTGGCCTACAAAGATTCCTCGCGTGGTGAATGGGTAGCTGGCGATCTCAGGCCGAGCTCCAGTGATTCGCACAATGAAGCTTGACTTGCCCACATTGGGGTAGCCGGCGATGAGAATTGTCGGAACCTCTGGATCTATGGTAGGCATCTTGCGCAGCAGGTTCCGGGCTTCATTCAAGAACAGTAGATCTTTCTCAATGGATCTCATGACCGAAGAAAAACGCCCAAAGGCTGACTTTCGGGCAAGGGTGGTGTCAAGACCTCGTGACCTTTTGATCTTGCCTACATACTCTCTTGAGATCAGTTTTATCTGCCTAGAAGCCCAGCTCAGGCGAGAAAGGCTGATTCGGATGCGATCCACGCCTGCGATTATGTCTGCCATCTCTCTGTAGAAGGGCGGCAGATTCTCAAAAGATGGGAATTTCCGAATGAGGTTGCTGAGGTTGTCTGAGAGTATATTGCCGGCGTTTTGCACCATTGACTCGTCATCTGTAGCGCGAGAGGCGCGCCTAAAGGACTTATTTAAAAGCTCTTCTGATGTGGGTACGGTCGGAAGCTGCTCGAACATTACACAACAGGTTACCGGCATGGGGTGATAAACCTTTAGGCCCCCTCCGGAAATAGACGTTTATAAATGGTTTTCGGAAGGCTTAAATATTATGTGTTCATCTATATAGATGAGGTGGCCTCTTGAAGAGATTAGGCACCGCTCTTCATGTAGTACAAAATAAATTGATTATCCAAAGCGAACAGATTGTTGGAAACGAGATCAATATCCCCAGAACAAATTCCTGGGTTGTGGATCAGAAGAGGACTAGAGTCGGAAAAGTTTTCGATATATTCGGCCCCATTAATCATCCGTACATCATCGTTCGACCAAATAGAGATGTAGATGCCGCTGCCCACGTCGGAAAGAAGCTCTATATCGACGAGGCGCCGGGGAGAGATAGCAAGTGGAAGAGATTGAGAAGCTGAGAGAGATAGAGAGGGTGGAGTCGGAAAAGCTCAAGGAAAGGACCCGGCTCAAGCGCGAGAAAGAGAAGGTAGACGAGTTCGAGAAGTTCACTGTGGAGTGTCCGGAGTGCAAGAGCCACACCCTCGTGCGCGACTACGAGCGAGCCGAGCTGGTCTGCTCTGATTGCGGCCTGGTCATCGACGAGAATTTCATCGACCAGGGGCCGGAATGGAGAGCATTCGACCACGACCAGCGCATGAAGAGGTCTCGGGTGGGAGCGCCCATGACCTACACCATCCACGACAAGGGCCTCTCCACCATGATCGACTGGAGGAACCGGGATTCCTATGGCAAGACCATATCCTCCAAGAACCGCGCGCAACTGTACCGACTGAGGAAATGGCAGAGACGCATCAGGGTAAGCAATGCTACTGAGAGGAACCTGGCCTTCGCGCTTTCGGAACTGGACAGGATGGCATCTGCCTTGGGTCTTTCCAGAAACGTACGAGAGACTGCCGCCGTTGTCTACAGAAAAGCCGTGGACAAGAACCTCATTCGCGGGCGAAGCATTGAGGGCGTGGCCGCAGCTGCGCTCTATGCTGCGTGCAGGCAGTGCAATGTGCCTCGCACCCTTGATGAGATTGCTGAGGTTTCCAGAGTTTCCAGAAAGGAAATAGGCAGGACCTACAGATTTGTCTCCCGCGAGTTGGCTCTAAAACTCATGCCGACTAGCCCCATTGACTACATCCCACGCTTCTGCTCAGGTCTGAATCTGAAGGGTGAGGTGCAGGCCAAGGGAATTGAGATCCTGCGCCAGGCAGCAGAGAAGGAACTGACATCAGGCCGCGGACCCACGGGCGTGGCGGCGGCTGCAATATACATCGCCTCCATACTATGCGGCGACAGAAGGACGCAGCGTGAGGTTGCAGACGTGGCGGGAGTGACTGAAGTTACCATCAGGAACCGCTACAAAGAGCTGGCAGAAGAGCTGGATATTGAGATTATCCTTTGACCCGTTTTTCTCATGTTTTATTATTTTGAATACCTTGCAGCTCTGCTGTTGGGTATTCAAAATAAATAATAACAATAATCCTCAAAAAACATCGTAGGATTCAACTTTCTATTTTCACCCTGCTAAAAGAACGTTTCTCTACAAATGCCGTGCCTTATTCTCAAAGTACATCGACAGATACAGACGACGTGACTGTAGAGAGCTGGAAGAACTGGCCAATCAGCGAGTACACGATACCTCCAGCTCTGGTAATCACTCGGCGATCGATCTTGCGAGAGATACTTGCTGAGAAATATGGCGATGATGTATAGAACTGAAAGCGCAATCATGACGCCTATGAAGACCATTCTCGGATTGTACTCCGTGGCAAAGAGTGCAGAAGCGATCTGGGTTTTGTCCCCCACCCCGAGAGGAAGATCATAGAGATTTTCTAATAGAGGATCCCGAAAAAACCTATTAAATTGTAATTTATAAATACTATTCTCACAATATAATCTGTCATGAGAAACCTGACCGACTTTTCTATTCGCCATGAGTATGAACGAATCAAAGAATTGGGAGACAGATTGGTAGAGATCGGGAATAAATAAACTGGGACGATTCCAGACCGAAACTAGACATATTGTTCTGCAATAATACTGAGTGCGGTGGACACCCTAATATCGATGTTATCTTAATGTTTAGACGTTTATTCATTCAGCAGCTTTACAGCCTTTCAGATAAGCAGCTTGAAATAAAATTGGCGGATCGCATTTCATTCAGGATGTTTTTGGGAACAACAGAAGTCGTTCCCGATTCCGCTACGATATGGAAATTCAGAGAGCGCCTTGCTGATAGCGGAATGGATAAGGAAATTTGAAGCGAGCTGCAAAAGCAGCTTGATGCCATGAAACTCAAAGTGAAGACGGGAATAATGCAGGATGCATCTTTCATAACTTCAGATCCTGGTCACGCCAAGAGTGATGCACCACGCGAAGAGGAAGCCAAGACTCGGCGTAGCAAGGATGGAACCTGGACGAAGAAGGGAACAAAATCCTATTTCGGACACAAGCTTCATGGTGCCATAGATGAGGATTTTGGCCTGATTCGCAGAATCGAGGTTACAACTGCGAAAGTCCACGATAGCCATGTGGATTTGGCTAATGAAGGCGAAGTTCACTATGCAGATAAGAGATATTTCGGTGCAAAGGCAAAAGGGTACGATGTTGCCGTGAGAAAAGTCACACGGAGCCATCCCCGAAGTTATGAGGATGAGATGTGCAACAAGAAAATATCTCAAAAAAGATCTCATGTTGAACGGTATTTCGCGTTCCGAAGAGAGCCTGCAAGGCAGGGCACGTTGCGGCTACTACGATCGGCAGGGTTCGAGTAAAGATGATAATCACAGGTATCGTTTTCATTCTCTATCATTTGACTTCTGCCAAAAGTAAAATTCAGGCACAGCTTTAGCCGTCTAAAAAATCGAGAAATGTCGGGCGAATTAGGAGAAAAGAGGATGCATTAAGACCTAATCGGATCGTATGTATCGGAATTATGGACAAAGTTCTTCATGGGAACCATTAATTTGAGGTTAATCGGAATCCTCTTCTGTTGTTCCCAAGAACATCCTGAATGAAATGCGATCAGCCGATTCTTTTTCAAGCTGCTTATCTGAAAGACTGTAAAGCTGCTGAATGAATAAACATCTGAACATCACGATAATATCGATATTAGGGCGTCCACGGCACTCAGTGTTATTGCAGAACAATACGTCTGGTTTCGGTCTGAAATCCTCTACCAATCTGTCTCCCAATTCTTTGATTCGTTCATACTCATGGCGAATAGCAAAGTCGGTCAGGGTTCTCATGACAAATTATATCATGTAGATAATATTTATAGATTACAATTTAATAAAATTTTCGGTATCCTCTGTATTTTTTGCATTGCTCTTCATAACGAAGCTTCGTATTTATAAATTTATGTATCTGAAAATTTAGGTACAAAATCTCTTTATGCAATAACAGCCTTTTAAATTAAGATTCATAAATGGAGGAATCAAAAAATGACAAATGAAAATATGGAGAAGGCAAAAGAGGATACTAAAAAAGCAATATCTGATATGGGGAATAAGATAGCACATGCAAAAGCTGATTTAACTGCTGATGTGGAGAAGATCATGGCTAATATCGGGCATGATGATGAGCTAGGGAAGAAGGCAGCTTACTTAAAGGCTGACATAAAGGCTGGTGCCGAAAAAACGAAGGCTGATGTCGAAAATAAGTTGGCACATGCAAAAGCTGATTTAACTGCTGATGTGGAGAAGATCAGGGCCAATATCGGGCATGATGAGCTAGAGAAGAAAGCAGCTTACTTAAAGGCTGACATAAAGGCTTGTGCCGAGAAAGCGAGGGCTGATGTCGAGAATAAGTTGGCGCATGCAAAAGCTGATACTGAAAAGGCGAAAACTGACATGGAAAAAAGATGACGGACGCACTGAAATAGATAAAGTTGAGCATAAACAATCATCAATATTGGGGGTGTGTAAAGAAATAGTAGACTTGCTTTATTTGGCGATAGTGCTCTTTGTAATAGCTCGATACTCGAAGTATTGGGAGAGTACGTGGTGCCGACATATCGATGGAAATCGCCAAATGGATAATAATAGTAATCATCATCCTGACTGTATTAACGCTTATATTTGGAGGCTCATTCCACATGGGTGGTATTACAGCTTGGAATTTCGGGCTCGCGTGATCACAAGAGAATAGTAGTCTTGATATGAAAAAGACATTAGTGACCTTGTTTATTGCCACTATGATGCTGCTAGCTATAAGTGCAGCTGAGGAAGTAACTAATAAATCAACTACCACTAGCACAACTTTTTGCTTCGTGAGCTACCTTTGCCGTAGCCAGACTCCTAGCAGAGGATTCCTAGTAACCTCTAATTTTGACCGCTTGCTTATAAATGGTATATAAAGCTCTGGCTGGATTTAGTGGGTTTATCGGAATCCTCAGCAATGGCCTTCATAGCTATGAGGGGAAAACGCTAGGAACCGCTTAATTTTACCCTAAATCTTGGTCATTTAAGAAGCTAGTTCGTAAAGCCAGTTAGAGTTTGGGGATCTTCCTACCGTAGAATGGCAGGCAAATGATATTGAAATCATTGTACAACTAACCGGGTGTCAAAAATTAATTCTAAACCGAAATCAAGTTCATAGGACCTTAAACCGCCTCAAGGCGCGCCTCGACAGTAATGCCTTCCTACGTCGATGCAACTTTGAGCAGCCGCTACGATCCGAGCTGTTCAGCGCCGACCATCGGAAGCGGCATGCCATAGGGCTGGCAGAATGCCATGAGGTTGATCCAATGCCCGGCAAGGACCTGCTCTTGCCAAGGCTGGCTGATAACGAGGCGATCCTGCTGCATGTAAACGAGCTGCTGACAGAGGCTGCGGCATCGAACCTGCGGATTTTGCCAGCTTCTAAGTGGCTTCTCGACAAATTCCACACGATAGAAGATCAGATTCGCATGGTCAAGCGGCATCCGCCTAAAGGCTACAGCAAAGAACTGCCACATACGCTCAAAGGGCCACTGGCCGGCTATCCGCGCATTTATGACTTTGCTAAGGAGCTGATACTTCATCTCGATGGTAGTGTGGATGCCGAAAACCTGAAAAGGTTCGTAGATGCGTATTAGACAATCACAGTGCTTAACCTGGGCGAGCTTCGAACTGTTGTGATCATGCTCTGCCTGGCGCTGATGGAGAACTTGTGGCGTATATCCTTGCAGATCGCCAAGGGCGGGATCGACCGTAACCTAGCAGGTTACTGGACAGATCCGGTTATTCTGACGACAGAGACAAAATCGAAGAGCATGGTCGTTGTGGTGGCTGATCTGGCCAGTTCAGTCTCGTCAATGTCCCGTGCTTTTATAGCTGAATTTGTCCGAAAGTTAGAAAGACAGAGGCATGTTCTGCATATCCCGTTAACATGAATAGAAGAGTGTCTATCTGAGATAAGAAAGACCATTGCGCAGATGGTCCTGGAGGATATCCAGCAAGAGGCGGCAGATAAGGTCTCCGTAGGCAGCAACATCGGAAGCTTTCGTTTTCTTGGGTCCATGGGCGGGAGGAAGTTTGTAGAGAGGAACGAGTGTCGTCGAGAAGGCACTGCACAGGAATTTTGTTGGCATATATAGCCAGATGGACTTCGTCACCCGAGATCGTTGCCGCTACACCGTTGAAAGAATCACAAGGTACAGCTTGCTACCTGAGAGAGGTCGCGCTCATGGCGGTAAAACTAACCCAGAAGAGTGTCGCGGTTAAGGGCAGCGAGGATCGAAGTGCGCATATTGGATTCTACCTGATAGATAAGGGGCTGCTTGAGCTTGAGAGGGCTGCCGGCATGAGTCGGTCGCTGGTGGAGTCACTTAGCAGGGCCATTAACAGGTTCCCACTTTTCTGTTATCTCGGCGCGATAACGCTGGTCACTGCCTTCATCACTGCTGCCGTAATGGGCCAGGCTTATGAGCTCGGATCGAGCGTATGGATATTGCTCTCAGCTTGCGTCTTACTAGTGATCCGCATGAGCAGTCCTGCGGTCGACCTGGTGAACTGGCTCGCGATTCTGTTGGTCAGGCCACATGCTCTTCCCAGAATAGACTTCTCTTCAGGCATTCCAGAAGAGCTACGAACGCAGGTGGTGGTACCATCTGTTCTGACGAGCCCTGAAAATGTTATGGATCTGCTGAAGGGTCTCGAGGTTCGATACCTGGCAAACCGGGACATAAACATCCACTTCGGTCTCCTGACGGACCTGGGCGACGCCGAGCAGGAGGGCGTGCCTAAGGATAAGCATCTTTTGCTTATGGCTAGTCAGAGAGTTGCGACTCTGAATGAAATGTGTCATGATGGTATCTTCTTCCCTCGCAGGGGCAGTTTGGACCCTATGGCGGAGATCTGGAGGGGGCTATGAGCGAAAAGGGGAATACTCGGGGATCTCAACTCACTGCTACGAGGTGGGTCCGAAAAAAGCTTCTCCTTGATCGCGGGCGACGTATCAATCCTTCCAGGTATAAAGTTACGTCATCACAGTCGACGAAGATACCAAGATGCTGTACGAATCTGCCCGGCAGTTTGTGGAGACCATGGCTCACCCCCACAACCGTCCTAGATTTGATGCGCATAAGCAACGTGTCGCTCAGGGCTGCAGCATATTCCATCCTCGCCTGCGTTCAGGCATGCCCGAAGCAGGGCGATCTTGATTCGTGAGGCTCTTTTCGAGCGAGCCGAAAATTGATCCATACACGCTTGAGGTCTCGGATGTCTACCAGGACGTTTTTGGGGAAGGGGCTCCTTTACCGGCAAGGGAATTTACGATGTGTGTGCCTTCTCGCAGTTTCTGGGCGGACGCTTTCCAGATAACCTGATCCTGTAGTCATGACCTTCTGGGGGTAGCTATGCCAGAGCGGCGCAGGTTAGCGATTTGCAATTCTATGAGGACTATCCCTATCGCTACACCACAGACGTTAGCCGGAGGCACAGATGGACCAGGGGGGAGACTGGCAGATTGCCAGTTGGCTGCTCATGTGCGTGCTAGGCCCCTGTGGCTTGATCCTGGACAATTCGATCTCAGCGTTATCCAGATGGAAGGTTCTCGACGATCTTCGGCGCAGCCTCGTGACCCATGCCCAGATTTTGTTTCTGTTTTTAGCATGGTTGATGCTGCTACACCCCAGGTTCTGGACAATTGTGGTGGCAGGAGCGGTTCTGGCTTTACCGATACTTTCTTGCATCCGAGCGATCCTGAACAAGTCCGCCGAGTTGCCTCTGTATAAACACCTGCATTATACCGGTAGAGCAATTGTCAGATATCTGGCTCAGGCTGGGCTCAGCCTGACCTTTCTGCCTTATGAGGTCTACTTCAGCCTGGATGCAGTCGTACGTACCGGAGGGAGATTGCTATTCACCCCCATAAGCGGCTGCTGGAATGGAACTCTTCGGGCCACTCCAGGAGCAGTGGGGAGAGTGATCTGGCGGGATTCTATCAGCCGATATGGATAATCCCGACGCTAGCCTTTGCCACGGCCTCTTATCGTTTGTTTTGGCGTCCTGATGCTCTATACGTCGTCTGGCCGCTGCTGCTATCTTGGAGCCTCGCGCCTGTGGTTGCCTGATGGATGAGTTTGCCTCTTGCCTTACCTAAAGCGAAACTTGATGAGGATCAGACGATATTCCTGCGCAAGATTTCTCGGAGGACTTGAAAGTTCTTGAGACGTTCGTGGGCTCGAAAGCCACGGGCTTTCGCCGGATAACTACCAAGAGGACCCGCGCTCAGTTGTTGCCAATGGCACATCGCCAAAGAATATGGGATTATCACTGCTCGCGAATCTGGCGGCATACGACTTCGGTTACATCTCAGCAGGAAAGCTGATGGAGCGGAACGCTGGCGCTCTTCAAGCAATGAAAAACCTGGAACGGTTCCAGGGCCGCTTTTACAATTGATGCGGTATCAAGCTACTAGTGCGCTGGAACATTGATTTCGCAGATTGAGGTAATGCCTTTGGAGTTTAACTCCGGCACTGTTTTCATTGAATCTCCATCTTACTGTTACTCCAATTGAATTTCGCTCATATTTCTATGCATTAGCCTCATCGTTTAGCTTCTTCATGCCTTCAATCCTGCGATCTAATCATTGCTTTGAAAGTGCTGAGATTTCGATCTCAGCCATATTAAGCCACCTTCCTTTCTTGGGAGTATAGTGGAATTCAAACCTTTTTGCGAGCTCGAAAGCTTCCTCGGTTGATAAGGCTTCATAAAATGAACCAGATGTATGTGTGTTTAGGTCATCCTAAACCAAAAGAATGGTCTCTGCATCTGGATAATGTTGAACAGGTACCTTCACAAAATCTGCATAATCGACTTTCGTCCGGCGTTTTTTAACACAGACTATCCTCTTGCTTACGCGAGGCTCAAAAGTCACAAAGATGTAGCAAGTGCCATTTCGGATATATTCATAATGTTCTTTCTTGTGATTTTCAGGTTTGATTGGAATCGAGATAATCGCATCGCAGATCAACTGGCACGGCCTCTCATCAAAGCAGATAACCGGACGTTTCGGATCACAAGGCTGCTCATAAAGATCCAACACATCTTCCATATGCCAAATGAAATCCCCCATCATCTTTCCTATGCACCCGTGGGTCTTTAGCCAAGGTTTAATTTCATTTTTTTTTTCAATAGTCTTTGCACACTCATGTGGGATATGGGATCCATGATTTCCATCTCAACAAGCTTACCTGCCAGAAGCCTGAGAGTCCATTTTGATCTCCCATCTGGCAGCTCAAAACAGGCAAGAAGGGTTAATTGCGCGTCCATCTTTCTGTCCAACTTCGGAGGGGCACCACTGCGGGCTTTTTCATGCAATGCAAAATCTAGGTCACCCTCGTAGTACCTCATTCTTATCCGATTGACGGTGGATTTGCTAACCCTTAATGTTTCGGCTACCTCTTTATCTGACCGTCCTTCATCTGCCAGAAACAATATCCTGGCCTGAGTCGGACTTCTCGCAGAAGCCTTTCCTCGACGAAGATATCGACTCAGTTCCTTTCGATTTTCTTCCTTAAGGCTAACCGAGTATAATTTTTCCCTCGACGCAATCTTTATTGTAGTCTATGTAATAAAATTTAAAACCTTTGTTCTAGAGCACTAGTAGCTACAACATTCGAGAGAAAGATGAAATAGAATAACAAGGTGAAATTGAAATATGAAACGATGGAAGCCTGATCGAGGACTTGAAGCAAGAATGCTCTTGACCATGTTCCTACTGGGCGTGCTCTACCTTGGTTTTTTGGCCGTTTTGCTAACCATGCACGTCAGTCAGATGTTGATAATCCTGTTCATGGGCGGGTTCATGTTCCTGCAGTATTTCTTTTCAGATAAGATGGTCCTGGCCTCCATGGGCGCGAAGATCGTCACCGAGAGCGAAGAGCCAAAGCTCCATCAGATCGTGTCAAGGCTGTGCGCCAACGCCGATCTGCCCGTGCCCAAGATTGCCGTGGTGAAGACCAGCATGCCCAATGCCTTTGCTGCCGGTAGAAACCAGAAGAATGCCGTGGTGGCTGTGACGACGGGTCTCGCGGCGCAGCTTGACGACAACGAGCTGGAGGCGGTGCTGGCCCATGAGCTGACTCACGTGAAGAACAGGGACATGATGGTCATGACCATCGCCACATTCCTCTCATCCATGGCTCAGATATTGGTGCAGTGGCTGCCATTCCTTGGTGGAGGCAGTCGCGATCGCGATTCTGGCAGCAATTTCATAGCGCTGTTCCTGGTCTCTCTGGTGGTCTGGATAGTGAGCTTCATCCTCATTCGCACCCTCTCTCGATATCGGGAGTTTGCAGCCGACCGCGGCGCAGCAATCATGACCGGGCAGCCGTTTCATCTCGTCTCTGCTCTGAAGAAGATCAGCGGCTTTAGGGTGCCCACGGAAGACCTGCGAAAGGTTGAGGGGCCGGTCAGCGCGCTCTTCATTACGCCTGCATTATCAGGCTCGTCCCTCATGAGGTTGTTCTCCACTCATCCCACTCTGGCGGCCAGGATTGCTGCACTGCAGAAGATAGAGATGGAACTGGAGGCCTGAGATGAAATTTTTGGACACCATCCTTGGAAAGACTAAGCCGCCAGAGGCAAAGACAGACCAACCCTTTGCCATCTCCACAGCTGCGGTCACCTTAGACACGAGTCTCGGCTATAAGGCGGACGGCGCTGCTAGGGTCTGCATAAAGCTCGTGGAATCATCCCGCTGCGAGACAACCCGGGCCAAGATCGAGGAGCTGCTCGAATTGAGCATCAAGGAGACGGGCAGAGTACAAAATCTGGAAGGACGAGTATAATTACGTCTGGGTGGTTTTGGTGGACCCAGACTTGGAAGATCTGGTGACGAGCATCCAGATGGTCAGCCAGATCCTCATGGAGCAGGGCTTTGGAACGCAGCTTCTGGTGGCAGTCTACCGCTTCCGAGGCGAGGCTGTAATTTACTGGATCTATAACTTCAAGCTGGGCTCTTACTATCGTTTTGTCCCGGCAGGCGACCGGCTGCACGACACGTCACGGGAGTTTCGACTGAAGTCTCTGATTGATAAGGAAATGCCATTGAAAGGTAGGTGCACGAGGTAGGCGAGCCCCGTCAGATACCCTGCATAATTCGCTTAAGGGCTGGATGAATTTCTGGAATTTGGAAATTTACCTGGCAGCTGTCCTTTCGAATAGCGCCTGCATTTGTGAATTGCCACGTCTTTTATAGGCAATTTCAGCTATATGCGTAGATATAATAAATAGGTATCAATCAAGCGGCCTGGCTTATAGAGATCACGAGTAACTCCTTTAAGCTATCTGTACCTTGTGCATTATTCCACGCAGTATGACGTTCATTTTCTTCCGGATACATGGATTTAGGGACTTAACTCATGCCCAAAAGCGTTTTGCTGAAGCTGTCATATAAGCGCCCATGAGGATCCTTGCATTGCTTTAGATAGCTTTTGTCTGCTTGCAGTTCACTGCATTGGTTGTGCTGAACAGCGTGACTACAGAGCCATATAAGGTCTCGCTTGATTACATCGGGCGCGCGGAGGGTCACGAATACCTCGACCTTTAGGTCGGGGATGAAGTGAATCCGCGCACGTTTTTTTCGGTCTCCTAAATCAATAAAACAAATCGTGCAGATCGAGGGAATCCGAGCGACGAAGACTCCATGGAGGATTCCTAGTAACCTCTAATTTTGGCCACCTGCTTATAAATGGTATATAAAGCTCCGGCCGGATTTAGTGGATTTATAGGAATTCTCTATGAGTTCTGAAATCCCGAAAACTGGGCAGCGTGCGGCCCTAAGCATACCCTGTCCTTTAGGACGGGGTGGCCGCACGCAATTTGATTTAGGTGCACCTAATGATGTGTATAAGGTCGATGTGGAATGTCCTAAAACCAGGGAATTACTATCTGGGGGGCCTAAGTACTGCCTATAATGTGAAAATGATCAATAAAACAGGATTAACACGAATGGCTACCATAATTCTAACTTCTTATGATGTAAACCAGGTTATGTCCGCGCAAGAAAAAATTGTAGAATTGAAAAGAAACGTATTTCTGGAGTCCGATCACACGTACGATGTTCAGGCAGCTGGAAGAAATATTGATGGATTTGAGGGCGCAGTTGCTTCTGGAAACACGCGTGTTAATACTGGCATAACCTTTGACGCTTATGTTGCGATGTACTTCATATTTTCTACCACGAATGTTGGAATAGTATCCATATATCCTCGAGACGAAGGCACCCTTCTATTGTTGAAGGCCATCCCTGTAGAATATATCGGTAAGAGCGCCGGAAGCAAGGCTTACGTAGGACCGACTGCCGCTTATGTTGGCACAGACATAGGGGCCGTGCCTGGCCAGGTGGGAAAGGACCTGCTTGCGCAAACATAAATCTTCCACCGATTGACCTAATGCCTCCCTCGCTGCTCCTACGACCACCAAAATCTTTTTCATCAGTACTCCATAGCTGGTAATCGAGAGGAATTTGATGAAGCTACTCGTCGCAATTGCGACAACTTTCATTCTTGCTGTCATATGGCAAGTGCTGCATTAATTGCCAACCAATATGCTGAGACCTCTGCAAACTGAAAGAAGTCTTAAGCGATTTTTTAGGCCTGAATGCGTTCAGACCAAGCATCACAATGATCGATGAGCAACTGCACCTAATCCTTTCACCTACACTGAGGGGAGATTATCCGACACCTGCAGATATTCAAGCGATCATCGAGCTTCACGGTAAGATCGTGGCCGGCATCGGATATACAAACAACTTGGAATTAGTCACGAACAATATTGATGGCATCGGCATTTATAGGTGGTATATTGGTTCATACTCCAAGAACGACTTTGATACAAACAAAAATTATACAATTGATAATATGCAAAGATTGAATCCGGGCCTTGTGGGGAATTGAAGGTTCAGGATCTTGGCTATACAGAGATCCGAATTGTGTGGGGCAGCAATCCCATGGCACGAATATAGTTGTCTGATGTTATTCAGCTTGCACCGTACATAAATTGCGCCCTGTGGAATATGCCTCTGTAAAAGGGAAATTTTCTGTCTGGAAAGCCTTGAGAACAAAGGGCACAATGGTCTTTGCCATGCCCATGAGGTATGATCTATTGAGGTGTGCAGATTGACCATTGATATTTCGAAAAGCGATATTAAAAAGAAACTAACTCCCCGCCAGTTCCATGTGACCCAGCAATGCGGAACGGAGCCGCCTTTCCAGAACGAATTCTGGAATAATAAAAAGGCCGGCGTCTATGTTGATATACTATCCGGGGAACCGCTATTCAGCTCGCAGGATAAATTTGAATCAGGAACCGGCTGGCCAAGCTTCACCAGGCCCTTGCAGGTTGAAAACGTTGTCAACAAGGTTGATAACAGCCACGACATGAACCGGATGGAGGTACGCAGCAAAAATGCCGATTCGCACCTGGGTCATGTATTCGATGACGGGCCGTATCCCACGGGACAGCGCTACTGCATCAATTCTGCATCTTTGCGCTTTATACCGGCGGAGGATCTGGAAAAAGAGGGCTATGGCGAATACGTGAAGCTATTTGAAATATCTAAGGGCTCCGAAAGGGCCGATCCAGATTACCAGCCTGCTACCTTTGCCGCCGGATGTTTCTGGGGCGTTGAATCTCTTTTCAAAAAGGTCAAGGGCGTGATGGAAACGACTGTGGGCTATACTGGCGGAACTCTCCCCAATCCCACCTATCGCCAGGTTTGCACCGGGATTACCGGACATGCCGAGGCAGTGCAGTTAAAATTTGATCCCAAGGTTGTGTCCTACGAAGAGCTGCTCTCCCTTTTCTGGAGGATGCATGATCCCACCACACAAAATCGCCAGGGACCAGATGTGGGCACTCAGTACCGCTCTGCCATCTTCTATCATAGCGAGGAACAGAGGAAGGCAGCAGAAAGATCCAAAGAGGATTTCGACCGCTCCGGCATATACATAAATAAAGCCACAACTCAGATCGCCCCGGCCTCGACTTTCTATGCCGCTGAAGATTATCATCAGGATTATTACATCGGGAGCGCAGAGGGGTCACGAATACCCCGACCTTCAGGTCGGGAATGAAGTGAACTCGCATGCGTTTTTTCTGTTCTTCTAAATCAATAAAACAAATCGTGCAGATCAAGAGAATCTGAGCAACGAAGGCTCTATAATTTCTGGAATTCCGAAACCCGGGCGGGGTGGCCGCACGTCGTTTGATTTCGAAACGCAGAGCCGAAGGAGCATATCACGTATTGAGGAAAAATAAAATCGCGAAAGAAGGTGCTGATTTTGACGGGCAAGAACATGCCCGCCTGACGAAAAGAGATTCGCAATTTTTTCTATTTTATAGCTCCACCATCTTGGCGCTGATCACTCCCGGCACGGCGCGCAGCTTCTTCATGATCTCGTCGGATGCCATATGATCAACGCTCAGCACCATGAGCTGCGGCAAGCCTTCCGCTATGCGGCCCACATGCATTCCACCGATATTGATCTTGCCCTCACCCAGGACCACGCAGCACGGGCCGATGATGTTGGGTCGGTCCTCGATAATGGCTATCACCAGATCTCCCTCAGAGGGAATGTAGGTATGATACTCGTTGAGCTGGACGATGCGCTTCTCCTTATTTCCGGAGACCGTACCCTGCACGACTATCGCCTTTTCGTTCCTGCTCAGCTTGAGGGTAATGGCATTGCTATATTCGTTGGCCGACTCCGTCTTGCTCTCCAAGAGCTTGACGCCCATCTCCTTGAGGGTCCTCTGGGCATTGACGAAGTTGACCGAGCCGTTTTCCATGAGGCAGCCCAGCAAGCCCTTGATGACGGATATGGTCACGGGCCTGATGTCCTTCTCTGCCACAGTTCCGCTGTAAATGAGCTCCAGGCTTTCAAAGCCCGTTCCCACGAGTTGCCCAGCCAAAGCGCCCATCTTCTCAGCCAGTTTCATGTATGGCTCCATGACTGCGAGAGTCTCAGGCGAGATGGCCGGCATGTTGATGGCATTGGTGGGAAGACCTCCTCTGGCGATGGCCAGGATCTGATCTGCCACATCCAGGGCCACATTGACCTGTGCTTCTGCGGTCGAGGCACCCAGATGGGGCGTGACTATGATCTTCTCCTGCTCCAGCATGAGGTTTCCAGTGGGGGGCTCCTTGGTGAATACATCTATGGCAGCTCCCGCCACCTTACCTTCAGCTACTGCTTTGGCCAGAGCGGCTTCGTTGATGATTCCGCCGCGAGCGCAGTTGACTATGCGCACGCCTGGCTTCATGATATTGAACTCGTCCTCGTCGATGAGGTTTCTGGTCTCATTGGTGAGGGGCGTATGCACAGTGATGAAGTCGCCGCCACGCAGAACCGTCTCCAGATCGCCCAGTGTGATGCCCATCTGCTTGGCCCTCTCTTCGCTGACAAAGGGATCGTAAGCCAGAATTTGCATGCCAAAGGACTTCATACGCGCCGCCACCTCAGCTCCTACTCGGCCGAGACCCACGACACCTAAGGTCTTATTGAAAAACTCGACTCCGGTGTACTTCTTGCGGTTCCACTCACCCTTGTGCAATGCTGCGTTCGCCTGGGGGATGTTTCTGGCTAAGGCCAGCATCATGGCAATGGTGTGCTCAGCAGCAGATATGGTGTTTCCACCGGGAGTATTAAGCACAATGATGCCCCTTTTAGTAGCGGCCTCCACATCTACGTTGTCTATGCCCACTCCAGCTCTGCCGATGACCTTGAGCCGGTCTGCCGCTTTAATAACATCGGCGGTGACCTTGGTTCCGCTTCTGATGACCAGAGCATCGTAATCCTTTATTTTTTCTATGAGCTCCTCGGGAGAGAGGTTGGTTATGACATCGACGTCCGCTCCCGACGAAAGCCTCTTTACGCCTTCTTCGGCTAATGAATCACTGACAAGAACTTTCATGAGAATTCCTTCCGCATGGCTAAAGATGTACAAGGATTTGACTCTTTCGAGCGCGAAGAGCTAAGTGCGGCTGGGCCTAATTTACGCTAACTGATGAATAAAGTAGAAATCAAATTAAGGCATGGGCGCCGGCGGTATGCCCTGCACCGCAAACTCCTTTTTGACTGCCTCCCTTATATCGCAGCCGATACCCTTAGCCACGTTTCTGCCGGGAACGGTCACCTCTAGCCGCAGCGTCAGCTCCGAGTACTTGGAGTTCATTAGCAACACGTTTAGGGGCTTGTCTTTTAGCACCATGGGATGGCTCTGAGCAACCTTTATGATTATCTCTCGGGCCCTGTCCATGTCTGAAGCCTTCTCTAGGTCGAAGTCCACCGTCCAGGTTATCTCCGGGTCCCTGATGGACCAGTTGATAATCGGCTCCATGTCCATGACGCTATTGGGAACAATAATTCTTTTATTGTCAGTGGTTCGAATTACCGTATGCCTCAGGGTCAGGTCTTCTACCTGGCCGTATTCACCCCGAAAGTCCACTGAATCTCCTACTCGGTAGGGCTGAAAGGCAGCGATGAAGACGCTGGATATGAAGTTGGAGAGAGAATTCTTAGCGGCATAGCCGATGGCGAGGCCAGCGATGCCCGCGCCTGCGAGTATGGCTGTGACAAGGCTTTGTAGCTGCGGTATCTGATAGATGATGAGCATCAGGCCCATAAAGTAGATGGTCGCGGAAACCAGCCTGCGCATCATGAGCTGCGTGGTTTCATCCATCTTTATCTGTACCTTGCTCACCAAGGTGGGAATATGATTCACAAGCATGCGGTCTACGATTCGGACAGCAGTGCGAGTTAAAAGTGTTATTATTAGTATAATAACTATACTTACAAAAATAAATGCTAAATCTATGTTGCTGATGGTATTTGCTAGAATTTGAATGAAGACTAGGTTGACATGTCTGCCCGTCAATGAATCTAGAGTTTTTTGAAGCCAATTTGCTAGCAAAATCGGATCGGTCATGCCTGCCATTGTTGTAAGATTCATCCAAAGCTAGAAACAGAAAATGAGTACTTAAACATTTCCTGACTTGTAGGGGGGGACAATACAAATTTGCAGACGACTCAAAAGATATTGGCAGAGATATAAAAATAATTGCGGCTTTTTGCCGCCTAAGAGAACATCCGCAGGGCTTCTTCCGATCCTTCGACCTCATCTCCGAGTACCTTTCTGATTGCCACATCGAAATCACTCTTGCCAACAGATGATGCGCCTCTACGCAGAGCATTCATGCCTGCCTCAACCACAATGGCATTGAGGTCGGCGCCGCTCGCTTCCTCCGTGACTTTGACAATCTCCATCAGATCCACGTCCTCATCCTTTCTCATCTTTTGGGAATGGATCTCCAGGATCTTAAGCCTTCCATCTGCGGAAGGCATTGGAATCTCGATGATCCTGTCAAAACGACCAGGCCTCAGCAACGCCGGGTCGAGAATATCTATTCTGTTCGTGGCCGCGATGATCTTGATGTCTCCCCTGGTTCTAAATCCGTCCATCTCCGCCAAGAGCTGCATCATAGTGCGGTTGACCTCGGCGCTTCCCGTGGTGCCGTCGTGAGTACGGATGCATCCAACAGCGTCGATCTCATCGATGAATATGATGCTGGGGGCCTTTTCGCGCGCCATCTGGAAGATATCGCGAACGAGCTGCGCGCCCTCTCCTATGAACTTGTGCACCAGCTCCGATCCGGACATGTGGATGAAAGTGGCCCTGGATTCGTGAGCAACCGCCTTGGCGAGCATGGTCTTGCCAGTTCCAGGCAAGCCGTAGAGCAGGACGCCTCTGGGCGGCTCTATGCCGATCTCCTTGAAGATAACAGGATTCGTGAGCGGCAGCTCCACAGTCTCCCGAATCTCTTGAATCTGGCTTTCCAGACCACCCACCTGTTCGTAGGATATATCTGGAGCCTCTACCAACTCCATTACTTTGGCCCGGACATCCACCGAGCGGTCCAGTACGCGAACTATGGTCAGCGAGTTGTTTATGGCCACACGAGAGTTGGTTTGGATCATTCCCATCAGCTCTGGCGGAGCAATGGTGATGAACTCCTGATTATTGCCGTGTTGCCTGAGCAGGACATAGTCCGACCCCATCTCCACAACCGTTGCCAGGAACAGCGGCATCCTCTTGAGGAGAATATTCTCCTTCTTTAGCCGCTCAACCTCTCGCAGATATTTTTTGTTGGCAATGAGAGACTCGAAGAGCTTTGCTCTTACCTCTTCCCTCTCCATCCTAGTGGTCTCCAGCTCTTCGGAGAGGCTCTTGTTGTCGGACTGTAGAGCGCTTATCCTCTTTACGAAGGACTCCTGAATGGTCTCTTGACCGGAAATGGCCGATGTTTCACTCATATAAAGAAGTCCTGAGTTTTTCAAGCTTATAAATTCATGCTTGAGGCGGAAAACTGAAATTTTTAATCTCAGAAAGGTATTAATCATAACCAGCCAACTATATCACGTGGTTTTTATGATCACCCTGAATAAGCACAATGCTCCTCTCTTCGAGGTAGTGGAGAGAAAAGGCCTCGGTCACCCGGATACCTTGGCAGATGGCATCTCCGAAGCCATCTCCCGTTCTCTCTGCCAGTTTTACCTGGATGATTTCGGCAAGATCCTGCACCACAATGTAGACAAGGTACTCATCATCGCAGGCAAGAGCGCTCCCAGTTTCTCCGGAGGCACGGTCCTAAAGCCCCCGTCGGTGGTCGTGGGCGGCCGGGCCAGTAGGCCCGCTGGAAAGCCGATGAGCGAGATCATTGAGGAGGCAACTGCCTCACACTTCCATAAAACTGTGAAAAACCTGCAGCAGTTCGGGGTCGAGCCGCGCGTGGAAGAGGGTGCACCGGAGCTACGAAGCCTCATTGGCAGGGGAGCCAATGACACCTCCATCGGCGTAGGCTACGCGCCCCTGAGCGAGACAGAAGAGCTCATCTTGGATCTGGAGGATGCTGTGAGAGGCGTGCCGGCCGTAGGAGAGGACACCAAGCTCATGGCGGTACGCATAAGAGATCGACTGACTCTGGTAGTAGCTGCGGCCATGGTAGATCGATTCATCAATTCGCGAGAGGAGTACGATGAGGCCAAGGCTGCCGTCAAGGTGGCGGTCATGAGAAGGGCCGAGGATACCGAGGATATGGAGGTCTATGTGAACTGCGCCGATGTCAGGGAGAACATCTACCTCACAGTCACAGGCACCTCAATTGAGATGGGCGACGATGGAGCCACAGGCCGGGGCAATCGCGGCAATGGCCTGATCACGCCAATGCGGCCCATGACAATGGAGGCGATAGCTGGAAAAAATCCTGCCAGCCACGTCGGCAAGATTTACAATGTGCTGGCGCAAAAGACAGCAGCCGAGATCGCAACGCTTGAGGGGGTGGAGGAGGCTTACGTCACTTTGGTCAGCAAGATCGGATCGCCCATCAGCCAGCCGCTACTACGCGGCGTGCAGATCTCGGGCGACCTGCAGATGACGCCGGCAATGGAGTCAAAGATCAACGCCATCCTGGACTTCTGGCTGGAGAGCACGGACGCACTGGTTGAGCAGTTTGTCGAAGGCAAGCTGACTTTATACTGAAATTGAAGTTCATCATACTCCTTTGGACACCTCTTTTTTGGCCATCTGCAGCCTCTGCTTGGCATTGTAGCCCGTGGCTTTTTCCAGGAATTTTCTAAAGCGTTTGTTGGTGTCCATGGCAACGACATCGCTCGCGCCTATTGCTGACTCTGTGGTCACAGTGAGCGTTTTGCCGTTGATCGAGACGCAGATGCTTTTAAGAGCTCCAAAGCTGATAAGAAGCTTGCCGTCCTCCTGTTTAATCTCAGTTGGGAAATTCTCTTCCAATGCCTTTTGAATCCGTTCTAAGTCGGGCTTGAAGCCTCGCTTGAATGAGTAGTCCATGTAAAAAAGATTAGGCCTGTTCCGGTATAGATCTTTCGAGCGAAATCAGCCATGATCTCCAATTTATAGAATATATACAATGGACAGAAATAACCATTGACAATCAGAATGTCAGAAGAGAATGAGATTCCGGATAAAATGCCCAAATTGCTGCAAGCAGGTGAGCTTTTCCTCCTCTCAAGCCTCCCGCCACTCAGGCAGCCCTGCTACGATCCCTGCAAAATTTTTATCTGCATTTTTCCGTTTAATTGAAGCGAGCTTGACGATATCATCCCTGTTTATCTCTTTTCTCTCAAACGGCGCCCCTTCCAGCAGTCTTTCCCCTCGCGTCGATCTGACTATCACTGTGGAGTATCCGTCCGGACTTCCAATTGAGCCTATGGAAATATCTGCCAGCCTATTGATTAGATCATTGCAATACGGGCAGCCTGCCCTTACAGCATTCCGAAGCACTCGGACTGGGCAGAAGTACTCTTTCCCCTCTACAGTTACTATGAATTTCCCTCTGGCGATCTGCATTTTTTCTGCATCATCCAGATCTATGCCGAAAAGCTCTCTGATGCGACCTTTGAGGGATGTATATTCGAAGCTTTCGAAGCAGAAGAGGCCTATGAGAATTATCTCTGCATCAGGAAATTTTTCATCAAAAAAGCCCTGCCACTGCAATTTCCTGACCACTCTGATCTGACAGGGCGTGCCGACAACTGCAATTCTCCTCTTTCCCTTCTGCAAGGCTTCTATTAGCGGGGCGATCATTGAGACGCGCACATACTTCGTCCCTTTTGCCTGCAAAATTGATTCGGTCTCATCAACATAAGCAGCATTGGCTCCAAGGCTCCTATTTTTCAGGGCAACAATTGCCGCATCTAAGTGGCCATTCTCAACTCCTCGCTGGAGAATGCAGGTCGCCATCCCACCGTCTTGCCCCTCTATGCTACTTTTGCCTGCAAATATCACACTGTTGACACCCAAATCGTTATCAATCATTCCACTGAGAAATTTCTCTTCAATCCCGTTGATATCGGCAGAGGATAGTGGGTAAATGTTTTCTCTTTCCAGTATGGAGCGCGTGGGACATACCAGGGCACAGGCCCCGCATGATATACAGTCTTCCGACAATTCTCCGTAGGGCGTATCCACATCCCTGGAAACTCCTCTACTCTGAGCATTGATGGCAGAGACTCCCACAAGCTCTTCGCATACCCGGTGGCATAGTCCGCAGAGGATACAATTTTTGTCCTCCAGCAAGAAGCGAGGCTTGATAATCCCATATTTTCCGGCCATCTCCAGCAATCTTTTCTCCTTGGGGCATCGGGCCAGAAGAAGCTCTAATATCATCTTCCGAATGTCTGCAATCTCCGGCGAACTGGTATTTACGACAAGTCCGTCCTCAATAGGATAGTTGCAGGCGGTAACAAACTTTTTCCGGCCATTTTTTTCGACCTCTACAGTGCACAGCCGGCAAGACCCATATGGCTCGAGGGAAGGATGATGGCATAGCGTAGGGATAATGATGCCGGCCTTCCTCGCAATCTCCAGGATCGTGACCTGGCTTTCATCTGCATCGGTCTCAATCTCGTGGCCGTCGACCTTTATTCTGAACTTCGTCATGCCTTACCGCCTCTTCTTGGGGAGACCTTCTTGACGGCACTCGCCTTTGGCGGACAGACATCAAAGCAAATGCCGCATCGAGTACAGCGTGATTGATCTATGGTACAGATGCCTGCCTTCTCTTCCTCGATTGCCACCTGGGGACAGTTCTTCTGGCACAGGCCGCATCCCATGCAGATATCTGGCTCGATATAATACGAAACAAGGGCTTTGCAGGCGACAGAAGGGCATCTATTCTCGATTATATGGGTCGCATATTCATCTGGAAAATGGGCCATAGTGCTCAAAACCGGATTGGCTGCAGTGCGCCCCAAAGCGCAAAGGGACGTTTTTCTCATCAGCTCGGCTATATCTTCAAGATTTTGCAGATCGCTCTCCTGTCCTCTGCCGGAAACTATGTCGTCTAATATCTTCCGCATTTGTTTCAGGCCCTCCCTGCAGGGCAGGCACTTGCCGCAGGACTCATCGCAGAGAAAGTCCACAAAGTAGCGGGCCAAGTCGACGGCACAGGTATCCTCGTCGATGACAATAATGCTGCCTGAGCCCATCATGGAACCAAGACGAGTAAGCTCGTCGAAGTCTACGGGCGTCTGCAAATGCCGGGCTGGAATTATTCCACCCGAGGGGCCTCCCGTCTGCACTCCTTTGAGTTTTTTTCCGTCTGGAATTCCGCCTCCTATCTTGTAAATTATGTCGGCCAGGCTCATGCCCATGGGAACCTCCACCAGACCGGTATTGTTGACCTTGCCTACCAGTGAGAATATCTTGGTTCCTTTGCTTTTTTCCGTTCCAATGGATGAAAACCATTCGGCCCCACGGTTGATAATGAGTGGGATATTGGCCCAGGTCTCAACATTGTTGAGAAGGCTGGGTCGGTCCCAGACGCCGCACTCCGAGGTATGGACGTACTTGGGCCGAGGCTCGCCCACTTTGCCCTCCAGGGCGTTCATGAGAGCGGTGGACTCTCCTGAGACGAAGGCTCCAGCTCCTTTCTGCACGGATACGTCAAAATCAAATCCGCTGCCCAGTATGTTCTCTCCGAGAAGGCCTAGCTCTCTGGCCTGATGCAGGGCAAATTTTGCATTTTCCACGGCCAGAGGATACTCCGTGCGCACGTAGATGTAGCCGATATGCGCTCCAACCGCATATCCTCCAATCATCAGCCCTTCTAAAACGCTGTGCGGATTGCCCTCCATTAGAGCCCGATCCATGAAGGCGCCTGGATCTCCCTCATCGCAATTGACTATCACGTACTTGGGCTGACCTGGCGCTCTAGCCGTCGATTCCCATTTTTTCCCAGTGGGAAATCCGCCCCCTCCCCTTCCTCTTAGGCCTGCTTTTTTAATCTCTTCGATCACCTCTTGGGCGGTCATTTGCGATAGTACGCGCGCTAGTGCAGCATAGCCGCCCAGGGCGATGTAGTCGTATATATTTTTAGGATTTATTTTTATATTATTTTTTATTAAAAATCTCATCTGGTGATTATAAAATGGGATATCATCTTCTTGAATTGCCTTTAGGCCGGTTGTTGGGTCCGTATAAAGAAGGCGTACCACAAGTTCGCCTTTGAGAAGTGTCTCCTCCACGATATCCGAAACATCATCCGGCTGGACTCCCATGTAATAGATTCCCTGCGGATATACAACTACGAGAGTTCCCTTTTCACAAAAGCCGGGACACCCTGTCTCCTTGATGTAGATCTCTCTTTGCAGGCCCCTATTCTCAATCTCTCTTTCAAAGGCGCTGACGACCTTTTGCGCGCCAAGGCCAAGACACCCGGTACCGGTACAGATTGCCACCTCTTTTCTACTGGGGTCTCTCTTGTCTTTTATTTCATCTCTCAGGATCTCCAAATCCTGAATTGATGTAAGTTTTGACATACCTTCCCTATTTTTATTATCTAGTACTAACTATCGGAAGCAAGCTTATCCAGTAGTTTTTCCGCACTCTTGGAGTCCACCCGGCCATGATAATTATCATCTACTACTAATACCGGGCCGATGGCGCAGCATCCCAGGCAGTTGACCCTATTTAAAGTGAAGCCATTGTCAGGCGTGGTCTGCCCTGTTTTTATGCCCAATTTTGACTCAGTTGCATCCAGCAATCTCTGAGCGCCTCGTACCTGGCAGGCGGTTCCCATGCAAACGCTTACTTTATGCCGGCCTACTGGAGAGAGGCTCATCGCCTTGTAGAAGCTCGCCACTCTGAATATCTGGCTTGCTGGAATTTTAAGCCTCTGGGAAAGCTCCCAGATTGCGTCTTTGGAGATCCAGCGCAGCTCGCTTTGCAGATCTAAGAGCAACTGGATCAAGAGTCCTTCTCTTCCCTCATATTTTTTTATTATATTATCCAGCTTCTCCTTATCGGCATCGATCATAATCGCCTCCAATTGCTTCTCGCTCTTTATTCGCCCATTATACCAGCATTGAGAGCGAATAACTATATAATGCTTGCCTTTGATTACCTCTGATAATAAAATGATTTTTTAGGATGAGACGTGAATAGAGGACTTTCTATGAGCGAGGGTCTACTGCGGGCAGTACAAAAAAAATGCAAGAATATGGAGATACCTCTGGTGGGAGTGGCGAGCGTGCAGCGCTGGAAGGATCCACCATTTCAGCCCTGGATGCCGGAGGAATTTTATCCCCAATCCATATTTCCCCGGGCCAAATCGGTGATCGTCATTGGCTTGCCAGTCAGCCTGCCGGTGCTGGAGACGTCACCCTCCATTTATTACCGGGAGCTGTACAACACCGTAAACAGCCTGCTGGACCAGTACTCCTATCGTCTGGCCAACTTCCTTAGCGAGAGAGGTGTTCCATCCGTCTTCGTTCCCAGGGACGGGTACTTCGGCATCAAAGCCCTGCTGAAAAATCCGGTGGCTTTTTTCTCTCATAGGCACGCGGCTCTCCTGGCAGGACTGGGCAATTTCGGGACAAACAACATGCTTCTCACGCCCCAGTACGGTCCAAGAGTGCGTTTCGGCTCAGTCTTAACAGAGGCACAGCTTCCGCCAGACCCGCTCCTATCAGAGGAGCTATGCACGCGTTGCATGCGCTGCGTCAAGATGTGCCCGGCGCGAGCATTGGATGAGAGAGACTATCCGCAGGGGCTCACTGACAAGAAGAGCTGCACTGCCCACAGCGCAGAGCTGAACTTGCGGGGCATCTCGCCCTGTGGGACCTGTATCAGGGTCTGCCCGGTGGGCGAAGACAGAAAGCTATACGGGCGGGAGGATGTTTCCATTTACTCTCGAAAGGATCGGTTCCCGGAGGCGCACAAAGCCTGGGAGCATGTGCAACGGTATGGGGGGCTGTAGAGAGGATATCTGTCCGCGGGATGGAGCACACGATGCATAGTTCCATGGCACGCCGACGCTGATGGACCATGGTCCATCGTGGACTTTTTCTGATTGTAAAAATCGCTCACGAGGAATCCGAAAACACCTATTAAGTAATAACATGTATATATTATTTATCTAATATAATTTGTTATGAGGACCCTGACCGACTTTGCTATTCGCCACGAGTATGAACGAATCAAAGAATTGGGCGATAGATTGGTAGAGATCGGGAATAGAATAAACTGGGACGATTTCAGGCCAAAATTAGACATATTGTTCTGTATTAATACTGAGCGTGGCGGACTCCCTAATATAGATGTTATCGTGATGCTTAGGTGTTTATTCATTCGGCAACTTTACAGCCTTTCAGATGAGCAGCTTGAAAGAGAATTGACTGATCGCATTTCATTCAGGATGTTATTGGGAACAACAGAAGTCGTTCCAGATTCCACTACTATATGAGAATTCAGAGAGCGCCTTGCTGATAACGGAGTGGATAGGTAAATTTGGAACGAACTACAAAAGCAGCTTGATGCTATGAAGCTAAAAATGAAGAAGGGAGTAATGCAGGATGCATTTTTCATAACTTCGGATCCTGTTCATGCCCAGAGTGATGCACCATGCGGAGCGGAAGCCAAGACTCGGCGGAACAAGGATGGAACCTGGGCGAAGAAGGGAACGAAATCCTATTTCGGATACAAGCTTCATGGGGCCATCCACTAAGTTATGAGGATGAGATGCGCAACAAGAGAATCTCTAGCAAAAGATCTCCGGTTGAACTGCATTTCGCGTTCACAACGAGAATCTGCAAGGCAGGACACGTTTCAGTTAATGCTATCGGTGAATTCCGAGTAAAGGTGACAATCACAGGTATTGGTTTCAATCTCTATCATTTGACTTCTGCCAAAAGTAAAATTCGGGCATGGCGTTAGCTGTCTAAAAAATCGAGAAATATCGGGCGAATTATGAGAAAAAGGATGCTTTAAGGCCTAATCGGATTATATATATCGGAATTATGTACAAAGTTCTTTATGAGAACCATTAATTTGAGGTCGATCTGAATCCCCTAAAGAAAATAAATATGGCGCAAAGTAAAACTTGCATGGCAGGGACGAATGTGATTGAGCAATGAGCAGTGATTTCAAATACGACGTTTTTCTGAGCTACAGTTCTAAGGACACGCAAGTCGTTCACGCTCTGGCCGAGCGCCTGAAACCGAATAGCCGGCGCGTCTGGCGGGATGCCTGGGCCATTCAGCCAGGAGATTCGACCCCGCTGAAGGTCCAGCAGGGACTGAAGAACTCTCGCACGCTTCTCATGTGCGTGTCCACCTGCTTACTTTGCCTCAAATTGGGGCATGTTATGGCCCTATACCATGCTCTTCCGTGATCCGATCAATGTCTCGCATCGTTTTATCCCTCTTTTCATCGCGGAGTGCACCTCGTCCGACGTCATCGCTATATTTGACCACATTGATTTCAGGTCTCCGGTCGAGGAGGCTTACGTCAGGATCCTGACCGCATGTCGTGTAGAAAATCCGTATACAGCCAAGCTTTGATGGTTCTTGGAGGCAATACTCAATCTAGGGGCGTCTTGGAGGCAGCCGTTACGCCCGACGGCCAGACAATCATCCCAGCTTCGTTCGATGGGACACTGAATGTCTGGGATTTGGCAACAAGAGAATGCAAATCGACGTTCCGAGGCCATGTCGGCACGGTTGTTGGAGTGGCGGTTGCGTCCGATATCAAGAGTGGCGTCTCAGCTTCAGGCGACAGGACAATAATATTATGACCTCTTATGCATCTGGACACACGTGTCAAGTGAAGACAAAGGCACTTGATACTACTGGCAAGAGGAACCGAGACCGTCCCAGGAGAATCAGCATCTTTCCTTCAAAGGGACCGTGGACTGACGGTGCTTTACAGCAACGGAGGATGTGACAGTGCTGCTGGCAATGGCTCGGAAGGGATCACCGGACTGCCTTAGTATTCCCTTAAGCAGGTTTCCTTCCTCGTTTGAAACCTCCCGTGCAGTGATGCACATGTCTCTGCCTCTTCAAATCCCTTTACTACTAAAAAAGCATGTTAATAATATAAAGTTTATTTACGAGGATTTCTATTAACCCATGAGATTTTGCATTGCCTTAAATACTACTTATAAAGCCTCGCGAAAAATTCGAGATTTATAGGAATCCTCTTACTTGAAAAATTATGTTGAAATAGCACTAGTGTTCTAGAACAAATATTTTAAATTTTATTACATACTACAATAAAGACTGCATCAAGGAAAAAATATACTCGGTTAGCCTTACGGAAGAAGATCGAAAGGAACTGAGTCGATATCTTCGTCGAGGAAAGGCTTCTGCAATAAGTCCGACTCTGGCCAGGATATTGCTTCTGGCAGATGAAGGACGGCCTGATAAAGAGATAGCTGAAACGTTAAAGGTTAGCAAGTCCACAGTCAATCGGATAAGGATGAAATATTGCGAGGGTGATCAGGATTTTGCATTGCGTGAAAAAGCCTGCCGTGGTGCCCCTAAAGTTGGATGGAAATATGGACGCGCAATTAACCCATCTTGCCTGTTCTGAGCCGCCTGATGAGGGATCAAAATGGACTCTCAGGCTTCTTGCAGGTAAGCTTGTTGAGATGGAGGTCGTAGATTCCGTCTCCTACATGAGTGTGCAAAGGCTATTGAATAAATGAAATTAAACCTTGGCTAAGATCCGCTGGTGCATAGGAACGATGACGAGCGATTTCATTTGGCACATGGAAGATGTGCTGGATCTTTATGAGCAGCCTTAGGATCCGAAACGCCCGGTTATCTGCTTTGATGAGAGGCCGTGCCAGTTGATTGACGATACGATTAACCCGATTTCAATCAAATCTGGAAGTTCCAAGAAAGAACATTATGAATATATCTAAAATGGCACTGGCTGCATCTTTTTGGCTTTTGAGCCTCACGCAGGCAAGAGGATCGTCTGTATTAAGGAACGCCGGACGAAAGCCGATTATGCAGATTTTATGAAGATGCTTGTTCACCATTGTCCAGATGCAGAGACAGTTCCTTTGGTTTAGAATAACCTAAACACACATACAACGGGTTCATTTTATGAAGCCTTATAAGCCGAGGAGGCTTTCGAGCTCGCAAAGAGGTTTGGGTATCCACTATACTTCCAAGAAAGGAAGTTGGCTTAATATGGCTGAGATCGAAATCTCAGCACTTTCAAAGCAATGCTTGGATCTAAGGATTGAATGTATGAAGAAGCCAGACGATGAGGTTAATGCGGGGGAGTATAAGAGGAATTCGATCGGAGCACCAGTAAAATGGAGATTCAATAAAGACAATGCCAGAGTCAAACTCCAAAGGCATTATCTCAATCTGCAAAATTAATGTTCCGGTGCATTAGCCACGATCGTTAATGGAAATTTTTCTGCCCACAAGCTTGAAATGCCTTCAAACAAGAAGGCAGCCAAATTCATGATAAATCGGATACGGAAGAGCTTTGCCCGCGCTGCAGCATGCCAGCACGGCGGCAAAGTACAGGAAGCGACATCGATCTTGGGTGCGGAGCCTTTGGACTTTTCCGCAAACATCAATCCTCTTGGCTCACCGCCGCTCAAGGAATTGCTTTTAGAAGAGCTGGGGCATATTGGTCACTATCCGGACAATAGCTACCGGAACTTTCGTCGCGCCGCCGCAAAATTTGTGAACGTAGATATGGAATGCATCGCGCCCGGCAACGGCTCCTCTGAGCTGATCCGACTCTTCGCGGAATGCTGCTTTGAGGAGGGCGACCTCTGCCTTGTTCCAACGCCCTCCTTCGGCGAGTACACCAACCAGTCCCTTCTGGCCGGAGCGACGGTCCAGAAGGCGAACATCGACGGAGATGGGTTGCCGCGTCTATTGGACCATGACCTTGAGAAGGCTAAGCTGCTCTTCCTCTGCAACCCCAACAATCCCACCGGAAGGCTTCTCTCAGCAGGCCAGGTCACTGATCTGGCGGATAAATGCGAGGAGGCAGAGACCTTTTTGCTGGTGGATGAGGCCTTCATCGAACTTTCCGAGCCAAAGGAGAGCGTAGCTGCCCTCGCGCCGCACAGAGAGTTTCTCTTCGTCATGAGGTCGCTGACCAAGTCCTTTGGCGTGCCGGGCCTACGCCTGGGTTTTGGAGTAACAAATGAGACTCTGGCCGGTATTTTGAACCGGGCCAGAATTCCTTGGTCTATAGGCTCGATCGCCGCGGCTGCAGCCACATATCTCCTGGGCTGCGAGGAGCATTTAGAGCAGTCGCGCATTGTCATAAGAGAGGAACTGGCCTGGCTGGAGTCCGCACTACAAGGGCTGGGGCTCTTGCCCCTGCCAAGCAGGGTCAACTTCATCCTGGTGAACATTGGGCCCTGCGGCCTGGCCTCAGATGTCCTTGCACAGAGAACTATGCGAGAGGGAGTCTTGGTAAGGGACTGCCAGTCATTTGGTCTCGGCAAGAACTACATCCGAGTAGCAGTGAGAAACAGAAACGAGAACGAGCGGCTGATGGCAGTCCTGGAGAAGGCTCTAAAATGCAGAGACTGAATTGCGAGAGATTCCCATGCCACTCCCAGGAGCAGGACTGCACGCTCTGCTTTTGCCCCTTTTATCCCTGTCGCGATAGTAGAACGGGCGGCAAAGAGTTAGAAGGCACCTGGTGCTGCAAGTATTGTCAAATTATCCACCGCCCAGATGTGGCGGCAATGGTCTTGGACGCACTCATGAAGGGCGAGGCCATCGGGACTGCCTGGAATATGCTGGAGGCGCGGCTTTGAGGGAGCAAAAAGGACAATGACTGCAGAAAGCGTGGCTGTATTTCTCCTGGCCGCGGCCTACGACATTCTCTTGGGCGAGCCGCCGGCAAAGGTCCACCCAGTGGTCTGGATCGGGAAATTGATAGCCTTCCTGCGCGCCCATGCCCGGCCCAGCAGGACGAACGGAATTGCCCTGGCCATAGTCGTAATAGTAGTAACAGCACTCGCCGGCCACTTGACTGTGAAAGCAGCAGGATATGTTCCTCTTCTGCCTCTTTTCGTCTCCGCCTTCTTGCTCAAGTCCACTGTCGCTATCAGATGCCTTCTGCAAGTCTCCCGGGACATCGGTCAGATGATCGACCGGGATATGGACGAGGCGAAGTCGATGCTGCCAGCCCTGGTGGGTCGCGATACGACCTCGCTTTCCAGAAGTCAAGCCAGCTCGGCGGTGATAGAGTCGCTCTCCGAGAATTATGTGGACTCCATACTCTCACCCATATTCTACTATCTGCTCTTTGCTCCTTTCGGCCTTGGCTTGGAGGCGGCTTTAGCCTTCAAGGCCATCAGCACCATGGACTCCATGATCGGCTACAAGACCCGCGACCTCAAGGAGTTGGGCTTTGCAGGAGCAAAGCTCGATGATCTGGCCAACTTCATTCCCGCTCGCCTCTCCATCCTTTCGATCGCCCTGGCACGACCTGCCCAGGCTGGCGCAGCTCTTCGGGCCGCTTTTCGCGACCACGGCAGGACTCCCAGCCCCAACTCCGGCTGGCCCATGGCAGCTCTTGCAGGTGCTCTCAATATCCGCCTGGAAAAGCCCGACTACTATGTGTTGCTGGTGGAAGGAATGGAGCCAGAGACCTCGGATGTGCCACGCGCCCTGCAACTTATGCAGACTGCAATCGCACTCACCTTAGCTGCTGCATTATTTATGCTATTCTCCTGGCCGATGATTGAATCGTGGACGATCGTCTTCTGGCCAATTAAGCAATAATTCGAATTTTCATCTTAATCCGTCGGACCAATTTTTTTGCTCATCGCTATTCGTGATTTAGTGGAGGTAAGACACTGATTATTTAGGATACATGGCAGTTCTGCTACGGGATATTCAAAATAATAATGAGTCTGAAATCCTTAGAATGTCATTCAGACAAGCAGGAAATACTAATCTGTATACTGTATAAGTCGAGTTACTTTTGTTATCCTTAAGAAAACCCTAAAAGACAATCTATCCGCCCCATGAAGCTCTAGCTGAGGATCGGATAGACCGTACAACTACTGTGTCACGGTATGATGTTGTTAAACTTTGCACCTTAACCACACAGAACAACGAGAAACCCCAACTTGATAGGAGTTAAGGCGTTATCAGTCTGCAGCATCATATCCGTATATTTCCTTTAGGTACAATTTGTTTACTGGGCATCTGGTAATTTCATCAGGATATGCTTCTTCCAAGATCAGTCGGTTGATATGAACATTCTTTTTTCCCGCATTTTTTTCTACTAAGCGCTTGGCACATTCGCTCCAACCATTCATATTGAATACGCAATTTTCAAAAGATAATGGATCCCTAAGAACTTCATTTAGGCATTCCATCATGCAAAGTATCTCCTTTTGTGACATATCTGACGATTTTGAAATATTCAGCAGGATTCCTTTTATATCTATACTGATTTTTCTACATATATGTTTCGATATTGGATTGCCATCGTCCATCAATTTGACAGCAAGGCCAAACGGATTTTTAATATCCCGAGCAGAGAGCAGAGAAGCAGTATCGTCATCCGGGATCTTAAGCGGTATCTTAGCATACATTGGGTAATGATCAGAGACCTTTACCTGGGGGAGCACTTGATTATTGCGAATTCCTTCGATGTCTATGGATATGGATTTTGGTCCGGCGAAAATATAATCGACGGTAAGAGCAGCTATATTTCCTAATCCCCGCGACTTTGTACCTAATCCTTTCACAGGCACGACATCCATGAAATTCATTTTTTGAATGGTTTCATACTCGATAGAGATTGGAGCGAAGTTGAAATCACCTGTTAATATCCATAGAGGCTGATGCCTCTTTTCAGTCTCCCAGTCCTCGATGATGCGTTTATCGCCACATTCAGGGAACCCCTGCTCTTTCCACACATTGTAACGTGATACTATCCCGTTGAATATCTTCGCGATTTGATCTAGCCTGATCTCAGTAGCCTTAAGATCTACTTCCGGAATACCCTCACGTTCCTTCATAATCGTGGTGAGATGGATGTTCACTACGAATATATCCAATGGCTTTGGATTGCACTTCGGATTGAATATAAAATGGGTTACTAGCGCATATCTAGGTTCAGTATCACGATCACCTAAATAGAGACCTGAATTTAAGCTTACAGGTTCTATAACACGCTCTTCTAAATGCTCTTCTGGCCTAGTACAACAATCTGCAGTTAAATCACAGACTGAAAAATGATTGTTGTATAGATCATCCCGAATCAGAAATGCGTCCCCTTGTGAAAAATATGTTCTGACATCCCACCCACCCTTTTCTATCACTTTTTTCCATTTGCTTTTTGCGGAGTGGCTCTCGTTATTAATCATTAAAAATGGCACATACCTATAGGTGTTCTTCAATCCGCCATTTATCAGATCTATATCTATTAATTTTACTCGTTCATCTTTATTTTTACCTGGGTTTCGATATTCTACTATTTCTTGAAGAGTAATTATTTTAGGATAATTATATATCTTGACGAGTGCTTTCAAAGCTTCATTTATATTGCGCTTCATCGTTTCTCGATCATACGACGATAATTCGAGGTACTTTCCTCCTCCAATGTTCCAATTGAGAATCGTAAAAGTAAATTCGTCGCTCATTAATTTCCCTTATATGCTGCCGCAATTCACCTTAATAAATGTTTTCGTAGACTCAATTTGTGTGTAGTCCCGAAACATTCGACGTTATACATTCCGACCTGTTTCTTAAATTTTTCGGCAATCATTTGATTCAGTCTCCACACTGCATACATTTTAGTGCACCGGAACATTAATTTTGCAGATTGAGATAATGCCTTTGGAGTTTGACTCTGGCATTGTCTTTATTGAATCTCCATTTTACTGGTGCTCCGATCGAATTCCTCTTATACTCCCCCGCATTAACCTCATCGTCTGGCTTCTTCATACATTCAATCCTTAGATCCAAGCATTGCTTTGAAAGTGCTGAGATTTCGATCTCAGCCATATTAAGCCAACTTCCTTTCTTGGAAGTATAGTGGATACCCAAACCTCTTTGCGAGCTCGAAAGCCTCCTCGGCTTATAAGGCTTCATAAAATGAACCCGTTGTATGTGTGTTTAGGTTATTCTAAACCAAAGGAACTGTCTCTGCATCTGGACAATGGTGAACAAGCATCTTCATAAAATCTGCATAATCGGCTTTCGTCCGGCGTTCCTTAATACAGACGATCCTCTTGCCTGCGTGAGGCTCAAAAGCCAAAAAGATGCAGCCAGTGCCATTTTAGATATATTCATAATGTTCTTTCTTGGAACTTCCAGATTTGATTGAAATCGGGTTAATCGTATCGTCAATCAACTGGCACGGCCTCTCATCAAAGCAGATAACCGGGCGTTTCGGATCCTAAGGCTGCTCATAAAGATCCAGCACATCTTCCATGTGCCAAATGAAATCGCTCGTCATCGTTCCTATGCACCAGCGGATGCCATAATCTCGCTGGCGGATGTTCGTTACCTGCGGTGACTCTTGGACGACTGGAGCTCGAGATATACCCTGATGCCGGACATATTCAGAGACCTTTGATGCTATCTTCAATCAGGATCTGTCCCTCATACCAAGGGGCGGAACGCCTCTTGATGACATCCGAGATATGGCCAACTCAAAAGCGACGTCGACAATAGGCGGGTGGGTGCGAGAGCCGGGGGCAGGAGCCTATTTAGAAAAAGTAAAAAAGATTTCGAGGTCCACGTGTTGCGCTGCCTTTGCCCATGAAGCCTGGAATATACCGATCGCCTGGCAGTAAAATAAATCTAGAGGAGATGACCGGCCTGTCCATGCCCGAGAGATATGAACCGGAGAGGAGCCGACTGCTGGATACCATGGTCGATGCTCACAAGCTTCTAAATGATGTTAAGACCGGAGTCTGCGAAGACACGGAGATGATTTTGGGCATAACCCGCATCATGACGGAGCTGGGCATGAGGCCGCAAATCGTGGCCATGGGAGCCACCAATTCAGCATTTGCTGAAAATGCCGCAGAGCTTGCACCCGGATGCAAGGTTATGATTGGATCTGATTTCTCACGAATCGCAGAGGAAGCATCGAGTCGGGACATTGAGCTGATGGTGGGGCCCCCTTCACAGTAAGAGGGATTGCCTGGAAGAGTCCCCACGGGGTCACCATTGAAGGCACTGCCATTCGGGCGAATGGCGATATGGAGATCAAAGTCAGCCAGCAACTCTATCGCAAATACGGCTTGATGAATATGCCCGCTGACTTGTGGGGGGTCGTCAAGCAGCGCGACTGGGCATTATTTTTCATTGAGATTTGAACGGAGCTTGGGAGATAGCAGCCTGTCCGGTCGAGCGCAAGGATTAATACGTTTTACATGAACGCTTGCATTATTAGATAATAGTAAGCATTAACGTTTACATCGGCCTGGATACTGCCTGCATGCATCCGGAGGAAGGACACCAATGATCAAAAAACGTACATTAGTAGCATTGATTGTAGCCCTGGTTTTGGCCTCATCGGCAGGATTTGCAGATGACCCAAAAGAGCTCATAGTCTTTACTGCCGCATCACTGACGGATGCCTTCGGCGAGATTGGACAGTTGTATACAAATGAGACCAATATCAACGTGGCTTTCAACTTCGACGGCTCCCAAAACCTGCGCGCCCAAATTGAGAACGGAGCTTACGCCGATATCTTCGCCTCTGCCGACAAGAAGCAGATGAATGCAGTAAAGAATGACGGACGGATGAACAACAGTAGCGTCGTCATATTCACAAAAAATAAGCTCTCGCTCATTGTTCCCGAGGGTAACCCTGCTAATATCGGCAACCTCTCAGACCTCGCCAAGCCCGGCCTCAAGATCATCATGGGCACGAAGGATGTGCCTGTAGGCGGCTATGCCCTGCAGATCATAAGCAAGCTGAGTAACGATTCCGCATATGGTCCGGACTATAAGACAAAGGTGCTGGCCAATGTCATCTCTCAAGAGACAAATGTCAATTACGTGATGACCAAGGTGGCTCTGGGGGAGGCGGATGTCGGATTTGCATATGTATCTGATCTCACCGAGGATCTGGCAAGCAAGGTGGATAAGATAGATATCCCGGATGAGTACAATATACTCGCCGAGTACCCCCTGGGAATATTGCTGGAATCCAAGTATCCGACAGAGAGTCAGGAGTTCATGAATCTGGTAATGTCGGATGAGGGTATGGCCATCCTGAAAAGATACGGCTTTGCTCCAGTGGAAAGCGAGCCTGCCAAATCCGAAGGAACTGCTTCGGCAGCAAAAGCGACAGCTTAACCGGAGGCTCTTTCTTTTGGGCCGGGAATGAAGGGGCTCAGGCACCAAAACCCTTAGATGAACTAAAACCATGAGTGATCAATGGCTTCCAATCAGGTTAATATTAGCAGATTCGGTGAACGAGGTCTTGTTGAGCTGGTAAATCAGGAACAGGAATACATCGACATCACTTCAAGGATCCGCGAAGTAGCTCTGAAAGCTGGTCTGGCCCTTTTGCTGACACTAGCTATGGCTTTTATAGCTCTGCCATTGGTTGCGCTCTTCCTCAAGAGCCCCCTGGACACCATCCTTAAATCTCTGCATGATCCAATGGTGATAGATGCGCTCCGTCTCAGTCTAACGACCTCAACCATAACCACCATCACAGTCGTAATCATGGGAACGCCCATAGCCTACGTCAGCGCCCGCTTTAATTATTTCGGAAAAGAGCTGGCTAATTCCTTAATCGACCTGCCTGTTATCATGCCTCCTGCCGTAGCCGGCATTGCCCTGCTCGTGGCCTTTGGACGGATGGGCATTGTGGGTCATTACCTAAACGCCTTTGGAATCAGCATCGCTTTCACCACCCTGGCCGTGATCATAGCCCAGGTCTTCGTCTCTTCACCTTTTTACATACGCCAAGCTAGGACGAGCTTCGAAGATGTAGACCTGGCCTTCGAGAACGCCGCCAGGACTTTAGGTGCATCTCGGGTTTACACCTTCTTCCATGTGATTTTGCCCATAGCCATGAACGGCCTCATCTCCGGAGCCATCATGACCTTTGCTCGCTCACTGGGCGAATTTGGAGCCACCATCATGTTTGCAGGAAACTTCCAGGGCCGCACGCAGACCATGCCTCTGGCCATCTACACAGCCATGCAAGGAGATTTGGATGTCTCTCTCTGTCTGGCCATAATACTGGTTGCCATTTCTTTTATGGTCATCGTTCTGGTGAAGACTCTGACTCAGCGAGTGTATAAAAAATGTTAGAAATTGATATCCAGAAGAGACTGCGGGATTTCGAATTACAGGTGAAGCTGGACGTTGCAAGGGGCGAGACGCTTATGCTGGTAGGAGATAACGGCTGTGGAAAGAGCACTCTGCTAAACCTGGTGGCGGGGCTAGATAATCCTGATGACGGGAGGATTGCGTTGGACTGCAGAGCGCTTTATGACTCCAACAACGGAACAAATGTCCCTCCTGAGGCCAGAGGCATTGGATACGTCTTTCAAAGTTACGCCCTCTTTCCCCATATGAGTGTCTATGACAATGTGGCCTTTGGACTGCGCACCCGGAGAACGTCTGCAGGCGAGATCAAAGCTGCAGTGAAAGAGCATCTGGAGGCCGCTGGGCTTTGGGATGTCAGGAAGGCAAAGGCGGCAACTATCTCTGGTGGCCAGAAGCAGAGGGTGGCACTGGCCAGGGCGCTGATCATCGAGCCGCGCCTGCTTTTGCTGGACGAGCCGCTTTCCGCTCTAGACATCAGAAAGCAAACGGCTATGAGAGATGAATTGAGGGAGACAATTCACGCCTGCGCTGTTCCCTGCATCATCGTCACCCATGACCTGAGAGATGTGGCCTGCATGGGAGATTATGCCTGCCTTTTGGAGCGAGGAAAGCTCGCCCTGCACGGGAGCGCGGAGGAGGTCCTTAGCTGGGGCTCAGGCATGGACGCAAAAAGCAAGTGAGAGCTCAAATTAAAAAATTAGGCAGCGCGAATGTGATGAAGCTGAAGCGAAATTAGCGATCGATGGTCTAATTGGGCGATCTAGTTCATATGTTTTTAGTGGCGAGGATGATCTTAACGGAGGAAGTGCCCTATTTTCGTTCCGGAAGAAGGTCGATGAAAATATCAATGAATTTATTAGTGAGGATTCCGAAAAATCCTATTAAATTGTGATCTATAAATAATATTCATATAATATAATCTGTCATGAGCATGAACGAATCGAAAAATTGGAATACAGATTGGTAGAGATCGGAAATGGAATAAACGGGGACTATCTCAGAACGAAACTAGATATATTGTTCTGCAATAATACCGAGCACGTTGGCCATCCCAACATCTATGTTATTATAATGCGTAAGTATTTATTTATTCAGCAGCTTTACAGCCTTTAAGATGAGCAGCTTGAAATAAAATTGGCGGATCGCATTTCATTCAGGATGTTTTTGGGAACAACAGAAGTCGTTCCCGATTCCGCTACGATATGGAAATTCAGAGAGCGCCTTGCTGATAGCGGAGTGGATAAGGAAATTTGAAGTGAGCTGCAAAAGCAGCTTGATGCCATGAAACTCAAAGTGAAGACGGGAATAATGCAGGATGCATCCTTCATAACTTCAGATCCTGGTCACGCCAAGAGTGATACACTACGCGGCGAGGAAGCCAAGACTCGGCGGAGCAAGTATGGAACCTGGACGAAGAAGGGAACGAAATCATACTTTGGACACAAGCTTCATGGTGCCATGGATGAGGATTTTGGCCTGATTCGCAGAATCGAGGTTACAACTGCGAAAGTCCACGATAGCCATGTGGATTTGGCTAATGAAGGCGAAGTTCACTATGCAGATAAGAGATATTTCGGTGCAAAGGCAAAAGGGTACGATGCTGCCGTGAGAAAAGTCACACGGAGCCATCCCCTAAGTTATGAGGATGAGATGCGCAACACGAGAATTTCTAGCAAAAGATTTCCTGTCGAACGGTATTTTGCGTTCACAAAGAGAGTCTGCAAGGCAGGGCACGTTGCGGTTGCTACTATCGGCAGGGTCCGAGTAAAGATGATAATCACAGGTATCGTTTTCAATCTCTATCATTTGACTTCTGCCAAAAGTAAAATTCAAGCATAGCGTTAGCTGTCTAAAAAGATCGAGAAATATCGAGCGAATTAGGGAAAAATAGGATGCTCTAAGGCCTAATTGGATCGTATGTATCGGAATTATGGACAAAGTTTTTTATGGGAACCATTAATTTGAGGTTAATCGGAATACTCAATGACCTCTAATTTTGGTCACTTGATTATAAATAATATATAAAGCTCTGGCTGGATTTAGTGGGGTTTATAGGAATCCTTCCTGTAGAATCCAGATACAAAGGCCCCCTTCGCGAAGAGGCTGCTCTCCACTTATTCATCCTGATCTCCCTTGAGTATAAATATGCCAAAGAGGATAAACACAATGCTGGAGACGAGCTTTACCATATGTACCGGAATGATGTTCATCAGCCAGGAGCCCACCAGGATGGCAGATCCGTCCGCCAGAAGAAATGCAAGCATCACTATCAATGAGATGCAGGAAGTATTCTCTGGTCCGAGAAGAGAGCAGCAGTATAGATAGATGAGTCTTATCGCTCATTTCAGCCAGCCCGATGGCCAGCAGCGGGATTATGATCTCATCCAGCGCGATTCAAAACACTTTTATCTTCCCCAGAAGGGGTCCTTCTTGCGTTTGATCTCCATGAAATTCTCAAGCACCTCGCGCTCGTCCTCAGCAAGCTTCGGTTTCAGTTCGAGCTCCACAATGCGAGCATGCTTCTCAGGAATGTTGACATAGAGGATATCGCCCTCATGAATCTGGCGGCCTACTATGGGGCCGTCGATGGATATGGCCACTTCCTGCCCGACAGTCGCTGAGCCGACGTTTTCATTGCGTGCCTGAATCCCCCTAATCTCGCCCACATTTGCCCCATCTTCTCTCATCAAATTGACCTGGGTCCTGACCACACCGCCTATGACCTGCACCCCAACAATCGCCGGCCTGGACTGGCGGAAAACGCAATCCGGCAAAAGACGAACGGCACCAGGCCGGATGACCGCCTCGAGCCGCTCCTGCTCTATGCGCATCTTCTGCTCCTCAGTCCATTGCTCATAGTTTTCCAGAATGGTGTAGATGATATCACTGCAAAACACAGGCACATTGGTCTTCTGAATCTCGCTGATGGCATCAGGCAAGATTTCCACATTAAAGGCTAAAATCGCAGAGAGCAGGGGGTCTTTGATGGCAGAAGCGCGAATTACATCTCTTCGGGAAATAGCTCCTACATCCGCATGGTGAATGGCTATGTTCTTGGACTTCAGCTCGCCCACCAGCGCTTCCAGCGAGCCTATGGTATCCGCTTTCAAGATCACGCCTTCGCTCTCAGCATCAATGCGCACTGCATCAAGCTCGGACTTCAGCTCCTTGGAGAGGGTCGCCAACTCTTCAATGGAGGCGACCACTCGAATGGATGATCCTGCCAGGGCATTCTCCAACTTGGGAGCCGACACCTTTACACCAGATGCTGCCGCCACATGCTTTACCGGCAGAAATCGCTCCTCGCTTCGGATTTCAGTCAGAGGCTTGGGCCTGAGCAGAGCTCTTATCTTAGTAACGATGGGCTCGTGGGCCGTGCCCACAATTATCGTGTCGCCCGAGTTGAACTCGCCATTGTAGAGTATGACGTCTAAAGTCGTGCCGAGACCCTTCTCCTCTTTTACCTCTAAGATTGTGCCCACACCAGGACCGATAGCAGTTAGCAACAGATTATCCTTTAAAAATCTCTGCGCCAGCCCCACCAATACCATTAGAAGGTCTGGCACCCCCTCACCTGTGATGGCGCTAATGGGCACAATTCCAATCGTCCGGGTGAAGTCGGCGATTCGATCATACCTATCTCCATCAAATCCACGCTTATAAAGCTCTCCCACCAGTTCGTAGATCTTTGCATCCAGCACCTCTGTAACCCTCTCATTTTGTGTCTTGAAGCTCTTTGCAAAGGAAGAGTTGGCTACGGGATGCCAGCCGCCGATGCGATCCATCTTGTTGGCGGCGACGACAAAAGGGGTCTTAAATCTCTTGAGAATGGCCAGCGACTCGATGGTCTGAGGCTGGAAGCCCTCGTTTACATCCACAATCAACACGGCCAAATCAGCGAGCGAACCGCCTCTACTTCGCATAGAGGTAAAAGCATGATGCCCCGGCGTGTCGATGAACAGCAGTCCGGGAATCTGCATCTCTTTGCCGAAATGCGATCCACAGAACTCCTGGACCACGCTTAGCGGAACCTCTGTGGCTCCAATGTGCTGGGTAATGAGCCCGGCTTCGCCCTTGGCAACAGCCGTTCCCCTAATTTTATCTAAAAGCGAGGTCTTGCCGTGGTCCACATGCCCCATCACCACTACTATGGGTGTTCTGAGATTGGACTCGTCGCCCTTCGCTTTGCTGGTCTTTTTGGTCTTTTGTTGCATACCGGGTCGCTTCTCGGAAAAGTAAGTCTAAAAATCACATTTTATTTTTAAGAATTTAAAGGCTCCTGTAAGAAGAGGCAGGATTACTTTCTGCCCGATCTCACTCGTAGAGCCATACTTCATCTATCCGCTTGTAGGCCACCAGCTCGGATAAGCTGAAATGCAGCGCTATCTCGCGAGCCGCGGATGCGGCTGAATCCGAGCCGTGCACCACATTTCGTCCGGTCTCAATGGCCAGATCCCCCCGAATAGTTCCAGAGACGGCATCCACCGGATTGGTAGCGCCGTTCATCTTCCTCATGGCCGCAATAGCACCCCGCCCCTCAACTACCATCAAGACGGAAGGGTCGGAGGTAATGAAATCCACCAGGTCCTGGTAAAACTTCTTGCCCACGTGCTCTGCATAGTGCTCTTTGGCCTTCTCTGCCGACATTAGAGCGAGCTTCATAGCCACTATTTTGAAGCCTTTCTCCTCGATGCGCTGCAGTATTTTGCCAATGAGGGCACGCTGCACTCCATCGGGCTTTACCATGACAAAGGTTCTCTCTAACTCCGCCAGGGCTTATGCCCCCTTCCTGGCCCACTTGGTCCTTCTCGTTACACGGCCAAGGGCTACGTTATTCTCGCACTTGGCTGAGCAAAAGTAAAAAATCGTGCCGTCTTTTTTTGCATAAAGCTTGCCTGTGCCCGGCTCGATGGTCTTATTGCAAAAGGTACACTTTCTCTCTTCCATCTTCCCTCACCTGCTGGTAAGCTTCTTGGCCTCTCTGGCGGTCTCCAGCAGCATCAGGACATCGCCCATGCTAATGGGCCCCATGCAGTTCCTGGTAATAATGCGGCCCTTATTGTTGCCCTCCAGGATGCTGCACTTGATCTGCGTGGCCTCGCCATGCATGCCGGTGACGCCGATGACCTCGATAACCTCTGCCGGTATTCCGTTCTCATCCTCCATCGGATACCACCTACTTTAGAGCTGCCACTTTCTGTACGATTTCATCGAGCAGCTCTTTTCCCTTCCCGGCCTCTACGATTGCTGCAGCCGCGCTCTTTACGCCAATACCGGCAGCTGCGCCAAGCTCGCTCTGCTTCTTGACATAGATGTATGGTGTTTTCTTCTCTTCGCAAAGAGCTGGAATATGTGCCACGATCTCAGGAGGTACAACATCTTCTCCGACAATAACCAGGCGAGCCACACCGCGCTCGATGGCCTTGGTGGCCTCGTTGGTTCCCTTCTTTATTCTGCCTGTATCACGGGCCAGTTCGAGGGCCTCCAGAGACTTGGTGGCCAGCTCTGCTGGAACATCAAACCTTACGAATATTGGTCTTGCCATAATTTAATTCTCCTTCCGGGCAGCTTGCCCATCATCATTCATCGCAAAAACGTCTAAATCGTATTAGACGGTCCAGATCAGCCATTAGCTCCATATGTAAAAAGGTTGCGCTACGGCCCGAGAAAAGCCATCAGCGCACTCTGCAGATTTTCCCTGGCCACCGGCCCGGATATTTCTATCTCGGAACCTTTTGCGATGTAGCTGAGATTGCTTTTCGCTGCGATTTCCCAGGTCTTGCTGCCCACACTGGTCTCGGGCTGTAGATACCTGGCCAACAGATAAAAGCCCTGCTCCTGGCTTTTTGCTGGCTTTACGCTTAGGTAAAATTCCTTGTATCCTCCGGAAAGGGGCATGCCTCTACCGCCGTTACCAAGAGCTGCCACCTGCAGGTCCGCTTGCTCGTCGTTGATTAGCGTGAAGCTCTCCGCGGCCAGACTACCTGCGATCACATCTATGACGCTGCGCACAGAGTCCTGCGTCCCAAGGAGGGTCGGCTTTCCATACACGACGGCGAAATCGGTTCCTACCGGAATCACCATGTAATCTTGATAGGGTATTACCAGGCTATTGTAGCTCACAAGGTATGGCCGGATCCAGTGAAACTCCGCCCATGTATCATTAAAATGGACATATGCCAGCTTTTCAATTTTGGTGCTGTAAAGCTGGCCTGCGTATATGAGGCCCATGGACTGAGGCAATGCTGCCACCGCGGCCTTCGTCAGATTCTGCGATGCACTCAGGTTGATCCAGTATGCCATCACAGTGCTCTTTGGAGACATTTGCAGGACATCCTGCAGTCCTTCAAAATCCCATTCCACTAAGTGGCCTTGTACCCCAAAGGTCTGCGAAGAGTCGCTGTTCGATGCCACAAAGGTCTCGTTCTGGTCACTTCCCCTCAGCACGAAACCTGCAAAGGCGGAAATTATCATAATTGCGCCTACGAAGATAGCAAAAGCCTTCGAATTCATCTGCGCCTATGTCGCGAGACCAAATATTTAACGTTTCTCTGAGGGCCATAGAGGTTCGTCTTGAACATAGTTTTTTTTCAGGCGAAGAGCAATCTCCGCCTTCTCCAGTTCGCGGCCCAGGTAGCCGGCATGGTCCAGGCGACTGACCAAATCCCTCTCGATGAGAGTATTGAGGATGTCGCGAGCATTTCTTCCGGCTACTGTTACTGGGCCGTTTTGAGCCAGGATCATTCCACTAGTGAGAAATATTCTGAAGCTTCCACTACAGTCCGGCTTATATTTGTGACCTTCTTCTGCTTCCATGAAATCTTCCGGCATGGCTTCCTGCGGCAGCGGTCTCTTATCCTTCAAAATGAGAAGGTCAAGACCCAGGTCTTTGGGCGGCGCACGACGCTTGCGGGCCAGCAGCATCATTCTCGAAGCCAGGGCAAGTTCATGCACGCAACCTGTCGCTTTGGCGCTGAATTCAGGTGTAAAGAGAATTGAGACGCCAGTCTCTGCGCCAATGGCTGCTAATAGAGCATTGACTCCCACTGTATCTGCATCCAGCAGCTCAGTTACATTTCCTGCTCCAAAAAAGAGAGGGATATCGGGATGATCCTGCCGGAAGAGAAAGTACCTTTGCAGCGAAAAGGCCAGTCCTTGCAGAGGCGGGTCGAGAACAGGATCGGCAATAACGATTATTCCCATCTCCAGAGCCTCTAGCAGGTTCTCCTCCATGCTGCTGGAGCCGGGACCAGGAATGATCACTGCAGGCACTCCCGCTCTGGCCACAGCCTCACCCACCTGGGAAAGATTGCCGGCGTTTAAGCTCGCCAGCAGATCGGCACCGGCCTCTAGGCCCGCCAGGATCAACTCGGGATTGATAGTATCAACGCTTATGGGAAGATTTGTGGCCTTTTTGGCAGTTTCTAGCGTTGCTTTCACCTGATTTTCATCGGCATCAAGGGGGATGCCAAGGTCCTAATCATATCCGCACCCTGCTCTTCATAGTAGCGAATTTTTTCAGCCAGAGCCAGAGGGCTGTAGCGCGTGGCATCTACAATCTCAGCTAAAACCTTCATGCGAGAGCTGCCCCCGATCTTGACGTCTCGGATCTGCAACGGCGCACCGGCCCCTGCCTCCAGCCACTCCACCTGACATTGAGCCTCCTCTCTCATCGTCCCTTCTAAGAGCTGGCAAGCGGGAACGGTGCGAGAGAGCTCAATTTTCTCCTCAGCAAGATGATGCAAAACAATTTTCAGGTCTGCCGCGTGCTTCGGGCCCCAGGCGGATTTTGGCGCCAAGCGCATGCTCAGCTTCCCGAAAATCAGCGGTTATGGCGCCGGGGATCAGTATGAGGTCATAGCCCAGGGGGGAGACCTGCATTAGCATATGCGGGGTTATGAAGGCAGCTACATCGATATCTGCCACCAGCACGTCCGTTCTTCCCGCAAAAGCTCTGACCTGGCTTTCGGCCAGCCTTCCCGTGACCAGGAGGGATTTCATTATTAGCGCGCGTTGCAGTACTTCACCTCATCCACATCCAGCACAAGGGGCGTGCCAGGCTCAAAGCTATTGATACTTCTCACTCTTCCTACGCCCACCAATTGTAGTTGTGCTCTTGCTGCCTGAGCCTCACGCTCTTCGTAGTAGTCATCGCTGGATTGAACTGTGCGATGGGTAATGGTCTGTAGAGATCTTATGCCGGCAATCAGGCCACCCGTTCCAGGAACTATATCTGGGGCACTGGACTCCGTCAGGAAGATTCGATCTCCCGGCTGAACGCTCAAAAGTGCGTAGAAGTTATTGGGGCTCCTGATCTCCACAGTCCTGACCCGAGCCGCAGTAAGCTCCTTCATCACATGTCTTGCCAATCCCGTTAGTGCTATGTAGATCATGAGGCATCACCCATACAATGGAAAATCTTTGGGCATCTGAGATTGTTGTTCCTCTGGCGTTGCCGCTTTCATCTGTTGGGCCAGTTGCCCCATCTGCACCTCGATCTGCTCAGCCTGCTCTGAGAGCTTGACAGTGCTTACTCCCAAATCGTAGATCTTATTGAGCGTCTCGATGGTGGCAATAGCTGCTCTTGGGTCGGGTTCCGCCGAGGCTGTCTCGCCCAAAAGGCAGATAGCGGGCAGATTTTTTATGCGGCACTCGTTCATGATGCTGCCGGTAATGCCGGTAATTGTTCCCAGCTCAAAGACCTCTGCCTTGTCCTTTATCTTATCTAGCAATTCCTGCTGGCTTACAGCGCCAAAGACCCGGTGCTCGTCGCCCATAACCGTTATACCTGCCAGACAGATCATCTCTCGAGCGCCTATGGACTGTGCCCAAGATACGATCTCCTTTCCAATCTCATAAGAGGCTAGAGGATGTACGGGAATGTCCGCGGTGAGAATTACTATGCCCTTGGCCGCATCCTCATAGATGCGAACCGGCATGTTCACCACACCGCCCAAGAGAACGGCCAATGGCGGGAAGTACCTGGAGCTTATGGCTCCGAGATAGGTCATTTTCAGTTCGTTGACGATGTACTGGCTGGCGATGTTACCTACCAGGCCTATTCCAGGGAATCCCTCTATCAGGATGGGGTTCTTGACGGAGGGCTCCTTCTCAAGGATGACCTGGGCGATTTCCTTATCCATGCAAAAATGTTATACACTTATCTGAGATAAGAGCATCGCTTCTGAAAAGGAGATCATGGCTCGAGCAAGCTTTTTAAAGATGAAATCCTGCTAAACAAATACATAGCTGCAAACGAGAAGATGCAATTTTGGGGGTCAAAATGGTAAAGCAATATAGAGAAGTTATTGATCCAGTCAAGGCAGTCGACCGGACCTACCTGATGGAGCACGAGAGCAAAGCCGTTCTGAAAAGCCTGGGCATCACCACCACTGGGGCCGAGGTAGCAAATTCAGAGGACGAAGCTGTAGAGATATTCAAGTCTCTGGGCAGTCCTGTAGCCATGAAGGTGCTCTCCCCGGATGTAGTCCATAAATCCGATACAGGCGGAGTTAAGCTCAATTTAAGGGATGCCGATGAGGTGCGAAGAGCCTATCGGGAAATCACCCACGCATTCCTGGACAAAAAGGTCGTGGGCATCTCTGTGCAGAAGATGGCCCAGCAGGGAGTGGAGGCAATCGTTGGAGTGGCCGATGATGCCACTTTCGGGCCGATTTTGATGTTTGGTCTCGGCGGAGTTTTCGTAGAGGTTTTAAAGGATGTATCCTTCCGCTCCATTCCCATCTCTGCCTCAGACGCCAGAGATATGATAGAGGAGATCAAAGGCTATGCTCTGCTCCGGGGATATCGCGGCATATCGGCTGATATCGAAGCCCTGGAGAAGCTATTGATGACCATATCGGACTTTGTCATAAAGAATCCCGACATCTCTGAGATAGATCTCAACCCCGTGTTCCTCTATCCGGATGGCTACATGGTGGTTGATGCCCGCATAATCCTGGGAGCGCCAAGGCCAAAGCCTCCGGCTTCCATCAAGCAGGATTTGCACGACCTATTTTATCCCAGGAGCATCGCCGTCATTGGAGCCTCAGGCACGCCGGGAAAACTGGGCTGGAACGTCTTTACCAATCTCGTCAGTCACAAATTCAATGGAAAGCTCTATCCCATCAATCCCAAGGCCGATGAGATTCACGGCTGCAAAGCCTATCCATGCATCAGCGCCGTGCCTGAGCCGGTGGACGTGGCCATCATCCTTGTCTCGGCAGGCATAACGCCGGATGTAGTTGCGGAGTGCTGCAAGTGCGGTGTACGATACATCGTGGTCGAATCTGCTGGATTCGCAGAGCTGGGCGAGGACGGCAAGAAGATTGAGCTGCTGATGAAGGATATTGCCGATAGGTATGGCGTCCGGCTGCTCGGACCCAACTGCTCAGGCATCATCAACACCCATTGCAGCATGGTCCAGTCCATTGGCATTGTGGATGCTCTATCCATGGGTAATATCGGCCTGGTATCGCAGGCGGGAGTTTGCGCAGCTGGTATGCTTTGGGGGCTGCGCCATATCATGGATTTCGGCATTATCGCTACCATTGGCAACAAGCTGGACATCAATGAAACCGATATTCTGGAAGCGGTAAGCAAAGACGAGAACATCAATGTCATCTGCATGTATCTTGAGTCAGTGAAAGGCGGGCGGCGTTTCATAGATGTGGCGCGACGCATCACTCAGGATAAGCCCATAGTCGTTCTCAAGTCCGGCCGAACAGTGGCTGGTAAAAAAGCAGTCGCATCCCACACGGCGTCCTTGGCCGGCAATGACCAGATCTTCAGCTCCGCCTTCCGCCAGTCCGGAATCATCAGAGCTCGCGATTATGAGCACATGTTCAATTTGGCCCGTGCTATCTCCAAGCAGCCACTGCCAACAAGTGAGGGCGTATTCATAATAACCTATGCGGGTTCTCTAGGCGTCATTGCCGCCGACGCCATCACCGATAACGGCATGCGCCTCTCCGAACTGGAGCCGCCCTTAAAGGAACAGCTGAAGAGGCTGCTGCCTGATTATGTCTGCGGCATGAATCCTGTGGACTACACCTTCAGTCAGGATGCAGAAACTGTGAAGAGAACCATTGAGATCGGCGTGGACAGCCAGGACGTGGGCAGCTTTATCGTTGTCTTGCAGGCGGAGATCCTGGAGAGCTATGTGGATACTCTCAAGAAGATCGACTACAAGGGCAAGACCATCATAGCTTGCGTGGCGGGAAAGGAGTTTGCTCAGCCCGATGTCATCAAAATGGAAAATGCCGGCATTCCCGTCTTCGGCACGCCCGAACAAGTCGCTGACGCACTGGGCATCATGTACCGCCACCACAAAAGGATCACGAAGGAGACGTCCTAAGGCCGATATTACGAAAGCCACGATGGGGGCCAGGGTCCAGGAAATAAATCGCTTTTCCGGATTTCTGCTATTCTGCAAAAATCCCCACCTTCGCATGCGTGGCAACTCGCCTGCGCGGGCATGCGCCTGCCCGCGCGATGCGTTCGCAGACGCCCACAGGCCAGGCTACCGTGACTCCGACTGCCTCACGATCAATGCAAATAAGAAAGCTTCCATAACCTTATTCAGAGAAAACTCATGGGCAGCGACGCCTGCGATCACAGCGGAATATCTGACTTTTCGTAATTCTTGTAGACTAACAACGAAGTAGCATCTATCATGACCGGAGCAACAAGGAAAGCCGTAATCCAGGGTGCTAACGAGGCCGCCGTACAGGAGTCTGAGGCGGGCCTCGCCAGGAGCATCACGCAGTACAAAAGCCAGGTTTAGTCAAGACTTTCAAGACCAACGAAGAGTTATTGAACCATCTTAAGAAACTTGAGCAATACACATGGATTACGATTCCACACCAGCGTTCGATGATCAATTTTCGAAGCTCACCTTGGAAGAATAAAGTTCTTGAAGCAAGGCTTCTCAAAAAATTGGCCAAATTCTCGATAATTCTCTCACCAGAGATGCCAAACGGCATGAATTAAAGCACGCCTGCGACTTCCATGTGAATCCCCTATGTAATCGTCTATGTGAACAAGGGTGACATAATCACATTTCTATATGTAGATCATCATGATTTTGTTCATGGCAAAGCCGCTGAAATCATGAAGAAATGGGAAAGTGAAATTTAAGTACCCAACTGTGAAATCCACTATGACGAAAGTACCCTAAGCCCTGACAAAGCTTGCAGCCAATGACTGGGTTAAACCTTATTCAGAGAAATCGAACATTTGACCCGTCGTGCAGTTGCATTCCTTGACTGTCATTTCCGTCCTGTCTCCTACGACTTTGAGGCGACAAACAGTACGTAGTGCCTGACCCGAGCGGTCCACGTGCCCACTAGCCCGCGTGCAGGAGGCCTCTGCGCAGGTATCCCTGCCATCCCTCTAGCCCGTTTCCCGGCTTTTCGATGCAGAGCCCTCAAAAGCTCTTTATATCTAAGATCTCTAGTTATTTTTGAGTTTGAGAGGATCATAAGAAGATCGGAGATCCTGCAGAAACTGGCCATCCATCGTGATGATATGATTATGTTGGGGGCAAAGACTCTAGCCGTCTTTGAATCTGTGGCCAAAGATGAGGCCCGGCCGGATAGCGATGCGGACATCTCGGTGGAGTTTCAGGACAAAGCCACCTTCGACGGTTACACGAATTTAAAATTCTTCCTTGAAGATCTGCTGGGACATCCGGTAAATCTGGTCACCAAGAAGTCCATCCGCCCCAGGCTCAAGACACAGATCGAGAGAAAGACGCTCTATGTTCAGGGATTACCTGCTCTTTCCTGAAGATATGTAAATCTCCTGCAAAAAAAATATTGCGCTACACTGAGGATATCGATTTTGATGCGTTCTATGCAGACGAAAGAACTTACAATGCAGTAATTTTTAATCTGGTAATACTTGGCGACGCTGCCAAGCACGTACCTCCTGAAGTAAAAGAGCGCTATCCGAAAGCTCCCTGACGAAATATGGTTGGAGTGAGGGACATCTCTGTTCACAGGTACTTCGGCCTGGATGAAGAGATGCTCTGGGATATCTTGAAAAAGTAAATTCGGCCAATCCTGGGGCAGATAGATTAGATCCATTCGGACGAGACGAGACCAGTATATTATCCAGACCTTCGCTTCACTATTGCAGGCTCCACTCTGGTTATTTCTGATTTACTTACCCCGTCCGCAAGCACGGAAGCCTGAAAGAGGATGATCATGGGATCACTTTGCTGCGACTCAGACGGAAAGCTATGTGCAAAAATCGATGCGGATATAGTCCGTTTGCCTTCATAAGAGCCATAATTATACCACTCCCTTGCACAGCTCCCCGCTCGCCAGATCCTCTTGGAAGAAGTCGCGTGGCGTGCGCCTCCCTAAAGCCAGAGCCAGCTTCCTCCTGGCGTAAAAGGGCACAAGCCTTCGGATTTCGCTGGCAAACCATCTGGGATAGAGCTTCTTCACTTTGTTGTACCGCAGCCACTCCAGATCGTAGTAGCGGGCGTTCATTTGCCAGGTGATGTACGCCACCTCATCCTCGGAGAGGCGCTTGGTCTTTAAATTGGCATGCAGCCCGTCATACCTGGTAAAATCGCTGTTGGTGACGAGGCCCATCTCATCGAGCTCTGCGCGCATCTCTGTCTTGGGGTAGGGCGTGGATATGTAGAAGATAGGAAAGTCCACTTTGAGCCTGCGTGCCAACTTAAAATTTTCCCACAGATCCACCTCCTCATCATCGGGATTGCCTCCGATCAGGCCTGTGGACACTATTATATTATTATCGTGCAGGTACTGTACAGCTTTTTCTGCATCATTGGACATCTTGCCCTTGCCCAAAAATTTCAGGTTCCTCTTGTTGATGCTCTCTACGCCCAAAAAGACCCCATCAAAGCCGGCTTCGCCCATTTTGTCCACCAGTTGCTTGCTCGATGCGATGCCTGAGGCTGAGGCCTGTGTCTTATAGCGCAGATGGACGAGTCCTGCATCGATGATGGCCTGGCAGAGCCTCTCCAGCCTTTTCGGGTCCAGAGTTATATTGTCGTCCGGGAAGAATATGGAGCCAGCTCCATGCGCCTCAGCGTCTTGGATGTCCTCGATCACCCTCTCGATGGGAAAGCGCCGAAAGCGGCGGCCGTACATGAGATTGATGGAGCAGAACTTGCAGCCCTGCGTGCAGCCCCTACTGGTCTCCACACAGTCGATAGGCACATCAAAACTGTAAAAGCCCCTGGTGATGAGACGAGCGTCCCTTTTGGGCATGCGAATCTCCTCCACATTTAGCAGCGGACGTGCGGGATTGTGAACTATTCCGTTGCCCTCGTGGTAGGAGAGGCCCAGGATGCCTCGTGGGCTTTTTCCGGCCAGCTTCGCCTGCACGAGCTCCCGGAATGTGGCCTCGCCTTCCCCGCGCACAATGTAATCGATGAGGGCTGTATCCGCGCTCTTGCCTATTTCTTCTGCGGCAAGCGTTGGATGATAGCCGCCGAAAACCGTATCTGCGCCTGCCCGCTTCGCGATCTTTGCCAGGGCCAGTGCCTCTTGATACTGAAAACTCATGGCAGTTAGGCCCACAAGATCGTAGCCGTTTACGATCTTGCTCACGTATTCTCGGTGGTCTTTCTGGCCATGGATGTCAGCCACATGTACCGTGCATAAATCATCCACATGCGCTGCCAGGGAAGCGAGGCCCAGATTGGGCACGCGGGCGATGCGGTCAAAGTCGAGCTGAACTACGGGTGATGATAGTAGTAATACCTTCATCAATTACCTTCATCCTTAGCTCCCATTCACGTTCAGCAGCCGAATGCCTGCATTCCAGTCGAACTTATTGGCCCGACTGATATAGGCGGCAACTTCCTTCACTCCTGCCCAGCCACCATAGCGATAGGCATTGGACCAAACCCGGGCAGAGGTACGTAGAGGAGCATGCCAGGGATGGACCTGCTTGAAAGACCAGTCCAAGATGCTCGGAAACTCCTCGGGCTTGATGCGAGGATGATTCCAGACCATGTGCTTGCCGTCGTGGTGATGATAATTGTGATCCAAGATGCCGAACCTCTCCTCGATCTCCGTCCACATGGGTGTCTGGGGCAGAGGAGTTATGACGCAGATCTGGGTTATGTCCAGCTTCAGCGCTGCAAGCTTCTTTATGTCCTCGCGTAGCGACTCCTTGCTGTCCTCCTCAAAGCCGATCATGTAATAGCCAACTGTGCCCAGATTCCTTGCTTGCAGCATGCGTAGTGTCTCCAGGATGTCCTCGGTGCCTTCCTTCTTCTTCATCTGGTCCAGGCGCTCTTGATGCAGGTTCTCAATGCCGATGGCCGCCCCCCCAAAGCCAGACACCTTTCTGCCGTTCTTCTTTCTCATATCTGCCCAATCATCGATCTTCGTTCTCAGATAATCGGCCCGCGCCATGCATCCCCAGACCATCTGATATTTATCCAAAAGCTCTACCACCGCATCGGCATGGCGACGATTGCACCCGAAATTCTCATCCTCGATCAAAACCACATTGATGCCGTGCTCTTTGTAGTAGGCCAAAACTCGCTCTATGCTCTGCAGAGAGATTATATTGGGCTTATTGCAGAAGATCGGCGTCTGGCAGAACTTGCAACCCACCGGACAGCCGCGCGTGGTGAACAGCACTCCATAAATGTTCAGCTTGATATTGACGGGCGTGTTGAGATACTCAATAAGCGGAGGGTGGATTATATCCTTGATCTGCCGTCCGAAATAAGGTGCAAGCTTCTCCTCCGAGTAGCCAACGAAGATCCTGTCGAATTTGTCCTGCACCGCAGTGGTCAGAGCGCCATAGTTTCCTGCCCAAACCTCACCGGCTCCGGCGGCACGCGCTGCATCCGCCATCTCCAGGGCTTCATGGGTCTCACTCAGATAAAAGGAGAGTCCCACCACATCCCAGCCCTCCCGCAGCTTCTTTTGGTATTCGTCCCAGGTGGGAAACTCCAGGATCTCGAGTTCAGGAATGTTCTGCTTTAGAAATCTCAGGCCAAAGGATTGGACGCGCGGCCAGTAGAATCTGAACCATGACCTGGTATTGGCTCCGATGTAGTCGTAAGGCTCGGAGCCCTTTCTATAAATGGTTGCGAACAGAACCCTGGGAGTCATAAACCCCCTGTCCATTCCCCATAGAAGATTAAGCTTACGATTATGATTAACCATAGAGAGAATCCCGATTAACCTCAGATTAATGGTTCCCATAAAAAACTTTGTACATAATTCCGGTACATACAATCTGATTATGCCTTAAAGCGTCCTCTTTTCCTCTAATTCGCCCGATATTTTGCAATTTTTTAGACGACTAACGCTATGCTCGAATTTATTTTTGGCAGAAGTCAAATGATAGAGACTGAAAATGATATCTGTGATTATCATCTTTACTCGAATCCTGCCGATCGTAGTAGCCGCAACGTGCCCTGCCTTGCAGACTCTCTTTGTGAACGCAAAATACCGTTCGACAGGAAATCTTTTGCCAGAAATTCTCGTGTTGCGCATCTCATCCTTATAACTTAGGGGATGGCTCCGTATGACTTTTCTCACGGCAGCATCGTACCCTTTTGCCTTTGCACCGAAATATCTCTTATCTGCATAGTGAACTTCGCCTTCATTAGCCAAATCCACATGGCTATCGTGGACTTTCGCAGTTGTAACCTCGATTCTGCGAATCAGGCCAAAATTCTCATCCATGGCACCATGAAGCTTGTGTCCAAAATATGATTTCGTTCCCTTCTTCGTCCAGGTTCCATACTTGCTCCGCCGAGTCTTGGCTTCCTCGCCGCGTAGTGTATCACTCTTGGCGTGACCAGGATCTGAAGTTATGAAGGATGCATCCTGCATTATTCCCGTCTTCACTTTGAGTTTCATGGCATCAAGCTGCTCATCTGAAAGACTGTAAAGCTGCTGAATGAATAAACATCTGAACATCACGATAATATCGATATTAGGGCGTCCACGGCACTCAGTGTTATTGCAGAACAATACGTCTGGTTTCGGTCGGAAATCCTCTACCAATCTGTCTCCCAATTCTTTGATTCGTTCATACTCATGGCGAATAGCAAAGTCGGTCAGGGTTCTCATGACAAATTATATCATGTAGATAATATTTATAGATTATGATTTGATAGGGTTTTCGGAATACTCATAAATCACATCATAAAGATGCCATTGTGTTAAATAGCGATTCGCCTCTGAGAATATTGCCTAAAATTATTCGGCTTGAATTATACCTAGTTATTCATAAAGCTACAAAGCGAAATTGCAAAATTTATACATCAAACCAAATACGTAATCAGAAATCGCCAGGAGATCACAATATTTTTAAAAAAAATTATAACCGCGATAGAGGATTTCTATAAAACCACAATCACGCCACGCCTTTATATATTATTAATAAAACATACCCAAAATTCAGAAACTATTAGGAATCCTCAATAGACTATTCGAATAAAATAGTTTTTTCCAGCAAGCGTTTCATAGCTGACGATCCAATAACTCACTTACTTGAGCAAATTTTATTCTCGCCTCACACCGCATACCTTTAGATACTTTGCCGATCTTACCACACCCCCGAAAATGACCGCAGATCCTGTCGCTAAATGGGTGGAATTCCTCCGCACCCGTTACTGGGATGAGCTGCTAAAGCTGGCTGACTCTTACCCTGACGAGCGCAGCCTGAAGATCCGCTTCTCAGACATTGACAAGTTCGATCCAGACTTCGCAGAGGAGCTGCTGGAAAACCCTGAGCCAATCCTGGAGGCTGCCCACGCTGCCCTCCTGGAGCTGGACCTGCCGATGGACGTCTATTTGGACCGGGCCCATGTGCGCATCGCAGAGCTGCCGCGACATTTCAAGACCCGGGAACTCCGAAGCGATCACATCGGCAAATTGTTGGCCATCGACGGGCTCGTACGCACGGCCACCGAGGTCCGGCCAAAGATCATCTCTGCCGCCTTCCAGTGCCAAAGATGCGGCTTCACATTCTTCAAGGAGCAGACTGGCAACAAATTCGAGGACCAGAATCTCAAGTGCATGAACCAAGCCTGCGACCGAGGCGGCCCCTTCAAGCTCTTGCTGGCCCAGTCCAAGTTTGTGGATGCCCAGAAGATCAGGGTGCAAGAGTCGCCCGAAGACCTGCGGGGCGGAGCGCAGCCCCAGACCCTGGACGTAGAGCTGGAGGACGACCTGGCAGGCAGAATTTTCCCCGGCGACCGCGTTATCGTCAATGGCATACTCAAATCCTACCAGCGCTCCACTCCCCAGCAGGGCAAGAGCACCTACTTCGACCTCTTCCACAAAGGCATCTTTGTGGAGATGACTGAGCAGGAGTTCGAGGAGATTGAGATCGACCCGGAGGAGGAGAAGCTAATTTTGGAGATGTCCTGCGATCCTGAGATCTACGAAAAGATCAGGGGGTCCATAGCACCCTCCATCTACGGCTACGATGACGTGAAAGAGGCATTAGCGTTGCAACTGGTCTCCGGCTTCGAAAAGCACCTGCCAGACGGAGCGCGTATCCGCGGCGATATCCACATCCTGCTGGTGGGCGATCCTGGAATAGCCAAATCCCAGCTCCTGCGCTACATGATCAAGATCTCGCCTCGCGGCATCTACACCTCAGGCAAGAGTTCCACCTCTGCCGGTCTGACTGCTACGGCGGTCAAGGACGAGCTGGGCGATGGTCGCTGGACCATTGAGGCTGGAGCACTGGTCTTGGCGGACAAGGGCATCGCAGCCATAGATGAGATGGACAAAATGGACAATGATGATAAAAGCGCGCTGCACGAGGCGATGGAGCAGCAAACCATCAGCGTCGCCAAGGCAGGCGTCATGGCCACCCTCAAGTCGCGGTGCTCGCTTCTAGCCGCCGCCAATCCAAAGCTTGGCCGATTCGACAAGTACGAGCCCATCGCCCCCCAGATCAACCTCACCCCTGCACTCATGTCCCGTTTCGATCTGATCTTCGTTTTGACTGACGACCCGGATACCAAGAGAGATTCGGCCATCGCCCAACACATTCTGAAGAGCAACTATGCCGGAGAGCTGGCCACCCAAGCCGATTGGAACCAGGATATATCTCAAGAGGACATCGACAATGCCCTGGTAGTGATAAAGCCAGTCCTTGATCCGGAGTTGCTGCGAAAGTATGTGGCCTATGCCAGAAAGAACATATTTCCAACCTTAAGTGATGGAGCCAAGGAGTACTTCCTCAAATACTATGTCGGCCTGAGGAGCCAGGGACAGGACTCCAACAAGCCTGTACCCGTCACCGCCCGGCAACTAGAGGCACTGATACGCCTGGGTGAAGCCAGCGCTCGCCTGCGCCTCTCCGATAAAGTCACCCTGGATGATGCCAAGCGGGTAGTCAAGATCCTGGAGGCATGCCTGCGAAAAGTAGGTGTCGATCCGGAGACGGGATTTTTGGATGCGGACATCATCGCCTCAGGCACCACCAAGAGCACCAGAGATAGAACCAAATCGGTAATAGACATCATAAGGGATGTGAGCCGTGAGCAACAGGGCCCGGCCCCCAGGAACGCAGTCCTGGATAGAGCCGAGGAGCTGGGCATAGAAAGAGCTAAAGCGGAAGAGATCATCGACCGCATGAGAAGAGATGGGGACGTATTTGAGCCCCGGCCGGGAATGCTGAAGCTGCCTTAAATACAAGCAAAACAATGATTGCCATGTTCAATATGCCTGAAGAGACGGAACAGAAAGAGATGTATTTGAAAAGCCACCAACATGGAGCACATACCCTTATTGCAGTTTGTGACTGCAATATCCTGGGAAAGAAGTTCGCAGAAGGCCATCTTAAGATAGAAGTCAGTTCCGATTTTTTTGGAGGCGAGAAGGCCTCTTGTTCTGAGGTTGAGGCAATACTCGCGTCAGCTACAATGGCCAACTTCGTAGGCTGCAAAACCGTAGAGCATGCCATATCCCTGGGCTATGTGGAGAAGGACAACGTCCTCTCCATCGATGGAGTTCTCTGCGCCCAGATGGTGCGAATGTGATGCAAGCCATCTGTCCCAGATGCGGCCTGCCAACGGTCGAGGGGCTCTGCAGACAATGCGCCCTTGATAAAGCAAAGCTAGTAAGCTGTCCCGACCAGGTGGATGTGGTAATTTGCTCTGTTTGTGGCTCCCAGCAGGTAAAGAGCAAATGGCAGCTTCCGGACAACTGCTCTGTGGAGGAGCTGGCCTCTCAAGCAGCAGTAGATGCATTGTTGCTTCACAAAGGACTGGAGGGGCCGCATATTGAGCTTGGCCTGAGAAAAGTTGGAGCCACCCGATATCTGGCAAGGATCAACATCAACGGCAGTTTTCAAGGCGAGGGCATAAGCGAGCAATGCGAGACGCTTGTACGCATTAAACTGGTGGCCTGCGAACGATGCAGCCGCATTGCCGGAAAATACTTCCAGTCCACTGTCCAGCTGCGCGGAAATGCCGTCCGCTCCATGACGCAGCGAGAGATTGAAGAGTGCAAGAAGATGGCACGAGATATGGCCGACTCCGGCTATCACGGTGGTGACCAGCTATCCTTTGTTCAGGAAATGAAAGAAGTCAAAGGCGGTCTGGATGTCATACTGGGCTCAACGCAGTTGGGAAGACGCATGTCCCGTGCATTTGTAGAGCGCTTCGGCGGCAAGCTCCTGGAGACAGCCAAACTGGTAGGCAAAAAGGACAGCCGCAATGTGTACCGCTCCACGTTGCTGGTCAGGTTTCCTAGACTTAAGCGAGGAGACATTGTATCCTTCCGGGGATCGCTTTTCTCTGTGGCTGGTTTTGACGGCAAGACGACGCTCATCTCTTCTCTTCGAGAGGGCCGCCGGTCTTCCATGAGCGAGGAGAACTCAGAGACTGTGGAGATCTTTGGAAATATTTCAGATGCGCTAGTGGCGACTGTGATATTCAAAGATGATGACGTCCTGGAGATAATGGACCCAGAGACTTACAGGGCAGTTCTCGCGGCCCGCCCCAGAGATCTGCAGGTTGAACCCGGCGAAGAGGTAAAGGTAGTAAGAACAGCGGACGGATTTGTAATATTATAGGACTTTTTATATATTTTTAATAAGTTTATAGACTATATACTCACCACAAAGTTCTTAAACTAGTTTCGTACAACTTTAAGTGGTAGAAGTACGCATTTGAGCAACAAATCACATGATAATTAAGCCCTGCGTAGAACTTTGTGCGATGAAATGCCAGCTTAGCGAGGATAAAATGGCTCATGTGTGGGCATTTCTATCAGATACTCCATGATATTGGTAAATGGACACTGAAATAGTTAGATGAACTTCATATTCACCATCATTCGCTGTTCACTGCCTGCCTGTAAAACAGGCATGGCTACAATTGCGACGATGAGTCGCGAATTAGCCTTTGCAAGCTGCAGATAGCTTTGGCTAATTGGATATGAGTGTGATTTTTATCTAACTATTTTAAAATAAGAGGTGTCTTATATGCAAAATGTTGATACAACTAAATATGTTATTTATGCAGATATAACTGCTGAGGGAATAGTGGAGCGGCCGGACGTGGTCGGCGCTATATTCGGTCAGACCGAGGGCCTCTTGGGATCCGACCTCGATCTACGCGATCTCCAAAAAACAGGAAGGCTAGGAAGGATCGACGTCCAGATCACATCCAGTGGGGGAAAATCCAGCGGCACCATCTCCATTCCTTCTAGCTTCGATAAGGTCGAGACGGCCATACTGGCTGCCGCCCTGGAGACCATAGATCGAGTGGGACCCTGCATTGCTCGCATCGCTGTAAACCGCATCGAAGATGTGCGCGCCTCCAAGAGAAGGTATGTCATAGAGCGGGCCAAGCGCATACTGGTAGAGATGTTCGACGAGAACATCCTGGAAACGGAAGAGATCACAGAGGAGATAAAGCAGTCCGTTCGCGTGGAGGAGATAACTCATCTGGGCAAAGACAGCTTGCCTGCCGGACCCAATGTGCTGGACTCGGATGCCATCTTAGTGGTTGAGGGCCGGGCGGATGTGCTCAATCTGCTCAAATACGGAATCAAGAACGCTGTGGCTGTGGGCGGAACCAATGTGCCGCCGACCATCGCAGATCTATGTGCCAAGAAGGTCGTTACTGCCTTCACCGATGGCGACCGGGGTGGAGAGCTGATCATTAAAGAGCTTCTCCAGGTAGCTGACATCGACTTTGTGGCCAGGGCACCGGAGGGAAAAAACGTAGAGGACATGACTCAAAAAGAGATTGTCCGGGCGCTGCGTCAGAAGATCCCAGTGGAGCAGGTATTGGATCAATACAAGATAAAAAACCAACCCAAGAAAAGGCGTGAAATCACCACCAAAAGAAAGAGCCTCATTCGCGAGAAGCCTTTCTGCATGCGAAACACTGCGGAAAGGGCCGAGGCTATCGCGCCTCGCCAGGTAGTGCCCCGTGAAGTTGCCCCCAAGCCCGCGCCGGTAATAGAAGAGATAGTTGTAGCTGCTCCAGAACTGGTTCCTGAGCCCGAGCCGGAGAGAGAATGGTTCAGACAACATGTGGATGAACTCGATGGAACTCTTTCTGCCAGGATAATGGATAGGAATCAAAATGTCCTCCGGGAGGTAGCAGTAAGAGATCTGGCCAGAGAGCTGAAGGAAGCGAATGGGAACGTGAATGGCGTGATCTTTGATGGCGTCGTGACGCAGCGCATCTTGGACATTGCCGCCGAAAAGGGCTTGGAATATCTCATCGGCGCCAAGATGGGAAATATCGCCAAGAATCCGTCCTGCGTAAAGGTTCTAACCAAAGAGGCGTAGCATTCTCGCCTCTTTTCCTTTTACCTTAGCGCACCTTTTTAACGCGGTTTTGTAGCGAGGTTAAATCTGATGGAGTTCAAGCAATGCATCGTGATCAGAGAGGATCTGAAGCTCTCGGCGGGAAAGCTGGCTGTGCAGGTGGCTCATGCCGCAGTTATGGCTGTGGAAAGGGCAGAAAAATTGGACAGATCTACGGTCTCGGAATGGAAGGCAGAGGGCCAAAAAAAGGTTGTCCTGAAGGTACCAGGGGCACCTGACCTCTTCCGGCTGCGAGCGGATGCAGAGAGGACAGGGATAGCTAGCGCCATTGTCGCCGATGCCGGACTGACCGAGATTCCTGCCGGCACCATAACTGCACTGGGTTTGGGCCCAGCTCACAGAAAGTTGATGGACAAAGTAACGAGCAAGCTCAAGCTCGTATGAGATCGCTAGAGGTACTTTGATCTCCGAGGTTAGATGATTCCGGCAAGCGATCGGGACCGATCCTTGGGTATGGATTATTACATCACAGATAGCCCCGGCTGCGGGGGCGTCATCAAGAGCTGTGCGGAGGACTTCCAGGTATCAGAGGTATTCGAAGAGCTGCGCTACGAAGGCGGAAGGTATCTGGTCTTAGATGTGGAGAAGACCAACTGGGATACGCATCACCTCATACGGGAGATGGCCAGAAGGCTTCGCATAAGTCAGAAGAGATTCGGCTGGGCTGGCACCAAGGACAAGAGGGCGGTAACAAGCCAACGCATAAGCATCATGAACCTGGATGAGTCGGACCTCACAAAGATTAACTTGCCTGACCTGAAGATCAGGGTGCTAGGCAGGACGAACCGGTCCGTAGGCCTGGGAGATCTGCTGGGCAATAGATTTCGCATCATAATTAGGGATGTCTGCTGCCCTGATCCACTCGCCCGGCTGACCGCTATCACCTCGGAGATAGAGAAGCAGAGCGGCGTTCCTAACTACTTCGGCGTGCAGAGGTTCGGAGGTCGCAGGCCCGTCACCCACAAGGTAGGCGAGGCCCTGGTAAGAGGCAATATCGAAGAAGCGGCCTTTATCTATCTGGCCCTGCCTTTTCCAGACGAGCTCCCGAGGACGAGAGAAGCCCGGGGAAAACTCTGGGTCAATCGAGACATTCCCGCCGCCATTAAGGAGTTCCCTGAATACCTGCATTACGAGCTGGCCATGCTAAACTTTCTGGCGGAGTATCCAGGCGATTATGCTCACTCTTTTGATGTTCTTTCCGTCAATTTAAAGCACCTCTTTGTGCATGCCTACCAGTCCTATCTCTTCAACCGAATTCTCAGCAACCGTCTGGCAGCAGCAATGCCACTGCATAGGGCTGTGGAGGGTGATGTGGTCTGCTTCGCCAAAGAAGGCTTGCCTGATATGAATAGAGTGCAGAAAGTAACCTTGGAAAACCGGGCGGCAATAGACCGGCTGGCCGGAAGAGGCAGAGCATTTCTCACTTTTCCTTTAATCGGATATGAGACCGCAATAGAAGAAGGCGCGCAAGGGGAGATCGAGAGGGAAATCCTCGGCGAAGAAGGCATTTCACCGGAGAACTTTAACGTCTTGGAAAATCCGGAACTTGGTTCAAAAGGCACAAGGCGCGCTGCCCTATGCCCGGTCAAATCTCAAATCAGAGTAGAGGGAACACTGGCAGAGTTGCAGTTCGTTCTGCCAAAAGGAAGCTATGCCACAGTAATCTTGAGAGAGTATATGAAGAGCCTCGATGTTATCAAACGTCAATTAAAGGATTTAGCCGAGGAATGAGCCTTGCAACTAGAATTAGAAGATCCATACGTTGTGGTCTATAAGCAGATTCATGCAGTGGTTGACGATGAGGGCGACCGGGTGGAACTCATGGAACGCTCAAGTTGCTACGGTGGATCGGCCTGGGCCAGATATCATTACTCGAATGGGCCCTTGGTGAAAAGCTCTCGCAATCTGGGTGAATGGTTCCGCTATATGATTTCACCCGGCAAGGTCGATTTGGATCTTGTCTCTTCTAAGAGATCGGCTGGCATCGAGTCGGTAATCGTCAACGGCAAAGAGGTGGAGGTGACTTACGCTGGTCTAGGCGGAGGCGGCGTGGGCGCTACACTCTCCCGCGCAAAGGCGCAGGATATCTTGCGCTATGATGTAACAAAGTGTGGCGGAGGGCGCGTCGCCCGCGGCACCATAGTTTTGCCAAGAAGAGAGAGGCTGATCATAGGTGTTGATGATACCGATTCCAAGACGGACGGGGCCACCTGGACCCTTATTCACAATATCTCTCGTAAGGTTGATCGACCAGAGACACGCTATATCTCTCACTCCCTAGTGCAGCTCTTTCCAGTGCCGACAAAGACCCAGAACTGCGTCTCTACGGCTGTGGAGTTCGCCTGCCTGCCCGGCAAAGCAGAAGCCATGCTCTCTGATTTCAAAGCACTGCTGAAGAGATACTCGGTTTCCAAGCAGACAGGCATGGCCATCTTTCGGGACTTTGATCCCTCCGCACTTTTGGTCTTTGGCATAAGATGCAAAAGAGAGAGAGTGCAGTATGAGGATGCTCTGGAGGCGGCACAGGAGAATGGAGTTCAGATCATGATGTCTGGCCAGGGATTGATTGGAGCTGTGGCTGCACTTCCCTTCTGCGCCAGGCCGGACGAGTCCATTATGCCGGCAATTCCATGAAGCCCATGAGTGGCTTGCAGGCAGCTGTCCAGGCGGCTAAAGATGCCGCCGCAAATGTTCGAACCTACGTTCCCGGCTATCCCATAACCGATCTGGCGGCGGCGTTGCAGGCCGAGATCTCAGTCAATGAAAAGGTTTCCTTGGAGATCGCCTTGGGGGCGTCAGCTACGGGTGCACGTTCCATGGTTATCGTCAAGCAGGTGGGCATGAATATTTTGGCCGATCCATTGGTCATATCGGCAACGCACACCATTGGCTCTGGGCTGGTGATCATTGCCGGAGATGATCTGGGCCCGATGCATTCTCAGGCTGAGATGGACAGCAGATTCTTCGGTCCGCTGACAGAACTACCGGTGCTCGATCCCCGAAGCCCGGCCATCTTGCATGCATCTATTCTGGAGGCCTTTACTATCTCCGAGTGGCTGAGAATTCCTGTCATCGTCCGAGTGACAGCCCGTCTTCTGTCTGACGAGGGGCCATCGGTCATGCCGCGGCCTGGTAAGGCTGCAGCCCAGCTGTTCAAGAGGGTAGACTGGGAACTGACCATGCGCGGGCGGCATCAGAGGCACCATGACAGAGCCCTGGCCTTTGCAGAGGAAGCCTCGGAGTCCACGACCTTAAATCGGCTGGAGATTTCCGGAAACGTAGGCATCATCGCCAGCGGCCGCCCTGCGGCCCTCGCCGAAGGCCTGGGTGTCTCTCTGCTCTCTGCCGGGTACTGCAATCCTCTGCCAACAACGCTCCTGCGCGGCTTTCTGGATGGTCATCGCCTCATCCTGGTGGCAGAGGAGCCGGAGCCCTTCATTGAGTCGCAGCTTGCCATGAGCTCCAAGGTGCGAGGAAAGCTCACCGGCCATCTGCCTCGCGGACCTCTGGAGAGGACGGACATTATCCGTGCGCTGGAAAACCTGGAAAAGAAGCCGGAGAAAAAGCCGCAGGTCTACGAGAGCGTGGCGGAAAGGGGCTACGTGGGCGTTTGTGAAGACTGTCCCTTCATACCCTTTTTCAGTGCGCTGGGCAAAGTCGATGTGCCCGTGTCGGGGGATGCTGGCTGCGCCATTCGCGCCGCACGTGAGCCCTTCGGTTCAGTGGATGTGGTCTATGGACTGGGTTCTTCCATAGGTGTGGCCTCAGGCTTCCGGAAAAAGGGCATAGCCGTGGTGGGAGACTTTGCCCTAGCACACTCTGGCCTGCTGGGACTGATCAATGCAGTCTGGCAAAAGCGTGATCTGCTGGTGGTCGTCCTCAAGAACGATGTGGCGGCAATGACCGGCGGGCAGGAGGTGCCCGATCTTACTGCGGTGCTGGAGGCGCTGGTGCCGACGCGTCGCCTGGAGCTGCCTCGCTCTGAGGAAGAGGTGAAGACTGTGGTCTTCGAGGAGCTGAAGAGATCGGGAGCTTCGGCGTTGGTGGCTCTGGGCAAGTGCTCAAAACAAGCAGCCAGACATCAGAGTATCTCTTGAATGATTTCTGCCCATGCGTTCAAATCAGAGGAGCCTAAAAAAAGTAGGAGGACGCGACATTGGTAGACCTCTTCGGCAAAAAGAAGCTGAAAGATCGCATTTTGGAGCTGCAGACCGAACTGGTGAAGCTGGGGGGCGAAAAAAGAGGATCTTTTGCGCACTTTAGAGAAACGGGAGGAGAAGATTAGAAGGTTATCTTGCGCCAACCAGGAGGCCAATTTGGCCCTCAAAGTCGCAGAACAAAGGGCATTTGCCCTCATCCTTCCTGCGCAGGCGCCGGTCGAGAGAGGTGAGGAGGAAAAGCTCAAGGCAAGAAAGCTGAGCCTGCGGGAGATGGACCTGCTCATGGAAAGGCTCAAGGCCTGCCGCTCTCCTAGGGATGATCTTCTGATTGCTTTTTATCCAGGCTCAGTTCCAGGAGACGATGCTCTTCCCCAGCAAATCAAAAAGGCCGCGTTGTCCACTAAATCCCAGCGGGGTGGGATAATACTGCATAGTCCTCAGCTCTTCTCTATGCTTCTCATTCCGCCTTTTCCCATCCAGGAGAGATATTCTCGGGAAGGCAGCGCCTTTGCGCTAGATCTCGTGAGGGAAATGATGGAAACGCCTGTGCTGGTCGTCTCTGCTCATGCCGGAAAGACCTTCCTGGGAGTAGCTCTCTGCCGAGAGGACTTTGAGACTAAGGAGCTTTTAGAAAGCCGGGTAATGGGAAAGCACTCCAAAGGCGGCTGGAGCCAGAAGCGGTTTGAGAGACTGCGTGAGGAGGACATCAAGAGCCACGTCGATCTCGTGTCGCAAGAACTGGCGGCCCTGATGGGCAAGTATAAAACCGTCCTCAAGTATGCCGTGCTGTCGGGAGAGGATAGCCTCATCCGCCAGATCGCTCCAGCAATCGATCTTCCCGTGGTAGAAAGAAGGCTGGAACGGCACGACGAGCGGAAGACAAAGGAGCTCTTGGAAGAGGTTTATGGCTTTACATGCTACAGAATTGAGATCTAGACTCGGATTGAGGGGGACGTAAAATGAGCGAGCAGTCGGAGGGAAAAAAAGGACTGGACGATGTTGAAGAGCTTTCTCGCTCTTGGGACTGGCATGTGAGGAGAAAGGTGGCCTGGAGTGCTGATACGCCTGAAAATATCCTGGATGCACTGGCCTTGGACAAGGTTCCGTGGGTGAGGGAAGCAGTAGCCGGCAACTCGAGAGCTTCGCCCCAGGCGCTGGCCCGGCTGGCTGATGACAGCTCAGGATACGTGCGAGCGGCTGTGGCTCTTAACAGCTGCGTCACAAGCGAGATTTTGGAGATGCTGGCTGCGGATGAGATGGTGGACTATGACTGCACATTGCAGAAAAATCGCTATCTTGTAAAGGAGGCGGCGGCAAAGAGCCCCCATATCAACCCGCCGACCCTGGCTTTTCTCGCCCGTGACCCCGAGGAGCATGTGCGGGCGGCAGCGGCATTCAATCTTCTTTTGTCCGTAGAATCGATGAACAAGATGGTCAAGGATGTGTTCTGGGAGGTCCGAAACAACATAGCCAAAAATCCCTCCACCCCGGAGGATCTGCTCATCTATCTCTCTGCCGACAGGATCATGGATGTGCGGGCCACAGCTGCGCAAAATCCCAGGACGCCTGCGCAGGCGCTGGTGGCGCTTTCTGCAGACAGGAGCTGGGAGGTCAGGGAGGCTCTGGCCCGCAACGAATTGCTGGATGGCAAGATCCTGGAAGAGCTCTCAGACCATTGGTCCTGGATGGTGAGAGCGGCTGTGGCCCAAAATCCCAATACTCCTGCCGAGACGTTGAAACAGCTGGCCGAGGACCCGGATCAGAGCGTGCAGAAGGCGGCGCAGGCTAGAATAAAGTAATCGATAATTGCGGTCCCTCGCTGCTTCGCGTAGATAATGGGATATTCGAGTCCTCCATGTGCTCTCTGTCTGCTGTGGTGGTAGTCCGTAACCATTTGGATATAACCAAAAGCTAACGATTATTCAACAGCCTAATCAAAGTTTAGCCACCGTGAATAGCGATGAGCCACAAAAGAGAGCGGATTCCGATCGACCTCAAATTAATGGTTCCAATAAAGAACTTTGTCCATAATTCTGATATATACGATCCGATTAAGTCTTAAAGTATACTCTTTTCTCCTAATTCGCCCGATATTTTTCGATTTTTCTGACGGCTAACGTTATGCCGGAATTTCACAATTCAACATTTTACGCCCTGGAAGGATTAGCTGTGATAACGGAGCTGCTTAGATATCATTGAAAGCGAACTTGGCCATTTCCTGACCAGGAAATACCTGTTGACCAAGTATGATACTAGAACTAACCTTAGCAAAGATGTGGAGAGCAAACTGAGAGAACTCTTCGGAGATGCGGTATTCAAGACAATTATACCGGTAAATATCCAGCTAGCGGTCGCCCCTAGTTACGGCAAGCCCATCTATGCACTTGATCCTGGATACATCGGAGAACAAGCATACAGAAACTAGCTGAGGAGGCATTGCATGAGCGGTAAAATGGGGGTCAGGTGCAGGTTTTATCATTGAAGACATTAAACGCAGAGACTCTAAGGATGATCCCGCAAAAGAGCCACATGTATGGGTTGAAAACGTTGCACATCAACGTGCAGAACTTAAAACTGGGGAACGCTACACCTGTAAAACCTAATAACGTAAACGTATCACAGTTAATAACTGATGAACATATAAACGTAAACGTTCTTCAAAAGCAGTAGAACTCGCACTCAATAAAAAACAACGCATTTCTGTATGGGATCCGGACATAGCACTTATCATGTGGTACCTGAAGCCGTCCACGGCCGATGTTTTCTATCAGCGATGTAGCCAAGAAATACATCACAACAGGGCTTATGAGGGACCACCTCGAACTATATAGATACGCCCAAGAAGAGCTAGATAAGAACCATTAAAAGAGCTGGATCAAGAGCTGGCTTAAACAGGACTGATGAAGAAAAACCCACTGCGAAAACAAGATCCTCTTACGAATTCATCCCCAGACTCAAGGACAAGAAGGTCATTATCCTCCTAGTCTCGGGAAGCCAGTCATTCACCGGGACCATCGAAGGCTACAACCTCGATGATATCCTCCTCCAAAAGCTGTGTTAAATAACACTCTCGATGAAGAGGCTCTAGATGTTGGTTGCATATTCTACCAAGTTAATGCTCAAATGGTTCGCAGCCTGCTGATTAGGTGAAGTTATTTAACGTAGCATTTCTTGCTGAATCAGATGATGTGATTATTCAACATAATGCCGTAAAAATGCAGGAATTTTAACATGAAAAAGGCTTTAGGTGCAAAATCGTGTTTATGCAAACCTTATTAAGCCTGCGCGGGAACATTGTTCAGAAGATCGCTTATCTGGAACTGCGCTCCCAGGCTTAAGTGGTAGCATCATTCCATGGCTACCTGGGCCTAGGGCTCTGGTGGGCATTCAAATGCATAGCGTTGTCCTCCAAGTTATGGAGTTCTCTGAAGATGAATGGAACTTCGTCGCCTGCAAGATCTGCGATTGTCTACCTGGTCTCTTCCAGATCCTATCGAAAGCCTTTGCAAACTGCCGGATCAAAATGTTGAGGTTTATGCTCCATTAAGCCTTCCGTTCACGCAAGAAACCTTCCGAAGAGGATTCGTTATGACCACAAAGCTAATTCCTTCCCTTTGCCCCTATTGCGCCGTAGGCTGCGGTCTCTACCTGGTCGTGGATAAAGGCAAAGCCATCGGCATAGAATACATGACCACCCATCCCACCAACGAAGGCGCCCTCTGCCCCAAGGGCAACTCCATTTCGGAGATACTAGATCATGTTGAGAGACTGAAGTATCCCATGAAGAAAGTCGGTGATAGTTTCGTCAGGATCTCTTGGGATGAAGCACTGGACGCGATTGCACAGGGCATGGCCCGGAACATCCGAAAGCATGGGGCAAAGTCCTTAGGTTTTCTGGCCTCATCTCGCTGCAACAACGAGGAGAACTACCTCATGGAGAAGATGGCCCGCCTCCTGGGATCTCCTCATGTCGACAACTGCGCCCGGCTTTGCCATTCCCCAACGGTAGTGGGACTTGGTGCCGTATTTGGCATGGGTGCCATGACCAACAACTTACGGGATCTTGAGAACTCGAAGTGCATCTTCGCCATAGGCACCAACTTTACCGAGGCGCATCCCATCGTCTCACGCTGGGTCCAGAAGGCCAAGGACAATGGTGCTATAATAATTGTGGCCGATCCCAGGATCACCTCGACCTCCTGGATGGCAGATATTCATCTGCGCATCAAACCAGGCTCGGACATCGATCTTCTCCGGGGAATGATGAAGGTCATTGTGGACAAGGGGCTGGCAGACGAGGAGTTCCTAAAAGTCCGGACGGTTGGTGCCGAGGAACTCTTGCAGAGCCTCAAGGACTATTCTCTGAAAGAGGCGGAGGAGAAGACCGAAGTGCCAGCCGAAGACATCATCCAGGCGGCCAAGGCCTATGCTAAATCTCCGGCATCCGCCCTTCTCTACTCCATGGGCATCACTCAGCATGTCTGCGGCACGGATAACGTCAAGACCTGCGCCACATTGGCCCTGCTCTGCGGTCATGTGGGGCGACCGGGAGCGGGTGTCTGGCCCATGCGTGGCCAGAACAACGTTCAAGGAAATTGCGACATGGGCGGCATGCCCGAGTTCTATCCCGGCTACAAGAGATCCACAGACCCTGCGACCATCGAGTTCTTCCAGAAGGGCTGGAATGCTTCAGAGCTACCCTTTGGTCCTGGTTTGACCTCGACCGAGATGAACGAGGCAGCACTGGATGGTAGGCTCAAATTCCTATACATCACGGGTGAGAACCCCGTAGTCTGCGATGCCAACGTTAAAAAGACACAACAGGCCCTGACAAGCCTGGATTTCCTGGTCGTCCAAGAGATCTTCATGACGCCCACGACGAGGATGGCCGATGTGGTTTTGCCGGCGGCTGCCTGGGCGGAGAAGGATGGTAGCTACACATCCATGGAAAGGCGCGTGCAGTGGATAGACAAAGCCGTGGAAGCACCCGGCGAGAGCAAGGAAGGAACGTGGATCATTTGCCAGATCGCTAAACGCATGGGCCTAAACTTCTTCTACGAAAATGCAGCCCAGGTATTGAAGGAGATCAATCGACTGGTGCCGCAATATGGCGGCATGACTCTGGAAAGGATCTCAAAAATCGGTGGTCTGCGCTGGCCATGCCCTGATGAAAAGCATCCTGGCACTGACATTCTGCATACCCAGAGGTTTTCGACTCCAGATGGCATTGCTAGAATTGCCATAGTGAATAATAGCCCCCCTGGCGAGAACACTAGCCCCCAGTACCCCATCTTGCTCACAACAGGCAGAATCGTACTGCACTATAATGGCGGTTCCATGACGCTACGCAGTCCATCTCTGCGAGAGCGCGACTCTGAGCTTTATGTGGAGATGAATCCCAAGGACGCCCTGCGCCTGAAGATCACTCAGGGGGACATGGTAGTAGTGACCACACGTCGGGGCCAGGCCGAGGCCAATGCTAGGCTCACGGAAAAAGTCAAGCCCGGAGTAGCTTTTATGCCATTCCACTGGCATGGAACAAACATCATAACCTCGGATGCACTTGACCCCGTGGCCAAGATTCCAGAGTATAAGATCGCCGCCTGTCGGATCGAAGTCAAGGCTTGAATAGCCAGGTAAAGATGTCACAAAAAATCAGGAAAAATGCGGGGAGAATCCCGAAATGCTTCTGGCGCTCTGAAGATCGAGGTCATAGGTAAAAGGCTACTGGAATTCATCGCCAATTCGATGAAATGCAACCTATTTCTTTTTCAGGTAACGCTGGGAAAAAATCAAGACTCTGCTACAAATATGGGTGCAAAAAAACAGGTCCCTCGTTATTTCGTGTTGGTGTTACAGGAGGTACAAATCCTCTGGGGATGTCAATCCCGTCATCATGACGGAGTGGTTAGTTATCTCGCTTGTCGATTTCTCGGCCCCACGCTTCAGATTTCATTCATGATTACTTGAAGTTAACCACATGAAACAGCGAGAAACCTCATATGCATTTAGAAGACAGGAACCGGATCAGTCTGACGCCCATAGTCTAGCTTATCTCGGAAAATTCTCCCGCTTAAAAATTTCAGGCTTTGGCCAGGCCCTTTACCTCACGAGCGATCCGGACTGCGGCCTGCTTTCGCATTAGCTCTACGAAATCCCTCTGCGTGGCGAAGATTAGGGTAGCTGTGGGACAAGCGGCAACGCATGCAGGAACCTCTAGATTCTTGCAGCGGTCGCATTTGACAGCTACACGCACCTCGTTTTGCCTGCCTATGACGCCGTAGGGGCAGACCATGGCACACATCCAGCAGCCCACACAATTCATTTCATTGCGATCAACGATGCCTGTGATCGGATCCTGATACATGGCCCGGGTACGGCAGACGGCCACGCAGGGTGCTTCCTCGCAGTGGCGGCAGAGTAAAGGCACCTTCTGCCCCTCTGCATTCTCCACATAAATCCGGCGCACGAGTCCTGGCTTCTCAGAGACTGCAGAAATGAGGCTCTTGCTGACCGAATGTTCCACCGTGCAGGCTATCTCGCAGGACTTGCAACCCATACATCTGTCCAGACGGACGAACACTTCTTTTTTCATATCTCCTTCCTCTAAAGCCCTAGCTTTTTGCGCTGGCTGTCGATATGATTGATCATGAGCGATGCAGCCTTGAATGGATCCGGCTCCACAGCAAAGCATGCCCCCACTACATCTTTAGCGCCTGCCGTGAGCAGCCCGGCCACTTCAGAGCTTCCGAATATTGGGGGCACAGTGCCCAGCACAGTGTACACTCCCGAGCCCACCACATAAGCTCCGATGGAAACCGCTTTTTCGCTCATCCACTCCGGAGCTGCGCCAGCTGCGGGAAGGTCGCTTATGTCCACGCCGAGTGCATTGGCGATGGCCGCAGCAGCCACCAGAATACGGCTGATGTCCACGCAAGAGCCCATATGCAGAACAGGCGGGATTCCCCCCAGAGCCTTGCATACCCCCTTCAAGCTTTCTCCAGCTAGGTCTGCGGCATTCGGGAGGAGCAGACCGGCCTTGGCACATGCTTGGGCATTGCAGCCAGTTGTGAGTACCAGTACATCGTTCTTGATGAGTTCCTTGACTAGGTTGATGTGGCCATAATCCTGTACAATTTTGGGATTGTTGCAGCCGACAACAGCTCCAATGCCCCGAATAGCGCCACTCTTTATGGCCCCAATAAGAGGATCTAGCGTTCCTCCCAGGGCGCCGACAATCGCTTCGTTTGAGAAGCCCACCATGCATTTGGACTTCTCTTGGGGAATGTGGACCTTGGCGGGATTTCTGTTCTTGTAGTTCTGGACCGCCACTTGGACAATGGACTTGGCCGTCTCAAGCGCGGTCAGTTCATGAAACTCCATGTGCACCGCTCCCGGGAACCTGGCTTTGGGTGAGGTGGAGATGAACTTGGTATGGAAGCAGCCTGCGAGCGCTCCTAAAGCAGGCATGACACATTGCACATCCACAATCATGGCATCTACGGCTCCTGTGGCCACGGCCAGCTCTTGCTGCAGGAAGTTTCCGGCTACAGGCACACCATGACGCATGAGAACCTCGTTTCCCGTGCAGCATATTCCTGCTACGTTGATGCCTACTGCGCCCTGTTTTTTGGCCAGCTCCACCAATTCCGGGTCTGCGGCCGCCGCCACAATCACATCCGACAAAAGAGGCTCGTGACCGTGCACAATGACGTTGACCTGATTGGGCTCCAGGACGCCCAGGTTGGCCTCGGAGAATGTGGGCGTAGGTGTGCCAAAAAGGACGTCCTGCAGCTCTGTGGCGATCATGGAGCCGCCCCAGCCGTCGGCCAGGCCGGTGCGCAGGCCCTGCAATATCAAGCTCACATAGTCGTTGTCCACGCCCATATGAGTGTGATGCACGCACTCCACTATCTCCCGGTCAATGCCACGTGGCTCGATGCCCAGTTTATTCCATAGCGCGAGTCGTTTGGCAGGAGCCCGACGGGTGAACTGGGGAGAGCCATCCTGCTTGCCGAACTCCGCCATGATGGCGTCTGCCAGAGCGATCTGAGTTTCCACGCCATACTCCTTCATGAGGTGCTCCAGTTTGGCCTGATCTTTGATGCTGTAAGAGGGGGCCTTACCTTCCACTACGGCTCGAAAGGTGTAGGCCACGTCGCGAGCATGATCGGAGTGGGCGGCGGCCCCGGCGGCGATGCTGCGCAGAAAATTGCGGGCAACGATTATGTCAGCAGTCGCTCCGCAGACGCCCTTACTGGCACCCTCCCCAAAGGGATCTATGCGACAGGGGCCCATGTTGCAGTTTCTGCAACACAGCCCCAGTTCACCAAAGCCGCATTGAGGTAGCTGTTTTTCGAAGCGATCCCAGGCAGTCTCCAGGCCGGCTCTCTGGCAGACATCGAGCATCTCCTGGCTGGCAGGATCTATGGATCTATCGCGAACATCCGTTACCATATCAATACCTCGATAATAATATACGGTTTTCATTGAATATTGTTGTGGTCAGATAGAACAATATCGATCAACTGTCTCAAAAGTCGTAACACCACAGGATGCAACGGAACAAGTTATGGAACTCGGTGCGAAAGGCTCTCGGACATTGGATGGCCAAAGATTACGTTGAGGAGAAAGTACTGAACTCAAGGTAAAGCCGACAAATAAAAGGACGGAGAGAGCATTGCGGCCCCATGTCGTTTTTAAAAAAATCGTGGGGACATTGTGCAATGATAAAGGAGCATCGATTCATGAGCGAATCATGACGACGCGGGCAACATGGGAACTGAAAAGTCTGAATAGCTTACAAATGCTAACTGTGAGGCCAGTCAGCTAAACACTTACAATTATTTCATAATATAAATGGAATGGGCGGTTTAACAGAAGCGATTTAGAACTTGTTAGAGGGGCCAGCAACGAGGGAAGCCTTCTGCAAGTTACACGCGCTGTTAAGTGCTGAAATCGGATCACATTTATATGCTGGGTCGCACAAATATGCAAAATATGCAAGCAGAGGGCACATAAGCGAATCAATATACCCTGAATTGAAATCGATATCATGTGGTATAATTATCACTAATTGTGCAACACCGCACATTTATATAGATATGTGACCTAATTCAAAGGTAATGTGTTTGAGCGAGAATGATATTCGAGCGCTTGCCCTTATCATCAGATCTGAAGAGCCGATGAATCCCCACACCCCCCTGGCGAAACTGGGATTTCGAAGGGAAGCCCTTTGAATCAGAATAAAAGTGATTTTAGTGAACCTCCCACTCTAATCGTCCAACCTGCTAATAAGCAGCATCCTCCTTTCGAGAGGATCTTACTCACTTGAATACATACTGGTCCTAAACTCCGAGGTAGTTGTAACCATGCAAAGCCGGTTCAGAAGCAGAAGGTTGTGACCTGCGAGGTAAGGTGAAGCTGAAGATGTCGGTATATGTGGATATGGAAAGATGCATAGCCTGTCACGCATGCGAGGTGGCATGTAAGCAGAGACATGGAGGGATGAGCAACATATCTCTGCAAATTATCGACGAACGGGCAGCGGCTCCTATGCTCTGCCGCCAGTGTGAGAGACCTGCTTGCATAGCAGTGTGTCCCAGCGAAGCACTGGTCCAGAAAGGCACAGTTATCGCCTTTCATGCCGAAATGTGCACGAGTTGCGAGCTGTGTCTTCTGGCCTGTCCATTTGGGGTCGTATGGAGCAATAAGCTGACACACAAATGCGACCTCTGCTCTGGAGATCCGGCCTGCGTGGCCACTTGTCCCACCCAGGCCTTATTAGGGAACTTTCAAGAAGCGGCACGACGAATCCGGTCCAGAGCGGCCAAAACCCTGCAGAGGGGGCTGAGATGATATCCGTGCATGCAAGCCTATGTATCGGCTGTCCCGCCTGCTCTCGTGCCTGTCCCAATGGCCTTATAGTGCTACAAGATGAGGGTGCGAGCAGAACCATCCACTTTTCTCGCTGCGAGGAGGATTGCGATATCTGCGCGAAGACATGTCCGGAAAAAGCCTTGTCCTTTACGAAGGCAGGCCAGGAGACGGAGATCGTCGTACCTCTGCAACCCTGTTCCTCATGCGGCAAGTTCTTTGCGACAAAGCCCATGCTGGAGAAGGTGCTGTCCTGCATGCCCGTTGAACTGCAAAAAGACTCCGAAGGATGGTTCTGGTTGGAGGCTTGCCCCTCCTGTCGTAGAGAGATGGAAGGCATAAGAGCGGTCCGAGAGATCTTATCTCGACGCAGCTAGACTATGGGCGTCAGAATGATCCTGTTTAGGTCTTCTAAACGCATATAATAAGGCTAAGTCCTCGGAATGATTCCATATAGACACAGCTCGTCGTTCAACTCGTTGACCATCAAATAAGAGTCGCGTACGTGAGCTACTGAAAAGTGCTAACATGTAATGCAATGAATGTTCACTGCCAAAATGAATCCTATGCATCCGATTTTCGTGATGATTTTCAGTAACCTTCGCCCATGACCCCGCGTTTGATCGTATATGTGGGGTGCTAAAAAGCGTTAACAACGGACTCAGCAGACAATCTACGAGAGCTTATGTCGGCTTCATTTGATTCCCGCGACATTTTTCCACGACCTATACTCACGACCCAAAGTAGGAAGTGATTTAAATAACCAAAATAGGCTTTTATCCACATTTTTTAATTGTTATTTTCAGTCCATTTTTCAAGAGGATATCATTTTAACTCATATCATTTCTTTATGAACATATGCCAGGGTGGCTCAGAACATGGGACTCATCGAATAAAACCAAGTCAAGATCCTTGATTAGCTTTTCCATGACTACCATGGCCCGTTCACCCTGGCTGCTCATGATGGCCTGAAGCTTTGCGTAGGTGATCCCTACAGCCATAAAATGCCCGTCACTATCCCTAAACTCGGGCATCTTGCAGCCTTTAGAGTATTTGCAGCACTCGCAGTTGGGCAACAGAGCCGGAATAAGCCTTAAGAGGGAATTGGTCTTAAACTCTTCCTGAAGCTGTCGGCATTCCTGGTTACCTCTGATCTTGATGGCCGTGTTATCAGTGCCGAAAACTGTCTCATCCAAAATTTTATACGCAGATCCCACTAACAGCAATCTTTGCCCCAGTTCTTGCGCTGCTAGAATAGCCGAGGTTGTAAAGCCATAACGTACCAGCTTGCTGGTAACTGCCCCCAAATTCAGCCGTCGTAAAGACGGCCTTAACCTCATCAATAAGTTCTCTATTCCAATCCAATGAAATTCCCCGATCGGTTACCGATCTCTTGATTATTGCGCTAGTTTTGGACCGGGGTTCTTGCCACTGACTTTCACCTTCAGTATTTTTCCGGTTCCCACTACAACTGACATTATCTACGGCATCCTTCCCCATAAAAGGTTAACGAAGATGTTGCTCTATTGATTAATACTGGGGTTACCGCCACCTTCACTATTAGCCAATAGGGTTAGGCATGAGCACATTTCTTGCCATGCTCCTTCCTAACTCAGTAATCTTTATCTCGGACAAAAGTGAGCTTGCGCCCTCATAGCAGTCAACCAGTCCCCGGAGTTCTAATTATAATTTTTGTAGAATGTTTGCAGGGCAACATGGTGCATTAACTCTTCTTGTCAGCCTCGTCCTTGGTTTTCTTTATCTCTGTCGCCAATCACAGCAGAGCATCTACCACCGCCGATACTGGCAGTATCTTCAGTTCGCCATCAAAAAGTATAGTCCTAAGCATCACGATAACATCGATATTAGGGCGTCCATCACGCTCAGTATTATTGCAGAACAATACGCCTAGTTTCTGTCTGGGAATCGTCCCAGTTTATTTATTCCAGATCTCTACCAATTCTATCGCCCGATTCTTTGATTCGTTCATGCTCGTGGCGAATAGCAAAGTCAGTCAGGTTTCTCAAGACAAATTATATTGCATATATATTATTTATAAATTAATATTCAATAAGGCTTTTCGGAATACTCAAGAGTAAATTAAATCAAGCCTGTTATGGGGTGGCCGGCAAAGACGGTCATCCATATATTTTCGTCTGAATATTTTCCGGCCTTTGGAAAACCTATTTAGCATTCCTGTATCATCTTTCGCTCACAAGCTGATCAACTATGTTCTCTGAGGATGAGTATCGATTGGACTTCTTCGTGGATGAGGGATTCCAGCGCAAGAAGTGCGAGAAATGCGGCAAATTCTTTTGGACCAGGAACGGCGAGAGAAAGACCTGCGGGGACCCGCCCTGCGATCCCTATACCTTCATAGGCGCGCCTATATTCAAGCGCGAGCACACAATAGACGAGATGCGCGAGTACTACCTCAGCTTCTTTCAGGCCTGTGGTCATACACGCATCAAGAGGTATCCTGTAGTGGCCCGTTGGCGAGACGACATTTACCTCACAATCGCTTCCATAGCCGACTTCCAGCCCTTTGTGACCTCAGGGCAGGTGCCGCCACCAGCTAACCCCCTCACCATCAGCCAGCCCTGCATTCGACTGGACGACCTGGATTCGGTAGGACGCAGCGGACGGCATCTCACCACCTTCGAGATGATGGCCCACCACGTCTTCAATACTCGAGAAAAAGAGCACTACTGGAAGAATCGGACTGTTCAATTATGCGATGAGCTGCTGGTCGGCCTCGGCATGGACCCACTGGCGGTGACCTACAAGGAGAATCCCTGGGCGGGCGGAGGCAACGCCGGGCCCAGCGTAGAGGTCATGATCGGCGGCCTGGAGCTGGCAACGCTGGTCTTCATGGACCTGAAAGCCGTGCCTGGAGGGGCCATATCCATTAAAGGCGAGTCGTATGAAAAGATGGACAACTACATCGTGGACACCGGCTATGGTCTAGAGAGATTTGTATGGGCCTCCACTGGCTCGCCTACCATTTACGATGCCATTTTCCCTGATCTGGTGCGAAAGGTAGCCGACCTGGCCGGCGTGGAGCACAACCTGCGAGATCCTGAGTACGCTGAGATCTTCGCCCAGAATGCCCGGCTGGCAGGCATGGTAGATCTGGACGAGTACAGCATGTTGGATCTGCGCAGGAAAATTGCGGGCAGCATCGGCATCTCGCCAGAGAAGCTGGAGAAGACCATCGAGCCAATGGAGCGCATCTATGCATTGGTGGACCACACCCGCTGTTTGGCCTACATGCTGGGCGACGGCATCATCCCATCCAATGTCAAAGCGGGCTACCTGGCCCGGCTGGTCATTCGTCGTACACTGCGCCTTATGAAGGAGCTGGGCCTGTCTCTGCCGCTGGCGGAATTGGCGAAGATGCAGATCCAGCGACTGGACTACTCTGACTGGCAGGAACGCTTTGTCACCATCAAGGAGATCCTCGACCAGGAAGAGCAGAAATATGCCGAGACACTAGAGAAGGGCAAGCGTCTGGTCAAGAAGACGGCCGAGCACTTCAAGAAGATGTGCCAGCCCATTCCGCTAGCTGAGATGATCTCCCTTTACGACTCGCACGGCATTCCCCCAGAGATCGCTCGCGAGTCGGCACAGGAGATGGGTGCAACGGTAGAGCTGCCTGATAACTTCTACTCTCTAGTGGCCAAGAAACGCATCCGAGCCGAAAAAGAAGAGGACATGGCTACCCTACCGGGCAAGACACAGCTGCTCTTCTATGAGCATCCCTTCGAGCAGGTCTTCCAGGCTGAAGTACTGGGTGTAACTGAGGAAGGCAGCGTCATACTGGACAGGACGCTCCTCTACCCAGAAGGTGGAGGTCAGCCAGCAGATCACGGTACTCTTGAGAAGGGTGCCCTGGTCTTCTCTGTAGTGGATGTGCAAAAGTCTGGAGACGTGGTGCTGCATAAGTTAGCCAAGCCTGGCCTGGCGAAGGGCGACCTTGTCACCGGCAAGGTGGACATGCGCCGAAGGTTGGCGCACGCACGCCATCACACTGCGACCCACCTGGTGCACGACTCAGCCAAGCGCGTCTTAGGCAAGCACGTCTGGCAGGCAGGAGCCCAGAAGAGCGAGGATCGGGCGCGTCTGGACATCTCCCACTACAAGCGCATCACCGACCAAGAGCTGAAGGCCATTGAGCTGGAGGCCAATCGTCGGGTAATGGAGATCGAGCCTGTGGAAACACAGTTTTTGCCTCGCACCGAGGCTGAAAAGCTATTCGGATTTGAGCTGTATCAAGGAGGCGTGCCACCGGGAACGCAGATTCGCGTGGTGCGTGTTGGCAGCGACATCGAGGCCTGCGCGGGAACGCACGTCACCAACACAGGCATGATCGGGGCCATCAAGATCCTGCGCGCCGAGCGCATCCAGGACGGCGTGGAGAGGATCGAGTTTGCCGCGGGCGAGGCTGCTGTGCGGGCCGGACAGGAACGCGATGACCTGCTCTCCGGGGCTGCAGACGTCCTACGTGTGCCTAACGAACAGCTGCCAAAGACCGCCTCGCGCTTCTTTGAGGAGTGGAAGGGCCAGCAAAAGGAGATCGAGCGGCTCCTGGTGGATCTAGCCAAAGCGCGACTCAAGACCCTGATCGCCGAGGCAGAGATCCTGGACGACCTAAAGGTCGTGGTGCAGAAGATGGGTCCAGCGGACATAGAGGAGCTTCTCAAGGCTGCAACCCTTCTGGCAGAGCAGGACTGCATCGCCCTTTTGGGCAGCGAGACGGGCAAGCTCGTGGCAGCTGTAGGCCAGTCGGGCCTTGCGAAGGGCGTCAAGGCGGGGAGCATCATCCGGACGGCAGCGAAGCTGCTGGGCGGAGGCGGCGGAGGCAAGCCGGAGCTTGCCCAGGGCGGAGGGCCCAATGTGGAGAAGCTGGATGAGGCCCTGAAGGCGGGAAGAGAGGCGATGAGGACTGGTCGATAGCCCAATCGCTTTTTCACGAGGATGGCTCAAGGGCTTTGCACCTAAAGCACTTTTTAGACACGATTTTAGGTGCAACTCGTTTAGTGCAACGCTCATACATTAGGTGCAGAATCGACTTGCGGTGCAAAACCCCTTGCATCGAAAAGATAAAGATTTACATCGCCTATATCCAGGATAGATCATGACACTGACGGAAGATAATCGGTGATATCGTGGCTTCACTGACACAATGCAGCGGAGTCATTCAAGCTGATGCAATCATAGAAGCAATTGAATTGTATGAGGATATCCACCTTCATGACAAAGTCGAAATTCAAGGAGACCGTGATTTGGCACCACAGGTTTTGCAGATTAAAGATATACCTGTAAAAGAAACTATATTTAATAAGGTAAAAAGAATTAACTCTAATATGGTTATATTAAATTGTATTTTTAATGGAATGATAAAATTTACAAATTGTAGATTCCGCAAAGATGTAAGCTTTCCGGGGTCTCATTTCAATGAGTGTGTATAGTTCTGGTCAGGAAATTATTTTTAAAATCGAGCTGAATTTGAGGCGTAGCATAATTATTATAGTATTATTTATTTGAACCAAAATTCATTATTTAGTTTAACACAATTATTTATATGCTAATAGGTATATTATACAAAATGAGTGCTCTTTTAACCTCTGAAATCGTTCCCTCATGTGAAGCTGCCCTAACAGTCTCACCAAAGATACACGTGATCGATGAGAAGAGTCCTTCAGCTGCCCACCGTTTCCCATACTGATGCATTTGCCTCCAATCTTTGCATCCCATTTTTGGTGTTCCAGAACAGCCATTGACTTGGCGGATTCTTCTTTGCCTACAACAGCGTTCCCTCTTATCTTAATGCCAGGACAACCTGCACCGTTCGATTTCATAAATTCAAATGCGTCATTTGTGAGGATCCCGATTAACCTCAAATTAATGGTTCCCATAAAGAACCTTGTCTATAATTCCGCCACATACGATCTGATAGGTCATAAAGCATCCTCTTTTCTCCTAATTCGCCCGATATTTTGTAATTTTTTAAGACAGCTAACGCTATTCCGGAATATTACTTTTGACAGAAGCCAAATGGTAGAGATTGGAAACGATGCCTGTGATTATCATCTTTACTCGAACCCTGCCGATAGTAGTAACCGCAACGTGCCCTGCCTTGCAGACTCTCTTTGTGAACGCGAAATACAGTTCAACAGGAGATCTTTTGCTAGAGATTCACTTGTTATCAGTCTACTATATACAAGGAATGACACGGATTGAGTTCCAAGTTATTCACTTCTACCAATGGCCTAATTTCAAGAAGGCTTCTACTCATCAGCTTAATTATTATACAAAGACGACACGGATTGAGTTCCAAGTCAATCGCCTCTACCAATTCTACACACTCTACTAATTCTATATAGAAATGACACGGATTGAGTTCCAAGTTAGTCGCTTCTACACATTATATATAATATTATTATATGCATATATGGAGAAACCGGATGGAATCACCTCTATATAGAAATGAAATTATCTATTACTAGTATTATTACTATACATATAGTTGACACGGATCGAGTTCCAAGTCAGTCGCCTCTACACATTCTTCAATCCAAAAATATGAAAAGTAATACGGATTGAGGTCCAACTTACTTAACTCTACCAATTCCTTCGGTCTATATTAATTGTATATATATATTATACACATATAAAGAAACCGGATGGAAATGACATGGATTGAGTTCCAAGTTATTCACTTCCACTCATTCTACCCATCAGCCTAGTATCTACTAGTATTATTATACATACAGATGACACGGATTGAGTTCCAAGTCATTTCTTCTACACATTCTTCCACTCATTCATTAAAAACATGAGAGATGGACGCAGCTCCAAATCATGTATATCTACTCTATTATCTAAATAGATACAGATGACACGGATTGAGTTCCAAGTTAATCGCTTCAACTAGAAACTCTTCTCTCATCAGGAAGAGGAAGGCTTCTACTCACCGTATGGAATCACCTTTGAAGAAGGAGTATTTCAGACTCAACTGGGGCATTCTACTGCCCGCGCACAGAGCGCGGACACCAGTCCTACTGATCGCTAGAGTCTTGATTCCTACTGCCCGCGCCAAGAGCGCGGACACTAGACCTACTGATCGCTAGAGTCTTGATTTCTACTGCCCGCGCTAAGGCGCGTGCACTAGTCCTACTGATCGCCTTCGCGCCGCCTTCAACTACGATAGTCGAAATATACTCATTACCAAGAAGACCGAAACTAACCTAACCCATCCCGTTAGCTGATTAGTGGAGAGCGTGCAATCGCCTTCACGAAATGGCCGAACGCATTCAACTTCAGCTAAAGTGACAGATTCAAAAAACGGGTAGAGGGATATGGCTACCGGCTGGAAACTACCTGAGAAAAGGAGTTAACAATCCCAAGTCCCCAGCCGATTGATAATAATATTATAAAATGACTTCAAGGAGGCTTCTACTCATCGGTCTAATATGAACAAGAATCCGGATGGAATCACCTCTATGTAGATAACACGGATTGAGTTCCAAGTTACTCGCTTCAACTAAAAGACTCTCTTTTTTTTCTTATCAAGAAGAGGAAGGCTTCCGCTCACCGGATGAAATTGCCCTTGAAGGAGGAGTACATCACACTCAACTACTAATCGCTAGACTCTTGATTCCTACTGCCCGCGCCAAGAGCGCGGACACTAGACCTACTGATCGCTAGAGTCTTGATTTCTACTGCCCGCACTAAAGCGCGTGCACTAGTCCTACTGATCGCCTTCGCGCCGCCTTCGACTACGATAGTCGAAATATACTCATTACCAAGAAGACCGAAACTAACCTAACCCATCCCGTTAGCTGATTAGTGGAGAGCGTGCAATCGCCTTCACGAAATGGCCGAACGCATTCAACTTCAGCTAAAAGTGACAGATTCAAAAAACGGGGTAGAGAGATATGGCTACCGGTTGGAAACTACCTGAGAAAAGGAGTTAATAATCCCAAGTCCCCAGCCGATTGATAATAATAATATAAAATGATTTCAAGGAGGCTTCTACTCATCGGTCTACTATAAACTAGAATCCGAATGGAATCACCTCTATGTAGATAACACGGATTGAGTTCCAAGTTACTCGCTTCCACTAAAAAACTCTCTTTTCTTATCAAGAAGAGGAAGGCTTCTACTCACCGGATGAAATTGCCTTTGAAGAAGGAGTACATCACACTCAACTACTGATCGCTAGACTCTTGATTCCTACTGCCCGCGCAGAGAGCGCGGACACTAGTCCTACTGATCGCTAGAGTCTTGTTTCCTACTGCCCGCGCCAAGAGCGCGGACACTAGACCTACTGATCGCTAAGGCCCTGATTTCTACTGCCCGCGCAAAGCGCGTGCACTAGTCCTACTGATCGCCTTCGCGCCGCCTTCAACTACGATAGTTGAAATATACTCATTACCAAGAAGACCGAAACTAACCTAACCCATCCACGCGTGCAAAAGTGGACGAGGTTATTACCTACTCTAAAGCCGAACAGAATCACGCGTGCCAAAGAGGTCGCGGTGCCAAACTAACATATGCAAAATATGTATAGCACTCCACTTATTCATCTACGCCGGGCGGAATGACCCTTATGATGCGAACTTAACTATGTGACACGGATTGAGTTCCTAAGCATGGCCATCTACATAGCAAATTAGAGAAATTAATGCGAAAAACTAAAATATCAAAGGAATATATGTGACGGATTGAGTTCCAAATCATAGCACTCTACCAACTCATCAAGAAATTTACAAGCATAATCTACGCCGGGCGGAGTCACCCTCAAACCTATTATTGAGGAAAAAAGTCCAAATCATAATGAGGCGGATTGGATCCCTAGTCATAATAATCAAATGTGACGGATCGAGTTCCAAAATCACAGCATTCTACTCATCTGACGGAAACAACTAAATAAATTGTTGTAGAATTAATGAGGCGGATTGAGTTCCAAAATCATAGCATTCAACGTTACAATTGCCTTGTGGAGGCTTCCAAAGCGTGACCACCTACATAACAATTGGATAATTTAATGTGAAGAATTAAATTAAATTAAATTTAAATATATGTGACGGATCGAGTTCCAGATCATAGCACTCTACTTACCCATCAAGAAATCTCAAATCTGTTCTAAGAATCTATTCTGAAGAATTAATGAGACGGATCACATTCTTCAAGAACTTATTCTGAAGTATTTATTCTGAGGAATTCGTTCTGAAGAAATTAATTAATTCAGAACCAGCCACTTCAACTCACGATCTCCGAGTTCACACTTGATAATTGGAAGAATTTCAAATCGAGATTTGAGTTTATAACCGGAATCCCGGATGAAAACACCCTGAGTTGGTGGGGACTATTCTGGTTCTAGCTGCGCGGGACTTCCCTTGAAGAGATTTGAGGACCTCAGTGTCTAGCGAGGAGTAGCCCCTGGCATGGCCCAGGTGTGTTTAAACGAGGAGAAAACCGGATCAGCACATCGACTTAGAGTAAAAGCGAATTGAGTTTTGGCAGAGAGCCACGTCTACTTAAAATTCCTTTGAATTGAAAGTTGTATTCATCAACTTTGACCAGACCATCAACTCACGACCTCCGAGTTCACACTTGATAATTGGAAGAATTTCAAATCGAGATTTGAGTTTATAACCGGAATGCCGGATGAAAACACCCTGAGTTGGTGGGGACTATTCTGGTTCTAGCTGCGCGGGACTTCCCTTGAAGAGATTTGAGGACCTCAGTGTCTAGCGAGGAGTAGCCCCTGGCATGGCCCAGGTGTGTTTAAACGAGGAGAAAACCGGATCAGCACATCGACTTAGAGAAACAGCGAATTGAGTTTTGGCAGAGAGCCACATATCAAGTTTCTTTAAAAAAAAGTTGTACTCATCAGTTCCGTCCAGGTTATTAAACCCACGGCAAGTACCTCCTCTCCGATATAATTGGATGAGCGAATGATGAGAACCAAACATGTCTACCGACGGGTTCAGGCCTGAGAAAGTTGACAACAACAACAATAAGAACGCCCGCGCCACCTATGAGTCGTAGTTTCAACGAAGAGTTGCAAACGAGTGGCGCCCTCTACGAACGGCTGAAATCTGCCAGTCATTCACGGACAGCAGACGGAGGAGGACGGACGGGACTTTGTGACTTTCCCACGACGGCTTTCTTTCACCTTGGTGAATGAGGTGCTAACTGCTATCTACAATTCACCTGGATCCTCAGCTCTCAACAAATTCAACGCGTGTTTCTTCAACTTGGATTTCGGATTGAGCTACTCTTCAATCATTTTAAAAAATGTAAGATTGCAATTTGATTGACTTTCTAGACTTGAGATTCTTGATCTGTTGGAGAGACAGAGCAGTTCTTCTTACATTTGAAGAGAATTTGTGATCAGCTGTGAATTGCTGTCACATTGATATTGCCTCTGGCAACCGCCATGCACAAGAGGAATTGTTGCTGCTTTTTTCTATGAAGTTCCCGCGTCCGCGGAGGTAATAGCCTTAATTGAGAGAATGATGAAACCGTCATAGAGATGGATCAGTTTTTTATCAGGCGTGATTATTTGGAACCTACTGTCACTCGCCATGCAGTTTTCTTTAATGTCCAGTATGAGGATACCCGCGCGGCGGCGGAGGCCTATTTTTCTTTATAATAATTTCTTTGAGAAGTCGATTGAACCGTCAAAGAGACGAGTCAGATTGTTTTATATAAAGAGAGATGGATCAGGCTTTTATATTGAATGGCCTCTGGCACCCGCCATGCTTATATAACACGCAGCAGCCGATTTTATTATGAAGACGTCTAGAAGTCCGGCTCGTTCTTAGTGGACGTGTCGGCATCATCATTTACATTCTTTGATTTTCTAGGATTCGGAAGACGGGTTGGGAGCGTAGGGGGTAGTCTAAGCATGCGCCGTCGTTTTTTCCATGTTGTGTAATATGAATGTGTGTATGTGAATGAGCTCTCCTTACCTCCCCTGCCTATTCCTTATCTATCTATGAATTTCTTTATGAGTGTATATGAGCAAGAGAAGAGGACCTGATTCCATCATGCCTCGTTTCAGACGGATGTCTGATATTCCGTTCTTTTTAAATTGAGCGGGGTGTTTTCATCGGGATGGCGTGCCCGCTAAGGTTCCGAAAGGAGTCTTGGCCCCCTGTGCTATTTTTTGCCTTATCACGATTAGAAACTGGTCGGACTATTAAGTTAGTCGATGCAGCACGTGATTAAAGAGATCGGAGCTATAGAGGGGCCGAAATCTCAAGTGACTTTAAGTAGTAAAATACTTTGTCGATGTTAAATTCGATTTCAGTCACAGGTAAGAAACGTGGAAACTGAGTTCCCTGATGAAGCGGGTTGCGTAGTGATGGAGCTGAGATTTTCAGACGTGAAACTGTCTGATTCAATTGCCTTTATTTGTTTTTTTTCTCAATGGAGCCAACGTCTCTACGAGAAGTCTAGACTTTTGTCCTTGACCTTCACCTGTCTGACCTTGTTGACCTTGTGTGTCGGTGTGTACGTGCACTGCGTGCGTGCGGGGGAAGAGAGAGAGAAAAGGGAAGGGCCGTACTAATAGAGCGTTTACGTCCGACCATAGGGTCGTTGACGAAGGATAGACCCGTATGAAGAGGGTACTTTCATCCGGACCGAGAAGAAAGAAGAAACTTAGTAAAGACTGCTGCGTACACGTAGGATAGGAAAATGGACCAATCAGCCGGCGGGAGTCACTCTAGCGTGGAGTCTCCTTCCGGTTGGATACAGGGAGGTTCGGATGCCCTAATGTGGATCGCGGAGCCTCTCCATCAGTGGAAAGTTACTCAAGAAACCTGTCTGCCGTCGTCTGTATGGCCCGTCATCTTTTTCGAAAGTAGGCTCTACAGACTGTTCTGCTATTCAGAGGGCCGGCATCCGATTACGGTAGTCCTCTAGATAGTTGGAATCCAGGTTATAAAAGTCTCTCCAACAACCATCGAGTGGTGCCATCCTGCGCTTTGGGCGATCCACCCCAATGATTCGCGGGCCCACTCCCGGCAGTCGAGATAGCGCTTCCTCCCCGCTCTCTTTGCGCGACAAGAGACGGACCGAGGGTAGAAGCGTTAAGCTAGCCGCTGCTCAAGAAAAAGCCCTTTACATCCGTTTAGGCTAGTCCCAACAGGGGGGACTACAATGAAGAGTCTGTCATTCCTACAGAATTTCAAACGAGGGAAACCGATACGCCAAGGGATCGAGAGGTTTAAAAGTTTCCTTTGAGAAAAACGGAGCCGTCTGGCTTGATGACGATGAGAGTTTACACCGTTTTTTAACCTCTCCCTGGAAAAAACGAGACCACGGCCGGTTTTTAAATCTTTGATGTCACAAGTTTACATCGTTTTCACTTTGGAAAAAAGAAGCCAGGCCGGCTGAAGTGTCCTCTCTGATCCACCAAGTCTACACCGTTTTCACTTTGGAAAAACGAAGCCGAGCCGGTTACCCATGTCATAAGTTTACACCGTTTTCACTTTGGAAAAACGAGAACAATCCGGTTAGAAGTACCTGAAGATGTATAAAGGTTACACCGTTTTGACTTGGGAAAAATGAGGCTATGCCGGCTGAAGTCGCCCTCTTATGCATCAAGTTTACACCGTTTTCACTTTGGAAAAACGAAACCAGGCCGGTTGGAGGTGCCACCTCATGTAAGTGAATTTTACAGGTCAATCCGCTTTTGGTCTGATGTCACAAGTTTACACCGTTTTCACTTTTGGAAAAACGAGGCCATGCCGGCTGAAGTTGCCCTCTCTTATACATCAAGTTTACACCGTTTTCACTTTGGAAAAACGAGACCAATATGGTTAGAATACTTTAATATGTATAAAGTTTACACCGTTTTCACTTGGGAAAAACGAGATTAATCCGGTTAAAAGTACCTTAAGATGTATAAAGTTTACACCGTTTTCACTTTGGAAAAACGAGACCAATCCGGTTAAAAGTACTTCAATATGAATAAAGTTTACACCGTTTTCACTTTGGAAAAACGAGACCAATCCGGTTAGAAGCATTAATATGTATAAAGTTACACGTTTTCACTTGGGAAAAACGAGAGATATGGTTGAAGATACTAAAAAAGAAGAAATAGGAAAAGTTTACACGTTTTTCACTCAAAAAAACGAGGCTGAATTAGCTTAATCATCATTTTTTTATTATTTTTTTTGTTTGTTTTGTGAAGAGAACTTGATTGACAATTATGAGAGAAATGTCTTTCTGAGATTTTATTATTTCTGTTGAGACTCTAATTAATAGAAAAAGGAAATATGGGGAAACTGTCACTTAAAATAGAGGGGCATTGAGATGGAAATTGATATTTATAGACAGAAACTAATGACAAATCTCCTTTTTTTTCTTTTTCTATTTATTTCTATCCAAGGAAGGCTCGTGCATACCTATCTACAACGAAATAGACAACGGTATCCATAGATTCAAGAGATACTGACTATTTCCACACTCGTTTAATTTTACAATTTAGGAGGTTGTTTTTGTTTTTGTTGCTATTTTTCACGAACAGGGGTTCGCCTCACAAACAAAATAGTATTACAAGATAGAGCTCGATAATTTTTAGAAGAGAAAGAAATGAGATTCTTACTGTTTATTCACTGCACCTCTATATATAAAGAGGAGACTGATTACGAGAGAGAGAGAGAATAGAGATATACATCCAGAGGTATATCTTCAATTTTTTATTTATATAAATAACCACAGAGATAAGTGGTGTTGGCGCTCATCCGGTTGGAGACCACGGCAGGCTCGAACTCAACTAAGAAACTGATAGAATATCTCTAGAAGGAAATATGGTTGAAGCATACATTGATCATCAAGTACTGATACGGGTGAGAGATCTCTACATTCATAGAAACGTATAGAAGCTGAACAGTTGCAATAGGCATTAGAGAGAGTACTCGGACGGATACGTGAACATTATATTAAAATCAGACTATAACAAGAAAAGTCAAAGTCTTGTTATAAAGCAATGTATTCAAGCCAACGAGACGAGAAATCAACTAAAGCTTAACTGAAATAGGGCTAAAAGCTGATTTGCGTCAAGCGATAGGCCTTGATGAGAGTAAGAGAAATTCTGGTTCTAGAAAGGAACTCTAATCAAGTCAACTGAGAATTTAGAACGAGGTAAGCCCACAGAGTATGTGTATCGTGTGGTGTGAGGTTGTGCCCTCACGGTAGTTTCTTCAATGGAGAGACTGCCTACACCAGAATAAACAATTAAAAACGGGGACATACAGACGGAAAGGGTGGCATAATATAGCAAGCCACGAGAGATCGAGACGGAAGAGACTGTACTGCTATGGCAAGGCCAGTGGAACGCTCCGGAGAAAAGAGTTTAGCCAGGCAACTGGACGTCAAACGGAGGACGCTGCAATGCATGGTGTCTACCGGAGAAAAGAGTTTAGCCAGGAAACTGGACGTCAAACGGGGCCCATGAGCTGAGCATAGAGGTGTGCCTTTCAAGGGCGGATGTCTCCTACGAGGAACTTGACAGCGGTACCCTTTCCTTAGAACACGCGATGCATAAATATAGTCCTGTGACGGCGTGATCATTATGAACGAATCAATCTAGTACATTCTCATATTGTTGACAAGCCAGCTGCTGAGCTTATCGATTCTTTTCCCCTATGGGAAAATGAGACAAGTCAAGCTGTTGACGACCTAGCTGAGGTAAGGAGTTCACACCGTTTTCACGGAAAAACGAGGCCATGCCGGCTGGAGATGACCTTAAAGAAGTTTATACTATTTTCACTTTGGAAAAACGAGGCCAGGCCGGCTGGAAACGACCTAACTACCATTTACTTCCATCTTCTTTGAGAAAAGAACCCACGTAACGACATTTCGATGAGAGAAATGTTTTTCTGAGATTTTTATCCACTCCTGATCTTAATAATTAGAACTGGAAAGGATGAGGGAATCTTTAAAGGAAAATTGCTTAAAGACATGAAGAGAAAATGAAGAAAAGTATATGTCCTAAGCTGCCAATTCTAATCCTGGACAGCTATGAAGATCGGATCAGCAAATCTATAAATAAAAAGGGAAGGAGATTCCAGATTAATCATCAGAATTATTCTATTAGTTGAGGTTGATGCTGAACGGCGCACTCACTTTCTTGACTACACGGAAGCGGAGCCCGACTTCGACATGAAAAAGTGTAAACACTTGAAATGAAAACTATGAGAAGTAGAATGCCTTAAAAGTTTACACCGTTTTCACTTTGGAAAAACGAGGCCAATCCGGCTGGAGATGGCCTGACTACCATAACTTACATCTTATTTGAGAAAAGAAGCCCCGTATTGACATTTCTATGAGAGAAATGTCTTTCTGAGATTTTATTATTTCTGTTCTGATTTTAATTAATCGAAATAGGAAATATGGGGAAACTGATCGCTTAAAATAGAGAGAGAATGAGATTGAAAATAGTTCCTTTATATTTTCTTTTTCTATTTGTTTTTCTCTCTATAGAACGGCTGGTGACTACCTATCTACGACCTATCTACAACGGAATCAACAACGGCATCCAGAGATTCAAGAGATCCTGACCATTTCCACACTCCTTTGAATCAATTCGAGAGATTGATTTTGTTATTTTATTTTTTGTTATGTATCACGTGACATAGAATCGGCCTCACAAACCGAATCGTATTACAAGATCGAGCTCGATAAATTTTTTTAAAAAGAAAGAAATGAGATCCTTCCTGTTTATTCACTACACCCTCTACATATAAAGAGGAGACTGATTCCGAGAGAGAGAGAGAATAGAGATATACGTACAGAGGTATATCTTCAAATTTTTTTATAAATAACCACAGAGATAAGTGGTATCGGCGCTCAGCCGGTTGGAAACACCGGCCGGCTCAACCCGACTAGAAGCTCATCCAATATCTCTCTAAAGAAACCCGGTTTAAATTGACCATCAAATACTCACCACCGGGTGAAATACCCCTACACTTACAGCAGCTATATCAACTCCGATTAGTCCAAATAAGCACTCCAGAGAATACTCAGACGGAGACGCTAACATTATATTAAAATCCCACTATAACAAGAAAAGTCAAAGTCTTGTTATAAAAGCAACTATATTCAAGCCAACCAGACGAGAAGTCAACTGAAGCCTAACTGAAATCGGCCTAAAGGCCGATTTGCATTTAGGCAATTCCACTATAATGAGAGAAAGAGAAATTCTCCTTATGGAAAGCAACTATAATCAAGTCATCTCTACGCGGAGCACACACACGAATCACAATACAATTACACAATTCCTCCATGGGAAACATTGGGCTCTGCGGGAAAGTCCCTACTCTCTGTCTATGGAGCTCCAACAAATCATCCAAGCATGCCGAGCTAAGTGCTCCCCATGTACCGGCTCCCTCTTCTCTTCATTTCCGAACCAACTGGGCTCTTGGGGCTCCCTGGGCTCAATAAGATAGGAGCCCGGCGAGACAGAGTGCGCACAGCAGTCTTTTCTCTCCCGTCTGACGGGGCGGAGCAGTCCGTCCAGGATCAGAGCCATAGTTCCTGGCGAGATCCGTACCATGGGCTAGAGGAGCGCCACCCCTCCAATTGAGTCAACTAAAACCTAACCTACTGCAAAGGAGTTGGCGGCCGTCGCAGGGCGGCTGCCTCCAGCTGGGGCGGACCAGCCAACAACGTCCTCCCGCTACGGCGTTAGTGCGAAGGAGGATAAGCATCGGGATTGGGACACGCATTCTCTTTTCAACACGTTTCTAATCAAATCAAATCCATTCTGACTCCGAAAAAAGGTGAGCCTAAGCGGATCGAGTTCCGTGAGAAACCCACCTCCGTTCCATGCTAAAAAGAGATAAAAAAAGAAACGGTTAGCTTCCGCACAGGGCCAACAGTCCTGCCGCTAAACAAAAGTGCGGGAAAGGTCCCCTCGGAAAGCGTCGTCCAAGACTAAGTATCGCGTCTGGAATAAGGCGAATGCTCTCCATGGCTCTGGATTAAAAGTCCTGCTGTGCTTGAAGATCTTTTATTAAGAACTCGCTGGCAATAAGGTCGCCACTGGTGTCTAGAGGGAGCCGCGGTGGTGTCCAACGGGATCCAGTCTCTTCAATATGAGAAATGTGAGAAATATGAGAAAGAGCTATATAGTAAAGAACTATGTAGTCAAATGGAACGAGACAATGGCAGCCGGACAGAATGGCGCAGACGGCTCTAGTCAATGTCCCGTCTCAACTCAACTTAATGCAAGATAAAATCATCATCATCACGTCCATTACTCTAGTCTAGGTCCCGTCTCAACTCAACTTAATGCAAGATAAAATCATCATCATCATATCATTAGGAGACGGCTCTAGTCTATGTGCCGTCTCAACTCAACTTAATCCAAATAAAGAAATGGGGTGTCTTGAACCGGACTGAGTCTTGCACAATATAAACAAGGTGAAAAGCATGATGTGAGGCTCGGATGATTGGTTCGTCTTGAATCTGGTCACAGAACCTGGGGAGGAAATGACGAGCATCAGGAATAATTGGCCTGCTGACTCGTTGACCCAAGAACTGGAGTCTTGGACCAATAGGATTCGGCTCTTTAGGAGCGGCCTTAACCATGCGGAAAAGGAGCGGATGCTGGCTTTTGGAGCCGCCGTCCTGAATCGGAATGTGACACAGAGTCTGGGGAGGAAGTGGCGGGAATCAGGATTAATCCGCCTGCTTCTCCGTCGACCCAAGAACTAGACTGCCTCCACATCCATTGGATTCGAGTCAATATCTGACTGGCCTTTTTTTTAACACGGATTGAGTTCCAAGTTATATTATCGAAACCGGATGGAATCACCTCTCTCCATATAGAAATGACGCGGATCCAGTTCCAAGTCATTCTACTCATTCTACTCATTCTACTCATTCTACTCATCAGTCTAGTATCTACTATTGTATATGGACGACACGGATTGAGTTCCAAGTTCCATCGCTTCTACACTCATTCTATTATATTATGTATATATATGGAGAAACCGGATGAAATCACCTCTCTATATAGGAATGACACGGATTGAGTTCCAAGTCATTCACTTCTACCAATGGCCTAATTTCAAGAAGGCTTCTGGCACATCTCATCCTCATAACTTAGGGGATGGTCCCTTGTGGCTTTCCTCATGGCAGCATCGTACCCTTTTGTCTTAGCACCGAAATAATCCCTTATCCGCATAGCGAACTTCGCCTTCATTAGCCAAATCCACCTGGCTATCGTGGACTTTAGCAGTTGTAACCTCGATTCTGCGAATCCGGCCAAAACCCTCATCCATGGCATCAGGAAGCTTGTATCCGAAATAGGATTTCGTTCCCTTCTTCGCCCAGGTTCCATCTTTGCTCCGCGTGTCTTGGTTTTCTCTCCGCGTGGTGTAACACTCTTGGCATGACCAGGATCCGAAGTTATGAAAGATGCATCCTGCATTATTCCCGTCTTCACTTTGAGTTTCATGGCATCAAGCTGCTTTTGCAGCTCGTTCCAAATTTCCTTATCCACTCCGCGATCATCAAGGCGCTCTCCGAATTTCCATATCGTAGTGAAATCGGGAACGACTTCTGTTGTTCCAAAGAACATCCCGAATGAAATGCGATCAGCCAATTCTCTTTCAAGCTGCTCATCTGAAAGGCTGTAAAGCGGCTAAATGAATAAACATCTGAGCATCACGATAACATCGATATTAGGACGTCCACCGCGCTCAATATTATTGCATAACAATATGTCTAGTATTGATCTGAAATCATCCCAGTTTACTCCATTCCCGATCTCTACCAATCTATCGCTCAATTCTTTGATTCGTTCATACTCGTGGCGAATAGCAAAGTTGGTCAGGTTTCTCATGACAAATTATATTGAATAAATAATATTTATAAATTGCTATTTAATAAGATTTTTCGGAATTTTCATAAGGGATGTGACATTTACAGACTAACCTGCCGCCCGACCCTCACTGGGCCAAGCTGCCACTATTCGACCTCAAGCGTTGGCGGACGCTGCTGTTCACTTTATTTGCAGACAGTATAAACGAGCGCGTCGAGCTGAGCGAAGCGGCCGCGATCCGCACCCAGGCCACGGGACCCACGCTTCATCCACAGATGCCCCCACCAGCTCGCGACGTCATAGTCGAGTGTCCTGGGTTAGCGCGATAGCTCGAATGTTGAAAGAAGATGCTCTCGCAATGTCGCTAAAGGAACTTAGAGCCAGTGTAGCTCTAGGCGAAGACAGCCACCACCAGTTCAAGCAAGACGTCACCAACGCCGTATTTCCTGGCAGCGGAGATGGCGGCCTTCGCCAACTCTGGAGGAGGCACGATCTTCCTCGGAGTAGCAGACGACGGCACTCTGCTAGGACTGGACAAAGAGTACGTGGCCCGTCTCAACCAATTGAGCTTCAATGTGGCTGTGGGCAAAAGTCACGTCGTCATAGCGCTCACCATTCCCAACGATCCGGACAAACCTGTATTTCGACATGAATGATGTTATCTGGCTGAAGAGCGGGACAGACGGGCGGCGAATGAATCCCAGAAAGGAATTAAAAAAGCTGCTCCAATTTTCCGACCAGTTCATGCCGATCAATTACCCACCCGGGCCGAGATTGACAAGTTGGACAAAATGCGCTTCCAGAATTTCCGGCACGATGCGTATAATCTGTATTATCCAAAAGTCCAGCCGGAGCTGTTATGTCTGCTGCAAAATATGAGTTCGGCCACAGACGACGGCATGCTGAATTTGGCTGGAGTACTCTTTTTTGCCGAACGCCCGGAGTGGATCGAGCCCTTATTCATAGTCAAAGGAATTCGTTATCCCGACAATGTCATCCATTCAACCGAGTATCTGGACACCGAAGATTTTTCCGGAACTCTTGGCAAGATCTTTGAAGATTTGTTAGCGTTCGCCATGCGCAACTTGCACAAAACGCAGTCCGAACAGGGAGAGAACTCCCAGGCCTTCCAGAGATCCCTTCTTCCGTTTTTGAAGAGCGGCTGGTCAACACGCTGATTCACAGGGACTGCCTCGTGAATGCTATGATTCGTCTATTCATTTTCGACGACGGGACTGAGATGATCAGTCCCGTCCATCTGCCAAACAATTTGACTGTGGAAAAATCCGCCCAGGCATTTAGAATATCAGAAACCCGATCTCCCCGTCCTACACGGCCAAAGGGCTGCTGCCTTACAAAGGATTGAAATCAGGGATCAAACGCACTCTGGATGAGTGGCCAGATATCAGTTTCACCGACGATCGAAAAAGACGCATGTTCATCGCCACCGTTCACCGCGAAGAGCTTGACAATGCAGGGTCAGCAGAAAAAAGTTCCCAGAAAATCATCGAACTCATGCAGAATGATCCGGCAATTATAATCGCAGACCTTGCACGTCGCGTAAACACCACGAAAAGGGCCATCAAGAAGCAGATCGGAAAAATGAAAACGCAAGGTCGCATCCAACGCATCGACCTGGATAAAGGCGGCCGCTGGCCGGCAGCCGAGTGATTTTCCCGGAATTCAAACGATAAAATTAAAAAAAGATCGGCAAAAAGATGGCGTCTGGCTGGCCTAAGGCTCAGGCCTTCCCCACCTCTGCCGTTACCAGCTTGTACACCTCTGCAGCGCTGGCCTTTCCGCGCGTCTTCTTCATGACCAGGCCCACAATGAAGTTAAGAGCCCTCTCGCTGCCTGCTCGGTAGTCTGCGACAGCCGCCGCGCTCTCCGCCACCGCCTCCCGCACTGCTTTTTGCACGGCGTCGTCCTCTGCCTTGCATAGGCCACTGGCCAGGACGATCTCGCCAGGCGTGCCGACCTTCTTGTCCAGCAGCTCGCGTATGATCTGCACCGCCCCATCCTCAGTGATCTTGCTTTTCTCCAGCATTTGCACTATCTCTGTCATGTGCTCTTCCTGGAAGCTCTCGATGGAGAGGCCGCGGTAGTTCAGCTCCCCCTTGAGCACATCTGCAATCCAGACCGCAGCCAGCTTGGGCGCGACCTGCATGGCCACCGCCTCATAGAAGTTGGCCAGCTTGATCTCAGAGGTTAAGGATTTGGCATGATCATCTGCCAGGCCGTATTGCTTGACAAACCTCTCCCTCTTGGAGTCAGGCAGCTCAGGCAGGGCCGCCCGGATGGCCGGCACCCAAGGAGCGATGCGCATGACCGCCAGATCGCATTCAGGGAAGTAGCGGTAGTCGTGAGCGCCCACCTTGCTTCTTATGGAGACTGTGATGTTTCTCAGCTCATCGAAGTGGCGCGTCTCCTGCACAACAGTGATATTGCGACGTTGAAGATTCTTCTGCCTGGTGATCTCGTAGAAAAGGGCCTTTTCAACGCCCTTAAAGCCGGTGATGTTCTTGACCTCAGATCGAGCCCCTCCTTTGAGGGAGATGTTGGCATCCACGCGCATGGACCCTTCCTGTGAGCCATCGAAGACGTCCAGATATTCGAGAATGCTCTTCAGTTTGTCCAGGAAGGCGCGCGCTTCTTTTGGCGAGCAGAGGTCCGGCTCGGTTACCACTTCCAGGAGCGGCATGCCGCAGCGGTTGTAGTCCACCATTGTGTACTTGGCCTTGTCAATGGTGCCCGCATGCACCAGCCGCCCAGGGTCCTCCTCCATATGAGCCCGGTTTATGCGAACATTTCTCTCAACACCGTCGTCGCCCAGGATCATGATATGGCCCTGGGTGGCCAGAGGATAGTCGTACTGGCTGATCTGAAAGCCCTTGGGCAGATCTGGGTAGTAGTAGTTCTTGCGGTAGAAGAGCGTCTCCTCCTCGATCGTGCAATTCAAGGCCAGGCCTACCTTGATGCCAGACTCCACTGCTTTTTTGTTGATCACGGGCAGAGAGCCGGGCAGCCCCAGACAGACCGGGCAGGTATGGCTGTTTGGCAGGGAGTTATGGTAGGCTGTAGAGCAGCCGCAGAACATCTTGGACTGGAGGCGGTTGAGCTGCACATGTATCTCCAGGCCGATTATGACGTCCTCCATTTCTAGATCGCCTCCGGTTTTGCCTCATGGAAGGTTGTGGCCGCCTCGAAGGCATGAGCGGTGCGAAGTACCGCTGCCTCACCAAAGTGTGGGCCTATGAGCTGCAGGCCCACTGGCAGCCGTCCGGCAAAACCACAAGGCACGGAGATGGCTGGCACGCCTGCCAGATTGATTGGCACAGTGAAAACATCAGCCATGTAGAGAGAGAGCGGATCGTTGATGCGCTCGCCGATCTTGAAGGCGGGAATTGGCATCGTCGGCGAAGCCAGAAGATCCACCTCCTTGAAGGCGCGCAGGAAATCCTCTTTTATGAGCGTTCTCACCTGGAGAGCTTTGAGGTAGTAGCGACCGTAGTAGCCGGCAGAGAGTGCGTAGGTCCCCAGCATTATGCGCCTTTTCACCTCTGGCCCAAAGCCCTTGGTGCGAATGGCCGAAAAGGTGGTGTGCCAGTCCTTATCATCCCCCTGGCGCGAGCCGTAGCGCAGGCCATCGAAACGGGCTAAGTTAGAAGAGGCCTCGCTCATGGCAATGACATAGTAGGCAGCCAGAGCATAGCGGGTATGGGGCAGACTGATCTCCTGCCAGGACGCGCCCAGTGATTCCAGGGTGTGAATGGCTTCCCAAACGGCCTTTTCCACATCCCCGTTCACCCCCTCGCCAAAGTACTCTTTGGGAATGCCTATCTTCAGGCCGCAAATCCCGCTCTTCAGCTTGGGCAAATAGCTGCAGCGCGCCCCCTCTGCCGAGGTGGAATCCCGCCCGTCGTGCCCGGATATTGCTTCCATGAGAAGAGCAGTATCCTCTACAGTATGCGTAAGCGGGCCGATCTGCTCCAAGGAGTTAGCATAGGCCACCAGGCCATAGCGCGAGACCAGGCCATAGGTGGGCTTGAGTCCCACAATGCCACAAAAGGATGCTGGACAGCGCACCGAGCCGCCCGTATCCGAGCCTAAAGAACAGGGCGCTTCACCGCCGGCCACAACAGCCGCGCTGCCGCCACTGGAGCCGCCCGGAACGCGAGTGAGGTCCCAGGGATTTTTTGTCGGCCCAAAGCAGCTCGTCTCAGTGGAGGTACCCATGGCAAACTCGTCCATGTTGGTCTTACCCATAATGATGGCCCCTTCCGCTTTAAGGCGTTCGATGACATGGGCATCATATGGAGGGATATACCCGCGCAGTATTCTTGAGCTGCAGTTGGTCTCAATTCCCACGGTGGAGATGCACTCTTTGATGGCGATGGGCACTCCCGCTAAGAGGGCCTGGCTGGGGTTTTTGTCGAACTGCCTGGCCTCATTTATTGCGCTCTCTTTGACCAGTGTGGTGAAGGCATTAAGCGAACTCTTCTCGATCTTCTCAAAGAGCTGGCAAAGATACTCCTCGCATGATTCGGCCAATAGCTTGGCCTTTAATTCCGAGAGCATGATCACACAATCCGAGGGCTCTTAAAGTAGCCTTTTTCCGTGCGCGGCGCATTCTTGAGCGCTTGGTCCTGGGAGAGAGATTCGTAGGCCATATCCGCTCGAAAGATATTGGCCAGGTCAACCACGCGGTAGGTGGGCTTCACTCCCGCTGTGTCCACCTCATCCAGTTGGTGGAAGTACTCCAGAATTGAATTAAAATGCTCCACCAACTCACCCTTCTCTTCGTCCTCAATCTTGATGCTGGCAAGCCAGCTGATGTGCTCCACATCTTCCCTGGTGATCATGTCATCCCACGCATTAAATCATCTGCATGCTCGATTTCTTAACGTAAAGATTCGAGACGCAAGGATCACCTTATTAGATATAAAGGCTCTTTTCAGCCAAACTCCCAGGGTCATCTGATCGAGCGCAGGTTTTTTTAGCAGGTGGGTGTTTTTCGGTGTGATGTTTCCCATGCATGCTGACCAATCTGCCAAATTGAAATTATGCCCTGCAAAGCCAAAAGCCTTAAGAATTCTAATGGAAGAACACGCGAAAGGGATTAGGGAAATAGGATAACCTAGTCACTGGCAATATTATTATCTAGTTGGGATGCTTTCTAGAAAATGGAGAAAAAATGGAGAAAAAACTACTGATTTCCGGGTGCATAAATAATAGGTGAATCATGAAAAAGAAAGATGTCATTGTGATTGGTTCAGGAATCAGTGGCTTATTATCAGCCCTAGCGCTTTCTAGAGAGGGCAAAAAAGTAGTGATTTTGGAAAAAGAAAGTTACATTGGCGGAGTCTGCCGCTCTTATGATGTAAACGGCTATCGTGTCGATACAGGCCCACACATCATAACCAGGCTGGAAAACGGCCCGCTCAAGGAACTGATGGACAGATATTTCAAAACAGTTCCTCAATTTATTCCATCTGGAAAATATTATGTAAGAATTGGCAGTGAGATAAAGCCATTTCCCTGGAGCATCAATGCCTGGCTGACTTTCGGCTTGCTTCCTATGACGGACAGATTGCTCTTGATGAGGGCGCTGTTCAATCTCCTGTATCTGAAAAATTCCGGTAAGGATTTTTCCAACATCACTCTCTCTGAGATTCTCCCCGGTAAGGTCTCAATGACGACGAGGCGATTCCTGGACTGGCTATGTTACTTCATGGTTGGAACATCCATAGATAATGCGCCCATTTCTCGATTTGTGGACAATAAGACCCATCATCCCAGAACGATTCCTTATGTTGGAAAATTATATGACCTGTTCATAGCGGAAGGCGCAACAGACCAGGGGTACCCCAAAGGCGGTCTGCAATCCATTGTAAACTCCATTGTGAAATCATTTCCCAAAGATAGCGTGGAGATCAAAACCAATGTCTCTGTGAAAAAGATGGAATGCGGCGAACGAGTAGAAGGTGTGATAACCTCTGAGGACAGCTATGACTGCGATACCGTTGTATATTCCGGATTTTCATCCGACCTGCCCGATCTGATCGATGGTCTGCCCGCCGCATACACCAAGAATTTGACATCCATAAAAAGAGTCAGTTCCCTTACCATATGGCTGGGACTGACCAAAAAATTATTTAACAACTACGGCTCGGAGATATGGGTTCACTCCGATCCATATGCCTGGGTAGTGCCTACCTCAAATTACGATTCCACCCTGGCACCCAAAGGAAATCAACTGGTAGGTTTTGCATTTACCCTGCCAGGCGAATATGATGCATCGACGATAAAGAAAAAAGCATTTCAAACAATAGTCGATAATATGCCGGACATCGAAAAGTACATCGATACAATACATTATCAAGAGCTTATACCAGAAAAAGCATCCTGGGGCATAAATTGCGGCTTTGGAGATGTGCGAACTCCTATAAAAAATCTATATTGCGTAGGAACAGATACCACAAAAAGAAGTGCTGGAGTTAATCGGTCGGCATACTCAGTTTTAAAGTTCATAGATATTATGAAATCTGATGAAGATTTGTAATAAATTAACAAAAAAAGACGAGTAGGCCCACATTTTTTAAACAAGCTCGATCTCCACAGAGCTAAATAATTTCTCGTAGCTTCCCAGGGGGGTCAGATCCCATGATACATATCTTGCGCACTTATGGCATACTCTCGGATGGTTCCGTCCTCTGAGAGCTCTGCCACAAGAGATCGGCCCAAAGTGGAGAGCTCATCCATGCCTCTTGCCTCATCCCGACTCCTACCGTGCACGACAAAGGCACTCTGGTAGCCAATCTCTCTCATGGCCTGTGCAGTTGGTTGCACCATTTTCCGGAGTAGACGCCCCGCACGGCATAAGCGGGCTTTGCTGGGTTAGCCAGGGACCCGGCTATATTGAGAACTGTACCGAACCTAATCTGAGATAAAATCCTGTAAAGGGCGGAGGGGTGCACTTTGGCGCTCATGCCGTTAAAAATGCCAATGCCGGCGTGCTCAATGCTTCTTTTTACCAGATCAACATCGCATTCCACATCAATCCCAAGAGTCTCCAGGATATCAACCGCGACGGAGGCTTTACAGAGTTTTTGGCCATGGTTATGCCGTCGGCGGCAGCCACCAGCGAGGCAGCGGTGCTGATGTTGAAGGTCTTGATGCTGTCCATGCCAGTGCCGCAATTCTCCACCAGAGGGCCGCAGACCGCCGGATGGACCTTCACTGAGTCGATCTCGCAAATGGCTTCCCAAATGCCGACGATCTCCGCCGGCGTAGCACCCTTGGCGGGTTATGGCGGCCAGGAATGCACCCTGCTGCAAATTGGGCTGCTCGTTTTTTAGAATCTGCTTGAAAAGAAAGGACGCCTCTTCTCGGGTCAAATTGCTGCCCTTAATCAGCGCGTCCACCCGGCCTCCAAAGTACCTCAAATCCCCTTCCAAAGTCGGATTGGCTCCGGTGGACAGCAAGTTCACGCCTCGGGGAATGCTTTGCCTAGGCAGGGCCAAAAACTCTGTAAAGCCTCCGTCGCAGTTGAATCCAATGATCTTGATGCTCGGGCAACGATTGTCGGCTCACCGCAGGCAAGACTGACATCTTCCGCAGGTTAGGCCAGGCCAGACCTGAACCAGGTCCCCCTCAGCCAAGTCGTCCATCTCCACGATCCCGCCCCCAATCTCATGCCCCAACACGCGTGGAAAGACCAGATCGCGATGGCCCTGCTCACACATTTTGATATCTGTGCCGCAGACAGCGCATACCGAGATCCCAAGCAGGGCTCCGTCTTCAGGGCACAGCGGATCGAGCAGATCGTCCAGCTCCAAGAAGGCCGGGGGCTTTTAGAACAGCAGCTTTCATTTTTTAGGCAGCTCCACCGTCATGAGCACGCGATCCGTTTCCTCTACAAGCTGCATTTGGCTAAACCCATGAAGCCCGGCCAGAAGGCTGGCACCACCCATGCCCACACCCTCTTTAACGTAGCCCTTCGCGTAGATCTGCACGCCCGGGATCTTGGAGTTTTCCAGGCCCGGATCAGAGTAGTAGTAGGGCCTGCCCGTTGACTGCACGATCTCCTTGAAGCTCGCCGTCTTGTCTTCTAGGATATATTTGGTGGTTGCGATGGAGAAGTCGCCCTCGATTTTCAGGACTGCCCCCAAGGCCAGCACGGCGGCCATCTGCGTCCCGCCCGCCAGTACGACCTTGCCGCCCTGCAAACCCTTCATCAGGCCCAGAGCCGCAGGCATCATGGGATCGCCTACCTGCTGCACCGCTCGCATGGGGTCGCCCTTGAGGCTACCAATAGTGATGCCCGCCCGCTGAAAAGCATCGGCCACAACGCTCTGTTTCATTGCAATGGGATTGGACTGGAAGCTGCTGCTCACATTGACATCGTAGCCCAGTGCCCAGAGAACGGCCATAGCCGTGGTCGTGCCTCCGGCGATGGACTCGCCAATGAATACGCAGTCGGAGAGTTTTGCAAGCTTCTTTCCGAGCAGGATGGCATTTTCAAATATTTCGCGGGCGCCAGGCACGGCAGGCTCTTTGCGTATGTCGCTACCTGCAGATCCGCCCAGCTCCACGTAGGGAATTGCCGGTTTTTTACGAAGGCCCGAGGCTACGAATAAGGAAGGTATGCCAGTTAAGTTCAGTGCCGCTTTGGTGACGATTGCGGGAGTGGGCGAGCCACCCGGAGCTTCCGGCAGCCCGGGCATGGTGATGATGCGGTTGGTCTCCACCAGCTCGGCATCGGCACCAGGGGTGTAGTCGGTCAGCTCAGGCGTGGTTCCGGCGGCAGAGAGGCCGGGAATCTTGCCTGTGTCAGTGTTGGAAATTATACAGAGAAATAACGGACGCTGGGGACGCGGCCCGAAATCGGGGTGGATCCAGTTTGGCATGATTTTAGCCTGAATTTGCACCTATAAAAAACCAACGCCAGTCGATCTAATTTAACTCAATTTTGTTTGTCTTTTGATCAAGTGTGCCTTGGCAGGAGATCCTGATCGATGATTGTCTTCAACGCAGCTTTCTGAACTTGAATTCAATGATGTTTCGCAATTAATAACCCTATGCATGCTGTTTCTAATTGCAGCTTTCCTATCTTTACTTAAGATTGTTGTGTTGAGGACTATAATTCTTTGCACTTTTCAGTGCATAGAAACTTCCCACTTCCAACCAAGTGATGCAGCCTTGGAGAAAGCATCATCCGATTCTTCTTTAAGTCCGAGCTTATTGAGGACCTCCCCCTTGAAGTGCCATGCCGCGGGATCGGATGTATTGATCTCCAAGGCCTCTTCGAAGGAGTCCAAGGCTTCTTCATACCTGTTAAGTCGATGCAGAGCAATTCCACGGTAAACCCAAGCTGGAATAGATGAGAGATCAATCTCCAAAACTTCATCAAAACATTTTATGGCATCTTCATAGCGGCCCAAATTAATATAGCTTATACCCTCGTTGAACCACGTTTTTGGGTCGCATGGGTCTATCTCAATTGCCTTTTCGTAGGAGTAGATGGCATCTTCGTAACTCTGCAATTGGGCGAGAGCATTGCCTTTGTTGTTCCAGGCATCGAAGTAGTTAATATCGACATCGATAGCTCGTTCGAAGCAGTCTACTGCGTCATTGTATCTATGCAACGCAAAGAGAACATTGCCCTTGTTGTTCCAGGCCATGGCATAGTTGGGATTACTTCCAATAGCGCACTCAAAAGATTTTATGGCTTCGTCGTAGAGCTCCAGATTCTTCAATGTGACTCCTCGATTGTTCCAAGTATCGGCATTCTCTGGATCCAGTTGCAAGGCCTTATCAAAGGATCTGATGGCCTCTTCATACTGGCCCATCTCATCCAGAGTGAGACCTCTATTATCCATGATGGGGCATTCCTTTCGTCAAGCCTCTTCGCGTTATCGAAGCACTTTATAGCCTCGCTGTAGCGGACCAGTCTCTTTAGAACAATCCCCTTATTATTCCAGAATTTAGAGCTATCTGGGTTAATTTCTATAGCCCTATCGTAGCTAAAGAGAGCCTCACTGTACCGACCCAGTTCGTAGAGGCAAACGCCTTTATCGAACCAAAAAGAGCTGTTGGACGGATCAATTTTCAGGGCTTCATCGTAGGATTCTAAGGCTTCCTCATGGCGGCCCAAGTACTTATAGAGAATCTCAGCCTTTGCGCACCAGCCGGAAAAGTCCCTGGGGTCGATTTTGATGATGTTATCAAAGCATATGAACGCCTCTTTATATTGACCAAGCTTTCTTCTAAGGAGACCTTCATTTTGCCAAGCTCTCGTATCCCATGGTTTGATTTTTAGAATTGCCTCGTAGCAATCTATGGCGTCGTCATATCTTCCCAGCTTGTCGAGGGTCACTCCTTTGTTATTCCAGGCATCAAAATAGCGTTTATCTATATTCAAGGCACTCTCAAAAGATTGAAGTGCTTCTTCGTTAGAGCCTGATTTATACAGCGCCAAACCTCGTTCATACCATGCCACTGGATTGAGGGGATTGATTGAGGTCGCTTTTTCGTAGCAGGCTACTGCATCTTCGAAACGTTCATTTTTGTAAAACTCTGATCCGGCATTCAAAAAATAAGCTCCTACGTCATTTCTTGCCGGAACTAAGAAGTTTCCAGATGCACTGCTTTCGGCGGAAATGGTCTGTGACACCAGGGGCACCTTCATGGCGATTATTTTATCAGTTATCTTTATGAGCTCCTCGCCGTGCTCGATCTTTTGTAGGGCCAGGTATTTGCCGTACAATGCTTCTTTCAGCGATGGATTGATCTCAAGAGCTCTATCAAATGATTCCACAGCTTCATGGTAGCGAGCCATGTTCCCTAGAGCTACGCCTCTGCTCACCCAAGCGTCGATAAAAGAACGATTAATCTTGAGCGCATTTTCGTAAACTGATACTGCCTCTTTGAATCTGCCTAGTTTGCTCATGGTATTACCCATGCCATACCAGGCATCTATGAGCTGCGGATTTATATCGAGAGATTTCCTAAAGTCGTCTATAGCCTCATCATATCTGCCTATTCTGTAGAGTATATTGGCTCTATTCTTTAAGGCTTTAAAAGAACGTGGATTAATCTCGAGGGCCCTTTTGTAGGACTCCAGAGCATCTTCAAATTGACCCAAGTCTGACAGCGCTAGACCTCTTTCACACCAGTAAACATCTATTAAATAGCTGGTTTCTGCTGCTTTATCATAGATATTGTTTCCCTGGCAGAGTGGGGGAAATGTTTCGATTTGTATCTGTTCATGATTTAGGGCTGTTTTAGAATCGACAGTGAATTTTTGGAGGTGTTTATTTGCTTCTTTTGATATTTTCGATATTTTGTAAATCTTATTTAGTACTGATCCTTTTAAGTTTTTATAGTTTAATTTCAAACTAGATAGAATCTTGTTCATTGCTGAAACTATGTACGAAAAAACGGCGCTAGGAGAGGCGGATCGCTCAGTAGAGGTCATGACATTACCTAATTAATAACTTAATTAAGATCTTTAAAGTATTAAAGTCTTTTGCTTTTAGTATCACGATAAAAGATTCATATATGGAACGCTTAAAATCATGAATATCCGAGATTATGACATGAATATAACGAAAATCCCTGATAAGCAATCATTATCTCTAAATATCGATAATAATTAAGTGATCTATGGGACATTGCATCAGACTTGGACGTGACATACAACGTAGTCATATCTCCGCCATCTGACCAGTTATCTGCGAGCAATGGCAAGGCTTGATCGCCTCGACCGCCGCCAGGAGACACGCACCCGTGCGCTGGGCCCGATTTGCACTTAGAGGAACGACGGAGCACGTGGGCATGCGGTAAAGGGGGGTGGCGGGGCGTGAATTTGCAGCATTCCAATTTTTAGAAAGATAATCAAATTTGCGGATGCCATAATCTAAGTTAACAGAAAACAGATTAAGTTAGGTGAATATGGCAGCGATCTGTAGTTCCCGAGAGCTCGCGCACTTGAGTACAGTACGGAACGTGGACAGGCTTATCTTCTGAGTTCGGAATGGGTACAGGAGTTACCCTGCCGCTATGGCCGCCATACTCGATTCCAAGTACCGGAATCGAACCGGATTTATGCCATGGATCACAATCCAGGTCATGCTATTGTTTAAGCTTTGCGACCGGATTTCGCCCGAGTATAGTGGAGGTGCGGAGTGGTTAGTTAGCGCGGACTGAACACCTCGTTGCCTTGGTGCTTACATCCCGTCTCTATCAAACTCGTCTTTTACGAGTACTTAAGCAGGTCTCTTTTCAGGGCAGATTTCGAGCTTAGATGCTTTCAGCTCTTATTCCTTGAGCGCGTAGCTGCTCGGCGTTGCCTTGTCAGACAGCCGATAGACCAGTGGCGCCGTTGCTTGTTCCTCTCGTACTAAAACCAACTTGCCCTCAGACCGCAAGACACCCCTAACAGATAGTAACCGACCTGTCTCACGACGGTCTAAACCCAGCTCACGATCTCCTTTAATAGGCGAACAACCTCACCCTTGGCCGCTGCTGCACGGCCAGGATGGAAAGAACCGACATCGAGGTAGCAAGCCACCGGGTCGATATGTACTCTTGCCGGTGACGACTCTGTTATCCCCGGGGTAGCTTTTCTGTCATCTAACGCCCCCACCAAGGAGGCTGAAAGGTTCGCTAAGCCCGACTTTCGTCTTGTCACCTCTTGCTATGCGAGTAACATCAGGCTGACTTATGCTTTTGCACTCTTCATTGGGTTTCCGACCCAACTGAGTCAACCTTAGCGCGCCCTTGATATCTTTTCAAGGGCGTGGCGCCCCACCCAAACTGCCCACCTATCGGGGTCCTCTTCTCAGAGTTAGGGTGGTAGCTCCGAAAGGGTAGTATCCCAATGGCGACTCCACTCGAGCTGGCGCCCCAGCTTCGACGTCTCCTACCTACACTCTACATTCAGAACCACAACCCAACGACAGGCTGCAGTAAAGCTCCACGGGGTCTTCACTTCCCATTAGAGGTCTCTAGACTCTGCACTGGAATGTAAGCTTCACCGGGTTCCAGCTAGGGACAGTGGGGCTCTCATTGATCCATTCATGCAAGTCGCCAATTAAGCGACAAGGTACTACGCTACCTTAAGAGGGTCATAGTTACCCCCGCCGTTTACAGGCCCTTCTTCCCGTTGAACCGGGGTTTCAGGTACCTGCACTGGGCAGGATTCAGAGATTGTACTAGCCCTTACGGGTTCGCAATCTCCTATGTTGTTATTAGACAGTTAGAGCCCCCTGGTCACTGCGACCTGCTTCCTACAAAGCAGGCACTCCTTCTCCCGAAGTTACGGAGCTAATTTGCCGAATTCCCTTAACTGAATTACTCCGACACGCCTTAGCCTTTTCAGCTTGGGGCACCTGTGTCAGTTCTCGGTACGGACATTTAGCTCCCTTTTCACGGGTTCCTGGAAGTTGCCAACTTACGCCATCACAGATTCGCCCGCTTCTCGCCATTACGGCTCTCCACAGATTTCGCTGCTTGAACGGCCTGGCGACAAACGCTTGGCATATCCGGAGGCGTCAGATTTATTGTTAAACGGTACAGGAATATTAACCTGTTTCCCTTTTGGCGTACTCGGATTACGATACGTCTTAGGACCGACTAACCCTCGGCTGACGAACATTGCCGAGGAAACCTGGCCCATTCGGCGGTCGGGATTCTCACCTTGACTTTGCTGCTACTATTACCAGGATTTTCGTCTCTGCACGGTCCACAACTTTTCACAGACCTGCTTCTGCCCACGCACAGCGCCTCCCTACGAGATTACCTTGCGGTGCTCCGTGGTATCGGTAGTCGACTTAGCCCCGTCAATTTTCGGGGCCCTGAACCTCGACTGGTGAGCTGTTACGCACTCTTTAAAGGGTAGCTGCTTCTAAGCTAACCTCCCAGCTGTTTATGGCCTGGGACGCCCTTTAGTGTTGACACTTGGCCGACAATTAGGGACCTTAACCACGGGCTGGGTTGTCTCCCTTACGGACTACAAGCTTACCCCGCAGTCCGGACTCCAATCTTCTAAGATGACGGTGGTTTCGGAGTTTGACAAGAGAAGGGACCTTTCGGTCCGGCTTCCCTAATCAGTGCTCTACTCCGCCGACGATCTCAGATCAGGTCATGCTGCGACATGTTTCGGAAGGAACCAGCTGATGCCGAGTTCGATTAGAATTTCACTCCGAGACGCAGGTCACACGAATGATTTGCAGATCAAAACCGTTTGCGGTCCTCCACGTAGCTTTCGCCACGCTTCAACCTGCCCACGCCTAGATCGCCCGGCTTCGGGTCGCATACGAGTGACTCCACGCACTTGTATACGTCGTGCCTCATTTGATGCGCGCATGTTGCTTTCGCTTCGGCTGCCTCAGTAAAAGATTAGCCTCGCCACCAAGATACACTCCCTGGCCCGTTCTTCAAAACGTAAGTTACAACACTGGCAACGACCCTCGTACAGCATCCTCGCGACTGCTTCCTTCAAGGAAAAGATCCTTTCATGCCCTAACGCACTATCACTAGCCGATTTCAGGCACTTTGCACCTCCCTATTTGGGGTACTTTTCAGCTTTCGGTCACCCTACTATTTCGCTATCGGTCTCAAGAAGTATTTAGTTTTGGAGGTTGGTGACCCCCAATTTCCCGCACGATATCCGACGCACGGTACTCAAGACATGGTCCCGATCTTTGGCTTACGTCTACGTGACTGTCACACTCTATGGTATGCCATTTCAGGCAAGTTTGACTTCTCCGCCAGAACGTTTGGACCAGCCTTATAACACCACATTTCCCTTGCGGGATTCGGTTTGGGCTGTGCCGGTTTCACTCGCCGTTACTAACGGCATCTCGTTTGATTTCTTTTCCCGCCCCTACTGAGATGTTTCAATCCGGGGCGTTCCCGATCATTACTGATCACTATGGAGAAGGATTTCCCATTAGGAGATCCTCGGTTCATTGGCTCCATGCACCTCGCCGAGGCTTATCGCAGCTTGGCACGTCCTTCATCAGCTCTTGAGCCGAGCCATCCCCCGGCTGGCATAAGCAGCTTATGCCCCACTAAACTCAGTGAGCGTCTGGTCGCAAAGCTTATGCACGACATCATAGGACTGCCCTCTTGCAAAAGACGGACCTCCACCCTTTCACATCGAGTCATCCTCAATGTGTGCATATAAATGGACTTGCTGGGATTCGAACCCAGGGCCTCCGCCTTGCAAAGGCGGCGCTCTACCAGCTGAGCTACAAGCCCGGGTACTACGCCCAGCTAATGATTACAATATAGCTGGCTATTCTCTTTTTGGTCTTGGTCGACATTTTCAGCTTCCGACTGGTTGCGGGGCGGTATGCATTTGCATACCAATTACTTTAGGAGGTGATCCAGCCGCAGATTCCCCTACGGCTACCTTGTTACGACTTAACCCCCCTTGCAAAGCTCAAATTCGAACACATCCGAAGGATGCGCCCTCATTCAGACCCTACTCGGGTGGTTTGACGGGCGGTGTGTGCAAGGAGCAGGGACGTATTCACCGCGCTATGTTGAAACGCGATTACTACGGATTCCAGCTTCACGAGGGCGAGTTGCAGCCCTCGATCCGAACTAAGATTGGCTTTAGGAGATTTCCATCCCCTTTCGGGGTAGATACCCATTGTACCAACCATTGTAGCTCGCGTGTAGCCCGGGATATTCGGGGCATACTGACCTACCGTTGCCCATTCCTTCCTCCGATTTAGCAGCGGCGGTCCCCACAGTGTACCCGTCATTCCGGAGAATATGCTGGTAACTGTGGGCGTGGGTCTCGCTCGTTGCCTGACTTAACAGGATGCTTCACAGTACGAACTGACGACGGCCATGCACCACCTCTCAGCTAATCCGGCAAGGTCTTCAGCCTGGCCTTCATATTGCTGTCGGTCCCGGTGAGATTTCCGGCGTTGAATCCAATTAAACCGCAAGCTCCACCCGTTGTTGTGCTCCCCCGCCAATTCCTTTAAGTTTCAGCCTTGCGGCCGTACTTCCCAGGTGGCTCGCTTCACGGCTTCCCTACGGCACCGACACGGTCGCACCGTGGCCGACACCTAGCGAGCATCGTTTACGGCTAGGACTACCCGGGTATCTAATCCGGTTCGTGCCCCTAGCTTTCGTCCCTTGCCGTCAGATCCGTTCTGGTGAGACGCCTTCGCCACTGGTGGTCCCTCAAGGATTACAAGATTTCACCCCTACCCCTGAAGTACCTCTCACCTCTCCCGGTCTCGAGCCTGACAGTATCCCCTGAAAGCCTAACAGTTAAGCTGTCAGATTTCCCAAGAGACTGATCCGGCCGGCTACAGACCCTTTAGACCCAATAATAACGATTACCACTCGAGCCGCCGGTGTTACCGCGGCGGCTGGCACCGGTCTTGCCCGGCCCTTGCTAGCAGTGTTTTTTAGGCACCACGACAGCCAGATATGTATCCTGGCACTCGGTGTCCCCTTATCGCGGTTTCCCGCATTGTAAAGTTTTCGCGCCTGCTGCGCCCCGTAGGGCCTGGATTCGTGTCTCAGAATCCATCTCCGGGCTCTTGCTCTCACAACCCGTACCCGTCGTAGGCTAGTAGGTACATTACACCCACTACTACCTGATAGGCCGCAGACCCATCCTTGGGCGACGAAGCTTTATCGCATAGAATTCCAGCATATATGCTTATCCGGTATTATCCCCAGTTTCCCGGGGTTATGCCAGACCCAAGGGCAGGTTATCCACGTGTTACTGAGCAGTACGCCATGTATTGCAACATATGACTCGCATGGCTTAGACGAACCTCGATAGCAGTAACCTCTGGCAGGATCAACCAGAATTCTCTAGGAAGTATATTGTTATATGTTATTCCGAACCAATCGGAATTGGCTGAGTCGCCAAGACCAATGTCAGACACGAAAAAACTCGTGCCTCCATTTTTGTTAATCGCAAATCGAAACTCCGACCTTTGTTGAATATGGTCGTAGCCAGTATGTTGCGACGCCTCATCGGCCCATTATGGTAGTCAGCCGAGGTATTTAAGCTTTTCCCCCGTCCGCCCATTTCTGGAAGCAGAAAGAAAACCTGGCTTTCTTAAACCGATGTCATACTTAAGCCCTATAATCACTATCTACAGGACCTATTGCCACACCCTTCCAGGCGGGCCGAACTCATCCAATAACTCAGACGTATATAACCTTTTTGCTCTGTTGATTCATACTATCGCTTAGTTTTAATATGATCATAACCAAGAGACCAAGATCAATAATCCAGGAGTAATACGCCTGCTGGAGGTCTTTTATGGGTTATACGTTGACTGAAAAAATCCTGAGGCAGCACCTCGCGGATGGCTTCTACGAGCCAGGCAAAGAGATCGGCATAACGATAGACCAGACCCTTACCCAGGATGCAACAGGTACCATGGCCTATCTTCAGTTCGAATCCATGGGGCTCAACGATATTGCCACCGAGCTTTCCGTCAGCTACGTTGATCACAATACCATCCAGATAGGATTTGAAAACGCAGACGATCACTCCTATCTGGAGTCCATCGCGAAGAGATATGGCATCTACTTCTCGCGACCTGGAAACGGCATTTGTCATCAGGTCCACCTGGAAAGATTCGCCAGGCCCGGCAAAACCCTTCTTGGATCCGACAGCCACACCCCCACCGCGGGAGGCGTAAGCTCCCTGGCCATGGGAGCCGGGGGACTTGATGTAGCCGTTGCCATGGGTGGCGGCGCATACTATCTTACCGCTCCGCACGTGATCAATGTCCACCTCACGGGCAGTCTAGAGCCCTGGGCCACCGCTAAAGACGTAGTCCTGAAAGTCCTATCCATCCTGAGCACGAAAGGGAACGTCGGATGTGTCTGCGAATACACCGGCGATGGCATTGCCAAGCTGACTGTGCCGGAGAGAGCAACCATCACAAATATGGGAGCAGAGACTGGAGTCACCACATCCATCTTCCCCAGCGACGGGCAGACGAAGCGATTTCTGCAAGCGCAGGGAAGAGGAGAGCAGTGGACTGCTCTGGCAGCCGACAAAAATGCAGTCTATGATCGCACCATTGAGATCGACCTATCAGAGATCGAGCCCCTCGCCTCTGTGCCCCACAGCCCAGGAAACATTGCCAGGATCAAAGACCTCAATATGCCGGTGGATCAAGTGATGATCGGCTCATGCACCAACTCATCTTATGTGGATCTCATGACCGTGGCGGCAATGGTAAAAGGCAAGCACCTTCCTGCAGGCGTGTCTTTAGGCATTGCGCCCGGCTCGCGACAAGTGCTGATCTCCATAGCCAGGAACGACGCCCTAAGCGACCTGATAGCCTTCGGAGCCAGAATCCTGGAGTCTTCTTGCGGCTTTTGTATCGGCAACAGTATGTCACCGTGCACGGACTCCGTTTCCGTGCGCACCAGCAACCGCAATTTCAAAGATCGATCCGGCACGCCAAGTGCTCGCGTCTACCTGACCAGCCCCTTAGTCGCCGCTGCCTCAGCACTTACAGGTCAGCTGACAGACCCGAGAAAGTTAGAGATGAACTTCCCCAGAATAGATATGCCAGATCATTTTGAGATCGACGACAGTATGATCATACCGCCCCTACCAGCTGCAGAGCGAGCGGAAACAAAAATCTGCCGTGGTCCTAACATCGGAGAACCACCCGTTAACGGACCCATGCCAGAGGCTATCTCAGGACAGGTAACCATAAGGGTGGAAGACCTAGTAACCACTGACCACATCATGCCCGCTGGCTCTCGCCTCAAGTACAGGTCCAATGTTCCCAAATACTCCGAATTCGTTTTTGAGCCTCTGGACAAGGATTTCAGCATCCGCGCATCCACCCTGCGCGATCAGGGCGCGCATAACCTGATCGTGGCAGGTCTTAGCTACGGCCAAGGCTCTTCCCGTGAGCACGCCGCTCTTTGCCCAATGTACCTGGGAGTGAAAGGGGTGATCGCCAAATCCATAGAGAGGATACATGCCGCCAATCTGGTGAATTTCGGCATAGTACCCTTTAGCTTTGCCCAAGAATCCGATTGGAACAACTTGCCGGAAAAAACCGAGGTCCGAATACCAGGCATTCGTAAGGCTCTGAAAACGGGCAAGGAGAATATCGTGGCCTTTGCAGGAAATAAGCAGATCAATATAAATATAAGCCTATCCAAAAGGCAAAGAGACATACTGCTGGCAGGGGGACTATTGCCCTTCACAGTGCAAGCAAAAAAAAGAAAATAGATATTTTCTATTTTTTTAGCTTCTGTGTTTAGACGCCAAAGAGGGATATGATACTTTGCGACAACACCTTTTCTTTTGCATCCTTGCTCGGCGTGCCTACGCTATTGTATACGATCAAGCTTCCACTTGTCGAGGGATATGACCGGATCTGATTGACGTTGAACTGGCCATTCACATTTTTGAGAAGAAACTGGCTGTTTATCTCTTTGGCGCTTAGAACCGGTGCGGCAACATTTGCGGCAAAACTCGTGGCCTTGAACTGCAAGGGGGTGTCGAACTTCAGAGGGAATGTGGTTATCCAGATATCCATGGCAGAAGTTGCACGATTGGAGCTCAGATTGGCGATATAGCTACCCCAGTACGACTGGACATTTTGTTCAAAGGTAGATGCACTGGGTCCATCTAGGAATGCAAGCTGAGTTTTGCTGTATCCCTCGCCTATATCAGTGGACAGGGCACCGGCCAGGCCCAAGAGGCAGGTTAATGCTATTAGTACTACAATCATTTTCATATTAATACATCCTTTTTTATTCAGTTGTTATCCTATGCTGAAAATCTGTCCCAACCTATTTATTCTTTATTGGGAAGAGTGACCTTATGCCGGACCGTTTCGAAATACTGCATAAAGATCTGGCCGGAAGGATCGGCCGGCTTTTTACTCCACATGGCACTATAGAGACCCCAGCACTAATGCCCGTAGTCAATCCTCATCTTCCGCTCATCTTGCCTGGCGAGCTGAAAAAGATGGGCGCGGATATTGTCATCACCAATAGCTACATCATTCACCAGGATCCGGAGCTGAGAAGGCAGGCATTAGAGCACGGGCTACATGACCTCCTTGGCTTTTCCGGGCCGATCATGACCGACTCAGGCGCCTTCCAGCTCTCCGTCTATGGAGATATCGATGTTTCTCCTCTGGAGATTTTAAGCTTTCAATTTTCCATAAAATCGGACATCTCCGTGCCCCTGGACATACCAACTCCTCCAGACGTCACCAGAGAACGGGCCGAATCGGAGCTTGCAATAACAGAGGAGCGACTTGTGCAAGCCGCTGCCCTGGAAAGACCGGCCCTTCTCGCCTGCCCCATCCAGGGCTCAACCTATCCCGATCTTAGAGAAAAAGCGGCCAGGTTCGCACGAGACATTACCTTTGATGTCTATCCCGTAGGCGGAGTGGTTCCGCTCATGGAGGCCTATCGGTATAGCGATCTGGTAGATGTGGTAACGGCTGCCAAAAAGGGGCTTGGCTCGGGCCAACCAGTGCATCTCTTTGGCGCAGGGCATCCCATGATCTTTGCTCTAGCAGCAGCCATGGGCTGCGATCTCTTCGACTCGGCCGCATACGCCCTCTACGCCCGACAGGATCGATACCTGACTGTACACGGAACAGGCAAGCTGGCGGAAATGAGCTACCTTCCCTGCTCCTGCCCCGTTTGCCAGGAGCATACCTTAAAGGAGCTGATGGAAAGCCCCAAAAAGACAAAGCTTTTAGCCCGGCACAATCTATACGTCTCACTACAGGAGATGAAACAGGTCAAAGAGAGCATTCGCGAGGGCTCTCTGTGGGATCTTTTAGAGACGCGCTGTCGCTCGCACCCCCGAATGCTGGACGGCTTAAAGAGGCTCGGCGCCCAGCGCCAGTGGCTAGAGAGACTCGACACAGCCAGCAAGTCCACATTCTTTTACACAAGCCCCGAGTGCGCTAGCCGGCCGGAGGTGGTGCGCTATGCCCGAAGGGTTAATCGCATCTGTTTGCAAGGCAATGTCTTGATCACCGACGATCCCAAGGCAGGCACCTCCGGCTATAGCCACGTGCTGCACTTCAAGCCTCCCTTTGGGCCATATCCAGTCGAGCTTTCCGAGACCTATCCATTCAATGCAGAGGTTCCAGAAAACGCCGATGACGTGGCAATAAATCAGGCCGCAGAAAATGCAAGCGCGCTTATCAAGGCAAATCCGATGGCCAGCTTCAGTATCAGGCTAAAACGCAGTGACTTGGAAGAACGCCTAAAGCAAGCGAAGAGCTAAAAATATCCGGCTCATTCAAGCAACGGGTCCAGTCGACCGTTCACGACAAACGCCTCTTCCCGCTCGATGCAAGTGGGGCAGGTGCGGCAAGGCCTCTCCTCTCCTTTGTAGCAGGACCAAGTCGACTCGTAAGGCACCTGCAGGGCGAGGCCCATCCTCACGATCTCCGCCTTGCTCATATCCACAAAGGGAGCCTGCAGCTCTACTGGATGCCAGGCGGTAGCGAGTCTGATAGCAGGCCGCAAAGCCTGAACAAACTGCGATCGGCAGTCGGGATAGATGGAGAAGTCATTTTTATGAGCGGCATAAAAGACCTCGGGAATCTCATGAGCCTCGGCGTAGCCCGCAGCCACAGAGAGCATGATCATGTTGCGATTGGGCACAACTGTTTTTTGGGCGGCCGTCTCCGTGTAGTGACAGCTTGGCATCTCCTTTATCCCCAGCAACGCGCTGTCGCCCAAAAGGGAGGCCAGCGAGCTCAGATCGACGATGCGATGATTGATGTGCAGCTTTTCTGCAATGGCTTTTGCGCAGTCTATCTCCTTTTTGTGCCTCTGTGCGTAGTTGAAGGTCAGAGCGTCCACCTCATAGCCGTCACAGCACATCTTGTAGAGCAATGTGGTCGAATCCACGCCGCCGGAAAGAATTAAGACGCCTCTCATTATTACCCTTAAATCTCGTATCCCGTCGAAGATTTATAAAGCGCTCGAATATTAGTCGCATCCTCTCCCGGCAGCTTCTCTTCCAACATATCAATGAAAATCTCGGCAAACTGCGGTGATATGCAGAGCAGGCATTCCGAGCCGTCCAGGATGCGACCGACAAGATAGCTCAGCTCCTGGCCATCCAGCCTTTTCAGTCTTGCCTGAAAATCCTCAGCATCCTCGGCAAAATGCATGGATACTGGTGGGAGAATGGAGCGATATTCTATGCGTGATTTGCCCTCGATCTCCGGAGCCATCTTCTTCAAGATCAGGATGTCTTTTTCGCTTAGCTTTCTCATAATGATCTATCTTATGAGGGTCTACTATGAGGATCTATATAAATGATAGAGCCACCGGCTTTCCCCCACAGGACCTCTGCGGAGCACTATCGACCCGGGTACCGTCTTTTTCACTTTACCCAAATTGGTGAGGAACCGCTCATCTCTATATCCAAAGCATCGAATGACACTCATAGGATTAGAAAGCACATATCCCGAGGCGTAATTCGCGCTCTGCTCTGCTGAGACCACCTCGCCAAGACGAGACCGGCCCGCATCAGAGGCACAGATTTCGATGAAGACAAAGCGGCCTTTGCCGTCCGATACCGCCAGCCACATGTGAGAGCCACCGTCCCATCCTTTTAAAGCAAATCTGGCCATTGTGCTCGGATTGTATCCGTAATCCTGCAAAATTCGCGCGGATATAATGGTCGTGTCCATACAATCGAGCCGTCCGGATGAATAGTTCTCAGTATAGAGATAATCGTTCAAGATATCCTGCCGGTTCTTAGAAAATTTTGTGTACTTGGTGAGCGGCAGATCCTTGGCCGCAATTTCCTTATCCGCTTCGTTATCAGCAAGGCGCTCTCTGAATTTTCATATCGTAGTGGAATCGGGAACGACCTATGTTGTTCCCAATAAAGTCCTGAATGAAATGCGATCAGTCAATTCTCTTCCAAACTGCTCATTTGAAAGGCTGTAAAGCTGCTGAACGAATAAACACCAGAGCACCACGATAACATCGATATTAGGGCGTCCACCGCGCTCAATATTATTGCAGAACAATATGTCTAGTTTCGGTCTGAAATCGCCCCCCAGTTTATTCCATTTCCGATCTCTACCAATCTGTCTCCCAATTCTTTGATTTGTTCATACTCATGGCGAATAGCAAAGTCTGTCAGATTTCTCATGATAAATTATATTATATAAATAATATTTATAGATTACAATTTAATAAGGTTTTTCGGAATCCTCAGTAATGTTATGCCCGTCTTTACGAAATACCCCTCGTTGCCATCGCAATAAGCGTTCGAGCGAAAAATCTTTTGCATGGCGATTTTTCGACTATTTTTGACTATCTTTGTCCTTTGCCAGAGGAGTTACCAGAATCTTGTCCACTCTGCGCATATCCATATCTACAACCTCAAAGCGGTAGCCATTCCACTCAAAGTAATCTCCGGCAATAGGGATCTTCTCTAAATGCGTCATCACAAATCCACCCAAGGTTATGTATTGATCTTCCTCCTCCTCAGGCAGCACTTCCGGATCGATCGTCTCTCTGAAGTCATCCACAGGCAGAGCGCCATCCACCAGCCAGGAGCCATCCTGCCTCTTCACTATTTGTCGCTCTGCCAGCTCATCGATGTGCGGTATATCTCCCACCAGCCCTTCCAGGAGATCTACCAGGGCTACTATTCCCTGCACCGATGCGTACTCATCTAAAACTATGGCCAGATGAATTCCAGTCTGCTTGAACCTCTCCAGCACCTTTAGAGCCCTCATGCTCTCCGGTACAAAGAGCGACGGCAAGAGAGATGTCTTGAGGTCTACCTTTTGACCGGCCAGGTTGCAGCTCAGCAGGTCCTTGGACTGGATTACCCCCAGGACGTTGTCAAGCTTTTCGCTGCAGACCGGAAACATGGAGTATTCGCTGCCGGCTATCTTTCGAGAAATCTCTGCTGCTGAATCGTCTATGTCCAGCCACACGATCTCGCCTCTGGGGGTCATGATGGAGTTCACTCTTCTATCTCCCAGGGAGAAGACTCTCTCCATGATGTCCTGTTCCTCCTCCTCGAATAAGCCGGCCGTCGTTCCCTGATCGATCAGGATGCGAATTTCCTCCTCGGTCACAGCTGGCTCGGTGTAGGCCTTCACGCCCAGAGACCTCAGCACAAGATCTGTGCAGGAGCTTAGCAGGACAATGACAGGGGAGACCAGGCGGGAGAAGGCAGCCAAAGGAGGAGCAGCAAGGGAGGCGATGCGCTCCGGATTGCTAAGCGCAATTCTCTTGGGGACCAGCTCGCCTATGACAAGGCTAAAGAAGGTGATCAGCAGGACGACAGCGACCAGGGCCAGGCCTCCGCTGTAAGGGGAAAGAGAAGGAATGGAGCGGATGTAAGACGCCAGCTCGTCGGCAATTGTTGCACCTCCATAGGCCCCGGCCAAGGTGGTGATGAGAGTTATTCCTGTCTGCACGGCTGAGAGTAGGCGATTGGGGTTTTCAGCCAGCTCCAGGGATGCCTTAGCACCTGCATGGCCCCCTTCCACCAAGACCCTGAGCCGAGCCTTGTTGGACGAGACCACTGCCATCTCGGCCATGGAAAAAGCGCCGTTGGCCAGAAACAGGAGAAAAATGATCAGAATTTCAGTGAGCATTGTCGAGTGCCTCGTTGGGCGGATGTCTATGGCTCATTTTTCCGCGCCGCTTTCCTGAACTCTCAGGCTCGCTTTCCATTTCGCTGTATTTCCTTGATTAAATCCCAGGCGGATCATTTAAAAAAGATAAGCTATCAGGAAGTTATTATAGCTTCGCTGAAGAGAAAGACAATTGGCATATTCATATTACGTTTGTCTCCGGAGGCTTGCGCCAACTCTGAACAATCCCATCAGAAGACTACTACATAGCTTTCTTCATAACTATCTCATTAGCAAGGATGCCTAATAACCTCTAAATTTTGGGCATGCTTATAAATAGTATATAAATGCGTGGCGTGATTGGTGGGTTTATAGGAATCCACTTGCTGGAAATCAATAAATTCCTGACCCACGTCTATGCCGTTATATCCTCACTTCAGCATCCCATCCACAGGAATATCCAAGAGCCGGCCCCATGTGCCTTTCTCAGAGGCTCCAGTAACCATGGCAATAAACCACGCTCCAATTCTCGATTCAGGCAGAAGCGCAGCGGTTGACTTGCCCACCTGCCGCCCCACTTTGTTGGCCACATCCTCTTTTTTGTGCAATTTTCCGCCAGAGAATCAAGCTCGTCCAAACTATATGGCATAGGTCTTTTTTCAATGGCAGCTTTAAGCAGGCGCTGCGTGATCAGATCGGTGTAGCGGCGGTTAGGGGACGGTGGAATGGGTATAATCCCCCACGGCCAGGCCAAAGTATCCGACGGCTTTCTCTTCGGACAGCTCCGCCATATATTCACCGTTTCCCAGAAGCTTGATCACGGCTAATGATAGATCCGGGAAGCGTAGCGGATCTGCCTCGTTCATCATGGCCAGAAACACCTCCAGCTTTATGGCATTGGGATTCTTGGGAAGCTTGAAGATGTTCTCGGCGATAATCTGCACGATTCGATCCCATCTTTGAGGAATACGCACCATTCGACGGATTGAGGGGAGGCCTCGGAAGGAAAGGTAGCGCACGGTGACTCCGTTGGCTGCAATCATGAAGTCCTCTATGATCTCCGTGGCCCGATTCTTTTCCTCAAACTTGCAGATCGCTGATTTTATCACCTTCAAATACCGGCTTAGCTTCAATGATCTCCAGGCTGAGCGCGCCTTGAGCATGCCGCAAGCTTCTCATGCACTGGGCGGCCCTGTCCTGAAGAGCCAGGTTCTCGGCCAGCTCCTCTCTGGCTGCCACCGCCTCGAGCACGGGAGGCTTTCTTTCCAGCCATGCGGCCACGCTATTGTAGGCTAGCTTGACATGATTGCGCACGACTGCCCGGTAGACGTCTGCATCAAGAAGCGATCAGCCCGGGTCGATTGTCATCTCCACTCCCATGGTCAGGCGGTCCTCGCCAGAATTCAGGGAGGTGAGGTTGGTGGACAACTTGGCTGATAGCATGGGAAATATCTTAGCAGCTGTGTAAATCGAGGAGATATCATGCGGCACGTCCCTGTCGAGGGCGGAATCTTTTTTGACCAGCGCACCCCATGTCAGCTACGGCGACGCGAATATTCGTCCTTCCTCCAGGCATCTCTTCGGCAAAAGTTAGCTGATCCAAGTCCTCGAGTCGTCATTGTCAATGGAAGCCCAGAGCAGATCTCTCAAGTCACAAGCCGGTGTGGCGAGGCTTGCTTTTGCAGGGGCCGAAATCCTGGCAAGCTCGGCTACGGCTTGAGCAGAAAATTCGGGGAAAAGTCCTCGCATAAGCATGGCGCGCCTGGCGATGTTCTGCAGGATGATGCAGTTTGAGGTGTATTTGGTTTTTGGATTTGCATTTGTATTCATTTAACGTATCCTTCTTGTGGAGATATCATGAAGTTATTGGGCAAACCGTCTGGAAACACTTTCGCCCCGCGTCCATTATGCTTTTATTCAAATTTGTCTGATCATTTGTTGTGATCAAAGGCAAGGAAGCCTATTTAAAAAAATTGACGGCCAATATGTATATCCCATCACAGGAGGTGGGCACGAAACTTGACGGCAGCACTCCTCCATCTGTCTTCATTGGTAGCTGGAACTATCCCAAGGTTTACGCCGGCCCCATGATCGCTCCTCTGCACGGCGACACAATCATCATGGACCGGCCCGAATCGTGGATACCGGAAAAGAAGACCCAGGAGGATATCATAAGATATCGGCTAAACCTGATCAGAGGCAAAAGATCAATCCGAGTCACACAGCTGCAAGGTAGTTTCATAGATAAGCTGCGGGACATCTCTCTTTCTGCATCCTCCATTGAGAGCGAAGCGCAGTTTTGCCACGCCCCTACGGGCATGTCCTTTAGCGATGAACATACTCCCTTCGGACCCAGCGCGCCTTTGGACAAGTTTGAAATCGACAATGCCAAGTGGGATCAGAATTTAGAGAAGGTGTATTACGACGGAGACCTGCTGGCGGCGGATGCTGTCGCTGATCTGCACCAGAAAGGCTTGCCGTTTTCCAGCATTCAGAAGGCATTTTCAATGGGAACCATGGGCACCAGGAAGAGACGCCGCCTGGTTCCCACGCGCTGGTCCATCACCGCCTGCGACAGCACCCTGGCCAACCGGCTATTGCAAAAGGTCAGGGAGCATGATCTCATCGATTGCTGCCAGGTGAGAGAGTTTTCCAGCCTCAACAACTATTATGCCGTCCTTCTTCTGCCTACCACATGGCAGTATGAATGGATGGAGGCTTTCCTGCACATCCTTGGGAATGAAGAGTTGATATTCTCTGACTATGAGAACAATGTAGGCAAGAAGGGCTATTCCCGTGTAGGTGGCTGTTACTATTCCTGCAAGATGGCTATCTTAGAGGCTTTGGCACGCGAGAAGAAACAGGCCGGTGCGATCATCTTGCGAGAGGCTTATTCGGGATATGTGCCATTAGGCGTCTTTAACGTGAGGGAGAATGTGAGAAATGCCATGCAAGAGAAGGCTTTGCCCTTTGAGGATATCAAGAGCGCTTTGGGGTACATTTGCAACAAGCTGCAGATGCCGTTAAAGAAATTCATCCTGCAAAGCGACCTTCTCAAGGAGCAGCTTAGAAGCCGGCAGACTACATTGGGCTCATTCTCTTGATATCAACTAAAATGAGCTTCTAAAAGAGGATAAGTTAGATATAAAAAGAACTCCTCGTTTTGGTGGAAGTGGAAAGTATGGACAAAGAAATAATAAACGTTAGGCTTTACACATTCCTAATTATATTTATTTTAAACAATTTATTATTAACGTGTTGCGCCTTCGCCCAGTGCGAGGATTGTGAGGATAAAAATTCAACTGCGTGGGCATCTTTTAGAATAGACACTAACATCAGCACCGCTGAAAGAGCTGAGAGTTCAAGACAAATCAACCCGGATCCTTCCGTATTAGAAGACGCAACTAATACCTCTGCAAGCTGCGATGACAATAAACCATGTACCAGGGATCCTTACGGAGCTAATGGCTGCGTTCATGATCCTGTGAATTGCGATGACGGAAATGACAGCACTGCAGACATCTGCGGCCCATCCGGTTGCGTCAATATGCCCTTGCCCGAAGAAAGCGGCAAAGCCTATTTCGTGGAGGTTCTAAGCCCTGTCCTACCGGAAATACAAAAACTGAGACCACCAAAGAGAATACCACGATCAATAAATCTCAAAGTGTCATAGAAGAGTCAGCAGCACATCCCATCTGTGATGACGGCAATCCCTGCACCACGGATGCCTACAATAGCACGAGCTGCGGTTACGCTCTAATGAATTGCGATGACAGAAATGACAGCACTCTCGATTCTTGCAGAGGTGGCGCTTGTATTAATGAGCCCATAGATAGCGTCGGCGTCATAAGTGAAAATAGCAGCACTGCCATATCTTCAAGCGAGGCGCTCATTGCCAGCCATCCACATAGCTGCGATGATCATGATCCCTGCACAGTAGATACCCTCGACGGTACACGATGCGAGCATAAAGCGATGATTTGCGATGATGGGGATCCCATCACCAATGATTACTGCTTTGGAGGAGTATGTTACAATACGACACTAAATTGCGACGACGGCGATAACTGCACCACCGACTCATTCGATGGCAAAGTCTGCGTGCATAGGCCAAAGAATTGTGATGACATAAATGCCCATACCATTGATAACTGTGATAACGGAAAGTGTGTGCATACGCTTAAAAACTGCAACGACGGCAATCCCTGTACTGTAGACTATTGCGATCCGGTTAGGGGCTGCCTACATTCACCTGTGGTCTGCGGACAGGGAAAGACTTGCATCAATGGCGTCTGCCAGTACCGATATTACCCCTATGTTACGCCCGATTATCCCTATGCTGCACCCCCCAGTATCCTTCCACCCGCCCAATCCTACACAATTCCCGCCGCGACTGCCATAACCCTGCCTTGGGCCAAGCCAGTTACGGCTCTTAATACTTTGAAGGTGAAGAACGGCATAGCATATTCAAGTGCATCGCCGCTAATGTTTGTGATGTCGCTCGACTTAGAAGATCAGGTCGTTTCAGAAGACCAAAAACAACTGTCGATCTCGGAGCGAGCAGAGATGATAGGTCTTTCCTGGAAGGACACCAGCTTCACTTTGACTTTGATCCAGCCGGACGGAAGCGCGTTTCCTGTTCAGAGCGACAACCAAAATGTATTGCACCTCGTGGGTTCGAACTACGATTACTACTTCCTGCGCAGTGCTGCTAAAGGGAATTGGGGTATCGAGGTCAAGCCCATAAATCCAGGGGCCAATGGAGCGGAATTCTCGTTGATAACCGGGCTGGTGAAGGGAGCGATCCCCATAGGTCACCTCTTATAGGTTGCCACTACCTGATCTATGCCGGGCGAGTCCCAGAAAATCCCACTCCAGATCCTGGTGCAAGGTCTCCGTATGCAAATAGCTGGCGTATCATGCAAAGAGCCCCATAGAAAGTTTTATTTGGACAAGCTGGCAACCTACCAGATCGATTGAAAATTTGGAGCTGCCTGTGAAACGCATCGCATCGGATTGCCTGGAAAGAGTGCGAAGGGAAAAGCCGCTCATACACCATCTGACTAACTGGGTGACTATTTACGACTGTGCTAATATCGTAAAGGTATTTGGAGCCTCTCCAGTCATGGCTCATGCCAGAGAAGAGGTCGCAGACATGGCAAGCATAGCTTCTGCCCTGGTTTTGAATATCGGCACGCTGACATCTGCTTTTATCGATGCCATGATACTTGCAGGAAAAAGTGCCAACAGAAAGGGAATACCGGTGGTCCTTGACGTCTGTGGGGCCGGTGCCACAAAATTTCGCGATGATGAGTGCTTTGAGATCCTGGATAAGATAAGTGTGAGCATCATAAAAGGCAATTCTTCAGAGATCGCTCGCATGGCCGGGAAAAACGTTCGGACCAGGGGCGTCGATGCCTCGACTGTTGAGAAGAACCTGCAAGAGTTAACTGGAGCCCTGGCCAAAGAAAGGAATTGCACAATCGTTATCACTGGCAAGGATGATATCGTGGCCGATGAAAAAAGAGCAATATTGGTGAAAAACGGCCACCCCATGATGGCAAATATAGTTGGCACAGGATGCATGGCCACATCAGTAATAGGCACCTTTGCAGCCGTGGAAAAGGACAGCGTTGCTGCCTCTGTAGCCGGTCTTGTCTGCTACGAGGTCGCCGCGGAAATAGCGGCCAGGCAGGCAAAGGGGGCGGGCAGCTTCAAAGAAAAGCTTTTTGATGCCGTGTACAATCTTGATGCCGAAACGGTAGAGAGAATGCAGAGGATCGAAGAGTGAAAGGATACTATTTCATAACCGACTCCAAATTGAGCCTCGCCGGAAACTTAAGCGACGTGTTGCAAGCTGTTTCATGCGGGGTGGAAGTTGTCCAGTACAGAAACAAAAACGCAGAAACCCAGGAAATGTACGAGGAAGCTGTGCTGCTCAGGGAGATATGCAGAGACGATATATTTCTCGTCAACGATCGGGTAGACATTGCACTTGCAGCAGAGGCCGATGGTGTCCATCTGGGTCAATTCGATATGCCATGCCTTGCAGCCCGCAAATTACTCGGCCCAGAGAAAATCATCGGCGTGACTGTACACAACCTTGCCGAAGCCCTGCAGGCAAAATGCATCGGAGCTGACTATCTGGGAGTTTCGCCCATCTTCCAGACGACGACTAAACCTGATGCAGGAAAACCAGCTGGCATTAGACTGATCGAAGAGATCCGTGCCGAGGTAGATATCCCCCTGATAGCTATTGGCGGCATCAATCATTTCAATGCAAGCGAGGTCGTCAGAGCAGGAGCGGACGGCCTGTGCGCCATATCATGTGTCGTTGCCAAAGAGAATGTAAGGGATGAGATTACCAAGTTTCAGGACATTTTTTCAGCCTCACGGTAACTAGCTGCAGGGCTGCCAATCCAGGCTTACTGAGCCAAGTGTGCTGTTGGACCAGAGCTGGATAAACTTCTCAATGTCGAACACGCCCGTCAGATCTTCAGTGGCACGGCCATAAGCTACATGGTGTCCCATGTAGTCCGGCATCATGCCTTTAGACTGCCAGACGATGTGGGCCATTCCGACGAGGTTGGAATTTATATTGACCTCTAAGGAGGCATTGCCACGCGTGTAGTCATTACCGCCGTTGGTGATATCGTAGGAACGACTGATAACCCGCGTCTCCTTGTCCAGGTGCTCGAAATCCTTGTAGGACTCGGTGACACTAGCGCCTGCATCGTAGTTCTTGACACAAAGAGTATCTTCGGTCTTGACACTGCCCGTAGCCTGGTAGAATGAGGCGGGCATATCTGCAGCAGCGAGACTGAATAAGAGAAAAACCAAACACAAAATACGCATCATTCCAACTGCCCGCATCGACTAGTTGATTGCACGACTTCTATTTAAGATGTTGGGCGGCCTTGGGGAGTCAAGCCGTGATACTACTATCGCCATGTGATGCATAGCTACGTGACGCTCGCCCGACTTCATGAATGAGATACCTTTATGCATAGACCTCTCGCAGTGATTAAAAAACTTGGCGGCTTCAAACCGCCGACGATGTGCAGGATTAGAATAGAATTACCGATGAAAGTATATATTAATAACAACGCAAATATGCTTGATAATTAAAAGAAAGCTGCCGTCGTGAAAAACAAAGAAAATAGATCACAATGAGGCGGCATACGTTGAATCCCAATACGAGTGTTTGCAGAAAGCACGCGAGATATATATTAGAACCTAAATGCGCGCCGATACTGACTTTGGATAGCCAGACCGAATGTTTATTTGGATGAAGATGGTTATAACCAAATGATATAATATTCGACAGCGATATTAATGCTTTAAGGAGAGGAAAACGTGTTTAATACCAAAAGGAAGAATGGAAGGGGAGAAGTCGAAGTAGCGATTTGTCCGCTTTGCAAATTACGTGTAGAATTTATAGGCGCTCCGATGGTAAGGTGCTATTCCACAGGAGAAACGTATGAGCAAGAGCAAATTATGTGGGTCCTGGAATCAAATGTTTCGAAAGAAACCGGATACGACGTGGAGAATATAAGAGGAAATGACAAAGAGCAAGATTTCCTGCCAAATGCGCATCCGACGGATGATGAGAAATAGGCATGAAAAAGGATGATGCAAACCTGGCAGACAAATAGATGCCCTGGTCCACGAGCTATGCGGGCTGACTGAAGAGAAGATAAGAATCGTAGAGAAGAATCCATGGCATCAGACAAGAATTCGATTGGCAGGATTCCGAAGGACGAAGCGAGGAATTTCATACTGATCTCATAAAATTATAGCGGGGAGTAGATTTGAACTACTGGTCTACGGGTTATGAGCCCGTCGGGATATCCTGACTACCCTACCCCGCTGCATTTGGGATATACTCAATGACTTTATTCTAGCTTATAAGACTTTCGTACGAAAAGACGCAGTTCTGGTGATAAGAAAAAGGAGCATTATGCATTTTTCCATAAAAATAAGCCCCCCCATGCCAAAATCCATTCATCTCACGCCATGATCTTACGAAGCGCGCTGATCTTATCGCCGCGCCGTTGGCTGGAACTGGCTTTTGGAAAATCGGATTTTTCCTGGTACTTGGGTCTGGTCGGTTACTTAATGTATCTGAAAGTGCAAGTAGCAGCCTTATGTTACTGCTGGGCGCGGACGAAGCTGGAAAAGGCCCTGTGATCGGCTCCATGTTTGTAGCTGGCCTGGTGATTGAAGAGGATAAGCTCTTCGATCTGGCGGGCTTTGGGGTCAAGGACTCCAAGCTCCTCGCACCGGCAAAAAGAGAAATAGTGGCCAAAAAGATCGCCCGAATCGCCAGCGATCAATACATCCTGGAGGTGAAAGCTCAAGTCATCGATGAGCTGCGAGTTGTTATGACCATGAACGAGATCATGGTGAGAAGCTTTTCTCAGGTGGTGGCAAGGCTGCACGCCAACCGGGCCATACTTGATGCAGCCGATGTGGATGCACAAAGGTTCGCTGATCGAGTAAAGGCCACGAGCAAAACCACAATAGATCTCGTAGCTGAGCATAAGGCAGACCAGCGCCATCAGGTCGTCTCAGCTGCCTCCATTCTGGCCAAAGTACGAAGAGACGCATCCATGCGGGAACTGGAGGAGGCCATGCACTGCAAAATTGGCAGCGGCTATCCCCACGATCAGGATACCTTAAATTTTTTAAGCGAATGGGTAAAGGAAAACCGAAATCTACCCCCCTGCGCCAGGCATAGCTGGGCGACGGCGCAGCGCATAAAAGCTAGTTTTATATAGACTGCCTGAAAGTAAGAAGCGCAAAGAAGAAGGGATCTCATGGATATAGAAGATACTTTGCTCATGATTCCAGGGCCGGTCAAGGTCGCGCCTCGCGTTCTGCGCGCCCTATCCAAGCCCATGATCAGCCACAGAAGTGGTGACTTTAGCGCAATTTACAGTGAATGCTGCGAGCTTCTCAAGCAGTTCTTCGAAACCAAGAACGAGATAGTAATAATGACCGGTAGTGGCACGGTTGGCATGGATGCCGCGGTTGCCGGCCTCATCGGCCATGATGATAAGATAGTAACCATATCCAATGGAAAGTTCGGAGAGCGGTTCACCGAGATCGGCGAAAGATATGGCAAAGCCATTCCAGTGAAGTTCGAATGGGGCACTCCATTCGACCTGGCCAAGGTTGAGGCCGCGCTGGAGCAGGGCGCCAAAGCCGTGGCCATGGTTCACAATGAGACCTCTGTGGGCCTGACCAACCCAGCCAAAGAGGTAGGCAAGCTCGCCAAGAAACATGACGCGGTCTTTATCGTAGACGGCGTATCCTCTATCGGCGGCAACGAGTTTCCCACCGACGAGTGGTGCATAGACATCGCTATCACCGGCTCGCAGAAGGCCCTGGCCGTGCCGCCCGGCCTGGCCGTAGTTTCCACCTCGCCAAAGGCGGAGGAACGTTTCTTGCCCAAGAGCGCCAGCTACTACTCAGACCTGAAGGCGCACCTGAAGAGCGTGCGAAAGAGCCAGCCCCAGACCCCGTTTACTCCTGCCGTATCACTGTTCTTCGCCATGCAAGAGGCCTTGCACATGGCATCTGAGGAGGGCTTCGCCTTGCGACGAGCAAGAACTGCCAGGCAGGCTGAGTCGGTTCGCTCTGCAGCCAGAGCACTAGGCATCGAACTCTTCCCCAATGTGAATGAGCACACCCATTATTCCAATACAGTCACCGCCATGAAGATGCCAGCTGGCCTTACGGACGACAAGCTGCGCGGCGGTATGAAAAAGCGGGGCGTAATTGTATCCGGAGGGCAGGACCTGATCAAGGGCAAGATCTTTAGGATCGGAACCATGGGCATCTGCTCCTCTGGCGACATCCTGCGAACCATCCAGACTTTGGAGCTGATTCTCGCCAAGGAAGGCCGGCTTTATGATAGGGGCGCAGGAGTAGAGGCAGCGAGCAAAGTACTGGATGATTAGAAAGCAGACAAATTATTTTTTTCATTTTAGAGAAATTTGAAGATCATCCTTCAGTTATAGCAAAGGAATTTTCGATTAATAAACGTATCATGACAACGTTGACGACATTAGGACAACATTGGCTTGATAGTTACCAGATGTTAAGATCATGCCTATCCAGCTAAACACACACATTATTTTTTAATATATTATCATCAAAAAGAAAGTTGCTAATAGCCTGCCGATAAACCATTAACGTACCCGGAGGACTTTAGCCATGGAGGTCCTGATTAAGAGATCTACGCGACGCAGGAAGACCACCCAGGCCAGGATGGTGGAGGAAATGTGGAGGTTTTAGCACCTGCCGCGATCTCAGACGCCGCTTTGCAAGGCCACATAGGAAAAACTGCGCTTTCGGCTGGAGAAGCGGATCTATTCAAAGGATGACGCCTCCTGCATGAAAGGGCCAGCCTTCTAAACAGCAGATATTTTCAGGAAAATCTGACATGGAACAGCATCCAGTACTCCGCAAACCAGGAGCAAAGGCGCGGGTCCTGCTACTGCGCAGCCCGGACCATTCGCATCAGTAGCAAGCTGGCCCATCGTCCCCAATGGGTTGAAGATTATGTGATTGTGCACGAGCGTGCTCACCTTATTGAGCCCAATCACAGCAAGAGGTTCAAGGCACTGATATATAGATACCCCTAACAGAAAGAGCCATTGGATTTCTTATAGCAACTGAAGCTCTGTAGCGTTGCAGTGTTGGACAAGATTACCACCAGAATCAGCCCCGACGGCTCAAAGCTCAGCTTTCTCGTCTCGAAAGAGGAAGTGCTCAACGTCTGGGTAGAGCAGGCTGACTTGCCCAAAACTGCAAAGCCTGTGACCAATGACACCTATCGTGGTATTAGAAGCTGCACATGGGCTTACACCAAACCAACATATCCTTTACATGCAGGATCGCAATGGAGACGAGAACCAGCGGATTTACATGATCAATCTCAGCAGCGGCAAGACCTTAGATCTCACACCTTTTGAGGGAGTTCTGGCGGAAGTATCTAGCTCTCAGTCTTAAGCACCCTCAGGAAGCTATCATCGGCCTCAATAAACGTGATCCTGAATATCACGATCATACCCGCAAAAAATGGGATCTGGGAGCCCCTTCATGAAGATCAAGATGAAAGGCGCCCTCATAACCTACTTTTCTGGATTTAATAGAGCAAGGATCTCATTTACCTTATCGACGATAGGGGCAGAAATACGGCTGCTCTCTATGCCCTCAATCTGCATACAAAAGAGAGCACTTTTTGGCCGAAGATCCCAAATCGGACCTCAACGGTTTTACATCCATCCAACTGAGAAGAACGTGCAGGCGGTGGCATTTTACTACGACAGGATACAATGGAAGATATTGGACCCATCCATTCAGCCGGAGATTGATCTGCCGCACAATTTGGAAGAAGGAGACATGAATGTAGTAAGCCACAGCCTGGACGATAAGGTATGGATCGTCGTTTTCACCAAAGATAATGGGCCGGCGCGCTACTACCGTTATGACCGTGAGGAAATGCTGGCCCTTTTCCTCTCCACGGACAGAGAGAAGAGGATTTTATAAACCCCACTAAATCCGGCCGGAGCTTTATATTCCATTTATAAGTAAGTGGCCAAAATTAGAAGTTATTAGGAATCCTCAGAAGCTAATGAAACTACCGCTGGCAAAAATGAGTCCCACTGTCATAAAATCGCGCGACGGCCTGGACCTGGTCTGCTATTACTCCATGCCAAGGCAATGGACAAGAATGGCTATAAGCTGCCGAATGAGCCTCTGTCCATGATTTTGTACGTAGCACCATAACGGTCCCTGGGCCTGCAATCATTGGGGGCTTGATCCCATTCGCAAGTGGCTGGCCGACCGGGGCGGTGTCGTCTTGAGCTTCAACTTTCATAGCTCTACTGATCTGGACAAGAGCTTCATCAATGCGAGAAAACTGGAGTGGAGCGAGAAGATGCACGATGACTTTATCGATGCAGCAAATTGGTATATGCAACAAAAAATTGCAGATCCAAAGAAGATTGCCATCATGTGGAGGAAGCTACGGCGACTATGCCGCACTAGCCGGCTTAACCTTCACGCTCAGGACCTTTGCCTGCGCAGTGAACATCGTAGCCCCCTCTAACCTGATAACGCTCATGGAGACCATATCACCTCACTGAAAGCCGGAGATGGAACAGCTCACCAAGAGGATGGACGACTTTCAGACGGGGCGGGGCAGAAAGCTGCTACAAGAATACGCGCCCTTCAATTTTGTGGAGCGCATTTTGCGGCCACTGCTCATCGGGCATGAGAACAACGATCCTCGCGTCAAGCAGAATGAGCCAGACTAGATTGTCAAAGCCATGCAGGCCAAGGGACTTCCCGTGACCTATGTACTCTACGGCGACGAAGGTCATGGCTTTGCGCGTCCGGAGAACAGACTCTCCTTCTATGCCATAATCGAGGCACTTTTATCAGAGCATCTGGGTGGCAGCTTCCAGCCCATCGGCCAGGACTTTATGGGAGCGAACCTCACAATGCCCGCCGGGGCAGGAGAGGCTGCTGGTCTGGCTGAAGCTCTGGGAGGCAGATCATAAAATTACGTTTCCGCCTCACCCATCAGCCTGTCCACCAACCACCCGGGCTCGAACTTCACCAGATCTGGATAGCTCTGTCCCACGCCCAGAAAGAGCACGGGCTTGCATGTGATGTAGGCGATGGAAATCGCTGAGCCGCCCTTGGCGTCGGCATCCGTCTTAGTGAGAATGGATCCGTCGATGGGTACCGACTCATTGAAGAGGCGTGCCCGCTCCACTGCATCATTGCCAGCAATGGCCTCATCGACGAAGATTAGCAGATCCGGCTTGGTCACGCGCACGATCTTTCTCATCTGATCCATGAGATTGATGTTAGTATGAAGCCTTCCAGCCGTGTCCGCCAAGACAACGTCCTTGCTATGCGCCTTGGCATATTCGATGGCGTCAAAGATCACAGCAGCCGGATCGCCGCCCGTTTTGTGCTTGACGACTTTCAGGCCCAGGTTGTTGCCGTGCACCTCCAACTGCTCAATTGCTCCTGCTCGAAATGTATCGCCTGCGGCCAAGACCACTGAGTAGCTCTGGTTCATCAGGTACTTGGCCACCTTAGCGATGCTGGTCGTCTTTCCAGTGCCGTTAACACCTACGAAAAGAATCTTAATTGGTTTTTCTTTGGTCTTTATGTACTCGTCAAAGTCCAGATAGTTCCTGGAAAGAAGCGTTAAAAGAGCTTTTCGAAGGGACTGCTCTGCGATGGCGCCTGTGTTCGCACCGATTTTCTTCTTTTTTCCCACCAGATCGCTCTTGACCACTCTGACAATCTCTTCCGCCACGGGCAGGGCCACGTCGCTCTCCATTAGGGCCATCTCCAGGGCCCACATGGGATCCTCAATATCCTTTTCTTCCAGGATTACTTCCTGCTCAAATATCAGGCTCTTGGCTTTTTCCAGGAAGGAGAATCGGCTCTTGGGCATATTGTTGGCGTCTGCCTTTTCAGGGATAAGTACAGGCTTGACAGAGGAAGCACCGGAGAGAGTTGTACTGGATTGAGGGAACGGCTTTTGGCCGGTATTCTCATCGAGCGTTTCATCTTTCTTTCCAGCCATCTTCTCGGCTAGGAAGACTTTCTCCGCGATCTTGGAGGAGAGAGCCTCTTTGAAGTTGGAGAGCTTCTCCTTGAAGCGACTAAACAACCCCTTCGCTCCCTAGGCCATGCTGATGCTTATGAGCGCTCTCTTCAAATTGCTGCATTACGGCCTGGACCTTCTGCATCTCTTGATCGATCTTGATAAGAACTTCATTGAGCTTTTTGGATCCCTCAAGAACTTCCGTCTTGCGAACCTTCAGGATATCCTTGGCCTTGGCCGCGGTCTTTTCGATGCTCACGCCCGCGCCCACATTCAAGACTACTTTCTCCTTAGAGGCGAGACTTCCGTGGATAAAAGACCCAGATCCGATGGGAACGAGAATCTCCTGTCCGACTTGTCCCTTTTCCAGGGCCTCTATTGCAACTAGTGCCCTCTCCAGGCCATCAGCCGTGATCTGTGTTAGGTTAAGTTGTTGCATGATGCCGTCCGCCTGGGCCTGATACTGCTGATATGCGGCCAGGAGCCTCCTGACCTCCTCTTCGCTTTCAGGAGCGCTACTCAACAACCTTCACCTCGTCTATCTTGATGAGGCCCCTCTTCAGGCCATGTTCGCTTCCCATGAGGGAATAGACTTTATTTACGGCATTTTTCTCGTTCTGGCTCTCTACAACCTTGCTGAAGGGCAGCCAGGTCTTGCCGACAAGTCCTCCCTTGTACTTTCCTTTGATCTCGAAATTGCTCACTATTCCACCCCCTAACTCTATTCAACAATGTTAAACCAGAAAACCCAGCGCGTCCTCGATGCGCCCCAGCTCTGGGCCAGATGTCCCAATTCCTGCGAGATAACCATGGCTGTTGGCCAGCACTCCTGAGCCCACCAACGGCGAGCCGAGGTTCACTGTGCCCACGTCCACAGGCAGACCGAAGAGTCCCTCTAAGACGGCTACCTCCTCCACGGAGACGCGCGGGTGCACGAGGAGCCCCCGATTGGTTGCCACGCCCGCCATTCCCACGGTCTTCAGGCCACCGATGGTACCTTTTTCCACCTTTACACCTAGAGTCTGCTCTACCGTTTCGCAGGCCTTGCTCGACAGCCCCGGATGGACCAAGGCAGCACCGTCGTTGACCAAAATCACATTACCGGCGGCATTGATCCTGGTCGGCAGCCTCGATACCTTGCCATGTTCGCGAAGAATCTCGAGCTCCTTATTGCCGGCATGATGGGTAACCACGAAGCCATTGCTATTGGCAGCGACCAGGGACCCCAAGACGGCGCCTATACCGGCCAGCACCCGCACGGCCGGCACTTTCAGCCCGGCCTCTAAAACTTGCTGGTCCACTTCGCTCACTTCAAGTGGTACGAGTACAACCTTCTCAGTGCATCTGGCAAATACTCCTAGAAGGCTGCTTCCTGCGATCTTCAATCGCTTATCTGTCACCAGCAAACTCCGCCTCAACCCCGCCGTCTTCGAACTTGACCGCGCGCACCCTTACGCGCCTGGGAGGCTTCATATCGCCTCTGGCCCATATGACTTCGCTGAGGCCTGGGTCGATCTTTATATTATTTTCTGCTACCTTCATATGCCGGGCGAGATAGCTTCTGACCTCTGTCATGGCCCGGTTGGACCTTCTGTAAATGGGAGCGCACTTGACTATACCCAGGGGTATGGTGTAAACTCGTTCTGTGTCTGCCATGTCTATCTCTCTAAGCTGCTTCTTCTCCAATGCCGTCTCTTGGGATGATTAACTACCTGCCTCATGGTCTTGACAATGACCCAAGAGGGCACCCTACGATTCTGATTGAACGCCTTGGCAAGTCTGATCTTCTTGCCCTTTAATTTCTTGGACAAATCTCTTCCTCCGGATAACTCTGGTGTGCGTATGATTGGAGGGGAAAATCTTATCGACCTTAGCCTGGCCGTACCTCTCCTTTAGCGCGTATCTCAGGCCCACCTCGAAGTCCGAGGCAGGATACCTCTCGGATAGCTCTTCCTCGAAGTCCAAATAGTGCAAGGCCATGGCCCGGATGGCTTTTTGACCCAGGCCCGCCAGGGGTCTTAAGTATTGCATATGCAACCGGTCTTCCAGGCTTCGGACAGCGCTAAAGCCCATTTTGGGCGCGCGATCATCCCGCCTCGTCCCGTCCGCCACAAATTCGCACTCTTTAGCTAAAGTTTCTACTGCAATAGGATGAACATAATTGAGAGCATCATTGGGATAACCCGTGTAAAGCAGCATCTTCAGGGCCTTTTCCAGGACACTGTCTTCAAAGACCACCTTCCTGTGAGGGAGGTCGAGCTCTCGGGCGGCGTCAGCCGCTCTCGTCCAGGCATCGTCGTGGCCGAAGCTGAAGGTAACAAGCTCTATCTCGTCAAAGAACGGTTCGAGAAGAAGAGCCACCAAGCCGCTATCTTTTCCGCCGGAAAATAAGACTGCAACCTTCATAAACTGCCTACCGCCTACAGCCGTTTTATCTCCTGGTTATGGTGATGTCTCTCTTCGAAGGCTGAGCCTGCTTGAGGACCGCCTTGAGCTGCTCGTCTGTGATTGCGCCCCTCAGCCTGCCGCTCTGAGCAAGCATTATGAGCTGGCCCTCAATCTGAGAGACAAACTCCGGGCGGGTCATGCGTATCGCATTGAGCCGTTCCCTGGCTTCGGGGGTGAGGATGGTCCTCATCAAGTTTGCCTTTTTGGCCTCCATCTCCTGCTGGACCTGTTCTTGTTGAGCCGCGGCCATCTGCGAATCCATCTGCTGTTTTTGGACCTGCTCCATCCTCTTTCGCCTTAAATCTGCAAGCTCATCATCAGCCATATTTTTCCCGTCCTCGACCAGATTTATGCCGAATCAGCAACAGGTTCCGCTACAGGTGCTGTCGAGCCTTGCATCTTGCTTCTTATCTTATGAGCGATCCCATCAAGGTATGCCTGACCAGCAGGGGTCATTTGGCGTCCCTTCTTTATCTTTTTCACGTAGCCGGCCTTTTCCAGTTGCTGCAGTGACTCTCTTGCCACTGAGCCGCTGCCTTTGCGGAAGAATCCTGTAGCTACGCCCTTGCGGTGTTTTCCGCCGTAGAAGCTTCTAAGGCGGGAAACGCCCACCGGACCGTCAATATATATTCTGCGCAACACTGATGCGCACCGCACAAACCACCAATCGGGGTTTGTGGGCGGCATCTCCCTATTTACCCCAGTCTTGGCAAACTCAGCCCATTCCGGGGGCTGAACCTTGCCCGCCGCCTTTAGCTCCTGGGCCACGGCAGCAATCAAGTCATGGGGAGGTACATCGTAAACAGTTGTCAAATCCTTCAATCCTCCAAATGATAAGGAACAAACCAGAACCCTTACGCCAAAACAAGTATAAATGCTTTTTCCGAAGATTTCTTTCCGGACGGATATTTTAGCGCAGTTGTCCGCGAGATAATAAGATTTGCGCGTCACGGATGACGCGCAAATCTTATTATCTCGCTGTTGAGTCTTTACGTCGGCGTCGGATGAATCAGTCGGACTGTCAGATCCATCTCCAGACCAAGGAGGGATTCGCTATTCTCAGTGGTCTTCCTGCACGAAAAATAGCAGCTTCGCCTAAAGGTGGTCTGGCTGGAGACGAGAGCCCCACTCCCGGGGCTGCCGGCCACAGTCTGGATCTGCCGCATTTCTTTTTAACATTGGATATCACGAAAGAAAGACTCAATTGAGATCGCTTTCATTATTTGCGCTGTTTAGCATTTGGCCGATCTAATCGGTTTCCTCCGAGAATGCTTCGAATCGGACTTTAGATTTGAATATTTTTCATATTATGTCATTATCCTTCTCAGCCAAGCCCAGTACATTGAGCAGCCCCAGCAGATTCTCTCTGGAGAGTGACCCGTCTGAGACCTTCTTTAAGACCTCTTTGGCATTGAAGGCCACACCGAGGCCGGCATTCTTGATCATGAGGCAGTCGTTGGCTCCATCGCCCACGGCCACGATGCTGTCCGGGCAGATCTTTTCCAGCTCCGCCAGCCGATAGATGATGCGCCCCTTGGCCTCGGCATCGATGATCTCCCCTTTGATCTCTCCGGTGAGAAAGCCGTCCTCAATCGCCAGCTCATTGGCAAAGGTGTAGTCAAAGCCAAGCTGCTCTTTGAGCACATCGGTAAAATAGGTGAAACCGCCGCTGATGAGTGCGATCTTGTAGCCCACATGCTTTAGATGATGCAGCAGCTCCTCAGATCCTGGGGTAAGCCGCAGGTCGGATGCGATCTCCTGCAAGGTGCTCTGGGGCATCCCCGTGAGGAGGCGCACCCTCTGGCGCAGCGACTCCTTGAAGTCCATTTCCCCGTTCATGGCCCTCTCCGTTATCGCTCTTACCTGCTCGTCCACTCCGGCAAACCCGGCCAGCTTGTTGATGATTTCGAAATCGACAATGGTCATGTCCATGTCAAAGACAATGAGCCGCTTCTCTTTGCGAGAGCGGCCCAGATCCTGAATCACCACGTCCAGGCCGAGTTGATCACATTTCTTTTTGAGGACGACTTTACAATCGTCTTCATCGCAATCGGAAAAGTCCATGAGAAATTCAATAGATATGAGATCCCCGCGAGCAGTGACCGATGCCTGTTCGATATTGATATTCTCACTAGCAGTCACCTGCGCCACATCGCGGATGATGCCCGCCCGGTCTTTGGCCAGAATGGTGACGACATGCAGGCTCTTCTTAGATCGGCGACGGCCCCTGTACTGCCCAAGGGGCAGGAAGTTGAATTGAATGCCAAGCTCGTTGGCCTTATTTGAGAGCCATGCCTCAAGCCCTCGAGCTGTGACGTGCGCATTGGCAAAATCAGCGACTACTGACATGACGAATGTGCCCTGCATCACTCGCTGATCCATGTCCACGATATTCACATTCTGCTGGGCAGGCTCCATCAGGATATCGCGAATCAGTCCTGGCCTGTCTTTGCCCAGGAATGAGATGACCCAGAGATCGTCGTTCAAAGGGCACATCCCCCTTTTATTGGCTGATGCATCGAGAGTAAAGCTAAGCATTCATGCCTAAATACTTTTTCAAAATAGGCTATGTATCCAAAAAGCAAAGGTTATGAGTTCAGAACGACTAGATGACTAGCATGCACCAGTCTCATATGCTCATTAATGGAGAAGAGGTCCCATTTATCTCTGGAAAGGCTGATACCATTTACAACCCGGCCAACCAGGAGCCTGTGGCCAAAGTGGCCGTAGGCACGCGCCTAGATGTCAGTCGTGCACTACATGCGGCAAAGAAGGCTTTTCCCATCTGGTCTGGAATGAATAGTATAAAGCGGGCCGATCTTCTGCACGATGCGGCCCAGATGGTACGGAGACGTGCAGAGGAGATCGCTCGGCTACTGACTCTGGAGATGGGCAAGCCCCTCAAGAATGCCAGGGTGGAGGTACGCTCCTCTGCGGATGTCCTTGACTTTTACGCAGAAGAAGGCAAGAGAAACTTCGGCGAATGGATCTCCTCTCCACACAGCCGAAGCATCGTGCTCCAGCAACCCGTGGGCGTAGCCGCACTCATCACGCCCTGGAACTTTCCAGTAGATCTTTTGGCCTGGAAGGTCGCGCCCGCTCTCGCGGCGGGCTGCACCTTCGTGGCCAAGCCGCCGAGCAAGGCCCCGCTGGCAGCCACGCAGTTTGTGCGGGCTGTGAGCGAAGCAGGACTGCCTGCGGGCACGGCCAACGTGGTGCACGGACCTGGAGACGAGGTGGGTGCGGAATTGGTGGAAAACCCATCTCCCGAAAGATCGCTTTTACAGGAGAGACAGAGACCGGGCGCGAGATTATGGCCCAGTGCTGCAGCACACATTAAGCGCGTCTCCCTGGAGCTAGGCGGCCAGTCGCCCTTCATAGTCTGCCTTGATGCAGACTTAGAGGCGGCGGCGGCCGCCGCCTCCCAGAGAGCCTTCTCCAACATGGGTCAGATCTGCATCAGCGTCAACCGCATTTATGTGGCGCAAGAGGTGGCAGAGCCGTTCACTGAGGAGCTGGTCAGGCGCGCCGAGCGGCTGAAGATCGGCAACGGCCTACAGCCTGATGTAGACCTGGGGCCCATGTTCAGCCGAGAGCAGCGAGAGAAGACGCAGGGACACGTGGCAGATGCGCTTGAAAAGGGGGCGGAGCTGCTTTCCGGAGGAAGTGAGCCGGAGGGCGAGGCTTATCTAAAGGGCTACTTCTTTCGGCCCACGGTACTGGGAGAGGCTGACCACAGCATGAGAGTCATGAGAGAGGAGACCTTCGGGCCTGTGGCGCCAATCATGAAATTCAAGACACTGAGGGAAGCAGTTCACCTCGCTAACGACAGCGAGTATGGCCTGGCAGCGTATGTCTTCACCAACAACCTCAAGACCGCGCTGTGGGCAGCAGAGAGACTGGAGGCGGGTGGCATCGGGGTTAATGTGAACAACGTGGTGGACCTGCAGGCGCCCTTTGGAGGATGGAAGGAGAGCGGTCTCGGGCGAGAGCTGGGACACTATGGTCTGGAGGCCTATTTGGAAACAAAGCATATAAGGTTGGGAATGTGAGCGCATCTGTCCGTTCACACCTTTTCACAATCCATCGGCATGATTTTGACATTTTCCGCCTTTTTCTCAAATGATTCCTCATAGTCAGCAGACATTTTGGCTTACGGAGATGAGTCGAGGCCAACACGATGGAACAGATTAAGCGCTTCACTTCAAGGAGCCATCCACTAACGCCGGGTATTCCTAGCACCCTGGCATGACTGAATGACGGATAAAAATCGAGCATCTTCGACCTAGACCATCCGGCGAAAACCAAGGAAGGAAGCGCAAAGAATTAATAGACTAATCGAACATGCTACTCGAATAAAAATAGTTAGCGCGTGTTAAAGAAAAGACAAATACGCACAACAAATCGTCCGGAGGAAATATCAATAATCGACAATGAAACAGCCTATCGAACGTCTCTTTCATTGTTCTTCGCCCTGCTTTTTATCGCATCTACTGGCCAGGCCTAGAAGCAGCAAGATCTAACCGCCTACTGCGGTGCCGGGCTCACGGGAGCTTTAAACGAGATTGGCGAGACCTATGAGAACAGCCGCAACATGAGCGTCAAATTCAACTTCGACGGCGTGCCGACTTTACGTGCCCAAATTGAGCAGGGTGCCTATGCCGACGTTCTGGTCTCAGCTAACGTGAAGCACATGAAGGCCTTGCAATCGAAGGATTCGTAGACAATCAAACCGTCCAGATCTTTGCCCGAAACAAAGTGACTATAATCGTGCCTAATAACAATCCTGCCAACATCGCGGGCCTGAAGGATCTGGCAGTCCCAGGCGTCAAGATCTTGATGGGGACCAAAGAGCTTCCGGCAGGGGACTATGCACGCTCTGTCCTGGACAATTTCACAGCAGCCCCGGAATTTGGCCCTGCCTTCAAAGAGGCGACCCTGACCAATGTCGTCTCTCAGGATAACACTGTAAACCGCATAGTCTCCAACGTTGCCCTGGAGTGGAGCAGATGCCGGATTCGCCTTTATGTCCGATGTCAGCCCTCAGATGGTGGGCAAGGTCACAAGGATATTTATCCCCTACAAATATAATGTGCACGGAGATTTCCCTGTGGACGTTCTGCCTCAGTCAAAATATCCCAAAGAATCTCAGGCCTTCATCGATGTGCTGGTGTTCAATGAGGGTCAGTCCATACTGGGTAAGTACGGATTTATCCCCGCTCGGGGTGAAGAAGGCCGACAGGTTTAGAAATGAGATATTTATGCCGAATGAAGATCTGCTGCAAAAGGCAAAGAGATGTTTCATTGCAGAACTAGAGTCTCAAAGCAACTCACTTTATATAAGACATCGCCACAGTGCCCGTCTTTTTCATCCCCAGCAACGCCATGGCAGCCAGAGCCGCCGCCCCCCACCAGGCCAAGAGGACTCCGCGACCAGGAGGCAGGCTAAAATGGCAGCCACCCCCCCTACAGCACCGTAATAAATCCCCAGAGAGCTGCCGCGCAGGTTGCCTGGGCTCAGGTTTGATACATACGCTATCTCAGAGCCGCCAACCAATACGTAGACCAAACCGTAGAGGACAAAGATGGCGATCAGCCCGCCAAATTTGTGACGAAGGCAAATCCGAGAGCATTCAGGGCGAAGAGAGCGTACCCCAAGGCCAGGACTTTTCTCCGGCCCACCCGGTCCGACCGAATGCCAACGGGCATGGCCAGAAGGACGTAATTGAAGTGCGCATAAAGCAAGAGAAGCGCGGCCACTGCCTCTGCTCCAGGAAAAAGCCCCTGTGCGTGCAGGACGATTGCCTAAAGCGAAAAGACAGGCAATGAGAAGAAAGCGACGAAGCTCCTGGGAAAGGTCGGAGAGCTTCGGCCTTACCTCGCAATTAGGAGCTCTGAAGCTCTCCAAAACCTTATAGAAGGGGGAGCAGAGCCCGCACAGACAAAACTCCTGCCACCACTAGAGGTTTTCCCTTGCCCAGCCGATCGGACCAATATCTCGCCAGGATCTTGAGCAGACTTGGCAGACCGTCGCTTATGCCACCGATGAGACCAACTGTCAGGGAGCGACCTCCTAGTGAGACGATAAAGAGAGGGAGAACGGGCGGATGATCTCACTACTGATGTCGTTTATCAGGCTCACGAATCCCAATGATAGTATATTCTTGCTAGTGCACCGGAACATTAATTTCGCAGATTGAGATAATGCCTTTGGAGTTTAACTCCGGCATTGTCTTTATCGAATCTCCATCTTACTGTTGCTCCGATTGAATTCCGTCCATACTCACATGCATTAACCTTATAGGCTGGCTTCTCCATACCTTCAATGTTGCGATCCAAGTATTACTTTGAAAGTGCTGAGAGTTCGATCTCAGCCATATCAAGCCAACTTCCTTTCTTGGGAGTATAGTGGAACTCAAACCTCTTTGCGAGCTCGAAAGTCTCCTTGGTTGATAAGGCTTCATAAAATGAACCAGATGTGTGTGTTTAGGTTACCCTGAACCAAAAGAATGGTCTCTGCATCTGGACAATGGTGAACAAGCATCTTCATAAAATTTGCATAATCGACTTTCGTCCGGCGTTCCTTAACACAGACGATCCTCTTGCCTGCGCAAAGCTCAAAAGCCAAAAAGATGCAGCAAGCGCCATTTTAGATATATTCATAATGTTTTTTCTTGAGACTTCCAGGGGTGATTGGAATCAGGCTAATCGCATCGCCAATCAACTGACATGGCCATTCATCAAAACAGATAACCGGACGTTTCGGATACTAAGGCTGCTCATAAAGATCCAGCACATCTTCCATGTGCAAATGAAATCGCTCGTCATCTTTCCTATGCACCAGCGAATCTTAGCCAAGGTTTAAGTTCATTTATTCAATAGCCTTTGCACACTTATGTAGGAGACGAAATCTGCAACCTCCATCTCAACAAGCTTATCTGTCAGAAGCCGGAGAGTCCATTTTGGTTTCCCATCTGGCGGCTCAGAACAGGCAAGAAAGGTTAATTGTGCTTCCATCTTTCCATCCAACTTTGGAGGGGCACCACTGCGGGCTTTTTCATGCAATGCAAAATCCAGATCACTTTCGCAATATCTCATCCTTATCCGATTGACTGTGAACTTGCTAAACCTTAATGTTTCGGCTATCTCTTTATCAGGCCGCCCTTCATCTGCCAGAAGCAATATCCTGGCCCGAGTCGGACTTCTTGTAGAAGCCTTTCCTCGACAAAGATATTGGCTTAGTTCCTCTTGATCGTCTTCCTTAAGGCTAATCAAGTATAATTTCTCCCTTGACACAATCCTTATTGTGGTGTATGTAATAAAATTTAAAACCTTTGTTCTAGAGCACTAGTCTTAGGACCGGACATGATATATCAACCGTTCACTTCCTGGATATGGCAGCAACAAGACTTGCCGCCTCATCCGGCGTCAGATCCTCAGGCCTTCTCTCCAAAAGGGCGGCATCCAGCTCCGCTATTGCCCGCGGGCTGGCGCCCAGGGTAGCCAGACCAGTCTTTACTTTTTTGCGTCTATTATTGAAGAGCCCCTCCACGAGCCTCATGAAATCTGACCCGTCCGCCTCCGGTCGATCCTTTCTGGGCGAAAGCCGCACTATGGCCGAATCAACCTGTGGCACAGGGCGGAAGGCCATCTTGGAGACCTTCTCCAAGATCTCGATCCGGCAGAAGAAACCCACTGTCATGGCCAGACGGCCGTACTCGCTGCCGCCCACTGCGGCAGCCATGCGCCTGGCAAACTCCCACTGGTACATCAAAACTGCCGTCTCAAAGGGCCGGGAGAGCAAACGGTAGGTGATCCGGGAGGAGATCTGATAGGGCAGGTTGGAGACGATCTTATTGTAAGGGGGAAGCTCAACCTTCAAAACATCGCTTTTTATCACCTGGACATTGACGAACCGGCCGGAAAGCTGCGCTGCTAAATCTGGATCAATCTCTACCGCATAGATGCGCCCCGCGCGCGCGGCCAGCGCCTCGGTGAGATTTCCCAGCCCCGATCCAATCTCCAGCACATTGTCCTGCGGCCTCAGGTCGGCATAGCTCGCGATGCGCATTGTCGCACCGCGATCCATGAGAAAATGCTGCCCAAGCCTCATCTTATGCGAGGCACTGTGGTAAAAACGCGGTACTTGATCCGATCATCCATCAGCTCGTCCTCGACGCGCTTGCAGATGATCTTCTCTGGATTGTGCAGCCCCTTCACCCTCTCCATCAGATCGGCAAAACTATTGAAAGGTCCCTTCTTGCGCTCATTGAGCACCGCCCACATCAGTTTTTTGCCTATTCCCGGCAAGAGCTCCAAGGCGTGCATGCGCGTGGTGATGGGTCTGGCCTCGTTAAAGTAGCGAATGAACCGGGCCTCATTTTCCAGGACTATGCTCACAATCTGATAAGAGAGCTCAAGCTTGGCATTGTTGGACAGCTCAGAATAGTCAATTCTGCGGTTGACATGATCTATGACATCACGACTGCCGCTGCCGATGTAGACTCGAGTCCCGGCCGTCGGAACTACACCCCCCTTAGGGGTCATCTCCATGAGCACGAAGTTGGCTTCGCCCACGGCCTGGATAAGAGGTTGCTTTTGGTAGCTCCTGGTGTCAGGAGTACGTCCATAGGGGAGGTAATCGAGAATCCTAGCTGCATCTTCTCTCTCCGGCGGTCTCCCCTCAGGCATGTGCCTTTACCCCCTGAATACGATCTCTAAAATATTATTGAGCTCTTCTTCGCTTAGAGTGAACCGTTCCTTGGCATAAATCGCCCTCAGCTCATCTTTTGTGACAGGCCTGACATCAGCGATCTTCACGGCAATTCCCTTGTTCATCTTTTCTAGCTTCATGAGCTCAGCTACCATTGTCCGGCTTTCTTCTGCAGTGCCCTTGCTAAAGAACTCCGCATGTCTGATGGCCCGGCGCAATTCGTAACCCAGTTCCTCCTCGTCGGCTCGCTTCAGCCGGATCTGGTCGAGGATCTCCCGGACCTCCGCCATGGTCAGGATGTCCTCCTGCAATACGTTTTTGACAATCATCTATTTCTGTGCCATTAGATGTTCTGGTAATGTGATCAAGGTCTTAGTGGCGTTGCCATCTGTGACCTTCAGGACAAAGGCTCTACCCCTCTTTCCTACAACCTCGCCCGTCTTTCCGTGGAACCTGGGGTGAGGCATGCCCTTGTGTATGCTCGGATCGATGAGCACATGAACCTTTGCGCCCGTCTCGAACTCCTGGATTGCCCTGACTACCGAAGATTTTCCCCTAGCCCGGACTGTCCTGCTCAGCTTGTCTCTTGACTTCTTCCGCATTCCATGATGATGTGCCATCTGATTCTCCACCTACATCTATTACATCTAATTCTTCGACGATCGCGTCGACTCTAAGGACTTCGGCGAGGTTCGGGCGGGTTCTGCCTCCATCTCCGGAGATCAGCTCCTTGATATACAGACCGCTGTCGCCTCTAATATTTATGCGAGCCAAGTTGCCCGCAACCTCTAATAGATCAGCGTTATGAACTTTTCTCACTCGGAGCTTATCTGCCCTTCGATGGGACACGCGGGTTGGCGTACGCTGATCAATCGGCCCTTCCAATTCCTTCAGGACGGATTTAAGCTTTTCTTCTGAGACCTCCGCACCCAGCCTAACCAGGACGGAGTAGGTCTTCTCAAATTTGGCATCTTTGAGCCTCTCCACCATAGCGGAATATGCCTTGGCGAGGCCCAAGACCTCCACCTTGCCTGCGGCACGGCGGTTGATCTCCGCCTCCAACTCGGTCAGATCGATCGTCCTGATAAGGGGATGCACCGCCTCAACGATGAAGGGCCGGCCTGTGCCTATCATGCGAGCATCAATATCCTCGCGGCCTGCTCCGTGAAAGACAGTCTCTTCAGAAGCGGCCGCTTCCATCACTGCTGAACGGATCAACTCATCTACGGACTCCGGGTACATTTTGCCCGTGCCCCTGCAGCGGGGGCAGCCGCGACCACGACACTCGCGACAGGGCCAGCGTGTCTGGGGAATACCGCGCACAAGCTTTCGATAGCGCCCACGAATGAAGAGGGACGCAATCTGCAGCTCCACCTCGCCCTTTTCCAAATTGAGGTGAACTACCACATCTGGGCTCTTCAAATCAACCGTCTTCCCTGTGAGAGCAGAAAGCCTCTTTCCAACCTCGCGATTCAGCTCCGACTTGAAGGGCTCGGCGTGGGTGGAGCCGCCGTCGGCCAACAGCAGCTCCTCGTTCTCGGCCAAAAGGCCGGACATCTTTGTGCCCACGACCAGGGTTTCGTACTCCCGGCCAGCAAGAGCGGCGGCAGCCTTGTCCGCCAAGGCGTCCAGCTTTGCAGAGGCCATCTCGCCCAAGCATATTGTGCAGCCGGCATCCACCTCATCTTTGCGACCCAGCTTGAGGCGCGCCGATCGAAAGGATGATGCCAGTTCTTCTTGCAGGACTTGGTTCTCGTCTGCACAGGCCTGCATGGCCAGAACCGTCTTAATGGAGCGCCCACGCTCGGCATTGGTAAGGCCGGTGGAGAGCATGGCAAACTGACGGCCCAGGCAACTGTCGCAGATAGGGCCGAAGCTGATGATCTTCCTGGCAGTGTCGAGGATGTTGTCCTTGGGATTTTCTAGATTCTCTTCACTCATAATGACTCTTCATATCTTGCATTTCGAGCTTCTGGTTTATTAGAGCTTGCAATTAGTCTATGCCGGAAAGGTCTCTGCCAATGACAAGCCTCTGCATTTTGGCATGATTGGGCGTTCTTCATGGGAATTAGCAATCAAGAAGTCTCTTCTGAGTGCCTCGCAGATGGTAAACGATTTCTCGTGATCGTTATCACAATACTTACCAATACTTACAGAGCCTTTTGCCCGCTCTATTTCCTCCTGCAGTGTAAGGAGGATCAATGAAGAATACTGCATACTCTTCGGTCCGAAAGGTCGCGCATGACCGTCAAACCATCTTCTGAGCGGAAATCGATCCGATGGAAGCCTTTTTCAGGTCTCCCCGAATTTGATGAGACAGGACTTATTAGAAAGAGAATATATTCATGGATATATTCCCAGGGAAGTCGAAGGGAGCAGGTCTGTTCTCTGCAAGCTGATAGGCATCGTATGAGCAGAGGATGACGCCCACTATCCAACCTAATCCCGAACTAATGGCTGCTATGAGGACAGGCAATAGGAATAGAACTATTCCTCTTTTGGTGTGCCCCAAATCAGACTGCGTGCGGCCGCCCCACCAGAAAGGACGGGGTATGCTTCGGGCCGCACGCGTCCGGTTTTAGAGATTTCAGAAATCATGAGGATTCCGATTAATCTCAAATTAATGGTTCCCGTAAAGAACTTCATCCACAATTCCGATACATACGATCCGATTAGGCCTTAAAGCATCCTCTTTTTCCTAATTCACCCGACATTTCTCGATTTCTTAGGCAGCTAAAGCTATGCCTGAATTTTGCTTTTGGCAGAAGTCAAATGATAGAGAATGAAAACGATACCTGTGATTATCATCTTTACTCGAACCCTGCCGATAGCATTAACCGCAACGTGCCCGGCCTTGAAGATTCTCTTTGTGAATGCGGAATACCGTTCAACAGGAGATCTTTTGCTAGAGATTCTCTTGTTGTGTATCTCATCCTCATAACTTAGGGTATGGCCCCATGTGGCTTTTCTCATGGCAGCATCGTACCCTTTTGTCTTTGCACCGAAATATCCCTTATCAGCATTGCGAACTTCCGCCTTCATTAGCCAAATCCACCTGGCTATCGTGGACTTTAGCAGTTGTAACCTCGATTTTGCGAATCAGGCCAAAATCCTCATCCATGGCGCCATGAAGCTTGTGTCCAAAATATGATTTCGTTCCCTTCTTCACCTAGATTCCATCCTTGCTCCGCCGAGTCTTGGCTTCCTCGCCGCGTAGTGTATCACTCTCTTGGCATGACCAGGATCTGAAGTTATGAAAGATGCGTCCTGCATTATTCCCGTACTCACTTTGAATTTCATGGCATCAAGTTGTTTTTGCAGCGCACTTCAAATTTCCTTATCCATTCCGCTATCGTCTAGGCGCTCTCTGAATTTCCATGTTGTAGTGAAATCGGGAGCGACTTCTGTTGTTCCCAAGAACGTCCTGAATGGAATGCGATCAGTCAATTCTCTTTCAAGCTGCTCATCTGAAAGGCTGTAAAGCTGCTGAATGAATAAACGTCTAAACATTAAGATAACATCGATATTAGGGCGTCCACCGCGCTCAGTATCGCTCAGTATTATTGCAGAACAATATATCTAGCTTCGGTCTGAAATCGTCCCAGTTTATTCCATTCCCGATCTCTACCAATCTATCTCCCAATTCTTTGATTCGTTCATACTCATGACGGATAACAAAGTCGGTCAGATTTTACATGACAAATTGTATTGTATAAATAGTATTTATATATAACAATTTAATATGGTCTTTCGAAATCCTCAATAATATATTCCTTTTTTCGAATGCCATATAATCAGCTTGAAGGATCCATTGGACGAATTTCCGCCTGCGAGCCAGGATTATTGGCCGCTGATTACACTACAGAGGATTCCTATAAATCCACTAAATCCAGCCGGCGCGCTATATACCATTTACAAACAAGTGACCAAAATTAGAGATTATTAGGAATCCGCTACACTTCATAAGCGTATCTCTAAGAATAATCTTGGGATAGATATACCAGATAAAGATGCAGTTATTGCAGTTGATTCGATTGGGATAAAGGTAACAAATCGAGGGAACTGGATGCACGAGAAACATGGAACGTAGCGAAGAGAATAGCGAGGTATTACGCCATTTGTTGAAGGACGTCAATTTTAAGGATGCTTTGGCGAATGGTGCATATGACGCAAATGATGCATTTGAAGGACTCTTCTCATCGATCAAGCGTACCTTTGGTGAGACTGTTAGGGCAGCGTCACCCGAGTGAATGATTTCAGAGGTCGAAAGAGTATTCATTTTGAATGACATACCTATAGACATATAGATAACTATGTTAAACTGAATAATGAATTTTAGCTCAAATAAATAATACTATAACAACTATGCGACACAGCACATCAATATGCTAATAAACGTTGATGTACTTCTCGATAGCAAGTGGCGTCAGCAGGTCCATGGCCACTTCATTGCATTTGCGCAGTTCGAAGAGCTGCTTTTCATCTCCCTCTTGCCTTCGTCGATCCTGGAGAAGTCAAGGATATTGTTGATAACGTATATGAGGACATCACCACTGCTGCGCACCGTATCCAGGCAGTCTCTTCGATCTGGGAGGAGAGGCGTATCGAGAAGTATCCCCGTCATGCCTATGATGGCGTTGAGGGGGAGTTCTGATCTCGTGGCTCATGTTTTAGCTAAAAATTCGGTTTGGCGCAAGCAGCTACTTCAGCAGCTTCCTTGACCTTGCGAAGGGCCTCTTGTGCCTTTTTGCTATCGGTAATATCTCGCAATAGCACGAGAAATGCATCTTCTCTGCGGGGGATTGATGCGTGCTTCAAAGAAGGATATCCTGCCGTTTTGGAGGACACATACTCAAAGATCTGCATCTTTCCGGTTTTTTGGCCTGATGTGCACGGTGAAAAGCTTGCTCCGCCATACTATCCGGCACGAAATCCCGTATTCTCTCGCCAAGAGTGATTGTCGAGGCATATGAAGCAATGAAGTCTCCGGCGCATTATAATCCAATAAAGTGCCGTCCTCGGCAATCAGGAACGTCATATCGGGAATCATCCAAAAGAGATCTATTCCCAGCCTCCGCTTTTATTTAGCTCTATTTGAGCCACCATGCACTTTGTAATATTACGCATGGCTTCAATGGCACCGGTGACATTGCCCTTCAAGAATCGTAAAGCGTGATCGCACTTCCCTGCAAAAAAGCCTCGTCTCCTCTTATCTTGGCAGAAAGGCCACCCGAAATAGACTACCGTCTTCATGTCTCTTTAGATTATCATACCGCTCATTCCAAATCCAATCTCTCCTGCCCTATTCGTCATATTCATCTGGTGATTTCTTATTATAATCAAGCGCGAGATCGACGAGCATCGGCCGGCGTTTGCCGTAGAAGGGAATGATATACTCATGGTGCGCCTTTCCCAGCACATCTTTGGCTTTAATGCCAGCCATAGCCTCGATGCCTGATTCCAGGCTATGACTGCACCATGCCCTGCTGATAACAAAAATGGCATCAGGCAGAAAGTCAATTATGTCCATAAGCTGGCCACGGGTGCGATTACCTCATGAAAGCCAAAGCTCGTCTTTACTTCTTCGTAAATGATGCTGATGATGTTTCAGCTTCTATCCCCCAGCTCTTCCAGGCCGATTTTGAGGCTCTCTATCGTCTCTGAAACGGCCTAGCAAGTCGAGCAGATCTCGTAAATTTTGCGATTTAGCTCCTCTAATGTGATACCGATCTCATTATATTTATCGCTAAAGTAGCTACCCATAATCAAGACACCAAGTTAATACGAGCAAATGTATACTCATTAATATTCATTTCGATATTCCCAGTTTGGACTCGATAGATACATCTTTATCCAAACGGTAATCGATGCGGATGGAGGTTATTATTCTCTGCACACCCATCTCGGCCAGCTTTTTATTAGCCTTCTCGATCGCTCCAAAGAGCTGCTCAAAGCTGCTCACCTTCAATGGCTGTGGACATGGGGCAGGCAGCGAATTTAATGTCGGACTGTCTCAAAAGCTTATGAATGGCCTGCACATAATCTGAGGCACTGGTTCCCGTGCCCATGGGAATGGCGGCGAAGTCTGCTACAATCATAGTAACATATTAGATTGCATAGCATAGAAACGTTTCGAAAAGATGTTAGCAGGCCGGAATCGACCAGGCCAGCATTTGCTATCGATTCAAGCTAACGAACAAGAAAGAAGCTTCTTTGCGGGGACTCCGGATCCTCTGCCTGAGTATAATCGATCTACCCACAATCAGATAGTCAGCACCGGCCTCCAGAGCCGCGCAGGCAGAGCCGCCCTGAGCGCCTACGCCAGGCGATATGATGATACGCTCTCCAATGATGGCGCGGATCAGCTTAATTCTCTCTGGACGCATGAGCGGCTGCCGCACCGGTTGCGCCCACCTCTGCAGCCAGCCTGGCCATCTTCTCCGGCCAGGGGTGCCATAAATAGCTCCGCTCCGGGGTGGCTCATCTCCGTGACCACAAAGAGATCGGCTTCGTAGGCTTCGGCACTCTTTACGCAGGCTTGCAGTGAGTCTTTTCCAGGGAAGGCCTGGGCGATGATGCCGCCTGCACCTGCGCCACGTCGCAGTCAGCCGATTGGTGTTGGGAATGTCGGCCACTTTTAGATCTGCGATGACAGGCGCAATGGCAGTGATCTCCTTTACTATTTCCAGGCCAGCAAAGGAACAAGGGGATAACCGATCTTGATGGCGTCGAAGTAATCTTTGAGCTGCACAGCTAATGCAAGGGCTTTTTCCCTGGAGGTGACATCCAGTGCCAGGATGAGCCGAGTCTTCTGCTTCATAATTATCCTTTTCTAATCAAAGGCCGCCGTGGATCAGCACCGCAGCCTCTCGCAGATCGCCCACTACCTCGCGGCCAGAGCGCTCGCCCTTGCGGTCTAGAAGAGCGCCTCCAGGCCCGCCTGCAGAGGCGACTCATAGTCATAATGGTAATGATCGCCGATGTGCAGGACCTCGAGGGGCTTGGCGCCCATGTGGGCGCAGACAGTAGTGGTAGGGAGGCGATTTCTTGACCTCCCGGAAATCTGAGGTGGCAGAGAATGTCTCGCGAAAGTAGTAGGAAATACCCTCTAGCTCAATGTCGATGAACTCACGGGCAGCATTGGATGTCGCCACCAAATCGTAGCTTTCTGCGAGTTGATCCAGCACTTCCTGCGCCTCTGGGTAGGCCTCGATCTCGTCCTCGTACATCTGCAAGAGCTCGTCCTTGCCAACCTTTAACCCGAACCTCT
>CAWDQJ010000005.1:0-185089 GCA_963804475.1 Methanotrichaceae archaeon
TTTATTTCTCTGCGGTTCAATGATTATTCCCGTCCTGATATGGGCGGATAACTCATCTCAAAGGGTGCTCATTCGTATTTGCGTTCTATTGAAGTATTCTTGAATTCGCGAAATTTGGCTAGTTTCACTAACGGGGGGTCTATGTCTCGAAACTGCGGACTGCCTTCATCGCCCATATCGAGCAATTTAATGGTTTAGCGATTATATCAGTTTTTCGTCCTTTTTGTATGAGCAATGCGTTCATAAGTGCAGAATTCCCGGCAGCCATCCGGGGATTGTTTTTCATCTACACACCGGGGAGCGCATCTTGGGGATTTATGGGTCTCGTTCCTGGAACCGCACCGATCCACGTGTAGTAAGAATCCGCTGGATAACCAAGAATTCTGCCGCTTGCATCTTGTTTCAGTAATCCTGTGCTTGAGGATCGAGGCGTGACAGCAATGGGCAAACGTATGAACTCATTAATCAGGGTCTGGTTGTTGGCAAAAGACGCCCAAAGGAACTGGTTATAGCTTTCCAGATATGTATTAAATTGCCCAGCATAGTCCATTACGTACTGGCCCCGTCCATAATATTCGCCCATAAACATTCCGATCTTCAGTCCATTGGCCACCCCTCTCTGGTAATCGGTCATCTCTCCAAGTGCAGGAGAGATGGTTAAAATGAGCATAACTAAAACGGCAATTACCACAATTAACTTCATGTATTTTCATCTCCAAAATATCTGCAATATTGCATAAGCTTTTAGCTTTTCCATTGTCATCGATTAACGGGCTTTAACCTCCCGTCTTTATATGGCAATTGTAGCGGGGAACTTTTCGAAGCTCTATTTAATCCGATAAAACACTTACAAATTGGCTAATATATGTTATGTTGCATAATTATTATATTATTATTTATTTGAGCTTAAATTCATTGTTTAGTTTAACACAATTATCTATATGCTAATAAGTATATTGTACAAAATGAATGCTTTTTTTACATCTGAAATCGTTCCCTCGGGTGAAGCTGCTCTAACAGTCTCACCAAAGATCCGCTTGATTGATGAGAAGAGCCCCCTCAACTGCCAACTGTCTCCCATACTGATGCATTTGACTCCAACCTTTGTATCCCTTTTTTGGTATTCCAGAACAGCCATTGATCTGGCGGATTCTTCTTTGCCTACAACTGCGTTCCCTCTTATCTTAATGCCAAGACAATCTGCACTGTTCGGATTTCATAAATTCAAATGCGCCATTTGTGTTATATGCGCCATCCTCCAACGCATCTTCGAAATTGACGTCTTTCAACAAAGGGCGTAATACCTTGCTATCCGAGGCATTTTCTTCTGAACTTCGAGAGAGAGCAATCTCTTTGATGCAACATCAACCGTCACATGAACCTTAAGCCATCCTCTTCGTTGCGTTCCATGTTTCTCGCGCATCCAGTCCTCCTCTATTTGTTATCTTTATCCTAGTCGAATCAACTGCAACAACTGCATCTTTCTCTGGTATATCTATCCCAAGATCCTGCTTAGAGGCACGCTTATGAAGTGTGGTGTAATCAGCGGCCAATAATTCTGGTTCGTAGGCGAAAATCCGCTCAATGAAGCCTTCGAGCTGATGATATGGCATTTGAAAAAAGGAATGTATTATTGGGGATTCCGAAAACCCCTATTAAATCGTCATCTATAAATACTATTTATACAATATGACTTGTCATGAGAACTCTGACCGACTTTGCTATTCGTCACGAGTATGAACGAATCAAATAATTAGTAGATGGATTGGTAGAGATCGGGAATGGAATAAACTAGGACGATTTCATACCTAAACTAAACATATTGTTCTGCAATAATACTGAGCGTGGTGGACGCCCTAATATCGATATTATCGTGATGTTCAGGTTCTTATTCATTCAGCAGCTTTACAACCTTTCAGGTGAGCGGCTTGAAAGAGAATTGGCTGATCGCGAGTGAATAAGGAAATTTGGAACGAGCTGCAAGAGCAGCTTGATGCCATGGGACTAAAAATGAAGACGGGGATAATGCAGGATGCATCATTCATAACTTCGGATCCTGGTCATGCCAAGAACGATGCACCACGCGAAGAGGAAGCCGAGGCTCGGCGTAGCAAGGATGGAACCTGGGAGAAAAAGGGAACAAAATCCTATTTAGGATACGAGCTCCATGGTGCCATGGATGAAGATTTTGGCATGATTTACAAAATCGAGGTTACAACTGCTAAAGTCCACGATAGCCAGGTGAATTTGGCTAATGAAGGCGAAGCTCGCTATTCTGATAAGGGATATTTTGGTGCGAAGACAAAAGGGTACGATGCTGTCATGAAAAAAGCCGCACGGGGCCATCCCCTAAGTTATGAGGATGAGATGCGTAACAAGAGAAACTCAACAAAAGATCTTCGGTTGAACGGTATTTCGCGTTCACAAAGAGAATCTGCAAGGCAGGGCACGTTGCGGTTACTACTATCTGTGGGGTTCGAGTGAAGATAATAATCACGGGTATCGTTTTCGATCTCTATCATTTGACTTCTGCCAAAAGTAAGATTCGGGCATAGCGTTATCTGTCTAAAAAATTGAAAAATGTCGGGCGAATTGGGTGGAAAATAGGATGCTTTAAGGCCTAATCGGATCGTATGTAGCGGAATCATGGACAGAGTTCTTTATGGGAACCATTAATTTGAGGTTAATCGGAATCCTCTATATCTACAAGCTGTAAGCCCTGATTCAGCGTGACATTGACAATGACGTCGTAGGCCGTTCCGTTTCCGTCGTTTTCCAGCAGAATGGTCCAGACGATCTCATCGCCCTTGGCGATATCGAATCTCTCCGGCGAGGCGGAAATGCTTATATTTGCCCTTCCGATGTTTAAAGGGAGTGCTGGCGCGGAAGTTCTGCCGGCTGAGGAGAGTATATCCACAGATAGCTTCGTCTGGCTGGGTGCGCAGCAGCCGACTGTGAGATTGAAACGCAAGAGCATAGGTTCTCCTGCATAAATATCGACAGAGCTACCTCCATTATATGTTCCTGGAGTTGCCTCCTGAAGATTTCAATCCAGATCGCTGTTCAGATCCTTGCCATTCGGATAGCGTGCCCAGCAGAAATTATTATTCTTATCATCCTTGGCATCCAGGGTGCGGTCCACTTCTCTACCCGCTGAATCCAAGAGTGAGCTGTGGCTTGGGTAGGAGTTGATCAATGATCCATTGGTCCAGTTGAGGAGTTGATAGCCATCAGGCATGATAACCGTATCCAGGGGGATGGAGACGATATTTCCATAGTAACTATCGATGAGCTTCCATCCGTCGATATTGGCTGCTTGGGATGTAGGATTGTATAGCTCAATCCATTCTGTTCCACTATCTGAGACTTCTGGATTTTGTTCTCATTCATTAATTGTGATGTGTCTGCAGAATTGTAGTGCACTGGAAAGGTCCCACTGTAAGGGCTGACCCGCTCTGGGAAGGCTCACATGATGATTGTCTACCGTCCAAAATGATCTTTGCATTTCCTGCATAGCCGAACCCACCAGGAACCTGGAACAGTGCAGGCAAGCTGCGGGCATCATCGCTGCAAATGAAAATCATTTCTAGACGTCTTCCGCAGAGATATCTACCACTGAAGGGGGCGGAGAGGCTCGAGGGACGAGGCAACGGCAGGCAGGAGAATAATATAAAACCCTATAAAATCGATCGGTTAAATCTGAAGTAATTGAAATATTTTATTACATGTTTCTGGCGTTTTGCCGTCAATGCGTTCATTTATACTTGGATCAGAGCATTCCAAATCAAATTCAATCAACATAGATCGGCATCACCTGGGGTATATTCTCATCTTTAATACTGATCATAAATGCGAATATTTTATTTTATTTTTTCTGTCAGTGTCTCTTAAAAAATCGGTTCTAAAATAGGATGTTATAATTAAAAATTTCTCGCGTCTTTCCCCCCTCGTTCGCTACACTCCTCGGCCTATCTTGGGCAGGCCAACTCTCCGTGGGTCGCCTCAGCGGTGTGCAAGAGGAAGAGGACGGGTTGAAGGAAGCACACGATCCCAGGCCACAGTCGGGCTAAAGCCCTGACACCATCAATTGAGCCATTGGTTGACGATTGATCTGCTGACAATGCCTTGCATGTCTCAAATCATTTGCATATTTCTCTTCCCTCTGGCCTTCTCGTACAGCTTTCGATCTATAGTCAGCAGTGGTGCATTCTCCTTTTCAGAAGTCGCAGAAAGAGTGAGTCGTAAAAGGCAATTTTGTTCTCCACTGCAATTTCATAAGCCACACTGATCAGTTCGCTCGCCCTGATGAGGTGGCAAGCCTCGAAGATGAGGCCCGTGTACTACTGATGGACAGAGAATGTAAGCTCATGGTCCTCCTGAAAATGAATTACTCGTTTCCATGCGACATTGCCCACCTCGGCCATGGACAGATTCAGGACAATAAGGTTCATCTCGCAATGGCATCTGCAATTTTCTCAAATACTGTGTCCCGAAAGAAGATGATTGGCCGCTATGACAGATGAATTCAAGATGACATTATCCTGCATACCGATCCTCTCTTATCATTTCTGCGGCGTTGCTCTCTATGGGCAACATATTCATTCTCAACTGGTGGGTCTTTGCCAAAAAGTGATGCTTCTTCTCCCGAACCATCTTTTCCACAGCGTCCCTGATCTCCGTCTGCCAGTTGACATCTCTCATCTCATCCATCATGCTCCGCACATGATTGTCCAAACGGATGCTGAAACGCTGGTTACCATGATGTATAAGTTCACTTTTTAGTATATGCAAATATTGCTCATCTGGCGCCAGGCGCGTTTGCTCGGACCCAATGCAGGCACGCCCACATGCGCGCAGGCCTACGGGCGACTGCTGTTTCTTCGATTAGAAAGGATGTTCGTACCGGAGAGGGGCTGAATGCCAAAAGAAGCGGCAATTTTTTTCGAATCGAATAAATATCTTACTCCCTTTTCTTCTTCCTCTTCGCCTTGTACTTGGGCCAGCTCTGCCGGGCCAGCCCCTTGTCTGCATAGCTGGCAGCCACGCTTGCAGCAACGGCCCGCTCTATTCGCTCGTCGCGCCTCCTTCGCTCCGATGCCGCCTTCTTGACGATGATGTAGTTGGCGATCAGAAAGAGGGGGAACATGAGGATACAGATCACGGCTATTTGCCAGATTTCCATAAAATTAGTCCGCCTCTAGAATATAAAAGGAGCCCCATGAGCTCGAGTAACGGTGTGCATAGGCCCTTTTACCTGCGAGTCACTTAAACTTCGCCAGCAGTCTCGCATAAAACTCCCGCTCCGGCCCTTTGGTGGAGCGCACCAGTCGATCGAGTATCAGCTCTGGAGTGCTCTTGGCCAGATAGTCATAACGCGGGCTTCTGCAAACGCGCAGGTTGTTGTTCTCGTCCAGACCCTCCGCCTCTATGCCGTCCACTCGAACCTGCGTCTGCGCGTAGCGTCTCACATCCTCTGCCAGGTGGCTGACGAAAACGGCCACGCATCCGCGCCTGTTCAGCTCATCCAGCATGCAGGCGATGATGCGTGCTGAGGCGCCAGGCTCTGTGATGGCCTCCAGCTCGTCCGCCAGGACCAGCTTTTTCTTCTCGTTCTCCACCACAGCGAACTTTTTCATGGCAGTCTCAAAGGCTCCGGCTGAGAGAGTGCCGCGGCTTTTGCTGAAGTAGTAAAACTCCTCAAAAATGGAGAGACGGCAGGCTCGTGCAGGTACAGGCAGGCCCATGTGCGCCAGGATGACGATCTGAGCGATGAGGTCCAGGAGCGAGGTCTTGCCGCCTGAGTTGACGCCACTAAGCAAGGCCACCTTCTCCGCATGATCCTTTTCTCCCAGAGAATAGCTCACTGGATCTGGCTGATCCAAAAAAAGGTGGCGACCATCCTCAAAGGAGATGCACGACTCATCGACGAATTCGGGAAAGGCCAGGCTTTCCTGCAGGGCGAAGCTGCCCAGGGCATAGGCATAGTCAAACTCCATAAGGGCATGCACGAGCGCAGCAGTCTCATCCCTCTTGTCCTGCAAGCCTCGCGCGTTCTCTCTCTTTGCCTTCAAGCCCCGCTTTTCCCTGCGGCTTCGCAGCTCCTGCTCAAAGGCGCGCAGTGCCTGCCGGTCCAGCTCCAGTGGATAGCAGACCTCTGCCGAGAAGATTTCATCTAGCCACACCGTTTCCGCGCCCTGCGTTTCCAGCTCGCTCGCGGCGCGCGCCTTTGCCGCCTTCAGTACTTCGGCAAAGACGCTCTTCATCTGCACCTCCAAAAGCTCCCTAACGCCCTCTCCCCTGCTCATGACCAGAAGCAGGTCCGTGCCTCCCAGGGTAAGTGAGCTCTTTTCAATCTTCCTCTTCAGCTCCTCATTGGCCCAAGAGGCCGCCTCGCCTACGCATCTGCCGAGGCTTGTCGCCAGCCGCTCCAGCCGTTCCACCTCGAGGTCCTCGCTCACACTCAGCCTTATGAGCAGCTTTTGCAGGCTCTCCCATCCGGCAAATCCGGCTACGCCTGCGTCCTTCAGCCTTCCTGCTGCCTGGGTAGCCGCTTGCAGGCATTCCGAATTATCCTCATAAAATCCAAGGACCGCCTCAGGCACCAGATACCACTCTTCTAAAGACTCGGCCTTTTCCATCTCCTCCGGCCCATCCATCTCCTCGCCAGCAAGGCTAACGTGGTTGTAGCTCCTGGTCAGATCCATCAGCTCAGCCGGGCTCTCAGTCAGGTGCAAGTCGATCAACCTGTCCAGCCCTCGCTCTTTCAGCCTCTGAAATGCCTCTGCAGATGTGGCGGCCACAGCTCTCTCCCGAACCCTCGCCGCCGCCTTCTCCCGCAGCGGCCGGATCTTTTTCAGCAGCTCCTCCAGCCCCTGTCCCTGCACTTTCTGCGCTGCCAGGCTAGCCGCCAGAGCGATCTTGCGATTCTCTGCCAGAAACTCTGCTGAGGAAGAGGCAAATAGAGTGCCGATCTTGAGCCGGGCGTATTCGGTATGAGCATAGCCCGCCAGCCTGGAGATGAGCGTCTGTTGGATCCTGGCTGCCTCATCTGTGGCCAGGAACTGCTCGGGCGTGACTGCATACCTCAAACCCCGGGCATACGAGATCAAGTGGAGAGCATGGCGTTCGCTCAGAGCTCTGCATAAGCCTGCCACATCTGCGTTCAAGATCGCATGCAAGGCTTTTTCCTCATCACCGTATTGCTCTAAGAGACGCTCTCTTATGCGAGAGCCCACGCCGGGCAGATCTACCAGTTTCAAACAGCCCCATTTTGCCAGGAATATAATATATCTGTTCCGGCGGTATTGTGGCGGCATAAAGTGGGAGATGTGTTTTAATGTGGCGAGAAGCTTGATATTCCGGGGGCAAAAGAAAGGGGCTTGTGCTACTAAATCGTCTACTGGACCTGGGAGAAGAGGAGCGCGTATTTCTCGCAGAAGAGTCCTGGCAAGATCTGCTGGAGCTGCCTGTCACAACAGAGATACTGCAGGAGGGGCTGGATGCAGATGCCTGCATCGAGGTCAAAGATCTGGGATTTGCCCTGCACTTATCCGAGCCGACAGAGCTATGGCTGCTTCTCACGGATAAATATTCCTCACAAAAAATCTTGCTGGAGCATGCCGGGAAATGGAGATCGAGTATCATCAAAATGGTGCGGGCAAATGAGACGGATTTTTTCCAGGCTCTGACGGAATATTTTTCCAATTTTCTGGCGGCAGAGCTTTTCTGCGAGAGCTGCTCTCTGAAAGGAGCGCCTCTTTACGTAGATGAGAGAATCGAGAGGCTGATGCAGTTTTTGCCGCCAATATTGTCTGAAGATGAAAGCATCCTGGAGATCTGCTGCGGCAGCGGCATGGCCACACAGGCGCTTGTCCGTCTGGGACAGAATCCCCTCTCGATGGACTCCGATCGCTGCGATCTGTGCCTGGGCCTAAAGAGCGAACTCTTGGACCCCAAGAGATGTTTTGTCCTGGATGCTAGGCTTTTGCCGCGCATCTTTCCTGCCCGGTCTTTCCATACCGTTCTGGGATTCATGGTGGGGCTGATAGATGATTTCAACTGGCCTCTCTGGAGGGACGTTCTCCTTAAAGCCTCCTGCCTCGCGAAAGAAATGGTTCTATTTACCGTTTACACTCAAAAGGAAGCGGAACTCATCGCGAAGGCTCTTGAGGAAGCCGGCTGGAAGGGCAGAATAATCGATAATCGCGACTCCAAAGGAATTTATGACCAGTGGGCCTGTTTGGCAGTGATGGAAGGATGATAGAAAGGTTAATTACAGTTCCCGGAATTGATGAAATATAGGTGAGATTCTTGGCTGATTTTAGGAAAAGAAATACCGAGAGAAAAGGTGGCAAAAAGGAAGAGATCAAAAGCAAGAAGCTCATGGAAGAGAACCTCGATGACCTCCGGGGTAGGGGAGACGAGGAAAAATAAATCCTTCATGAAGGCGTTGCGCTAAGGCCCTGACTCAGCTCCTTGAGCTTCTCGATGCTCTTCTGGGTTTTGGCCGACACTTTTCTCTTTTCATCCTCAAAGTGCTTTATGATCTCGTCTAAAGATATAGTAAGCCTGTAGACCTTCATGGGTCTGCCTTTTCCTTTTTTTTTAATCTCTTTCTCTTCCACCCAGTTGTTGTTGCATAGCGTACGCATAGCAATGCTCACCTCGGGCTGACGTAGGTTCGAGCCTATCTCAATCTCTCGAGACGTGGCCTCTTCTACATTGGCTAGATAGGTGATCATACTGGCCACATTCCGGGGAATGTTGAGTTCTCGCAGAACCTCTACGAACTCTCTATCTGCATCATCCAGAACTTTTACAGAAAATTGTCTCACAGTGACCTCATTTTATATTTAGATATAAGAAATACCCTATGATATATATAGTTTATTTCTAGACAATTTCTTTTTGTTGGACTTAAGATTACGCTATAAATATGCAACTGCGCGAAGATATTAATTCCACATGATTACAATATATATTTCTATTTATAAATTAAATAAAATTGAATTTTTCTGCCCATTGGCATAGAGGAGCAAACCACAAAAATTCGAAAATTGTAAAATAATTAACAATATTAAAAAAGATGCAAGAAGGATGATGAGATAAGATAGATATATCATCGTTTTCAGTTCCTTGGGGCATGGAATTGAAGCTTGATCCCTGGGGCGCAGTTCATGTGGACGATTACACCAAGCTTTTTGCGGAGTTTGGCATATCGAGCTTTGATGATATCCTTCCCAAGCTTAAAGACCCTCATCCCTACATGAGGCGCAAGATCATCTTCGGCCACAGAAATTACGACTCTGTTCTTAGTGCCATGCAAAGGCATGAGCCTTTTGCCGTCATGAGCGGCTTCATGCCATCAGGCAGAGCTCATTTCGGCCACATGATGGTTATGAACGAGATAATCTGGCACCAGCAGCAGGGTGGGGACGCTTTTGTAGCTATTGCCGACATGGAAGCTCATGCCGTACGAGGCGTCGGTTGGGAGAAATGCAGGGTCCTAGGCATCAACGAGTACATCCTCAGCCTTATCGCCCTGGGCTTTGCTCCGAAAGAGGGTAGCCATATCTACTTTCAGTCGGAGAACTATACAATGAGGAATCTGGCTTTCGAGCTGGGTAGGGAGGCCAATTTCTCAGAGGTCAGCGCTATCTATGGATTTTCCGGCAAAACCCATATCTCTCACATGGAGAGCGTCATGGCCCAGAGCGCAGACATTCTTCACACGCAATTAGAGGAATTCGGCGGACCCAAGCCAGTAGTCATCCCTGTCGGTGCCGATCAAGATCCTCACATCAAGCTCACTCGCGACCTGGCCTACCGCATGAGAAAGTTTCTGGTGGAGATGCGCAAAGATTACATAAGCATCCGGGGCAAAGCGGCCAGCTTAGAGCTGATGCAGGCTGCGGAATCGGCTTTGAAGGAAACAGGGTTGGGACGGGTGACGCGGCACGAGGAGCATATCGATGTCACAGAGATCCAAGATCGGGACGACCTCAGCTCGAGCGTCCTCTTGGAAGCAATCGATCGACTCATAATAAAATTAGAGATTGAGCATGGGCATTACGGCTTCATACCTCCTGCCTCCATCTACCATCGGTTCATGACTGGTCTTACCGGAGGTAAGATGTCCTCCTCCAAGCCGGAGAGCCATATCGCTCTTACGGAAGATCCGAAAGATGCCGCCAAGAAAGTCATGCGGGCCATCACAGGTGGCCGACAGAGCCTGGCCGAGCAAAAGAAGCTGGGAGGCGAACCCGAAAAATGCTCTATCTACGAATTTTTGGTCTTCCATCTCACCGAGGACGATAAGGAACTTCTGGAGCTGGATGCAGAATGTCGCTCAGGCAGGCGCATGTGTGGAACTTGCAAAAAGGATGTGGCCGAGAAGATAGAAAGATTCCTGGTAGAGCACCAGCAGGCGCGCGAGGCAGCACGCGAGAGGCTGCCTGCGTTTGGGATCAACTATTGATTATCCTTTTATCTTTTCCATCACCCGAATCGTTTCCATCTCTGTCTCGGGATAGTTTCCAGTCTCATCCTTCTCCAGATACTTCACCATATCCCAAACGTTCAGCAGTGCCGCTGCAACCCCTGTCAGTGCCTCCATCTCCACGCCCGTCTTCCCCTCCGATGTCACGGTAACTGTCGCTTTGACTCGCTTCTCCTCGATTTCAAATTTCACCTCCAATCCGGTGACGGGAATCTGATGGCAGAGCGGGATCAAACGGGGCGTGTCCTTGACAGCCAGGATAGCAGCCAGCCTGGCAGTGGTAAAAACGTCACCCTTCTTCACCTGGCCGGATTTTATGGCCTCAATTGTTACCTCTTGAAGCAGGATCGCTCCAGTGGCTGTGGCCTTTCTGAAAGCCGCAGGTTTTTTCGTGATATCTACCATTCCAGCCAGCGTCTCATCTTCAGCCAAGATCTCACAGTCTCATGGCTTCGGGGATCTTCTCGATTACGTCTGTTGCAATCATGCCGAAATCCTTCTCAGGATAGACCAGATCGCCAGCCTTGCCATTGACAAAGGCTGCCACCGTCGCTGCCCTCAGGGCCGAGCTTCGAGCGTAAAATGCGGCCGTAATTCCGGCCAGGACATCGCCAGTTCCGCCCACGGTCATGCCAGGATTTCCTGTGGTATTGGCTCGCACCACTTCTCCATCAGATATCAGATCGACTTTGCCTTTGAGAAGGATCACCAAATTTTTTTCGCGGGCAAATCGTTTAAGCGGCTCCGTCCTCTCTTTGTAGTCCAGATCCACCAGAGCAACGCCGCTGATTCTCCGAAACTCGCCTGCATGAGGCGTGACAATGCCTCTTAAGGGGAGGTCCGGATGAAGAGCATCGGCATCTATGACTGGCTTCTTGCAGAGAGGCATGATCTCGGCCAATGCGGCCATCGTCTCGGCATGCCTTCCCAGTCCCATGCCCATGACCACCACATCATGCCTGGCAATCTGTTCCGCCAGAACTGTTGTGTCCTCAGGGCAGAGGTGATCTCCTGATAGCTCCTGTACAATCAGGTTGGGCGAATAAGTGGCGATGGCCCTGGCGGCAGGCTTCGGCGCGGCCACGGTGACAATGTCCGCACCCGCCCGCAATGCGGCCAACGCCGAGAGTGCCGGAGCGCCGGTATACGGCCCACCGCCGATCACCAGTATCCTTCCAGAGTCTCCCTTATGGCTCTCCTGGGACCTTCTTCCCATCAGCCATAAGTCGCCTTCTCCTACGAAGAATTCTGCCGCAGGTGGTATGCCGATATCAGCTACAACGACATTGTCGGCCATGTCCGGTTTCTGCCGGTGAAATGTCACCACCGCATCGGCCATCACGACCTTGTTGGTTCCTAGTCCGCTTGGAACATCGACAGATATCACCGGCCTTCCTCCGGAATTGATGGCATCTATTGCCAGGGCCTCCAGGCCTTTGACGCTGCCTCGCACGCCTGTGCCGAAGATGGCGTCTATTATCAGGTCGTATTCTCCCAGGGACAGATCAGTGATGTCCGCAATCACGCGCAAGTCATAGCCTAGTCGTTCCAAAATGTCCCAGTTTCTCTTTGCCTCCTCTGTGGCAATATCCCTGGACCGGCCCAGGAGGTAAACGGTTACATCAGAGTCGACCAAATGGCGGGCAGCGACAAAGGCATCGCCGCCGTTATTGCCGCGACCGGCGACGATGGCGATCCTCTTTCCCTTCGCCTTGGCCATGACAACGCGAGCTAGCGCTGCACCAGCATTCTCCATGAGCTGCAAGGGCAGCAGGCCAAAATATCTGCAATTGGTGTCGAGTGCTGTCATCTCTTCTGCAGAACTAATTCTCATAGAAATCGGATGGTGGATTATAACATAAAACCGTTTGTAGCAATAATGACATAACCAACTAGCTGCGCAAGACAGGTAAACTTAATAGCTAAAAATGATATATGGCGAACTCCAATCCCACTATCATGACTGACCCGTGTTGGTCGATATCACCTATATCGAGCCGCTGAATTTAGAGTGGCGTAGATCATTGAAAAGGAGAGACTGGATGCTATTTTGCCAGATCTGGGCAGTCAGTCCGATCTCAATTTAAACTCCGAGCTTGATCGAGCGGGAATCCTGGACAAATTCGGGGTTAAGGTAATCGGCGTGGAAATTGATGCAATCGAGAGAGGACCGCATTGCCTTCAAAGAGACGATAAACGTCCTGGGCATCGAGGTGCAGAAGAGCACAGCCGTTTACAATGTTGAGGATGCAGTAGCAGTGGCCACAGAGCTTGTCTATCCTGTTGTGGTGCGTCCGGCCTATACAATGGGTGGTACCGGCGGTGGACTGGTTTATAATGTGGAAGAGCTGCGCATCGTCGTCAGCAGAGGAATTGTAGCCAGTCTCATCGGTCAGATTCTAATTGAAGAGCCTGCGCTGGGCTGGTAGGAGCTGGAAGTTGTTCGCGACGCTATGAACCAGATGATCACAGTTTGCTTTATTGAGAACGTTGACGCTATGGGGGTTCATACCGGCGACTCCTACTGCACAACGCCCATGCCGACCATTTCGCCAGAGCTGCAGAAAAGCAGGCATAAGGCCATGGTGCCGGGCCCAATTGCATCGGCCAGGGGATCGAATTCGACTACTGCTGTGTCAATGCTACATTTACCATCCGAGATATGGGATACGAGACCATCATGGTCAACTGCAATCTGATAACGGTATCTACAGACTATGATACCTCAGACAAGCTATATTTTGAGCCTCTGACTGTGGACGGTGTCCTCAGCATCGACGAAGAGGAGACGCCTGATGGGGGTGATAGTCAAGTTCAACGGCCAGACGCCGCTCAATATTGCCCGGGAGCTTGCCTATGCCGGTGTAACTATTCTGGGAACATCGGTAGACGCCATCGACCTGGCCGAGGATCGCGATCGATTCCGCAAGGTGATGGAGCAGATGAAAATGCTAATGCCGGAATCTGGCATGGCCAGCAGCCTGGAGGAGGCCAGGATGGTCGCGAACCGGATAGGCTATCCGCTTATGGTGTGGCCTTCTTATGTTCGGGGCGGTCGGGGCGTGAAGGTGATCCACGATATTGAGATGCGGGAGCGGTACGTTCTGGCAGCCGTGGATGTAACTCCTGAGAGGCCCATTCTCATCGATCGGTTCCTTGATAATGCCCAGGAGATGGAAGCCGATGCCTTGTCCGATGACAGTGAGGCATTTGTTCCGGCTGTAATGGATCACATTGAACTGGCTGGCATTCACTCCGGAGATTCTACCTGCGCCATTCTCCCGGTAAACATTCCGCCAAGGCACCTGAAAACCATCAAAGAGTATACACAGAGGATTGCCGAAGAGCTTCATGTTGTCGGCTTGATGAATATGCAGTATGCCCTTGCCGGGGATATGGTTTATGTGCTGGAGGCAAAGATCCCTTACTTTGAGGTTAAGGGGTCCGTGTTTCCCTTCAATATGTTCCCAGATGTTGATCCGATATCGGGTCCGGAAATGCGGTCGAACCGTGAGGTTTTGGGCCTGGTCGATTTCTTTGGAATGGCATTTTACAAGGCAGAGGAAGCAGCCAAACAGACCCTTCCGGAGAATGGGACTGTACTGATAACGGTCGCCGGCAAAGATCGGCCTGGGGTACTCAACGTAGCCCGAGGGCGGTCCCAACTGGGCTTTGAGATTATGGCCACAAAAGGGACGAATGAGTTCCTTGCAGGAAATAGTGTGAAGACGGATCTGATCTTAAAGCTACATGAAGGCCGGCATAATATCGACGATGCCATCAAGAACTGGCAGATTCGGCTCGTCATCAACACGCTCATCGGCAAAGCCATCCAATATGACGACTCCTATATTCGCAAGGCTGCCATCAAGTACAAGGTGCCGTATATCACTACTATTGCGGCAGCTTCGGCTGCAGCCAAAGGGATTGCCGCTTTTCAAAAGGGTCGATCGGGGGGTAAAATCGCTTCGGGAGCATCACGCCGGTATCAAGTAAAATGGGATTGAGTCAGGATCCTGACCGAGACAAACTCTCTTCCCTGCTAAGATTAAAGCGAAATGTGGACATATGCTTCCGTTTCGTTTTTATCTTATTTTTCATTGCTCTCATAAAACTGCTAAATGTTAAAAATCAAACAACGACTTCTGCTTCTGCTCTTTTGGCGCCTCGCAAAAGCTGAAGAGATTGCTCTGTCCCCTTCCTGAGCAAAGCCGGTTCTTGGTGACCCCAAAGCTTTCGAAGATGCGCAGTACGGGAGGAAGGATCTGCTTTTCCACGTAGTACTCTGTGTCCAGCGGCATGTTCTTCTCCAAAACATAGGCCGGGTCCTCCGCTCTGTCCACGAACAGCTCTTTGTTCATTTTGCCTCTCTTTCCCTGGACTATGACAAAGGGCACCCTGTCGCCCACGCCCGGCACAGTGCCGCCACGCTCTCTGATCTTCTCAACCAGTTGAATATGCGGCTGCTTGTTCTTGTAGGAGCCCGTGCTCTTGGTGTAGCGGCGGGTGAGCGTCAGCTCCTGCAAGATGCCCGGATCCTGGGCGAGATCCAGATTCTGCAGTCGCAAGACAACTGAGCGAACGTGATCCACAGCCTCGTTCACCTTGCCTTCTTTGAGGACAAGCTCCAGGCATGTCTTGAGCGTTTTCGAAGTCAGATCGCACCAGTCCCGCCGCACGGTCTCCATGCCTCGCACCTTGATTTTATCTTTCCAGTCGTCGCCTGCTGGCTCAAAAACCCAGAGAGCGTAGCGTTTCTTGGCCAAAAAGATGCCGCGCCTGGCGAAGGCCTCGAAGACCAGCTCCATGGGCTTGGGAAGGGAAGACGTGACCGTTTCTGCAATCTTTCTGCCGATCAGTTTTGCATCTGAGAGCGTGATTGCCCCCGCTGCTGGCCGCAGACGCACAAAGACACTGTCTGTGTCTCCATAGACTACTGAGAGGTCAAAGCATTTCTTTGCCGTCTTTCCGAAGGGCAGTGCATCCTTGAAGACCACCTCCCCGTCTATCACGTAGGCCGAGCCAATCTCATCAATGATCTTTTTGGTGCGCAGGATGTTCTCTCTGCCAAATGATGTCACCGAATTGGCAAGTGCCAGGCTGTAGAGCCGGGCCCGGGCGTAGCCCGAGTATCCGTAAAAGCTGTTGAGCAGAATTTTCATGGCGTTCTGCTTGGCATCCAAAAAGCGGCGCTCTTCTTCGCTGGCCTTCATCATCAGATTTTTGGTAGCCGTCCGCTCTTCTAAGAGCTCCTGCAAGACGGCAGGCATGATGCCTGGCAAGATCTGGGGCGAGACGAACCTGCCGCCAGAGGGGGCAGTTATGATGTCTTCCTCTCCAGTTTTTGTAGCACTATCTACGGCTTGCGAGCCGGTCAGGACGGTCGTGTAGCAGAGGTTATGGGCCATCATAATGGTGGGATAAAGAGACTTGTAGTCCAAGATGACCACATCCTCCACTAGCCCCTTCGCCGGCACCAGGACGGCTCCTCCTTTTAGTCCCTCGTTTTCTACATAGCGCTCATTCGAGACCCCTGAATCGGGCTTGGGCGGCACCACCCTCCCACTTTTGCGGAAGCGGCGCATGAGCAGGTTTTCTACCATGCCGGACTGCCCGCCGGTCACGATGTCCTGCAGCAGTGAGCCGCTGGCTCTGGAGAGAGCGATGTACTTATCCATAAGCCGCAGGTCGAGGAGCATATGCAGAGCCAGTATGGCATCTCTTCGGGAGTAGCTGATGAAGCGGCGCAGACCTTCGTCGTCCTCGGCCCAGAGGCCCTCTATTTCTTTGGGGTCCACATCGTACTTCTTCATCTTGAGAAGCTCGGCTGCCGCGTTTCTGAGAGTGTACTGCTTGAGGCTGTAGGAGGAGCGGATGATGGGCAGCAGGTCCACCACCACCCGGCCGGTAATAGATACATCTGTTCTGTTTACGATCTTTCTTATATACCAGGAGTTACCGTCCCGGCCTACCCGCGTATTGACGTGCTTTTGTCTGGCTCTCTCTTGCAGGTAGGGAAAATCGAATTCATTGGAGTTGTAGCCGGCCAGGATATCCGGATTGTATTCTCGAATGACTGCGACAAACTGGGTTATTAGATCGTACTCATCCTGGCAGGCTCTTGTGTCCAAACGAAGGCAGTCGATGTTCTTTCCCACCAGCACCAAATCCTTATTGCCCTGATATGCAGGCATAAAGGCCATGCTGATTAAAATGACCGGCGACTTTTCCGCCTTTGGCATCTCTCCATGATCTGGCAGGCACTCGATATCAAAGCTCATAAAGCGCAGAGGCGCATTGGTCTCATGCTGCACTGGGTGCAGATCCTCAACGCGCATCAGTGGTAGGGCAGAGGCGGCCACGGGGCCGGCCTCTCGGCTGGCGGTCCATTCTGGAAGTGGCGCCTCCACCCATCCCATGCCTCCAAGGGACCGATCAATAAGAAACCTGTTCTTGAAGAGAATGTCTGTCTCGTAGACTGCCTTGATGCCGGCCACCTCTTTCGTTCTTTCCCTGAGAATTCTTACCTCTTTGGGATCATGGGTGGTGATCTTGAGCATATTCTTAGGAGTGTTCTGAAAGCCGATGGGTTCAAAGCGCTTCACCTCCTCTACATCCAGTCCCTGTGCACGAAGCTCTTCAATGGCGTTCCTCTGTAGGTTTTCATCCACGCTCGCATAAAAGTAGGGTCTAAAGCCAGCCACACGACAGGTAACGCTCATTCCCTCCTGGGTAGTGCCGAAGAGCTGCACCAAAGGTTTTCTCTCGGAATCATAGGTGTAGTTGGCGTCCAGGATCTGAAAGATCATTGTTTATAAATGGAAATTTCGGCTTAAATAGCTAATTGTGCAAAGGGCATAATGCCATCAAAAGGCCCTCTGGCACAGCTCTCGCTCCGGGTGAGCCGATAGGCTCTGGTTTGGGGCAGAAGAGCCAAAGATCGATATTGTTTAACTTATTGTCTGCTTGGATGAGTTCCCTTCAAGATACTGCAAAAGGTGCCATCACTTTCTTTTGGCGCTCTGATCCGCTCTGGCCAGGCGAACGTCGCCTGCCTCTTGCAGATGCTTTTCCAGATTCTTGGGCGGATTTTTATTGATAGAGATTTTACTGGAGAAAAAGGCTTTATCCTTTAGGAAGGCGTAACAAAATAAGCCCAGCTCTCTGTCGTAAACCACAGAGTAGCCTTCTTTCGGTTCGTATTGAGCATAGAACTCGTCACCATGGGCTATCAATTTGACATCCTGTCGCTCTTCCGGAGGGAACGTCCGCTTCTCACCAAATATTGTGCTCATAAAATTAAGAAAGGCCTTTGCGGAAAACTTTCCGGTTCTATAAAACGTCCTCCGGATAAATATTTAAATTTTCCGGCAAGGTCGGCTTTGCATGTAAAGTCCCTAAAAAAAGGGACTTAATTTGTAAGAGATATAAATATCAGTAATTTCATATAAAAAGTAAATTATTTACTTAAAGCTAAAAAGTCTGGATTGATCCCATTCTCGCACATCTCATAAAAGATCTCCGGTTGAACGATATTTTGCGTTCACAAAAAAAATCTGCAAGGCAGGACACGTTGCGGTTACTACTATCGGTAGGGTTCGAGTAAAGATGATAATCACAAGTGTCGTTTTCAATCTCGATCATTTGACTTCTGCCAAAAGTAAAATTCAAGCATAGCGTTAGCTGTCTAAAAAATCGAAAAATATCGGGCGAATTAGGAGAAAACAGAATACGTTAAGACCTAATCAGATCGTATGTGGCGGAATTATGGACAAAGTTTTTTATGGAAGCCATTAATTTGAGGTTATTCGGAATCCTCTCTTATGACCTTTAAGAGCGAGACCAAGGGTACTCCCGCGATCTCGTCCTTGCCCTTCTTGTCGATCAAAACGGCAACGGCATTGACCTTAGCTCCGTGTCCGTCCAGAAGCATGCCGCTTTAAGCTATGCCCACCAACCACATCCACGTCGCAATCGTTGTCGTCTAAAGTCTCATAAATGATATCGGAGAAGTCTTCTGCGATTTGGCTCAGCCTGACGGTGCTCTTGTCGATCATCGACTAGTCCACTGGGATATCCTTGGGTCCAGGCGATGCGCTCGTCTTCTCGGCATGAGTAAGAAGCCAGGTAACCGTATCGCTGGAGACATTCAGTTCCACTGAGATCTGGCCTTCCACAAGCCCTTCCGCCTTCAGTTCCGTTGCCTTCTCCACCAAATTCTCGACATTCTTCATCTCATGCACATCTTTTTCTTTCTGGCAGGAGTTCCGCAATCAGGACAAGCTTCCCCCTCGAATCTGCGGCCACAGCCCTGGCACCTCTGGACATGTTTTAGCAATCTCTTTATTCTGGGCTGCACGATAGGCTCGATCTTCAGGCCGAGGTGAAGAGCGACGTTTTGCAGGGCGTAGTCGTCGGTAGCGAGAACTGCTCTATATTCCAGGGCTTTTGCCAGGACATCCAAATCAGCGTTAGAGAGCGCTTTGAGGTCTCCCGTCTCCGTTGCAGCATGCTGCGCTGCCTTTAGTGTTTGGGAGGTGGGGCTTTCCACTCTTGCTTCGAAGATGTGAAGCAGGGACTTTGTCCTTATATCCTTCAGCTCCGCCTCAACGGCCGGGACGGTAATCAGCTCTCCTGCTGGCCTTTTCCCCCAGATGAATACCGATGCATCCGCTACGACATACACATGCGGAGGCTCTTGGAAGTTATAGTACTTGGACTTTTCCGGACCAAAACGCTATTATCATATAATGAAATCCAAGAGTTGGATGGCCAAGAAAGAAAAAAGTGCTGGCAATAAGGAATATCAACGGCTTGCGCCGGGAAATTCGGAAAAACCTGGCGAAAATACGGCCAAGCTACCGCCCAAAGCCAAGCCTAAGAGCGCAGCCGAACGCAGAAAGGACCGCATTGATGGAATAATCAAGACGGTGTATCCTTCCATCCTGGGGACAGCGGCAGGCTTTGCCTGCTATTATACGGGCGAGGCAATAGCTCCTTATCCCTGGCATTTCGTGATGCTGTCTATGATACTGCTTACCTACCTCATTCAAAAATATACCTATACGTTCCTGAATATAGATGCAGCGAGCTTCAAGACCAAGGATTGGTTTTATGTGGAGTTCATGGTAGTCGACCTCTGGCTGGTTACCTGGACGCTTCTTCTCAACTGAGGTAGACCATGAGAATCGCCATCATAAATCGCGACCGTTGCCAGCCTCGCAAGTGCTCCAAAGAATGCGAGTACTTCTGTCCGTCGGTACGCACGGGTGACGAGACCATTGTCTTTGTGGACAGCAAGCCTCTCATCACCGAGAACCTCTGCGTAGGCTGCGGTATTTGTGTGCGCAAATGCCCCTTTGGGGCTATTACGATCACAAATTTACCGGAAGAGATGGAGGATCCTGTGCACAGATATGGCCAGAACGGCTTTGCGCTTTATGGTCTGCCCGTGCCGGTTGATGGCCGGGTCACCGGACTATTGGGCCCCAACGGCATAGGAAAGAGCACTGCCATATCCATACTCTCCGGTATCCTGCGACCTAACCTGGGAAAGAGTGCCTCATGGGATGATGTTTTCTCTCGTTTTGCCGGCAGCGCCCTTGGAGATTACCTGGAAAAGGTGGCAGAGAAGGGGGTCAAGACGTCCTACAAGCCTCAGTATGTGGATCGCATCCCCAAGAGCTACTCGGGGCTTGTCAGCGGTCTCCTGGAGAAAACTGACGAGCGCGGTGCTCTCGCAGATCTGGTGGAGAGGCTCACCATAGGCAAGCTCATGGACAGGGAGATATCCGGCCTCTCCGGCGGAGAGCTGCAGAGAGTGGCCATCGCGGCCACGGCGGCACGCGACGCGAACTTCTATTTCTTCGATGAGATAAGCCCATACCTCGATATTTATCAGCGCATCAACGTGGCCCGCATCCTGCAGAACCTGGCCAAGGATAAGGCGGTGATGGTGGTGGAACATGATCTGGCCCTGCTCGACCTTCTTGCGGAAAACGTTCATCTCATCTACGGCCTGCCGGGAGCCTACGGCGTCATAACCCGGCCTAAAGGGGTAAGAGTAGGCATCAACCAGTACCTGCGCGGCAACCTCCCAGAGGAGAATGTGCGCTTCCGGGATACATCCATCCACTTCGAGGTGCACGCTCCAAGGATCGAGAAGGAGATTCCCTCGCTCATCGCCTACGGGGCCTTTGGCGTGCAGTATTCCTCTTTCCGGCTGCAGGCGGAGCCAGGCATCATTCGTCGCGGTGAAGTGGTGGGCGTCCTGGGGCCGAACGGCATCGGTAAGAGTACCTACATCAAAGTCCTGGCGGGCGTGGAAAAGCCGACGTCGGGTTGCTTCTACAGTCAACTCAAAGTATCCTACAAGCCCCAGTACCTGAAAGCCGACTCCGATGTAACTGTGCGGGGCCTCCTGCGCAGCGTGACTCATGACTTTGACAGCAGCTTCTACCAGACAGAGATTCTAAGGCCCATGGGCCTGGAGCCGTTTATGGATCAGGCCTTGACTGAGCTGTCTGGAGGCGAGCTGCAGCGCGTGGCCATTACCGCTTGCCTCAGTCGCGAGGCTGACCTCTATCTGCTAGACGAGCCCTCCGCTCATCTGGATGTGGAGCAGAGGATGCTGGCGGCCAAGGTCATGAGGCGCTTCGCCGAATCTTCGGAGAAGACAGTGCTGGTTGTGGACCATGACATCTATCTCATCGATCTGCTCGCAGAGAGGTTGATGGTCTTTGAGGGAACGGCTGGGGTTTTGGGCATTGCTCATACGCCGCTGGAGATGCGCGAGGGCATGAACGCCTTTCTCAAAGCCATAAACATCACATTCCGGCGCGATGAGGAGACGCGACGTCCTCGGGTCAACAAGCCGCAGTCAAGGCTGGACAGAACGCAAAAGGAGCAGGGCGAGTATTACTATCCTGTAGAGGAAGTTTAGATATTTTTTATAATCTCCGTGTGCACGTCACTCATGTCCTTTTAGGGGAAGTGGTCATGATGATTGCCCTGGTCATTGCTCTCGCTTACATCAACAAATCCGCCTAATACCTCGTGGCAGTCTTGGGTGGCTTTGGATTCGGGGCCTTCATAGACGAGCTTGACGAATTCATCATCGGCGACAACGGCTATTTCTACTGGCCTGCAGTGACGCTGATTTACTTGGTATTCGTTCTGCTCTACCTGGCATAGAGAACTTTGTCAATACGCCCAGGTTCACCTATCAAGAGAGGTTGATCAATGTTCTGGAGATTGCCAAAGAGGTGGTCTTAGAGGATCTCGATCACCGTGAGAGAAGACGAGCATTGGACCTACTTAAAGAATGCTCATCCTCCGATTCCGGTGACAAAAACCCGTCGAGTGCTGCTTTACGTCACGCAGTCTGTGCCCGTTCCCAAACTGGATATTTTACACTGCCACCAAGTATCGCGGCAGAAGGATTTACTGGAGGGTGGTGCAAAAATCTGGTTTGTAAATGTGGTGATTGCGTTCTTCATCCTGCAGTCGCTCTTCGCCCTGGGTCGGGACTTCTTTTTGCTATATGTTAAGCTGGAATGAATGGTGGATCTGCATACCATCTTCCCCACACTCACTCACTTTGATCTGGCAGGCCTTCTCTCGGCTACGCTGGCAGCGGCCCTGGTGATCGCTGCTGCCATAAAGATGCAAAAGAGCAGGCTGAAGGCTTACGAGCTATTCAAGGATGCAGTTCTGGTGCAGATCTTTCTGGTGCAAGTATTCCTCTTTTACAGAACACAGCTGCTCGCTCTCCTGGGGTTGGCGGACAACAGCTGCGTTCTTTTCGTACTTTATTATATGATCAGACAGGAGAAGGCGGCCAATGGCATTTGTGCCTCGTGAAAGCTCTCTAGACTTTGGCCTCTGCGCCCTATGGCCACCATCCCCAAAGGTGTGCCGCCTTGCAGGCCATGAGTCTAAATGCCTTGCTTGATGCACCCTTGATCAGCATCTAATGATCCGTGAATTGTCCCAAAAAACGTTTTTCCGTTTATCTTGCCAAAACCTTCATATAGAAGTTCAAACACCCCGTATCTCACTTTGAACCAAATCGCATTGGAGGTATTGAATGGCAGCAGGACAATTCGGTGGAGCGCAAGTACTTATTCTTAAGGAAGGCAGTCAGAGAACGGCTGGCCGAGAAGCACAGAGATCGAACATCATGGCAGCCAAGGCAGTGGCAGGAGCCGTCAGAACCACACTTGGCCCCAAGGGCATGGACAAGATGATGGTCGACACTCTGGGAGACGTAGTAATAACCAACGATGGTGTCACCATTCTCAAGGAGATGGACATCGAGCATCCAGCCGCCAAGATGATGGTGGAGATCGCCAAGACCCAGGATGCTGAGGTCGGAGACGGCACCACCACTGCCGTGGTGCTTGCCGGAGAGCTTCTCAAGCAGGCCGAGGGGCTGCTGGATCAGGAGATCCATCCCACGGTTATTGCGGCCGGCTACAGGGCTGCCGCAGATAAGTCTCTGGAGATTCTCAAGACCATTGCCGTAGACGTCTCTGTTAAAGATACCGCGTTTTTAAAGAAGATCGCCATCACCGCCATGACCGGCAAGGGTTCTGGCACGGCTCGAGACGAGCTGGCAAGCCTTGCCGTTGAGGCTGTCAAGGCCGTAGTCGATGAGGACGGCTCCGTGGACACAGATAATATCACCGTGGAGAAGAAGGTGGGCGGCGGAATTACTGATTCCGAGCTCGTACGCGGCATGGTCATAGACAAAGACCGGCTGCATCCCAATATGCCCAAGAAGGTCACAGGCGCCAGGATCGCGCTGCTCAATGCCGCTATCGAGATCGAGAAGACTGAGGTAGATGCTAAGATCGAGATCACCTCGCCAGATCAACTGCAGGCCTTCCTGGACCAGGAAGAAAGCATGCTTAAGGGCATGGTGGACTCCATCATGACCACCGGAGCTAATGTCATTTTCTGTCAGAAAGGCATCGATGACCTGGCCCAACACTTTCTTGCCAAGGCCGGCATCTACACCGTGCGCCGCGTCAAGAAGAGTGACATGGAGAAGCTGGCTCGCGCAACGAGCGGAAGAGTTGTCACCAGCATTCACGATCTGACTAAGGACGACCTTGGCAAAGCTGGCCGGGTCGAGGAGAGGAAGATCGGCGACGAGAAGATGACCTTCGTGGAAGAGTGCGAGAATCCCAAGTCAGTCTCTATCATCCTACGGGGCGGAACTGAGCACGTGGTCGATGAGCTGAGCAGGGCTATGGAAGATGCATTGCGCGTTGTGGGCGTAGTCGTAGAGGACAAGCAGCTTGTGCCCGGCGGCGGTGCCCCTGAGGTGGAGCTGGCGTTACGTCTTAGGGAGTATGCTGCAACCGTGGGCGGTCGCGAGCAATTGGCAATCGAGGCTTTTGCGGACTCCATGGAGGTAATTCCCAAGACCCTAGCAGAGAACGCAGGCCTGGATCAGATCGATTCCCTGGTGGCTCTGAGAAGCCAGCATGAGAAGGGCGTGAAGAGCTCCGGCCTGGACATGGACACAGGCGAGCCCGTGGACATGCTAAAGCTTGGCGTGGTCGAACCCCTGCGGGTCAAGACCCAGGCCATCAACAGTGCTGCTGAGGCCGCAGTCATGATTCTCCGCATCGACGATGTCATTGCCTCCAAGTCCGGCGGACCGGTCGGTGGCATGGGTGGCCCGGCGGCATGGGCGGCCCAGGCGGCATGGGCGGCCCAGGCGGCATGGGCGGAGAGGACTTCGAATAGACCTCTCTCATTTTTCTTTTTTACTCAAACTATAGTATTCAGCGCAACTTTCTGAACTTGCATTCAATGATGTTTTGCAATTAATAACTTTATGCATGCTGTTTCTAACTACAGCTTTCCTATCTTTACTTACGATTGTTGTGTTGAGGGCTATAAATCCCAAAAGCAAAAGTGTTATCATCTTTCCCAGTCAGATAGACGCCAATGCAGCGCAAGCTTTTGATGAAGGGCAAGGTCAAAGAGGCCTACGATCTTGGGGATCGACTGGAATTTCGTTTTACCGACAACATCTCCGTCTTCGACAAGATCATTCCGAGCCTCATTCCCTTCAAGGGCGAGACCCTCAGCAGAGAGGGCGTTTATTGGTTTGATCGAGCGGCAAAAATGGGCATCAAGACCCACTTTTTGGAGTACCAGGCCCCTGCAGGCATGATCTGCAAGAAGGTAGACGTCCTCCAGCGGCAGCAGATCACTGGCCAGTCCAAGAACTACCTCATTCCACTGGAGTGGATCTGCCGCTGGTATGTGGCCGGCTCTCTCTACGACCGGGTAACGGAGGGCGAGGTCTCGGCCAAAGATCTGGGCTATCCATCCGGGCACACCGTTGTTTCCGGCGAGCCTCTGCCTGAACCCTTTATCGAGGTCTCCACCAAACTAGAGAAGACGGACCGACTGCTGAAAAAAGAGGAGGCTCTGCAGATCTCCGGACTCTCGCCCCAGGAGTACGAGGACGCCCGCGAGATTGTGCTCAAGATAGATGAGGACATGGGGAAGAACGTTGCCTCTCGCGGCCTCATTCACGTGGACGGAAAAAAAGAGTTGGCCTTTGACGATGAAAGGCAGATAATGGTAATCGATGTCTATGGAACCGCAGACGAGGACCGCTTCTGGGACAAGGCCCGCTACGAGGTGGGGGAGTTCGTGGACCTATCCAAGGAGTATGTGCGCCAGTACTATCGCCAGACGGGCTACAAAGACCAGCTCTATGCTGCCCGAAACGTCGGCCAAAGTGAGCCGCCCATCCCGGCACTGCCTCCTGAAGTAGTGCGAGAGACGAGCAGGATCTACATCAAGCTATTTGGGATGATCACAGGAGATAAGTTCAAGTCCGCTGGGCAAAAATAGGCATAGATGAATAAGATTGGAGCTATAAAATATGAAGAAATTACTAATAGTTCTTATGTTAATTGCCGTGGCGTTCTCCGGCTGCACGGAGAAAGGCCCGAGTGTTGCGAATAAGAGTGCAGAAGAACTCAAGACTCTGTCCATTGCAACAGCCGAAAACCTGACCAGCTACAGTATCAAAAGTTCAATGACTCAGATCCTGAAGCTCAATACTGGGGCCAATGCAACTCCTGAAAAGGCAACCATAGTCACGGAAAGCACTGAGACTGTTGCCTTCGCAAACCTATCTCGCTTAGAGGCCCATGTTAACGGCTCGGCCAAGAACCAGATGGAGGTGCCGGACCTGCCTGTCAACACCAGCACTACGAGTGTCGATTTCTATCAGATAGGAAACTCGACCTATGTAAGTGATGAGAGTGGCAATTGGACTCATCTTGTGGACCCAAGGTCTGCAGAGGAGGTTTGGGGCCCGAAAAGAAATAATCAGGTAATGGGATTGGCAACGACATTCAATCTGTCAACAACAGTGGATCTCGGCTCTGATGCCATCAATGGTGAGGATGCATATAAATTGAAGATAGTAACCGGAAGTGGGGATAACATCTCTCTATATAATGCAGCGCTTGCCATAGCTGCCAAAATAACCCAGTATCCCATGTATTTGCCCGCAGTCAACAAGACCGAGCTGAATGAGACGGGCAAGATAGAAAAGATGGTCTGGATCTCCAAAAAGTCCTATTTGCCTGTGAAATACCATAGCATCATGAGCTTTTCCATGACGCCGGAGGTCATAGGAGCCTTAGATCCCAATACCGGCCAGATGAAGATGTTCAATCAATCGATTCGGCTTGGAGAAATCTTGGTAAGCATAGATACAACCGATCTGTATTATGACTTTGACAAACCGATGGACATAACCCCATCGGAACCGGCTCTTTTTGCCAAAGTCATCACACCCACGCGAGTCCGGACACAAGCTGCTGTGAAAGCCTGAAATGTCTGAGAATGCATGCGTGAACCACTAGAGCGGCTTTTCCTCCGGGAAAAGCCCGTTTTAGCCATAATGGCCGTGGGAGAGATAGAGCACGCCTACGCCGCCCTGGTCGCTAAGCGCATAGACTCAACTTTTCCTCATACCTGCAACATATTCAGTGAGCTGGAAGCGCAGGGGTTGATCAAGTCGCGACCTGAGGGAAGGATCAATTACTTGGAGCTAACAGCTCGCGGCAGGAGCGTAGTCAAGGTGCTCCAAGAGCTGTCGGAACTTCTGCAAAGGCCAGATGCAATGAGGCAGAGGCTGGAGAGGCTACGACAGATGGCATCCCAGGCAGAGGGACAAAACGTGTCTTTGCGCCTGGGACCCTTGCGACGGGATCTGGCAAAGCTAAAGAGCCAAGGAGAAGGACTGCTGCGACAGGATGCAGAAGAACTGGATAACGTGATTGCATCAATTGTTGCTGTGCCGCACAAACTTATATAGTAAAAATATAAAATATAAAGTTACTATCATAATCTATATTGACAATAGAGATTGGCCGAAATATAATGCCAAACTCGTTCGAAGAGGTGAGTTCTATCTCGATCTGAGTTGCGTGAGGAATTGTGGGGCGCGAGTTGAAATGAATAAGCGGAAAAGAGGGGGTCCCTATAAATAAATCCAAAAACATTTATGACATTTGCATCAATAATATATTCCTTTTTCGAATGCCATATCGTCAGCTCTGAGGCTTCATTGGGCAAATTTTCGCCTACGAACCAGGATTATTGGCCGCTGATTGCCACTACGCTTCACAAGCGTATCTCTAAACGGGAGCTTGGGATAGATATACCAGAGAAAGATGCAGTTGTTGCGGTTGATTCTACTGGAATAAAGGTAACAAGGTGGATGAACTTCTGGTAAAAATTATAGCTTACAACCTGACTGTGGTCATTCACGAAATGTACGAGAATGGGATTGATCCTGAATTTTTACGCGTTTAGTAAATAATTTTTATAGATGGTTACGGATATTAGTACTATCTGCAAATTATAGCCTTCAACGCAACTCTCGGAACTTGGATCCAATGACGTTTTGCAATTAATAACCCTATGCTTGCGGTTTCTGGCTACAGCTTTCCTATCATTACTTGAAATTGTTGTGTTGAGGACTATAAGTCTGGTGTCTGCAAGGAAAGTCGCTCAAAAATAGGATTTTACATGCAAAGCCGGTTTAACATATTTTCTATCCAGTTTATTCGTGCAGTAATGGTTATAAATTATAATTTATAATTAACTATAAAATATAATTAGAAAATATTAATTAATATATTTAATAAATAGCCCTTTACCGATGCCCAATGAAGACATTCCCAGAGTAAAAGCGATAGCGTCTAGCATGCTCCGATAACGGAAAGCATCCCTCTCATTTGTAGCCGGCCCATGCGGCCAATAAATTTATCTTTTAGCCCGGCTATCAATTCACTATTGAAAAGAGTGGAGGTTAATGTGATGATTCAAAAAAATGGGGCGATTCTAAGCCTATTGTTCATAGCAGCAATGCTGTGCACGAGCGGCAGCTTCGCCCGGGATGGCGGGAGGGCAAAAATAGGCGTAATGGATGCGACAGAAGAGCTGGGCCTCAAAGAATTCTCCGCTGCAGTAGACGGCGTGGGCTTAACGGATGCTCTGAATAACCAGGGAGTGCTTATAATCGGCTCCGGATCCTTTGCGATCTTCGCGCCCAGCGATGAGGCCTTTGCAGCAGTTACCGATGTTGACATGAACGCCATCAAGGAGAATGCTACCGAACTGAAGAAGATACTCAGCTATCACATAGTCTGGAATGACGGCCGCTTTGAAACCATCACGGATCTCTCCTCAGCAAAAACGCTGCAAGGAGAGAATTTAACCATTGATAGCGCCTCAGGCATGAAGATATTTGGAGCCAATGTCACTGCATCCAAGAACTACGACAACGGCACTGTCTACGTGATCGACAAAGTGCTGCTGCCAAAGAACACTTCTGGCCAGTGTGTGGCCGAGGTTGCCAATGATCTGGGTGCCAAGAAGTTCGCGTCCGCTATCAAGTCAGTCGGACTTGTGGAGACGCTCAACGGCCAGGGCCTGATGGGATTTGAAAATTTAGCTGCTGGGCCCTTTACGGTATTCGCTCCAAGTGATGTCGCATTTGATAATGCCAAAGCTTCCCTGGACGTCATCAGCAAGAAAGATGCAGGCATGATGAACCTTCTTTCCTACCATATAGTGGATGCCAAGGACCTGCTCAACACGACAGAGGCCAATTCCGCTAAGACCATGCTGGGAGACTCCCTAGCAGTCGATGTAAACATGGGCCTGGTGGGTGGTGCCAATGTCTTGAAGTCCGAGAGATTTGATAACGGCATTATCTACGTCATAGACCAGGTGCTTGTGCCCATTAGGCTGAGTATGTGAAGCTTTGTTCAATTTTTTTGAGCGGGCACTTTCTCGATCTCCAGCCAGCCATGCCTCCCAAAATAACGGTCAGTCTATTCCAGCCCTTCGCTTTTAGAAAGCTTGCTGCCACCATAGACCGCATGCCGCTGCCGCAAAAGATGTATACATCCCTGTCTTTGGGCACCTCATCCATTCTCTTTGCGATAGCAGTTATGTGAATATGCTGCGCGCTCTCGATTTTGCCGTCTCTCAAAAGCTCGCTCTCGGATCGGACGTCCAAAATCCAAGAAGGCTCACCCTCATCCAGCAAGCGGCAGAAATCTTGCACCGTTTGGGTTCTGATGGCAGCCGACTGAAGGCCGGCCATATGCCAGCTCAGCATGCCTCCGGCCAAGAATCCGATGATGTCATCGTATCCCAGGCGCAAGAGAATAGCAGCTATGTTCTCGACATAATTGCCCTCGCCTACGAGAAGAATGGGCAAGTCATAGCTAAGAAACCAGCCCGCAAAGCTGGCCAGACCATTCAGCCAGATGGATTGAGAGCTGGGAATGTGAGCGGCAGCAAAGGCCAGCTCCTGGCGCGTGTCCAGTATCTGGGACTTCCCGGATAGCGCAAAAAAGTCCTTGGCATTCAGGGGCTGGGGAGAAGGCAGGGCACCTGGAATTTGCCTGCCTTCTAGATTCACCTTTTCCATGCGGCGAAAGTAGGGAGGCCTATCCGGCTGGCTCCTCAATAAAGAAGATACGAACTGCTCTTTGCTCTTTGCCTGCAGCCTGGCATTGTGCTTTTTCTCGATACCAATGGTGGTCCAGAGGCGCTCGGCAATCGATTCGCCACACACTGAGCCCGACCCATGTGCCGGACAAAGTATGACCTCGTCGCCCAGCGGTAGCAGCTTGCCAAAGAGGCTCTCGTAAAGCAGTCCTGCCATTTTCGCGGCCAATTCTCTGCCCAGCAGATCGATTCTGCCTACTTCTCCGGCAAATAGAGCGTCCCCGCAAAAGAGCATCCAAGGAATGCCGGACGGATCATGCAGCAGATAGCTCATGCTTCCAGGAGTATGGCCCGGCGTGGCGATGGCCTCGATCTCAAGGCGCCCCACCCTCCATTTTTGTCCGGCAGTGGCAGGCTGTCCATATTGGTAGTCCCACTCCACGTCGGCATGCCAGACATCTGCCCTAGTCCGACCAGCCAGCTCCATCGATCCCACAAAATAATCCTCATTCCTGTGCGTCTCCAGGACGAAAGTGATCCTCATTCCCGCCTCGGAGGCCATTTTTATATAGATATCAACGTCTCTTCTGGGATCGATTACGAGGGCCTGGTTCTTGTCACCTACCAGGTAGGAGTAATGAGCAAGGCCGGCAGAGACAATTTTTTTCAAGAGCATATTTCATAACTCCTCATTTTTTTGCAATTGAAGATATCATCCGCGCTGAGGAGCAACGGTTCTAGAGGATATGTAGGATAATTTCCGCCACAGCAACTGAGCCAGCCATCTGCAAAGCTCTTTTTGGAGTAGCTATTGTTAATAGCAAAATTTTTGGTTATATGATATGTGCCAATGTATTCTTCTTCGATCTCGGTGGCCAAATTTTTCCAGGCATTATTCAGAGATCCAGTTCCGCTATTATCGTTCTTGCCGGCATTGTCCTCGCTTCCTGAAAGCATACCGACATGGACTCTGCCGTCCGTGACGGTTTCATCGATCTGCATATGAGTTGTAGCGATGTTGCTGTTATCGTATTCACCCTGGCTGCTGCTGGATGAAACCGCATATTTCCTCTTCCCAGAGACTTCTTGGGCAGAGTCTACCTCGTGACTCATGGATGTAGCTGCTGAATATTCATTGGCAAGCTCTGTTATGCTGCTGATTCCAAGGCCAATGGCAATAGGATGAGACGAATAGTAGCCGTTTCCCACAGAAAGATCCACGGGAGCGCGGACGATTTCATTTTGGCCCATAAAAGAGATAGATGAATTGTTGTAAGATGGATTTTCAGCGGCATAGCTCTTGCCTTCGATAAAATCATCAGGGACGTGATCCTGAGAGGCTATGGCAGCAATAGCAGTCGCTACAAGTGCAAGCATGATGGATAAGAATAATACCATCCTATTTCGCATAGTTGTTGGCACCGTGTTTAGATCGAATGCTATGCATATATTTAAATCGATCTACAGGATGAGACGAATAGCAAAGCTTAACATCAAAAAACCTTACTTCTGGTCTGTGCTGCATCGCATAATTATTAGAGTATTATTTATTTGAGCTTAAATTCATTATTTAGTTAAACACAATTATCTATATGCTAATAAGTATATTGTACAAAATGAATACTCTTTCGATCTCTTAAATCATTCTCTCGGGTGAAGCTGCCCTAACAGTCTTACCAAAGATACGCTTGATCGATGAGAAGAGCCCCTCAACTGCCAACTGTCTCCCATACTAATGCATTTGACTCCAACCTTTGTATCCCTTTTTGGGACTCCAGAACAGCCATTGATCTGGCGGATTCTTCTTTGCCTACAACTGCGTTCCCTCTTATCTTAATGCCAAGACAATCTGCACCGTTCGGATTTCATAAATTCAAATGCGCCATTTGTGTTATATGCGTCATTCTCCAACGCATCATCGAAGTTGACGTCTTTCAACAAAGGGCGTAATACCTTGCTATCCGAGGCATTTTCTTCTGAACTTCGAGAGAAAGCAATCTCTTTGATGCAACATCAACCGTCACATGAACCTTAAACCATCCTCTTCGCTGCGTTCCATGTTTCTCGCGCATCCAGTCCTTCTCTATTTGTTATCTTTATCCCAGTCGAATCAACTGCAACAACTGCATCTTTCTCTGGTATATCTATCCCAAGCTCCCGCTTAGAGATACGCTTGTGAAGTGTAGTGGCAATCAGCGGCCAATAATCCTGGTTCGTAGGCGAAAATTTGCCCAATGAAGCCTCAGAGCTGACGATATGGCATTCGAAAAAGGAATATATTATTGATGCAAATGTCATAAATGTTTTTGGATTTATTTATAGGGACCCCCTCTTTTCCGCTTATTCATTTCAACTCGTGCCCCCCAATTCCTCACGCAACTCAAATCGAGATAGAACTCACCTCTTCGAACGAGTTTGGCATTATATTCTGGCCAATCTCTATTGAGAATTCCTAAAACCCACTAAATCCAACCGGAGCTTTATATATCATTTATAAGCAAGTGGCCAAAATTAGAGGTTATTAGGCATCCTCTACATTTAATAGAACTTCTTAGTATAAAATATTTAGGCATATATCGAACGGTTCTCGCACTAACTTTTGATCCTTGCCTCTTTAGCAATGTATTGAGTAGCAGAACTCATCTTGTTCTCGGAGTTACATCCAGGCAGCACTAAAGCTGGCAGAGTACTATATTTTTGTAAGTGGATCTTGCGTGGCTACCGTAGAAGGGCTTCAAGGGATAATTGTCGTTGGTGACACTGTCGAAGAATGCCGTAAATATCTCATTGAGGTGATTGGGGGCTGGATTTTGCTACGACCGAGGTTAGACGACTTGATACTGTCGATAAAAGGGAGGTCACAATTAGCATCTCAGCGGAGCCAGTGGCCAGTGTCCAAGCTAAATCCTGCTCCCAGGAGGGAGCTAATCAAACGGCTCAAAAAGTTGGAATTTATAGGTCCTTACCCAGGTAGAGAAGAGAGCAAGCATTGAGAGGATGCGTAAAATCGATAGGAATATACCGATGAAAAAAATGATATGCTAGTTCATTTCTTTAGCTAGAGTGCAACCAATCATTATTCAATCAATTGATGTGCAAAGAGGCCGAAGATGTTCAATGTGACATTCCTCGGAACAGCCGGATCGCTTCCTACGCCTGAGAGAAATCCTTCCGCAATCCTGATCAACTGCGAGGGAGAGATGATGCTCTTCGATTGCGGAGAGGGCACGCAAAGACAGATGATGCGAGCGAGAACGGGCATGATGCGCCTAAACTGCATTTTCTTGACCCATCTGCACGCTGACCACATATTAGGCATTCCTGGTCTCCTGGAGACCTTGGCCTTCCAGGGAAGGGACAATCCAATTATCATTGCCGGTCCCATGCATACGGTACGTCTGGTGGAGAGCTTCAAGTCCGTCTGCTATTTCTCTCGTAACTTCGATGTCCAGGCGATGGAACTTGAGCCGGGAGACATACTAAAAATGAAAGGTTGCCAGGTAAGGGCCGTCTCAACCCATCACAGTGTGCCCAGCCTCGGTTACTCTTTGGAGGAGGACATACGCCTGGGGCGATTCAACCGTGATACGGCCATCGCTCTTGGCATACCGCCCGGACCACTCTTCGGAAAGCTGCAGCATGGCCAGGTAATTGAGATAGACGGCAAAAAGATAGAACCATATCAGGTTATGGGCCCCGCCCGACCGGGCAGAAGGGTCGTCTATACTGGTGACACAAGGCCCTGTAAATCTGTGCGGATAGCCAGTAAGGGAGCGGATCTGCTCATCCATGACTGTGCATTGGCTAATGATATGGCAGAATGGGCCAGGGAGACGAAGCACAGCACTGCGACGGAGGCGGCTGAGATCGCTAAAAGCGCCGATGTAGGACAGCTCGTCTTGACGCATATAAGCTCCCGGTACTCTGAGGATACCTCCCAGCTTTTAAAAGAGGCAAAATCCATCTTTGAAAGGACTGTTGTAGCAGAGGACCTGATGTCTCTGACGATCAGTCTGAAAGATGAGTAAACAGTCTGAAAAAATAGTGGCGGGGCATCAGAGTACCTCTTTCGCCCTTTTTTCTCGCCCCTCATGCAAGGCATTCATAACCTGTCTTGATAGCTCATCATCCCGGTCGATGAGGGAGAGATCCAGGGATTGCATAACGCAATAGATCATATCTCTGCTGTGGGCCAGATCGATGCCTCGGCTTTCTCTGGCAACGCCCCTTCGATAGAGATCATCGATCTCATCCGGAGGTCGGCCGAGAGCATTTGCAGCAGAAATGGCTCTTCCGAACAGCTCCATCTCGATATAATACTTCAGGCCGTCCTTATAAAGATTCGCAGAAAGTAAATCCAGGCCTGCGTTCTTGGCAATTAGTGCTGCCCAAAGAAAGTCTCCTGCATTCACCAAAATGGCGATGGCCTTATCGATCATTCCGTTGTCTCTGGCTAAAACGACGGCGTACTCCGTCTCACCTGCTTTTGCCAGTACCTCTACGCCCTCTTCCGCCAGCTCGTCAGGCAATCCGCTCAGGTTTTCTACAAGATAAGATACCTTTTCATCAAAGGGCATTCTCTCGAATTCTTCCTTCAAACTCAAGTCCCCCAGATGACTTAGAAATTCATTCGCAATTAAGTCTTTGGATTGCATACGCTCAAACCGTCGGCATAAGCGGCGGCCGGAAGACTCCCTTCTCCGTGATCAGGCCGGATACCAGCTCCAGCGGTATGGCATCGAAGGTCGGATTGTAAGTTTCGAGGTCTTGGGGCGCCAGCCACACTCCAATCATGCTATAGATCTCCTCAGCATCGCGCTCCTCAATGACGATGTCCTCTTCTTCGTGCAAGCGATCTAAAGAGGAGAGCGGAGCGGCCGCGTAGAAGGGGGGACCTTGTGATAACGAGCCAGAACAGCATGGCTGTAGGCGCTGATCTTGTTGAAGACGGCATTCCTGGCCATGCAATCTGCACCCACTATAACCTTATCGATTTTGCCCCGTCCCATCAGGCTGCCAGACATGCTGTCGCAGATGAGTGTGACCGGTATTTTGTCCTGGTCCAACTTCCCAACGCAGCCAGTCGAGAACCCTGGTGCAAAGGTCGGGTCTCGCAGGTGTAGACATGAATGTGCTTGCCTTGTGCAACTGCTGAACGGATGATGCCCCTAGCCAGAGTGTCGCGCATGCGCCAGGTATTGATAGCTTCGATGGGCTGCCGGACGCTTTTCATGCGGAGTGGCAAAAGCTCGCAAGGCAGACGGGTCTGATCGATCTGCCACAGGCCGCCATCCCACCAGATGGTCTTCGGTTCACACATGCTCAAGAAAAGATCACAATGCCGGATAACGAACATGCTGGTATTATTATTACGTTCCTCAAGACGCAGCTGTCAGTCGCAATTGTGCTCTATTGTCGAAGTTCCTTTGCTATTGCGCAAAGTACTCATGATCTTCCTCATAACAACATGCTCGCATAGTGCTCTTTTCGGCTCTGTCACTTTTAAATGAATACCCTGTGGCTTGCAACTTATATCCTATTACCGGTATCTAATCCAAGTTAAAGTGAGCCTGCGGGAGAAGGGACTACAGCTCTAGTTTACGAATAAGCTTCTAGTGCTTCGTTTCTTGACCTTCCGGAAGCTTACAGCAAAATCCTAAGACCTCTTACAGCTTTTCACCTCCACAGGCCTGCTATCCATACCTGCTGCAAGACACTTCTCTCGATCGCTTCGTTGAACTGGCTATTTAGCCTCTCCCGAACTAGCTTAAACTTAGCTTCAGTCTTTTCCGCTCCATCCTCCTCAAAATCAAACTGCGTGCGGTCACCCCATTCTTTAGGGCGGGGTGGCCGCACGCAGTTTGATTTTGAATTGAATACCTCGCAGCTTGCGGCGGGGGTACCATTTTTGACTATGAGCAATTCAAGTTTATTCACTGCCTTTGCAAGCGTTTTTTCCTTGAAAAATATTTGTTCTTATAGGTTCGCATCTATGAATAAATAGAGTTTTAATCTATGAAAAGATATCTATCAATAGCGATCCTGATCATGCTGGTCAGCTTATCTGGCGCTGATCCGAAAAAGCTCGAACAACAGGTTAGGTCTAATTTCGGTGGTGTGAAGCTCAACCAGGTTGTCGATTTATCCGGCTCCGCAATCAGTGTAAATATCAAGGACAACTCATTTTAGTCTCCTGTATTGAACGTGCCTGTTGAAGCGACTGTAGAGCGGCATGATCAAGATGATGTGCAACATACTGTTTACCAGTGATATTCAAGGCTTATTCGATTCAGGCATGCTAATGCCGGGAAAGACGTTCACCTTCGCATTCAACGCTCCCGGCAGCTTTGGCGATCACTGCAGCATTCACTCCGGCATGCAAGGAGAGATCCAGTAACAGGAACTGCCGCTTTGAAGGATTTATCATCTATTGGATCGGAAAAGCCAGGTTCAAAAGGATCAGTATCTGCGTCACGGGGCGAAAAGCCCCTCAGCTCAATCGAGTAGACGATCTCTGCGGATTTGCAGTCTGAAACGCAGGGTTCGACTGGGGCCGCAGCCGGCGGCTCAATCCGACAATAGACCAGAGCGCCATACAATCATCAGGTCGGGCATTCGGCCTGGTTGCTTTGCAGAAGTTCTCTTCGTACTACCAGACTACCACACAGATTTCCAAAGATCAGCTCACCACTTCTACTAAAATCGATTTAAATGAGGTGGAGCCAGCCATGCTCTATTTTGGCTCAACACAAAAGACGGGGTGCCCTATGCGCAATATCAGACCTATGCCCTGAGCACCGGCACAAACTCTCGCTGAATTTAAGAAGCCGTCAGCTGGACTTCGTATGCTATGGTTCCTTTGGACTCTATGCTAAGCAAATGCTCTCCACCCAAAAAGATGGGAATGGCAGCCATCGGCAGCAGGGTGATTCCCCCTTTTATGCTCTTCTCCGCATATCCAGGATCTGCGCCAAGATCCGTATTGTCCAGATTGCAAATGGCTAGCTCTGCCAGATCCACGTCATAATAACGGTCGTAGCTCTCGAAATTAAAAGATGCAAGGCGGATGGCATCATGTCCATCCCTCGAATCGGAGCGAAAAGAGGCGGTGCAGTCGAAGGGCAGACCCATTACTGCATAGTCTGCATCCTTCAATTCTGCATCGACGTCGGCAAAGCCGCACCTTTGGAACACGAAACTGATTTCAGCGCAGGTCTAGCTTGGTCCTGCCCATAACTGAGAGATAGGGGACCTCCTTTCCTTCCTCAATCTTCGGTTTCTGATCCACAGTTATGGGAACATCGACTGTGGCGAAGCTTCCCAGGTCCATGAGCTGCACAGATGTGCCGCCGATGGATAGAACCTGGCCAGTCTTGCGCTCCACGTTGGGCACATAAATTTTGGTGGTAACCGGCTGAACGATGGACTTCTTCTGATTATCGAAGATGCCTATGGCGTCCACCCTGGCTTTAGCGCTGCCGTGCTTGCCAGGCTTGGAATGGGATATGCTCTTGATTATGCAGGGCTCTTCGTCGATGATTACGTACCTTCCTTCTTTCAGCTCTCTGACCTCAACCTGCTCCTTCATTTCATCACTCCTAGCGACGAATGCAACTCTCCTATTTAAAGGATGCCTTTCATGCGTCGCATTGCTTCCTCAAGCTGAGAGCGCGCCGCCGCATAAGAGATTCTGATATGCTCTTTTCCGCCTGGACCGAAGGCCGATCCGGGAACGGTGATGACTCCCGCCTTGCCTAGGCGAGCGGCCACAGCGTCTCCGTCTCCCACTCTGGGGAAGAGATAGAATGCGCCCTCAGGCTCAATGATATCCACGCCCATCTCCCGGAAGCCTTTTACCAGCAGATCCCGACGAGCTCGGAATTCGTCTCTCATCTGAGCCACGCAGTCCTGCGGCCCAGTGATGGCCTCCAGGGCAGCGGCCTGAGAGATAGAGCTGGCGCAGGCCTGAACATACTGATGAATCTTGAGCAGTTGCTCCAGAGCGCCGCCTTTGGCCACCAAGTAGCCCAGCCTCCAGCCGGTCATGGCATAGGTCTTGGAGACGGCATTGACGATGATGACGTTGTCCGAGAACTGGCCTGGGCTAACGTGCTCTCCTTGGTATATGAAATGCTCATAGACCTCATCGGAGAGCACCACGATGTTTCTGTCCTCGGCGATTTCGGCAATGGCGCGCATCTGCTGGAGAGTTCCCACCGATCCAGTGGGATTGGAGGGCGAATTGATTATTATCAGTCGGGTTTTGTCTGTTATCTTCTCTTCGACGGCCTCGGGAGCGAGGCGCAGTTTGTCATCGAGAGGAACGCACACGGGTCTACCCCCTACCAGGCGAGTCAGCTCGGCATAGGATAGGAAGCTTGGATCGCCTATCAGGACCTCCTCGCCCTGGTCAACCAGCGCTGCTATAACCAGAAAGAGTGCCTCGCTGGCCCCGCTGGTCACCATGATCTCCTCCGCCGTGCACTCGATCCTGTTTTCGGAGGAAAACTTTTCCGCCAGGGCTAAGCGAAGGTTCGGCACTCCACAATTGGGTGTGTAGCCACACAGTCCCTTTTCAATAGCAACAATTGCCGCCTTCTTGATATGTTCCGGCGTGTCGAAGTCCGGCTGGCCCAGTCCCAAATTCACTGATCCCGGGGGCGCCCCCTCAAAACATTTCCTTATGCCTGATATCTCAATCTTTTCCGTGCAGCTCGCGAATCTCATGTCTCCTCCCTCCTGCTAGCAGCTCCAGCCGGCTCGTCTTTATAAATCACATTGATAGTGCCAAAGCAATTGAGCCTGGACAGCTCCTCTTTTAGAAAATTCATCCTGATTCTGCCCCCTCTCCAGTAAAGAGTGATCTTAACATCCTCGTTCTCCATCTCCTGGGATATGGACTCCATGAACATCTCAAGCGCCCGTGAATTGGAGAATGGAACCACAAATATTGCCCTGTACTTTTCTTTCTTTCTGGAATATGAGGTTAGGATATATCCGTTGTTCTCGAACTTGCTGATCTTCTCGAACGAGCATAAGACCTCCTTTTCGTGCTCTGCGGTTCCATCGACCTTGGAGACTATCAAGAGAATCTTGGTGATGAGTGAATTGTCAAATTTTCTTCCGAACCAGATATTGATAGCGCCCTGTGTGAGGACAATGGATATCGCAAAGCCGCTCACCTCAATGGAGATCGGCTCCGGTCTATTGTCTGAGGAGCTGGGCATAGGCCCCTAGATCGAGCGGAGCAGATATAACCGTTTCGAGAATAAACCCCAGAGAGGAATGATGTTTGGACCAATGCCTGGCAGCTTTAGAGAAACGCTTTGAGGAAGAGCCGTATGCCAATATATTCGGCATCAAGATTGTAGAGCTAGAGGCGGGCCGCGCTCTTCTCAAGATGAGAACTTCCGAGGATATGAACAACCTATTCGGCATCACTCATGGAGCAGCCATCTTCTCACTGGTAGATGCCGCTTTCGAATTGGCCGTCAACTCGCGCGGCACAGTGGCGGTGGCCTTAGGCGTGAATATGAATTACCTCAGCGCGCCCCTTGCGGGCGAGAGCTTGCAGGCAGAGGGACGAGAGATCAATCGCTCTCGAAAGATCTCGGCCTGCCAGATTTCCGTCACTGGCGAAGACGGGCGATTGATAGCGACGTGCCAGGCCCTGGCTTACCGAAAGAAGGACAAATTGCCTTTCCTTTGAACAGAGTTTATATCCCATCGTTGCCCTAGATCTCCGGCGATGATACTAGCGTCCTGCATAAAAAAGTACAAAGATGATACCCATCGGGCTCTGCCACCAGAGGAGACTCTACGACGTGCCGAGGCCAAATTGCCAGCCGCCGGAATCACCAGGGTGGCGGACATAACTAATCTGGACCGAATCGGTATACCTGTCTTCTCTTCCATCCGGCCCATGGCCGATCGTGGTGCCATCTCAGTCTACAACGGCAAAGGAGCCACGCCTACCGAGGCTAAAGTATCGGCTATGATGGAAGGCCTGGAGCGTTACTCTGCCGAAGTGAGAGACAGGGTGCTCAAAATCGACTGCTTTTCCCATTTAGACGGGGCACTGGACCCACGCGAACTGATCCTGCCTGCAGGCACAGAGCCTGATGCCATGATACCCTGGATTGCAGGCTGGGACATAATGAATGACGAAGAGATCTTAGTTCCGGCCAATGCTGTCTTTCATCCCATGCCCTCTGATTACAAACGTCTCTTTAGAACCAATACCAGTGGCCTGGCCTCGGGCAATGTGATTGAAGAGGCAATATTTCATGGTCTGGCCGAGGTTATAGAAAGAGATGCCTGGGCCCTGGTGGAGGCGACACGCAAGACTGGTCCCCTAATCGGCGATGTGGAAGACGGCCTGGCAAGAGGCCTCCTGGATAAATTCGCGGCAGCCGAGGTGGATGTCTATCTGAGGGATATCACCAGCGACATTGGCGTTCCTACCTGCGCGGCCGCTGCAGATGATGTACGGCTGCGTGATCCAACCCTTCTCACCACGGGCATGGGCACGCATACCAGCGCCGGCGTGGCAGTGCTGCGTGCTCTCACCGAGGTGGCGCAGAGCCGTCTCACCCAGATTCACGGGGCGAGAGAAGATGCAACCCTAGCAGATTTCCGAAAGCAGATCGGTTACGACAGGAGCAAGAGGCTTAACAAGCACTGGTTTGAGGCATCAGAGAAAAAAAGCTTTGCTGAGATACAGTCATTTGAGAGCGATGACTTTCTGCTGGACATAAAATATATGCTAAAGAAGCTGAACGAGGCGGGCCTCGAGAGGGTAGTAGTGGTGGACTTGACTCGTGAGGAGATAGGCCTTCCAGTGGTCAGAGTGATTGTGCCAGGGCTTGAGATCGCGGCTGTGGACACGGAAAGGGTGGGCAGAAGGTGCAGAAATGCCAGGAATCGTCGTCTTCCTAGGGCCAAGCCTCTCCAGGGCTAGGTCTGAGCAGATTTTAGAAGCAGACTTTCGGCCTCCTGCCAAGAGGGGCGACATTTACCGGGCAGCCAGAGAGGAAGCCGAGATCATTCTGCTCATCGATGGCGTCTTCTTTCAGGAATGCTCAGTGGCTCATAAGGAGGTAATCTATGCTCTGGAGACGGGGGTAAGGGTAGTGGGCGCCTCCAGCATGGGAGCTTTACGTGCCTCGGAGCTGGACATTTACGGCATGGAGGGCATAGGCAAAATTTATCAGGCTTACAAGAGCGGACACTTGGTCTCGGACGATGAAGTAGCTCTCATATTCGATCCATTCTCCTGGGAACCCAGGTCAGAGCCGCTGGTGAACATTCGCTTCAATTTGGATTTGGCCTTGCAGATGGGCGTAATTAGCGCGTCCTGCAAGGATCGGCTCTTTCATTGTGCACAGGCCCAATACTTTCCAGACAGAACCTATGAACGCATGTTTTTGGATGCTTTAGGCCTGGTGGCCGAAGAGGAACTGCAGAGTTTTCGCGAATTTTTGGCCAAGGAGAAGCGGGACTTCAAGATGGAGGATGCACTGCTGGCCTTGGAGCGAATCCGGGAGAAATAATTTAACACAATAATCCCAAAATCAATCTAACTTTAATCAAAATAATAATATTGAGTTTATTACATCGGGGGCGCAGAGGATCGCGAATATCCCTACATCCATGTAGGGAATGAAGTGAACCTCCGCACGTTTTTTCTGCTTTTCTAAATCAATAAAACAAATCGTGCGGATCAAGGGAATCTGAGCAACGAAGCCTCTATGATTTATGAAATCCCGAAAACCGGGCGTGCATCCCGGAGCATACCCCGTCCTTTAGGACGTAGCGCAAAATACCGGGATATAGAAGGAGATTTTAAGCCAGGAGCTTGTACTGCTGTTTTTCTAGGGAGATGAACTCTTACAGTTCCCGGCGGTATCAGGGAGTGGCAAGATTAGCTCTGCGGTTCCTGTCAGGGACGTTTTGATTTGAAATATTCATGAACAGACGGAGTCGCACCTGCGAAAATCATGAGCCAGAACGAGAGCTCATGCCCGAAGAATGAAATAACTACATGTAATCTGGTTCGTTTATTGGAATGTAGGTATATCTTCCCATTCACATCTCGCAGGTCTCTTCCGCGTAGCTTTCTTCCTTGGCCCCAGCACCCTCTGGCTTGATCTTGCCGATCTTCATCCAGTAATCTTTTATGGCTGCATGCAGGGCATCTGCCCCCAGGTTGGAGCAGTGCATTTTTTGCGGTGGCATGCCATCCAGTTCATCGGCTACATCCTTCCTGGTGATCTTCATTACCTCGTCCAGAATTTTGCCCTTGGCTATTTCTGTGACCATGCAGGAGACTGCTATGGCCGAGCCGCAGCCGAAGGTCCTGAATTTGATGTCGTCTACCTTGTCTTCTTTGACGGTGACGAATATCTCCATGAGATCGCCGCGGACCGGGTTTCCCACCTTGCCATATTCGTCCGGGTTTTCTATCACCCCGACATTTTTGGGATTCATGAAGTGCTCCATAACTTTCTTGGAGTAACCAATCTGTGCTATTTCTTTTTCACCTTTCAAAGTGGAGAGAGTGCCCCTCAGCCGTTCTACTGTCGTTTTTGCCGCATTGGCGATAACAGGTTATATGATCGGGATTGTTATTCTTTCCTAGGGTCATGACCATGGAGCCATGCGCCTACTCATGTCTTAAGCCTATGGCCAAAAGCACATGAGACGGTTCCAAAGCACGTGAAGAGCAGGCCGGGCCAGTAGATACCTGAATGTTAAACATGGCGTCCATAGTGAGGAGTATGCTCTTGCCTTCGATGCGGCTGAAGCGGAAGCTAGCGTGATACGGCAACCTTTTGGTGAGGGTGGCTGGCAAGGTGCGAATCTTCGATCTTGAGGACCTCCTTAATCAGTCCGTCCTGGATGGCCTGTAGGCGTGAGCCTTCCGCCACCTTCTCCAGTTTCGCCAGCCTTGCGGCTTCTCCAAATCCCGCCAATGTATAGAGATTCTCGATGCCGGGCCTGTAGCCTCGTTCCTGTTCCCCCGTCGAAAAGCACCGGATGAATACGAACTCCCGGTTTCACGTACTACGCCCCCGCACCTTGCGGCCCATAAAGATCGTTTGGGGAAAGGATGAGCAGATCGTTGCCATCCTTTTGAACGTCCACCGCAATCTTGCCAGTCGCTGCTGTCGCATCCACATGCAAGAAGAGCCCTTTCTCATGCACAAGATCGCTTACTTCTTTTATAGGCGGAATGGTTCCAATCTCGCTGTTGGCATACATCACCGAGATGAGGATCGTTTCCTTGAAGGGCAGGTCCTCCAGGGCAGTCAGATCGATGATGCCCGTGTCGTTCACCGGGACCAACGAAAGGTCAAATCTGCCCTTCTTCAAATCCTTCATAGGATTAAGCACGGATATGTGCTCAATGCTACTGGCCAGTAACTTCTTGCCCTTGGCAGCGCTGCGCGAGGTCGCTCCCCGGATTGCCATATTATTGGCCTCAGTTACGTCTGCGGTGAAGACAATGCTTTCTGGGTTTTCTGTATTAATCAGCTGATGAATAGTAGGGACCTTTTCGACTCCCTGCCGAAAAAATCGAAGGTATTAAAATTTCCTATCCGGGCTCAAGACTGATATGGCTTGATTACACTCTCTTGATATGAGCGTTATCGCCAGACTTTCAGGTCAATTCCTTCAATTCTCAACTTACTATCTTCTGAATAAACTATGACACCCGAATGAACCTGCTGCATATGGCAGTGACTGAGCAGAAACTTGACTGTTTCGCCCACATCAGGAATCCGGCCCTTGCTCACAGATCCTTCGAAGCCCGTGACCATGCAAATGCTCACATCTTTATACTGGAACTCATCGCTGAGAAGTTGGTGGGGGCCAGCCAGATGGACCGTGGCCATGCCCGGGATATATTTCATTACCCTGGCAAAATATATCACGGGGCATCCCAGGGCCCTGTATCTGAGAACGTCTCCAGGCACAATATGTGAGGGCCTGGTGAAAGGATATGGATACTCTCGGCAGGATGGCTCTCCAGGAATGGGGCCTAAGGAGAAATCAGCTTTTTTATCCCCTTTTAAACCTGTGATTCCCTCATCGCAGCCCTGGCACGCAAGCGGGAGATCTTCGACTTTGTCCTCAACAACAATATGGATCGATAGAAATTGTTGGATCTCGGCCTTATTACCAATACTGCATAATCCTTGCACTGCCGGTGGCCACATTCACCGCAATTATAACCTGGCAGCATTTTGGATATTTCAGCCATATCTAAACCCTCGCCTTCTGCCGTCGGACGAAGTGGTCCCAGTTCCAGGGCTCATCAAGAACCTTCACCTCAACCTGCCTGATGCCATGCAGGCCTTCCACGCGGCGCTGGATCTGTTCAGTAAGGTGGCTCACCATGGGGCAAACCTGGGATGTCAACACCATGTCCACCTCCACCTTATCGTCGCCGAATATGATTATATCTTTGATCAAGCCCAGGTCCACGATATCAATGCCTACCTCAGGATCGAGCACGTCCCGCAAAGCCTCTCGGACCTCCTCTTCCCGCTCCATTTGAGACACAAGCTTCTCTCCTTCCGGGCCTGGCAGGGCTTTTTGCATGGAGCGCAGCCGCTCTTCCAGCCGGTTTTGCCGGTCAAGTAACCTGCTGACCACGCGCAACATAGGATCGGGCAGATTGGTATAATTCAGATCCGTCCCTGTGGCTGGGCATTCGGGCTCGGCAATTCTTCCAGGTACACCCACTACGGTCGCTCCGGCCGGGACGGGCCGGACCACTACTGAGCCCGCGCCGATCTTGGCACTTTTTCCCACAGTTATCGGTCCGAGGATGATGGAGCCGGCGCCAATGACCACGCGGTCCTCAATTGTGGGATGGCGCTTCACTTTGTCCAGGCTCGTCCCGCCCAGAACTGTGCCCATGTACATCAGCACATCATCTCCCACCTCAGCCGTCTCGCCTATGACTACGCCCATGCCATGGTCGATGAAGAAACGCTTGCCAATTTTTGCTCCGGGGTGAATCTCTACGCCGGTCAGGAAGCGAGCGATGTGGGAGCTGAGCCTGGCGAAAAAAGAGAGCTTATGAGTCCAGAGGAAGTGAGAGATGCGGTGCATCCAGATGGCATGCAGGCCCGGATAGCAGGTGATAACCTCTAAAGTTGTTTTAGCAGCTGGATCTTTGGCAAAGACGGTCTGAATGTCCTCTCTAATGCTCATCTTCCGGCCACCTCTAGATCTCGAAGAGCGCTGTGCTCAGGTACCGCTCGCCAGTGTCTGGGAGGATTACTACTATCAGCTTGCCTTTGTTCTCTGGCCGTCCCGCAATTTTCAGTGCAGCCCAGGCTGCAGCACCGCTGGATATTCCTACCATCAATCCTTCCTCTTTGGCCAGTCTGCGGGCAGCGGTGAAGGCATCTTCATTGGTTACCGGGATGATCTCGTCAATTAGGTCAAGCCGTAGGACATTCGGAATAAAGCCGGCTCCTATTCCCTGAATTTTGTGAGGCCCAGGCTTTCCGCCCGCCAGCACAGGGGATGCTGCCGGCTCGACGGCAATGGCTTTAAAGCCCTTCTTGCGGGACTTTATCACATCGGCGATGCCCGTGATCGTCCCGCCTGTTCCGACACCTGCCACCACTATGTCGACCTCGCCGTCCGTATCACGCCATATCTCCTCGGCAGTAGTCTTCCTGTGAATCTCGGGATTGGATAGATTCCTAAACTGCTGGGGTATGTAATAGTAGCTGGGGTTCTTGGCCAGCATATCTTCTGCAGCACCGATCGCCCCTTTCATTCCCATGGGCCCAGGAGTTAGCACCAAGTCTGCACCAAGGGCTTTGAGAAGCTTGCGCCGTTCGATAGACATCGTCTCGGGCATAACCAGCACCAGCCTGTAGTCCTTAGCGGCGCAGACGAAAGCGAGAGCTATTCCGGTATTTCCACTCGTCGGCTCCAGGATGATGGTGTCATCTTTGATATGCCCCGCTCTCTCTGCAGCCTCGATCATGGCAACTCCTATTCGGTCCTTAACGCTTCCCAGAGGGTTGAAGTACTCAACCTTGGCTACGACGGTTGCATCCAGGCCCTTTGTAACTCTATTCAATCTGACCAGAGGCGTATTGCCAACGGTCTTGGTGAGATCTTCGTAGATCTTTCCCATAAGTCAACCTCTTCGTTTCATGAAATCCTTGCTATTTTGGTCACTTTTTGTTAGCTTTTTCGGGAAGATAAAGGTCCTTATAGCGGCAATTCCGAAACCAATTCAAATTTAGGTCCTTATTTATTCACAATTGTTAATCTATTAAATGATATAAAGTTTTGCCAATCGATATCTATTTTTGGCGCCTACCAGCCCCTTGTTTGCAGAGCTTCTGCCTCGGAAATCGTTGTGACGTCCAAGCTCTTCATGGCTGCGCCTAGACCTTTGAAGGTCCCTGAGTCCACAAAGACGCCATCAGCTCCGAGCTGCATCATCAGTGCCGCGTCCGCAGGCGTAGCCACGCCACCTGCGGCGAAATTCACCACAGGCAGGCGCTGCAGGCGAGTGCCTTCGACCACAAGATCATAATCGGCTTCGACCTCGCGGGCAACCTTCAACAGTTGCAGATCATCCATGCCCTGCAGGCTCCTGATCCGGCCCAGGATCATCCTCATATGCAGCACGACCTGGCTCACATCACCGGTTTTGGCCTCACCCTTGGTCCTGATCATAGCTGCGCCTTCTTTGATGCGATGCAGAGTCTTGCCCAGGTTACGGGCTCCGCAAACGAATGGAATGGTGAACTTGATCTTCTCGATATGGAACTGGTCCGCAGGAGTAAGTACCTCCGACTCGTCGACCATGTCCACTTCCAGGGCCTCTAGAATTTGTGCCTCCACGAAGTGCTCAATCCCGACTTTGGCCATGACAGGTATGGTTATGGAGTTGATGATGTCCTCAATTATCGTTGGGTCTGCCATCCTGGCCACTCCGCCCATTTTTCTTATGTCCGCGGGAACGGCATGAAGGGGCATGACCGCCACAGCGCCGGTTTCCTCGGCAATGGTCGCCTGCTGCTATGTGGTGACATCCATGATGCCTCATCCAAGAGGCGACTTATGCCAGGTTCTGTTCTTACCGGTTAGATAAAATATGGCAATAGTCACGACCAGGACCCCGGTCCTGTTATGACTACTCTATCCGCAGGAAAGGTTGACTGCGTCTTACTGCCGCATCCTTCTCCTGCCATAATTGAGCTGAATGGCGAAGGAGAATCAGTAGTCACCTCCGGAGAAATATGGCCTAATCATGCTTGCTGCAGCCTGCTGGTCAGCGGAAAGCTCGTTGGAGTGGATTCAGATATGGTCAAGTAGATAATACGGATTCACAACAATGCTGCCAAGTACATTAACGAGCATCTCGATGAAGCCGCAGAGATCTTTGCCAAGAAAATAGGTCAGAACATAGATCAGGTAAAGCAATCCCTGCGGACCGGGGACGGCAAGTGGATCTGCGATCCTCATGCACAAATACCCTCCACGCGGGAATATGCTGCAGAAAACTTTGCGCTGAAATGTATCAAAAAAAATCTGACTGAGGGGACATTTTCGATATCAGCTTCTACGACAGCCTGGCATGAATTGTGTCATACCTGAAGATACCTTCTTGGGCAAGCCATTGGTGGAAAGGGTCTTGTTCAAGGCTATTTTTGCCTCAATGTTAAGTCTTACATAATAAGGCCATAAATCGCTGTTATTCTGGAATGGAACTGCTATTTCAGATAATCTTCAAAAATCCTTAAATATGATAACGATTGTGAATACCGACTTTACTGCTGCGAATTGAATGAAAGCGGCTTGGAATAGAGATCAGAAGCGAGCATCCATCCCAGGATCTATAGCTGGTACAAACGAATGTATCATCATAATAAAAATTTCTTGAATTTAAAGAGGACTAACATGAGCGAGAAAAAATTAGGACTAAGCACACTGGCGATTCATGCCGGCCAGGAGTCACCAGATCCCGCCACGGGATCGAGAGCTGTCCCCATCTACCAGACCGCTTCCTACGTATTCAAGAGCATGGACCACGCAGCGAATCTCTTTGCCCTGAAGGAGTTAGGCAATATCTACACCAGGATCATGAACCCGACCAGCGATGCCTTCGAGAGACGCATTGCCGCCATAGAAGGCGGCACTGCAGCGTTGGCTGTGGCATCCGGCATGGCCGCCATTTCCATGGCGCTCTTGGCCATCACACAATCGGGGGATGAAATCGTTTCAGCCAACAACCTTTACGGTGGCACTTATGAGCTATTCCATTACACCTTCCCCAAGCTTGGCCGAAAGGTTATATTCGTAGACTCCTCCAGGCCGGAGGAGTTTAAGAAAGCCATCACTTCCAAGACTCGTGCCATTTACGCAGAGACCATCGGCAATCCCAAGCTAGACGTGCCGGACTTCGAGAATATCGCAAAGATAGCCCACGATGAGGGGATTCCCTTTGTAGTGGACAATACGGTGGGGATCGGCATAGTTAGACCCATTGAATATGGGGCGGACATAATAGTGGAATCTGCCACCAAGTTCATCAACGGCCACGGCAACTCCGTCGGCGGCGTCATTGTAGACTCAGGCAAGTTCGATTGGTCTCGCGGAAAGTTTCCCGAGTTCACCGAGCCTGATCCCAGCTATCACGGCCTGAAGTACTGGGATGCATTCAGTAACTTCCCTGGACTCGGAAATGTGGCTTTTATCTTCAAGACAAGGGTGCAGCTTCTTCGTGACCTGGGGCCTGCTTTAAGCCCCTTCAATTCCTTCCTCTTCCTCCAGGGCGTGGAGACGCTGGCCCTGCGACAGGAGAGGCACTCGGAAAACGCCCTGAATGTGGCCAAATTCCTAAAAAGTCATCCTGCGGTCGCTTGGGTCAATTATCCCGGCCTGGAGGAGCATCCGAGCCATGCTCTGGCTGAGAAATATTTGAAGGGCAAGTATAATGCTATTCTGGGATTCGGAATCAAAGGCGGCCTTCCAGCAGCTAAGAAGTTCATTGAGTCGCTGCAGCTGCTCTCTCATCTGGCAAACATCGGCGACTCCAAGAGTCTGGTTATCCATCCAGCATCAACCACGCACCAGCAGTTAACTCCTGCCGAGCAGGAGGCCACAGGAGTTACACCTGACTTCATCCGCGTATCCGTCGGCATCGAGGACGTGGAGGATATCATCGCAGATCTGGATCAGGCTCTCGCCAAGACGGTGCTATGAAAAGGGAATCTACAGGCCTGGTCGAGACCCAATGCGTTCGAATTCCGGGAGAGATTGCACTAGAGCATGGCGGTCGGCTCGCCTTGGCCACAATCGCCTACGAGACTTACGGCAAGCTGAATAAAGAGAAAAACAATGCCGTTCTCATCTGTCACGCTCTCTCCGGAGATGCTCATGCAGCAGGATGGCATAAAGGGGATGAGAAGCCGGGCTGGTGGGACGTTATTATTGGTCCGGGGAAAGCCCTGGATACCGATAAATTTTTTGTAATATGTTCAAACGTCTTGGGCGGATGTAAGGGCACAACCGGCCCATCATCTCCAAATCCCAAGACTGGAAAACCTTATGGCCTGGACTTTCCATTTATCACCGTAAAGGATATGGTAGGTGTCCAGAAGAGGCTCCTGGACCATTTGGGCGTCAACGAGCTATTTGCTGTCATCGGTGGTTCCTTTGGTGGAATGCAAGTTTTGCAATGGTGCGTATCCTATGCAGAGATGGTGCGCTTCGCCGTGCCCATAGCCACCAGTGCCTACTCCTCGCCTCAGCAGATTGCCTTCAATGAAGTAGGCCGCAGAGCGATAACTTCAGACCCCGATTGGGTGAATGGTAACTACTACGGCCGGACCCCTCCTGCCCGCGGTCTCTCTCTGGCCAGGATGATTGGGCATATCACATACCTTTCCGACGAATCGATGCATCAGAAGTTCGGCCGGCGCCTGCAAGGCAAGACGGAGTTCGGCTTCGACTTTGCATCCCTCGACTTCCAGGTGGAGAGCTACCTGAGCTATCATGGCGATGCCTTCGTGAAGCGCTTCGATGCCAATTCCTATCTCTACATCACCAAGGCCATTGACTACTTCGACCTGACTAAGAATGGCACTCTGTCTTTGGCTGCGGCATTTAATGGTGCCAAAGCAAAGTTCCTGGTTATTTCCATAAGCTCTGACTGGCTATATCCGCCTTACCAGAGCAAAGAGATTGCCGGGGCTCTCAGTGCCAATGATCTCGATGTGAGACACTGTGAGATCAGATCAAACTACGGGCATGATGCATTTCTTCTTGAATCCGGGCAAATGAACTATACCATTCAGAACTTTCTCTCCAGAACATCTGTGGGTGATGTGATGATCAAAGACTTAGTAACCATCCGGCAGGGCTCTAGTGTGGAGGACGCGGCCAGAATCATGATGACGGAGGGTGTAACTCACCTGCCCGTAACCGACGAGGAAGGAAAGCTGGTGGGAATTGTTACCGCCTGGGATGTCTCCAAGGCTGTGGCCTTGAAGTACACGCTGTTGGAAGAGATAATGACCTGCAATGTGGTTATCTCTTCCCAGGAAGATCCAATCGAGCGGGCAGCTAAGCGCATGAATGAGCATAACATCTCGGCTTTGCCGGTGGTAGATGTAAATCAAAGGGTAATAGGCATGATAACAAGCGACGGAGTCAGCCGATTGGTGAGCGTGTGCAGATGATGGTCGCACATCTCTGCCTTAGAAATTATTTTTGAGGATAAAATGATCATATACGTCAGAGCGTTTGCAAACTTTCGGGAAATTCTGGGAAAAGATCTGAAGTTAGAGTTAAAGGACAAATCCACAGTCAAGGAGCTATTGGATAGCCTTTGTGCGTCCCATCTGAGGATAAAATCTGCCTTGTTTGATGAGTCTTGGCAAGGTTCGAGAATATGTTGTTATCCTCATGAAGAACAGAATAAATACTGAGTCCATCTGTGGGCTTGAGGCAACGCTTTCAGAAGGCGACGAAGTGGCCATACTGCCGCCGATAGCGTGATGATGATTCTTACGCAATCTATGAAAAAATTAAAAATAAAAATCATAATCATCCTCCACGGTCTCCTGGATTAATTGTGCCTGTGGCAACGCATGCAAATGCTCTTCGATTACGATGGTGTAAGGATGGTCCTGCCCCAAATTATGGCGAAATATTTCCAGTGCTCTGGCGAAGAAGGCACGCGCTTGTGCAGGTTCGCCCTGGGTTATCGTTGTGTTGCCAAGAGAAATCAATATGATTGCTACATCGAGCTGATCCGGCCCAGATAATGACTGCATGATTTGTTGCGCTCGCTGATATTGAGATCGAGTCTCGCCATAACCCCCCAGATCACTGAGCAGATCTCCTAAAATGAAAGCCCTCAATGCCACTTCCGGATGGATGGGACCGAAAGAAGCTTCGGCAATCTCCAACGCTCGCTGGAAATAAAGATAAGCATCTTTAATATTTCCCTGGGCCTTGAGTGCTCGTCCCAAATTATTTAAGGTTATAGCTACATGGGGGTGCCATTGGCCATGTTCCGCTTCTTCCGTCTTTAGATCCTCCTCATAATGCGACAGGACCAGGGTTAAATTGTCGCTTATCTCGTTAAACGGCCCGAGACTGATGGCATTCCATGTGGTCGGAGAATTGATTCTGCCAGTTGTTTGCCTTATCGTCTCTATTTTTGAAGAGCGTGATTCCTCCTTAACAAAGTAGATCCTTCATTTATAGGTCGCCATTTTCATATTACTATTGGAAACTCTTTAAAGACTTGCATGGAGGCAAAATTTGCCTGGCTTAAGCGAAAAATAAAAATTGTGTAGCCGTCCAGCCCACACTGTTGCCAGGCAATCCAAAACGATTATTGCCTAAAACTACAATCAAAGGATAATGAAGCTCAAAATTGTAATCAATGGCTTAAGAGTTCATAATGTGGACTACAAGCACTTTTTGATGAATAAAGCCATAGCATGCAACATCAAAATGTTCGAGGCCTATAACTTCGAAGGAGAGAAGGAGCAGCAAGTGATGATCATAGTAGATGGCGGTGAGAAAGAGGTTGATACTTTCAGGAATCTGGCCGAGACAAAACGCCCAGCGAGAGCAATTGTATCAAATACTGTCACAGAGGACTACGAAGAAGAGGTGATGAGGATAGAACAGTATATCAAGATTTTTGCCACGTTCCAAATAGTTGAAAAGGCTATACCCATCCTTCTGGAGATGAAAAATGACATAAAATCTATAAAAGAGGATGTCAAGGAGATGAAATGGGAAGTAAAAGACGTGATTGGAGAAGTTAAGGAAATGAACACATACGTGAAGAGCCTGACTGGAATGTAAGCAGATCATGCCGGAAATTCGCTCAGTTTCAGAAAAAAAAATGCCTTAAAGCAATTTGAGAGCTTCTCTTCCGGTTAAGCCAACCTTCAATCCTAGCTTCTCAGCAGCGGGATTCACCTCCTTGACGATGCCCTGCAGAAGATCATCGATGGTGGCAATCGAATTTCCCTGGGCGGGTCTGACCTTCGCGGCCGGGTAGCAGAAGTTGTTTAGGGCGGCAACATCAAAGGCCCCGCAGCCCACCATTCCCACATCGGTCACTACGTTGACAAGATTTACTGGCCCAAGAGCGATAACGTATCCATCTGCCTGCTTTCCGGATAGGTGCACTTTTATATGATTCATATCACTTCTCCCATTGGTCGATCAATATCAAAATACTATTAATCGAATTGCTTAAGTCATTTCGAGTCATTTTACATATTATTTTAAAAAATAGTTTAAAATATGTAATGAAATTATAACCTATGCTGTCATCACCCCCAGGGACGGTGCGTTAAGGCCATAGAGGATCTGTCGCGCATCTCGGAATGAGAATCTTCTCAAAAGAAGGTTCTCTTCCCTCAGCCTGGTTAAGGCATATCTTACGGTTCTGGCGGGAAGGTAGGTCTTGTTTATGATCTCCTTTTGGGTCAAAAGGCGTCCTGATTCCAGCACCTTGATAACCAGCTTGGCCGATGGTGGCAAGCGGTCTAGGTTCAAGCTATGCGGATGTAATTCAGCGTCAGCAAAGGCGATCCCTCATTTTCATCTCACCAATCACAATTGTTAATTGAGGTGCTATTTAAAGCTTTTTGCTGGGGCGATTTCGCTAGTTGCAGCCATAAACTATAAATTAAATTTTGTTATTTTTATGTATTTTGTACCAGAAGTTTAATAAACTATTCATCACATATAAGCGTTATACATATTGATAGGAGACGAAATAATGCTGTTTGTACTATGGTTCGAGTGGAAACCGGAGAATAAAGCGGAACTGCTGGCTCACTGGAGAGAATTCAAGTTCCCCAAAGAAGTGAAAGTAATAGGCAGATATTTACTTATCGGCAGACACATCTCGGTAGCAATATTCGAAGCTCCAAGCGAGGAATCAATCCTAAAGATAACATATTCCTTCGGAGAGTTAGGGATCGCTCATGTGGCTCCGGCATTGCCGCTTGAAGATGCTCTGAAAATGATGGAAAAGATGTAGTTGCCTCTGGGCTGTTAATTTATGCTCTAAACTTATATTTTTAAAAAACTGTTTGGCCAAAATTGCGATTTCAAGATATCCGAAGCCAGTTTAAATGATGTCCTGCCCCGTTAATCGGTTCAGGGCGTACCTCATTGTCCTCAGCGGAATATTCGTCCTGGCGACGATATCTTTTTGCGTCAGAAAGCACCCTGATTCAATCACTTTGAAGACAAGCTTTGCCGATGTCGGCAAGTGCTCTATCTTTGTGCAGGCCGATTCATTTTTGGTTTCAGCAAAGTCGATCCCTCATTCTTCATTTCACCGACCCACACCTATCACTTGTTACATTATTAAACCTGTCATTGCGGCAATAATGGCACTCATGCGTCGGTGTTATGCAGAAAATATGGAAATAAAAGAGACAAATTGGATTGTACAGAAAATATTGTCATCATCAAAAAAAAGCTCGAAAAAATATGGAATGGGTCGAGCCGCCAGCTCACCAAGAGAGCTCACTTCCTTCCCATGCACGGGAAGTTCATCATGCTCATTCCCATATCAGAAGCCACCTGGTAGGAGGTGCACACGTATTTCATCTCATCGGCCATGGAGCTACTGCCCTCGCCCATGCTGCAAAAGAGGTTTTTTTGAGAATTCATGGTGCAGTCCCTGTTCGTGCTGCAGTCTTTGAGAGTATTACGGTCATGACACCTACACATGCCCATCATTTCATCCATTTTCTGCATCTTGTCCGTATCCATCATTTTATTTCATCAAAATACCCTTCTCGCTCTAAACATTTAATGACTGGCATCTAGGCAAAATTTACCGATTTGAATTAGAACTTAATTGAAAAAAAAATTTCTAGAATATTTCAGAACTATTCAATAGATTATAGAGATAAATATCATTATTTGGATAACACAATTCCGGGATTCGGGACAGAAAATGAAAAAAAGTATGTCAGTCTAAGTTAGCCGCAAGGTGCCAATATCTCGTTGTTCTTGCAGGTTCGCGAGATAAAGGTAGTATTCATTGTGCTGTTGATATCCAGAGTGCCCTTTAGAATCTTTAGCTTCACGAGAGAATCGTATAGATATGCCAGATCCGCTCTTGTCGGTCTCAAACTGGCGTAAGAGACGCCCCATTTGAAGCACTCATCCATGGTCTTCTGGTCAATGGATATTTGGTCACCTACAGTAGGGACGGTCATGTTATCGATAAAAAGCAAGATATTTTCGTCTGACAGTTTAATCGCCCACCAAAATCTCCCGGATCACCCTCTGGCACTCCTCAGGTGCTCCTCTGATATTGACCTCATACACCTTTGCCCGGGCGAAGAGCGCCTGGAATAAATGACTTCTCAGGCTCCTTTTGAAGTCGCTTTTCACCAGCAAATGAGGATTGAAATAGTGGTTTTCCTCCAATATGGCAAGAGCCTTCTTGCCATCCGGCTCCCGCACAGTCTCCACCCGTCCAGGATCGCGTTTGAACAGGATGACGTTTTCAAGAGTTGTGAGCGGCAGGATGCGTCCCTTGCCTATCACCCAACGCAGGTCCACATCGCCGCTCCTTTTCGCAAAAGACTGCTTTTTCCACCAGCCCGGAAAACTCCTCCCAGATATCGGCCAGATCGGCGCGAATGTAGAAGTTCTTCTCAGATCCATAAGCTAAGATCTCCTCCCAAAAAATTCGAGCAAAGAACAAGTCGTCGGAGACGACGCGCACTTTTGGACTTCTCAGCAACCCATAGGTGTGGGTGGTCTTGCCCGCCCCAGATCCGCTCAAAATGCAGACATCCTGATCGCGTAAATCCAGACAGGCCCCATGCACTGAGTAGATGCCGTGATCGTCCTCCAGGATGTTTCCGGCCAGGGAGGGCGCCAGGAACTTTATCCATCCGTAATAGTCCATGTTATAAAAAGCAGCTCTTAGAATGAGGATCGTAGTAGACCTGGTTCGTCCCAACCGCTCTGTCCCCAAAATAGCAGCTCTCCTCCCAGGCATTCTTGACGGAAGAGCTGCAAGTGAGAAGCTTGATGCAGCATCCGTAGATCTCCGATTTAATCTCGTAGAGCATCTGATTGCTGTATTGCTCTGTCAGTTCCCCTTGTTCGTTCCATAGATATAATTTCTACTGCATAAGCCATTGCCAACTTCCCCCTAAAATTCCGTCTCCTTGGTGCTCTTTGAACCCGTGGCTTACTTTATTCCTCATTTTTGCCGGCCTTCTGGCGCACTTTTCAGATAGCTGCGGCCCACGAGGCGCATCTGATCGTCCAGCTCGTAGACCCGCGGCTGGGCTGTGGCGATCTCCATCTTCTCGATCTCCTGATCAGAGACGTTTTCCAGATGCTTGATCAGGGCGCGAATGGTGTTGCCATGCGAGACCACAAGCACGTTTTTATCCTTCGCCAGCTCCGGGGTGATCAGTGCCCGCCAGACGGGCAACACGCGCTTCTGTGTGTCCTGCAGTGACTCTGTTTTAGGCAACAGGCTCTCCTGCACATCCCGATAGCGCACATCAATGCCGGGATAGCGATCGTCCTCGGGGGCAACAGCTGGCGACCTCTCTATAAAGCCCATCCTCCAGCGCTGCACCTGCGCAATCTCGTACTTCTTTTCCATCTCTGCCTTGCCCTTCCCCTGCAGCTCTCCAAAAAAACGCTCGTTGAGCCGCCAGCAGGTCAGAGTCTGGATCCACATCAGATCCATCTCATCCAGAACAATCCATAGCGTCCTGATGGCTCGCTTCAGGACCGAGGTGAAGGCGATATCAAAGGAAAGGCCGGAGCTTTTCATGAGCCGGCCGACCTCTTCCGCCTCTGCTCTGCCTTTCTCAGACAGATCGATATCTACCCAGCCCGTGAACTTGCCCCTCAGGTTGAAGTGGCTCTGGCCGTGCCTGAGCAAAACCAGTTTCGCCATTTTGTTTCCTCTAGTTTCGTCTCCCTGAATTAATTTCCCTGATAGATCTTATAGGCCTTATCCACGCCTGCATCATCCACTGTTATGGCGTGAATGGCGTTGCAGAGACGTACTGCTTCTACCAGTGGCCTCTGATGGAGGTTTCTGCCTGTGGCATTTCCTGCCGCACCGTTGATGTGGATCTGCTCATGAAACCTCTGCAAAAATACTCGTGCATCTGAGCTCTCTACTCTGCGCAGACCACTCTGGCGCAGCCCGCTGCCGTCGCAGCTTTCCGGAAGATCAAAGCCGAATCCTGGCCTGCTTTCCTGGAATAGTTGACCTTGACAAAGTCAGAGCCGAGCGTGGCTGCAACGCCCACAGCTCCGGCGATGATGTGGGGATCTTTCTTGTCCTTCACAGCTTTGCCGCATGGGTAGATCCAGAGCACCGTCACCAGTCCCGCCTGATGGGCCAGGAATACCAACCGCGCTGCTTGGGATAGTATATATCTTTCTCGCCCGGATCCCAAGTATATGGTATAGCCTACGCCCAAAATATGCAATCCAGAGCTCTTCTCAAAATCAACAACCTGGACAATATCAATCCATTGCGGACTAGAGGGCTCCGCCTGGGCAGTCTTCACCAGATTGGTATTGGAGTTGAGCTTGACCAGATATGGTACATTCGGATAGTCCATGCCATAGCAAGCGATCAGGCCGAGCTGAGCGGCAAAGACGCCGATATTGGCTGCTGCCGTTATGCGGAAAAGATGCTCGGGATCATTATCTTGTTGGTCAATTCCCGGTCCGGAAAAAATCGTCATTGAGATGCTCTGCTTTCTGATCTCCTGCAAAGAGCATCAACCGGCCGCTGTCTTTGGTGATCTTGAGATAGTTGTCCTTGTGTTCGGTGCGGCATTCTTGCGGCACATCCATGGGAACTATAATATTGTCTGCCATTTCACACACAGTTTTCCGTCTTCTGCCCACTCATGCTCTTTCGGAGAGTATGGTCAGCTTCACCTGAGGCACCAACCGTTCGAAATCTTCCTTTTGGCCTAGGGCCGTTCCCTGATGCAGAGTGGTAGCCGTCCCGGCTGCGGCCGCATAGACCAAACATTCTCTCAGACTCTTGCCCTGCACTAGTCCGCTTATGAAGCCGGCCACAGAGGAATCACCTGCTCCGATAGTGCTCTCCACATTTACATTGGGCGGCACTGCCAAATACTCCTGGCCCTCCGAGACCAGCAGGATGCCTTCTCTCCCCATGGATACGAGAACTATCTTCACGCCCTGCCGGTTAATCTCTCTGGCCGCAGTGCAAATCTCATCCAGCCCCTTGAGCTCTCTGCCCACCAGCTCGGATAGCTCATGAATATTGGGCTTGATAACATCAGGTCTGGCTAAAATTCCCACGCGAAGAGCTTCACCGTCCACATCCAGCACCACGGTAGACTGGCACCTTTTCACTAGAGTTATGATCTTTCTGTATATCTCAGGAGTGACGTCCAGCGGAAGGCTGCCCCCGATGGCCACCAGATCGCTGCAAGGCAGCTTCTCCAGCAGCTCCACGAACTCCATAATCTCGGACGGCTTTATCTCCGGGCCGCGAGCATTGAAGGCCAGTTGCTTTCCCGTCCCCTTCTCGTGGATGATGATGTTGGTGCGTGTCTCGCCCGAGACATGAACAAAATCCGTCTGAATGCCCTCGTTGAGCAGCCTGCCCTCCAGCTCCCGGCCGGCGAAGCCTCCCACGAATCCTAAAGCGATGTTGTCCACACCCAGGTTCTTGAGCACTTTAGAGACATCAACGCTTTTGCCTCCTGCGAAGCTCTTTTCGTCTAAGATGCGATTGGATACGTCGTCGCGTACCTTTTGAATCCAAAGGGTACGGTCCAGCGCCGGATTGAGAGTAATCGTGTAGATCATGATTGACGAATCTCTGGTCAAATGTAATGACTCTTTTGCCCGCCTCTGGATTATAGAGCTTTCTAAACGCCATCGAAAGGCTTATAACGTCACATGTCTTGCCCCGCCCTAAGCAAAAATCGACGATCATCGACCCTTCCTACAAAGCGGACTTTTGCCCTTTCCCATTATTCTTGCCAGATTCTTTGGCAAAGCCTCTCGAGAAAGGCCTTTTCCAGGAAACACGTCGATTCGCTTATTTTAAATATCGCAGGCACTGTAGCCTCATTTTGATGCCAGATCCCCGCAAAAAGATGTAGCTCCTCATAGCATCCCTGGAGGAACTCCGGCGGCATGTGGGCAGAAAGGATCTTGCCGTAGGCAAGCAAAGGGTCAACGTTCTTCTTTTCTTCTCCCTGGCCAATGCCTGCCTGCGTGGCCGTGCTCCTCTAAGGTGACATGAGTGCCAACAAGACCACTCTTGTCAATCGACTGGATTCTTTTCTTCCTATCTATGGGCCTATACGAGGTAGAAGATCTGATTGTGACCGGCCATCCTGAGCAGACTGAGAAGAAGATGGTTGGCTTCCTTGATCCCGGGCAGTGGACCTCCGTCGCTCCTGGACCTGCGCAGGTGTTCTGGACTGCTTGGGTTCTGTCGAGGTGGTAGCTCATCAATGAGATCAACCGCTTTCCCAGCGGCAAGCAGAATTTATTCCTGGAAATACTGCGAAAGAGAAAGATCGGCTATGCCAGACAACTCTGTCGACCTGGCGACACCTGCTACTTTGCCACCATGAACCAGGAATTTTCTGCCACTTACCTCCTGGACGAGGCATTGCCGGATAGAATCTTCGCCTGCGTGCCTGCCGCCCAGCCCGATTTTCTGGCCGGCCTTCTCCTCTCCGAACGCGAGAAGGAGGATTCGGATCTGGCCAGCATACTGTCCAGCTTCACACCGCAGGAGTTTTCGTCCCTGCCGGACAATGTGGCGGAAAGTCGCTTATCAGTCAGGTGGAACTGGCAATCTTCTTCCTGGTCATAGACTTCACCCTCTGCGAGAGCCCCCATCATCCTTCGACAAGACCCAGTTTTTCGCGGCCAAGCCAATCTTTTCGGGCCTGTGTTCCGGCTGTCACTACCATAACAATCCTGAGGCCATCTGCAGGCAGGCTAATGAGGGCCCGTCAGACCGGGGCCGACAGGACTTGAGGGGCTTCAGCCGGGCTTTTGCCTGTCTTTTGTGTAGAGATGCCGACCTGGAAGTGCTCAAAGCAATAGCTTATTACATCATCTGGCACATACCTCACCCCTACGATCCGTCCTGGAAAGGCCGCCTTATTTTGGGGCTGGAAAGCGGGCTATGTGGCAGAGCTGGTGGATAAGAGCATAAACCGTACCATGAATGGAGGACGGAAATGAACTTGATCTTCTCTCGGGCAGTGGATGGAGTGAAATCAGTCGTCCAGGCTTTGGAGGAATTATCGAACCTTGACGATCCAATCGCCCGGCTGGACTTTATTCCCGCTCTGGAGCAGATGCAATGAAGCTTACGTGCTTCATGGATACAGCTTACCAGGGAAATGCATCCGGTCGCAGGCTAAAGATGCGTCAGGGCGCTATGATCTTCCGTCGGTAGGATCGGGCCGATCCGGTAGGAGCGAAGCCCTTGCGCGTTGTGGTTGAGGAATTTATTTCGCAAGATAAAAATCAGCTTGCCATGCTCATTTCCGCGGATCCTGGAAAGAGGTACGCTATGCTCTGGGGTTATATTTCGAGCCTTGCTGCGGAAAGTTGCACTGCCCCCTGGATGTTTTCTTCACGAGATTATGCGGCATGGAGCTGGCGAAGGGCACCATCATCTTGCAAGAGGCAAATGCCACGTTGAAAAGGGAGATGAAAGGCGGCCGGATCCTAGTGCAAAGGGTTGCAAGCGACTACCTGAGCCAGGAGATGAGCGGAGGCGGGATTATTGCGGCTGGCTGCCGGGGATTATGCCTTTCGAAACATGCGCAACGTCTATGGGGTGATGCGGGGCTATGCCGGCAAATTCGCGGGCTTGGGCAACTCAGGAGGTCGGACTTCTCGCGTAAGCGGCATTAAAGGGCCTGGAGAAGCCCGAGATCGGTCGGGTGCGCAGCCTGGTCGATAATATTCACAGATATCGTGGTGGATTCCTTCCGGCTGGAGTGAAGCCCTGATGACAAAAAAATGATGCTTTTGGGCAGGAAGAGGTTGGTGGGAGCTTGGCTCCAATCTCATGCCCAGTGATAGAGTGATTCTGGGATTTTTAAGGGAGTACTGTGAGGCGGCCTTGCCCTCCTGCTCGCGACCGGAGGTGGATCTCATGGGATGCGTTTTTTCTCCCGGCATTAGAGACAAGAGCCTCTGGCTGAGGCAGTGCGCCAGACGGCGAAGATCCTGAAGCAGTTCTTTCCCGGCATCCTGGAGGCGCGGCCAGATCAGGCGCCTGATATACTACATTGACCGCGTGGAGAATCTTGTCTCGCTCGTAGTGGATGTCACAGGGAGAGCTTACTGCGGGGAAAGTTTTATCTCCTCGAAATAGACTGCAATTCTGGCGTGCCGGGATAGGGTAGTGGTTATCCTGAGGGACTGTGGATCCCTCGAGCTGGGTTCGAATCCCGGTCCCGGCCCCTAAATAAATTTTATATAAATTGCATGTTAATAATTTATAATATTCTCGTTTTTACTCGCTCGAAATTATTCGCCAACTGCTTTCTCGAAGGCGATATTCTCCACAGAGCTGCGAAGCATCTTGAAGTCCTGCCATTTTGCCAATATTGGGCCAACCCCCCAGAATGCAGCCAGCCATTCCCGCCTCATGTGATCGCTTCACCAGCCAAGCTGTCCAAATTGCGAGCCTCCGTTGCAGGGCCATGGCACGGTTGTACGAGATCCTACCCAGGCGCTCGGGCAGAGGCGCTTGTGGGCAAGACGTTTTTTCTGGCGGAGAATCTTGGAGAGCGATAAGTAGATACTACGATTATTTTATTATTGTAATTTGTATACTATGGGCCACCACAGAGCAAACAGAGGACGCACAGAGGCGACTCCTTAACGAAGGTTTCTGGATCTTTTTCACCTAAACTCCTGAGCTGTTAATAACCATGGTATTATTGATTACAAAATATTTTTATTATGGTTATTAAAATTGTATATGTGTTTAGCTCACTATTATCATGTACTATTGCTCGTAACGTTACTATTACCAGCAACTTCATAGCAGGTGCATTTTGAATTAGGACAAACTACGTCATTAAACTTGGGCTTTTGCCCTTTTCCCCCTATTGCTATCCCTTGGAGAAGAGCATATGCAACTCGCATATTTAATACCAACTCTATGATTTTTCACTACCGACACGCTACCAAACAGGTTTCTCCGATTAGCATTTAGTTTTATTATTTTAAGATATACAATTAGTATCTAATAAAGTAGTAGCAATTAATAATACTTTATAATTCATAACCACAATTCTATGGAGCTAATCTTCGACAGCTGGCAAATGATAACACACAAATTAGATCAAACATACTTAATGATTAGTGCAGAAATGCAGCAAGAACAGTTAAAATAACAATATTATCGCTTATTCCCAATATTTTCTGGCGCAAAAAGAAATAAATTTTCACACATAATATGTAGGTACGATATCCTTTTATAATTAAAAGAGATTTCTATCATTTGGTGAAATAATGCATATTCCGGATGGCTATCTAGGGCCTTATACGTACATTAGTTTTTGGATCATAATGATTCCCATTTGGTACTACGCTGGAAAGAAGCTCAACGCTGATCTGAAGTCTAGGCAAGTTCCCCTGCTGGCCCTGGCAGCCGCCTTTTCCTTTGTCATTATGATGTTCAACCTGCCGATTCCTGGAGGCAGCACCGGTCATGCAGTGGGGGGGGCCATAATCGCCATAGTAATAGGCCCTTGGGCATCAGGCATATCTATCTCTGTAGCTCTTGTGCTTCAGGCATTAATGTTCGGAGATGGTGGGATCACTGCTATTGCTGCTAACTGCTTTAACATGGCAGTTGCGATGCCTTTTTGCGCCTATTATATCTATAAATTCGTTAGTGGTGGCTCAGAGATCACATCATCTAGAAGGGTTATTGCTGCGGCTCTGTCTGGCTATATATCTCTCACATTTGCGGCCGCCCTGACCGGATTTGAGTTTGGCATACAGCCGCTGCTGCACACAGGCCCCAATGGATTGCCGCTTTACATGCCCTATCCCTTGAGCGTAGCCATGCCGGCAATGGTTATAGAGCACGTTTTAGGCTTCGGATTCGTTGAGGCCATAGTTACGGCGCTGATTTTCGCCTACATCCAGAGAACAGATACATCCATTCTGTTTGGAGACAAGTCCCGCGCTAATAGGAATAAGTCTAACAAACCAGCAACTTCCTGAGTTGAGGCCATGGATCAGATCGTAAAAAACTTTGCTATAGGTTTGGCAATACTAACAATCCTGGCTCCACTCGGCCTCCTGGCGGTAGGCGAAACATTTGGCGAATGGTCAAATGAGGAGATCTACGAGAAACTTGGCTTTGTGCCTGTGGGTCTGGAGAGGCTCTCATCGCTCTGGGGTGCACCCCTATCGGATTACGCTTTCCCTAACGATGAGTCTCAGGCGGGTGCAATAGTGGCGTATATATTGTCCGGCATAATCGGCGTAACTATTTGCGGTGGTCTTCTTTATTACGTGGGAAAGAAGATTGCCAAGAATTAAGGTTTCGGGTTTAGTTATTATGATACCAGATTGGATGAAGGAGTCAAACGTCGGTTCGTGTAATTGCTCTGCTGCATCTCATGGCAAAAAGGGCTTTGTAGGAAAGACCATTGATAGAATTTTCAGCTTCTTAGAAGAGGCTTTCATATCTGAAAGCTTTTCTAAGCGCCGCGGCCTTCTGCAAAGCTTGGACCCGAGAGCAAAGCTGGTTTCCATCCTGGCCATTATATTCGCAACCAGCCTGATTGGCGATCTGAGGGTGCTGATCTTCATCTATGTGCTGACACTGCTGCTTTCCTATTTCAGCAAGATCGAGGTGGGATTTTTTATCAAACGTGTCTGGCTCTTCATTCCCGTCTTTGCCGGCATTATAACAGTGCCCATGATCTTCAACGTCTTTTTACCGGGCGATCCTCTCATCCCTGTGGCGTACCTTGGCCCAGGCGCACACCTGGGGTCCTTTTCCCTGCCGGAGAGCATATTCATCACCAAACAGGGCTCGATTGCCGCGGTGATCTTCACCATGCGCGTGGCAACCTGCGTCTCCGCCGTGGTGCTGCTATTTCTTACCACACCGCAGCAGATCTTCTTCAAGTCCCTGCGCACTGTAGGAGTTCCCAAGCTCTACGTCCTCACGCTGCAGATGACCTATCGATACATCTTCCTGCTCATGGACCTGATAAGAGAGATGTACGTTGCCAAGAAAGCCAGGACTATAAAATCCAGAGGAATAGTTGATGAGCAGAAGTGGGTGGGTGGGCGCATAGGGTATACGCTTATTAGATCTCTTTCCATGAGCGAAAAGGTACATATGGCCATGATGTCCAGAGGCTTTAGCGGCGAAGTTCACATCATGCAGGAATTCAAAATGACAAATCGCGATTACCTGGCAGGAGCCGTTGCTATATCAATGAGCTTGATGCTGGTGTTGATCTCCCAAAATGTCATCCGGGTTTAAAAATGCAGGCAATAATGGAAGCTATATTTGATTTGAGGAATGTCTCTTACTCTTACGTGGGAAAGATCGATGCACTGAAGAATGTAACACTGAAGATAAACCGCGGAGAACAGGTCACCATTATCGGCTCCAACGGCTGCGGCAAATCGACTTTGCTCGCCATTTTGGATGGGCTTGTTTATCCCAGTTCCGGCGAATTCTATGCCTTTGACAATTTAATAAGCGAGGAGGTCTTTGATGCCATTAAAGACAATGAATTTCGGTCTTATTTTCGGACGAAGGTGGGATTTGTCTTTCAAAACTCGGACGTTCAGCTCTTCTCTCCTACGGTCTATGAGGAAATTGCCTTCGGCCCCTTGCAGCTTAACCTGCCGCTTGAGGAAGTCAAGTCCAGGGTGGAGGATGTCCTGGAGATGATGCAGATCGGCAAGCTGCGCGATCGCTCGCCTCATACTCTCTCCGGGGGGGAGAAGAAGAAGGTGTGTATAGCCACGGTCCTGGTCAACAACCCAGATGTTCTCTTGCTGGATGAACCCTCCGCGGGCCTGGACCCCAGAACTCAGCTCTGGTTGATCGAGCTTCTTCAGGAGCTGGGAGATGCAGGCCAAACAGTGATAACGGCCACTCATGACCTGGAGATCATCGATCAGATCAGCGAGAGAGCCATCGTCATGGGCGAGGACCACAGCGTTAAGATGGACAGGGACGCTGAGAGCGTTCTTTCCGACTATGAACTGCTGCTATCTTCCAATCTGGTGCACGAGCATACACATTTGCACGGCAAGCTGGTACATGAACATCTGCATGTGCATGGAAAAGAACACAAGCACCATGATCACAAAGAGTAAGGCGGTTTAATATTTTCCCAATAATTTTGTTAGTCTCTCGTGCGAGATGAAGCAACATGGAATCTCAACGCCGTGTTTCGATAAATGGCAAATGCTGGATTGGCAAAGGAAATCAAGGATCCTGATTGGAGTGTGATCCAGACGAATTTTGCGAAATCAAACTGCGAGCGGCCACCCCGCCCTGAAGGTCCGTGATATTCGTGACCTTCCGTGCACCCGATGTAATAATTGTTATTGCGCCAGGCGAAAGGGTGGAGTGGTTCTGATGAGCATGACGGAGTACGGGTGTTGCACCGATGAGTGCAGCTCGATACAGGAGATCGAGTGCATCAAGGCATTGGGCCTTGAATGGGGGGGAATTGTTTGAATATTATCGTGGGCAGGCTCACATTTTTACTTAATAATTTCGTTTCATGTTTTATTATTAATTATAATTTATCTTCTATTATATATAATATTATCATATTAATTTTCGATGAGATATTGTTTTTATGAAACCCTTTGGTCTCATGAGCGTATCCGCTCTATGGATTGCCTTAATGGACCTATTTTGGATTGTATCGCTCTGCCAGACTAGTAGCCTGCGGTTTGTTTTCGTAGCCGCCATACCCCTCTTCTTTATAACCTTCGCGGTTTATGACACGGATCATGCGGGTGGGTCGCGCCAGGACCGATTGAATAATCCAGAAAGGGCAATCTTTGCGAAGTATTCCATCAAGTAGCTTGCCATAGTTGCCTACGTTGCTGAAATCATTATTACCTTCTTGTGGGACGCTTCAAAATTGTTCATGGTGATGGCCCCTGGAATCGCAGACGTTCTCTACACTGCCGGAATCGGTAATACGCGATGATGTGTTGCATAAATTTATATATTAAAATATAAAGTTACTATCATGATCTATATTGACAATAGGGATTGGCCAGAATATAATGTCAAACTCGTTCGGAGAAGTGAATCCTATCTCGATTTGAGTTGCATGAAGAATTGGGGGCGCAAGCTAAAATAAATGGATAAGCGGAAAAGAGGTGCCCCCTATAAATATCCAAAAACATTTATGATATTTGCATCAATAATATATTCCTTTTTTAGAATGCATATCGTCAGCTCGAAGGCTTCATTTGGCGAATTTTCGCCTACGAACCAGGATTATTGGCCGCTGATTACACTACACTTCATAAGCGTATCTCTACGTAGGATCTTGGAATAAATGTACTTGAAGACGATGCAGTTGTTGCAGTTGATTCGACTGTGATAAAGGTAACAAATAGAGAGGGCTGAATGCGCGAGAAACATAGAACGCAGCGAAGAGGATGGCTTAAGGTTCATGTGGCGATTGATGTTGAATCAAAGAAATTGCTCCCTCTTGAAGTTGCAGAAGAAAATACCTCGGATAGCGAGGCATTACGCCCTTTGTTGAAAAACGCCAATTTTGAGGATGCGTTGGCGGGTGACGCATATGACACAAATAACGCATTTGAATTTATGAAATATCATCATCTGGGCACAGTGAGGATAACTAGGCCGGATGGAACCGTTATAACAATAAATAACACGGGGAACAGATGAATTATTTCACCATTTTTTGTACCTTGATAATTTCCTCACCGAAGAGAAAGATCTGCGCAGAGTAGTAGATCCAGAAAAGAAATATCACCAGAGATCCCGCTGCCCCATAGGCCGAGCCGATATTCACCAACCCCACGTAGGCTGCGATGCAGGAGTTTCCTGCCGCAACGAGCAGGGCCGCCAGAGCCGCGCCTGGGAGCACCTCACTCCAGGCCAGCTTCACTTCGATCAGGGTCTTGTATGTGGCAGCAAAGAGCAGAGTCACAAACGAGAAGGAGACCAGGAACGTAAAAATCCTAAGCAGCCCCAGGTGAATGGGCAGAAACTCCTCGATCTGTCTCCCTACCGGCAGGAAAAGGGCTGTAAAGAGAGAGGTCACCAGTAGCATAAAGGCGACAAGGGCGATGAACAGGTAAGAGCGCAGGTAAGAGAGGATGGTGTCCGTGAACGGGACGACGCTGTCAGGGGTCTTCCATATAATGCAAACGGCCCTCCTGGTATGAACAAAGAGATCTGCCGCGCCAAAAAGCAAGAGACCAACGCTGAGCAGAGTAACGGAGAAGGATGCGACCTGATCGAAAGCCCGATCGATCAGCTCGCCGGCCGCTCTTGGCATCTGCCAGCCTACAAGATCATGAAACGCGGCCATCACCTGGCCGTCAAGAAAGCCATGCTGGAACAGAGATTTTATAGATATCAATGTTAATATAAACAGCGGCACTAAGGAGAATAGGCCGTAGTAGGCAAGAGCCGCAGCCAGGAGCGAGGCATCGTCTTTGAGCCACTCCGCAAAAGCCTTTCGCAGGAGCTTTGCGGCAGTCTCCAGACGCACAAGAGAGGACATACTCCACCGTAGTTGTTACGTTGTTGCAGTTATCTATTCTCGAAAGGATGATCTCGCTTTTAAAAACAGAATTGAAAGAGAGCTGTCCAGGCTTACGGTGCTCCCTTCAGGTCCTCTCGCTGGGTGATGTTTTTGATCTCCTGCTTCAGGTCATCGGGCAGACCCTTGATCTCCACATCCAAAAAGCCCCTGACAATGACGCTCGTCGCCTGTTCGGAGGTCAGACCGCGGGACATGAGGTACTCCAGCTCTTCCTCAGAGATGCGACCCACTGCGGCCTCATGGGACATATCCAGGTCCCGGCTCTGGCCGTCCAGCTCCGGTATGGAGTAAATTCTTCCCTTGTCCGAGAGCAGAAGGCCGACGCACTCCAGATGGGCCCGTGCGCCGGGCACTTTGCTGGTCATTCTTCCCCGAGCGATGACCTCTCCGCCCACACAGACCACGCGAGAGATGGACTCGGCGCTGGTCTCAGCCGCATTAAGGTTCACATTGCTCCCTACGTCGATGTTTCCCATGGTGGCGTAGATGACGGTGTTGAAGCTGGCCACCGCGCCGCGGCCCGCCAGCGTGGCCGTGGGAAAGGTCTGGAGGGTCTTCACGGGCTTTAGCAGAATGTAGTTGTTAGAGAGTGACCCGCCCTCGGCGATGGTGATGCCAGTTCTTGGCCGCACTTCAATCTCTTTGCCCCAGCTATGCACCATGGTGAAACTCACCTTGGCATTCTTCTGAATGAAAAACTCCGAGACTCCGACGTGAAGCCCCCTTTGCACGTGCGCCGGTGTAGTACAGCCGGTGATGACATGTAGCTCAGAGCCCTCTTCCGCAATGATGACATTGTGCACGCGCTGGTTGAGATCAGTGGACCCCAGATACAGGCAGCTCTTGACCGGAAATACAGTCTTCATGCCCTTCTTGGCGCGGATAAAGTAGCCTGCCGGAGGGGCAGACGCCACATCTGCCGTGTACTTGTCGGCATCCGGTGCCACCAGCTTCCACCAGTAGTCCTGCAAAAAGTCGTACTTCTCCAGTGCAGAGGCCATGTCCATGATCTCCACGCCCTCGTACAGAGATTTAGCAATCACAGGAGTCTGGTCCATCTGAACAAAAGAGCCTGAAGATTCGCCGTCTAGCTTGACACCCACATCCAGGGCCGCCTTCTTGACAACATTTGGAAGATCTTCGGCATTGTCTACGGTTTCATGGGGTTTGGCCTCTGATTCGTAGCTCCCCAGGTCCACATCTGTGCCATATACGGCCTTCTTATCGCGTGCTGTTCTGGCCTTATATTCTATACCGGACACGTGCTGCATCCTGCACACCCCTCATATCCGCTTCTCTTGATTTGCTCTAGTATCTCGCCCGGATTGCCGCTGCAGACTATCGATCCACCCAGCATGACATGGGCCCGGTCAGCTTTCATATAATCCAGGATGTGGCCAAAGTGGGTGATGATCACTCCGGACTTGGTCCTGTAGCTCGGGCGCTGGTTTTTTTGAGTGAGAGAGTTTATGGCCTCGCCGATGAGCTTGATGTTCTCCAGATCCACGCCGGAGTCCGGCTCATCAAGCATGACGAAATCAGGCTGCTGCGCCAGGAGCTGAACCATCTCGGAACGCTTTACCTCGCCCCCGGAAAAGCCGCGATTGACATCCCTATCTGCAAAGGCTTCGAAGTCCATTTTCTTCAGTATGGCCGGAGCATCCGCCTTGGGATTTATGATCTTGATGAGGTCCTTAAGACGTAGCCCGCGAATGGCAGGAGGACGTTGAAAAGCCATGCCTATGCCAAGGCGTGCCCTCTCGTCCATGGACATATGCGTGATATCCATTCCCTTGAATACAATGCGTCCCCCATCGATGGTATACCTGGGAATTCCCGCGATGACGTTTAAAAGAGTTGTTTTGCCCGTTCCATTGGGCCCGAATAGGGCATGGGTCTCGCCACGATTTATTCTAAAGTTGAAGTTCTTTAGAATCTGCTTACTACCGATGCTGATCGACAGATCTTCAATCTCCAGCAGCTACATCACCTCCAATCACTAAATCAATCGATCATAGGAATATAATATCTTTTGCGCCAGCCTTTCCACCTCGTCGATCGTTCTTCTCAACCCTGCATAGCTCAGCACTATTCTGCTTGCAGCCGTCTCCCCGCAGCCCAGCATCTCGCACAGCTCTCGATCGTAATCCTCCAGATCGACATTTCGCTTGCGCAAGTACTCGTGCCCCCAGGCCCCTGCCACCAGATACTTGTTAAGCGGATCCGAACTGGAGTGAAAGTGCTCCAGCATGGCCTTAGCCGGGCAGTCCAGCCGGTCGAAGGTCTTCTGCAGAGCCGCGGCCTTCTTCTGCTCGTCCGTTTTGCTGGCCAGCTTGGGCCGCCAGACCAGCACCTCCAACGCCGCAGCCGAGACCGCATCTAAATTGAGATTGGCGAAGCGAACGAAGTTGCTCTGCGATTTTGCATCCCTGGCTTTGGCTGCGGACTGCACATAGACCGAGATCTTGTCGATTTTTTCAGAGAACTCGCCCTGCCGCAGAGGCGCGAGCATGTTCTGCAACTCTTGCACAGCATCCGCCAGCGCGTTTTTCTGCTGGCCAGCCAGAGCGCCTTGTTCACTCCCTCGCTCACCTGCCATTCTCCCGCCTACCACATGAGCCTGGGCAAGATCCTCTCTCCGACCAATAGGGTGCTGGCATCCTCGGCACGACGGGTGACCTCGGCCTTGTCTCCGCTAATCAGGACTTCCGCAGGCCGTGGCTGGCCATTGTACTGAGAGGCCATGGAAAAGCCATAGGCTCCGGCATCCAGGAAGGCCAACACGTCAGCGCGCGCAAGCGCGGGCAGTAGTCGGTCCTTGGCCAGTACATCCCCGGTCTCGCAGATGGGTCCCACCACTGTGTAAGTCTCAGCGGCGGGCGCGTCGGTACGATTGGTCACCACGACATGATGATAAGAGTCGTAAAGCATGGGCCGGGCCAAGACGTTGAAACCAGCATCCACAGCCACAAAATTGACATGAGCCCTCTTGACCACATTGACACGGGTAAGCATGACGGTGGTATCGGCTACAATGCTTCGACCTGGCTCCAAGATGAGCTTGGGCGAGATGCCCAGGGCTCGGCAGCGGTCCTGGAAGATGGGCAATATCGCTGCAGCGAGGTCGGCAGGGGTTGGCGCTGGGATATCAGGATGATATTGGATGCCTAGACCCCCGCCCAGGTCAATCCTTTCTACCTTCCCGCCCGCAGCTACGACCGCCGCAGCAATGTCCATCATCTTGCCCGCAGCCTCTGCGAAGGGTGCCGTGTCTAAAATTTGCGAGCCGATGTGGCAGTGAAGGCCCAATGGCTTGATGCCATCCAGGCCCATTGCCTTTTGGTAGGTCTCAGCCACCTGCTCAGCGGGAATGCCGAACTTGGAGGAACGAAGGCCCGTAGCGATCTTGGGATGGGTCTTGGGAGATACATCCGGATTGACTCGGAAGAGGATCTCAGCCTCGCGTCCCATTTTCTGGGCTGTCTGAGCCAGGTGCTCCAGCTCCTCGCGAGAGTCCACTGACATGCGTACGCCAGAGAGGAGCGCCATCTCGTGATCCTTCTCGCTCTTGGAGTTGCCGTTGTAGAGGATCTTATGCTGGGGAATGCCAGCCATGCGCACCACGGAAAGCTCCCCTGCAGAGAAGACGTCCGCACCTAGTCCCTCCTGGGCAGCGATGCGCAGAAGTGTGAGATTGCCATTGGCCTTTACTGCGAAGTACTTGTCAGCATCGGGAAAAGCGTGATGATAGGCACGAATGTTCCCACGCAGGCGGTTTTCTGAGGTAACGTAAAGAGGCGTACCCAGTTGCTTCGCGAGGGTAAAGCAGTCCACATCTTCGATAAAGAGGTGATTGCTACGAGCTGTGAGATGAGATTTAGGTCCAAACATGATTTTAACTGATCTCTCACGGGTTACTAAATCGTTTCCATGCAAAAGAGATGAACATGATGCCAACAGATTTGACTATCATCTAATCCGCCACTCTTTATTGGCTTGCGCCACTTCAGCTATATCCCACTAGATGTTAAGGGAGACTTGCTAAGCCTGGCAAGCTCCTCTTATCTTTTACTGCAATGCACAGGGCAACGTGGGCGTGCGAATTTTCGGGCGCGTGCATGAGGCAGCGTTGCAGAAGCTCGAGGCCCGTATCGATCTGGCCGAGGTCAAACGTCGCAGAGGGCCAAATCGAAGGGGAAGTAGAGATCATCAGAGTTCAGCTGACACATGATAGTATTGCATTAATATTTTATAAAATCAACAATTGAAGAGGTTTTTGAAACTCTCGCTAGATTTGCCATTTTACATTCGCTCCACGCATAGCTCGGCCTTTAATGCCGGGGCAGCCTGCCAGATGGTAGAGAGATGGAATCGTGATAGGTGCAGCTATAGTGAAAGTCATGCCTGGTCAGGAAAGATCTGTCTATTGCTCACTCAGAGGAAAGGAGGGTATGTTGGACCTATATCATGTATTCGGAGAATACGACTTTTTCCTGATCATGCAGGCAGAGTGTCTTGCCAAGTTGGACGGGCTTATGGAAGATATTCGGAAGGATCATCGTGTTATTTCGGCACAGACGTATTGGTAGGATGAGATAATGGTTTGCAAGAGCATAAGACGGTTGAAGCCTTAGCGTAAGAGGGAACGAAACGTTATACTTTGAAATACGAAAACATTAACAATGGCGTCATGTCTTTAGCAGGATAATCGCATGATCTATCTGCCTAACCAAACCCCAAAAGCGAGTTTTATGGTTGGCCGCACCGTCGGCCCTTTCTATCAATTATTGCGGAGGCATTTTCTGTTAAGACATCCTTTGCGCTCTGTGCCTGGCACTCTTGGCTATGATCACAGGATTGTTTGCCTTTCTAGCCTCTGCTATGGTCCTGCAACCGTGGATTGCGTCGCCGACCTCATAGCTATTCATTCAATGGCCACCATCTTGCCTTCTTTCTCCAGGTCAGCCATAATCTTGCATACTAGCTGTAGGTAGGTGCCGGCATCTGATGCTTCGCCTTTCGTCTGGAGATACCCAGCTATTTCTTTTTTGGCAGCCACATAGCCTACATTGCGGTATTCAATGACCTTAATTGTAGCCAGCTTTTCCCGGACGGCTTCCCGGATGAAGTCCGATAGATTGAGATAGAGACATGCCTCTACGAGCTTATTGATTTGGCAAACCTCATTTCGGGTAAGCTTGGCACCAATCACTTTCCCCCACGTCGCCAACAACGCCAACATCCGCACTCGTATCCATTTTATTAATTAAAACTAATGTGTAGATGTATCGATCTAGCGTGTTACACGCACTTTCCTTCAAATACAACGCAACTGGTGAAGGATGCTGCCAATAATCTTGAAGGAACGAAGACGGGAAGCTGCAAAAACTGCACCGCGACTGCGCGCACCCACATAAGCCCCCTGCACCAGGATCTGTATCGCCTTCACAAAATATTTTTTTCCACCCTTACGACCTCAATTCTCACCTGCTGCAAAAAATTCAGCGCAGCTCTGTCCGGATAGCTCTGCAGGTAGACCACCTTTGTCACCTGGGCATTGATCATCATCTTAGCGCAGAGGATGCAGGGCTGATGAGTGCAGTAAAGCGTTGCCCCCTCAATGCTGATGCCGTGTAGCGCCGCCTGAATGATGGCATTTTGCTCCGCATGCACAGCTCGGCATAGCTCATGGCGCGTGCCTGAGGCCACGCCATCCCGGGCGCAGCCCACGACGTCGCAATGATCCAGGCCTGAGGGCGCGCCATTGTAGCCAGTGGTGAGAATGCGCTTATTTTTCACAAAGAGTGCACCCACATGATTGCGTAGACATGTGGAGCGCTTGGCCACCACTGAAGCAATCTCCATGAAGTAATCGTCCGAGGAGGGACGCTTGATGGATTTCATCATAAATTCCAAACGACCTTTAGCTTAAAAACTCCTCGCAGATCAGGGCAAGCTTAATATTCTTTTCCCTACGCGATTGATGGCCATGTCTATTCACTGGGCTGACGTCATCGCCGAGAAGCTGGAGAGCTGCGGCCCTCACACCATCGCCACGGGTATAACACCTTCGGGCCCCGTGCACATCGGAAACATGCGCGAGGTCATGACTGCAGAGGCAGTCTACCGCGCCCTTCTGGACCGGGGTGTAAAGGCGCATCTCATCTACATAGCCGACACATACGATCGCCTGCGCAGGCTCTATCCATTCCTGCCTGCGAGCTTCACCGAGCACATCGGAAAGCCCCTCTCAGAGATTCCCTGCCCCACGGGATGCTGCGCTAGCTACGCCGACCATTTCTTAAATCCATTCTTGAAGAGCATGGAGAGGCTGGGCATCAAGCCTAAGGTCTACCGCGCTGATGTGCTCTACAAAGAGGGCAAATACAACGAAGCCATCAAGACTGCCTTACAACGCAAGGACGACATCGCCCGCATCCTCACGGAGGTCTCGGGCCGCGATGTTCCGGCAGGCTGGAGCCCCTTTGATGCCATCTGCTCGGTCTGTGGTCGCACGAACACCACCCATGTCACGGGCTTTGATCTTGTGGGCGAGGCGGTGGACTACGAATGCTCCTGCGGCTCGCGGGGCACAGTCTCCATGAGCGGCGGAGGAAAGCTGGTCTGGCGGGTGGACTGGCCCGCACGCTGGCCCACCTTCCACGTCACAGTCGAGCCCTTCGGCAAGGATCACGCCACAGCCGGCGGCTCCTACGACACAGGCAAACGCATCAGCGAGGAGATCTACGGCTACCATGCCCCCTTCCCCATTGTCTACGAATGGATCCACCTCAAGGGCGTGGGCGCCATGCACAGTTCCACTGGAATTGTGGTCACCATCCAGGAAATGCTGAACGTGGTACCACCCGAGGTCCTGCGCTACCTGATCATCCGAAACAAACCTGAAAAGCACATCGAATTTGATCCGGCATTGCCGCTGCTCTCTCTGGTGGACGAGTACGACCAGAGAAAGGGCGATCAGCGGGCTATTGAGCTATCAAATATCAATAAGAGCGGGCCCTTCGAGATCCCCTTCCGCCACATGGTCACGGCCGTGCAGATCGCCCGCGGCGACGAGAATGGCCTCTTCGTGGCCCTGAAAAGATCCGGCCACGACGTTATCACAAGGCGCGAGGAGATCTTGAGCAGGGCAAGAAATGTGCAGACATGGCTGAATAAATATGCGCCGGCTTACGTAAAATTCCAAGTACAAGAGATGCTCCCGACTGCAGTTAAGAACCTAACACTCGAGGAGAGGCAGGGGCTAGGCATCCTGGCCGAGCAGGTGGAGGAGAAGACGGCGGCCGAGATTCACGAGCTGGTCTATGCCGTGGCCAAAAAGCAGGGCTTCGACTCCAAGAAATTCTTTCAGGCTATCTATCTGGCATTCCTGGGCGACCGGCAGGGCCCCAAGGTGGGCTGGTTTTTGGCCAGTCTGGAGAGAGACTTTGTGAAGGCCAGGCTGAAGGAAGCGGCTGCGGTTTAGAGTGATCTCGCCCGTCTTTGAAGCGCCCCTTCTCCTGGTGGAGGGAGACGAGCGCATCCTGGTGACCGCGGATCTTCACCTGGGCCTTGAGCATGAGCTGTGGCTGGGAGGCATCTCTATTCCCAGCCAGACCGAGAAGATCCTGGACAGGCTTCTGGGCTTTTTGGCCAAGATAAAACCGGATCGCCTTCTGCTTTTAGGAGACATAAAGCACAACGTTCCCAAGACAAGCTGGCAGGAGAAGATGGAGATCCCCAAATTTTTGAACAGGCTTTGCGCCCAGGTTTTGGTGGAAATCGTGCCTGGAAATCATGACAGCAACATTGCAGACATGGCCCCCGAGGGAGTGCGGGTGCGTCCATCCTCCGGCTTTGTGCTGGATGGCGTGGGCTATTTTCACGGCCACACTTGGCCGGACAAAAAGGTTATGCGAGCAGGCAGCCTGGTGGCGGGGCACCTACATCCTGCGATAAGGCTCCCGGACCCCCTGGGCCACTCTTCTTCCCGCCCCGTTTGGGCAAGAACGCGGCTGATGAGTGCGACGATGCAAGAGCATTACGGTTTTACCAAAGATAGTGATATCATCATTGTTCCCGCCTTCAACATTCTTTGCGGCGGACTGCCCCTCAATGAGCCAATCGAGGATCTGCGCGGGCCGCTCCTAGTCATGGCCGACTGGGAGAAGGCGCGCCTCTATCTGCTGGACGGAACCGATCTGGGCCTTTTGGAGGAGATAAAAGTGGCCCAACGCAGTAAGAATTATTACCATGCTATTCTTGCAAGAGAGGGGATAAAAAAGTGAATGATAAAGAGAGGCTTTTGGAATTGCTTAAGGACAAATCCCTTGAGGTGAGGCCGGTCACACTGTCCTCAGGCAAAATCAGCGATTTTTACATGGACTGCAAGCGCGTTACCCTAAGCCCGGAAGGGGCTTATCTCACAGGCAAGCTGATGCTGGAGATGATCAGGCCGGAGGTATCAGCCGTAGGAGGGCTCACCCTTGGTGCGGACCCTATTGTATCATCCATTTCGGTTCTAAGCCACCTGGAAAAGAGGGGACTGGCGGGCCTGATTGTGCGAAAAGAGCCCAAGAAGCACGGCACTATGAGCTATATGGAGGGACCGGCTCTGCCGACGAGAGCAATGGTCGCTGTGGTGGAAGACGTGGTCACCTCGGGAGCATCCCTTCTTAGAGCCATAGACCGCATTGCCGCCGCAGGCTATCTGCCTGTGCAGGCTCTGACAATATTAGATCGTCAGGAAGGCGGAAGGGAAGCTATCAAAGAAAGAGGATTTGTGCTGCAAGCGCTCTTTACGCGCGACGATTTGGATATAAAATTTGAGTATAACAAGAAATAAATAAAATTTAACTTAGTTTATTGCCCCCCAGGGGGCTGTTCTCCCTGGTCAGGCGCATGGTTAAAACCATCCTGCTGCATACCATCCTGTACTACGCCGCCCGAAGTCCCGTTATTGTCAGGTTGCATTGGTTGCGTACCATGCGATGCTGCTCCCGCGAGCAGATCACCGCTTGGCGGTATTGTGAATGGGTCCGATCCGATTGAATTCGTGCTGTTCAGTCCTGCACCTGGTGCTATCTCTCTCGGCAATGGCTGGGGATCGACTGAACCCATCGCAGTAAATGGCGCCTCCAGTCGAAGATTGCGCCATGTCCCGTCCTCCGCGTAAGAGATATCAGAGACTATCCAATAAGTCCCGCTCTGCTGCGCAGTGAGGGAGTAGCTGATCTGCTGCATGACACCCGGAAACAACTGTGTGCTCTGTCCTCCTGCGTTCGCGACAACTCCAGGAGGAAGATTGGGCGCGACCACAGCCTCTGTGGAATTTTGTCCATTGTAGGTCAGCGATACGGTTACAGTTACCATCTGTCCAACCTCTGCCGATGGCATCAGATTCTGGTAGGCAGTCAACTCTGCCGCCGCCGGACCCAATAACAGCCCCACCCCAAAGAGCAGAATAATGTGCCCCAATCCCAAATGATTCATTAGATCACTATTGTTCTGTCCGCGAGATTTAAAGATACCTGTCATACGAGATTTATATGAGATCTATTCGATGCATCGACACCTAATTTTCCTAATTTTGCAGATACAGGGCACATATCTTTCCATACATAAAATACTTATTTGGTTTGGAGATATGATCCACTGATGGACGTCTCTTTCTCTGCCTGGCGGCACTCGCGAGAAGAGAGCTTGCAGCTCAAAGGAGATAGCTTCTCCTTTCTCTTCGATAGGCGCTACACCAATCGACTCAACCGAATGAGCCGCGTTTTCTTCGAAGCCTATGTCGCGGCCACTAAAGAACTGGCCGCGCAGGAGGACCGCTTCCCCAGCCTTAGCGAGATAGACGCCAAGATGGAAAGTGGGGCCGTTTACGCCTTTAAGGATCGTTTGATGAAGAATACCGAGTTCTTCGAAGAGGTCAAGATCTCCGGCGTTTCCTATCTTGTTCCGCGCGCACTCAAGTTCTCGGATGTTGGCGGTACATATACTGATTTAATCTTGAACTTCGAGGAGGGCATCGTGATGCTGCCCACGCGAAGGAAGACCCCCTCACATCCAGACAGACTTATGCCGATAGAAGAGGAAGAGCCAAAAACGCCTTCGATAGCTGAGACCACAAATAAAGCGTCCAACACTGCCGAAGATAAGGAAGCAGAAGCTAAATCGCAGTCGTATCCTCAGCACATACCAGAGGCCTTCGAGGAGATCTCCCAGGCAACGGAGACAGCAGAAGCGGCCCCTTCCAGCGAGCCTGAGGAAAAGATGGTAGTATCTGCCTCATCCCCGGCAAAAGAGCCGAAGAGGCCCCCATTGCCTAAAAAGAAGATTGTGTCGCTTGGCGCAGCCATTTTACTGGTTCTTGCTGCTGCTATATGGATCTCCTTGGTCTCAACACCAACACAGACGCCAGTCCTGGTTTTGTATTCTGCATATCTTTCCAATTCCAGCAACGAAAGCTATCTCGGCCTGGACATCATCAACCCCGAAGGAATGGCCAATGATATGGAGATGGCTCTGCCCCAAAATATCGACAAGAGCATCAGTGCCCGAGGCGGAATTGTGACAATATCCCATGGGGAGGAAACGCTGGTACGAATGAACTCCAGCAGCGACTCCAGCGTGAAGATATATCTGCAGGGCAACTGGACAACAATTCCGGTCGGCCTCAGCTTTTTTGCGCCTGAAGGCTTTGACACCAGTTTGCTCGTTCATGGCGAGGACTATTTCGTCACACGCAAGAATGATACCTCGGTTTTGATGTTCAACCTGACCGGAGAGGGGGTAAGCTTTGAGCAGAGCTACACCCGAAAATATTAGACTGGCGGCAATAGCCGAGAAAAAAGATGCAAATGCGGCTATAAAGAAGATAGTATCTCAGGGAGTTTTTGATAGGAGCCGCAAGGTAATAAAGAGGCAAAGCCAGGTGGAGATCCCTGTCATCAGGTCCATCGCCGGCTGTGAGCTCGTCGTGCAAGAGGATCCGGCTTTCTACAAGAAAAAGCAGGACCTCTTCCACGCCTTGCAAGGGAAGATTCCTGAAGAATGCGTGCATCTTATTCCGCGCGGCTGGTTCTTACTAGGAGAGGTAATAGTAGTTAAGATCCATCCAGACCTGAAGGCATATGAGCAGCAGATCGGTCAGGCTCTGTTGGATTTTTATCCTCGCTGCTGCACTGTCTTAGCCGACGAGGGCATCTCTGGACCTATTCGCGAGCCGGTGCGCAGAAGCATCGCCGGCAACAAGACACAGACTGTGCATAAAGAAAATAAAGTGATCTTCAATTTAGATGCGAGCCTTGTGATGTTCTCGCCTGGCAACCTCACTGAACGCATAAGAATGAGCCGCATGGGCCGGGACGAGTATGTGGTGGACATGTTTGCTGGGATTGGTTACTTCACTCTTCCCATGGCAGTTCATTCCCGGCCAAGAAAGATCACTGCCATTGAGCTGAATCCCAACGCATACCATTATCTCTGCCAAAATATTCGTCAAAACCATGTGGAAGAGATAGTAGAGCCGGTTTTAGGAGACTGCGCGAAGATGACTCCGATGGGCGTCGCAGACAGAGTGGTGATGGGCATGGTCCAGGTAACCGACCAATACCTGCAAAAGGGCATTTCCGCGCTGAAGCCTGGAGGCATACTGCATTACCATCAGACCATTGCCTCCAGAATGTATCCGGCCGCGGCCATCAGGGATGTAACGCAGGCTGCGTCAGCGTTAGACTGTCGGGCCGAGATCCTGAACTGTGTGCTGGTCAAAAAATACTCACCTGGTGTGGTTCACGCCGTGATCGATGCCCGAATCGATAGGGACTTTTAGCGGGAGATTTATTTGCAGCCCCGATAGTTACATGGCTCGGACACTATTACGTTCTTTTAAAGCACGAAAAAAGTCTTCCTCTGCTCCAAGATCCATTTCACGAGAGCTATGTGGGCTTGTGCCATTCCGATAACTGAGACGGACATTGTGATCATAAGCCAGACCACATGGATCACAACAATGTCGACGTAGCAGGGGGGCGAGACGCAGATGATCTTTGGCCCAGGCGAATACATCAACCGGGGAGTGGAGATCATGGGCGTAAAGTCGTATCATGACGAGCAGAGAGGACAGCTTCGAGGCAAGAACACCCATGTTCTGCTTCACGCTTGACAGCATGAGAGTCTGTCACCTGGGAGATCTGGGGCACACTTTGAGCCGTCCCCAGGTAAAGGCCATAGGCCCTGTGGATCTGCTCTTTCTGCCGATGGACGGGAGATACATCTTCGACGCTGTCGGCGCGTGAATGAAGTAATGGAGCAACTGCACCCAAAAGGTGACTGTGCCCATGCGCTGCAAGACAAGGGCCTTGAACTTTGAGCTTGATCCTGTAGACGATTTCCTCAAAGGCCGAGAGCCTGCAACTGACCAAAGAGAACCCATTCGTTGAGGACAAGGTGGTGCTCCTCGTCTGCCCAGAGGCGGAAGAGGCTGGCCAATCGATAGATTAATAACTACCTGCTGCGAGGTTAATGGCGAAGCCCGGTAGTGTAGCGGTCAATCACAGGAGGCTCTGGACCTCCCCACCCAGGTTCGAATCCCGGCCGGGCTATTTTTCTGCATTTTCGGTTTTCCTCGTATGGATGTCTTTAACTTTATGGAGTCATCATCGCTTTGTTAGGGTTGTTGATGCCTGCAGGTGCTGTGTCTCATAAATTTATATAGTAAAATTATAAAGTCACTATCGCGATATATATTGGCAATCGAGATTGACCAGAATATAATACCAAACTCATTCGAAGAGGTGAATTCTATCTCGAATTAAAGGACGAGAATTAAAAGAAATGAATAAGTGGAAAAGAGTGGCCCCCTATAAATATCCAAAAACACTTATGACATTTGCATCAATAATACATTCCTTTTTTCGAATGCATATCGTCAGATCGAAGGCTTCATTGGGCGAATTTCCGCCTACGAACCAGGATAATTGGCCGCTGATTGCACTACACTCCATAAGCGTATCTCAAACAGGATCTTGGGATAGATATACCAGAGAACGATGCAGTTGATTCGACTGGGATAATGGTAACAAATCAAGGGGACTAGGTGCGCGAGAAACATGGAACGTAGCGAAGAGGATGGCTTAAGGTTCATGTGGCGGTTGATGTTGAATCAAAGAGATTGCTTTCTATTGAAGTTACAGAAGAAAATACCTCGGATAGCGAGGTATTACGCCCTTTGTTGAAAGACGTTAATTTTGAGGATGCGTTGGTGGATGACGCATATAACACAAATAACGCATTTGAATTTGTGAAGTCGGACGGTGCAGATTGTTTTGGTATTAAGATAGATGGAACGCAGTTGTAGGCAAAGGAGAATCCACTAGATCAATGGCTGTTCAGGAATACAAAAATGGGATACAAAGGTTGGAGGCAAATGCATCAGTATGGGAGGCGGTAGGCAGTTGAAGGACTCTTCTAATCGATAAAGCGGATCTTTGGTGAGACTGTTAGAGCAGCTTCACCCAATAGAGTGATTTCAGAGGTTGAAAGAGCATGCATTTTGTAAGATATACTTATTAGCATATAGATAATTATGTTAAAATACATAATAAATTTTAGCTCAAATAAATAATACTAAAATAATTATGCGGCACAGCATCGAAAGATGCTGTTTTGGTCTAAGAAAACATGGCAAAAAGAACTTGGCCGGATTGAAAAACGATATCAATAATCGAGGGTGCTTCAAATTTGTCCTTGGAAACGGGTGGCGCAAGAAATCAAGAAAGGGGGTTTATTAATGCGGATTAGAGTAAGCTAAACATATATAATAAACTTAATGATCAAATAACAAAAGAGAGTTGACGACTCAGGCAAGAAGAGATCTGCGGAGGAGGACCAGAGCCGTAACAAGGTGGTGTACCACATGATATAAATAATAATAAAGTATTCATAATAATATTTAAATCTTTTGACCGTCTGAGCTTTGTGCGTAAAGTCAATCTTGCAAATTGAGTTTCGCGCCTGCAAATCAAACTGCGTGCGGCCACTCCATCCTTTAGGAGGGTGGCCGCACGCAGTTTGATTTAAAAGTTGTGCCACCTTCAAAGGTGTATATTATGAGGTCCATCCATCAGCATCTTGATATCTCTTAATGCCTAATATGATTTTAATGACAGATCGACCCATTCCCGAAAAGAATAAGTCCGTATCAGTCACCTCAGCCAATCGTCTCCTCTCGGAGAAGAGCCCCTATCTCCTCCAGCATGCCTACAATCCCGTGCACTGGTACCCCTGGGGCGAAGAAGCCTTCCAGGCCGCCGCCAGGGAAGACAAGCCCATTTTCCTCTCCTTGGGCTACTCCACCTGCCACTGGTGCCATGTCATGGCCCACGAGTCCTTTGAGGACGAGGCCGTCGCCGATCTGCTGAACCAGGCCTTCATCTGCATAAAGGTGGACCGGGAGGAGAGGCCGGACATCGACCAGATGTACATGAGCGTGGCTCAGGCCATGACCCGCAGAGTCGGCTGGCCTCTTACTATCATTATGACGCAGGAAAAAAAGCCCTTCTTCGCCGCCACTTACATCCCAAAAACCGGCCGCTTCGGCCAGGCAGGAATGATGGAGATGATCCCCAGGATCAAAGAGCTCTGGGAGAAAAATAGAGATGAACTTTTGGGATCTGCTGACAAGATTTTGGATTATCTGAGGCAGAAACAGAGCCCGTCATTAGCTCCTGCCGCCGAATTGGACGGCACATTTCTTGCTCGGGGTTACGCGAGCCTGGCCTCCCTTTACGATCCCCTAAATGCAGGATTTGGCACGGCTCCCAAGTTTCCCACGCCCCACAACCTCTTCTTCCTTTTGCGTCACTGGCATAGGACCGGGGACGAGCATGCTCTGCAAATGGTCGAGACCACACTGCAGGCCATGCGCATGGGCGGGATATATGATCACGTAGGATTTGGGTTTCATAGATACTCCACGGACGAGCAGTGGCTTGTTCCCCATTTCGAGAAGATGCTCTACGACCAGGCGCTGATGGCCATAGCTTACACAGAGGCCTACCAGGTCACAGAAAGAGAAGAGTACGCCAGAACGACACGCGAAATTCTGGAGTATGTGCTGCGGGATATGACCTCTCCCCAGGGAGGGTTTTTCTCGGCAGAGGACGCAGACAGCGAGGGGGAGGAAGGTAAATTCTATGTCTGGACGGCAGAGGAACTGAGAAGATATCTGGATAAAGAGGAATTCAAGCTCTTGATCCGGCTCTTTGACGTGCATGAGTGCGGAAACTTTGAGAAAGGAGGAAACGTATTGTGCCAGAGCTCTGCGCTCGGAGACGTGGCATCCGTCCTGAAGATTCGCGAGCAGGATCTTTATGATAGGCAAGAAAAGATAAGATCAAAGCTCTTTCTTGCCCGGGAGAAGAGATTCCATCCTTTGAAGGACGACAAGATTCTCACCGATTGGAATGGATTGATGATTGCCGCCCTGGCGAAAGCCGCGCAGGCTTTGCATGAGGTAAAGTATGCAAATGTGGCAATGAAAGCAGCTGATTTTATCCTGGAAAAGATGCAGACCGAAGGGGGAGAACTGATGCATCGCTACCGGGGCGAGGCGGGCATTTCTGCCCATCTGGATGATTATGCCTTTCTGATTTGGGGCCTCCTCGACCTCTACGAAACGATCTTCGATGTCAAGTACCTGAAGGCTGCGATTCATCTAAACCAGGTCATGATGCTGCATTTTTGGGATAAGGATCGGGGCGGCTTCTTCTTTTCTGCAGATGATGCCGAGGCCCTGCTGCTGCGCAGAAAGGAGTATTATGATGGAGCGATTCCCTCGGGAAATTCCATTGCCATGCATAGTCTCCTCCGGCTCATGCACCTCTCCGGACAGACCGAATGGGGAGAGAGGGCCTGGGATCTGGCGCGTAGCTTCTCAGCCGCAGGCGGTCAACCCCTGGGCCACTCCATGTTGCTTTGCTCCCTGGACTATGCTCTCGGACCAACATCCGAGATCGCTCTGCTGGGAAGGGCGCAAGATGCAGGTATAATTGAGATGTTGCAAGCCATACGATCTCGCTATCTACCGAACAAATCCGTAGTGCTGGTATGCGGAGAAGAGATAGGGGAGATCGCGCCATTCACTAAAAATTTGGCCCATGAGGATGGAAAGACTACGGCCTATGTCTGCACGGGCCATGCCTGCAGTCTTCCCGCTACAAGTCCGGAAGAGATAATACAACTACTGGAAAAGACCGGCTAGCACGGCTGGAATAGCTGGCCATGTCGACCTTGAGTTATTCGCGTGAATATCTCTCATTAGGTAAGAATCTTAACGATTATTAACGGAGACAAAAGAGTTGCAGGATAGCAACAGATGGCGAAAATACCAGGTAGCGTCAGCGTCTTGGTCGACAATAATAAATACTACCGGCTAGGTAGTAAGGCCTGAGGAGATCCAAATTTCTGAGAACGAAATGGCATCCGATCAGGACAAGCACCGTAGTCTAAACAAATACCGTAGGGTATCCTACGCAGAAAAAACAACAAATCGGTCTATTTTATCACACGCAGGTCATGCAGTGATGTATTAATGAACAAACGAAAAGATCATATTCCTAAGAAAGACATCATGTATACGTTGAAGGAAGATGATTCTCAATATATTGTAAATGAGAGTTACTTCTACAAGACCGAGCCGTACTATACTATTGTTAAGAACGAGAATGAAGGCATCAAAACCACGCCCAGCAGCAGCGATGTTCTGGATGCCTATATCGTCCCCATTTGTCTGGAGAAGGCGAAGCTGGCAGGCATCCCGGTCTGCGATTGGATAATATCCAACCAGTACGTCTCGCTCCCCGCTATAGTCTACGGCTTGAATTACTTCTCCACGCCATCTGACCACTTTCTGATCAGCGACCTGGAAACTGCCAAGATGGTCATCAAACATGTCACCAACCGAGGCCGGTATCCCTTCTGCTATCAGAAAATTAGCGACACCTCAACCGTGGCAAAATGCGTATCCATCTTCGGCAGGGCCATAAACTGCTGTGAGAAGGCAAAGTCGCTGGCAGAGAAGATCTATGATGTCTTCAGGCTGCCGTTAGTGGAGATTGTGCTGGTCAAGGATGAGTCGGGCTGCCGACTATCCTCTCTGGCTCCTGTGAAATATTCGCAATTATCTAAGGATGAAACGGAAATGTTACAGGACCTTCTGGATAAGAGGGTGAAACGCTTTGAGTAAACTAGGAATCTTCGTCAATCGACAGACGTTAAGTAGCTCTGAACAGCTCACTGCCGTGGTTAAATGCCGGGACGTAGCTGAGAGCATGGGCCACACTGCAGAGTTCATCTTTCCGGTGGACATCAAGAAAATACCGAGACTTGATGCGCTCTTCATTCGCGCCAATACCGATCCCATGAACATCACCTATGTGGCTGCCAGAATGGCACAAATGTACGGCATATCGGTGATAGACGATCCCAGCTCCATCCAGATCTGTGCCGACAAAATCAACATGTACATGCATCTCATGAAGAATAATGTCTCCATACCCAGGACTAAGTTTCTAAAGAAGAAAGAGCTAGACGAGAGTTTGGCCGGACAGCTCTTCGAAGAGCTGGGCATGCCTCTGGTGTTAAAAGAGCCATCCACGTCTTTTTCGGTCAGGGTGGAGATGGTCTCATCCGTAAGCGAGCTATTGAAAATTGCCAGGAGATTCTTCAAGCTCTCCGATTGGATTGTGGTGCAGGAGTACGTCGAGAGCAGATTTGACTGGAGAGTGGGTGTCGTCAACGGGCAGCTACTCTATGCCTGTCGATACATCATCCCCTCGGAGACCTTCAAAATTCAGGCCTCAGTAAACGGGCATATAGTATATTGCGATGTGGAGAGCGTGCCTGCCGATCAGGTACCGCCTGAGGTTATTGAGCTGGGACGCGAGGCAGGCAATGCCATTGGCAAAGGAATGTATGGCGTGGATATCAAAGAGAGCAATGGAAAGCTCTATGTCATTGAGGTAAATGATAATCCATCTCTGGATGGAGGCGAGGATGCCCATTATCCGGAGATGTTCCAAAAGATCATCTCCTATCTGATGACAGGAGACGCCTCCCGCTATGCAGATGAGCTTTCTGGTAAGGTCTTAGATCCGCACGATTTTGAGGGTGAGTACGGCCTGGGAGCTGCCGCTGGCATGTCTACCCCATCTGCTCTGTCAGAAAACGAGGTCTGCTCCTACAAGATTGATTTCTAGGAGCGATGATATTCCGATGGAAGATTACCTGTGTGAAGCCATAAGCCAGGCCTGCAACGAATGCCATCTGTATGGAGGCTGTTGCTTCGAGGCGAGACCCCCCTTAAGTCGGGAGAGAATAGACATACTGCTGAAAAACGGCGTGGTGGCTGAGGACTCAATTGAGTTTGTCGGATACAAGAGGCTACGCCTAAAGCAGGATGGTTTTTGTGTGCTTTTTCAAAATGGAAAATGCAGCATTCACTCCATCAAGCCCGAGACCTGTGTAGCCGGACCCTTTACCTTTGATATCAAGGACAACGTTCTGCAGATCTTCCTTAAGAGAGAGAGCATCTGCCCCATGGTCCGATTTCTCAATGCCAATCGAAAAGCCTATGACGGACTATTCGAAACCTCTGTGGAGAATATCATGCATCTGGTAAACAGCATTCCCGCCGCAGAGATGGCGGAGATCTTGAAAATCGAGGAGCAGGAGACGGATCTTGTGGCTGAGATTCAGCTTCCCGACTGAATCATGAAAACGGCAATGCATAAGGCGCTTGCAGCAGCATCGCCCATAGGAACGGAGCACGAGTACTCCATAAATGACAAAAAATGCAGGCCTCTGGCCATCTCCGACCGGATTATCCAAAGGATCGCCGGGCAGGTGCAACATGAGGTGGATTTTGGGGGGATACTCGGTCTACCAAGGAATTGCAAAAGCATGCCATCGAGCTGATCCCAGCCAGGCCAGGAAGCTTGAGCTTTTTGGAAAGCAATCTTTATCAAGGCCTATGCGCGCTTTACCGAGCCACAAATCATGAGTACAGCTTTATGGGTCTGGGAATGCATCCACTGCTCAAATTGCATGAGACGACCTACTGGGACCATGATGAGCAGGAGTATTATCAGACATACGACCGACTGTTCAATATCAAGCAGCACGGCTGGCTGAATATTCAGGCGCTGCAGATCAACATTCCCTATGACGGCAAGGATGAGCTGGTTGCTATGTTCAACAAGATTCGCTCTCTGATGCCTTATCTCGTCGCCGTATCTGCCTCCTCGCCCATGGTGGAAGGAAAGCTCACTTCTTACATGGACAACCGTCTGGTTTACTACCGGCAAAACCAGACTGCCATTCCTGAGATATGCCATAACATACTTCCGGAAAAGCTGAAGAGCGTGGATGATTATGTGCAAATCAACCGCTTGATCTACTCTGAGCTGAAGAGATGCCGGGCAGATATTCTCTGCCGAGAGTGGGTCAACTCCAGAGGCGTGATTGTGCGCTTTACGAGAAAGTGCCTTGAGGTCAAAGCCATAGATGAGCAGGAATGCCTGCACTCTGACATGGCGTTCTCGGCCTTTTTGCTGGCACTGCTTCGATCTGAGCTGGATCTGGAAGAAGATGAGAGCAGTCTGCTGGTCATGCTGGAGGATGCCGTGCAGCATGGAGTGGCGGCAATGAGGCCGGAGCTGGAGAGGCTTTTCGCAGCAGCGGAAGAGAACGCAACCAATGAGGAGAAGCGATATCTTCCACTCGTGGCAAAAAGAATCAAGCAGGGCAGCCTGGCTGAGATCATGGTGCAAAGACTGAAGAACATGGACGAAAGAATCGGGTCCTTGCTGGAGCAGATGCAGTGGTGCCTGAAGGAGAACAGGCCCTATTCTGCCGAGCCGGAAAGATGCGGTTAGTGGTTATGAATCAAATACAATTTTGTTTTGATATTTAAAAATAGAAGACTGGACGAAACAAGGAAAAAGGCTTTTGCCTCTATCTAGGCCAGACAGATCCGGCGACGCCTCGGTCTTGGAAATGGTCACCAGCTTGTTATTGGACACTATCTGGATGACCAGATTGCCGTACTGCATTACACTTCCCTTGGGAACATCTGTCTAGTCTACGTTGATCATATTGTGGTTGATGGCGCCGCGCATGACATTAGACCAGTTCGGAGCATTGGAATCCAGCTCGCCATACCACCAGACGGTCGTTCTCAGCTGGCACGCATAGTATTTGTCGCTGTCATCGCAGTTCTAGACACCGGTCAGATCGATCAGATCGGCACGCTGCCGTTTATCACTCCACTGGGACTCGTATCACCAGGAGTGAAGCCACTGGGAGTTGCGACACCTGGTGTTGGTACTCCTAAATCCTGGACATTTTGGATGGTATAGCTTGCCAGATAATTGCTCCTGTTGCTATTGTCCTTGAGACGATCGTAAGAGTCTACCTTAAGTCGATTGTCTGCGGATTTTATGACCAGAGTCGTCTCTGAAAATTCGGCATCAAATACAGCAATCAGGGTATCGGCACCACCGTGGATGTCAGAGGAGACGCCGGAAGCAAAGGCCTGAGCCTGCACTGTTCCCCCAATCAGCGGGATGGCATTTGCCCCAGCCTTGTACCTTGGCGTTGGTGCCAGTGACGGCAATATCCAATTTAGCGATGCCTGCAGTATTGGCATCTACATTTGTCCAAGAACCGGCAAATTGAGCCATACCGGAAAGACCGCCGATGGCAGTCAACAAAAGCAACAGGACTGCTACTAGGCAAGGATAAAGTAATCTCATATTTTGACCTTGAGGCGCGACGTTATATAATTGTTTTAATATTATTTATTTAAGTTAAAATTCATTATTTAGTTCAACATAATCGTCCATATGCTAATAAGTATATTATACAAAAATGGATGCTTTTTTAATCTCTGAAGTCGTACCCTCGGGAGAAGCTGCCCTAAAAGTTTCACCAAAGATCCGTTTTATCGATGAGACGAGTCCTTCAACTGCCCACCGTCTCCCATACTGATGCCTTTGCCTCCAACCTTTGTATCCTATTTCTTTGTATTCCATAACGGCCATTGACCTGGGGATCCTTCTTTGCCTACAACAGCGTTCCCTCTATCTTAATGCCAGGACAATCTGCATCGTTCGATTTCATAAATTCAAATGCGTCATTTGTGTCATATGCGCTTTCCGCCAACGCATCCTAAAAATTGACGTCTTTTAACAAGGGGCGTAATACTTCGCTATTCGAGGTATTTTCTTCTGTAACTTCAATAGAAAGCAATCTCTTTAGTTCAACATCAACCGCCACATGAACCTAAAACCATCTTCTTCGCTGCGTTCCATGTTTCTCGCGCATCCGGTCCTCTCTATTTGTTACATTTATCCCAATCAAATTAACTGTATCTTTCTCTGGTATATCTATTCCAAGACCCTGCTTAGAGATACGCTTGTGAAGTGTAGTGCAATCAACGGCCAATTATCCTGGTTTGTAGGCGAAAATTTGCCCAATGAAGCCTTCGATCTGACGATATGGCATTCGAAAAAGGAATATATTATTGATGCAAATGTCATAAATGTTTTTGAATATATTTATAGGGGCACATATTTCCTGCTTATCCATTTTTTTTAACTTGCGCCCCCAATTCGTCAAGCAACTCAAATCGAGATAGAATTCACCTCTTCGAATGAGTTTGGCATTATGTTCTGGCCAACCTCTATTGTCAATATAGACCATGATAATAACTTTATATTTTACTATATAAATTTATGCGACATCGCAATTCAGGATAAAAATTATTTTTTTATAAGACTTCATGGCAGATTATACGCTTAAAATTATATTATAAAATGCGGGCATCCTACGTATCTCATTGAACATTTGCTCAGTAGAGGTAGCTCTCACAGTTCCGCCGAAAATTCGCTTAATCGCCAAAAAAACGCTTTCTGCAGCTCATATTATTCCATATTGATGCACTGTCCTCCCGCGGTTGTAATCATACTTCTGGAACTGCAGAACCGATTCGGCCCTTTCAGATCTGGCTTTGACAACCACGTTCTTCCTTGTCTTTATTCCTGAAAGGTTCACACCTTTTTCCTTTAAGAATTTGAACACATCTCCGTTGCATAAGCTCCATTCATCAAAGAATCCTCTATGTTGAGTTTTTCGAGAAGCGGCTTTGCCATTTCATGATAGGTAGTCCTCTCATCAGTTATCTCGAAAGTTACCGGCTTTCTCGTTTTAACGTCCACCGCGATATGTACTTTGATCCAACCTCCGCGTCCGACTCCATGTGTTCCTCTCATCCAATCTCCTCTATTCAAAACCTTAATACCGGTTGAATCGACAGCTACAACAATATCATTTCCAGGTATTGGAACATTAAGCTCCATTTTCGTGACCCTCTGCCATAAGGTAGTGTAACCTGCGAATCCCAATTCAGGAATAAATCCGCTTAATGCCCGAAGATAACCCTCCAGTTGGCGATAGGAAAGACGCAAAAAGTGTGCATTAGACCACTGAATTGAATGAACGTTTCTGGATACTTAAAAGGACGGCCGTTCTTGTCATGATTTATATCTTCTAATTCTTTATCCCAATGTTCCAGAAAACCTGTTGAGGATCTTGTAGCGATCGAAGTGGCAGCTATTGGGCTTCGGCCAGCATCTCTACGGGGAAGTGTGGATAATTCCCGCCATAATTCCTTATCGTGCCCCCGTGTTATCGTTGGTGTTGATCTGTTCAACGCTCACTAGTGAGACATGCTCTTGTGTCCCAGCTCTTCCAGCCCTTCATCCCCTAAATCACACCCCGATAAAACGCCATTCTTTTGGCGTGGGGCCGGAAGAGCTCTCGCAGCCTTTTCTCCTCTTCTGCAGCCAACGGCTGGAACACACTGCCCACCTGTGCCAACGTTTGCACCTCCCTTGTATTGGAGCAGCCCACAATGGCAGTGCTGATCTCCCTGGAGAGGGCAAAGCGCAAAAGCAGCTCCACCGTCACCCCATCCATTGGGGAGATGTGATGCGAGCCACCCAGCACTTTCATGCCGATGACTGCCAGCCCCCGGTTCTTGGCGGCGGCCATGACTCTGTCGGCAAATCCGCCCAGCTCCGCTTCCGCCGGATTGACGGGCATGAGCACTGCGTCCACCGGCCAGCTTTCCACTGCGTGCTCCAGGACCCGGGGGGCGTGGTGGCCGGTGACTCCCAGAAAGTGCACAAGCCCCGCGTCTTTGGCCTCAACAAATGCTCTCAGGGCTCCACCTGGCCCCTCGATCTCCTCGATATCCTGACGGGTCCTCACATCGTGAATCTGCCACAGATCCAAGCTCTTCAGGCCCATAACCTCCAGGGACCGGGCCAGATCGGCCTTGGCACCCCAATAGTCCCTGGCGGCGGATTTACTGGTCTGAAAGATGGAAGCGCGAAGCTCTACGTGGCTGCGCCAGAAAGCTCCATAGTAACCCTGGCTGCCTGCATAGGCCTGGGCCGAGTCAAAGTAGGTTATGCCCAGGGTTGCTGCCTGCTCGATCACTGCCATGGCCTCAGGGCTTCGCCCATAAGTTCGCAGCACGCCCTCTCCGCCCAGGCCCACTAAAGTGACGGCCGGACCCGACTTTCCAAAGAGCCTCGTAGTGATAGTCATAACAATCTCCCCATCAATATGTCTGCTCAGCAGAGTATAAAAAAGGATTTCAGAGATAGCTATCGAGAACAGTAATACTATTATATAAATTGCACTGCTTCCTACCCGTAAGCATCAAATGCAATCGACAATGATTATCAAGTGGGATTGCTGGAATGAATGCGGTTTCCTGGACGGAAAAAGCCGATGCCCTATACCAGTATGACAAATTCGATAAAGCCATCCCACTTTACGATGGGCCATAGGGATAGATGGGAAAAACGCAATGCTGTGAAACCGCAGCGTTCTGGCCTTATGACGCATTTGATACTGCCCTGAAGATAGACCCGCGGTAACACCGATGCCAAGAATAATAAAGGCGTCGTTTTCTACAAGCAGAAGAGATACGATGAGGCCACTGCATTTTTTGACGATATCATCAGGACAAATCCCTGGCATATCAGAACCTGGTACAACAAGTGGATGATCCTGGACCGGCTGGGAAGGCACTAGGAGGCCATCGATTATTATGATAACTTCCTCTTTGGCCAGTCTGCTGGCAACGGTGAAGGCATCTTCATTGGTTACCGGGATGATCTCGTCAATTAGGTCAAGCCGCAGGACATTCGGAATAAAGCCGGCTCCTATTCCCTGAATCTTGTGAGGGCCAGGCTTTCCGCCCTCCAGCACAGAGGATGCTGCCGGCTCGACGGCAATGGCTTTAAAGCCCTTCTTGCGGGACTTTATCACATCGGCGATGTCCGTGATCGTTTCGCCTGTTCCGACACCTGCCACCACTATGTCGACCTCGCCGTCCGTATCACGCCATATCTTCTCTGCAGCAGTCTACCTATGAATCTCTGAATTGGAATGCTGCGTCGCATAAACATATATAGCAAAATATAAAGTTGCTGTCGCGATCTATATTGACAATAGAGATTGGCCAGGATATAACGTCAAACTCATTCGAAGAGGTGAATTCTATCTCGAATTAAAGGACGAGAATTAAAAGAAATGAATAAGTGCTGTGTCGCTTTAGTTTAAAATAATCGTCTATATGCTAATAAGTATTTTATACAAAATGAATGCTTTTTTTACATCTGAAATCGTACCCACGGGTGAAGCTGCCCTAACAGTCTCACCAAAGATCCGCTTTATCGATGAGAAAAGTCCTTCAACTGCCTACCGCCTCCCATACTGATGCATTTGCCTCCAACCTTTGTATCCCATTTTTGTATTCCTGAACAGCCATTGATCTAGTGGATTCTCCTTTGCCTACAACTGCGTTCCATCTATCTTAATATCAAAACAATCTGCACCGTCCGACTTCACAAATTCAAATGCGTTATTTGTGTTATATGCGTCATCCGCCAACGCATCCTCAAAATTAACGTCTTTCAACAAAGGGCGTAATACCTCGCTATCCGAGGTATTTTCTTCTGTAACTTCAATAGAAAGCAATCTCTTTGATTCAACATCAACTGCCACATGAACCTTAAGCCATCCTCTTCGCTACGTTCCATGTTTCTCACGCACCCAGTCTCCTTGATTTGTTACCATTATCCCAGTCGAATCAACTGCATCGTTCTCTGGTATATCTATCCCAAGATCCTGTTTGAGATACGCTTATGGAGTGTAGTGCAATCAGCGGCCAATTATCCTGGTTCGTAGGCGGAAATTCGCCCAATGAAGCCTTCGATCTGACGATATGCATTCGAAAAAAGGAATGTATTATTGATGCAAATGTCATAAGTGTTTTTGGATATTTATAGGGGGCCACTCTTTTCCACTTATCCATTTTTTTTAAAAGTCGCACCCCCAATTCTTCACGCAACTTAAATCGAGATAGAATTCACATCCTCGAACGAGTTTGGTATTATATCCCGGTCAATCTCTATTGCCTATATAGATTATGACATCAACTTTATATTTAAATATATAAATTTATGCGACACAACATCTTTCGAGAGTTTCTGAAGAGCTAAACACGTGCGCAGATATTGAAGATCATATGTTTAATTCGCATACGTTACCACAATTCTTGCATTGCACTTCAATTTTTTTAATATTTGTTAAATCAGGCAGAGCTTGTGCTCTAGCACTTTGACTCGGCATATTCGTGATCTTGCTGTTTATCATCTCACTTCGTCTTCTTCGCATATATTGATAAGCGATCTCCGGGTCCAATTTATATTTCTCTATATAGCGTTTCCATGATAGATGTTCTCCGAAAGCTGAAACATATATTGGATCGCCTACAATTGGCGTGATCTTTCCCGACGGTAGAGTCCATTCGAAACCTTCTGGTGGTAAGCAAACCCAATTTTGGTTTTCAGGATCAGGCACGTCAAAATCAAAGGATAAAGTATTAAGTGCACCGCAATTGTCGCAGGTAAATGTGCATTGACATATTGGATTCGTCTTTACTGGTTCGATATTCAGCTCGTTTGGCTCTCCGCACTGGTGACACTTAGCTCTAATTTTTATTCTCATGTTCGTCCTCCCTTTAGAAGAGTTTAATGACATTACAATATAAATAATTATTGTTAGTATTCGGTACACATGGGATCCAACTCATAGCAAAATATGGTGACAAAATTAAAATGCCAATTTGCAATCGGTGAAGACCTCATTATAGAGGATTCCGATTAACCTCAAATTAATGGTCCCCCATAAAGAACTTTGTCCATAATTCCGATACATATGATCCGATTAGGCCTTAAAGCGTCCTCTTTTCCTCCAATTCGCCCGATATTTTTCGATTTTTTTATACAGCTAACGCTATGCTTGAATTTTATTTTTAGCAGAAGTCAAATTATAGAGGTTGAAAACGATACCGGTGATTATCATCTTTACTCGAACACTACCTATATAGTAACCGCAACGTGCCCTGCCTTGCATATTCTCTTTGTGAACGCGAAATATCGTTCAACAGGAGATCTTTTGCTAGAGATTCTTTTGTTGCGCATCTCATCCTCATAACTTAGGGGGCGGCCTCGGGTGAAGCTGCCCTAAAAGTTTCACCAAAGATCCGCTTGTGAAGTGTAGTGCAATCAGCGGCCAATAATCCTGGTTTGTAGGCAAAAATTCGCCCAATGAAGCCTCAGAGCTGACGATATGGCATTCAAAAAAAGGAATATATTATTGATGCAAATGTCATAAATGTTTCTGGATATTTATAGGGGGCACCTCTTTTCCACTTATCCATTTCTTTTAACTTGCGCCGCCCCCAATTCGTCACGCAACTCAAATCGAGATAGAATTCACCTTTTCGAACGAGTTTGGCGTTATATCCTGGCCAATCTCTATTGTCAATATAGATCGCGATAGTGACTTTATATGTTTACTATATAAGTTTACGCGATACAGCATTTAATGATATAAATCGTATGCTTTGAGACCAATGTTCGACAAAAATATATATAAAATTGATAACTAAAATATAGATTTGGACAATGAGATCATCGCAGGTCGAGTAGGTTGAACTATTCGCGAAGATATGCAGAGGCATCGGCGGTGCAGGCATATCAGAAACGTGGATTACCCTCTGGCTTCTATGGGAAGTAGATACTGAAAGGAAGACCTCAGAGTTCGATGCCGGATACTATGAGAAGTTGCTGAAAAATACGTGGGATGAAGTGACATTCTCTCTGCAACGCGATTTACATAATTGATTATCGTTCAAAGAAGATATTTACTCGTAAAAATGCGTGGTATCCCTTTTCCCGCATAAATATCTTCGCCGAATAGCTATTTTGGAGCTAATTTTCTCCATGAGCGTTGAGGTCACAGTTCACAAGAATCATACAAGAAATTATAATCGGCTCTCCGCAAGTGGCTTAATGCCCCTGAACTATCCCTTGTCTGATGTTGCCCCTAGATGGATGAGAGGGTCCTGATTGCATCAAGAAAGGAGTCGATCGCTACTCTAAATGCATCTCCTGGACAGGGCTGTACATTGATTGGTGGATGGAGTTTTTTACGACGATACCTGTGGGGCTTGCAGTAACTTTGAGGTGGCACAAGAAGGCGACCGATGGCTGCGTTTTGAGACCGATCTGGCCACATCGCCTGCATGCGAGCCGGTTTTGCGGCTGCAAGGATACAGCACATTGGAGGTGGTCTACGAGCACGTCTCTGAAGGCGTACTCCTCGATGAGAAGATAGAGAGCATCGAGGATCTGGCGGCTTTCTTGGAGGATCCAATAAATAGAAGGCCCATGATTTAAGAACAGGGCAGCCAGTCCACACTTATCTCCCCAGGACGGCTGCCTGACCAAAGCTGTACGAACTTCTCAATGGAAAATACTCCAGTCAGATCCTCCACGCTGCGGCCCAAGAGCTGACGATGGCCTTCGCGAGAGATGCTCGTATCGAAAGACCGCCAGACGATGTAGGCCTTGCCTATGACATTAGAATTGATGCTAGCCACAAGACCGCCTGAGTGGCTGTTGCCCTGGCGACAGGCATCCGTCTCATCGGCGTCAGACGCAGTAAATTCCGCCACATAAGCACTGGTATTGACCTGCGTATTTCTCTCCAGGCGCTCGATATCAGTGTAAGATTCAGTCAATGACGCGCCGGTATCATAGTTTTTGACGGAGAATATATCCTGTTGACCGGTGTTGTTACATGGCCCAGGCATAGCCCAGGGGCATCCCCCCTGCGCACCGCAAATCAGAGCCATTGCCGCGATCATCAGACATATCAGCTTGTACATCTACCCATCACCCGTGATCGATGATTGTCGAACATTTATTTCAAGTTATTCACAGCATATCTTGCGTGTTCTGGCTGGGATCTGCCCGAGGGTTTTGATCCAGGTCTTGCAGGGTTAACTCTCGGTTCTGCTGGGCATTTTCATAAGTGGAATCAATTGTGAGAGCTTTATTAAAACAGGCCAATGCATCCTGATACCTTCCCATTTCCCGCAGGACGACTCCTTTATTATTCCAGCCGGTGGGATCTTTGGGCTTTATTTGGGTGGCTTTTTCAAAGCATTTCAGGGAGTTGTAAAGGCTGCCTTCATTGCCCAGGGCCATGCCCTTTCCTATCCATGCATCGAAATATGAGGCATTTGCCAGCAGGATTTGGTCGAAGATGGCAATGGCCTCACTATTTTTATTTAATCCCTGGGAGAGCGCAATTGCTTTCAGGCTCAGGGGCTCGGGGTTGGAAGAGTTGATGGCAAGGGATTTATCAAAACAAGAGATGGCGTCCTCATAGCGGTTCAACATGCCCAAAACTTTTCCCTTATAATTCCACAGGACGGTGCTGTTCGGCTCCAGCTCCAGGGCTTTGTCATAGCTTGCAGCCGCTTTTTCAAAGTCGCCTGAGATGAAGTACCCATTTGCCTGATCGTACCAGAACTGCGCCGATTCTCCCATTGCCGGCAGGACGAATATCGCTGTCAACATTGCGATAACTGTAATTGCGAGTTTCATAGTGAGCCTTTCTTTTACGAAGGGGTAAATATCTCTACCCCTTGCATTGGTAATTCCCATTACGGACCCCTCTGAAAAATGGCAATAATTTCTGACCAGGGTATTTCCTGATGAGCCAGGGTCATAATCTGGCAAAGGTGATTAGCCGCTGCAATGCGTTCTTTGTTACGCATGTAATGACACCTGTACTCAAGAACATTTCAGATTCCATCCGCAGAGCAAATGCAAATTGTGAAGGATGAGATAGGCTTAGGAGATGGACTGTTTTTTGCCCGAGTCGCCCCCATAACGGCATAATACGACCTGATCAGCAATTATAGTCTTCAACGCAACTTCGTGAACGTGAATTCAATGATGTTTTGCAATTAATAACACTATGCATGCTGTCTCTAACTGCTGCTTTTCTATCTTTACTTAAGATTGTTGTGTTGAAGATTATAATTCTGCACCCGAGACACAGAGAAGGGACAACAGTTAGATGGGTGGATCTTGGTTCAGGAATAAATTTTTTTGCAGGGGTTTTCCAGAGATAGATTAAAAGCTTTCTGGCAGTGCTCGCCTAATTACCACTGCGTAATGTGGGAATAATGGTAAAACGATGTGAGCAAATCAGACAGCTCATCTTCAGTGGAGAGTATGTCATTTACACCATCTGAGAGCTATTATCAAGGCGGTTCTAATGTCAGTAACTATTCAAATAGGACAGGCTCCTCGAAGCGGTTCTCTAACACCCAGCCGGTATTGCAAAACCTTTTCACGGAGCTGAATTATATCGGTATGGCCGCTTGCGGTTGTGCAGGGTGCCCTGAATGCTTATTGGAAGAAGGAGCCGCCTGCATTACCTGAGAGGGATAATTTCTCCTGCCTGAGATGGCGTTGTTGGCATTTGGCGCGATCTTTTGGGCATTCGATGTTGGGTGTCTAACTGCTAAACTGCCCCCACAAATCTTTAAAAATTTTTATGATATTCCGTCGCATCCCTATACCGCCCCGCAGGAGCTCTCTGTGAAGCTCTTCTCGGAGACCTCTCTTTCCGCTGCCATCTCAGCGAATATCTGCGCCTGGAAGTGCTGCACCTCGGTATCTTCATCCAGCCAGGCATCTGGAGGCAGACCTGCCTTGACGCAGGTTTGAGATAGGAACTCCAACGAGTCGAAGCCGCACTCCAGGGCCACCTGGGGCAGAAGCAAGCCTGAGAGCGGCCCTTTGGAGACAATCAGCCCGTCCCGGCCCACCTGCACCAGATCGGGCAGCGTTTTTTTGGGCGCGGTGTAAGGATCTGGCTTGGTGAGTATGGTCACCTCCAATTCGATTCTCTTCAACTCGCCCGGGCGCACGCAGGGAAAGCGCGGATCGCGGGAGCAGGCATTGATGGCCGAGTCCACAATAGCCTTTCCCAGTGGCATGATGGGCTGAGGATAGCCAATGCAGCCACGCAGGTCGCCGTCCTCGTGCAGAGTCACAAAGACGCCCTGCTTCTCCTCGAAGACGGACGGCAGGCCCTGAGGCTCGATGATCACCTTCTTCTCTGTGTAGCCGATCAAAGCCTGCCTGGCAAGGCGGACGGCCAGGCGGCCTTCTTCCAGTGTTAGCATAAACATTATTGTAGGACTGGAAACTATTAAAGAGTTGTGCGGCATTTCTATGATCGTTATAATGCCTGAATTGGATCAGATGTGATAAAGCTGCCACAACCCTCGTACCGATGGAGACATCAGCGTGGATAATGTCTTTTTAGAGCGGCAGTCCATAAGAGGCTTCAAGAACGAGTCTCTAACTTTAGATGAAGTCTCTCTGCTCTCTTGGGCCACTCAGGGCGTGACGGATGACAAAGGTCATAGCACATCGCTTTTCGGCAATGGCAACGTATCCTCCGTATGTCTATTTACTGGCAGGAGATGTCACAGGCTTGCCTGCAGGCATTTAATCACTGCTTGCCCCAGGGTCGCAATCTTATGCACATTTCCATGGGCAACAAAATTCCTGAGATTTTCAACTCAAGCATGGTCGGATTGGAAGATTGAATGAGGGGGTCGCCAGCCATCTTCATAATGTTCGGAGTATTTGAACGCACAAACAAAGTCCTGGGTCAGGATTTGAGCCGGTTCGTGTACATTGTGGTGGGAACGGCTGCAGAAAAGCTGCTTTTGCAGGGCTTATCTCTAGGTCGGGGCTCTACATTACACGACGAGGTTTGATGAGAATAAACCAAAAGATTGCCCTGGGACTCTCTGCGGAGAAGAGCCCGTCGGAATTCTGCCTGTGGGAAAGAAAGGCTTGAAATGAAAATCCTAAGAGATCGACCTATTCGAGCGATGTCTCATTCTATGGAGTAGACCCTGCCTAATTGATGTCCTGAAAGAGATGGATCACAGTGACATGTTTAAAATGTTGCCTTTTGGGAATCCCGGCCGCGTTCATTGCTGCAGCACATGGACGAGCCGTCCAGCTTGCCTGACAAGCGATCGTGATCGAGGGCATGGGCCGGCATGTACCGAGGGCCAGGAAGAGCTGGAGCTGAACTTATAGAAATTCTACGGTCCATCAAATCCAGTCCCTGGATCCCACAAATGTTAAGCAGTAGCAATAATCTTTTCAAGAAGGAAGCGATGGTTTGGTTGCTTGTGAAGTTTGAGGAGAATTCCGATTAACCTCAAATTAATGTCTCCCATAAAGAACTTTGTCCATAATTCTGATACATACAATCGGACCGGATCTTAACGTATCCTCTTTTCCCCCTAATTCGCCCGACATTTTTCGATTTTTAGACAGCTAACGCTATGTCTGAATTTTATTTTTGGCAGAAGTCAAATGATAGAGATCGAAAACGATACCGGTGATTATCATCTTTACTCAAACTCCACAGATAGTAGTAACCGCAACGTGTCCTGCCTTACAAATTCTCTTTATGAACGCGAAATACCGTTCAACGGGATATCTTTTGCTAGAGATTCCCTTGTTGCGCATCTCATCCTTATAATTTAGTGGATGGCCCCGTGTGGCTTTTCTCATGGCAGCATCGCACTCTTTTGTTTTCGCGCCGAAATATCTCTAATCAGCATAGCGAACTTCGCCTTCATTAGTCAAATCCACCTGGCTATCGCGGACTTTAGCAGTTGTAACCTTGATTCTGCGAATCAGGCCAAAATCCTCATCCATGGCACCATGAAACTTGTATCCAAAATAGGATTTCGTTCCCTTCTTCCCCCAGGTTCTATCCTTACTCCGCCGAGTCTTGGCTTCCTCTCCGCGTGGTGTATCACTCTTGGCGTGACCAGGATCCGAAGTTATGAAAGGTGCATCCTGCATTATTTCCTTCTTCACTTTGAGTTTCATGGCTGCAAACTGCTTTTGCGGCTCGCTTCAAATTTCCTTATCTACTCCGCTATCAACAAGGCGCTTTCCGAGTTTCCATATCGTAGCGGAATCGGGAACGACTTCTGTTGTTCCCAAGAACATCCTGAATGAAATGCGATCAGCCAATTTTCTTTCAAGCTGCTCATCTGAAAGGCTGTAAAGCTGCTGAATGAATAAACGTCTAAACATTAAGATAACATCGATATTAGGGTGTCCACCGCGTTCAGCATTATTGCAGAACGATATGTCTAGTTTCGGTCTGAGATCGTCCCAGTTTATTTCATTCCCGATCTCTACCAGTCTATCGCCCGATTCTTTGATTCGTTCATACTCATGGTGAATAGCAAAGTCGGTCAAGTTTCTCATGGCAAATTGTATTGTATAAATAATATTTATAAATAACGATTTAATATGGGTTTTCGGAATCTTCATTAATTTGAGGTTAATCGGAATCCTCTGGAGCAAGCATATACACTGGATACGTACAAGGTTTTGTCAGGGGGTTCATTGCTGCAATCCGTAAGTATTAGTGCATCCTATGCGATAGGTGTGAGGTAGAGACGTCGGGGTGACTGATCGGCTAAGTGCGTGGCTGTAGACCGCGAGAATTGGTTTCGACTCCCGACCCCGGCCTCATGAAAATTCAAAGTATCATGACTGGAAATAAAGAAAATTTCCAGCCCATTCGTAGTAATCGCATCAATCTATTTGTCTGCGGTCCTACTGTTTATGACAATTCGTATATTGGTCGCACCAGGACTTATATTGCCTTCGATGTGGTTCGAGTAGAGATACCTGGAGGACATGCGCGCATTGAGCGTTACTAACGTCAACTATTATGCACGAGCTACTGAGCACATTCCATAGATCATCGACCAGATAGAGAGATTGATCGAGTTGGGCTTTGCCTACGAAACAGATACTGGGATCTATTTTGATGAATCTCGGTTTCAAGATTTTGGAAAGCTGTCGCATCCTAGTGCTGAGGATCTAATGAAGCACAGAATCGAGCCGGATCCGACGAAGAGAAATCCAGGAGACTTCTCTCTCTGGAAGAAGCGGCAAGACGGAGAGGAGGTGACATGGGACTCGCCTTGGGGCAAAAGTCGCCCCGGATGGCATATCGAGGACACAGCTATCACCGAGATCTACTTTTGGGCACAATATGATATTCATGGCGGATCTATGGACCTGATATTCCCTCACCACGAAGCGGAAATCGCCCAGATGGAGACAACTTCAGGAAAAAACAGCTGATGAGATACTGGATGCACACCGGCTTTCTTAATGTTAAGGGCGAGAAGATGTCCGAGTCTCTGGGAAACTTCACGATCATCAGGGATATGCTGCAAAATTATGAGCCTGCCGCCTTCCGTTTCTTCGTTCTTCTGGCGCACTACAGAAGCCCCATCGACTTTTCCGAGGAGGTTCTGGAGCAGGCTCCGAAGAGCCTGAAGCGAGTACGTCTGGCCGCGAAGATCATTGAGGAGCAATTGGAGACATCCCCTGCATTCTTTGCGCCTGAACAGATGGATTTCAGCATAGATCCCGGCGTGGCCGAGGCTAAAGCCAGATTGCTGGAATCAATGGATAACGATTTCAATATGCCTTATGCCCGAAGAGCTATTTTCGACTTGGTGAGGGAAGTAAATCGTCGCATTAATGAAAAGACCATTTCTCAAAAGGGGCCGCAAGATGCAAGTGAACTGCTTCGGGTATTCGGAGAGGTCCTTGGTCTCAGCTTCTATGCAGTGGGCAAAAAGCTGGCGGAAAGAGCAGAAGCTGTAACTGATAATCTGATTGAGCTTTTGATCGTGATGAGATTCGAGCCCGGTTAAATGAGCTGGATATCGTCATAGAGGACACAAAGGCCGGCTGAGGAAAATATACGCGGTATAAGCCCCTCTGGCCTTACCTTCCATGCCAGCGTAACTTAATCAAGAGTATTCTTATAGGGCCCACTAAATCCAGCCAGAGCTTTATATACCATTTATAAGCAAGTGGCCAAAATTAGAGGTTACCAGGAATCCTCTTAAGGGATCCCTCTTTTAGCTTTGCTCCTCAATGTAGAGAGTTTTTGCAGGGCATCCTCCAAGGTCTCTATTTTCTTAGCGAAGTGGAAGCGCACCAAATGCCTTACATCCTCGCGGAAAAAGCTGGAGCCAGGAACAGCTGCCACGCCAACTTCCTTTGCCATCCATTCACAAAAAGCGGTATCATCCGAACATTCGAACTCGGATATATCCATCATTACATAATATGTGCCCTGCGGAAATGTGTAAGTGAGACCTTCTTCATCCAGTCCTTTGATGAAGAAGTCCCTCTTCTCAGTGTACATCTCGCAAAGCTTCGCATAATAATCATCGGGAAAGCCAAGTGCTGTGACTGCCGCCTCCTGCAAGGGTGCCGGCGCGCCTACTGTCAGAAAGTCATGGACCTTTCTTGCGCCATCGATGATGGCCGGTGGAGCTATCAGATATCCCAGCCTCCAGCCTGTGATGGAATATGTCTTGGATAGGGAACTGCAGGAAATGGTTCTCTCGAACATGCCAGGCAGAGATGCGAAATAAATATGCTTATATGGTTTATAGACAACATGCTCGTAGACCTCATCGGTTATTACGAATACATCGTACTGATCTGCCAGTTTTGCGATGAACTTCAGCTCCTCTAAAGTGAAAACCTTTCCAGTAGGATTTGAGGGGTTACACAGAATCAATGCCTTGGGTCTCTGCAAAAATGCCTTTGTTAGCTCATCTTCATCAAATGAGAAGTTGGGAGGATGCAAAGGCACAAAGATAGGTTCGGCGCCGGATAGTATGGCGTCTGCACCATAATTCTCATAGAAGGGCGAGAAGACTATGACCTTGTCTCTTGGATTGCATACCGTCATCATGGCGGACATCATGGCTTCTGTGCTCCCGCAGGTGACAACGATCTCTCTCTCCGGGTCGATAGGCATGCCCATAAATCTGGACTGTTTCTTAGCCAGAGCGTCACGAAAATTTTGAGCACCCCAGGTTACTGCATACTGATGCGGTCCCTTCATGGCGATTTTCTCAAGAGCTCGCAAAAGCGGCTCTGGCGGCTGGAAATCCGGAAAGCCCTGTGAGAGGTTGACGGCTCCACTGGCGTTGGCAATTCGGGTCATTTTGCGGATGACCGATTCTGAGAAATATTCCAGGCGACGGCTTGTTGACGGCATAATGCTATTGACCTCAGAGTTAGCGTATCCTTTCGGTGCTAAATCAATCTGTGGGTTTGATGCCGCCCTCAAATCAAACTCTTAGTAAGGTTGATAATGGTTCGATGAACACAAAATGGTGATGCAGGATGAGGATAAAGAAAGAGAGATATGCGATCCAAAAGTCATGGGATCGTTAATTAACAAAGCAAGTGCTTGCAGGTTGACGATGTGCGAAGAATGTGCGCCATACGTAGTGCCGCTACGTTTTGGATATGAGAAAGGAGCCCTCTATTAGATAATTATGTTAAATTAAATAATGAATTTTAATCAAATAAATAATATTATAATAATTATATGGTACAACAGCTCTACGCTATTTTTTGTGCATCTTATGTTGTGGATTAGTCGTTAGCCACTGGCTATAGCCAAATGGTTTCAGAATTGCAACCAGACAAATGGGCATTATTATATGACTGAGAACGACAGCAAAGATCCTCATGACAGTTCAAAAGATCATGCCGTCATTCAGCCAGCTTGACATAGCACCCACGGTAGCTCTCATCCTGGGGTTACATCTTCCCAGTTCGGACGGCCGGCCAATTGATTTTGCAGCAGAGTTGGACTGCAAAAACGTCGCCCTCATTATCATAGACAGCCTGGGTTATGATTTATTGATGTGGCTCTTGCCCGTATTGGATAACATGAAAGCCCTAAGCATCGAAGGGCGGCTCTTTCGCGCAAAGGCCGTTTCCAATCACACCACTCCGGCCATCGCCAGCATCTTAAGCGGACTGTTGCCGGAGCACCACGGAATTTCCGATAAGGCTGGCGCAAAAGAGTCCCGCATCCTCAGCCTGCCGAAGATAGCAGCAGCGTCAGGATATAAGTGCGCGGTGGTAATGGAGCAAAATGGAGCCGACGTTTACCAGGGCTTGGTTGAAATCGTGTGCGGCATACCGGACAGCATCCCTCCACAGGACTTCGATCGAGAGGCTTGCCACATGACCTGTCAGGCTCTTTTAGAGAGGCCGCGGCTTCTCGTCTCTTACTTCATAGGAATTGATAAGAGCGTTCACCTGGGCCGGGACCGGGAGGGTATAAAAAAGGCAGCATTGTTTATTGATCGCTGCATAGGGGAGATCGTAAGGACGGCAGACGAAGAGACGTTATTCATCCTCTGCGGAGACCATCCTATACATGCCGGACCGCTAAAAAGAACTAGAGAGCCTTATTGCGTGGCCATGATCCTGGCAAAAGGAAGCGCGCAAAAATGAGAGTCTGACGGGCTTTCGATAAGTTTAAATGTCGTAAGCAGATAATACGAGTTCGATGGATGAAGATCTTTCGGAGGTTTTCCAATTAATTGCGGAAGATGAACGCAAGCGCAGGTATCTCAAGGAGGTCGGCGACTGGCTTGTAGATGAATACTTCGAACTCCGTCAAGCATCTTGAATCATTTGTTAATCTCTCAGTTTTTCTTTATTTAACAAGCCATATATTCATATAGACGGACAAATATTGAAATAAGACTGGAGCGTGAATCCGGCCAAATATGATTGATCAGGCATAATCTAGAAATCCAGTGAAAACCTGTTTTTTTGCTAACAATAATTTGGTAAAATCGAAGCTGATTCAAACGATTCCAGGGTTTCAGCGAAGTTAATGCGTTAGCGATATTGGTGGAAATTGGAGCTGATAAGCATCTTGATAGCACTGGTAGGCTCTAGTGCTAAAGCAGACAGCAATGACCTCGATTCCGCTGCTTTCCTTCAGGAAAGCGCTCATCTCCTCAAGAGCAATGCGGCAGGCCCGTTCCATAGGGAAGCCATAAGCTCCGGCGCTGATGGCCGGAAAAGCTATGCTCATTGCCTCGTGCTGACGTGCTAGGGCAAAAGAGTTCCTGTAGCAGCAGGCCAATAGATCGTCTTCGCCATTGTTTCCGCCTTGCCAGATAGGCCCTACGGTATGAATTATCCATCTTGCCGGAAGCCTGTAGCCAATAGTGATGCGAGCCTCGCCAGTCGGGCAGCCACCGATGCTGCGGCATTCTCTCAGAAGCTGTGGGCCCGCAGCACGATGTATGGCACCGTCCACGCCCCCGCCACCCAGGAGCGAGTTGTTGGCGGCGTTGACGATGACATCGACTTTGAGCGTGGTGATATCGGCCATTACTAAGGATATTTTGCCTGGATGCCTGGGATACTCGTCCATAATTTGATCCATCTTTCTGCGCCAGTCTTCTGATATGAAAATGATTTATATCTAACTATGTGGTTTCAGTTAAAGCTATTGAAAGATGTGCTTCATCTGGAAACTGAGACAGTAAATTCGGCAGCCGGATTAACTATATTGTAGCGATTCTCTTTAATCACCTCGGTCGGCATTGACCCTTATATAATTGCTGGAGACTTAAAAATGTAGGAGAAGGTGAGTTGGATTTTGGAAAGCGGTTTCCATCCTGACATCACATTGATATAAATAATTTTATCAAATAATTCGCTCAAAAACTGATCTCTCACTTTTAGTTATATGAATAGATCTCAACTCTAAAAATTGGTGTTTTAGTAATAATATTATTTTAAAATTTATTACTTTAATGTATATTTTTTTTTTTAGAAATAAATCAATTTTTTAATACATTCAATAACTAATATGTACTTTTTTTTAAAAAAATTAATAATTAATAAAAATAATTTTGTACTACATATAATCCTAATTTGCATAATTTTTTTAATAAAATAAAATTTTAATTTTAATATGTATTTCTAAGTTGGGATATCCCAATGAGCCCTCTTAGGTGGGTGAAAGAAATGCGGATAACCTCATATAAATTCTATAAACTATGTGTATGGATATTCTTCTCCGTTTGATAACCAGTATTTTGCAGATACACCCATTACATACACTATGTGAATCTACCCATCTCCGCGCCCATCCTCATGCGTTGCGATACGAAAATATACTTTAGCAATTAAAGAGCATTCTGAGCGTGACTCATTCATATAATCTATTAGAATAAGGGTGGTTTTTTATTAAAATCATATAAGTTTTATAAATAATAATCGTACCCGTAACATATAGTGTTTTCATACTAAATTACTATTTATAAAATTTTTTGCATATTAATTGCGGATCCGTTATAACTTTTATAAAAATATTTTTAATTATAATTGTGTAGCTAAATCATATCTATATTTTTTTCTCAAATATAATATTAATTTTATTAATTTATATAACAATATGATCTTCGAATTAGGTATTTTTTTTTATAACATAAATAGTGCTTGTAATACAATTAATAAAATTATTAATTAAATATAACTGTATTTCCTTTATTAGTAATTAAAATTTATGATATTATAAGTTATAATCAATTGACCTATATATAATATTTATTCGAATATATCTATTTTTGCATGAATTTATATCTTGACGAAAAGTTAGAGTTTGTGCACCAGAGAGACTTCGAGAAGAAATCTTCTGTTTTTTGGCAGCGAATCTTTATATTGATATGTTACTTCTCAGATGAACGGGATTGACCGGAATCGTTATGAAGGATATTCTACAAGAGCTAAAGGAGATTGTTGGAGACAGGGTATCTGCCTCTCCTGGCGAGAGGTGCTGCTACGCCAGCGATGCTTCCCAAGTCATTGGACTGCCCGACTTTATCGTGCGCCCAGAGAGCACTGGCCAGGTCTCTCGCCTACTTAGGCTATGTAGTGAACGCCTTATCCCTGCCACGGCACGCGGAGCGGGAACCGGACTTGCCGGCGGCTGCTCTCCGGTTAGAGGTGGCATAGTCCTGGACATGTCAGGCATGAACAGGATCTTGGAAATGGATATAGAGAATCTGCAGATTATAGTTGAGCCGGGTGTGGTAGCTGAGACGCTCAATTCGGCCTTAAAGCCCCATGGATTTTTCTTCCCGCCCGATCCGGGAAGCCTGGCCATGTGCACTATCGGCGGAATGATCTCCTACAATAGCAGTGGCATGCGCTCTGTCAAGTATGGAACTGTGAGAAATTACGTCCTTGATCTGGAGGTGGTGTTGGCAGACGGTAGCGTGATCCATACCGGCAAAAAGGTGCTTAAGTCATCTGCAGGGTACGATCTCACCCGTCTCTTTGTAGGATCGGAAGGGACACTCGGGATCATCACCCGCGCCGGATTAAAAATTTCTCCATTGCCCAAGGCCAGGAAACTCGTGCTGGCATGCTTTGAAGGGGCGGAAATCGCTAGCCAGGCAGTAATATTGGTATTTTCAAGTGGCATAATTCCCTCTGCCTGCGAGATATTGGACAGAACATCTTTGCAGGTCCTGAAGCTTTGCGATCCAGAGCTTGCCATACCCGAGGACGGAGATGTGATTTTGTTCGAGGTGGACGGAACGGAAAACTCAACTGCCGAGGCCGCCAGGCAAATCGCTGAGATCTGTCTTCCCACGGCCAAAAGCATGAGGATTGCGGTCGGCCCGGATATGGATGGTATCTGGGCGGCCAGAAGACTGGTAGGTGCTGCCATATCCCGGCTTGATCCCACAAAGACCCGGATCTACATGGGAGAGGACGTGGGCGTGCCCATCAAGGAAATTCCAGCTTTGATCAAAAAGGTGCAACAGATTGCAATCAAGCTTGATATCCCTGCCATGAAATACGGCCATATTGGAGACGGGAACCTTCACGTAGCCCTCTTCATCGATGTCATGAATGAAGAGCAATGGAAAAAGCTGCGGCTTGCTGCAGATAAAATTCATAGAGCGGCCATGGAGCTGGGCGGGACTGTTAGCTCCGAGCACGGCATTGGCCTGGCTCGAGCAGAGTATTTGCCTGAGCAGGTGGGGATGGAGGCATTTTATGTAATGCAATCCATTAAAAAGGCCTTGGACCCCAAGGGAATTTTAAATCCAGGAAAGATGGGGCTTTAAAAAGATGAATCTCGATCTATTAGCGATCAACCAATGCGTGCGATGTGGAACCTGCCGCACCTTTTGTCCCGTATTCGAGGAATCCGGCTGGGAGTCAGCCAATACTCGTGGTCGCATTATGATTCTAAAGGGACTTACCTGCGGCCTTCAGCCAGACTCGCAGGTTTTGGATAGCCTGAATACTTGCACCACTTGCGGGATTTGCACGGAAAACTGCCCGGCCGGCGTGAATCCTCCGGAGATGATTGAGAACGCCAGAATGCAGCTTGTCTCCATGGGAGCGATGACACGCCAGCAAGCTGATCTTCGCAGAAATACATTTGCGAGCAGTAATATCTTTGCCGATACAAGTGACAGGCTATCCTGGCTAACAGACAGAAGCCTTCTTAAAAAAAAAGCGGACTACGTCTATTTTGTAGGCTGCATGAACTCTTACCGTTATACTGAGACTGCAGCCAACACGTTTGCTATCTTGCATCGCTTTGGAGCAACGATGCTTCCCGCGGAGACGTGTTGCGGCTCACCATTGCTGCGCACCGGATTTGATGCTCGTAGATTTGTGGATGAGAACTGCAGGCAGGTTGCCGAGATCGGAGCACGAACCGTGATTACAGGCTGTGCAGGCTGTTACACTATGCTTAAGAATAGCTACCCCCAGGACTTTCGCGTGCTGAGCGTCCCGGAGTTTTTGGCGGAGAATATCTCGAAAATGGATATAAAGCCGCTAGACCTCACAGTAACTTATCATGATCCCTGTCATCTGGGCCGGCACAACCATATCTATGAGCAGCCGCGCCAGGTGATTGAGGCCATCTGCCGCCTAAAGGAGATGAAGGCATCCGGAAAGACAGCCAAGTGCTGCGGAGGTGGAGGAGGGGTTCGGGCCGGCTACAGGGATCTGTCTCTACAGATGGCCAGGAAGAGACTAGGGGACGTTCCGGAAGGAGTAGACTATATTGTCACCTCATGCCCACTTTGCATCAGAAATCTGAGAGATGCAGGGGCCTGTGAAAAGGCAATCGATTTGGTGGATCTGGTAGCAATGGCAGTGCGATAAGATTGAAAGAGACATCAGGACGATAAAGGCGAAATTGGGAATGGCCGGATCTCTTCGCTAACGAGTCTTGTGCCCAGTTTATCACAGCGTTTTTGCTCCCATTTTATCAACATTTTTCCCTAGGGGTGCCTTCTCCAAACAGTCGGGCAACACTCTGTCCACTCGCTCTGAATAATTATTTATCGCTTGGCAGCACATTATTCGACGTTCGGTGATTTCATGAATTTCGAACATGTGGCTGGAAAAGGTAAAGGCAAGATCAGGATCTTTATCTTGAGCACCAGCATATGGTGCAAGAAGACTCGAGGGCTATTATCATCTTTTTATGAAGACACTTGTTCATCATTATCCAGATGCAGCGACCATTCTTTTGGTTCAGGGTAACCTAAACACACATACAGCTGGTTCATTTTATGAAGCTGGCAGCCGCTGCGCGCGCGGGGGGCAAGCGAGGACGAGATCCTTGACGCAGTCTTTATTGCCGCCATCATCGGCCAAACGAAGGTACTGGCCTCGGCGCTGCGCACGTTCCAGGAGTTTGAGGACAGATCAAAAGAACCGTAGGCCTGGCTTATAGTTGTGAGTTTCGTTCACATCTGATCAAGCCTTCCCCAATTGCCCGAAAGCTTCATTGGCTCTTGCAGCCCTTATGAGGGCTGATGGTAGTCGTACTATGCAATGACAGCGAGATCGTGGTGCTGGATGGGGAGATCTGCCAGATTTGCGGCCAGGAGCTGATGGAGTATGATGAGGTTACAGGCACGGGCATTCACGGGTACTACCATTGGACCTGCGTAAATCATGTGGATGCGTGAGCGGCTGCACAGGTGGGGCGCTGCGGATGGCAAGATTCATAAACCAGCAGATAGCTTGCATTATCCTCGATCTGCTACCAAGGCAGATCGGATGCGGGGATAACCAAGCCAGGCCAACGGTGATAGACTCAAGATCTATTCTCGCAGGAGTTCAAGGGTTCGAATCCCTTTCCCCGCACTCCATAGCATTGGTTTTTCGGATACCATCATGCTATGTGATGATTATTATTTTGAATGCCCTGCAACTCCGTTGCGAGGTGCGTCGCAGCAGGTTGACTAAATAAAATATAAATATGGCCTATATAACCAATATGGACGCTCAATGCCTCATCCAAATAGATTTAAAAATTTAATTCTAAGCCAGTCGAGATTCTAGTGATACTGCACTTCCATAACAGGCGGCAATGGCCGTGTGCAGTCCGATGCTTCCATTATCGAAGACGCTATAGCGTCCATACATGCTTGTTTAATTCGAGTAGACTTTACCTTTGCAGTCTTCTGGCCAAAAGCTTTTAAGAAGAAACGTCTTTAGCCCTTCAGAGACCTATTCTTGGGCCACTATGGTTAAAATCCAATGCATAATAAGGAGCAATAAGATGAATTGCATTGCACTTGTCGACATGATAGCCGTCATATCTGTCGTTACGGCAACTATCCTTATAGCTCCAGTTAAAGCCGCTCAACCTTTGGATATCACAGGAAATATTACTCCCCAAATTCTCGATGTCAACAATATCACCACATCCTGGAACCTGTCATTTCTCTATCAGGACAAAGATATGTCTACCTTTTACTTTGTGTTCTGGAGTAACGGGTACTGGGCCAGCTTTTGGACCTGCCTTCCCGTGGCCAGCTTTATCTGGCCGAACATCCATGACCCTGGCGGCCATTGTAACCACTCAGATCGGCAACCTCTTTGTCCAGAGGACGGAAGTCAGGTCTTTTCTTGAAGCCGGGATGTTTTCCAACCCACTCATTGAGGGGGCGTAGTCGTGGATCTGATCATAGTTTGCGCCATAATCTACATCCCTCAGTTCCGATGGGCTTTCGGAATCCGCATCTGGATCTTCCCATTTTCCTGGATGCCGTCACTTCTGCTGGCGGATGGTCTGAGATAAGCGTGGTTGCACAAACGAACAACAAAAATGAAAAGAATTTAGACCGAAGGCTTCTGCACGCGGAGGCCAGCGACATACTAAGTGCCAATTTCCGTCATGTCGTATAATTATAATAGTATTATCCATTTGACTAAAATTCATTGTTTAATCTAACATAATTGTCTATATACTAATAAGTATATTGTACAAAATGAATGCTTTTTCGACCTCTGAAATCATTCCCTTCGGGTGAAGCTGCCCTAAAAATTTCACCAAAGATCCGCTTGGTCGATGAGAAGAGTCCTTCAACTGCCCATCGTCTCCCATACTGATGCATTTGCCTCCAACCTTTGTATCCCATTTTTGTATTTCAAAATAGCCATTGACCTGGGGATCCTTCTTTGCCTACAACTGCGTTCCCTCTATCTTAATGCCAGGACGATCTGCACCGTTCGATTTCATAAATTCAAATGCGTCATTTGTGTCATATGCGCTTTCCGCCAACGCATCCTAAAAATTGACGTCTTTTAACAAGGGGCGTAATACTTCGCTATTCGAGGTATTTTCTTCTGTAACTTCAATAGAAAGCAATCTCTTTAGTTCAACATCAACCGCCACATGAACCTAAAACCATCTTCTTCGCTGCGTTACATGTTTCTCGCGCATCCAGTCCTCCTCTATTTGTTATCTTTATCCCAGTCGAATCAACTGCAACAACTGCATCGTCTTCAAGTACATTTATCCCAAGATCCTACGTAGAGATACGCTTATGAAGTGTAGTGTAATCAGCGGCCAATAATTCTAGTTTGTAGGCGAAAATTCGCCCAATAAAGCCTTCGAGCTGACGATATGGCATTCGAAAAAGAAATATATTATTGATACAAATGCCATAAATGTTTTTGGATATTTATAGGTGGCACCTCTTTTCCGCTTATCCATTTCTTTTAGCTCGCGCCCCCAATTCCTCACGCGACTCAAATCGAGATGGAATTCACATCCTCGAACGAGTTTGGCGTTACATCTTGGTCAATTTTTATTGTCAATATAAATTATGATAGTAACTTTATATTTTTATTATATAAGTTTATGCGGCGCAGCATATTTCGGCTATATATTTTGATTATGGCCCTCAACACAACAATCTTAAGTAAAGAGAGAAAAAATGCAACTAGAAACCGTATGCATCGAGTTATTAATTGCAAAACGTCATTGAATTCAAGTTCAGAAATTTGCGTTGAAGGCTATATATCATTCCACATATTCATAATGCCTGTATCCCCGATGATCTATCTCGACAAGGACAAACCCTCCTGAAGGCATGATAATGCTCTTTTCTTTCTTTTCTTCGTGAAGCAACTCATAATCCTGCAGCGATATCTGCCTTCTCTCCTGTAGCCTCTTTAATAGACCTCTCAAGGGCACAAAGCTGGCCTGCTGCTGCACTATTGCTGAAAATACGAGGGCCGAACATCCGCTGCCATAGGCTCCGAAGCATAATCTTTCTCCCGCATGGATTTTTTGCGTTTCTAAAAGGCTGGCCAGGCCCAGGTAGATTGATCCGGTATAGATATTTCCCACCTGGCGAGATAACGTGACTGTATTCCTGACTTTGGCCCCGAATGCCTCCAAGAAATCCTTTGACCCTCGGAAGCGCCGGGCATAGTCCGCCTCTGCCGCCTGATATTTTCCGAGATCTTCATACTCTCGGGCATTTGGCTCTCTTCCTATCTCCTCTTCGATCTCGCGGCATCTGCGGCTTTGTCCCCAGTCATGCCTGAAAATTGCAGACGAGGCGTATTCGACCATTTTGGGATAGGGAATATGAAAGAGAAGATGATCTATGTAATCTGTGATGCACTCGCCCGCCCCTGGAGTTATTGTCCCTAGTCGCTTCGCCTTGGCAGCAAATGAATCGAACGCCCCCTGCATGGCATCCAGATAGCATTGATTGCTGTGTTTACCGTTTACAACCGCGGTTGTGCAGCCCATAGGCCGGAAGAAATCGTTCTCATCCCTGGTGAAAGAGCCATAGATCTGCTCTAAGGCCAGCAACCGGGGATTCTTTTTCACGAGCAGGGCCACACTACCTGCACCCTGTGTGTATTCTCCGGATGAGCGAAGCGGATACTTGGCCACATCTGAGGCGATGACAATGCCAACCTTGCCCTCCATTTCAGCCGCCACCCAGTAGCTGAGGCTCTCCAGAGCAAAGGTTGTTCCGATACAGGCTGCCTTAAATTCAACTGTACTGCATTCCTGAAAGGAGCCCTTTCCATAGATCCTCTCCAGCATGCCGATGACATAGGTTCCCATGGCCTTGGCCTCATCGGCGGACGACTCCGTTCCCACGTAGATCTTGCCAACTTCTTCCGGACAAAGGTCCGCTCGCTGCATCAGATCTAAAAGAGACATGGCAGCCATGGTGGCCGCATCTTCATGTGCATCGGGGACGGCCATATGTTCGATGCCGATTCCCTTAATTAACTTGCCAGGATCAATGCCTCGATCTGTGGAGAACTCTCCTACCAGGGGAAGAAAGAGCCCGGGCACATAAACGGATAGATCATCGATTCCCACGGTCTGTCCTGCGCCTGCTGGCATATCTTCAATACTCTTGCTCAAAATCGGCATCTCCTTGCTGCTGGCCATGGATAGCAGGATATTATTTCAGGTTTTTGCTGTCCTACTTAGGAAAATATATCAATGAGAAACACCTAAATATGATATAAAGTTTTAGGAGTGATAGAGACATGGCAGACGAAGATGTATACAAAATAATAGAACTGGTAGGAACTTCCAAAACAAGCTGGGAAGAAGCAGTTAAGGCTGTAGTTGACAGGGCTACCAAAAGCCTGAGAGACCTTCGCATTGCTGAAGTCAAGGAGCTGGATGTCCGGCTGGAGAATGGAAAGATCGCGGAGTATAGGGCCAAGGTTAGGCTTTCCTTCAAATATGAGAGTGAAGACTAGATCATCGGGCCGGCCGCGATTTTTTCTCTCTGTCTTTATCTAATCGCTGCCTGCTTCCGATACCAGTTTGATCTCGAAGAGCTTCGGCCACAGCTTTCCTGTCACGAATAACCTGTCTTCCCTCGCATCGTAAGCAATGCCGTTCAGCACATCCACTTTACTGACCTGAATATCGTTCTCCTGCAAGATCTCCTGCATATCGATTTTGTCGCTAACCTCGCCGCTTTCAGGAGAAATTATCGCTATCCGGTTTGTTGGCCAGACATTGGCATAGATTTGTCCTTTAATATACTCCAACTCATTTAGACCCATAAGTGGCGTGCCGTTGGCTGTGACCTTTATTTGCCCCGTTTCCACAAAGGTCTCAGGATCAAGAATGTGCAGGATGTCTGTTCCATCGCTCATGATCAGCCTCTTGCCGTCAGAGGTTATGCCCCAGCCCTCTGTCTGGTAGTTGAAGTTGCCGATGCATGTCAGATTCTCTTTGCCATAGACCAGGCCCAGGCCCGACTGCCATGTGAGCTGAATGATCCTGTCTTTCCAGAGGGCTACGCCCTCCCCGAATAAGGAGCTCTCCAGATGTGTCTGTTGCAGAACGTGGCCCGTTTCCAGATCGACTCGGCGCAAAGTTGATCTCCCGTACAGTCCGGTTCCCTCGTAGAGCACTCCCTCGTCATATACCAGGCCTTGAGTGAATGCAACGCTGCTATGTGGATAGACATTGACGATATGATAACCAACGATGGGAATCGCTCCGGCCTCGGCGGAATGAGAGCTGCCTGGCGTGGCAAAGAGCATAGCTGCTAAGAGCAGCACAGCCGAGAAGGCCTGGAGAGTGAATCGAGGTGAACAGGTTTTTGGTGCAATCATCTTCGGCGTGAATCGAAAATGCACTTTGGCCTGGGGCCTTAAAAATTTTCCGCCATTCTTATGAAGAACTAAACTTTTAGATGTAATCTGGATAAGTCAAGTTAAATAGGCCATCCGTAATTACAATAGCATGTACAAGGCGGCAGATCATGACAGTATCGACGACTAAGGTTGTAGTGATAAGCATATTCTTGATTTTAGGGATGGTGCTGGCAGGGGTTTTAATGCAGCCCGAGGCTTCGCTGGTTGCCTGGAATATCAAAGAGGGCGACTTTCCCAACAATTCAAGCTCAGAGGAGAAGCTCACCTTCCTGCTCAATTATGCCATCCTCGCGCCCTCCAGTCACAACAGCCAGCCTTGGAAGTTTAACGTTACCAAAGACGAGATCCTGGTATTCGTTGATAAATCAAGACGACTGCAGGTTGCGGACGCGGATCAAAGAGAGCTATACGTAAGCCTCGGCTGTGCCCTGGAAAATCTGATTATAGCGGCGGATCACTTCGGCTACAACTGTAGCGTTGTCTACTTCCCAGGAGAGAATAATCTCGCGGCTAAAGTAGTATTGCAGCCGGCTGTCAATCCCGCCAGAGATCGCCGACTCTTCTCAGCTATCTTTTCCCGCCATACCAATTGCAATCCTTACGAGCCGCAGGCTATCGCAGAGACCGATCTGGAGACGATCTACCGCTTAAGCTACGATCCAGATGTTAGCACTTTCATAACCTCCGATTCTGTCATAAAGAGAAAATTCCTGGACCTCGTGGTGCAGGCAAATGGAATTCAATATTCAAATGCCAACTACAAGAGCGAACTGGGTCACTGGCTGGGCCGGGGCGTCATGGGGCCCACCGGCATTGAGGCTAAAATGGCTCAGCTAGCGGTTGTCTTTTTGGACAGTGGACCGCAGCAAACCAAAAAAGACGCAGAGCTGATCAACAGCACACCCTGCCTGAGCTTCATCAGCACAGTAAATAACGATAGCATCTCTTCCCTCAAGGCGGGAAGGGCCCTTGAGCGTTTCTGGCTCGCCGCTACGGCTCTGGGCATAAGCCTGCAGCCCATGAGCCAGGTGCTAGAGGTGCAGCAGACAAAGGCAAATCTGACCTGGCTCTTGCCTGCCCAATCAGGGATGCTGCAGGTGCAACAGATCTTCCGGCTGGGCTATGCCAAGCCGGTCGAGGAGCATTCCCCAAGAAGGTTGCTGCAGGAAGTGCTGATTACTGAGTGAAAGACAGAAAACCAAAAAAAACCATAAAAACGGCTCTCGATCATCCAGAAGCCATACCCACCCATTTTCATCTTCGCATTTTTCTTTGCTTTTGTCCCCCCTCGTTTCATCTTCGCTCTTCGTTCACAGTCGGTACAGCAAAGCCTTCCAGCTTCTTTAGTATAGCTTCTTCTTGCCCCAGTGAGCTATCACCGATGGCCTGTGCCTCCATATGGAAGTAATCCCGGAACCTGCCAAACAGCTCCGGATAGGGCTCGGAGACGGCTAGTGGCAAAGACTGACGTTTCCATTCCCCCAGCTCCACCGGGATTATGATGCTATTGACCGATGTCACGGACGGCACAATCTTCCCGCCCTTATCTGCCGCCTTCCTCTCGTCTATCATCCAGTTTTTGAGGAGATCTGCATAGCGAGAGAGAAGCACTGCTTTTCTAATTCCGTGGTTCTGGTAAAAATCAGCATTTGTCTCACCCATATCCACTTCAGCCTCATCGCTATCCTGCACTCCATTTTTATCCTGATAGCTCACAGAAAGCCGCATGTTCCCAAGATTGGAGAGCTTCTTGAGCTTCACCAAAATCACTCCGCCCTTAACCTGTCCTTCCTCTGCCTGGGAGGGGAATAGGGTATTGACCTTCATCAGCTCGCCAGTGGCCTGGTCTGCCTCAGGAGAGCCATAGATCTTCTCAATCTCGTATCCTGGGGCATCCAGCTTGAGTCGTAGACCAAATACCAGCGGCGTGACCATGAAGTCTAACCCATCATCCATGAGCTTCGTGAATTCGTTGGCAGAGTGGACTGAGTAGTAGTTGGCTCCCTCGATCTTGGTAACGTTCTCCACAAGTTCTGTGTTGAAGTCCACGCCGATGCCGATGAATGTGGTGTAAATTCCCTGATCAGCATTATCCCCCAGCATGCGGAAGAGCGGGAGATCGTCCATCTCACCAATGTTGGGCATGGCGTCGGTCAAAAAGATTATCCTGTTCTCGTGCTCTGATTTGTCGGCCTGCAGGAACATGTCGAATAGGGCGATTCCATCTTCCATTCCTGCCTTCATATTGGTTCCGTGTGTCTCCTTGATCTTGAGGATGTGACTTTTCAGGCGATCCAGGTCTTTATTGGCGACGTTGGTGAGCGGGTCGACCAGGAAGGCATCATCGCTGAAGATCACCAGACCGAAGCGATCCTCCGGCTTGAGGTGGTCTAGGAGGGCGACTACCGACTCGTCGGCAATCTGCATCTTGGTCTTGCTCATGCGGGATTCGTCCCATTTCTGCTCTACTTTATTGCCGAAGCGGTCGTAGTAGTATTTATCGAAGGGACTGCCCATGGAACCAGAGATGTCCAGCACCACTACTAAATTCAGCTTCTTTCTGTGGAAATCCGTCATCCCTGAGTTCAGGCCTACAGAGATATAGTATTGCGGCTGCATAAATATTGGATCTTTAGAAACGGCGTAGCTGTAGGAAGGGCAGAAGAGCTTCTTGCAATCCTTTACGGTTCCTGTATCAAAGTAGTAATCATAAAACAGGCCCTTGTAGGTCACATCGTTGGGCAGTGGCAAATAGCCCTGCAATATGTTCTCTCGGAAACTATTCACGTCCTTGGCTCCGCCTGCAGAAAAGCCGATGCTGGGGCTGGCTGATGCTACGAGAGAGACCATGTTGTAGGCCATCGCCGGCGCGCCGCCCAGGGCGACTGAGACTGCGCCAACTCCTGTTGCCATGGTTGCGTTTTTCCCTACCAACAGAGATTCCTGGACGAGGAATTTAACGGAATTGCTCTTGGCAGCGTCCACAGTAAACCACAGCTCATATTCGCCTTTCAGGCCGGCCTGACGTCATGCAGAGTAGCTTTTACCCTTCTGCACGGAAGCGTTGAGGATTGTGGCAACGGAGCCCGTTGGGTAGAGGCAAAAGAGCTGCAGCACTCCGCTTGCCTTTGGCATCAACTTGAGTCGAGCCCAATTACCGGAGGGGATCTTCTGAGTGGTACGCGACTGTCTGCCTGTGGAGTCGACTATAGCAAGACTGCTTTTATTCGGCTCTGCGCTTATCGATCCTTCCTCCACAAGCCGAGCAGCGTCTTTTGGGGTCTCATAAGTGTACCAGCCAGATCCCTGATCAGATGCCGGAAGTGACAGATCCAGGGCCAGGCCAGGATACAGACAGATGATGGCAATTACTGCCAATGATATTATATTGATTTTCATAACCCACGCTTCCAGAACAATAGAGAGGATTCCGATTAGCCTCAGACTAATGGTCCCCATAAAAAACTTTGTCCATAATTCCGATACATATGATCCGATTAGGCCTTAAAGCATCCTCTTTTTCCCGAACTCACCCGATATTTCTCGATTTCTTAGGCAGCTAAAGCTATGTCTGAATTTTGCTTTTGGCAGAAGCCAAATGATCGAGATTGGAAACGATACCGGTGATTATCATCTTTACTCAAACTCCACAGATAGTAGTAACCGCAACGTGTCCTGCCTTACAGATTCTCTTTGTGGACGCGAAATACAGTTCAACAGGAAATCTTTTGCTAGAGATTCTCTTGTTGCGCATCTCATATTCATAACTTAGGGAATGGCCCCTTGTGGCTTTCCTCATGGCAGCATCGTACCCTTTTGTCTTAGCACCGAAATATCCCTTATCAACATAGCGAACTTCGCCTTCATTAGCCAAATCCGTCTGGCTATCGTGGACTTTAGCAGTTGTAACCTCGATTCTGCGAATCAGGCCAAAATCCTCATTCATGGCATCATGAAGCTTGTATCTGAAATAGGATTTCGTTCCCTTCTTCGCCCGGGTTCCATTCTTGCTCCGCCGAGTCTTGGCTTCCTCGTCGCGTGGTGTATCGCTCTTGGCATGAACAGGATCCGAAGTTATGAAAGATGCATCCTGCATTATTCCCGTCTTCACTTTGAGTTTCATGGCATCAAGTTGCTTTTGCAGCGCGCTTCAAATTTCCTTATCTATTCCGCAATCAGCAAGGCGCTCTCTGAATTTCCATATCTAGTGGAATCAGGAACAGCTTCAGTTTTTCCCAAGAACATCCTGAATAAAATGCTATCAGCCAATTCTCTTTCGAGCTGCTCATCTGAAAGGCTGTAAAGCTGCTGAATGAATAAACACCTAAGCATCACGATAACGTCAATATTAGGGCGTTCACCGTGCTCAGTATTATTACAGAACAATAAGTCTAGTTTCGATCTGAGATCGTCCTAGTTTATTCCATTCTCGATCTCTACCAATCTGTCTCCTAATTATTTGATTCGTTCATCCTCATGGCGAATAGAAAAGTCGGTCAGGTTTCTCAAGATAAATTGTATTATATAGATAATATTTATAGATTATGGATTCCCCATTTCCGGGCGCAATTGCTCCTCGACGTAGTTCCAACACAGGATGGTCCATTTATAGTCTCCTGGGCTCGGGCATTTCGACGACGTTACAGAGTACGTATCCCGAACCGAAGGAAGGTCCAAAGCATCATACTATTGCTCGAAGACGACATTATCCATATCATCCCCCCACCTCCAGGCAGTAATACTGGCAGCCATCCACGTCGTTCCATATGTAGGTGGGATGCCCGCATTCAGAATGCTGGAAAGCGATACAAGTTATGGGAGGTTCAAGACCCTGGCCAACCGATGAATTTGTTGAAACAGTTTCCTGGGCCGCATCATCTAAGCCCGACGAACTGGACGCATTGGCACTGCAGTTCGTGCAATTCTCCGATCCGCTCATTTTCAATGGTGTCTGGGCGGCACATGATGCTGCTAATAACAGCATTAGCATTCCTGCCACGACCGTAATTAACAGCTTCTTTTGCATCGATTCTCGTTTAATCATGAGATCATCTCTTTCATTATGAAATAATTTGTAGATAAGTAATATATATACATTCTTAAATAATTTGAATTCGTTGAAAATGATATGCCAAACGACTGCCACATTTACCTAAAACTAATCTCAGTGCAACAAATTTATTTTCACTAGTCAGGTCGTAAAATTGCTTTGAACGATTCGGAATAGCTCATAAGAAATAAAAAAACGGAAAAAATCCGCTAAAAAAGGCAGCCTGTGCCTCTAAGGCACCAAACGCCTTCGATCCCTCGGAAAGAGTACAGCATCGCGAATATTCTCCAGCTTGAGCATGGTCATGACCAGTCTGGAGAGGCCCAGCCCCCAACCGGCGTGCGGCGGCATGCCGTAGCGGAAGGCATCGAGGTAGAACTCGAATCCATCCGGATCCAGCCCTTTTTCTTTTATGCGCTCGACAAGCTGGCTGTAGTCGTGCACCCTTTGCGCCCCACTGGCCAGCTCCATGCGCGGATGCATGAGGTCAAATCCTCGGCATACTTCTGGCTTATCCTCATAAGGCAAGGTGTAGTAGGGCTTTATGGAGGACGGCCAGTCGGTGAGGAAGTAGTGCTCGCCAATGATCTCGCCCAGAAATCTCTCCGTCTCTGTGTCCAGATCGTCTCCCCACTGCATCTTGGCGCCAGCCCTCTCCGCCGCCAGCTTCAGTGCCTCGTTATAAGTGATTCGCTTAAAGGGAAGCTTAGGAACCTGCAAATCCAGGCCTAAGACCTCCAACTGGTAGCGGCAGTTCTCGACCACATACCTGTAGGATCCTGCCACTGCCTCTTCTAAAATCTCCATAACTGCCTTGTCATCGGCAAAGCTGAACTCAATATCGATGGAGATGGCTTCATTGAGGTGGCGACGAGTATCGTGCTCCTCAGCCCGGAAGATGGGGCCGATCTCAAAGACCCTATCCATTCCCGCGCTCATGAGCATCTGTTTATAGAGCTGAGGGCTTTGATTTAGGAAAGCCTCCTTCTCAAAATAGCTGATGGGAAATAGATCCGTTCCACCCTCCGTGGCCGCAGCCACGATCTTGGGAGTGAAGATCTCGGTTACTCCGTTTTGGTAGAAGTAGCTTCTCAGGCTTTGCAAAACTGCACTCTCTATCTCGAAAGTTGCCAGAACGCAAGGCCTTCTAATGTCCATGAACCTGGCGTCGAGGCGTGTGTCCAGCTCGCATCCCACCTTTTCCGTGGGGTCCAGTGGCAAAGGCACTTGGGCGACATTCAATACCTGAATCTCAGCGGGAAGTATCTCGTATCCGCGAGGAGCTTTCGGCTCTGCCTTGACTATTCCTTTCACCATTATCACGCTCTCCCGGCTGATGGAGCGTGCGCTCTTGAATGCCTCTTTTCCCAGTAGCTTCTTGACCAAAGTTACCTGAGCCAGGCCTTTTCTGTCCCGCAGTACCAGGAAGGCTATGCCCCCCAAGTCACGTGTCTCGTGGGCAAAGCCAGTTAAAATAACCTCGTTGCCGTCCAACTGCGCGTTAATATCTCCAGAATAATGAGTTCTAAGGACCAAGTCGTCTCACCGTCACCGAGAATGAATTCCTGATATAAAAGCAGTCTGGATAAAGATAAAGACAAATTATATCTGTCAAGGGATTAGTTGCATATCGGGATTTATAGCTATGGCACTATCCTTGCAGGATCTACTGGACCAGACGGAATTTTGGGTTTTTCTCTTCGCCTCAGGGTGGATGCTGCTCAACTGGCCTTTAATCAAGCTGGCCGAGGGCCTTGTCGTGATGGGCATGCCAGCCTTACTGGTTTATGTTGCATCGGTCTGGCTATTCTTCGTCTTGGCTCTCTATCTCTTTGATAGGGGGAATTTTGATTGATTGGACCAAATGTTGCTTTGCTTCTCATGGTCCTTTACCTGCTGCTACTCTTTGCCATTGCCAGGTATGCCGACCGCCAAAAACACTTGGGAAGGAGCATCGTCGCCAATCCTTATGTTTATGCCCTCTCTCTATGCGTCTATGTTTCCGCCTGGACCTTTTACGGCTCCATAGGAAGGGCAGCTTCCACGGGTCTCGAATTTTTGCCTATCTACCTGGGCCCAGTCTTAGCCATGACTGTTGGCTGGATCGTCATCCGAAAGATGATTCGCGTCTCAAAAGAGCACAGGCTCACCTCCGTCAGTGATTTTATCAGTTTCCGCTATGGACGGAGCTACACCATAGGTGCAGTGGTGGCAATATTGAGCGTGATCATGGTGACTCCCTATGTGGCACTGCAGCTCATTGCCATCTCCACATCTCTGGATATACTAAGCGGCTCGCACATAGTTCTGGGCTTTGCCGTAGAGAGCAAGCTGGTGGTAGCCGTGCTCTTAGGAACCTTTGCCGTCATATTCGGGGCACGTCATCTCGATCCCATGGAGCGTCATGAGGGCCTGATCGCTGTGGTGGCCTTTGAATCTCTTGTGAAGATAGTGGCATTCCTTTTTGTGGGACTCTACGTCACCTATGGCGTCTTTTCAGGATACGGAGATATTATGGGCCGGATGATCGACGTGGCCTCAGGCAATCCGACATGTGAGACTCTCATGGATGTAGAGCCGACGCTCTGGTTCTCTCTGACGTTGGTCTCATTCTTTGCCATCTTATTCTTGCCTAGGCAATTTCATGTCATGGTAGTGGAAAACTCCGAGGAAAAGCATCTCAAAAAAGCCATGTGGCTCTTCCCTCTCTATCTATTATTGATCAATTTATTCGTTCCCGCCATCGCTTGGGGCGGGCTGCTGCTAAATACTCCAGGCCTAAAGGATGCATTCATAATAACCATACCTTACTCTGTGAACCAGGACTGGCTATCACTCTTCGTGTTCATAGGGGGGGCTTCGGCAGCTACGGCCATGATCCTAGTCGAATCCGTTGCAGTGGGTACCATGCTACTTAACGATCTGGAGATGCCTTATATTCTGAACCATATAAAAAAAGAAGGAAATATGGCCAGTACACTCCTCAATACCAGAAGGTTGAACATACTTCTGGTTGTGCTCTTAGGATATCTTTTTTCGCGGGCAGTGGCTTATCAGACACTGGCGGATATTGGAGTTGTCTCTTTTCTGGCGGCCAGTCAGTTGGCTCCTGCAGCCTTAGGTGGCCTATACTGGAAGAGAGGTAGCCGCAAAGGAGCCATGACGGGCCTGGTATCGGGCTTTTTGCTCTGGGCCTACACTGCCCTCATCCCGACGATTTCGAAAGAGCATATATGGCTGAGAGATTTAGTCAGGGATGGACCGTTCGGCGTAGCCGCCCTTTTGCCCACCAACCTCTTCGGGCTTGATCTGGACATTTGGACCAACTCAGTATTCTGGACTCTTCTGGTCAACTGCAGCCTTTACGTCCTAGTCTCTTTGGCAAGCAAGCCCAGTTTGGATGAAGAGAGCACGGCCAGTTGCTTCGTGGATGCTTACCAACATGAGAGAGCGCCCCATGACGAAGAGAAACGAGCGATGCGCCAGGGAACGGTTGAGACGCTGGAGGCGACGTTGGCACGCTACATCGGTGAGACGACTGCCAGAATGCAGGTCGATGCCTACATGGAGCGCCTGGGCACAAGCCGGGAGAAGATTGAGGTAGGACAGCTTCGGCAACTTTGGGAGCAGTTTGAGAAGACTCTTACCGGTTCAGTGGGATCCTCAGCCACCAAGATGATTGTGGAAGATCAGGTGCCTGTAAAACCGGTGATGGAAGCTGCCAAGGAAACCCTTCCTGCATATGATTTAGCGAAGGGAAAGATCTATGTCGTGCCCGAGATCGCCTATGAGGTCTTCACAGATCAGATCACCCATGGCGTGGAAGGACTATGCATAACGCATATTTCCCCAGAGGAGGTGAGGCAACGCTGGGGCTTCAAAGAGACGCCCATCATCAAGCTCTCCGATGAGAAAGGAAGCGATCGCTACATCTCACCCAGAAATCTGCCGCTTTTATTTGTGACCATAAAGTCATTCGTTGAGTCTAGCAAGAACAGCATCGTTCTCATTGACAACATAGAGCTGCTCATCAGAGAAAACGAGGGCAAAATCCCGCAACGTGAGATACTGGACTTTGTCTATCAGATGGAACTCTTGGGACGTAAGTCACATTTGATTCTGAAGGAAAGGCCTGTGTTTGTCCATATGGACATGACATCGAGCATAAATGAGGTCAAAGAGCTGCTTTTCTCCTTGGGCCCACTTTCCACCTACCTCGTCCGGACCTTTTCCGAGTCCATGCTCTCCCAGCTCGACGATGTCGTGAGAAGAGAGATTGTCATGGAGGTCAACGAACTAATATCCTCCAGCGGATTATTTGAGACCGTCAAAGAGTCGTCCTCTGATGATTTAGCGAGCGCCTGCGAGCCGGATATGCAAGACGCTCTGCAGTTCCGTATGTCTCTTGGTACCCGTCCGGATCTGGTGCTGACAAGGCGCAACTTCTTTGTGACAGTGAGAAGGCTGGCCAGGATCATCAAGACACACAATCCTGCCGTCGACCTTACTGTGACCCTGGCTGAGCTCATGAAGAGCTATGGACGAAGTCCCTATGAGATCGCCCTCATTCCTGGGACCACCTACATTATTGCCGAGGAAAAACCGCAAAAGAGCCTGGAGCTCTTCAGCGATCTGGTTAGGCATGACATGGAGGGGCTGTGCTTGAGCCGCTACAATCCAAAAATCCTTACTGAAAGATATAATATACCGGCTGATGCAGTCATATGGCTGACGCAAAAGAGCGAGCCAGGATACAGGGCTGTGGACCCGACGAACTTCCCCCGTCTCTCCAGTATAATCTCAGATTTCCTGGGCCGAGCCAACTATCCCCTTATCTTGCTGGAGGGAATTGGATATCTCATCACTCAGAGCAACTACGAAACTGTGCTCCGGTTTGTTCAGTCCCAGAGAGATGAGATCGCCCTAAAGAACGCTATAATGCTGGTGCATATCGATCCCCTGTCCCTGGACACAAAAGAGCTGCATCGTTTGGGAGGCGAGATGGAGCCGTTCAAGTTATAAGATCAAAAAAACCTTTTAATAGTTAGCGAGTCTAATTTGCCACTATGAGCGACGCAGGGCTTATATTATTATTATTCATAGCCATCGTTTTTGGTGCATTGATATTGAGGCCCTTCATGACTTATTTCTTATTTAATGCCATAATGGGGCTGATTATCCTTATTCTCGCCAATGCCGTAGCAGGCCTAGGCATAGGCTATAGCTGGCTGGTGGTCTTGATCTGCGGCATCGGTGGAGTCTTTGGCGCATTCTTGGTGATACTGCTCCATTTCCTTGGCTCTGGAATTTAGACAATTGCCGCCGTGTCGCATAATTATTATAGTATTACTTATTTGAGCTGAAATTCATTATTTAGTTTAACATATAGTTTAACATAATTACCTATATGCTAATAAGTATATTCTACAAAATGAATGCTCTCTCAACATCCGAAATCGTTCCCTCGGGTGAAGCTGCTCTTACAGTCTCACCAAAGATACGCTTGATCGATGAGAAGAGTCCTTCAACTGTCCACCGTCTCCCACACTGACGCTGGGAGGCACTATTGCTCAGAGCCACCTGCTGCGCCTCTTGGGCGGGCTATTCTTCGTTATCTTCCTCAGCTCTTTGACACGAACGGTACGAACATAGCAAAAAAGATTTACCCTCTCCCTTCTTACATGCCTCTCATGAGATCGCTCATACTATTATCCTTGGCCATGCTGCTCATCAGCACTGGAGCGCTCGGCCAGACGAATCGCGCCTCTATCGAGAATTTGACGACCTCTGCCCTGCAGTCTCTGGTGGTCGACTCTTCTGCCAGGCTTGAGTCCTATCGCTTTTCCACGGAGATGAAGCAGAAGATAGATCTGGTCAATCTCTCCTCGGACGATGCCCAGAAGCTCTACACGCATTCATTAGGCTACGGCCTGGCCAACATGACCGATCGCGCTCTAAAGTTGTCCATGGCTTCCCTCACCTATTCCGAGGACGATGTGGAGAATTCCAGCGCCACTGCCCTGGAGGTGTATCTCATCAACGACACCCTCTACATCAAGGTCGACGGAAACTGGACTGCCATGAAGATTCCAGGCTTGGCAGAAGCTGGGTTCCAGCAGAACACAATGGCCCAGCCGCTGGAAATGTTCAATCAATCTCGCCTCGCACTGATCGGCTCGGAGAATGTAGAGGGCCAGGAATGCTACAAGGTCCGGGCTGAGACGGACATGAGCATGACGGCAGATCGACTCGCAGGAAAGGCAACAGCTCTTATGCCCGTGCAGAGCATGAACTACAGCGAGCTATTCCACAATATGAGCATGGATGTCTACTACTGGATCAGCAAAGACACTCGCCTTCTCAAGAAGACGGACGTAGTGGAGACGTTTACTGTGACACCACAGTATTTAGGCCTACCTGCCAACGAATTAATGGAGATACGAATAAATGCTGAGGTCTCCATGCTCTTTGATGGCTTCAATGAGAGCGTAAATATCGTGCTTCCAGTTGAGGCAAAGAAGGCCCAGCCCTTTCCCATAGGTATATCGGTCTCCACAGAAGCAGTTCCCGTTGTCTTGGCTGTCAATGAGACGAAGCTGAATGAAACAATGCCAGAAAATATCGCTCTGGCCAACACATCGGCCTGAGATCACATATTTTTTGAATTAAACACATGCGAAAAAGTTAACATCATTGCCTTCCTTTCCCTCTACCCGAACATGGACATCTTCGATGTGGCCGTCATCGGCGCCGGGCCGGCCGGTTCTATGGCAGCCAAGTATGCAACCAAAACCGGAGCCTGCACAATCTTGCTGGAGGAGCACGCCTGCCCTGGATGGCCAGTGCAGTGCGCGGGATTGCTGGGGCAGGAGGCTATGGCCGAGTCGGAGCTGTCGGCGGGTCCCTTCATCCTACGCGCCATGTTGGGCGCGACGGTCTTTTCGCCTGGAGGAGCGCGCCTGGACTTCAAGGCCAAAACCAGCCGCGTCTGGGCTATAGACAGGAGGCTCTTTGACAAGATGCTCCTGCGGCAAGCCGTGCAGGAGGGCGCGAATCTTCGTCTCCGCTCATCGGTGCGGCGGATCAGACGGGAAAAAGGGACAAGCGTCCTCACCCTGGCCGGGGGCGAGGAGATCTTTGCAAATATAGTGATCTCGGCGGAGGGCGTCTCTGCCCTTCTGGCTCGCAAGGCAGGCATTGCGCCGCCTCAGGCCATTCTCTCCGGGGCGCAGGTGCAGGCGCCCTTTGCTGTAGAAGATCCTGAGAAAGTAGAGGTGCATCTGGGGCAGGCACCTGGGCTTTTCGCTTGGGTGATTCCCCTGGACGAGAACTCTGCTCGCATCGGCCTATGCTCCCGAGATGGGGCGTGCAAGCACTTGCGTTCTTTCTTGAAAACGGATGTTATCGAAAAGAGGCTGCGGGGCTCTCCAGTGGCCCTGAATGTGGGCGGTCTGCCAATGGGTCCGTCTCCTGCGACGGCGGTCGCAGGCCTGTTGGCAGTGGGCGATGCTGCTGGCCAGGTCAAGCCCACATCAGGTGGCGGAATCTATCCTGGACTGGTGGCAGCGAAAATTGCCGGCGGCGTGGCCGCGGCCGCGGCAATGGAAGGCGACTCTTCTGCAGAGCGGCTCCTGGAGTACGATCGACTCTGGAGAGCGGTCTTAGGGCGCGAGCTGGAGATAGGCGTAAGAGCCAATCGCATGCTGAGCAAAATGAGTGCTGTGGACTTAGATGAGCTGGTGGGCTATCTGGCAAACAAGCCTCGGATCATAAAAACCATAGAGGAGCATGGGAATATCGACCGACCCAGTCGTCTCATGGCTCGCATGCTCCGCCACCTGGACTGGGATGCCATCCGGCTGGCCAGGCTGCTGGGATATATCTTAGGATAACGGTGACATGTTTTACCGTTCGAGATTAGCGCATCATTGTTGCTAGCTGTGAACCATCGCGGTTGTATCCCGTTGAATCTAGGGCAGCCAACCTTTTGAGGAGTTAGTGCGAAGTAGGTCGAGTTCCTCATACTGTCCGAGCGAGTCGGAATAGTTGCGATTTTCGAGGTTGGAAGCCCACTGACCTTTGTGAGTTGGAATGAACCGCCCTGGGCCGGCAGTCAGCGGCGCCTCAAGAGTGCCAGCTTTAGGCTGGCCGATGCCATTGGCATCAAAAACACCTACGGCCGTTCCGATAACTGCGTAGCATGGGCCGAAGATCGCACTCAGGTGCGATCCCGCTGGCCACCATGTGAGCAGGTCAGTGCCCAGCTGCTGCTCTGCCTTTCCGCACTGCAGATGACTGTTGTGAGCGAAGGCCAACACTTTTCCTCGGCCACGCTCACGGGCCACCATATACGCCAGAATATCCGCCATCAATGCATCACGTAGGCCGAGACCGTCGACAATCCCGTCTGTCCGATGTTCGCGCGAGCGCTGCATGATAGTTCAGCAACTGCCGTGCTACTGTTGCATAATGCGCTGCTTCCAAATAGCGGTCTATGTCACTCTCAGTCACCAGTTCGGGACGGCGGACGTGCAGTTCAGAAATAAGCTCCTCCGTCTCAATCCGCAAGGCAATGGCGGCGGGTGCAGACCTATCGACTTCGTCGGATCCATCATTGCGGCGGGGTTCTCCCGATCGGAGCTCTGACCCAGAAGCAGGTCGATGCGCTGGCGATGCTTCTTATCGCGGGCACTATCAATCGAGGCGAGCTAATCTAGAACAAAATGCAGGATCTGGGCAGGACTATCGATGTAGGTCATTTCGGTCAGACTATCGAAGCCGTAGAACTGAAGTTTGACGCGATTGGAAGGATCGACATTGAACGCCCTCATCCATTTCACGAGTTCTCGATTCGCGTCGAGCCGGCCTAAGTCGTGGCTAAATCCGGTATCCTGCACGGCCTCATGCGATGCCAGGCCGCGATCGGCCACGTACTCGTTCACTGCGCACGCTCGGGGGAAACTGCGCTCGATGGCAATAACGCTGTAGCCATGCGTCTTTACCAAGCGCTGGAAGAGTCGGTTACGTATTATAAAAATGCCCTCTTCGCCGTGGAGTGCTTCTCCAAAGCCAAGCAACTGCACCGAATCGCCAAGTGAGGCAATGATCTTATCTATGGAGGCGCTGAAGGCTTCGAGCGAATCGATGGAGAACGGAATTGCTTCGTGTAGAATCCAATCGCCGATGGTGGCATATGCCAGGTCGGGACTTCTCTTAGGAAATAATTTTTTCATAATCCAAAGAGGATTCCTAATAACCTCTAATTTTGGCCGCTTGCTTATAAATTGTATATAAATCTCTGGCTGGATTTAGTGGGGTTTATAGGAGTCCTCTCAAATCCTAAAGTGCCTCCACTCGGCTGTTGCCCACTTCGTCCTCCACCACCAGCATTGTGTTGTCGAACTGCCCCTGCACATCGCTGATGTGGCTGATGGCGATGATCTGTGGAAAGCGCTCCTCCAGGCTTCTGAGCATCTGGATCATCTTCTCCCGATGCTCCTGGTCCTGGCTGCCGAATACCTCATCCAGGATGAGGAAGGAGTAGCTCTCTCCATCAGGACCAAAGCGCATCAGATACTCACTGATGGCGACGCGCACTGAGACGGCTATCATATCGATCTCTCCGCCCGAGTAACGGGAAATGGGATACCATTCGCCACCGTCCTCAACCTGAATATTGAAGTCTTCATCGATCTTGAGCAGGCTGTACTTGCCTGAAACCGCCGCCAAGATCTCGCCTGCGGAACGAACGATGTCGTTTTTAACCCGGATCAATATCTGATCCATGAAGCGGTTGACCAGACCTCGGGTCACCTCCACCACCTCCATTCTCCGTGCGACCCGCAGAGCATTCCTCTCCAGTTCCTCTTTCCTCTGAGTTTCCTGAACAAGTCGCTCCCAGGCGGCCAGCAGAACGCCTATCCGCACCTGGCGCTCTGAAACGGCCTTCCTGGCCACTTTCAGTTCTTCCTCTGCGCTCGCCAGCGTGACTTTCGCCTTTTCGTGCTCCTGCAGGCTGTATGCCAGGGCAGATAAATACTGCAGGCACTTTGTGAGATCCAAATTGAGCTTTTCCAGAGCTGCTAGGGCCGCTGCCAGCCTCTCCTTTGCTTCGATCTCGCCCGCCACCATCACCCGGATCTTTTGCGCCTCGCTCTCTGCTGACGCCAGGCTCCTCCTCTCTTTAAAAAGAGATTCATACTCCAGTGGATTGTAGCCCAAATCCCTTTGCGAGATATGCAGAGCCTTCAGGGCCAGGTCCAACTTCTCTGTTTCCTGCTCTTGCTTTTTTATCATTTCCTTTAAGACGGGAATTTGTGCCACCCTCAGAGAGAGAGAGAGAAAATGATCATGCAGCTGCTTGAGGGAGGAGAGGCGCTTTCTGGCATCTAAATAATCCGATTCAACGTATCCCAGGGCCCGTACCTGTCCCATGAGCGTCTCTTGCCTCTTCTTCAGAGCAGCCAGCTCCTTATTCTGCAGGGCATTCTCCACTTCCAGGCCTGGCAGATCCTCCAGTCGCAGAGAAAGGCCGGCGTATTCCATTACCAGAGGCTCAAGTGCATTTAGAGCTGCTTCAACCTGGCGAAGCTTCCCGGATTCGAAGCTGACCATTCCCAGGCCCTCGATTCTGGCCGAGATCTCCTTGATCTCAGTATGTGACTCGTGCATCTGCATGGCCAGGCTCTTCAAATCGGCCTGCAGAGCCGAACGTCGGCCTTTTTCGGCGTTCAATTCACCGAAGGCCGCCCGCAGAATGCTCCTTGATCTGGTCACCTCTTCAATCTTCTCCGTTTGAGCGGCAATGCTGGCCGCAAGCTTTTCCTTCTCCTCTTTTGCGAACGTCGCGGATTTCTCATACTTATTGATGAGCAGATCACGCTGGCCCTCTAACGGTCGCTCGCATGTGGGGCAGAGCCCTTCAGCTCCCAGGGCCATAACCCTCTTTATGGAGCGCTCCGTCTCGGCCAAGGCCAGCTCCGAAACCTTGTAGTTTCCTCTCAGATCTGATAAGATGCGGTTAAGCTCGCTGCCGAGCTGATCCAGATCCATATCCTGACGGCGCAGCTGCGCCTCCTTTTCCTCAATTCTCTCAAGGCTTTTCAGCTCTAAGCGTGATTTTTCCGTCTCGCTCCTGAGCCTTGCCAGGCGCTCTTCCATAGCATTATTTCGCGCCAGCAGCCCTTCCAGATCCTTTTGCAGCTCTCTTTGCTGCATAAGTTCCGCCAGCTTGCTTTTGCATCTCTTTTCTTCCTCCCGGCAAGATGCAATCTCCTCTCGCCTGGTCCGAGCTATGTAGAGGTCATCGATCAGCTTTTTCGTGCGGGAGAGATTGGCCGCGATTGCTTGCTCTCTGACTGCCTCCTCCTTCTGCCAGGCTTGCATCTCGCTATACTTATCCCGAAGGCCCTCCAGGACGAATAGCCTGGCCTGCAGCTTTGTATGCTCTTCCTCTTTAGGCAAGAGCTCCTCTCGCATAGCGACATCTCTGTCCAGCTCCTGGAGCCTTCTCTGGCTTTCAGCAAGCGCTTTTTTCTCGCCCTGCCATGCAGCCTCCGTGGCAGCCATGTGGCGGGCGGTATCCTCATAGACCACTCTCCTGGGCCGCAGAATTTCCATCCGGTCGCTTATATCCGCCAGTCTATCAAGCATAGGCTGAAGTTCTGATAGCTTTTTTTTGCAGATATCGATTTCAGAGAGCTGCTTTTTTGCCGTCGTTATCGTCTTTTTTAGTTCTCTATCCTGAGACTCCAAGCTCTTTACCCGCTCCGTCAAAAGGCCATGCCGGCGCATCTTCTCGGCCATGGCTTCCAGCTCCTGTCGTCTCCCCTCCCAGGCCTCCTGCAACATTGTCTGGCTCCTCTCGGCTTCCGACAGGCCTTTTTTCTCGATTACAATGTCCTGCAAAGCCTTCTCCCGTCGGGCCATTACGTCCCCAGTTTCCGTAAGTGCGCCCGCGAGCCAGCTCTTTTGTCCCTCCAAAGAGGCTCGGTCGGATTTGATCAGGTCGATGGCATATTCCTTTATGTCTTCCAAGCCAAGGAGCTTGAGAAGATATTCCCTCTTGCCCATTCCACCCTCTTTGAGCAGATTGTCCAGGTCCTTTTGCCTGGCGTAGAAGGTTTTCATAAAGTCCTGATAGCCGATCTTTAGGATATCCTCAAGCCTCGCATCTACCTCTTTGCTTCCGGTGGCAATCCTCTGCCCATCCAGCACGAGAAATGCCTCAGGCATCAAGCCTTTTCCTTTCATGGCCCGGTAGATGACCAGCTCCTGCTTGCCTAAGGAGAGAGTCACGCTGGTCTCCACAGAATCAGATTCTTTGGCTCGTGCATTGCGGATGAAATCTCTTTTAATGCTCGAAGCTCTGTTTCCGTAAAGAGTCCAGGCAATGGCTTCCACTATGGTGCTTTTGCCAGATCCGTTGCTGCCCACAATGCCGGTAAGCCCGTCGGAAAACTCCAGCTCTGCACGGCGAAACTTCTTGAAGTTTCTCATGACAAGCTTATTAAGATGCATCCAATGCCTCTTTGTGCCTGGCCAATACGGCCTTCTTCATGATCTCCGATCCGTAGACCACCACATCATCCAATATCCTTGCCGGTATCTTATATCGAGAGGATTCCTCATCCATGTAGCCGGAAAACTCCTCGTGCAGCGTCCTACGGTCAAAAGGTCGCTCGAAATGCTCCACTTCATCCAAGAATTCCGGCCGGATCTTGAAGTAGAGCGCAGGGGATCCCAGCCGGGAGAGCCTTCCCTGATCTATGCTCCTATAAGCGGTACGGCTAACGTTTTTAAGAGTGATGCGCACCATTCTGTCTCGGATCTCATCCTCATGACATAGCTCCATCAGGCACTCTGCCATTTCCTCAGAGCGCATTCCGCCGCAATCTATGGCCGGATGATCGATCATATACTTGGGCTTTACCGGCACGCTCTCGGCTCTACCTGTCTCCAGGTCCACCTGCAGCATTCCTTTCTTGTCCTGGGCCTCGCCGAAGTTGAAGTACTCCACAGAGCCGCTGTACCAGGCGTTCCTGGAAAGCTGTGCCTGCCCATGGAAGTGACCGAGAGCAATATAGTCAAAGTCGCTTTTGAGGAAGCTGTCCTTCAGTTCATGCTCGCCCACGCTCCTCATTTTCCTGTTTGCAAGCGACTCCACCAGGCCATGCATGACTAGCACATCTCTACCCGAGCGTTCTATCTTCTCAAACTCGACCAGGTAGTCCTGAGGCACAAGGCAGAAGGGAATGCAGTGAAAATAGTGATCTCCAACTTCAATTTTTTCGTACTCATACCGCTGGGCGATATGCACGCCTCGCAGATCCTCAAAGAGGCGGAAGGGGCTGGTGGATGAGAAGCTTTTGGGAGCGTCGTGATTGCCGCTAATTATGATCACAGGTATGTCCTCTTCCATGAGCCTCAAAAGGCCTCTCTGGAAGACTACCAGGGGTTTGATCTTGGGACGAACGTGATGGAAGACATCGCCCGCATGAACAACCGCATCAGGTCGAAGCTTAATGATCTCCTCGACAGTTTGCTCAAATCCCGAATACACCATCTCTTCTATGCGGTTTCGGCCATGCTCATCCAAGCGGCTGTAGCTGGAAAAGCCAAGGTGCGAATCTGCCAGATGAATTATATTCATGTGCTCGCTCACTATTCTAAAAACGGCTTGAAGCCGCCTCTGGTGATAAGGCTCTCCTGCATATCTTCCTTATCCAGACGGCGTAAGTAATCCTCGTAGCGGTGTATCCTGGCTGGTACAGGGAAGGGGATATCCAGGGTGGATACGACAGCTTCGCCCTTCGCCAGGGTCTGAATCTCGATATCCATGGAGGAGAGATCTTGCTTGGCCGATTCTTCCAGCTGCAAGCGATCGTTTCGGTCTCCGAGTCCCATGACTACCAGTGTGTTAAACTGAGAGAGAAGCTGCTTGTCTATGAGCTTGGGCTGCTGGGTTATGGCACACAGGCCCACTCCGAACTTACGTCCCTCTCGGGCTATGCTTTCGAAGCGCGCCGTATTGCTGCCTGCGCCCAAAACCCTCTGCGCCTCCTCAATGGTGATGAGGCAATTCTTGCGACTCTCCTGGCCTTCTTTTTCGTCCTTTTTATACTCATCCAAGATATAGCGCGAAATGACAGAGAGCAAAAATAGCTCGGATCTGTCGCTCATTCTGGGTATATCCACCAAAACAACCTTTCCTTTCTGCAGATTGGCCAGAATATTGGCCAGGCTGGACCGTTTCCGGATGTACGGATTTCTTCCCAGCTCGTTTTTGATCCTTCGAACCAAAACCATGATCGTGCCGTCCTTGAAGCCCTCCTGCATCATACGGGCCATACCCACCGGGCTTTGGATCTCCTCCAGCCAGTTTGCCCTGTCCAAGATCCTGGAAATGGCTTCCAGTGCATCTCTTTGTGGCGGCGACCACTCATAGAGCAGAGCAATATCCTCCGGAAAAATCTCGCTTTCCGATATGGTCAGCTCCTCCACGCCTGGATCGGAGGCGTTCTGCTCGTCTGTGGAATAGCAGGCGAGCCCATCCCTGTATTTCTTGAGATGAGTCAGACCCTTGACAAGATCCTTGCCTTTAAGATATTCTCCGTGAGGATCGGCAATGAGAAGGCCCAACTTGGACTCGCCTCTTGCCGATAGGCGCATGCATGAGGCAGCAAAGACCTTCATGAAGTTGGATTTACCCATACCAGTGGTGGCAAAAACGCCCATGTGGTGATCCATGGCTTCGCTATGCAGGGCCACAGGAATTTCTTCTACAAGTCGCGAGCCATTTCTCAGGGATCCGACCTCAATGTCCCCCATAACCTGACTCAAAAACGCAAGCTCCTCTCTCTCCGCTCGCGCAACAGTTGCGAACTTTGTGGGCAATGTCCTGGACTTTTTAAACTCCAGTCTTCTATTTATGCAACCCAAGGGCTCGGCTATGACGCGATTGAAGATTTGATCGTCGTCGAAGAACTGAGTCCCTTTCATAGTGGTGTCCCAGTGGCCTTCGTAGTTGGAGCTGTGCTCGATGCTAATAACGCGAGCCAGATATGTCAGGCCCTGATCTTTGATGGAGAAGATCTGCCCCACTTCCACCCTTTCCTCCTCGGAAAGATCGAAGGGCACAATGAAATGATACTCGGAAACGTTTTTAGAGACGATGCGGTAGGTTGTATCTCCTCTTTCTATCACTTTTCTATTCAACAGACTTGCCGTGCTGTTGTGCTGGATCTTCTCCTCTTTTATGGCCAACCTTTTTCACCCTCCTTTTATGTTCGGGGTTTCATCTCCAGGATGTCGTGGAAGTCCTGCATAAGCATTCTTATCTCCGATCGAGTCATTCCATTCACCAAGAGTCGCGCCACTAACTTTTGGCGCACGGCCGCCACCTCTTGCACGGTGATCCTGATATCCCGGTGCGCCCGGAAGAGGGCATGAGGATATCCCAGGCACTCGGAGGAGCAGGAGTATGCGGCCAGTTTTCCCAGAATCGAACTTATTTTGTCCTGGAGAAAAGAAGGAACATCTACCCGGAAGGCGTGCTCTGACTGCCCGCAAAAGCGGACGATGTAGGTCTCGCCGTTCCATCTGCCCTGGCCCGCGTCTACTTTTTTATCCTTCAGGCTAAGATACCAGGCTGCTTGCGGCACCAGCAGGCTGCCGACCATGCCGGTATGCTGCACAAAGGGAAGTGAGATCTCCTCGCCCCAGAAGAGAGAGCTGGACTTGGCCACAGCCAGAATGGCTACGCCCTTCTTACGGGCGCGAAAGAAAATGGTGGCAAGAACGTCCCTCAAGAGCTCAAATACGTCAAAGCTGCCGTCGTAAAGGATGATATCTCCAAAATGAGCTTCGCTCAGGGCGTCATTTATTGCCACGTATTCTTGCAGCTCCCGGTGGTAGCTGGAGAGTCGATCCGGATCCGACTCCCTGAGATCGATCCCTTTCAGGCCGAAGAATTGCTCCAGGTAGGGGTCGAACATGTTCCTGCATAACTTCGGATCGGCCAGCAAGACATCTTCAAAGGTGATTACAGTGCGTCTCCATTCTCTTCCCCGGTATACGGCATAGCCTGCTCTGATCAGATTTAAATTGGCAGCAGACCAGTTACAGATAGTGGCATTGGAACCGTCCACTGCGAATATCTCTCCGGCATGGTCAGAAGACTCCACCATTACGAAGTCACGGCTTTGCACACCCGTCTCGGCAAGGTATCGGTCAATTCCATCCAGAGAGATATGATCGCGGATCATTTCTGCAACAAGGGAAAGGCGGCTTTCATTTTCCATTTAAAATTATGGTGACATAGGCAAAGTATATACGGATTTTGAGGAGGGTGAAAAGGAGGGAGGCAAAAGCCTTGGTGTAGGAGGGAAAATGTGGTCGACTTTTGCCAAACATCTATCTGTGATTAACGAATATATAGTTTTCGGTATTCGTCTATCAACGAGGATCTTTATTTTTTATTTACTTCAAATACGATCTTAGAAGAGAATAGAGGTTGCAATATTCGCATAGAACTGGTCGCTCAAAATGCCACAAGCTCCCTGGTCCACATGCGCGCACGTGGACGCGACTCGACTGGACAGATCCACAGGCAAAATCGGTTCAGGTTCCAAATCTAATATCAGAGCTTCAAGGGCAAGAAAAATGCCAGGCCCAGGGTTATCGTGACCGCCTCCACCGACGCCACTAAAAGCTCGCTCATCGAGGCGATACCCACCATGTAGAGGCCCATGATGGCTGATGCCTTGTTCATGCTCCAGACATGCATGAGAGGATCGCTCTTGTCGTTACGGTAACGCATTTTCCGAAGTGCAGCTATTCAACGTGTAGACTATAAAGAGCACATAGAGTATCAACATGGCTCCTGCGGTTGTCAGGCTTAGCTCCTCTACGTGCATGGCGTTCGGGATGTAGAGGCTGACGAGGGAGGGCACGCTCATGTGATCAGGGCCAGAATGGCCATGATGACATAGGTGTCCATGTGGCGACGTTCGAACATTTGCCGGTCGTTTTTGAGGCCGCCAAAAAGCATGGCAAAGCCCAGCACCAGTAGAAAGTTGCCCGAATGGAGCCGGTGGTGGAGGCTAATACCAACTGCATCTGCCCGACACGAATGGCCGTCAGGGTGATGATCAACTCCGCGGCATTGCCGAAGGTAGCATTGAGAAGACCGCCAATGCGTTGTCCTGTTTTCTCTGCCAAACTTCAGTGGCCTCGCCCAGGATCTTTGCCAGAGGAATTATAGCAAGTGCTGAGGTGGCAAAGACAAAGATCTCATCTATGCGAGCAAACTGTGCCAGCAGGGCAACCGGCAAGAAGATGAGCAGCAATTGTAGTCCACGCATCGAATAGGCCCCCACTTCAGCATTCGAACACTTCGCATTAAATTATCCCGAACGGTAAAATCCGAATTTGTTGCAGAGTATCTTAACCGTTTCCTCGTCCGAAACGTTCCTAAGTCTCGGCAATTGGAGCGAGTCTTCCTGAGAAAGCTTTGAATATCGAGGATTTCCATAGAGCCTGGCCGTGATCCAACTAGAGGTTGTTATAAATAGATCGCCTCTTCATGTACTACATGAGGGTACAGTAAATAGGGAGAGGTCCCTTGAGCATACTGGGATGCTGTCGTCTCAACACTACGCGTCTTTGTTGCGAAGTTAGATTTATAACTTTGGTAAATTATAGCCAAAAATATTGGGTTTCTGACCGACTCTCTTTCACTTAGATCGAACTTCATGAGGATTCCTATAAACCCACCAATCACGCCACGCCTTTATACACTATTTATAAAGCATGCCCAAAATTCAGAGGTTATTAGGAATCATTTCATGGCCTCCTAAAATTTGATAGATTCATGTTTATTTTTTTATAATATACTTTATTGTTCTTATGGAGAACTGATCTTTTAGATGTAATCTGGATACGCCAAGCTACACATAATCTTTATATTCAATATAGCCTTATGAAGCAATGGTGGACTCGTGTGGAGCTAAAATTTGACAACTACATTTTAAAGGCGTTCCTCGCTTCTGGCCTACTATCGCTGGTAGTGATGACTCTTGCTCTGGGACTGATTCAGCTATTCCGCTATGGACCGTCCTTACCTCTATCTATAATTCTCACAATAGCCGCAATAGCCTTCGTCCTTTCCACGTCATTTTTCGAGCGCTACGAGGTGGGTTCCATCATGTGGTCCATTCTGGTGTCGCTTATCGCAACCCTGATGCTGACTTTGCTTTCCGATGGCATAATTTATGGCATAACTGCGCACAGGCAATCCTGGGAGGAGCTGCTCTCCGGCCTTGCCATCTGCATGATAGTAGGCATGACGCTGCTAAGCTATCTCAAGCGCAGCCTGGGTGAGATTGAGTACCAATAGCAGCAGCAATACTAGCAATTTTTCGATGCCCTGCCAGATGATCGACTCCTTTGGCCGCAAAGTCACAGGTCTTCGGATCGCTCTTACTCCTCGTTGCAACCTTAATTGCATTTACTGCCACCATGAGGGCGAGTTAAATCCTGATGGGGAGATCGCAGATGAGATGGTGGTAAGCGTTGCTAGAGCTGCTGCCCAGTTGGGTGTACGCTCCCTGAAGTTCACTGGGGGAGAGCCACTGCTCCGTCGGGACCTGGCCGGACTGATAGCGCAAATGCCCCAGGACCTGGATATATCCTTGACCACTAACGGCATCCTTTTGGCAGAGCAAGCCGAGGCCCTCGCAAAAGCTGGTCTGGACCGAGTGAATGTGAGCCTCGACTCGCTGCGGCCCGAGATCTACCGGGCCATCACCGGTAGCCGGGAGGGTGACTTGGAAAAGGTCCTGGCGGGAATTGATGCAGCCAGGGCTGCAGATCTATCGCCCATCAAGCTGAATGTCGTTGTTCTCAAGGAGAACGAGGCCGAGATTTCTGATTTGATCGATTTTTGCCGGCGTAAAGGCCTGATCGCACAGCTCATTGAACTCCTGGACCTGCACCGCCTTGGCCATTCTGGAGACATCGGTGCCATCGAGCGCCGCCTGGCCGCCCAAGCGAACCGCGTTCGTGTCCGTGAGATGCACCGACGCGGAAGATATTTCTTGAATGGTGCTGAGGTGGAGGTAGTGCGGCCCATGGACAACACCGAATTTTGCGCGAACTGCACGCGCCTTCGCGTCACCTCAGACGGAAAGATCAAGCCCTGCTTGCTACGCAGTGACAACCTGGTCGAGATCGGAACTTGCGACTGCGAGAAAATTATGGAGCTGCTGCAAGAGGCAAATGAGAGAAGAGAGCCATATTTTGGGAAAAAGATCGTGTGCAGGCCGGGCGATAGGCCATAATTTCACACGGGATCAAATAAAAAAGAGAAGATCAGGATCGCAAATGGGGGACAATAGCCAACTAATCTTCATTGTGCAGTCCTGATTACCGTCTATCGGCTTATCCAAATCGAAAGCTTGCTGCCCTCGGGCCGGTTTGTCCGGGAATACTTCGCTGTCGGGCAGGCTCCCTGCATGCACTCCGGTGGGGTGCACGAGGCCGGTTGGACTTGAAAGGTCACGTTTGGTACGGAAATGGCTTCATCTTAATAGCCCAAGAAAGAATAGTATAAATATTTCAGAGTGATATACTTCCGAGGATTCCGAAAAACCTTATTAAATCGTCATCTATGATTAATATTTACACAATATAATTTGCCATGAAGACCTTGGTCGACTTTTCTATTCGCCATGAGGATGAACGAATCAAATAATTAGGAGACAGATTGGTAGAGATCGAGAATGGAATAAACTAGGACGATCTCAGATCGAAACTAGACTTATTGTTCTGTAATAATACTGAGCACGGTGAACGCCCTAATATTGACGTTATCGTGATGCTTAGGTGTTTATTCATTCAGCAGCTTTACAGCCTTTCAGATGAGCAGCTCGAAAGAGAATTGGCTGATAGCATTTTATTCAGGATGTTCTTGGGAAAAACTGAAGCTGTTCCTGATTCCACTAGATATGGAAATTCAGAGAGCGCCTTGCTGATTGCGGAATAGATAAGGAAATTTGAAGCGCGCTGCAAAAGCAACTTGATGCCATGAAACTCAAAGTGAAGACGGGAATAATGCAGGATGCATCTTTCATAACTTCGGATCCTGTTCATGCCAAGAGCGATACACCACGCGACGAGGAAGCCAAGACTCGGCGGAGCAAGAATGGAACCCGGGCGAAGAAGGGAACGAAATCCTATTTCAGATACAAGCTTCATGGTACCATGGACGAGGATTTTGGCCGGATTCGCAGAATCAAGGTTACAAATGCTAAAGTCCACGATAGCCAGACGGACGCCTTTTCCGGTTTTACGGCCAAGAATCTGGATGCTTCTCACGATAGCACAGCCACAAAGTCACACCTCGCATTTTTCCGAGCCTATCTCAGAAGTGGTAGGAGGGGATGCAGTCCCATAATCCAGCCAGCCTCATTGCCGAGGAATACTCCGGCGCCACTCACCTGAAAAAGAAGGCAGTGGCTGCGAGCCCCAGGGAGCTTGTGAGCGAAGTCAGCTTTTTCGGAACGTCGAAGCTGCGAACCACTGTAGGCAAGAACGGAAACCTTACGATGGAACGGGATGAGATTCTCATGGGTGACTACGAATTGAAACGAATGATCATCCTCTCAGCCGCAGCGAAGTACGACCGGCCGTACCTTTATCACATCGGGAGCGCGAAGGGTCACTAATATCCCGACCTTCCGGTTGGGGTTGAAGTGAACCCTCGTCCTTTTGGGAGTGGAAATCTATTATGCTCAAGGGGCAAATTCCTCAGATATGTTGAAAGTGTGACTGCTGACGTAATCAGCATTATAATAATACGGATTTTCAGGAGAAACCGAAGCAGAATATCAATCGTGCAGACCAAGGGAATCTGGGCAACTAAGACTTGGCGGTTTCTGAATTCCCGAAAACCGAGCCGCACGCAGTTTGATCTTCGCAAAGACGGGCGGAGGATCAAGGACGTGGCAGCTTTATACTATCACTATCGCCAACGATGGCAACGCCGCCATTGGGCCGCCCTTCATGCAAGACCTCTTTCCCACAAGGGGCCAGGTTCATCAACGCGACTATCTGGTCAAACCCGTTTGACCAAAACAGCTCTAACTGGACATTGCTGCATCTATACATCGGAGACATCTTGGCCATCGGAATCAACTTGAATGTGGAGGAATGCGATGGCAACATAATTAATATGGCTATCGTCGTGGGCAACTGCCGCTTGGCCCAGGTGGCAAAGCAAAACCGGTCGATCATCGACAGAGCCTGGTTGAATGGCTGCCTACCAAAGGAGTGGGCCGCTGGGCCTGCTGGGGACAAGAAGCGGCTAACGAGACAGATTATTTGGGATCGGCAGAGGTGAGCTGGCAATAGGATGGTGAAAATAATGGGGGCTGCCCATTGAGCCGCCCGGCGCTTGAGGATGTCCCTGCCTCCGCGCAGAATTGAAATAATCCAAAAATTCGATCGGAAGTTAGAAGTAGAAGCAGGATATAATTATATTCATCAATGAGGTGAAATTCGTATGGAACCCAGGATCCTGAAGATTGGCGAGAAAGTAACCGGAAGATACAGGGACATGGAGATGGGCAAGAGCAAGAAGTTCTTCCGCGTCAAGCTGGACAATGAGGAGTTCTATCTGCCCAAAGATGTGGGCAACTCTCTGATCATGAGCCACCAGAAGGGCTACGATCTATTCACAATCCAGCGCCAGTTGGATGTCTATGAGATCCGGCCCATCCTGTCAGAGATGGACTAGATTGGATTGAAACATTTGGGCATGCTTTCCTGCCCAAAGTGCAGGCAGGCCCTAATCGGCAGTTGGGCGAAATCATGATGGAGAGCGAGCAGCCGATTGCTGCCTAGAGATTGCCTGCCAACTTAGCTGCCTCCTATAAAAATATCAGCCCAACCCAGGAGATCACGATATCGAGAACTGCGAGACGGCGTATATTGCGCACCCGCCTCTCTGCGATCAATCCAAACACCCTATTGATACTATAATCCTCAACACAACAATCTTAAGTAAAGATAGGAAAGCTGCAGCTGGAAACAGCATGCATAGGGCTATTAATTACAAAACACCGTTGAACTCAAGTTCAAAAAGTTGCGTTGAAGACGATAATGATAACCATATGCTTGATACTTAAGAAGGGGAAGTTTCTTATTTCTCTTTTGCTTACGGCGAACAAACGGAGGGAGTTAGTATAAATATATCACGATTCTTGACAATAGCATTATTGCTGTCTGCATTGGTTGTATCTGCAACTGCATTGGAAGAAAAATTCAGTATTTCTGGCGAACAGGCCCTACAAACACTCATGGAGGGCAACGCACGGTTTGCATCTGGCAATGTCACTCATCCCGACCAATCTGCGGATCGCCGTAACAAACTCGTCTCCGAACAGCATCCCTTTGCCGTTGTTGTGGGGTGCTCCGACTCAAGGGTTCCCCCTGAGGTCGTCTTTGATCAGGGCCAGGGAGACATATTCGTGATCAGGACCGCGGGAGAGGTTATGGATAATGTCACCTTGGCCAGTATTGAATATGCTGTAGAGCACTTGAATGTGCCCCTGATCGTTGTGCTGGGCCATGATAGCTGCGGAGCAGTAACTGCGACAATAAATGGTAGAGAGGTGCCAGGCCACCTGGATAGTCTGGTCAACTACATCCAGCCAGCCGTAGATGAGGCAAACGCAGTCGGCGGCGAGGAACAACTCCTGAATAATTCCATTAACAACAACATCAAGAACATCGTGGAAGAGTTGAACACATCTCAGCCCATACTGTCTGAAGTGGTCAAGGAAGGCGAACTCAAAGTAGTAGGTGCCCGTTACCATCTGAATAGTGGAATTGTGGAAATTTTAGAGTAATCTCTTCCTGTGGCTCTGGAGGCCACTTAGGCCCCTTGGGCTCTTTTATCAAATAACCGCCTGATATTCACGTATTCAGTACGTTATACACAGCAGATTATGCAACTTTTAAAACTAGTGCACCAGAACATTAATTTTGCAGATTGAGATAATGCCTTTGGAGTTTAACTTTGGCATTGTCTTTATTGAATCTCCATCTTACGGTTGCTCTGATTGAATTCCTCTCATGTTCCCCCGCATTAACCTCATCGGCTAGCTTCCACACAAATTCAATTCTGCGATCCAAGCATTTCTTTGAAGGTGCTGAGATTTCGATCTCAGCTATATTAAGCCACCTTTCTTTCTTGGGAGTATAGTGGAACTCAAACCTTTTTGCGATCTAGAAATCCTCCTCGGCGGATAAGGCTTTATAAAATAAACCAGCTGTGCGTGTGTTTAGGTCATCCCGAACCAAAAGAATGGTCCCCCCGCGTCTGGATAATGGTGAACAAGCATCTTCATAAAATCTGCATAATCGACCTTCGTCCGGCGTTCCTTAACACAGACGATCCTCTTGCCTGCGCGAGGCTCAAAAGCCAAAAAATGCAGCGAGTGCCATTTCGGATATATTCATAATGTTCTTTCTTGAGACTTCAAGGTTCGATTGAAATCGAGATAATCGCAGATCAACTATCACGGCCTTTCATAAAAGCGGATAACCGGGCGTTTCCGATCATAAGGCTGCTCATAAAGATCCAACACGCCTTCCATGTGCCAAATGAAATCACTCGTCGTCTTTCCTATGCACCAGCGGGTCTTTAGCCAAGGTTTAATTTCATTGCTTGAAATAAAATTGGCGGATCGCATTTCATTCAGGACGTTCTTGGGTACAACAGATGTCGTTCCCGATTTCATTACGATATGAAAATTCGGAGCGCGCCTTGCTGATGGCGGAGTGGATAAGGAGGATTCCTATAAACCCACTAAATCCAGCCAGAGTTTTATATACCATTTATAAGCAAGTGGCCAAAATCAGAGGTTATTAGGAATCCTCTAAGGAAGTTTGGAACGAGCTGCAAAAGCAGCTTGATGCCATGAAACTCGAAATGAAGAAGGGAATAATGCAGGATGCATCTTTCATAACCTCAGATCCTGGTCATGCCAAGAGTGATACACCACGCGGAGAGGAAGCCAAGACTCGACGGAGCAAGGATAGAACCTGGGCGAAGGAGGGAACGAAATTCTATTTAAGATCCAAGCTTCATGGTGCCATGGATGAGGATTTTGGCCGGATTCGCAGAATCGAGGTTACAACTGCTAAAGTCCACGATAGCCAGGCGGATTTGGCTGATGAAGGCGAAGCTCGCTATGCGGATAAGGGATATTTCGGCGCGAAGACAAAAGGGTACGATGCTGCCATGAGAAAAGCCACACGGGGCCATCCACTAAATTATAAGGATGAGATGCGCAACAAGGGAATCTCTAGCAAAAGATCTCCTGTTGAACGGTATTTCGCGTTCACAAAGAAAATTTGCAAGACAGAACACGTTGCGGTTACTACTATTAGGAGGGGTTCGAGTAAAGATGATAATCACAGGCATCGTTTCCAATCTCGATCATTTGGCTTCTGCCAAAAGTAAAATTCAGGCATAGCGTTAGCTGCCTAAAAAATCGAAAAATATCGGGCGAATTAGGGAAAAATAGGATGCTCTAAGGCCTAATCGGATCGTATGTAGCGGAATTATGGACAAAGTTTTTTATGGGAGCCATTAATTTGAGGTTAATCGGAATCCTCCAATGTTTATCCCTAGAAGCTTTAAACTTTTCGTGATTGTTCAGCCCTAATAGGGCTCGGTTGAATCTTGTGGTGGTAGCCTGGAAAGACCAATGCCCTTCGACTGTATCAAATGCCATAACACCACAGGATGCAACCGAACGCGAACAGGTTTAGTTGATCTCCTCTCGAAACTGCCCCTCCAGATGATCTGCCATCTCCTGCACTGCCTGTCGTAGCACTTTTTCGTTGTCATATTTTTGCATCATACTCGCCAGATCGGCGCGCTGAAGAGCCGAGAGCTGCCTGACCTGCTCGGTCATATTGGGCACGGCGCGCAGGATATTGTCCACGATGCTCACAGTGGCCTTTCGTGCGGTCCGGGAGAGGGGATTGAGATCGATGGCAATGACCTTCTTTCCCATAGCCACCAAGGCCTCGCAGCGGTCGCCGTCCTCCAGGGGGATAAGGACTACGTCTGCGTCGTAAATTCCACCTCGTGTGGCCAGCGCCCTGGCGTGCTCCATGCCGGGCACAGAGGCGTTGGGATTCTCACCCAGCACCTCGTTTGCGCCCTTTTCCCGGAGAAGATCGGCGATTCTCTTTACCCTCTCCTCCGAGCGGTGGAAGAGATTGACTTCTAGGGGAATGTGAAGCGCGTTGGCCAGGGCCACCATCTCCTTTGGCACGAGTGCGGCCACGTTTCCATTGACGCTTAAGGCGGGACGCTTGGCCAGTAGCAGAAGGGCTGCCGCAGCTTTGGTGGCATTTTTCGCAGAGGGCGTCGTCCTCTCGCCCAAGAGATAGTCGAAGCACTCGCCTCTGCCCTGGGCAATCAGCCCCTGGCTGCTGGTATAGCCCCTTTTCATGCCCTCTACAACGCGTTCGCGTGCCACTAGAGACGCATATCTGGGATGAGACTTTGGAATATCGGTCAAGATTGGCACCTCGCTGGGAAATAGTAGTAGTATGGACCTCGCCGAAGCTTTGCAGGGCCTCGGTTCCGCCACAGGCGAAGACCGCATCGCCCAGCATGATCATGCTGGCCATGCCGCCCGCCGCCTCCACTGCCTCGATGGCCTGAAGGACCCAGTCGCTGGCCAGGCCAGACTGCACCGTGAAGTGGCGGGAGAGCTGCAGGAAATGGGTGAATGTGGGCTTCTTCAAAAGTGCTTTTAAGGCAGATTCGCCAGACAGGTTGACAGCTTTCATCACCTTTTCGTCAGAGAGAACCTGGCTAGTGGAGATGGGGCCTCGCACCACGTAGCTGACAGGCAATGGCGGGACAGGTATTCGATCGATGCGGCCAGTGCCCGGCGCGCCAGGTTTCAGGCGCATAACCAGTCCGCCGGCATTCTGAGCGATGACGTCTCCCAGACCCGTACGGTTCGTGACCTCAGCCTCATGGGCTACGGCTGCTGCCTCGTTTGCAGTGAGGCCCAGATCGAAGTATGAATTGAGAGCGTAGGCGCTGCCCAGGGCCCCAGCCCCGCTGGCTCCAAAGCCTGCCCCAAAGGGCATATCAAGCTCCGTCTTCACCCTGACTGGTTCTTTGGCCAGCTTTTCCGCCACGAATCTGGAAACAGAAGCCTTGGAAACTGCACCGTTGAGGAGGATTTCCGTATCCTGGCCCCCGGATTCTATGGTAGTAGTAGCACCCAGTGAAAGGCACAGGCCGCATCCGATGGAGCCGGAGAGGCGTGGCTCGTCTCTACGGTGGGCTGCGAAAAGGCCGGTGATGTGAGAGGGCACCCAGGCTCGGACGGATTTCATGGGGTTGTTCACAATATCTCCACCAGGGCGTCGATGATCGTTTTGGCGATTAGGCTTTTTTGGCCTTCGGCAGCTTTACGCCGGCCCAAGCGGTCGATTATAAGCACTTGATTGTCATCCGTGCCCATGCCGCCCCGAGAGACGTCGTTGGCCACCACAAGATCCAGTCCTGCGCCCAGCATGGACTTCTCGGCCCGAAGGGCAAGCTCCTCGTTTGTCACGCCGGTCTCGGCCTTGAAGCCCACGATCTTCAGATGGGGATAAGCATCTCGCACCGTCTTGATGATCTTCTGGGTGGGCTTGAGCCGCAGCACCAGCTCCTGGCCGGACTTGATCTTCTCTGCCTTTGGGTCAAGGGTGTAGTCGGCCACAGCAGCGGCGCTGATCAGGGCGTCGCAGCCTTTTTCCATTTCTGCTAGCACAGCGTTCAGCATATCACGTGCGCTCTCTGCGTAGACCTGGCGCACTGGAATGTCCTGGAGGAAGCGGTGCACAATAGTCACCTTAGCCCCGCGTCTGCGTGCCTCCTGGGCCAGAGCTATGCCGGTGCGGCCAGATGCCCGGTTGGTTAGAATGCGAATGGGATCGACTGTCTCTGCATTGGAGCCGCTGGTTATGATTATCCTCTTGCCAGAGAGGTCCGCAGGCCCGAGCAGCCTCTCCACCTCCTGCACTACACGCAAGTTGTCGGCGATCTTGGCCCTTTTCTCCTCGATGCGCGGATCGATCATTGTTATGCCCATCGCACGCAGCGCCTCCAGGTTACGAAGTACCGCAGGATGTCGGTACATGGCCTCATGCATTGCAGGAACTACTGCGATTGGTTTGCCGCTGCCTAAGGCGGTAGTGGCAAACGTTGTTACGGGCGTGTCGTCGATGCCGCATGCCATCTTGCCGATGGTGTTGGCAGTGGCAGGCGCGATGAGCAGCAGGTCCGCGAGGCCCCCCACGCCGCAAAACTGCACGTGCTCCACCCGGCCGGTTATTTCCGTTATGACCGCGTGCGCGCTGGCATACTCCAGGGCGTAAGTGTGCAGGATCTGTTGCGCGGCAGAGCTAGCCACACAGTGCACTTCTGCGCCGCGCCTGATCAGATCGCGAATAAGGTCCACGACCCGCACGGCTGCGATGCTGCCTGTAACGCCTACTACGATCGTCTTTCCCGAAAGCGTTTCGCTTACTGAGCATGTGATGTCGGAGGGCATGATGGTCCTGCTATTCTATGCAGTTACTAAAAGATGGCTCTTTCCCTACCTTCTGCCCATGGGCCCCTGGCGCGCGCACCTGCTGGCTTGGAAGCACAAACCTTATTTAACAATTCAATCGAGGGACTCTGCCGGGGTGGCCTAGCTGGTTAGGGCGCGAGACTCATAGGGTAACACGAAACGCGCCTGAGTCATCTCGAAGTCGCGGGCTCGAATCCCGCCCCCGGCACCTACTTGTTTTCAACGCAATTCATTCCTTTCGACGATGAAATAAGGCAGGTAGTAGTATAATCCTCAACGCAACAATCTTAGGTAAATATAGGAAAGCTGCAGCTAGAAACAGCATGCATAGGGTTATTAATTGCAAAACATCGTTGAATTCAAGTTCAGAAAATTGCGTTAAAGGTTATAATCATCTTTTGCGTGTGGCTTGGAAGGAAACGGAAATGTCTCAAAATGAACCGCAGTATTGGCTTTGGGTAATTCGTCCAAGAGTATTACGATCAAGTTGAACCTGCCACAAGCTGGAGCTGCCATAAGGATACGAAAAGGGACGATCTAATCCTTATGTGGAGGGCAAAAAGGGCATGATATTGTGTATCTTTGCAGGCAACGAGCGATTCACCGCCTGATCCTAAATGGGATTGCACATGCAAATATAGGGTGCTATATGCGTTCGAAAATTCAGTAGCTATAAATGATCTTCAAAAAAATGATTCTCTTTTCAGAGAATGGCGTGCCTATTCCGGAAATTTTTAAGGAAGGAGCTTTGGGATACCAATAACCTACTGGAACCTGTTGAGTTAAATTGCTGTGACAAAAGATTCAGAATATAAAAACATTCTTGATAATCTTAATTTATATATTAATAATAATGAATAAGTAGTCAAGCTCTTTCTCTCAACGAACTTGCCGAGAATGCGGGAATAAAGGAGGCGGACCTGGTTAGTTGGCTTTAGGCCATCGAACGCAAAGGCCAGGCTATCATCTTTGTTTCTCCTGACACTAGAAAGACCTTCCTGGCCGAGCGCCTCGTCCGCCACCTGGTTAGCAACGGAGATGGATTTGTAGAGCTGGTCCGGTTCCACTCAGATTATGCTTACGAAGATTTCATCCAGGGAATTCAGCCCCAGGCCGCCCGGCACCCTGGAATACTCTGTTGTACCCGGTAGGTTCCTCGAATTCTGCCAGAAAGCTCGAGACAAAGATGGCGTTTGCGTCCTCATCATCGACGAGATCAATCGCACCAATCTGTCCGCGTCTTCGGAGAACTGATGTACCTTCTGGAGTTCAGGAACAAGGACATTCCTCTCTCGGTTGACGGTAAGCTTTTCCAGATCTCGGAAATGTGCGCATCATCGGCACCATGGATACCGTCGACTGTTCTGGAGGTCGAGAGGAGCGCAGTGTCTATTCTGGGAAACCGAGCTATAGCGATATCATCGGTATAATAGGGAGCATCTTTTGCCCCATTAAGGCTGGCGCAAGATGAAAGGAGAATCGTAACGAGAATAGGCAGTGATGCAAAGGCCAATTCCTTCATTTTCGCTCTTTGAAATGCGTTCAAATGATATAAAAGTCATTCTAAGGGAGGCTCAATGAATACGCAGTATTATATGAAAGCATCTATGAAGAATGAGCCAGAAAAAATAGCCCCGTCCCAATTGCTTGGGAAAAGCCGCTTTAAAAGATAAAAATCTAAATGACTGCGTAGGTCGCAGCCTCGTCCAGCTGCTCCTGTATGCGCAGGAGCTGGTTGTACTTGGCAGTTCTTTCGGAACGGGCAGGTGCGCCTGTCTTAAGCAGCTCGCAGCCCAAAGCGACTGCCACATCGGCCAGAGCCGAGTCCTCAGTCTCTGCAGAGCGGTGAGAGGCCATGGTCTTCCAGCCCGCCCGGAAGGACATGCGTGCCGCATCAAAGGCCTCTGAGACGGATCCGATCTGGTTGAGTTTGAGCAGCAGGGCGTTGCCGGCACGCATCTTGATGCCCTTCTCCAGGCGCTTTATGTTGGTCACATAAATGTCGTCTCCTACTATTATAGTACCCGGCAGCTTGGCGGTAAGACCGGCAAAATCGTCATACGCCTCCTCCTCGAAGGGGTCTTCCAGCAGAATAATGGGGTAGGTCTTGACCAGATCTACATAATAATCGATCAGCTCTCCGGGCGTGAGCCGGTTTCCGTCCACGGAATAGCCGCCGTCCAGGTAGAAGCTGGAGGCAGCCGAGTCCAGGCCGATCTTTATCTCCTTGCCATAGCCGCTGATATCAAGAGCGCCCATGATAGCATCTAGTGCATCGCGGGTCTTTACCAGAGGCGGTGCATAGCCACCCTCGTAGCCGACGTTGGTTGCACTTACGCCGTACTTGCCCTTTAAAATCTTGCCCAGAGCATGGTAGGTCTCAACAGCCATGCGCAGGCCCTCGCTGAAGGTCCTGGCCCCGGCGGGCTGAATCATGAATTCCTGAATGGAGAGCTCATTGCCGGCATGCTGACCCCCGTTGAGAACGTTGAAGGAAGGAATGGGCAGGCGAGAGGTGTTCACTCCGCCCAGGTACTTGTAGAGCGGCATTTCCGCCGAGGATGCTGCCGCCTTGGCTACGGCTATGGAGACGCCAAGAATGGCATTGGCACCCAGGTTGGACTTATTGGGCGTGCCGTCCATCTCGATCATGAAATCATCGATCTCCCTCTGGGCAGAGGCATTCATGCCCAGCAGCTCGGGAGCTATAACCTCATTGACATTCTTGACGGCCTTGAGGACACCCTTGCCGTCATATCTGTCTCCTCCATCGCGAAGCTCCAAGGCCTCATGCGTGCCTGTTGACGCGCCCGAGGGCACAGCGGCACGGCCAAAGCCGCAGCAGGTGTAAACGTCGACCTCTATAGTCGGGTTTCCTCGTGAGTCAAGTATCTCACGAGCATGAATCTTCTCGATCTGGAATGACATGTCATACCACGCCATCCACTTGGAAGGCTTCTTTATTAAAGTAATCGCTAGCATTTTCCTGCCGGGCAGTATATTTCTTCTTGGTTTCGAGCTAAAGCGCAGATATGATACGATAGCTGTAATATACAAGTTCTTCATCTGACTTTATCGATTGATATGAAGCTTGCAGTCTCCACCTGGGCCTATCTGGATATGCCGCTAGAGCAGGCACTGGAGAAAATCTCAGAGCTATCCGATCGAACCGAGATACTTTGTGAGGCCAAGCACAGCCTTTTTCGTTCTGAGAACCTGGATGCGACATCATCCTTTTCCTTGAAATATAGCGTGCATGGACCGATAGCCGACATCAATATCGCCAGCATCTACCCGGAATTTCGGGAAGCATCTGTGAAACTGCACCGTCGTGTCATTGCTGCCAGTGCGGCTGCGAGAGCCGAGCTTTACATAACCCATACCGGCTATACTTTCTGGAACTTCTGTTGACGAGATGCACAGCAATGCCTTGACCAATCGCTGGCGGAATTTGGGCCTTTGCAAGAGGAGATGGGCATCCGCCTGGCGACGGAGAATATGCCTAAAAGCGACTGGCTGTTCTTTAACAAGCCTGACTTGGACCTGCATGACATGGGTCTGGTGCTGGATGCAATTGAGGATCGGAATATCTCGGCAGCACTCGAGCAGAAAATTGAGCAAGGCATCATTGAGAGCCTGAAAATGCTAAAAAAATGGGAAAATCTGGCTCAAGAAATGTTGAGCAAAGAATTGTAATGAAATAACTTAGGTGAATAGCCAAATGAGTTTGCCTTTTATCTATTCATGAAGATCAAATGCAATCGAATTGATCTTTCCGATGCCTTCTCCTCTTCCGTTCTTAGAAACGGAAAATCCCATCCTCTCTAGAAGCACTCTCGCCTCCCCTCGCCCGTGTAGCAGCACCTCTGCCAGATCCTCGGGGCAATCGATGTCAGAGCCCGCGCGGAAGGACTCGAAGACAGAGACCATCAGGCCCACCTGCCTGGCGAAATTGATGTGCTTGGGAAAGCTCAGCCCCTTGTAGCAGGTGCGAAACTTGGGGCTTCTGATGAGGATCATGTTTGTGCCGCCCCCCCTTCCTGGGCAGAGCACCACATCGCCCTGGCAGCTTAAAATGCCAGCCACATCATTTTGTGTCAAAAGAGCTAGGTCGGCCATGACGATCAGAACATCTTGTGGCCACCCCTGCAAAGCTGCATCAGCGATCAGTGCATTGAGTGCATCATCCAGATCCAGCTCAGACTCCTGAATCTCGACGTCGCTGCCAACCTCGGCGATATCCAGCCCCGGCCTGGAGAGGATCGTCACCTTGCCAAACCCAGAGACATTATCCAGAACATCCCTGAGCATGGCAAAGGCCAGAAGCCTTCGCTCCAAAGGGCTGAGAGCAGAAGAAAGCCTGCTCTTGACGTTACTGAGCTTGAAAGGCACTACGATCTTAACTGGTCTGTGCACGCTCGTGGCTATCCTAAGCAAGCGATAAAATACTATCTCCTCAGCCTGGGCCGGATTACATCTTTGTCCTCTGCCATGAAGACCGAATCGATGCCGCTACGAGGATACGTCAGACCGCGAAAAACAACTGCTGGAGTCCCGTCTCCAGCCTCGCCCATGAGCAGATTTGCAGCTGCTGCGATCTCGTCCACAACGGCCTCCAAGGTAATCTCCAGGGCCTTGCCATGAAGGTCGCGCTTCCCGCGCCAGTCGCGCAAAGCGGCAATCCCAGCCCAGCCCACAGCCACGCCCGTCACGCCGGAACGAAAGGGTCGGCCGCAGGTATCTGTGATGATTACGGCGCAGTCCTTGCCCAGATCCGCGCGCAGCCCCTTTGCGCTGGCGCTGGGGTCCTCCGGAAGGAGCAGTATTTGGGCGTCCCCCACATTGGACTGATCGATGCCGGCATTAACGCCCACATGACCAAAGCGGGTCACCACCAACAGGAAGGGTTGGTCGAGCAAGACCTCAGTCGATTCGTCCAGGACCGCCTGCACGAATCTTGAGTCCTTGCCTATATTTCGGGCGATCGCAACGGCTTTGTCGGTGGGATGATAGCTTTTCAGATACCGAAAACGGCCCTCCGACTTGGCCACGATGGTACTGGCAAGGCAGAGCACGTCTCCATCTTGAAAATTAAAAAGAGATTTGACAAGTAAGGCAATATCGTCACCCTCCTTGATGACGGGCAGGCCACGAATGACGAAGCATTGCATAGATGCAGTCACGGATGCGGACATCTTCTATTTGAATCGCTCATCATAAGGCATCTTGCTGAGGCGATAAAGCCTGGCCTGAACCAGAAGGTCAAGAAGATAGGAGTAGTTCTCGGCGACGATTGCCGTCCTCTCCTCGCTGATCTCTGTCCAGGGTAGACCACCATATCCTTGGGCATATTCCATCCAGAAGGCTGGCGAGGAGAACTCAAGCAGATACTTGCTTCCCTCCGTAAAAGTGAGGGTGATCTTCTCTTCCATCTAAGGCACCTTGCCTGTTCGCTCCACAACCTCGGCAAAGGCCAAAGTTCCGCTGATCTTCTTGATCTTGGCCTTGACGATCTCGCCTTTGACTGCGCTGGGCACGAAGATGAGATATTTATCCACCTTGGCTATGCCGTCGCCTTTGTTGCCTACGGACTCAATGCGCAGCTCATAAGTCTCACCCTCTTCGATGACGTCCTTCTGCACGATCGTGGCAGCCTTTCTCTTTCTCACAGGTCTGTGAGCGCCGCATGCGTCGCATTTGAGCGTCAGAACACGATCGCTCTTGAGAAGATGAGTATCAGGCAGTCTGCACTCTGTGCAGACTACATATTCCTCGAAATAGGACTCTATCTGGCGGGCGATGGCAGTCTCACCGAACTTTCCCTGAAAGATGCCGCGTTGCCCCTCGATCTTGCCCGCTGTGCCCATCTCTTGGAGCAGATATTTCATGAGGTGCTCAGGTTCGCGATTTAGTGTGTCCGCGATGGCCGCGAAGTTCTCGAGGACGGTTGTCTTGCCCTCGTAAAAGACCTTGACGGAAGGTATGACGAACCGCTCCTTTGACTCTCGAGTGGTCGGCATCTTTTTCATGGCCCGATCCAGGCCCGCTAAATAATCATCCATCCAGATACCTTAATTATTTAATCAGCTCTTGACCCGACTCCACTATGATCTGAATTGGCGTCGGCAATTTATGCCCTGCCCTTGTCAATGCCGTCTTGGCGTCGTTAAGGTATGTAAGGGGTATTCCCACTGTAAAGAGCTTCTGGCCCGCCTCGACCCTGGCAGCGGTTCCCACAGCCTTGCCAAAAGCCATCCTCATGCCGCTGGAGACGCGGTCGGCGCCTGCACCTGTAGCCTGTTTATTCTCCCGGATGACATGGTGCGGATAAGTCCGAAGCTTAAGGTGGAAGTTGGTTCTGCCTACCATTTTCAGAAGGAAACGGTTGGCTGCAACCCTGGCCGCTTCAAGAGCGGTATGCCTGATCTGGCAGGGTTCCTTGACCACCAACGTGATCTTGATGGGAAAATCTTCAGTCAAATTTCCCATGTCATAGTGTACTACTTTGCTTCCAGGAACGCCGCCCATGTATCTTCTGCGCGTGTAGGGTCGTTCCCTTCTTCTATACATGCTTGCTGGCTTGCGTGTCAAAACGAAATTCCTCCGATAATCCTGAGATTGGTGCTTACCTTGCACCTTGCTTATAAGGTTTGGCCTTAATTGCCCTCTTACGCTGTTATGGGCGTGGAGAAGGATATCTCTCCGGCAAGAGGCGTCTTCATGAGCGAACGGACGTCTTCCGGGGTTTTTGCATTTGCGAGTACCCACATGAGCTTGACCAGGGCCACCTCGGGCAGCATATCCTCCCCCTCAATTGCCCCGCCGTCAAGCATATCTCGTCCTGTATCGTATACCCGATCGCATATTCTGCCTCGCAGGCATTGCGAGGTTATCACCACAGGGATATTCTCATCTGTGGCCTTCTTAATGCCGTCTATCCAGTTGGAAGCAACGTGACCTAAGCCCGTTCCCTCCAGGACGATGCCGCGATAGCCCTTGTCGATGTAGTAGTTCAAGATCTCCGGCGAAGATCCGGGCGTGTACTTGACTAGGGCGCATTGGGGCTCAAGCCTGTCCATCACCTCCAGCACCGCCTCTTCGCGCCGTCGGTAAGGCTGAAATGTCTGAATCTTCCTGGAGAGATAGTCCACCTTCCCAAGCAGCACCTGGTTTATGCTCTGGAAGGCGTCCCTGCGAGAGGTATGCATCTTTCGTACCCTTGTACCACGGTGAATTGCGCAGTGGTCGTCGTTGGTTGTGCCGTGCATCACCACACATACCTCGGCGATGTCACTAATGGCAACGCTGGCCGCACAGACGGCATTCATAGATGCATCGCTGCTGGGTCGATCGGAACTCCTCTGCGAGCCGACCAGGACCACGGGCACCGGCGTCTTCAGCATAAATGAGAGCGCAGCCGCGGTATACGTCATGGTATCAGTTCCGTGGGTTATGATCACGCCGTCTGCGCCGGCTGTTATCTCCTTCGCCACCGAGTGCGCGAGCTTTATCCAGTAGTCTGCGCGCATGTTCTCGCTAAAGATCTGATAGATGACACGGGCGCGGTAGTTGGCGATCTCCTCCAGCTCCGGGATGGCGGATATTATTTCGCTTGCGGAGAACTGGCTGGTGACGGCTCCTGTACGGTAATCGACCTTACTGGCAATGGTTCCTCCCGTGGATAGAATGGAAACCTGGGGAAGGCCCTCTTTCACTTGCAGTGGCCTGTCTTTGTGCAAAATCTGGCCTTTCGGACGTTTTTGCAGGAGACTAAGCTCGGACTTAGCGGCACATAGGCCGATATTGTAGCCGTTGTCCAGCTTTATGACCACATGTCCTTCGCGCCGGGATGGCATGAGCACGCCCTCAAAGGATGTGCCGTTCCTCTTTACGGAGATTCTGTCTCCAAGATCCATTTTTGTCTCACCAGATGACTGTTTACTTTATGCTAGGCATCTAAAAACATTGCCCTTGAGTTGGATAACTTGAGCTAAATAAACGGCTCGGCCAAAATCTACATCGATTTTCTCTATCTATCTAAATAGGAAGTCAAACTGCAGAGGATATAAGTGATGCAAAGGATGTGGTCCAGAGGGGGACGAGAGGGACTGGCCTCCTGGTCCAAGACCACATGGCTGAAATATATCAAAAAAGTACCTGCAGAGTTGCGAATGGATTTTATCAGTGAAGTGGTTGACTGGTATATCCGGGTACGTCCACTCGATGGCGAGGGAAATGCTCATGTCGGGATGGTAAGGCGAGAAGTGGAAGCCAAAAATAACTGTCCTGGGAACACATCTCAAGCCACCGGCCTATAGAAAAAAGGACCAAAACGGTTTGCAGGAGCGGAAATGATCTACTTTGTTACCAGCAATAAGGGAAAGTTTGTAGAAGCCAGGGCAATCTTTGGTGATCTGGAGCAAAAGGATCTCGGCTATATCGAGATACAGGCAGACACTTTGGAAGAGGTGGCTCTTTATGGCATGAAAGAGGTCGCTGCCCGGTTGCAGGGACGGATGATGCTCGAAGATGCTGGCCTTTTCGTCGAAGCTCTCAAGGGGTTTCCGGGCGTTTATTCCGCATATGTGCAAAAGACCATAGGCAACGCCGGAATTCTGCGGCTCATGGAGGGTCATGAGAATAGAAATGCCCACTTCAAATCGGTGGTTGCCTATGTCGAGCCAGGCATGGAAGCAGTATTGTTTTCCGGGGAGGTGCACGGGCAGATCGGCTATAAGGCAAGTGGACAGAAGGGCTTCGGCTACGACCCCATCTTTTATGTGGGCGAAGTGAGTTTAGGGGAGATGGATCTGGAAAAGAAGAACCTAATCTCCCATCGCGCCGGCTCAATGAGGGCTCTAAAAAAATGGCTGGACAGCAATTAAACTTTTTTGTATTCATTCGCGAGCTGAAAGTCTTTGCCTGGCAGGAATGTCCGCAGATTTCACTGCCGTTTTTTCTCCAGAGCGCAGCGTGGCAGCATCCTGGCATCGATTTCTTTGATGTAAGGCGCCTGGACTGAAGAAACATAGACCTTGCGCTTGCCTACTAATATTACGTGATCGCTGGCTTTTGGCGGGCTGATCCGGACGGAGAACATCACGGGCCCTTCACAGGTGCTGGCCACGCGTAGGTCAGTAGAGCGGGCGCTAATGTACTCCACCATCTCCGGAGTGATCTTGATATGAAGTGGTTTTTGCGGCATTGGTTTGAGATAATGTTTCCAGGATATAGAAATAGGTTTTATATCCTGCCTCTCCACAGGAAAAGCCGTGAGACGGAGAAAAGACAGTCACAAAGCCAGAGATCTGGCGCTGCAGCGCATGGAACGGCTCTTTATGCTGGCGGACGCAGTGCACGCGGCCCACCCCGAGAGGAGCGACAGATATGTGCAGATCGCCAGGAGGATCAGCACCCGTACCAGAGTCAGAATGCCACGCCCTCTGAAAAGGCTCTTTTGCAGACACTGCGGCAGCTTTCTCTTTGCGTCTGCATTGAGGGTAAGGCTGCGCGAAGGTATTCTGACCGCAACCTGCCTATTATGCGGCGAGCTGATGAGGCGCCCCTACCGGTTCGGAAAGAACTAGAAGACCCTAGGTCTAATCGATACTATCGGATGCGGTCATTCCCAGTTGATCGTAGCCTATGTACTGCATTATGCGATCCTTCTTGTCTCCTATCAGCTCTTTTTCGCAATCGAGTATTTCTTTTACCAGTGTGGCGACGGGCATAGATCCATCCCAATTTCTAGCCAGGATGTCAGGCGTGGCTGAATCCTTCATCACCTCATTGGCAACAAAAGCACAAAGATAGATATCATCCACATAGCCGATGGGTCCGTACTTCCCTTCGGGGATGATGTCCTCCGGGAGTATGAAATATGCTATGGCGGCAATGACCAGCGGCGACATCGATCTGGGAAGAGCACGGTCATCCAGGAGCCTGGTCATCATTCTGTAGAGGGCCGGAGCCTGGGCAATTAGCTGGGAAAATTTGCCCTCATAACCGGATATGTCCTTTTCCAGTATGGCGTCAAATCTCTTCACATCAAAGACCTCCTTCGATGCTATTGATGGGCAATTAATTAACTTTTGTGTCCGAAAAAACGTTTATAGGTGCTCGGTAAGAGCGGCCGGCGACTCTCGCACTATATCAGGCGTTATGCCAGAGTTTTTGAATTCAAGCAGCTCTTTGTGCCTGGCTGGAAAACTGTATCCCAGGCGCTGGTAATATATCCCATCTGCAATTCTCTGAAGAGCAGTGATTGCTATGCAAGAGCTCTTTCCCTTCCCGTCCCTGATGTCATCTTGCGTCATGTTGACTTGCATGCTACAGCTGTTCCTTCCTGTATCTGCCATAACGCAAGATAGTGCTGCCTACTGGCAGGAGATGGGCCAAGCATCTCTTTTGAACGGCAGCTTTCAGAAGGCCGTTGAAAGCTTCGACCGGGCCATAAAGATCAATCCCGAGAATACATCGGCCTGGAGCGACAAAGGCGTTGCCCTTTCCCGGCTGGGCCGGTACAAGATGGCAGAGCTGTGTTTTAGCTATGCTCTGGGGAAAGATGCCAGAAACGCTCGACTCTGGCTGGAGGACGCTAGGGCAAAAGAGCTGGACGGGGATTTTGGGCAAGCTTCGAAGAGCTACGAGCAGGCCCTGGCTTTGGATGCAAGCCTTGCCGAGGCGTGGCTAGGCAAGGCCAATTCATCTCTTGTCCTGGGAAGCTACGATGAGGCCATGCAAAGCTTCAAGAACGCCTCCCTTTCCGGCCTGAGCACAGTTGGATTGGCGGGCCAGGTCAAAGTGTTGCTGGCTCACAGTTCGGCTTTATTGCAGGAAGGCAGATTAGCGGAGGCTTATGATAGAAGCAATGATGCTCTTGCCCTTGACCCGCAAAATATTCGGGCGCTGCAGCTAAAGGGAGCAGCCATAACCGGTTTGGGTCGATTTGAGGAGGCTCTGGCCTGCTTTGACGAAATCCTGGCAGGCAATCCATCCGATCAGCAAGCCAAAGAGGGAACGAGCCAGGCTCTGGTGGGTCTTGGTGAAAAAGAGCTGGCCAGGGGAAACATTTCCCAGGCCCTTTACAATTATGAGAAGGCTTACCGGCTTGCACCCCAGAGCGAAGAGACATTGTCCGGATTGGTCAAGGCTCTGACTGCCCAGGGAAATCGGTTCCTTAACGAAAACCTCTTCTCAGATGCACAGAAGAGCTATGAATGCGCCCTCATACTCTTGCCTAAAGACCCAGGCGCACTGGCGGGAAAAGAGAGGGCATCGGCAGCACTTTCTGCTAAGATGGAGGAGGCCGAATCGGGAAACGTTTCACGGCATAACGAATCGAAATTCTCCGATTACTCCCACTATTTAGAGCTGGCTGAAAACTATAGCAGGAACGGCATGTATTCTCTGGCTTTAGAGAGCATCAACAAATCCCTTGAGCTTGACGCCAATCGGACGGAGGCATGGCTGCTAAAAGGACAGATGCTCTCTCGTCTAGGCAGGAACTCCGAAGCCCTCGACTCACTGGATCGGGCTTTGCAGACAAATCAGTCCAGTATCCCCGCCCTGGAATTGAAAGGACGCATCCTGGCCATGACAGGGAAATATAGGATGTCCGGGCTATTCTTCGACTCTGCCCTGCGATTGGATCCGGATAATATCGATTTACGGAATGAAAATGCACGGGTACAAGAGAAGCTGCAAAACTATAAAGGCGCCCTGGAAAGCTACAACAAGGCGCTAAAGCTGGATGATAACAATACAGAGACCTTGCTAGGCAGAGGCAGACTTTTACTGAAAATTACAAAATATCAGGAGGCAGTGCGATGCTTTTCCCGGGTATTAGGGACGGAAAAAGGAAATACCACGGCCCTGAAGGGCATGGGCGAAGCCAAACTAGCTCTCCGGGAATACGATCAGGCTTTGCAGTACTATGAGGCGGTACTTGTGAGCAACCCCGACGATTTTGCATCAATGCTGGGAAAAGCTGAGGCGTTTTACGCTCGGCAGGACTACAACTCCTCTCTGCTCGCATTTTCGCAGGCCCTGAAAATAGAGCCCCATGATCTTCGGGCATTGCTTGGCAATGGATACTGCCATCTAGCATTACATGATTATCCATCAGCTCTGGACAGCTTTTCCAGTGCTCTGACCCAGGATTCGAAAAGCGTTCCCGCCCTATTGGGAAATGGTGATGTTTTCCTGCAGAGTGGCCTTCCTGATAAAGCTCTGCCATTTTATGAGAACGCTCTGGAAATCGATCGGCAAAATATTCGGGCATTGTTGGGTAAAGCCAGGATTTACTATGCAATGGCGGGCTGCAAATCGGCTCTGCATTCTTATGACCAAGCCCTGTCACTGGATAAAAATAACGCCGCCGCCTGGGCGGGTAAGGGCGATGCGCTTCTCTGTGACAATGATGTGGATCAAGCCCTGCAAAGCTACGAGCGAGCTCTTGCGATAGAGCCGCGAAACGCGGATGCTCTCTTGGGTATGGGCGAAGCTCTTTACGAAAAGGGCAATGCTCTATGTGCCCAGGGAAAGTACAACGAGTCTTTGTCGTTCTTTGACAAATCCCTGAGCCTGAAGCCATCTGATGTCGACGCACTGCTGGGCAAGGGCCTGGCACTGGCGGCTCTCGGCAACATCTCTCTTGCCTTAAATTGCTTTCAAGAGGTAGTATCCGTAAATCCAGAAAACTATGCTGCCTGGTCAAACTTGGGATGCTTGCAGGCGGCTATTGGTCGGTACGATGAGGCTTCCGAGAGCCTGGAAAAGTCATGCTGGGCAGATTCATCTCATGAGGAGGTCTGGTATAATCTGGGCCATGTGTACTACGCTCTAGGACACTATAGCCAATCGGCAGATGCTTTCCGGAATGCGACCAGGCTGAATGCGGAGGATGCCATGGCTTGGCTAGGACTTGGACTGGCGCAAACCCAGAGTGGAAAGCCTGATGAGGCTTTGCAGAGTTTTGAGAGAACAGTATCGCTGCAGCCACAAAATATTGATGCCAAATACTACAAGGGCTTGGCTTTGGCAGAACAAAATCGCTCTCAAGAATCTCTTCGCGCCTTTGAAGGTTGATGCCTAGATCGAGGTGCATAAAATACTGCAAAATACTGCTATTCTGGAGCAGAGTAGCCGGACCGGTGATCCATGGCAAAGAATGTCTTGGCGGTGGGAAAGATCCATAAGATGCTTTCCGGTCTGGCTATTTTTTATCTGCTTTCTGCTCTCTTTTTCTCATAGCTAGTTTGGCGTTGATAATTATGTTGCGATACCATCTCCGGCTCGATGGTCTCCATCAATCTGTATTGTCGGTTGTTTCTATTCCCTCTCTTATCCAGCAGACCGTCCCGATTCATGCGGGATAGATAGGTGGAGACTGTGGAGAGCTTGATATCATCGGCTACGGTCTCATATCGCTCTCTCAATTCCTGAGTTGCGAACCATGTATTGGAAAACTCATATCGGATGAAGTTTTCCAGCCGATCCATGAGCGTTCCGCTGTTATAATCACGAGTTGATGCAATGCTCTCCCCTTTACCCTCAGAGTTGCCCTCAAAGACACCGGACGCTGACAGAAAGCCAATGATTTTATCTCTTAAAGCCTCTCCATCCATGTTTTGCGATTCAAACTCATGGGAGGACTTAAGGCCTTTGTCTTCTATCTCTATCCGGATCCTCATTTAAAACCCCTTCAGATCATCTTCCGGATATTACCTTTAGAGAAGAAAGGAATATGCGCTGCATTGATGTAGCTGAATCCTGACAGGTACCAAAGCAGACGTTTTCCGTCATTGCAGCGTTTATTGGCTGCTTGGAATTCTCCAGGTTCATCTGAAGTGTAAATAATTTCGTGTGTCCTCTCACAAATTTCCCCTCCTTATAACCAAATGCCCGCACTTAGCCAACTACTCGATCTAATTCTACTCTCGTGCCATCCCTTTTGGCAGGTTGTGAAAGACGTCGCTTCACGGCCTGTTCTCATCAATTCATACCCGATCCATCCTCATTGCCGTCCCTTTCCGACAAAGAAGATTTCACCGGCCACAGAGATTCTTTGTTTGCATCCGGCCTGAGCTATTTTGTCGTCCCTTTCCGACAGTGAACAGTCTGCAGACAGATGCATCGTATCCTGATCTGATACGAACTCCCTTTTGCTACCCCTTTGTGCCATCCCTGCGAGAAGTGTATTGTAGTGAAGCACTTCTCTAGATACTGAAAAAGCCTTCTAAGGCTTCGATTTTCCCCTTCATTGCTACTCCTCGTGCCATCCCTTACAGTAACGTTATGCTTGTACAATGGCGAACATTTTCCAGACGATGCAGCTCTTCCACTAATTTGTGTGGATTGAATTGAGCAGATGCATCATACATTTCGCCTTATACGTTTCCCTTACTGCTTCGAAATGTTGCAAAGGTATATCCGCCCCCTCAGACGAATAGGCCTTCTTTATTTATCCCATCTCGATGTGACCAGACAGGTTGTCTGGCCATTCTGGCACAATATCAACCTAGTTATTTTGATATATAAACCTTTCTAATAGTTGGTAGTTGTGTTCAAAGCCTTAAAACTCATATTTGAAGCTATTTTTCGAAATAAAGCTCTAATAGTGTTCAGTATAGTATTTCACACGGTATGATTACGGCCGGAAAAATGCATTGTAATGTGTTGTGAAAAGCAATTTCGGGCAATTGCTATTATAATAATAGCTATCCGTAGATCTTATGTTTATGCGCGGAGGGTATTTTGTCTTTGTGAAACCATTTCACAACGGCCTGCCGATGCAGAAATTACAGAAAAATTGTCTGAAAATCTGCCTTATTCTCAAAAAACTTTACGAATTAAAGCGCGCGAAGTTGCTGCACAAAATGCTCGGAAATTAGATAAGCTACACTTGGACATATTCCACCATTTCTCCTAATAAGCTGCTAATCGCCTACATTAATTTCTCTTTTCTTGAAATATCCGCGCATCAACTTTCGGCATGTGACTCAATTATATTCTCAAATGCCAGCAAAACCTTCTTCAGCTCCTCTTTGGAAAGGCCGAAGGTGGAAAGTTTGAACTGGAGGGTCAGGCCAGGCTTGATGCCGCAGATGCCGCGCTCCAACAGGTCCCGGTAGAGAAAATAGCGCCCTTTCTTTGTCTTCATAGATATCTCGTGGAGGTTTTTCGCTAAAAAGAACATCAGATCGTGGTTATGGGGCCGTTGCCCCTGCTGGATTATGCCTAGCTTCTCCATCTCTGCTGAAAACCAGCGGGCTTTCTCCACTTCCTCAGGCCAGCGGCGCACACGTTCCACTACAGTCGGGAAAGACGCCATCAGAGTCAAGAGTGGGGCGCCGCGCGCCGTGCAGCCCAGGAGCTCGACCTCTTTGTTCTTCTTGGTAGAAGAGAGCCTGAACAAAGGCTTTGCATACTCCTTCGAAGCCCCTAGAACTCCAACCGGTCCGGAGGCAGCCATGGACTTATGACCGCTGCCTACGATTATATCCGCCCCTAGTTCTCTTGCATTTACGGGCATCCGGCCCACTGCGTAAGCCCCGTTGAGAAGCAAGGGCACGCTATATTCATGGCAGGCGTCTGCTATGGCCCTTGCGTCGGGAAGATTTCCGTAGCTACCATCCGGATAGGTCAGGACGGCCAGGCTCACATTTCCTTTCTGTTCATAAGCCTGCTCGATGGCCTGTAGGTAGCCTTCTGCAGAAATGGCATAGTCGGGCTCTTTGCTGGAGGGCACAAACTCGATCTTCAGGCCAGTCCTCTCTGCCGCCAGAACCGTGGTGTAATGGGCATTACCGTCCATTACCACCCAGTCGCCCTTCTCGCAAAGGGCATGCATGGCGGCAAACTTTCCCTCGCGTGCGCCGTGAGTGATGCGCACCTCATCAGTGCCCAGGAATTCAGGAAGGACGTCATGCACGAATTCCTCTATTGGGGGTGTCTTGATACGATCCAGCCTTCCCGTGCAAAAGTCGCAAACCGAGTAGCCATCCCCCCATTCTATCAAAGCAGCACGCGCTTCTGGCGTCAGAATTCCGCCTCGCTGCAGGGGATCTATGTTGATTTCTGCGATATCCCTCTTGAGGTTGCAAAACTTCTCAAAATTATCAGACATTCAATCCTTTACTATCTCTCTAGAAGTATAACCCTTTGCTAGCTTTATGCAAAAAGTGATATATTTTCCGGTCATTTTCAGGTTAATGGCTTTAGTCATAGGTCACCGGGCAGCCATGGCCCTGGCCGTGGAGAACACCCTGGGGGGCATCAGAGCTGCCGCTTTGTGCAAAGCCGACTATGTGGAGCTGGATGTAAGACTCTCTCGCGACGGCGAACTGGTCTTGATACATGATCAACGGGTGGACAGAACCACCAACGGCCAAGGCCTAGTCGAAGATTTTAGCCTGGAGGAGCTAAAAGCCCTGGATATAAGAGGCCGCGATGGCCAGTGCGTAGAACGCCAACGGATTGCAACGCTAAAAGAGGCCTTTTCTCTGGCCAAGGAGCTTGGCCTGGGCCTAGTTGTGGAGATGAAGGAAGAGGGCCTGGAAGCGCTGGTGGCCGAAGCTCTCTTTGGTAAGAAATGCATTGTGACCTCCTTTTACCATAGCAGCCTGCGCGAATTATCGGATATTTCCCCTCTGATGACGGGCATAATCATCTCATCGCTGCCCATAAATCCTGTGCAACTGGCTCTTTGGGCAGGAGCGAAGGCCATTTTTCCTCGGATAGTCAATGCCAGGCTCTTCAAGGAGGCTCATCAGCATGGGATAGCAGTCTTTCCATGGACCGTCAATAGCAAAGAAGAGGCGAGCTGGCTCCTCAGGCTGGGAGCAGATGGACTGGTGACAGACAACCCGTGCCTGATCCGGGAGGCAGCAGACCAGCCGGTGCAGGCCACAGGAAAAGAAAATTGTCAGTATTATCCCTGCCACCACTTCCATGATCAGGACTGCACGCACTGTTTCTGCCCCTTATACCCATGCAAGGATGAAGCGCTTGGCAAGTTCGTGAGAACAAAAAAGGGAAAGAGGTTTTGGAGCTGCATCAATTGCCAGCTGGTGCACCGCCAAACTGTGGCCGCATACCTGGCTTTGCATCCGCAAGCGACCACAACAGAACTGAAGGCCCTTGTACCGACGGAAAGCTTTATGGATACCTGAGAGATAATGCAAACCCTATGAGACATATTATACTTGCACTAATTGCTCTGGTGGCTCTCTGTGGGCTGATGCCTGCGATTATAGCCGAACCTGCAGCACCAGTTTTAAAGGATGTACCTGCAGCTATGCCGGAACCAGCTCAAACCGCCCTGATAACCACACCATCTATGGCCGCCTTCATCAATGATAGCTGGACGCCGAACATCTTCGTAGCTCCGCTGGCAAGCCAGCCCACTGGTATAAAGAAGAGTATGACCCGCAATAACACCACCCAGAACGGTTCAACCTATGCGATATATGATTTTCTGAATGACAATTACGCCTCATCTGCGGCCTCATCCCCAATCTACACAGCCACCGCAGCCGGAAAGGATAAGACGGCAGCCTGGACAGGCGAGAGAATCTATCAGTTCTTGAATGATGCATGGGCTCCTTCAACACCGGTCCAGACATACGAGCAGTCCCCCTTCAAGCAGCATCAGATGAATTAAAATCGGATGACAGGCACTCGTCTAGGACTTGCCTGTCAGACGAATCTTACGTTTTTTTGCCCGTGTACCTCTTGAGATAAAGGCTCACCACATCATAAGGAATTGTATGCTTCTCCAGCCTTAGATGATTGGCCAAGCTCTCCGTTTCTTTGCTGTAAGAGCCGGCGACCTTTTCTGCGTACTTTATGCCTTCGGCAGTGAGCATGTATTCGTATCGTTGCAGCCACTGTCCATTCCACTCATAGTGCCGCACGTCCTGATAGATCATCCCGCTGGCAACCAAGATCTGAATGTCTTCGAAGAGCCTCTCGCTGTAGGGGAAGCCATATTCGGAGTGGAAGGTGTAGTCGAAAAGACCGCATAGTTTGGTTGGACCCAGGTTCTTTAGCCTGGCCACAGTCCGGTAGAGCCAGGTTATGTTTCTGATGCGGGGAACGAGGATCTTCTGGCCATAAGTCTCGGAGAACATATGGTGCAGTGTAAAAAACAGCAGCAGTAGCCCGTCGATGGGAAGGTAGCTCTCAGATCTAATAAAGGATAATAGCCGATGCGCCTGCTCCATCACCTCCTCTAGTGATATCTTTGGTCTATCGTCTGAGAAGAATGAGATAGCGATTTGGCGAGTCAAAGATTTGACCAGGCCCGCAGCCAAGGCCGACTCGTCATAAAGAAATCCATTTGCCTCTGTTCTCATGGAACGCGGCGCTCCGCTGCCTACTGTTACATCCACCAGTGCCCCGTATTTTTTGCCGAGGGCGTCCTCGAAGAGCTTTCTCATGCGTCCGTGACGAGATATGGTGGAGAGAGCCATTCTGATATCCGGTGGCAGAGACCTGTGGTCGAACCTGGCAGCTAGAGCCAACCCCTGGCCGTATTTTATGCGCGTCAGGAGATCTCGGGAGGTTCTGTCCCCTCGTTGCCTGATGAAATCCAGAAGATCCGGGTCCGTATACTCCTTGAAGAATAGAACAATGCTGTTCTTGGCCTCATCTGCATCCATGTTCCTCAGGGCGCGCTCCAATGCGGCCAGCAGCATGGCCCTGATGGACTGGACTGCCGGATGGTAGATGAGGGCATTGTAGTGATGAGCCCTGGCAATGAGCATAGACTCGGCTGCGGTCTGGGACATTTCGGCCCGATAGTCGCCCTGACCCGCCAGCACAATGCGGCCACTATTAATAGTGAGAGCCTGCAGTATCTGATCGGTATCCACAAGGCCCAATGAAACGCCCGAGTGGTGCGAATCGCGCAGAAGAAAGTCGATTCTGTCTGCGTCCAGATCACCCACGATGATCTGGCCCAGCGGAGCCCTAGCTCCTGAAGCTATGTCCGCGACCTCTCGAAATAATTCGTCGGCATTGCCAAAATTCCTCTCCGCAACTTGTAAGGCCTCCTCTCCGAAGGGATGAGCCTCTATGATCTGGCGGGTGAACTCTTCATGTCTGGAAACACGCCTGCCTGCCAGGGTGGGCTGTATGTCTGGATTTCGGCGAAGAACGCCTTCCACTGCGTGAGAGAGGGCCGAATGCCCCAGATCGTGCAAAAGCCCGGCGAGGCGCACCTTTTGTACCTCTTCCCCGGAGAGGCCCAGATACTCGGCCATCCGCCCGGCCATGTACATACATCCCATGGAATGCTCGAACCTGCTATGGCTCGCTCCGGGATAGATCGTCTCCACTAGACCCAGCTGCTTAATACCCTTCAGTCGCTGCACCGGCCGGGACTGGATGAGATGTCGTTCCAGCTCATCAATCTGGATAGCCCCATGAACAGGGTCGCGAAGAGTGTCAAGCATACCTATTTTGATGCCAGCTTCATTATGGCTGCAGCCAGGTCTCCTTCAGCCTCCTGCAGAGCAGCTTTTGCCTCCGACAAATTCGCGTTCGTTTGGGCGGCTACTAGCTGCACGTCCGAGTCAGGGATCTCAATTGTGCGCACCTCTGTCGTTTCCTGGCCCATGCTGGAGACGCTGCGCTCAATTGCATCGCCTGATATCTGGTAGCTTCGTGTGCCGTGGGAATCCATGATCGTGACAGAGGGATTGGTTATGGCAATCTCCTTGTCAGGCATGCGAATTATGACCTCGGAAACGTTCTCAAGCTCATCGATATTTATGCCCATGTTCTTTAACATGCCTTTCATCTTTTTGGGGCTCATGCCGCCCCTTCCGCCTAATCCTCCAAGTCCCGGAAACATATAATCACTGTTTCTCAGTAGGTGATTTATTGTAGGTAAAGATATCTGTCATTATCGTCCCAGGTTAAACGAGCGAGAAGCCAGTGATAGATACTTTTTGGCCATTGATCAAAAATGGGACCCTAACTTTGGAGACTGTGCAATGGAAATGAAGCTGAGCTGGGAAGCGCGCCTTGGTCTCTTCTTGTTCTTACTATCTTTGATCATCTACTGCAGAAAATACCTGATTATTGGGGGACCTTGAAAATACCTTTCAACTATCTTCTTAAACTCTCTCGGCTATCTGCTCTTGAATGTGCTGCTCGTAACTTTGATTCTTAATCGGCTGCTTGCCGATAGATCCAAGCAGAGTAAAATGGAGAAGATGAACATAGTGGTAGGAGTTTTCTTTAGCGAGGTTGGCACCTGGCTTTTGACTTATCTTTCCGACAATGATCCCAATCTCCGCCGGCTTAGCGGGGACCTGGTGAAAATCCACCAGTGGCCCGATGAAGAATTTATTAGGGTGCAGGACAAATTCGAGGATCCCAATTACAACATAGATATAAAGAAGATCGATATCAAAGCTCTCTCCACCTATTTGAGTTCCAAGAGGAATTTTCCCCCCTAAGACTGCTGGGAAATCCTCTATTGCTGGAGAATGAGAGCGTTACCAATCTGCTTCGATCTGTATTCCACCTGACAGTGGAGCTGGAGTAGCGCCGAGACTTTCAAGGGCGGCCGAAATCCGATTTTCGGCATCTTGTGCCAGCGACATTGAAAGGGCGTATTTCTTGCGGGTCGTGGAGTGGATGACATACATGAGATACCTCAACTTGAATTATCCTTATCTTTTCTTTCTGGCAATGAGAACGAATCCTTTCTGTGAGAGTGCCTGTATGGTGGTGAAGTAGTGGAGGGCAGTTTGCAGCTAAAACGGCAAAAATTTGAAATCATCGATCGATCTATTGCATACTATCCAGAGAGTTCTCGAGCCACTCCTCGATTTTGGCCTGTTTGAGTATAGTTCTCACATAGTTCAATGGAATTCCTCTCTCGATGAGCAGCCTCCCCCCACTTGCGCTTGACCCTAATCTCGTGCCAGGAACCCTTTTTATGTTAAATCTGGCTGGCAAATCATCAGTTTTACATATTCTACCAGAATGAGAATCTTTTTAGCGGCCATCGGCTTCCAGTCTTCATCGACCATTGGCTCCCAGGCCTCTGGCTTTTTGCCCAATAGTATATCTTCGATGCTGCATTGCCTCGAGGCCAATCCATCTGCTTTGTTCTCGAAGAATCCGAGGATTTTTTTGCCGAGGGGACCATACTCTGCCATGTACCAGTGAATATTCATTTTGTTAAAAAGGTGCAGATAAATTCTCTTTTCTCCAATGCGAGCGTGATCATAGGTTAAACCTGGTCGCCTGGCTAGATCACGCGCTTTTAGATCGCTAAATTTTCGGCTCATATCCTTATCTTCGAGACAGAATGCCTTATTCTCAGTTCGTTATTCATTAAGTATTCGTTCCATGGCGCTCTGCCTCGCCAATGTCTATTTCTATCTCTCGATCTTTTTAAATCTGCATTTCTTTGAATTTTATGAGCGCATTGCTGAGCTGAGGTACAGATCACCGCTCGATAAAAGAAGAGCCTAAATGCGCTCCAAGGATAGCTGAAAAAGCGTATACGCACTGAACTGGCCATAACTCGTTTCAGCGCTGGACTCTATTATGCCCTTCTTGCCCCAAATACCTTTTTTAATAGGCCGCTTGTCTTCTTCTCCATGGTAGGCTTGCTTGTCATAGCTCCCGCTGGAGATGTCGGTAGTGTGCCGGATCTTTTTTCCGTACCCTGAGATGCACGTGTTCCGGCTGCCTTCTCTTTGATCACGATCTGGGTGCTCACGCCTCCGTGTCTGGATTTCCTGGGCCGAATATCAACAGTTATGGGCCTTTCGATCTCATTGCTCACCAGCATGGCCACGCCCGCCGGCAGCCTCTTGATCTCCTCCTCCAGCTCGCTTGTCATTCCCTCCAGGCCTTTGGAGAGCGCTTTGAGGTCGTTGGGATTAGTGACCCTCATAATGATCTGAGTGTTGCACTGGGAAATGACGTTTTTGTCCACACGGGCCGGCCTCTGGCTGATGATCATCAGTCCCAGGCCAAATTTTCTGCCTTCGGCTGCAATGGTGCGCACAATGTTGGTGGATGCGGCGTTTCCTGTGCCACGCTCCGGGATGTAGTTGTGGGCTTCCTCTACCACAACCATTCCCGACGAGATCAGCCTGCGTTTTCTGGCATCAAAGACATCTGTTAAGAGTCGAGATACGATCATGGACTGCAGCTCAGGAAGGATGCCGGTCATGTCGATGACCGCGGCTCTTCCGGGTTGCAAAAGTTCCGCCGTCGGCGTCTCCGCTCCGGAGAAAAGCCCCAGCTCCAGGAGCGACTCAAGCTGGCCCACCAAATTCCACTTTATCTTGGAATTGCTGCGTACTACCTGCTCTATGATGTCCTCTAGGGTATAGGCATCCGTCTCCGCCCGCAGAGCACTGATGGCCTCGTAAAGCAATCCCAACTGGCCGCTGCTACTGTTCTCGTGGGGGATCATCTTCGCCACCTCTCGGGCAGACATGTTCAGTCCGTTAAAGCGAAAAGGCCGGTCCGCTCTCTGGTTCATGGCCATCTCTCCAGGAGTATAGATGGTTGCATCATAACCCTGCGGCTTGACCTTATATCTGGAAAAGTCGCCCACTTTGTTGGGCTCCTTCATGGAAGCGTACTCACCGTGGGGATCGATGATGAGCAGAGCCACCTTTCTTTCAAGCAACTCTTCTAAAATCACGGCAGCGGTATAGGATTTTCCCGAACCTGTTTTGGCAAGCACGCTGCAGTGTTTTTGTACCAGGGTATTGGCGTCAAGATCTACTCGGATATCATAGCCCTGCAACATGCCGATGTACATATCTCCCTTGGCCAAGCCCAGCGTTGCCTTGATCAGTTTTTCGTCTGCTATGAAGACAGGATCTCCAGGTCGGGCAGGGCTGGTTGGAAGATGTAGCTTGCCGTTGCTTGTCACACCGATAACCCTAGCTTCGGCTATCATCATCTCTCTTGAATCATAATTTCTGGCGGCATCATTGAGCTGGTTTACGCTGTAGGCGGAGTTGGACCGCTTGACGTCTTCCACCTGGGCGAGGGCCCATTCCCTCCCGTCGGCTTTGGCCTTGATGTAAGTACCTCGACCTACCTCTTTGTTTATAATGAACTTGAATGCTAATGGATTGGTCTCACCAACAATTGTGCCGATCGATCCCGTCGCTATCGACATCAACGGCTATCACCGCTAAAGAACGTCATGAGATCGTTTTTATTTTTTTTAAAAATGGATACTATGCATTGGTGGTTTTTTTTCGCAATTATTTTGCATCGCCTTCTTGCTACGTTCCCATTTTTAATACGCATCTTGAAGTATAAAAAGATTGGTCCAAGCGTAGGATGGTTCATTTCATAGGAAATAAATTTAGTATAAGACACATATTTAGCTGGCTAGCATCGCCGTTAGCATTTGGTGCCTATCCAGTCCATTTTGTCCTCATGTTGCCAATGTCGTCATAATGTGCTCATGGATCGAAGTCCATTTATTCTTGTCTGCACTTGCTCTGTGCAACGTTCTCTCTTCTTGTGGAAACGATATTCTACTTTTGACGCGACAACGGTCGAATTTCAATTAGGGGTTTTTGCGGCTTTCTGACAGTCTCGCTTTGCGCGTCCTTTATAATTCCCTTGGACCGAAGATGCCTGGCGAGCTTTAGTAGCGTAGATGTATATGATTTTACTCCTTTTATCCATAGAGAACATCAAAGTCAGAAGATGAGACATTATCCCGCTCCTCGAATTCCTGGATAAGCTTCCGAGCTAGAGGTCCAGAATTTTCTCTGCTCAGAGCATAGCTTAAGAGCTGCTCGAGGAAGGCTTCCTCCGTGAGTGTATTTGGCTCACACGATATGAAATCCTCTCTCAACTTCTGTCAGATTTGTCAAAGAATATCCGAGAGCATCTGTCGGCGCGGCCCTTCCGAATCCCGCAGGAAGAATCTGGGTTTCAGCTTTCCCCTGACCCTGACTCTTGAATAGACGAGGATTTTGTCTTTCAGGCCCAACTTTTCCGCAAGCAGTGCCTTCAGCTCCTCGTTTTCTCTTTCGGACAGCTCGATCTCGCTTTCTCTACCGGTGGACCAATCAAAGATCTGGACCCTGTACTGGGTCTTGATATGCAAAAGAGTGCCCCTTTCTCGATCCTCTTCCGACAGTATGCTGCAGGCATATTCCACCGGACACTCGAACTCCTGACATGATTCATCCGGTCGGCACAGTCCCAGGTCGGCTATTCCAAGATCGGGGTAGCCTTTGCTCTGCCGCTGCATTGCTCTGCATTTGGGGCAGTGCATTTTTAAAAACCACTCATCAAAGATCCTCCCTTCCGCAGCTGCCACATCTAACCAGAGCTGCATTGCCTCTCGTCGGCTGTAGCCTACTTGTCCCAGGAACGCGGCCAAGATGGCTGCTGTCCGGTGCTTGCCCATCTTACCAGCCGTCTTGGCGATTATGCCTTTGATGCAGGGTGGAAAACCTTCTGGCCTCGCTGGCTCATTGGCAGTCCAGAGCATCTCCTCTCGTCGATCAATGGCCTGAACGGATATGGTTGTCTCCTTTCCGTCGGCTGGCAGAGGGCCAGTTCTCTTTGGCATCTTTATGCTCTCTTGTGGCCTCCCACGAGATAAGCCTGTGTGTCCTTATCCGGTCGCGCCTGCTGTGGCATGGGAGCTGCGCCCTTAGACAACTCATAGTCCATTCTCTCTTTGAGGACGCATTTGCCGCCTCGAAGGCCTCCCAGCGGGTTTTTGGGAGTGCCCATGGAGTTCATGCAGCGAGCCATCACAGCCGCGCCTCGGGCCAGACCATCGTCCACGAAGACTACGTTCTTCTCCACTTGCTCGTAGAGCCCAAGCTTCTCTATCTCCTCCAAAATAAGGAGCGGCTTGTTGCCGCTGATTCCCGCTCGTCCGGTAACGCCCAGGGCCGTATTCTTGGTGACGACACCCTCCTCTACACCTACCTGCACCAGCCGACGGGCCACGCGGGCCATGGCAACGTCCAGGGTGCCGAAAAGGATCTTCAAGTTCCTGGATTTGTAAAGATCAGCTCCAATCTTGGAGAGCTTGCCCAGGTCGCTGCCGTTCACACCTACGTCGCAGCCGATGAGAACGACGTTATTCCGGGCCGCAGCCTGTGGGTTTACGGGAACCAGACCGTATTTAGTGCGGCTGGCTGGAACCTTCTCTACTACTACCAGATCGTCGATCTGGTCAGCGTACTGCTGCGTCTCTTTGCCGTAATCAGACTTGATCTTGCCGTCAAAGATGTCCAGTGTGGCACCGGTCATCTTGTCCACCAGTTCGGTTCCTTGGACAACGGCATCGGGAATGGCCCCGGCAAGACCTAGAAGATTGCCGATGGTGTAGGCATAGGGAAGATCGCCGCTCGTCACTCTGCCGTCCAGTGTGGTGCCGAAGTCCATGGATAGGCAGGGATTTCGAAAGTCCACATCTGTCCAGCGACTGCCTTCTTTTATGCCAGCTGTGGCTAGCTCTCCCTCCATTTCGTTGGCCACTACCTCCACGCCGGTAGAGCCCTGCGGCGGAAAGCAGGATGCTACGGCGCCCATGAAGATCACCTTCTCAATCATGGTGTAGCGTTTGAACTTTTCTTGCATATTGTGGATGCTCATGGCTGGTGTCATGAGCCGGGGCGGAACGCCGGCATCGAGACAGCCCTTGGCCAAGGCCTGAATGAAGGTGCCCACCTGGTCGGGCGAGTCCAGCTCGGCCACCACGCCAGTGGAGCGCACCACGAAGTGCAGGTCCGTCTTGATATCCAGGCGTGCCCTATCGTGACTCTCAATGAGGGTGTTTTTCACCAGCTCGGAAATAGACTCTTTGGTGAGAAGGGTGCCGTTGATGGTATGGGCAAATACCTCTTCACCTGCTTTGGGCCTTCGCACGTCTCTTGTCATTTTCACTGTCTTATTGACGATGTAGGTCTTGCCTGTGTTCATGTCCGTGGCGGTAAGAACGCATTTGGTGGTGGTATTGCCCACCTCTACCGAGGCCACGATGTAAAATGGTTTGGTGCGAAGATCCAGGTAGTTGAAGGGCGGGCTATTGGCAATGCGAGGCGAGGGGTTGGACTTGAAGAGCCGACCGAAGTTCATGGTGAGATGGAATGGAAGAGGTGAGATTAAAGCTTTGGGTGTGAGGATTTCCGTAAAGCATCTGTGCAACCCAACAATAGCCTTTAAATAGATTCATCTCCATCCAACATTTGAGCGTTTTCTGTTCGCGCATCTCCCCCTAACAGAAATTAATCGTTAGGGGAAGACGCAATTCAGGTGAAATGTGCATGAATCAACCCAGTATCGATCAAACCGAGAAGAAAAAGAATGAATTGGTGAATAAGTCAGGGCGGATGGCTATATTAGAGGAGGACAAAGCAAGAGAGGCCCGCAGGTGGCAGCGCAAAAGGGAGACAATCAAACGATTCGCTGGGACAAAATGAGATACAAGTAGCTCTTGCATTAGCCTCTGTTCATCGGGTTATCCGCTTCAGGTTATCGCAATCATCTATGTCTATTGTGATTAGAATGGAACGGCGGCGATCCGCGATAAAATACTGTTTTATTCTCCCTCCTTTACCTGGATCCCCCACTACTCATAGACGTAGCTTCCTTGTCCGGCTTTCAACTGTTGCCATTGGGCCGCAATATCTCGCGACTCTCAACATTACAAAAGAAATATATATCAGATGTGAGTATATGGTAATTGGTGAGGGGACATCTGGTATAGACCAAGACTGTTAATCCCTTCTTATGATGCCCTTATCACCATTCATCCCTTAATCCTTCAGTCCTTCCATGGTCACTGAGAAGACCGCTTCGCCGTCCGGCAGGTTGGGCGAGTCCACCAGTCTGGCAATGCGTTTTTCGCCCTTGGACTTTCGCAGGTACAATCTGAAAGTAGATGTATGCCCCAGGACGTGCCCGCCCACGGGCTTGGTCGGATCGCCAAAGAATGTATCAGGCTTGCTCATGACCTGATTGGTCACCAGAATCAGGGCATTATTCAGATCGCCAAAGCGCATCAGGTCGTGCAGGTGCTTGTTTAGCTTCTGCTGTCTGTCTGCGAGAGTTCCGCGCCCTACGTACTCGGCACGAAAATGGGCCGTCACCGAGTCGACAATGAGCAGGCGCACAGGCCGCTCCGAGTCTTTGGCCTTCTCTGCCAGGTCCATGGCGCTCTCCGCCAGGAGTATCTGGTGATTGGAGTTGAAGGCTCTGGCCACGCTGATGTTTTTCAAAAAATCAGCCGGGTCCCGGTCCTGGCCGTCGGGGGCCGGCGGCAGGCCCTTCACCATCTGAGCGATGCGTTCCGGTCTGAAGGTGTTCTCGGTGTCAATTATTACGGCCGAGCCGTTCAGGCCGCCCATCTCCTTCGGCAGTTGCACGTTTATGGCCAGCTGGTGGGCCACCTGCGTCTTGCCCGAGCCAAATTCGCCGTAAAGCTCCACTATGGACTGAGTCTCCATCCCCCCGCCCAACAGCTCATTGAAGCTCTTGCTGCTGGTAGTGACCTTGCCCACCAGCTTTCTGCGCTCTAGGATCTGGTCTCCCGTCTCAAAGCCGCCCACATCCGCCGCATCTCTAGCCCCAGCAATGATCTTAGCCGCGGTGGCTTCTCCCACCTCTGCCGCGGCCACTAGTTCGCCTGGAGAGGCAACTGCTATAGCTTCCACTGAGCTAAAGCCAGCATCACGCAGCTTTTCCGCAGTGGCCGGACCTACACCCGGCAGATCTTCCAGTAATTTTGTCGGCATCTTTCCAGTTCCTTAGAATATTCCTCAGATATAAGGTCACATATCCTCTTTAACAACGTTATCCAGGCGGAGCGAAAGTAATCCTGGTGCGCCATCCGCAGGACAGCTCCAACTCCTCGTTCCAGCCGCTCTTGGCCAGGGCATCGATCAACTCCGCCCTGTAGCCCAGATCCAGGTTCTGCAAGAGATCTACATGTTCTGCCCAAAGAGCCACTTTGATACGGCCCGTCTCATCGGAGATGTAGATGTTGGCAACCCTTCCGGCTTTTCCGTCATCTCTTTGAAACTCCCGCACCTCTCCAAGGCCTGTCACAAAGCCGGAGACACTACTGAGCATGCCCGGCAACAGGTCAGCTATGGGCGTCATCTTCTCGGAGAACTGCACCTTCTTGTCACTTTTTCGCACTGTGCTGTAGCTTCCCGTCTGAATCTCCAGTGACCCATACCTCTCTCTACATGAGCCGTTAACAACCTCTATTGTCCCGCCCTTCTCCAGAGACATTGCCGCCTGTTCATTCCAGAGGGTAAGCCTGATCTTGCCAGTCTCATCTCCCAAAAGTACAGTCCTGACCTGCCCCCTGCCTCCGTCTTTACGCGAAAACTCCCTGATCTCGCCCGGATCCACGACCACACCCAGAAGGTTGACCTCGCCCATGTCGCTCTTGATCTCCATAATTTTATGAGGTTCAGTCCTTGGCAATATATCAAAGTCCACCTCCTCGATGCCTCCGCGCCTACCTAAGGTAACTTCAGTCCCCAAGTAGCCCTCTTTGGCCAACCCCCTCACCTTGAGGCATTGGTTGACCTTCAGGTCTCCGGAGCGGATCAGCTCCACAGTCTCATCCCAGAGAGCCACGCGCACAGATCCAGTCTCGTCGGCCAGCGTAAGGTTGGCGACTCTTCCCATAGATCCGTCCGAGCGGGGAAATTCGTGGATCTCGGAGACGGCGAGCACCCGGCCCATGAAGGTGACATTTCCCGTCTCCGGCCGGATGCTGCCAATCTTGGTCAAAACCTCGGATGCGCCCAGGTCTCGGGCCACGAGCAAGGCCGCAGTCCTGCCATCGCATAAGCCCGCCATGAGGGCCACTTTCTCCTCTACCCTGGCCTGGAAATCCTCCGGCGTTATCTGATCAGCTACCTGTCGGTAAATTTCCTCTACTTGCTCGTCCATCCCCTATCATCCATGAATCGCATAGCGCTCTTCCAGGTACTTCAGATAGGGAGCATGGCAGGAGGCCAGGAAGGCGTTGCATACTGTTGTCGGGTCTCCGTCCGCTGCAATGGCTCCTTTCTCAATGAGCATGGCCCGGTGGGATATCTCCTTTACGAAATCAACATGGTGGCTGACCAGGATTATGGTGGTTCCAAACTCTGCATTGATCTTCTTAATGGCGTTAGAGACCTCACGCATGGTGATGGGGTCGATATCACCGAAGGGCTCATCCAGAATCAGTATCTTTGGCCTGGCCGCCAGGAGAATTGCTAGGGATGCTCTTACTAGCTCTCCGCCGCTCAGTTGCTCGGGCAGCTTCCACATAACTTCCGGATCAAGGGATATTAAATCAAAGATCGGCTCGGCAAACTTACGGGCCTCCGTCGCCGGAAACCGTGGGAATAGATCTTTGAATATGTCTCTGGTCAGTCCCAGTGCCTCAAGGGCGGCTTTGGCGTCTTCTTCCGACATATCTGTCATTGCATAAATAACATCAAGCACCTTGTCGCTTATGCCCATCTCCTCCGCCATATCTCTGGCATGGCTAATTACATCATTGCTCTTGATGCCCATTTTATATGCAATCTGATCGAGGATGGTCTCGCCTGCGTAAAGAGCGAACTCCTGATACATGATCCCTAAAGTCCGGCGGACATTCATTCTATCAGGCGAGTAGTTCATCATGTCTACCCATTTATCGCCGTACCGATAATACACTACTCCCTCGTCCGGCAATCGAACGCCCTGCATGATCTTGAGAAGGGTGGTCTTGCCACCACCACTGTTACCGATGATTGATGTGATCTCATTCTCTAATACGTCGAAGTTGAGGTTTTCCATATTTAGGACGTTCAGGACCTCTCCTGTGCAAATCTGGCAGCCTCTCTTAGATAAACCTCTCACTTTAATGAGAGGCTTGGCATTGGGCCAAGATGCCAGAGGCTCCATTTTTCCGATTCCTGCCATAAATCGGTCCAAGACCTGCTTCGGTTTTCCATCGGCGACGATTTTCCCCTTATCCAGCCAGATCAGTCTATGTGCCAGATACTCATGAATCTCGGGCAGGTGTGATACTACTATTATGGTCAGATCCAGCTCATTGTTCACGTTCTTGATGGCATCCAGCACCTCTTGCTTAGTGGCCGGGCAGGCCATGGTGGCCGGCTCATCCAGCAGCAATATTTTGGGTTTCTTGGCCAATTGTCTGGCTATGAGCAGCCTCTGCTTCTCGCCGCCGCTGAGGATGGTTGCCAGATGCTGCGCTTTGTCCCCCAGGCCCACCAGACGCAGGTAGTACATGGCCTCCTCGTACATCTCATCATAGTCCCAGTCCGAGGTAATAGGCAGGATCTCAAAGCCGGTTTTCCTGGAGTGGATCCTTCGTACCACATTTTTGAGGGCAGTCTCCGTCCAGAGGGCGAAGTCTCTTTGCAGATGTATGGCTGTGACGGCCATCTGCGCCCTTCTCACGTCGTCGCTGGAATCGGGTGTGATGGTAATGCCATCCAGGAGTATCTTGCCGGAATCAAAGCTCTGCATGCCTCGCAGGATCTTCATCAGGGTGCTCTTGCCGCCACCGCTCTTTCCCACAATTCCTAAAATTTCACCCGGTCTGGTGGTGAAGCTGACATTTTCAAGAGCCACAACATCTCTGTCCTTCAACCTATATGTCTTGGACAGGTTCTCGATTTGGAGCAGAATAAAAACCTCCTACCTTACCTTTGTTCCTGTTTCTACTGATTCACGAGGCCTGAGCAGCACGGCCTTGCCGGCTGCGTCTGCGGCTAGAAGCATGGCTTGCGACTCGATGCCAAAAAGCTTGGCAGGCAATAGGTTAGTCAGGACTACGACCTGCGTGCCCACAAGATCTTCTGGCGTGTAGCTTTGGGCAATTCCTGCCACCACCTGGCGAGTCTCAGCGCCGATGTCCACCATGAGCTTGAGGAGCTTTTCCGAGCCCTTGATGTGGCCCGCCTCTTTTATCTCACCAATGCATATGTCCAGGGACCCAAACTCCTCAAATGAGATCTGTCCCTTATTCGCTACAGCATTTTCTTTTTCTTTTGCCTCAGCATGCTCTATTCTTTCTCTGAATACCCTGTTCAATTCTATAACGGTAGCCTCTTCCATACGCGAAAAGAGTATCTCCGGTCTTCCCAGAAGCTGGCCTGCGTGCAGTGGCCCCAGAGATTCTTGGAAGGGCTTCTCGCTGATATTGCCTTCCAGTCCCAACTGCTTCCAGGCGGCCTCCATCTTTGTGGGCATGATCGGCTCCATAAGGATGACCAGTGCCTTGGCGATCTGCAGGCAACTTTTCAGCACCGCACCGGCCGCTGCTTTATCGCTTTTGACCAACTTCCAGGGTTCACGGCTCTGAAAGTAGATATTGCCATAGTCCGCTAAAGTCATAACATTGTCTGCGACCTTCTTGAACTCGTACTCCTCCAGGCCGGATACGACTTCATTTAATGCCTGCTTAATCCTGGCCATGACCTCCTGGTCGATCTCACCCTGGGGGACTCTGCCCCCGAAGTTCTTCACTGTGAAGGTGAGAGCACGGTTGAGGAAGTTTCCAAAAGCTCCCACCAGTTCGGTGTTTACTTTATCGGCAAAGATCTTCCAGGCGAAGTTGACCTCCTTGTTGTGAGCGGTGTAACTGGCCAGATAGTAGCGCAGCAGATCGGGATGGAGACCCTTTTTCAGGTAATCGTCTTTGACCCAGATGACATTGCCTCGTGATTTGGAGAACTTCTTGTCATCGATCTTGAGCATGCCGCTGGCCACTACTGTGGAAGGCAGGGTGTAGCCGGCTCCTTTGAGCATGGCCGGCCAGAAGATGCAGTGGTGGTAGACGATATCCCCGCCGATGAAGTGTATGATCTTTGCACCATCCTTCCAATAGCTCTGCCAGTCTCGGCCATGAGCTATGCACCACTCCTCTGTGAAAGCGATGTAGCCGATGGGCGCATCCACCCAGACATAGACCACCAGATCGTCGTGGCCGGGAAACTTGACGCCCCAGGCCATATTGCGCGTTATGCACCAGTCTTTCAGCTCCTGGCGGACCCACTCCATCGCGTAATTGCGCGCGGAAGTAGTTCCCTCTAAAGTCTCTAGATACTGGAGCAGAAAATCCTTGAACTCGGAAAGCCTGAAGAAATAATGGATCTGCCTGCGGTACTCGGCTTTTCCGCCGCAGACCTTGCAGACCGCGTTTTTAATCTCTCCAGGCTCCAGATGGCGGCCGCAGCCCATGTCGCACTCGTCGCCGCGAGCGGGCTTTCCGCAATAAGGGCATTCCCCTTCCACATACCTATCCGGCAAGAAACGCTCGCATTTGGGACAGTATGCCAGCTCGATCTCCTTGGGATAGATGTGGCCGCCCTGCATGAGAGCCTGGACCATTTCTTGCGTGCGGTTGTGGCAGACGGGATCGTCGGTGTCTCCAAAATGGTCAAAATTGACGCCCATTTCTTTGAAGACCTCGTCAAAGTGCTGGTGATATCTGGCCACGAGCGCTTTGGGCGTCATCCCTCTGGCCTCGGCATTGACCACAATCGGAGTTCCGTGGGCGTCCGAACCGCAGACGAAAAGCACATCTTTGCCCATCTTTTTCAATCCTCTAACGAAGATGTCCGCAGGCACATAGGTTCTTAAGTGGCCTAAATGACAGGACCCGTTGGCGTAGGGCAGACCGCAGGTTACAAGGATAGGCGATGACAATCTAGAACACCGGCTCTGCTTATGATGAAACAGGCAGATATAGGTTTCCCAGCCTGGCGGTCTCGTCAGGTTTCTATGAAAAAAAGTTCTTGGATAAAATGTATATAATTGAATGGCAAATGCAGGTAATAGACATAATGGGGGTATCAGATGAGATTAATTGTTCTAGCTCTTCTGCTGGCATTGGCCTTCGGTATAGCCCAAGCCATGCCTCTGCAGGGCAACGATGGAAACTCGACCGTGGTGTTCTTCGAGACGACCAGGACGCCTCTGGATGATGAAAATGCAACACAGGAAATATTAAAGGTCGATGTCGGGCTCTTGGGAGCTGAGAATGCCACATACCAATTGGTGGATGATGATAATAATATCTACCAGCCAGGCCTGTATAAGCCGATCTCTTCCGGAAAGCAGCTTGTCTACTTCCTTGTTCCCAAGGACAGACTCTTCAAGCTCATCAATGTGACTCCTTTGAACGGAAAGCCCATTTACATAAACTGGTGGGCGACACCTAAGGGCAGCAACGACAAACTTGTGGTAAGGTACTACGGAATCACCGATTGGCTGATCAATCCCGATGAGCAGGCATAGTGGTTCAGGTCCGCGTACAGAATAACGGTACCAAAAATATGTATGTCAGCCCGGAAAACTTCACACTGTTGGACCAGTGGCGCTGGCCCTATCTTCCCACCGCAGGCTTTGATTCGGAGATCATCGAGCCGAAAAATGCCACACTAGATCGTGTATTGGTGGGATTTACCGGCGTCTCGCTTATAAGCCGTCCAGCAGCCCTGGCATATGACTATGGGACATCCAACCAGATCATCATAGATTTTGATAAGGACTACGTGCCGCTCTCGGACGAGCTTGTCTACGGCTTCAATGCCACAAAGGGCGCGGCCGCAGTTCGGCCGCAACCTGCGGCAACCCTGTCGACCTCGGATCAGAATGCACAGGATGAAGCCGTGAAGGCTACAGCCAAACAGAACGCAAGCTCCAAGATAGGCTCCATTAAGGAGAGAGTAGCTGCCAGCCAGGCGCGGCTCGCGACCACTAGATCGGATCTGTATAAAAAGACGCCGGATGGCACAGCGAATAGCACATCAAGCGGCGCCTCGAATAGCTCATCGAGCGTTTCCGCCAATCTTTGATGGACGGCTTTTACGGGCTTATTGCCTGCTGCCTGGGGATATCTCCCAGGCATTTTCTTGATAGGGACTTTGCCGGACTTATGGAGATATATTCGAGGCAAAGATCCAAAAGGCACCAAAAAGAATATATCATAACATTGGAGGTATGTTATAGATGAGATGGCTGGCTCTGGCATTGTTCATGATCCTCATACCGGGAATCGCTCAAAGTTATCCTCTGCAAGCGAGCAATGGGGTCATAAATTGCACCATCTTCGGCTCCTTCAAGGACCCCGGATTTTCTGGATACACGTATTATGATTCATATTCGGTCCTCGTTGTAGACACTTGTCTGACCAGAATAAACGAAAGCGATAAAACTCCAATTCTTGCAGCCTACAGCCTCACCGATGGGAACGACAGGGTTTTTCAGACCGGCACTCAGAATATAAAAGAGTTACAGCCAGGCCGTCGGCTGGTTGGCTTTGCCGTCCCGAAGGAGACCATTGCCAAGAGCCTGACTATAGATTTGTCCAAGGACAAAGCGGGAGGTGAGCAGTTCTCGCTTCGCTTCCCCGAGCTTGTCAACTCCAGCAGCGGAAATGTGACCTTGCTCTACTATGGAGTGCTTCGCTCCAGCATAAACTCCAATAAGAAGATAATAGAATTGGATGTGGCGATAACCAATAACGATACGAAGACGCTTAACATTTCAGCCAATGACTTCACATTGAAAGACCAGTGGGGCTGGGAGTACGAAAGCAAAGATTATCGCACCTACGGAAAGAAGGCCATGTCTGTCATGGTTCTGGAGCCGAATGAGACCATTAGATCCGGGCTGATCTTCAACTCTATTTCGCCATTGAGCCGACCTGTGGAGCTTGTCTGCAGGTATTCCAATAACAGCTCTCTGACAATGAATATAGATACAGAGACAGGTCTTGTTTTCTCCATCCTGGACACGAAGGACTGCATTGATTGTGAGAGCCCAAAGGATGCCGCCTCCAGCCTGGCAGGCTCCATCAAGGCCACCAAAGCCCGTCTGGCTAAAGTCAAGAAGGTGAACCGCACCGAAGAGAGCGCTCCCAAAGGGCGAGATGAGCTTTGAGGGTGGCAAGATGTTGTGTCATCACAAAGTCACCTAATGCACCGTAATTCGCAGATTTACGCGATTATCACTCTCACATCAACCTGCAAAAATTGAGGCTAGAATATGCTTGAAAGGCTCATAAAATCATTACTGGAGGCTCCTGTCTCCAAGAGGGGGGAGTACGACTACTTCATACATCCCATCACTGACGGCGTGCCCGAGATCAGACCGGAGCTGATCCGGGAGGTCGCCGGCCAGATCGTGCGCATTGCCGATCTGGAGGTGGACAAAATTGTAACAGTGGAGGCCATGGGAATTCCCATAGCTACCTGCCTTTCCATCATCTGCGACATTCCTATGGTGATAATAAGAAAGCGCAAATACGGCCTTTCCGGCGAGATCGAGGTTTCCCAGGTGACCGGCTACTCCAAGTCGCAGCTCTTCTTGAACGGCATAAACAAGGGCGATCGCGTCATCGTGGTAGACGATGTCATCAGCACGGGCGGAACGCTTCTTGCCGTGCTCAAGTCTCTGAAGGTGGCGGGCGCCATTGTCAAGGATGTGGTAGTAGTAGTAAGGCGGGGCGACGGCGTGGAAAGGCTGAGGACGGAGGGCTATCTTGTCAAGACCATGGTAAATGTAGAGGTCGGTGAGTGCAGGGTGACCAGAGTCACAAAGTCCGAAAATGACCAGAATAGCCAATGATGTATCTGCCAAAAGCAAGTAATCGCAATAGGGCTTAGGAAATGAACCGGGAAAAAGGATGTCCAGGAAGGAATAAAGAAGAGGCGCAAAAGCCTTCTCTGGTCTGTGGCCCCAGAAGATACGCTGAAGGAAAACTGGAAGAAAATCTGCGTGCTGAGACCGTGAAGTGGCAGAAGAAGGCACAGGACCTTTACGAGAGTATATCTGGGGATGGAGAGTTCAGAGAGAACGTCTCCGCCTACATTCGTGACTGCCAGTATTTTCTGGAGAAAGGTGATCTCATCAGGGCTTTTGAGGCCGTGATCTGGGCCTGGGCCTGGATGGAGATCGGTCTGGGGAAGGGGCTCTTGCAGCAGAGAGAATGAGGAGAGTGCAGGCTTCAGGCGCTCGCGGCGTCTATTTGATATTTCACGGTGCTACACGCCAGTTATATTGTTTTAATAATTTCATTTACTCTTTATTATTAATATTGTAAGGTGGGCTCAAACATCAGTAACTTTAGGTTAGTGTTATATATTTAGGCTGGCCTACATGCGTTTCAAATTAGCACTGATTACCGCATCCGGCCACGCCGGTGGCAGCCAATGCCGGAGAGGTCATCAAGCATCCGGATTACCCCGATGTATCCTGGAAGCCAGAAGATGCAGGACTGGAGTTGGTGCAAGGTTTTGACCGGTCTAGCGTGTCTTACATTGCGTAAAATAGTGGAGAATAAATATTCAATGCCATAGTCATAGTCAAGAGTAGGCGCGCCTTTGATAAAGCTGTAGCGCATAGCTCTCCCAAACGATGTACGATTATCTCCTCAAATCGGGCATATGGGCTCTGCTTGTCCTGGCGGCCATCTGCATGATCTCCTCCGGCACACAGTTTAACGGCACTATATACCATCTGGGGGAGAAAGAGGCGCAGGTCATTGTGCCTATCAATGCCAGCCAATTAAATCTCACACTGCCCGAGAAGACTGATAATATGACGCTCTTCGACGAATCGGGCAAGAACGTCACATTCAACAGCAGCTATCGATTCTGGCGGGGTGATCATATATACTGCCTCACCTTTGAAAAGCCCATAATAGGAAGGCTGATCTACACCATGCATCTGCAAGGGCAGCAGTTCGTACTTCCCATTAGAGATCACGGCCAGTTGCGCATAATTCTGCCAGCAGGTTTCACGACGGGAGAGCGCAGCCTGGGCATTGCACGGCCGGAGCCGGGCGAATTTTTGGAGGATGATTCCGGGAGTATTCTCACATGGAATAATACCACACAAATTTCGTACATCGAGGTCAACTATTACCGAAAAAGTGCTCCGCAGGCCTTGATGATCATTCTAGCCATTCTGGCTCTGACGGGCCTGGTCCTGTTGGCTCAGTACTATATCAGCATAAGAAAACTGAAGGCTGCCAGGATGGAGATGGAATACGAGAAAAGATCCAACTGAATTACTAGAAGGAGTCAAAGCCAGGTGACAATTATGGAAGAGGACTTCAGAGAGGCGGCAAAGTTTCATGGCCATATTTGCCCGGGCCTCGCCATGGGCTATCGGGTGGCAAAGTATGCAGGTGAGCATTATCCTCGCTCTAAGGACGAGGAGCTGGTATGCATTGCCGAGAACAAATCCTGCAGCGTGGATGCTGTGCAATCGCTCTTGGGCTGCACGATCGGCAAGGGCAATCTGATCTTTGTGGGTAATGGAAAGCAGGTTTTCACCTTCTACTCTCGCAATCAAGACCGGGCGTTGCGTATCTATTTCAAGGACGATCTCTTACGCGGAATGGACACCTTGCGGCAGAAGGCTGTGGCTGGACGGCTAACTCCGTCGGAGAAAGAGGAGTTTGAGGTGCTGAGGTCTCAGGTCATTGAAGACGTCCTGAGCGGAAAAGATGAAGATCTGCTCTCGGTGAGGCAGGTAGATATTCCCGTACCAGAGAAGGCCAAGATCTATCCTTCACTCAAGTGTCAGGAGTGCGGGGAAGGTTTCATGGAGATCCTGGGACGGACGGCGAACGGCAAGGTGTTATGCAAGGACTGTTTCGAGAAGCTGGTATGCCAGTCATGAGAAACCAATGCTCTGCATAAACTTCCGTCAATATTCTGGTTTCGCCGGATATGCAAACAATAGGCGATCTTTGTTCTTTTTTCTATTTTTCCCAACCACTGTTTTCTGACTAAATCATGAAGTGCTTTAATATAAAGCATGGGAACGTTCATAGACTTTTCGGTCTTGTAGTGCTGTGTCGCATGTTCCTATAGAATTATTATTTCGAATATCCTGCAGCTTGCCACGAGGGTGCGTAGCCGCATATTTACTTTTCTGCCATCTTTGAAATCTATGCCTTATAGCCCATCCAACCACCATAGAGGATCTCAAAAAACCTTATTATATCGTAATTTATAAATACTATTTACACAATATAATTTACC